>NZ_DBBS01000012.1 GCF_002292295.1 Sphingomonas sp. UBA978
ACCGGCGAACCCGGCGCGACCGTCACCATCACCAGTCCCGCCGGCGCGACGATCGGCACCGCCGTCGTCGCCGCGGACGGCCGCTATACCGCCACGATCAGCCCGGCGCAGATCAATGGCGAGCGGCTCGGCGCGACGCAGGCGGATGCCGCTGGCAACGTTTCGGGCAGCACCGATGCGCGCGCGCCGGACCTCGTCGCCCCCGCTGCGCCGACCGCGACGATCAACGGCGACGGGACGATCGTGTCGGGCACCGGCGAACCCGGCGCGACCGTCACGATCACCGGCCCGGCGGGCGCCGCGATCGGCAGCGCCGCGGTGGCGGCCGACGGCAGCTATGCCGTCACCCTCGCCCCCGCGCAGGCGAACGGCGAAGCGCTGTCGGTGACGCAGCGCGACCCCGCCGGCAACGCCTCCCCCAATGTCGGCGTCACCGCGCCGGACGTCACCGCACCCGCCGCACCGACGGCGATCATCAGCGGGGACGGCGCAACCGTCTCCGGTACCGGCGAGGCCGGTGCCACGATCACCGTGCGCAACGCCGCCGGTACGGCGATCGGCACCGCGACCGTCGCCGCGAACGGCAGCTATACCGCGACGCTCACCCCGGCACAGGCGAATGGCGAGGCGCTCACCGTCGGTCAGGCCGATGCCGCGGGCAATGTCTCCCCCCTTCTCCCGCTGACCGCGCCCGACATCACCGCGCCGCCAGCCCCCCCGGCCGCGCTCGATCCGACCGGCACGATCGTGTCCGGCACGGGCGAGGCGGGCGCGACCGTCACCGTACGCGCGGCGGACGGCACGTCGCTCGGCACCGCCATCGTCACCGCGCAGGGCACGTACAGCGTCGCCCTCGCCACGCCGCAGGTCGACAGCCAGATGCTCCGCGTCGTGCAGGCGGACGCCGCCGGCAACGTCTCGCCCGCCACCCCGCTGACCGCGCCGGACCTGACCGCCCCCGCGGCCCCCACCGCCAGCGTCGCGGCGGACGGCCTGACGCTCACCGGCACCGGCGAGGCCGGCGCGACCGTCACCGTGCGCAATCCGCTCGGCGTCGCGATCGGCACCGCTACGGTCGCCGCTGACGGCAGCTACACCGTCACCCTCGCGGCGGCGCAGACCGACGGCGAGACGCTGTCGGTGCGGCAGGCCGACGCGGCGGGCAACGTCTCGCCGGCCGTCAGCGCCACCGCACCCGATCTGGTCGTCGATACCGACCCCGCCGCCCCCACGGCGACGGTCGGCACGGATGGTGCCAGCGTCGCCGGCACGGCCCTCGGCGGTGCGACGATCACCGTCTATAACGCGACCGGTACGGTGATCGCCACCGGCACCGCCAATCCCGACGGCAGCTATAGCGTCGCGCTGTCGCCGCCGCAGGTCAACGGCGAAACCGTCCGGGTCACCCAGACGGAGGCGGACGGCGACGTCTCGCCCCCCGCGACCGCCATCGCCCCCGACCTGACCGCCCCGCTCGCCCCCACCGCGACGCTGGATGCGACCGGCGGCGTGGTGACCGGCACCGGCGAAGCGGGCGCGACGGTCGTGATCCGCGGCCCCGGCGGCGCGACGCTCGGCACCGCCACCGTCGCCGCCAACGGCGCCTATGCCGCGACGCTGACCCCGGCGAAGACCAATGGCGAAACGCTGACGGTCACCCAGGCGGATGCCGCCGGCAACGTCTCGCCCCCGGCCATCGCCACCGCCCCCGATCTGGTCGCCCCGCTCGCCCCCACCGCGACCGTGTCCACCGACGGCACGACAGTGACCGGCCGCGGCGAGGCCGGCGCCCGCATCGTCATCCTCGATCCCGCCGGCACGCCGATCGGCGTCGCCACCGTCGCCGCGGACGGCAGCTACAGCGCGACGCTGTCGACGCCACAGGTCGATGGCGAGCGGCTGACCGCGACGCAGACCGACGGCGGCGGCAACGCCTCGCCCCCGGTCGTGGCGGTCGCGCCGGACCTTACCGCCCCCGCGATCCCCACCCTTGTCATTGCCAGCGACGGGACGAGCGCCGGCGGCGTCGGCGAACCCGGCGCGACGGTCACGCTGACCGGCCCGGGTGGGACGATCGTCGGCACCGCCCCGGTCGCCGCGGACGGCAGCTACACGATCGCGCTCGCGCCGCCGCGGGTGAACGGCGAAGCCTTCACCGCGACCCAGGCGGACGCCGCCGGCAACGCCTCGCCCGCCGCCAATGCGGTCGCACCGGACCTGACGGCGCCCGCCGCGCCGACTGCCGGCGTCGACGCCACCGGCACGACCGTCACCGGCACCGGAGAGGCAGGCGCCACCGTCCGCATCACCGGTCCGGGCGGCGCGCTCGGCAGCGCGCTCGTCGCCGCCGATGGCAGCTATACGATCACGCTGACCACGCCGCAGGCGAACGGACAGGCGCTGCTGGTGACGCAGGCCGATCCGGCGGGCAACGTCTCGCCCGCCACCGGCCTCGCCGCGCCCGACCTCACCGCACCCGCCGCGCCGACCGCCACGGTCTCGACCGATGGCGCGAGCGTCACCGGCACGGGGGAGGCCGGCGCGACCGTGACCATCACCGCCCCCGGCGGGGCGGTGATCGGCACCGCGCTCGTCGCCGCCAACGGCAGCTATACCGCGCTGCTGACCGTCCCGCAGACCAACGGCGAACTGCTCGGCGCCAGCCAGCGCGACCCCGCCGGCAATCCGTCGCCGGTTGCCCCGGCGCTCGCCCCCGACAGCACCGCACCCGCCACGCCGGTCGCCGCGGTGTCCGCGGACGGCGGCTTCGTCACCGGCACCGGCGAACCCGGCGCGACGGTGACCGTCGCCGCAGCCGGCGGCGCGATCCTCGGCACCGCCGCGGTCGCCGCCGACGGCAGCTACAGCGTCAGGCTCGACCAGCCGCAGACCGACGGCCAGACGCTCGCCGTCACCCAGCGGGATGCGGCGGGCAACGTCTCGCCACCCGCCGCCGCCCTCGCGCCCGACACCACCGCGCCGCTCGCCCCCACCGCCACCGTCACCCCCGACGGCGCCGCCGTCGTCGGCACCGGCGTCCCCGGCGGGCGGATCACCGTCACCGGCCCGGCCGGCACCCCGATCGGCACCGCGATCGTGGCGGCGGACGGCAGCTATGTCGCGACGCTCGACGTGGCGCAGCGCAACGGCGAACGGCTCGGCGTCGTACAGGCCGATACGGCCGGCAACGCCTCGCCCTCGATCCCCGCTCTCGCACCCGATCTCACCGCGCCGGCCGCACCGACCGCCACGGTCGGCGGCCAGGGCGATGTCGTGACCGGCCTCGGCGAACCCGGGGCGACGGTGACGATCACCGGTCCGGGCAACGCGATCCTCGGCACCGCCGTGGTCGGCGGCTCGGGCAGCTATCTGGTGACGCTCACCACGCCGCAGCGCAACGGCGAGGCGCTGGTCGCGACCCAGCGGGATGCGGCGGGCAACCTGTCCGGCCCGACGAACGCGCCCGCGCCCGATCTCACCGCGCCGCCGCCCCCCGCCGGCCTGACGGTCAGCGGCGACGGCACCGCACTGACCGGCACCGGCGAACCCGGCGCCCGGGTCGAGGTGCGCGCCGGCGGCGTGCTGCTCGGCACCGCGACGGTCGCCGGCGACGGCAGCTTCTCCGTGCCGCTCTCGCCCGTCCAGCTCACCGGCGCCACCGTATCGGCGACGCAGGCCGATGGCGCCGGCAACGTCTCCGGTGCCGCCACCGCGGTCGCCCCGTTCGATATCCAGGCGTTCGGCAACACCGACACCGCCTCGATCGACATCGTGCCGGTGACGACGAACGTGAACGCCGGCTCGGCCAATTACGTGGCGCTGGTCGCGCTCGGGCTGGTCAATCTGCAGGCGCAGGTGCTGGCCATCCCCAACGTCCAGTTCACCGTCGCCGCGGGCCACAGCCTCGATGCGACCTTCACCTATGACGGCCTGCTCACGCTCGGCCTCGGCGGCGGCTATGCGGTCGTCGTGCAGCGGTTCGACGGCACCAACTGGGTCGCGGTCAACGGCACGGCGGGCGGGACCCTGCTCGAACTCGGCCTGCTCAGCGACAATCTGGTCGCGACGGAGACGCTGGGGCCGGGCAGCTACCGCGCCTTCGTCACCTTCGACGGCGGGCTTGCCGGCATCGGCGTGCTCGGCGACCTCATCGTCAACGGCCGCGATTCGGACTTCACCGACATCCAGTCGGTCGTCCCGCAGCCGGGCAGCGGCAACGTCATCACCGATCCCGGTCCCGGCGGCGCGGTCGACGTGGTCAGCGCCGCGACGCGGGTCGACAGCGTCACCCACAACGGCATCGTCACCGCGGTCACCGCCAATGGCACGATCGTCGACGGCGACTGGGGAACGTTGGTCATCAACACCGACGGCAGCTACACCTACACGCCCGACGCCAACGCCGCGGCGATCGGCCGGACCGACGTCTTCACCTATACGCTGATCGATCCGAGCGACAACGAACGCGAAAGCGCCAGCCTGTCGATCACGATCGGCAGCGGCGACATCGCCGGCGCGCCGCTGGCGGTGAACGATGCGGCGATCGCCGACGTCACCTATCGCAACGTGGAGGTCGTCGCTCCGCCGGTCACCGCGTTCACCTACAACACCGGCGTGCTGGGCGGCAGCGGCAACAGCGGCTTCACGGTGCAGGCCAACACCACCGCCGACGTGACGATCGTCGCCCGCACCGACAATCTCGCGCTGCTGCCGACCTACAATCTGATCGTGCGGGATGCCGGCAACGCCGTGATCCGCAACGTGTCGGTCCTGTCGGTGGTCAGCCTCGGCAATACCGTCCCCACCGCCACCTTCGTGCTCGATGACCTGCCCGCCGGCAACTACAGCTATTCGGTCAGCAGCGGCACCGCCGTGCTCGGCTTCGGCAGCACCGTCTCGCTGGGCACGACGACGACGTTGCTCGACCGCTTCGAACTGGCGACGCGCGAAACCGTGCAGGGCGACCTGTTCGCCAACGATACGGCGAGCACCCCGTTCGCGGCGCTGCACGTCGACCGCGGCACCGGCTTTGCCGAGGTCGGCGACACGCCGGTCGTCCTCACCGGACGGTACGGCACGCTGACCGTCAACGAAACCGGCGGCTACAGCTATCAGCCGAGCGCGACGCTGGCCTATTCCGCGGTCGATCTGGTCGACAGCTTCACCTATCATCTGGTGCAGCCGAACGGCGCCACTTCGGTCGCGACGCTGACCGTCACGATCGACGTACCGGGGGACGGGCCCGCGACCGCCGCGCTCGCCGGCATCACGGCCTTCGGCAGCGTGGAATCGGACGTCATCGCCCTCGATGGCGCCATCGCCCCCGGCACGGCGACGACGCATGCGCCCGAAGCCACGGCCATCAGCCTCGCCGCCTACGATCTGTTCGAGGGACAGGGCGATCTCGAGAACGTGCTCACCCATTATCTCGCGACGCAGACCGACGATCCGCATGGCGCGATGCCGGCGACGGACCATCCGGTTTCGGTCATGAACAGCGCGATGCCCGCCATCGCCGATCCACTCGATTACCTTGTCGTTTCCCCCGAAGATCACGACCGTTATGGAATTACAACCAATCATGTTGTTTGAACAAACCAGAACGCATCTAAAGTATTGCTGCTGATTTCTGTAAAGGTCAGCACCCCTACACTGTTTATTAAAGGTCCCGGCCCTCTTCTGGATAACAGAAGAGGATCGGACCATCATGGACTATTGCCATAGTCATTTTGCGATACGGGCGACAATTGTCGCGCTGGCAATCGGGATCTGCGGCGGCGGCATGGCCGCCGATACCGGCGCCCCCATAACGCTGGAAAATGCCGCGCGCGAGGCGGTCGCCTGGCACCCGTCGGTCATCGAGGCGGCGGGCGCGCTCAACGCCCGCGGCGAAGAGGTCGCGGCCGCCCGCGCCGGCTATCTGCCGACGGTCAGCGCCGGGGTCGGCAGCGGCTACGACAGCCGCGTCACCGGTACGTGGCGCCCCCGCCCGCAGGTCGGCGCGTCGCAGATGCTGTACGATTTCGGCAAGGTGTCGAGCGATGTCGCCGCAGCGCGCGCCGGCACCCGCGTCGGCCGCGCGGAGATGCTGCTGGCGGTCGACACGCTGATCCGCGACACGGCCTATGCGCTGATCGAGCTGCAGCGGGCGACAGCGCTGCACGCGATCGCCGTCGATCAGGCGGACAGCATCGGCCAGATCGGCGAACTGGTCGGCAAGCGCACCACGATGGGCGCCGCGACCCGCTCGGACGCGTTGCAGGCGCAGGCGCGGGTCGAGGCGACGACCGCCAGCCTCGCCACGATCGAGGCGGAGCGCCGTCGCTGGGCGAGCAACCTCGCCTTCCTGCTCGGCCGTGCGGCACCGCCCGCGACCGTGTCGGCGAACGTCCCCGACTGGCTGATGCGCAGCTGCGCGCAGCCCGCGTCCGACTGGGACACCGTGCCGGCGGTGATGGCCGCCGACGCGCAGACCGAGCGCGCATCGGCCTATCTGCGCCGCAGCCGCGCCGATCGCTATCCGACGCTGGCACTGGGCGGCGACGCCTCGACCGACTTCGCCTCGCCGTTCGGCCAGCGCAGCATCTACAACGTCGGCCTGCGCGTCACGAGCACCATCTTCGCCGGCGGGCTCACCAGGGCACGGGTCCGCGGCGCCTCCTACGAACTGGACGCGGCGGAGGCGCGCGCGAAGCGCGTCCGCAACGAAACCGGACAGCGTCTCGCCGAGGCGCAGCAGCAGATCGACAGCCTGTCGCGGCTCGGCGCGACGCTGACCGCGCGCGAGGACAATATGCGCGAGACCGGCCGGCTCTACCGCATCCAGTATCTCGAAATGGGAACGCGGACGCTCGTCGACCTGCTCAACGCCGAACAGGAATTGCAGCAGGTCCGCTACGAAGCGGTCAACACCGCGCACGACCTGCGCCGGTTGCAGGTGGACTGCCTGTTCCTCTCCGGCCGGATGCGCGACGCCTTCGGCCTCGCCGGCACCGCCGTCCGCGGGGTGACGCTGTGAGCGCCCTGCTGGCGGTCCCGCCTGCCACCGGCATCGACGGCTGGCTCGAACTGCTCGGGCGCGTCGCCCGCCAGTATCGCCTGCCCGTCTCCGAACAGCGCGCACGGCTGGCGGCGCAATGGGACCTCGGCGGCGACGACGACGCCCGCATCCGCACGCTCGCCCGCGCCACCGGCCTCACCGTCCGCTTCGCCGCGCCGCGCGACGTCCGGCTGACCGGCTGGCGGCTGCCGGTGATCGCGCGCCTGTCCGACGGCGAGATCGCGCTGATCGAGGGGGTCGACGGCGACGGCTATGCCTGCCTGACCTTGCCCGGCGACCGCGGCGGCCAGACCCGCCTCCCCCTCGCCGACCTCGTCGCCGCGGCCACCGGCTTCGTCACCCCGCGCCCCGCGCGCTCCGCCCCGGACCTGCGCGTCGACACCTATATCCGCCCGTTCGAGGATCACTGGCTGCGCCAGATCCTGATGCGCGACGCCCCCTCCTACGGCCATGTCATGGCCGCCTCGGTCGTGACAAACCTGCTCGGCCTCGCCGGCGTCCTATTCTCCATGCAGGTCTACGACCGGGTAGTGCCGGCGGGATCGATCCCGACGCTCACCATCCTGTTCGTCGGCGTGCTGATCGCGATCGGCTTCGACTTCGTGCTGCGCCGTCTGCGCACCAACATCGTCGACGTCCTCGGCAAGCGCGCCGACCTGCGCATCTCCGACCGCGTCTTCGGCCACGCGCTACGCGTCCGCAACCGCGCGCGGCCCGCCTCGACCGGCACCTTCATCTCGCAATTGCGCGACCTCGACCAGGTCCGCGACATGCTCACCTCGACCACCGTCGCGACGGTCGCGGACATGCCCTTCTTCCTGCTGTTCCTCGCATTGCTCTGGTATATCGGCGGCGCGCTCGCGCTGGTGCCGCTCGGCGCGCTGGTGCTCCTGCTACTGCCCGGCCTGCTCGCCCAGCGCAGGCTGCGCATCCTCGCCACCGAATCGATGCGCGAATCCTCGCTGCGCAACGCGATGCTGGTCGAGGCGATCCAGGGCATCGAGGACATCAAGGTCCTCCAGGCCGAGGAGCGCTTCCACCATCAGTGGAACCATTACAATGCCGTGGCGGGCGAGGCGCAACTGCGCCTGCGCGGCCTCACCAACAGCCTGTCGGTCTGGACGCAGAGCGTGCAGAACGGCGTCTATGCCGCGATCATCTTCGTCGGCGCGCCGCTGGTCATCGCCGGCGACATCACCACCGGCGTGCTCGTCGCCACCTCGATCCTCGGATCGCGGATGATGGCGCCGATGGCGCAGGTGACGCAACTGCTCGGCCGCTTCCAGCATGCGAAGGTGGCGATGGGCAGTCTCAACCAGATCATGGCGCTGCCCGTCGACAGCGCCGATGCCGATCACCGCATCCCGCTGCCCGCGGTCACCGGCGATTTCGCGCTCCGTTCGGCGGTGTTCACCTATGTCGATCCCAACGCCCCGCCCGCCCTCTCCGTCCCGCAGCTCGACATCGCGGCGGGCGAACGGATCGCGCTCTTGGGCCGCAACGGCGCTGGCAAGTCGACTTTGCTGCAGGGATTGTCCGGCATGCTTCAGCCAGTGTCGGGCGAGGTGCTGCTCGACGGCCTCGCGCTGCATCAGGTCGATCCCGCCGACGTGCGCCGCGACGTCGGCTTGCTCACCCAGCACAGCCGGCTGTTCCACGGCACGTTGCGCGACAATCTGACGCTCGGCGCGCCCGCCGCCGCGGATGGCGAGATCATGACGGTGCTGGCCACGGTCGGCGCGGAGGGCATGGTCCGCCGCCTGCGCGACGGCCTCGGCCATGTCGTGCAGGAGGGCGGGCTCGGCCTGTCCGGCGGGCAGGTGCAGGCGCTGCTGCTCGCCCGCCTGCTGCTCCGCCAGCCGATGGTCGCGCTACTCGACGAACCGACCGCGGCGATGGACGAGGCGACCGAGCGCCACTTCATCCAGCAGCTCGGACTCTGGAGCCGTACCCGCACGCTCGTCGTCGCGACCCACCGCACGCGCATGCTCGACATCGTCGACCGTATCGTCGTCATCGACAATGGCGGCATCGTCCTCGACGGGCCCAAGGACCATATCCTCGCGACGATGCGCGGAACCCGGAGTGCCGCGGCATGACCACGCTGGCCATCGAGGACGACCATCTGTTCGGCGGCGACGGCGAAACCCGCCTCGTCACCGCGCGGCGGCTGGTCTGGCTGCTCGCCGCTTTGTTCGCCGCGGCGCTCGGCTGGGCCTGGTTCGCCAGCCTCGACGAGGTCGCGACCGGCGAGGCGCGGGTGGTGCCGACCAGCCGCGAACAGGTGCTGCAATCGCTGGAGGGCGGCATCCTGGCCAAGTTGCTGGTGCGGCAGGACGATATCGTCACGCCGGGCCAGTTGCTCGCGCAGCTCGACCCGACGCAGGCGGGGTCGACCGTCGACGAAAGCGCCGCCAAATACCGCGCCGCGCTCGCCAGCGCCGCCCGCCTCCGTGCCGAGGCGAACGGCACGCCGCTGTCCTTCCCCGCCGAGCTCGATCGCTATCCCGATCTCAAGGCCGCCGAGACGCGGCTGTACGAGACGCGCCGCCGCAGCCTGCAATCTTCGCTCGGCCTGATCGACCAGGGTCTGGCGCTGATCGGGCGCGAGGTGACGATCGGCCAGTCGCTGATCGCGGTCGGCGCGGCGAGCAACGTCGAGGTGCTGCGCCTGCAACGCCAGCGCGCCGACATGGCGCTGAAAAAGGCGGACCTCCGCTCGCAATATATGGTCGAGGCGCGGCAGGACCTCGCCAAGGTCACCGAAGAGGTCGACAGCCTCGCCCCCGTCGTCCGCGGCCGCTCCGACACGCTGTCGCGGCTCACCCTGCGTTCGCCGGTGCGCGGCGTCGTCAAGAATATCGAGGTATCGACGATCGGCGGCGTCGTGCCGCCCAACGGCCGGATCATGGAGATCGTGCCGCTCGACGAACGGCTGCTGATCGAGGCGCACATCCAGCCGCGCGACATCGCCTTCATCCGCCCGGGGCAGGCGGCGAAGGTGAAGGTCACCGCCTATGACTATTCGGTCTATGGCGGGCTCGACGGCATTGTCGCCAGCATCTCGCCCGACACGATCCGCGACGAGGTGAAGCCGGAGACGCTCTATTACCGCGTGTTCGTCCGCACCAACGCGGACTCGCTGGCCAACAAGGCGGGCAAGCGCTTCCCGATCACCCCCGGCATGGTCGCGACGGTGGATATCCACACCGGCAGCAAGACCGTCCTGCAATATCTGCTGAAGCCGCTGAATCGCGCGCAGGAAGCGTTGCGCGAACGATGACCCCGCCCCGTGGTGACGAAAGCTGCGGTGCCGCCGCCCGCTATGGCGATGCCCCCTCGCGCCGGCCGATGTCCGCCGCGCTGCTTGCCCGCGCCCGCCATGCCCGCCAGCTGCGCGCGACGATGAGCACCGTCCTGCCACGCGACCTGCTGGTCGATCCCGCCTGGGACATGATGCTCGACCTGTTCGTCGCCGCCGGTACGGGGGAGCGGCTCTGCGTCAAGGACCTGCGGCTGATGTCGGGCGAAAGCGCGGCGGGGGCGATGCGGCGGATCGACCGCCTGCAGGAAAGCGGCCTGATCGCCCGCCATCCCGATCCCAACGACCATCGCCGCGTCCACGTCGCCCTCACCGAACGGGGCCAGATGGCGATGGCGGCGATGCTGGAGCATCTGTTCGAAACCCCCGACGGCACCGGACAGGATGCCGCCGCTACGCCCCGGTCGTTCCACCCCGGACCGGTCCGCGGCCAGGGGTGACTCAGTAGCGTCCCCAGACGAATTTGGAGGACAGCGCGTAATTCCACACCGCGCCGACGAGGATGCCGATCAAGGCCGAGGCGGCGGCGCCGCCGTCGCGAAAATCGTGGACGAACGCCGCGATGCCGACATTGGCGACCAGCCCGACCGAACAGACGACGCAGAACGACACCCAGCCGTCGAGCAGCTGGCGCACCCCCTTCAGGCGGCGGTCGCGATAGGTCAGCGCATTGTTGAGCAGGAAGTTGAACGTCATCGCCGCCACCGCGCCCATGATCTGCGCCGGCAGGAACGCCGCCCCCAGCAGCATGGCGAGCCCGAGCACCCCCATGTGCACACCGACGCCGAGTACGCCGATGCCGGAGAACATCGCGAACCGCACCGGCACGAACCGCCCGAACATCCGGTCGTACAGCGCGATCAGATATTCCATCGCGACGACGTGATCGAGCTTCGACTCCCCCTCCGTCCGCACGCGGAACGTATAGGGCAGCTCGGCGAAGCGCAGCGCGATGGGGCTCGCGGTCATCAGGTCGAGCAGGATCTTGAACCCGATCGCCGACAGTTCGGGCGCCAGCCGCCGTGCATGGTCGGTCCGGATCGCGAAGAAGCCGCTCATCGGATCGCTCAGGTCGCCCTTGAGCACCTTGCGCGACAGCCGGGTGGCAAAGGCCGATTTGGCGACGCGGTCGCGGTCCCAGTCGCCGGTGCCGCCGCCCGCGACGAAACGCGATCCGACGACCAGATCGAGCTCGGCGTCGCGCTGGAGCAGGTCGAGCATCGCGGGCAGCAGCGTCTCGTCATGCTGCAGGTCGCCGTCGATCACCGCGACGACGGGCGCGGCGGTCGCGCACATCCCCTCGATACACGCCGAGGACAGGCCGCGGCGGCCGATGCGATGGATCACCCGCACCCGCGGATCGAGCCGCCCCAGTTCGCGCGCGGCGTCGGCGGTGCCGTCGGGGCTGTCGTCGTCGACGAAGATCGCTTCCCAGCGCCGCCCCGCCAGCGCCTGATCGAGCCTCGCGATCAGCGTCGGCACGTTCGCCTTCTCGTTGAAGGTCGGGATGACGACCGCGATCTCGAGCAACGCGCTCACAGACCGGCGAGCACCGCGTCTCCCATCCGGGCGGTCGTCATCGTGCCGCCCAGATCGGCGGTGCGCGCGCCGTCGCGGATCGCACGCGCCACCGCAGCCTCGATCCGGTCCGCCGCCGCGCCTTGCCCCAGCGAATGGCGCAGCATCATCGCCGCGGACAGGATCGCGGCGCACGGATTGGCCTTGCCCTGCCCGGCGATATCGGGGGCGGAACCGTGGATCGGTTCGTACAGCCCCTTGCCCGCGTCATCGAGGCTCGCCGACGGCAGCATGCCGATCGACCCCGCGCACATCGACGCCTGATCCGACAATATGTCGCCGAACAGATTGCCGGTGACGATCACGTCGAACTGGCCCGGATTGCGCACCAGCTGCATCGCGGCATTGTCGACATACATGTGGGTCAGCGTCACGTCGGGATAGTCCGCCGCCACCTCGATCACCACGTCGCGCCACAATTGCGAGGTGTCGAGCACGTTCGCCTTGTCGACCGAGCAGAGGTTGCCCTTGCGGCGGCGCGCCGTCTCGAATCCGACGCGCGCGATGCGGCGCACCTCGGATTCGTCATAGCTCATGATGTCATAGCCTTCGCGCAGGCCGTCGGCGGTGGTGCGGCGACCCTTCTCGCCGAAATAGACGTCGCCGTTCAGCTCGCGGACGATGACGAGGTCGATCTGCCGCGCGATCTCCGGCTTCAGCGCCGAGGCATCCTCCAGCCCCGCGAACAGCGTCGCCGGCCGCAGGTTGGAGAACAGGCCGAGGTGCTTGCGCAGCCCGAGGATCGCCTGCTCCGGCCGCAGCGCGCGTTCCAGATTGTCGCAGGTCGGATCGCCGACCGCACCGAACAGCAGCGCATCCGCGCGCCGCGCGACGTCCAGCGTCGTCTCGGGCAGCGGATGGCCGAGCGTGTGATAGGCGACGCCGCCGACCGGCGCCTCCTCGTAGCGCAGGTCGAGATCGAGCGCGTCGAGCACGCGTCGTGCCTGCTGGATAACCTCGGGGCCGATGCCGTCGCCCGGCAGAAGTGCGATCAATGCCATGGCGCCTGCCTTGCCGCGCCCCCGCGCGTCACGCAACCGCCCTTTTCACCCCGCCCGCTTGAGCATCGCCACCAGCCGCTCGCGCGCGACCAGCGGCTCCGCCCGGCGATCGGTCAGCAGGTCGCGGGCGAGGAAATGCCCGGTGATCGCCAGACCGGCGAGGATATCGGGCCAGCCCGCCGCCCCGCCCCCGGCCAGAAACGCGGGCAGCGCGAACAGCCGCTCCTCATAGCCATGCGCCGCCCCCCGGCACACCGCCCCGCCGCTGCGCGGGCTGACGAAGGCGAGGTCCTCCCCGCCACCGGTGACGACGCAGGTGCCAAGGTCGAGGCCGAAGCCCAGTTCGGCAAGCAGCAGCAGTTCGTAGCGGGCGAGCGCGCTCGCCCAGCCCCGCGCCGTCGGCGCCGCCTCGATCGCGTCGAGCACCCCGCCCAGCGCATCGTAGATGCGGGGATAGGGCTGCGCCTCGGGTAGCGCCGCGGCGGTCAGTGCGGTCACCCAGGCCAGCGCGGCGGCGGGCAAGGGTTCGCCATGCAGCGCGGCGCGGCTGTGCAGCGGCTCGATCGTCAGCGCCGCCAGCTGCTCGCCGGTCCGCGCCCGCCATTCGCCCGCGATCGCATTGGCGGGCTGCAACACCGGCCGCATCTGCCGCGATCGCCCGCCGCGCACGTAACCGGGCTGCACGCCGTCTCCGCGGGTCAGCGCCCGCACCACCGCACCATGCTCCCCGTGCGCGCGAACGGCGAGGACGATGGCTTCTGCGCTCAGGTGCATATGCCCGATATAGCGCCCGAACCGCCCCCCGCCATCTCCGGATCAGGGCCGGATCAGCGCCGGACTCGCTTCGCCAGCGCCGTCAGCGCGGGATGCCGCGTCGCGCGCTTCGCCCGCGCCATCGCCCCGTCGAACACGGTCAGCGCCGCCAGCGTCGCGCGGTTCGCCAGCGTCGGCCGCAGCAGCAGCAGGTCGATGCAATCGACCCCGCCGGTCGAGAACAACCGCTTGTGCTGCCCCTCGCCCTCCGTGAAATCGAACCGCGCGAAGCGGTCGCCGAACAGGTCGCGCATCGCCGCCGCCTGCAGCACCGTCCCCGGCGACAGGTCGTTCAACGCCGGGTCATGCCCGACATGGTCGTAGCGCAACGCCGTCCCCTGCGCGGTGCAGCACAGATAGGCCGCCGGCGCACCGCCGATCGACAACAGCCACGCCCGCACCCCGTCCGCCGCCGCCAGCGCGTGCAGATGCGCGACCGACGCCGCATCCTCCGGCAGGCCCGCATCGAGCAGCCGCTCCTGATAGGTTTTCGCCGACACCGCCCGTGCCAGCGGATAGAAATCCGCGAGTTCGTCGGGCGTGCGATAGGCCCGTATCGCCATCCCCGCCGCCGCCGCCTTCTTCGTCTTGCGCTTCAGCGTCGAGCGCGCCGAGCCCGACAGGCCGGCAAGCCAGGCCTCATGCCCGATCCCGAGGTCGGTGTAGAATCGCGTGTAGCGCTGCCGCACCACCGCCGCATGCCCCCGTCCGTCGACCCGGTCCGCCAGCGCCGCCGGCAGCGAGGTGACGAGATAGCCGTCCCCCTCGCCCGGCGGCAGCGTCGGCACCGCCCCGGCGAGCACGTCGTCGAGCGACAGCGCGACCCGGACCAGCCGCCGCCGGACCGACGCCAGCGTCCGCGCGCCGATCTGGAACCGCAGTGCCACCGCGGTCATGCCGCGCGCTCCGCGACCCAGTTCGACCAGAGCTGCTCCGCCTGCCGCAACCGCCGCCGCAACGCATTCGCCGCGAGCGGCCGGTCGTCGCGATCCAGCGGCAACGCCGGCCGGTCGGCGAAATGCATCGTCGGCAGTTCGTCGCGCCGCGCGCCGAGCAACCGGCACAGCGTGTCGAAGCGGCGGACATGCACGCCGTTCGCCCGCGTCCCCAAACGGTTGGCGAGTTCGAAGCCATGGCTGACGATCGTCACCGCCGCATGCTCCTCCGCGGCGGCATGGTCGAGCGCCGCGGCCGCCTCCGCACTCGACAGCGCGCACAATTGAAACGTCCGCCAGATCCCCGGCGCATCCTCGATCACCGACACCGGCACCTCGATCAGGTGATGCAGGACCGGCGCGATCTGCTCCGGCGGCAGGCCGGTCCGGCTCTCCGCCCGCTCGCCGCCATTGTGGCTGCTGTCATAGACGAAACCGAGCGCCGCCAGCGCGCGCAGCGTGTCCGCATTGGCGGCATAGCCCCCCGCGCGGAACGCGATCGGCTGCGGCGCGCCCGCCGCGACCAGCAATTCGGTTGCGCCGACCAGCAGCCCGACCTGCTCGTCCAGCGCATATTCGTGCATCTGGAACCGGCCGAAGCTCGCGCCCCGATCGCCCGCCGTCGCGCCGGCCCAATTGGGGTGCAGGTGCAATTGCACCTCCTGCCCCGCCGCCAGGATCGTATCGACCATGCGCTTCACCGGTGCCAGCCCGAACACCAGCGCCGGCATCGGATCGACGAAGAAACACGCCTTCAGCCCGTGCGCCGCGAGCACATCGAGCTGATGGCTCAGCCCCACCCCCGCCGGCTCCAGCGAGCGCGCATAGATCGTCTCGACATCCAGCCCGGCGGCGTGATGCCGCCAGGCGAATTCGGTATCGACGGTCAGGAAGACGGGGGTCGCCATCGCCCCGCTCTACAGCGGGTCGATGAACAAATAGCTAGAGGCCGCCGCCGGTCACCGCGGCGGTCACGGCACGATGCCGTAGCGTTTATAGTCGTCGTCGATCCGCGGGCGCATCGTGCGCGCGGCGATCAGGTCGCGCTTGCCCTCCGGCTTGCCCTGCTTGCCCAGGATGATGCCGCGCATGTACAGGCTCGCTGCCTGATCGGGTTCGATGTCCAGCGCGGCGTTCAGATCGGCGAGCGCATCGTCCATCCGGTTGAGCCGGTAGAACACCATCGCCCGGCTATCGAGCGCGGCCACCGTCGAATCGCTCAGCTCGATCGACCGCGTGCAATCCTTCAATGCGGTGTCGAGCGCGACGTTCAGCGTCCCCTTGATCCAGCACCGACCGTTGAGCAGTTGAGGATTGCCGGGGCTCGCCGCCACCGCCTGGTCGATCGCGAGAATCGCGGCATCCCGGTCGCCGGTTTGCGCCAGCACGTCCGCCTTCAGCGCGATCATCGCCGCCTTGCTCTTGCCGCCGGCGTCGATCCGCGGCTGGATGAGGTCGAGCGCCGCATCCTTCTCGCCGCGCTCGGCGCGCAGCATCGCCAGCTGCCGCACGATGGCGTCGGACGACGGATCGAGGGCCTGCGCCGCGATCAGGTCGGCCAGCGCCTTGTCCCGGTCGCCGCCCTCCTGATACAGCCGCGCGCGCCAGGTGTAACTGTCGACGTCCGGCGTGATCGCGATCGCGCGGCCGATGTCGGCGATCGCCTTGGGCCGGTCGTAGATCTGCTCCCAGAACCATGCGCGGTTGGTATAGGCGGTCGCCTCCCCCGGCGCGTCGGCGACACCGCGATCGTACAGCGCCGTCATCGCCGCGAAGCCGCCTGCGCGCTTCGCCGCGTCGATCCGCGCATATTGGCCCGGCAGGTCGGTCGGGGCGACGATGGTCAGCAGCCGATTCTTCGCCGCCGCGATCGCCGCGCGGTTGGCCGCGATCTCCGCCGCGGGCAACTCGATACCGGTCGCGATGCTGCTGTCGTCCAGCGTCACCACGCCGCCCTCCTGGCGGACGCTGCGGATCAGCGTGACGCCCGCCATCGGTGTGGCGAAGCTTCGGTCGCCCTCCAGCGTATAGCCCTTGCCGCCATCGGGCAGGCGAATGCGCGTCACCGCGCGATAATGCGCGCTGTCGCCGGTCGATACCGGCAGCGCGGCCCAGGCGGTGCGGGTCCGGTCGGGCTCGAAGGTCATCTGGCCGACCACCTTGTCGATCACGCTGCGGAACCGCTGGTCCGTCCGCGTCCAGTCCGGATAGGCGACGCCGGTGATCCTGACCGTCGCCGTGCCGGTGACCGGGTCGAAGCCGAGCGTGCGGTCGACGATCGTGGCGGTGCCGACCAGCCCCTCGCTCATCTTGACCGCCATCGCCTTGAGCTCGTCCGTGCTCGCCTGCGCCTGCGCCGCCTGGATCATCTGCGCCAGCCGCCCGCGCATCGTCACCGTCGCGGTCACCGGCGCGGGAAGGCCGACTCCCGCGGTTTCGTCCAGATCGATCGCCGCCTCGACGTCGGGCCGCGCATGCGGGCGCTTCGGCATCGCGACCAGCGCCGCGCCATCCGCCCGCACCGGCAGCACCCAGCCGAAGTTCGGCACGTCGCGCAGATCGGCCAGCCGCGCGCCCGAATCGGTGCCGTCGAGCCACAGCGTCTCGCCCCCGACGGTCGCCTTCACCAGGATATGGTCGAACGCGCCCGGCGTCGGCAACCGCTCCGGCACCAGATCGCCCAGAGTGCTGTTCGCCTGCACCGGCTCGGCCGCGATATCCAGCCCGCGCAGCAACGCGAGCAGCATCAGCGTCTTCGCCTTGCAATCGCCATAGCGCAACGCCCAGGTCTGCGCCGGGCTCTGCGGCTGGTAATTGCCCTGGTCCATGCCGTTGAACAGATAGCGCACCTGTTCCTGCACCAGCCGCAGCGCCGCCGCGGTCCGCACCATCGGGTCGGCATCCGCCGCCCTGATCTTCGCCAGCTCCGCGGCCAGCGGGCTGTCCGGCGCGATCACGCCGTCGGTGGCATAGAGCGGCGCCATCACCTTCGACACCCCGGCCCAGTCGGCGAAGCTGGTCGCCTCCAGCACGGTGAGCTTGCGGAACCGCGCCGGAACATCGTTCGGCAGGTCGGGCTGTTTGGCGAGCGGCAGCAGGATCGTGATCTCGCGATAGCCGCCGGCGGTCGTCTCCACCGGCCTGGCCGCATCGGCATAGAAGCGCCAGCGCACCGGATCGGCCGCCGGCCACAACAGCCGGGTGCGGGCATAGCCGATCTTCAGCGGCGCGGCGGGCAGGCCCTGAAAGCCCTGCACCTGCCCCTTCAGCACCGCATCCTTGCGCGTGATCGACGAGGTGATGTGCAGCACGTCGCCGACGCGCAGTCCCTCCACCGCCATCGTCGCGGTCAGCATGCCGTCGAGCTGACGCTGCTCCAGCTGCCGTTCGCGGCGCAGGACGTCGAACGCCTTGCCCGATGTCAACAGGTCGATGTGCTCGGTGCCGCGCACGATCTCGGCGCGATGGACGATCAGGTCGCCCGCCGCCGGCTGCCATTGCAGCGTCACCGTGCCCGCCTGCCCCAGCATCTCCGTCGTCGCGATCCGCGAGGCGATGTCGGAATATTGCCAGACCTCGCCACCCTCCAGCCGCTGCTGGTTGTCGAGCAGCAGCAGGACCGGCGAATCGGGCGTGATCGCCGCGGTATCGATCGCCGGCGCCGGCTTCACCCAGGCGGGTGCGGGCTGGTAGATGACCTTGTCCGCGGCATGCGCCGCCCAGCTGGTGGAACCGAACAGCGCCAAAAGCGCCAGCCGCCGCGTCGTCATCTCTACACTGTCCCCCTGTACTGCGACCAGTCTAGCGACCGGCGGTGCAGCGACAATGGAGAAACGGCGGAGATCTGCGGGATTCAGCGCGCGTGATAGAAGTCGTAGACCTGCTGTGCGACCCCCGCCGACACGCCCGGCGCCTTCTTCAGGTCTTCCAGACTGGCGTTGCGGACCGCGCGGCCGGTGCCGAAATGCATCAGCAGCGCTTTCTTGCGGGCCGGACCGATGCCGGGAACTTCGTCTAAGGGACTGGCACCAATGGCTTTCGACCGTTTGTCGCGGTGCGCGCCGATCGCGAAGCGGTGCACCTCGTCGCGCAGCCGCTGGAGGTAGAAGAGCACCGGCGCGTTGACCGGCAGCTGGAATTCGCGCCCGTCGAGCATGTGGAACACCTCGCGCCCGTCGCGGCCGTGATGCGGCCCCTTGGCGACGCCGACCATGCACACGTCCTCGATGCCCAGGTCCTCCAGCACCGCCTTCGCCGCATTGAGCTGCGGCCGGCCGCCGTCGATCAGCACGAGGTCCGGCCACGTCCCGTCATCGCGATCGGGCGCCTCATCCAGTTGGCGGGCGAAACGGCGGCGGAACACTTCGCGCATCATGCCGACGTCGCTGTCGGTCGCCGCCTCGTTCCCCTTGATGTTGAACTTGCGATACTGGCCCTTGCGGAACCCCTCCGGCCCGGCGACGACCATCGCGCCGAGCGCGTTGGTCCCCTGGATATGGCTGTTGTCATAGACCTCGATCCGGTCGGGCGGCTCCGCAAGATCGAACAGGTCGGCGACCTCGCGCAGCAGCCGCGCTTGCGTCGTGCTCTCCGCCAGCCGCCGTTCCAGCGCCTCGATCGCGTTGCGCTTCGCCTGCTCCATCAGCCGGCGGCGGTCGCCGCGCTGCGGCACCGACAGCGCGACCTTGTAGCCGGCGCGCTCGCCCAGCGCCTCGCCGAGCAGCGCGCCTTCGCTGAGGTCGCGGTCGAGCAGGATCGTCTTGGGCGGCGGCACCTCCTCGTAGAATTGGGTGAGGAAGCTCGCCAGCACCTCGTCCTCCGGCACCTCGTTGGTATGCTGCGGAAAGAAGCTGCGATGCCCCCAGTTCTGGCCACCGCGGATGAAGAACGCCTGGATGCCCATCGTCCCGTCCTTGCACGCCAGCGCGAAGACGTCGGCATCCCCGACCCCCTCCGCGTTGATCGCCTGCGACCCCTGAACGAACGTAAGCGCCTTCAGCCGGTCGCGCAGCAGCGCGGCCAGTTCGAAATCCATATTCTCCGCCGCGGCCTGCATCTGCGCGCCGAGCTTCGCCTGTACCTTGGTCGACTTGCCGCCCAGGAAGTCGCGGCAATCGTCGACCAGTTCCTTATACTCGTCCTTGCTCACCCGGCCGACACAGGGCGCCGAACAGCGCTTGATCTGGTAGAGCAGGCACGGCCGGTCGCGCGTCTTGAAGAAGCCGTCGGTGCACGACCGCAGCAGGAACAGCTTCTGCAAGGCATTCAGCGTGTTGTTGACGCTGCCCGCGCTGGCGAACGGGCCGTAGTAATTCCCGGCCGCGCGCCGCGCACCGCGGTGTTTCTGCACCCGCGGGAAATCATGGTCGCCGCGCAACAGGATGAAGGGGAACGACTTGTCGTCGCGCAGCAGCACATTGTACGCGGGCCGGTAGCGCTTGATGAGCTGCGCCTCGAGCAGCAGCGCCTCCGCCTCGTTGTTGGTGGTGACGATCGTCATCGACCGGGTCTGCGCGATCATCCGCTGCAGCCGTTTGGTCAGCCCCTTCACCTGCGTGTAATTGGCGACCCGCTGCTTCAGCGACCGCGCCTTACCGACGTACAGCACGTCGCCCTTGGCATCGTGCATCCGGTAGACGCCGGAGCGCGTCGGCAGCGTTTGCAGCACGTTACGGATCGCGGCGATCCCCGCCTCCAGATCCGGCGTATCGGACCCGCGGACGGTATAGGTGGCGCGTTCTTCGTTGAATCGATCGGGCGGACCGTAGGACGACATCCCCGCCATGTAGGAGTCGCGGCAGGTGCAGGCTAGGGGCCAGCGTCGCTAACGCTTTCTCGCCGGTTCAGCGCCCACTCGGCAGCGCCCGCCGCACTTCGACCTTCTTCGGGGGTGGCGGTGCGCTCCCGCCGATCGCCGCCAGATCGGTCGCGACCTTCTCCAGCAGCGCCGCAGACATCTGCCCGCCGCTCAGCGGCGCCAGCTTGCGCAGCGACAGCGCCTTGAACTTCGGCAGATTCTCGTCTTCGCTCAATCCCGGCACGTCGCGGTCGAGAATCGCCTTCGCGCGCGGATCGGCGATCAGCGCCGCGATCGGCGTGTCGAGCGAGAAACCGCCGGCCGCGGCGGGCGGGACGACCACCGGCTCGGTCGATGCGGGCACGGGCGCCGGCTCGGCCGGCTCGGCGACGCTGTCGTCCACCGGCAGGTCGAGCGCGAACCGGTCGGCGGCGGCTGCCGCAGCGGAGGGGGATTGCGCCTGACCGCCGATCAGCAACACGGAAAGCAGGATCGACATCGCAACCACCTCGCCCAGCGTCCGCGGGGCGGCGGACGGCCGCCTGTGTAGCACGCCGGTCGCCGCGGGAAAGCTCAGGCTTGCGCGAACATCTTGGTGCCGACGATGCCAATCACGGTCAGCGCCATGAAGCCCGCCTGCACCACGCTCACCCGGTCGCCGAACAGCAGCATGCCGCCGATGATGACGCCGACCGCGCCACAGCCGGTCCACACCGCATAGGCCGTCCCGGTAGGCAGGCCGCGCATCGCCAGCGCGAGCAGGCCCATGTTCACGAACGACAGGATGATCGGCACGCTCGACGCCTGCCACGTCGCCAGCGTCGCCGCCCATTTCAGGCTCAACGCCCAGCAGATTTCGGTGAACACGGCGACGGCGAGGATGACCCACGGCATGGAGCTGACTCCAGAGCGGGCTCGGATGACACTACAGCGCCGGAAACCCGGGAAGAGACGCTGTCAGAAAGGCGATCCTCCCCGGCCCGGGGAGGGCGCGGCGCACCGGCGCCGACGAAGGGGAATTGCGGCAAACGATGCCGCGTGTGGAGAGTTCCCTCCACGCCGGCCGGGCCGGCGACCGTCCTCTCCGTGGCGGGGAGGATCGGGACTCAGTTCAGCCGGTTCAGGCCCGAAATCGAACGGTCGATCATCGCCTTGTCGGCGCCGGCATCGTGATGCTCGGCGATCAGCACCGCCGCCGCCTTCGCCGCAGTGTCGGCGGCAATCGCGCGGACCTCGGCGATCGCATTGCGCTCGGCCGCCGCGATCTTGTCCTCGGCGCGCTTGGCGCGGCGGGCCATCAGCTCTTCCGCGTCGTGCTTCGCCTTGGCGATGATCTGGTTGGCTTCCTGCTGCGCATGCTGGCGCATCGTTGCGGCATCGGCCTCGGCGGCCTTCGCCTTCGCCTCATATTCGGCACGCAGCGCCTCGGCCTGCGCGCGCAGCGCCTTGGCCTCGTCGAGCTGCGCCCGCACGCCGGCGATCTGCTTGTCGAGCGTCGCGGCGATCTTCGCCGGCACCTTGACGATCAGCATGCCGACCAGCACGACCAGCGCCGCGATGCCCACCCAGCCGGTGGTGTTGAAGCCCAGCGCGGTCGCCTCGGCGACATGCTCGGCACCCGGTTCGGACACGTTGGCGGTCAATTGGCTGCCGTCGCGCACGTCGCGCGGCTGCAGGTTTTCCGACGACGCGGCATCCGCCAGGTTCGCCGCAACGGTGTTGCTCGCTGGATTAGCCATGAGCGTTGGTCCTCCGCACCGCATCCGCGGCGGCATCGATGCCGACGGTCAGGCCCGACACCTTGGTCACCAGTTCCTGCGCCACTTCCGCGGCGACGGTCTGGAGGTTGAGCATCGCATGGGCCTTGGCATTGCCGACCGCGAGGTCGTGGTGCGCCAGCCGTTCGGCGAGCTCCGCATCCGCGGACTTCACCTGGCTCTCGGACGCCTTGGCGGCCTGCACCTTGGCGGCGCTGGTTTCGGCGAGCGCGGCGGCGCGCGCCTCGTCCATCTTCAGGCGCCACGCCGCTTCCACCGTATCGGCGGAAAGGCGGGCCTGTTCGGCCGCGGCAAGGTCGGCCGCGATCTGGCCTTCACGCGCGTCCACGGTCGCGATGACCCGTGGCACCATCATCTTGCCGATCCCGAAATACAGGATGCCGAACGTGATGAGCAGCCAGAAGATCTGCGAGGCGTAGGTGGCGGCGATCTGCGAAATCTGAGGCATTGAAGACCTTTTACGCGACCCGATTCACCCGCCGGGCGCGAGACGCCCGGCGTGGAACCCGATAGTTAGGCGACGAACAGCAGGATAATCATCGTCACGAAGGCGAGCAGGCCGAGCAGCTCGGCGCCCGCGAAACCGATGAACAGGCGGCCCTGCTGGCTGTCCGCGGCGCCCGGATTGCGCAGCGCGCCCTCGAGGAACTTGGCGAACACGTTGCCCACGCCGAGCGAGGCGAGGCCCATGCCGATCGCGGCCAGACCGGCACCGATCATCTTGGCGGCTTCTGCGTCCATTTCAAAACTCCCGTATCAAATTCAGTTGGTTGGAACGTAAAACTCAGTGCAGGTTGACGGCGTCGTTCAGATAGACGCTCGTCAGCAGCGCAAAGACATAGGCCTGGATCGCAGCGACCAGCAGCTCGAGCAGCGTGATGCCGATCATCAGCAGGAAGCTGGGCAGCGAAACGAGCAGGCCGTAACCGATGCCGAGGTTCAAGCCGCTGATGACGAACGCCGCCAGCACCTTGAGCAGAATATGCCCCGCGGTCATCGCGACGAACAGTCGCAGGCCGAGGCTGAAGGGGCGCACCAGGAAGCTCATCAGCTCGACGACGAAGATCAGCGGGATCATCAGCGCGGGGGTGCCGTGCGGCACGAACAGGCTGAAGAAGTGGAAGCCATGCTTGCCGAAGCCGACGATCAGGACGATTCCGAAGCTGATGATCGCCAGCACGCCGGTGACGGTCAGGTGGCTGGTGATCGTGAACGGATGCCAGCCCGGGACGACGCCGACCGGGGTCAGGCCCCAGATGTTGGCGAACAGGATGAACATGAACAACGAGAAGACATAGGGGACGAAGCGCTTGCCCTGCGGCCCGATGTTCGACGTCAGCATGTTGGAGACGAAGCCGGTGAACCCCTCCACCGCGGCCTGCCAGCGGCCGGGAACCAGCTCGCGCTTCATCCCACCCAACATGAAAAGCCACAAGCTGACAAGCGTAATGACCATCCACAACGCGGAGTTGGTGAACGAGATGTCGTAACCCGCGACGACCCAATGCCGACCGAACAAAGGTTCGATCAGGAACTGGTGCATCGGATCGATCTTGCTGCCCGATTCTGCCGCCACTTGGGCCTTCGCTCCCTGATACGACAAACGCCCGGTTATTCCGGGCGCTCGCCTGCAATCCGAATGATCTGCCTGAACGCGACAGCGATTCCGAGGAACAGCATCACGATCAGTGCCCAGGGCGTCGTGCCGAACCAGCGGTCTATGCACCAGCCGATCAGAGCACTGCCGACGAGGCTTCCGATCAGGGCGGCGAGCACGCGATTGCCGAGCGAGTATCCCGCATCGGCCGTCGGCGCCCCCTGCCCCGTCCGCAACGCTTCCTGATGCCGGGCTTCCTTCAGCCGCTCGTCGAGCGCGGAAAGCCGCGGATCGTCCGCGCTGGTGAAGTCTCGTCCGGTATCCTCGTCCGCCACGCGCCATCCTCGCCTGTATCGTTCAGCCGGGGGAGAAAACGCGTAGGGCGAGCGATCCCGCCAAGGCGAGGTCCGTTTAGGTGGGGGGTGCCGGGGTGTCAACCACCCCGTTCCCGCGCCGCGCGGGGCGGATCAGGGCGTTACTTGCAGCGCCCGTCGAGCTCCGGCGTGCCGCTGTTCTCCTTCCACTGGCCCGACGGCGTCTTGTACATCTCGCCCTGCCCGACCTTGGCCACCAGGTTGCAGCCGCTCGTGAAGGCGAATTGCTCCACCGTCGATCCGCTCGCCTGCGCGCTGGCCGTATAGGCCGCCTTGCGCTTGATGTTGATGTCGCGGACCAGCGCCTGCACCGCCGGACCGCCGCTGACCACGCCCAGATAGCCGTCGGGCTGCTCGCCGACCTGCTTCGCCTCGCGCGCGGCGGCATAGGCCGGATCGCGCTGCGCCATCGCCGCGGCGGACAGGCCGGTGAGGGCCACCGCGCCGGCGAACATCATCATGACCGTCTTCATCTTAGAAAATCCCCGGATTCTGCTGGATCAGCGACTTCGCTTCCCCGTCGAGACGATAGACCACTTCCTGCGTGACGCTGATGTTGAGGTTGATCTCGATCGGCTTGTCCGGCGCCGACACGTTGATGCATCCGCCCAACGTCGTCGCCAGCCCGATTCCGGCCATGCCCATCATCCATCCCAAGGTCGTGATTCGTCCCGACATGTTCAATCCTGTTTCGTTCATGGCACCTGTCCGCTTGCGGGGGGCTGAATGAGGGGAGTCGCCTTCTGCCGCTCCAGCAGCGTCGGCAGGTTGCGTTTGATGAGCCGGCTGGGGTCGTAGAAGGATTGTGCCGAATCGAGCAGGCCGCGGAACGGCGCCTTGATGCGGATATTGAACACGAACGGCAGCTTCTGCAGCCGGCGGACGATGAAATTGCTCGTCGCGCCCTCGCCCTGCGACACGCCGGCGAAGCGCACTTCGGTGACCATCTCGCCCGCCAGCGGTCCGTTCATCCCGATCGTCAGATTGCGGTAGCGCAGCGACTTCAGCGCCTGGAATGCGATATTGCCCCACATCCCCAAGTCCTTCTGCGTCAGGTCGCCGACATAGGCGATCGCCCCGCCGCCCTGCCGCACCGCCAGCCGCCCGTTCTCGATCCGTCCGCCCTCGACATCGAAGATCATCGGCAGCTCGCCGTCGAACACCCCCGTCGCGTCGAGGTTCTTGAAGTCAAACTGGCCGAGGAACTGCCGCGCCTGCACCCCGTCGAGCCGGAACGTCATCCGCCGGGCGCCGGATTCGGCGAAATCGAGCGTCGTCGGCAGCAGCGTCATGGTCCCGCCCGCAAACGGCCAGCGCCCGTTGTCGATCTGCACGCGCTGGTCGGCGAGCAACTGATAGGTGATCGTCCCGTCGGTCACCGCGATCCCCGGGTTGATCGTGCCGATCGTCGCGACCTGCGCCGGCGCGCTTTCCAGCGCCAGCAGGTCGGTGAAGCGCACGCTGGTGGTGATCCCGCTCACCGGCCCGACCGCGGCGGCGAGCGCGGTATCTTTGGTCGCGAACTGCCCGGTCGAGGTGACGCCCTGCGCGGTCCAGCCGATATGCCCCGCGCCGGTGACGCTCCCGCGCACCTCGGCGATGACGCCGACGGTCAGGCGGGTCAGCAGCTCGGGCTGGAACTGTTCGGTGAAGGCGATCCCCGGCACCGCGATATCGGCCGTGCCGCTGCCCGAGGCGAGCGTATGGCCGATGCGGACGTCGGCGACCTTCACGTTGCGTGTCGGTTCGTACAGCGTCCCCGCCGCGGCGATCGCGCCATCGGCGAGGCGGAAGCCGACGTCGCGCACCGCCAGCGTGCGGAAGCGCGGGTCGGGTGCGGCATCGTCGACCGTCATCGCCGCGGTCAGCGCGACCACGCCGCCGCGCAGTGACCAGTCGCCCGCCGCCACGCCGAGCAGCAGCGGCACGTTGGCGATCTGCCCCGATCCGCCTGCGAACGTCCCCGCCACCGCGCCGCCCGCGATCCGTCCGGTCAGCGTGCCGAGGTCGATCCGCGTCACCCGCTCCGGACTGCCGAGCCGCGCCGCGACGCCCGCCAGCACGAAGCCCTGATCACCCAGCCGCAGCTGCGCGCCGCTCGCCGCGAGCGTCAGCGGCGTCTGCCCAAGCCGCCCGGTCAGACGGGTCGCCGGCAGGCGCACGCCGCCGCCCAGCCGCCCGTTCGCGATCGTCAGCATCGCCCCCGACGACGGACACAGCGTCGTGCGCAGCGGATCGAGCGTCAGCCCCGCCACCGCCAGCCGTCCGATCGCGAGCGGCGTGCAGGCGGGATTGGCGATCAGCGTGCCGCGGCCGTTCCAGCGCACGTCGAGCGGCACGACCAGATCGTCGACGCGCCCGTCGCCCAGCGGACCCGACAGCTGCGCCTGCGTGACGATCCGCGTCGCGCCACCCGGCGTCGCCGAGAACGACAGGTCCGCCAGCGCCAGCCGCGCCGACCCGGCGGCATATGGCGCCATCACCCCCTGCCCCCGCACCGGCGCGCCGACCCGCGTCTGCGCCAGCGCCAGCGTCACCGCCGGCAACCCGCCGCCCGACAGCGCCAGCCGCGTGTCGATCCGGACGCGCGCATCGGGCCAGGCCAGCGCCAGCCCGCTGCCCCCGGCGATGCGCAGCCGCGCGCCGCTTGCCGCGGACAGATCGGCCCGCGTCACCCGCACCTGCCCCGCGTCGCCCGCCAGTCGCGCGGTCAGCGCCGCGCTGCCGTCGAACCGCTGCGCCGCCAGCCGTGCCGCCCGCGTCGCCGCCGCGACCAGTGGCCCCACCGGCGTACCGTCGCCGACACCGCGCTGCGCCAGTGCCGTCAGCAGCGCCGGCGCGACGCTGCCGCCACCGACGCTCAGGGTACCGGCGAACAGCTG
The DNA here is from genome assembly GCF_002292295.1 of Sphingomonas sp. UBA978. Lineage (GTDB taxonomy): Bacteria > Pseudomonadota > Alphaproteobacteria > Sphingomonadales > Sphingomonadaceae > Sphingomonas. The sequence continues at coordinate 27,138 of NZ_DBBS01000012.1, forward strand.
CTCGCTACCGATCCGGTAGCGGCCCTGCACGCGCAGCCGATCGGCCCCATTGCCGGATGCAACGCCGCCGGTCGCATTCAGGTCGATCGCGCCCTCGGTCCTCGTCGCATTGCCGTCGAATCCGATCGTCCCGCGCGCGGTAGCAATTCCCGCCCTGTCAACGCGCAGCGCGCCGGTCGCGACGCGGGCCGACCCGCGCCAGCCGGTCAGCGCCGGGGTCAGCCGCGCGTCGAGATCGATCCCGGGCCGTGCGACCCGCATGCCGCCACAGGTCGCCTGCGCGGCGCGCACCGGCCCGACCAAATGCGGCGCGGCGTCGGCGATCGTCACCCGCACCGCCGCCTGCACCCCGGTGGCGACGCAAGTGCCGCTCGCCAGCCGGTCGCTGACCGCGGCGACCGTGCCGGCGAAGCCATCGTCGAGCCGCCCCGTCCCGGCCAGCTTGAGCCCGATCACCCCCGCCGGCGTCTCCAGCCGCATTCGCGCATCCGCGACGTCGACATGCAGCGCCGGCAGCGCGAACGGCTTGCCCGATGGCGGCGGCATCAATTTGTCGAGCTCGCCGAGCGACAGCTGCCCGCCGACCAGCCGCCCGCGCAGCCGGACATGCCCGGCGCGTACCCCGACGATGCTGGCGCCGTCCAGCCCGACCCGCGTCTCCGCCTCCAGCCAGTCCGCTACCAGATCGGGCGCCGCAGGATTGCCGATCACCACATTGGTGAGCCGCTGCCGGCCGATTCCCAGATCGGCGACGTCATAGCGGGCGACGACGCCGCGCTTGCGCAATTCGCCGTCGATGACCCGCGTCGCGATCGGCTTGCGCGCGCCCCACACGCCGATCAGCGCGATCAGCGCCACCAGCGCGATGACGAGCGGTACGCGGACGCGACCCAGCTGCGGCCTGCGACGCGGGCGTGCGGGGGGCGTATCGCTCGACTGGTCAACGCCCTCGGCCATTCGCGCCACCATAGCCGGACGCGGCGCCCCGGCGCAATTGCGCCCGCCCTGGACCGGCCCTAGACTTGGGTCCGATGTCGACCTTGCCGCTCCTGCCGGACGCGATCGTCCCGATGCTGCCGGAGGATACCGCCGGTCATCGCGAGCGGCTGCGCGGCCGGCTGCTCGACGGCGGCGGCGATGCACTGCTCGACCATGAACTAATCGAATATCTGTTGATGCTGGCGATCCCGCGGATCGACACCAAGCCGATCGCCAAGGCGCTGCTGCGCGAGTTCGGCGGGATCGGCGGCCTGCTGACCGCGGATGCCGCCGCGCTCACCCGCGTGAAGGGGATCAGCGACAGATCCGCCGCCGCGATCAAGATCGCCCATGCCATCGCGATCCGGCTACTGAAGGCGGAGGTGGCGGAGCGGCCGGTGCTGGCCAACTGGCAGGCGCTGCTCGACTATCTGCGCGCCGACATGGCGCATCACGCGATCGAGCGGTTCCGCGTGCTCCACCTCAACACCCGCAACATGCTGATCCGCGACGAGGTGATGAGCGAAGGGTCGATCGACCAGGCCGCCGTCCACGTCCGCGAGGTGATCCGCCGCGCGATCGACCTCGGCTCGGCGGCGATCATCCTCGTCCACAACCATCCCTCGGGCGATCCGTCCCCCAGCCGCGCCGACATCGCCATCACCCGCACCATCGCCACCGCCGGCGCGGCGATGGGGATCGTGGTGCACGACCATATCATCATGGGCCTCAACGGCCATGTCAGCCTGAAGGCGCAGGGGCTGATCTGATCCGCCCGCCGGGCGGACACGCGACGGGGGCCGCCGGATCGCTCCGACGGCCCCCTTCTCAACTCTCGGCCGGGATCAGGACTGACCCTGGCTCAGGAAGCCGACCAGCTCGGGCTGGGTCACCGACTTGTCCTTGTCCTTGTCCGCCTGTGCGAAGGCCGCGTTGACCCAGGACCTGGTCTCGGCGCTCGTCGCGCTCGCCTTGGGGTCGCTCGCCTGCTTCAGCTTGACCATCCAGCTGGCGAACTCGGTCTTTTCGAGCTTGCCGTCCTTGTTGGCGTCATAGGTCGGGAATTCGGTCTGGACGACCGTCGCGACCTGATCGCCGCCCTCGGCGGGATCCGTCGCGGCGCTCTGCATCGCGGTGCCGTCGGTCGTCGTCACCGGCGCCGAATCCATCGGCGTCGCCGGCGAGGCCTGCGGGTCGGTGACCGGCGAACCATCCGGCACCTGCGCCGGAGCAGTCGTCGTCTGTGGTACAGTATTGGTTTGGGTCTGCGCCAGAGCCGGTGCAGCGATCGTCATCACTCCGGCGAGAAGAGCATATTTCAGCATTGCTTGTCTCCCATCGTTCTTCGTGAACCTTGCGACCAACGATTACACCGTCCGCCGCGCTTACTTGAGATGGGAAATGATCTGTTGGTTGCAATGGTTCCGCACCACCGGGTTTGTGACCGGCCCGCCACGCTGCTACGTCGCCCGCAGAAATCCGCGAGTCGTGCCGAAACGGCCACGACGAGCCGTGCGCCCATCAGGACGAAGGAACATCATGGTCCCCCGCTATTCCCGCCCCGAGATGTCTGCGATCTGGACGCCGGAGAACCGTTTCCGCATCTGGTTCGAGATCGAGGCGCATGCCACCGACGCGCTCGCCGACCTGGGTGTCGTGCCGAGGGAAGCTGCGCAGGCGTTGTGGACTTGGTGGAACACTGGTCCCGCAATCGACGTCGCCGCGATCGACGCGATCGAGGCGATCACCAAGCATGACGTCATCGCCTTCCTGACCTGGGTCGCGGACAATGTCGGCGACCAGGCGCGCTTCATGCACCAGGGCATGACCTCGTCCGACGTGCTCGACACCGCGCTCGCGGTACAGCTCGCGCAGGCGTCGGACATCCTGCTCGCCGACCTCGACCGCCTGCTCGCAGTGCTCAAGCGCCGCGCGATCGAACACAAGATGACGCCGACGATCGGCCGCAGCCATGGCATCCACGCCGAACCCGTCACCTTCGGCCTCAAGCTGGCGCAGGCCTATGCCGAGTTCGACCGCTGCAAGACCCGCCTGATCGCCGCGCGCGCGGATATCGCCACCTGCGCGATCTCGGGCGCGGTCGGCACCTTCGCCAACATCGATCCCTCGGTCGAGGAACATGTCGCCGCCAAGCTCGGCCTGTCGGTCGAGCCCGTCTCGACGCAGGTCATCCCGCGCGACCGCCATGCGATGTTCTTCGCGACACTCGGCGTCATCGCCAGCTCGATCGAACGGCTCGCGACCGAGGTCCGCCACCTCCAGCGCACCGAAGTGCTCGAAGCCGAGGAATATTTCTCGCCCGGGCAGAAGGGCTCGTCGGCGATGCCGCACAAGCGCAATCCCGTCCTGACGGAAAACCTCACCGGCCTCGCCCGCATGGTCCGCGGCTATGTGACGCCGGCGCTCGAGAATGTCGCGCTGTGGCACGAGCGCGACATCTCGCACTCCTCGGTCGAGCGCTACATCGGTCCCGACGCGACGATCACGCTCGACTTCGCGCTCGCCCGCCTCACCGGCGTGATCGACAAACTGCTCGTCTACCCGGAGCGGATGGACAAGAATCTCAACAAGATGGGCGGCCTGGTTCATTCGCAGCGCGTGCTGCTCGCGCTTACCCAGGCGGGCGTCAGCCGCGAGGATTCCTATCGCCTCGTCCAGCGCAACGCGATGAAGGTGTGGGAATCGGACGGCCAGCTGTCGCTGCTCGACCTGCTCAAGGCCGACGCGGAGGTCACCGCCGCGCTCTCCCCGGAACAGCTCGAGGAGAAATTCGACCTCGGCTACCACCTCAAGCACGTCGACACGATCTTCGCCCGCGTGTTCGGCGCCTGATCGAGGGAAGATTCACGTGCAGGCGCGGAAACGGTCACGACCGTCTCCGCGCCTGCGCGCACATCAGACGTCTTTCGTCACACCCATTGCGCCAGCCAGTCCGCCAAGCCCTGCGGCGACAGCGAGCGGGCGTCCGCCAGCGCCGTCTCGCGCCCGGCATTGACCACGCGGTCGGTCTTCGGATCGACGATCAGCAGCGCCGGCACGCCCGCCAGCCGCCCCTTGATCCCGTACCGCGCGGGAATCGCCAGATTCTTGTCGAACCGGCCGATATCCACCGTCACCACCTCATAATGGCGCGCGATGAAGCCGTGCATCGCGGGCAGGTGCATCACGCCGGCCAGCAGCCGGCAGTCGAGGCACCAATTGCCGCCGAGATCAATCAGCAGCTTCTTGTGCCCCTTCAGCGCCCGCGCCTTCGCCGCCGCGACGGCGGCCCCGGCATTGGCGGTCGCATCATAGGGCAGCGGCAACGGCTGCGGCAGCTGGTCGAAGGTCGCGACCGACACCCGCGGCGCCGCGACCGGCGCGGCGGCGAGCGGGAGCGACGGCAGCGCGACGGCAAGCGCGGCGACGAACGGCATCAGACGGGGCATGACGATCTCCGATTGGAATTGTGGGAGTAGAGAGCCGTGCAGCGCACCTGACAAGCCTTGCCATGTTGCGCGACCCAGAAGCACAGCTTGTCCGGCTGCTGGCAGGCTCACGGGGCTGGGTCGGCGGGCAAAGCGTTGTGCCGACATGGGCCCAGGCGGCAGGCCCCGAATGTTACAGTTGCGTGAAACGCATCCCTGCATGCAAGCAATAATATTGCGCCATCGAGCAACAATCATCAAATCGCGCTTACCGGATATTCCTCCGGTATTGGAGACCTTCCATGCGCATGTTCGAAACCGCAGCCAGCAGCATGCTGGCGATCGCGGCTCAGGCGCTGGTGGTCGGGGTGATTATCTCCACCTTCTGACCCATCGGCCCGCCCGCCCTTTGCGCCCATCCGGGCAAGGGGGCGCGGCTTGGCCGGGTCATCGGCCGACGATCACGCCTTGCGCGGATAGCGTGCAGCGAATTCGCGTTCGGACATCATGAGATAGCGGATCATGTCGACGAACGCCCATGGCCCGGTCACGAGCAGCCCGACGACGGTGATGCTCATCACCAGCATGGCGATACCCGACCCCGTCCGCCCCAGATAGAAACGGTGGACGCCGAGCGTACCAAGCACGAAGGCGAGCGCCGCCGCGACGAACTTGTTGCGATCGTTGACCGGCTCATGGACGGGTGCCGGCGCCGCGACCTGCCGCGTCCCCGCGACCTCCGGCATCGGAAAGACGCTCAGCGCCCGGTCGCCCTCCGCCTCGAAATCCACCTTGATCCCGATCGCCGGCTCGCCGCGCTGCGCCCAATCCTCGGGCGTGAAGCGATAACGCTGGCCGTCATCGCCCGCGACCAGCCCCTCGCCGGTTCGCGTATCCACACCCAACACCTGTCCGCGCATGCAAGTCCCCCGGTCGTTCGAGCGGCACATTGTGGCGATCCCCACCGCCAACGCAAGGTGTCCTAGCCAACCGACACGCCGAATCGGTGCGATCGGCCGCCGGGCGCGAGGGCCGGCATCACTCCGCCGCGAACACGCCCTTCAGCTTGGCGAAGAAGCCCTGACTCGCCGGGCATTCGTCGCCCGTCTCGGTTTCGCGGAACAGTTCGAGCAGTTCGCGCTGGCGCACCGACAGCTTGGTCGGCGTCTCGACGTCGATCTGGATGACCAGATCGCCCTGCCCGCGCCCCTGCAGCACCGGCATGCCTGCGCCGCGCTGGCGCAACTGCTTGCCCGACTGGATGCCCGCCGGGATCTTGATCTCGTGCGTCCGCCCGTCGAGCCCGGGGATCGACAGCGCGCCGCCCAGCGATGCGGTGGTGAAGCTGATCGGCGCGCGCGCGAACAGAGTCGTGCCCTCGCGTTCGAACAGCGCATGCCGCGAGACGTGCAGGAAGATATACAGGTCGCCCGCGGGCGCGCCGCGCGGTCCCGCCTCGCCTTCTCCGGACAGGCGGATGCGCGTGCCCTCATCGACCCCCGGCGGCACCGTCACGCTCAGCGTCTTGGTCTTGTCGATCCGCCCTTCGCCGCGGCAGTCGGTGCATGGATCGGCGATGATCTCGCCCGCGCCCTGACACACCGGGCAGGCGCGCTCGACCACGAAGAAGCCCTGCTGCGCGCGCACCTTGCCATGGCCGTTGCACTGGCGGCAGGTGGAGGCATGCGTGCCGGGCTTGGCGCCCGATCCGTGGCAGGTGTCGCATTGCGTCGAGACGTCGACGGTAATCTCGGTCTGCTTGCCGTGGAACGCCTCTTCGAGCGTGACCTCCATGTCGTAGCGCAGGTCGGCGCCGCGGCGCTGCTGGCCCCGGCCGCCACCGCGACCGCCGCCCATGAATTCGCCGAACACGGATTCGAAAATGTCGGAAAAGCCGCTGAAATCCTGCGCGCCGCCGCCACCGCCGCCGCCGTTCTGGAACGCGGCGTGGCCGTAGCGATCATAAGCCGCCCGCTTCTGCGGGTCCTTCAGGACGTCATAGGCTTCGCTGATCGCCTTGAAGCGCGACTCGCTGTCCTTGCACCCGGCGTTCTTGTCCGGATGATACTTCATCGCGAGCTTGCGATACGACGACTTGAGCGTCGCGCCGTCCGCGGTGCGCTCGCATTCGAGCAGTTCGTAGTAATCGACTGTGGTGCTCATGCCCGGCCCTTATAGCCCTGAGCCCTCTTCCCCGCGGGGAGAGGGTTTGGGAGAGGGGCGGTGTCTCGCCGAGACCGGTCTCTCTGCGAGACCCCGCCCCCTCACCCCGACCCTCTCCCCGGCGGGGAGAGGGAGGGACGTCATTTACGCCTTGTGGTCGTCGACTTCCGAGAATTCGGCGTCGACCACGTCGTCCTTGGGCGCTTCGCCACCGGCATCGCCCGACGGCGACGCCTCGGACTGCGCCTGCTTCTCGTAGATCGCCTGGCCGAGCTTCATTGCCACCTGCGCGAGCGCCTGCGACTTCTCGGTCATCTGGTCGGCATCACCGGTCTCGACCGCCGCCTTCGCCGCGTCGATCGCCGACTGGATCTCGCCCTTCAGCGATTCGTCGACCTTGTCGCCATTGTCCGCCAGTTGGCGCTCGGTGGTGTGGATCAGCGATTCGGCGTTGTTCTTCGCCTCGGCGCCGGCACGACGCTTCTTGTCGTCCTCGGCGAACTTCTCCGCGTCGCGTACCATCTGCTCGATGTCGTTGTCCGACAGGCCACCCGATGCCTGGATGCGGATCTGCTGCTCCTTGCCGGTGCCCTTGTCCTTGGCCGACACGTTGACGATGCCGTTGGCGTCGATGTCGAACGTGACCTCGATCTGCGGCACGCCGCGCGGCGCCGGCGGGATGCCAACCAGATCGAACTGGCCGAGCATCTTGTTGTCCGCCGCCATCTCGCGCTCGCCCTGGAACACGCGGATCGTCACCGCGCCCTGGTTGTCGTCCGCGGTCGAATAGGTCTGCGACTTCTTGGTCGGGATCGTCGTGTTGCGGTCGATCATCCGGGTGAACACGCCACCCAGCGTCTCGATGCCGAGGCTCAGCGGCGTCACGTCGAGCAGCAGCACGTCCTTGACGTCGCCTTGCAGCACGCCCGCCTGGATCGCGGCGCCCATCGCGACGACCTCGTCCGGGTTGACGCCGGTGTGCGGCTCCTTGCCGAAGAACGCCTTCACCGCCTCGCGCACCTTGGGCATGCGGGTCATGCCGCCGACCAGCACGACTTCGCTGATCTCTTCGGTCTTGACGCCGGCATCGGCCAGCGCCTTCTTCATCGGCTCGATCGTGCGCTTGATGAGGTCGTCGACAAGCTTTTCCAGATCGGTACGGGTGATCGTCTTGACGAGGTGCTTCGGACCGTTCTGGTCGGCCGTGATGAACGGCAGGTTGACCTCGGTCGATGCCGCCGACGACAGCTCGATCTTCGCCTTCTCGGCGGCTTCCTTCAGACGCTGCAGCGCCAGCTTGTCCTTGGCGAGGTCGATGCCCTCGTCCTTCTTGAAGCCCTCGGCGAGATATTCGACCAGCTTGTTGTCGAAATCCTCACCGCCCAGGAAGGTGTCGCCGTTGGTCGCCTTCACCTCGAACACGCCGTCGCCGATCTCGAGGATCGAGACGTCGAACGTGCCGCCGCCAAGGTCATAGACCGCGATCGTCTTGCCGTCCTGCTTTTCGAGGCCATAGGCAAGAGCAGCCGCGGTCGGCTCGTTGATGATGCGCAGCACTTCCAGGCCGGCGATCTGGCCGGCGTCCTTGGTCGCCTGACGCTGTGCGTCGTTGAAGTACGCCGGCACGGTGATGACCGCCTGCGTCACTGTCTCGCCGAGGTACGATTCGGCGGTTTCCTTCATCTTCTGCAGCGTGAAGGCGCTGATCTGCGACGGCGAATAGTCCTTGCCGCCTGCCGACACCCAGGCATCGCCGTTCGCGCCGCGCGCGATCTTGTACGGGACCAGCTCGGTGTCCTTCTTGGTGATCGGATCGTCGAACCGACGGCCGATCAGGCGCTTCACCGCGAAGATGGTGTTGTCGCCGTTGGTCACCGCCTGGCGCTTCGCCGGCTGGCCGACCAGTCGCTCGCCGTCCTTGGCGAAGGCGACGATCGACGGCGTGGTGCGCGCGCCTTCCGCATTCTCGATAACCTTGGGCTTGCCGCCCTCCATCACAGCAACGCAGCTGTTGGTGGTGCCGAGGTCGATACCGATAACTTTAGCCATGTGTGCTTGCTTAGCCCCTCACATACGAAATCAATGGCGAAACCGCCGAAACCCACGGAACCTTTGCCCCGTTACGGCAACGAAGGCTCCGGTGTATGGCCGCGATATAGGTGGGGTTCCGCTTGCCGCAAGACGGTGCGCGCCATAGTGGCATGACTCAAAATGACCCGGTTCGGGAAGGGCGATGCATGATGCGCTGGTGGGTGCGGATGACGGCGGCGGCGCTGCCGATGGGACTGGCGGCCTGTAGCGGCCCCGAGCGGGTCGCGGTGGACGACGCCTGGATCCGGCTGCCCGCGGTCCCCGGCCGCCCTGGCGCCGCCTATTTCACGCTCGAAGGCGGCCCGTCGAACGCGACGCTCATCAACGTCAGCGCCGATATCGCGATCCGCGCCGAGATACATGAAAGCATGACCGGCGCCGGCGGCATGACGGGCATGAAGCCGCTCGCCAGCGTCGCGGTGCCGGCGAAGACCGACACCGCCTTCGCCCCCGGCGGCCGCCACGTCATGCTGTTCGACATCAATCCGAAGGCGAAGGCCGGCCGCATCTACAATCTGACGCTCAACTTCGCCAACGGTGCCCGCATCTACGCGCCGGCGATGGCGGTCGGCGCCGCGGACCCGGCGCCGGATTTCTGAGCGTGGCGGCCTGACGACCATGCCCCGGCACGCCCGCCCCCTGACCGACGGCGAACGTGCGCTCGCCGCCTCGATGTTCCACGACGCGATCGATTACGACGCGGTCCGGCTGTCGCGGAGCAAATGGGCGTTCTTCCAGCCGCGCGACACGGTCATGGCACCGCGCGGCTGCATCCATTTCCACCCGAAAGGGACGGCATGGCGCGACGATTTCGCCGCCGCCGCGCTCACCGACCAGGGCCTCTTCATCCACGAGATGGTGCATATCTGGCAGCATCAGCGCGGCATCTTCCTGCCGCTCGCCCGCCATCCCTGGTGCCGCTACGATTATGCGCTGAAGCCGGGCCAGCCGCTCCATCGCTACGGTATCGAACAGCAGGGCGAGATCGTCCGCCACGCCTTCCTGCTGCGCCACGGCGCCCGCATCCCGGGCGCGCCGCCGCTCGCGCAATATGCCGGGCTCCTGCCGTTCGATTAACCATGACCGCGTCATTCCTGCCCGTCTGGCGCGGCTGACGTTACGGAAACGCCGCCGGAATGGTTTAACCGACGGAACAGTTACGTTTCGGTCCTATTAACGGTTTCCGGCCTAGGGAGACATCATCTCCTCTCGACCAGGGTCACCGATGTACCATGATTCTCCCGTCCGCCTGGCCCATTTGCTGGACGATACCGACCTCGTCGCCGCACTCCGCGATATCTGGTCGCTGCTGGAGCCGGTCATCGTCGCCGACGTGCGCACCTTCTGCTGCCATCCGCTGGCGCGGATGCTCTACGCCGGCACCGGCCTGACCGCGGCCGAGGTCGTCGCCCACGAACTCGATTACACCCGACGCAAGTTCCTCGGACCGTTCGATTCCACGCTCGACGCGCAGATGGTCGGCCGCGGCACGCGCTTCGTCGCCAACACCGGCAACGAAGAAGACTATCTCAACGGCCTCACCGAAAACTATCACCACCGTAACACATTGTTACGCAACGCTTTAACGACCGATCCGGCACGCTATGCGGCACTGACCAACGCGCTCTACCGCCTTGCGGCGGTCGACATCCGCGCCTTCGCCACCGGCGCCGCCGTGCATCGCCAGGCGCGCGAAGCGCAGGTGCGCCAGAGCCTCGCCGATGCGATGAGCGAGGTGACGCGGATCGTCGCCTCGATCAACGCGATCAGCAGTCAGACCAACCTCGTCGCCCTCAACGCCACGATCGAGGCGGCGCGCGCGAACGAACACGGACGCGGCTTCGCCGTTGTCGCGCAGGAGGTCAAACGCCTCGCCCAGGCGACCCGCGCCGCGACCGAACAGGCCGCCGCATTGCTCGCCGCCGCCTGACGCCGGGTCAGAGCAGTTCGAAATCGATGGGTGCGTGCCGGTCGAGCGTCCGGGGGGCGGCCGGCATCGGGTACTTCAGCCCCGTGGCGCAATTGAACAGCACGACGCGCTCGTCCTCGTCGACCTCGCCCGTCCTCACCGCCTCGCGATAGGCGGCGAGCGTCGCGCCGCCCTCCGGACACAGCAACAGCCCGTCCTTGCGCGCGGCGTCATCCACCGCCTGCAGGATCGCAGGATCGCCGACGCCCAGCGCCTTGCCGCCGCTCGCCCGCACCGCGCGCAGGATCAGGAAATCGCCCACCGCCCGCGGCACGCGGATGCCCGCGGCGACGGTATGCGCATCCTCCCAGCGCTCGGCATGTTCGACGCCCTCCTCGAACGCGCGCACGATCGGCGCGCAGCCGGACGCTTGCACCGCATACATCCGCGGCCGTTTCGCGCCGATCCAGCCGAGCGCCTCCAGTTCGTCGAACGCCTTCCACATGCCGATCAGCCCGGTACCGCCGCCGGTCGGATAAAAGATCGCGTCGGGCAATTCCCAGCCGAACTGCGCGGCCAGTTCCAGCCCCATCGTCTTCTTGCCCTCGATCCGGTACGGCTCCTTGAGCGTCGAGAAATCGAACCAGCGCCCCTCCGCCGCGCCCTTGCCGACGATCGCGCCGCAATCGTCGATCAGGCCGTTGACCCGCCACACCCGCGCGCCCTGCATCGCGATCTCGCGGACGTTCACCTCGGGCGTATCCTCCGGGCAGAAGACGATCGTCTCGATTCCCACCCGCGTCGCATAGGCGGCGAGCGCCGCACCGGCATTGCCGTTGGTCGGCATCGCGATCCGGGTGACCCCCAGTTCCTTCGCCATCGCCACCGCCATGACGAGGCCGCGCGCCTTGAAGCTGCCGGTCGGCAACCGCCCCTCGTCCTTGACCAGCACGTTGGGGCTGCCCGCGGCCCGGGGGATCGGGATCAGCGGCGTCTCGATCTCGCCGAGGCTGACGATATTGCCGGTCCGCCGCACCGGCAGCAGTTCACGCCACCGCCACATGTCCGTTTCGCGCGCACCGAGCGTATCGCGCGATAGCGCCGCCTTCACCGCCTCGAGATCGTAGCGCACCAGCAACGGCCGCCCCGCGCGCGACAGGCCGTGCAGCCGGTCCGCCTCGTAACGCTCGCCGGTCAGCGAACACTCCAGGTGCGTGACGAAGGTCGGGCGATCGATGGTAAGATTGCGGTTCATGCCGCCACCTCTAGCGTTTTCAGCCACATGGCGTCCACTCGCTATCATGGCAGATCGTAGCTACAATCAGCCATGGACGGCGTATCGCAGGCTTTCGGGCAACGCCTCCTGGCCGCCCCGAAGACGAAGAGGCCCGGTTAACGGCCATCGGCACACCGGCGGACGATCGTGGACAGCGATCCTCGCGCAAAGTCGATTCGACGGTGCGTTTCATGTCAGTGGAAAGGAGTGACGCCGGTGAGCAACGGATCCATGATAGAAATCAAGGCCGATCCGAACGATCCCGACGATCGCGACGTCACGGTCGGGGCATTGGAACCCGCACGTACACAACGCCGCGAACGCCTGCGCGGTGTCCAGCGCGCGCCGACCAAGAAACAGGTGACGCTACGCCTCGACCCCGAGGTGATCGACAAATTCCGCGCAACGGGCCGGGGCTGGCAGGCGCGGATCAACGACGCGCTGAAAGCGGCCAAGGTCTAGGGCCGGTCGACATGCACCGCTGACGGCCTGCAAACGGGGGTTTCGCCACGTCGTCATCTTGATGTCGATCGACCCATGGTTCGACCACGCGCCTTACGAAAAAGGGGAGCCGGCGGGCTCCCCTTCTGCCGGTCAGTCCGGCTTGCGGGCCACGCCGACCAGTGCCGGCCGAAGCAGCCGGTCCTTAATCATATAGCCCGCCTGCATCTCCTGCACGATCGTACCGGGCTCAGCGTCGCTCGGCACTTCCATCATCGCCTGATGCTTGTTGGGATCGAGCGTCGCGCCCATCGCCTCGACCTTGGTGATACCGTTGCGCGCGAACACGCTGTCCAGCTCGCGGCCCGTCGCCTCCAGCCCCGTGACCAGGCCCTTCAATCGCTCGTCGGCGCGCAGGTCGGCGGGGATCGCCGACAGGCCGCGCGACAGATTGTCCGCCACCGACAGGATGTCGCGCGCGAAGGACGTCGTCGCATAGGCGCGCGCATCCGCCACTTCCTTTTCGGCGCGACGACGGACGTTCTGGATTTCGGCCTGCGCATACAGGGTCTGCTGCTTCGCATCGGCCAGTTGGTCCTCCAGCGCCGCGATCCGGTCGTGCTCCGCGACTTCGGGAGCGGCCTCGGCGGTCTCCTGACGCAGCGCCTCCGCGTCCAATTTCGTCTCTTCGGTCATTCGATTCCCTGTAGTTCAGCCCATCAAACGGGCGAGCGTTGCCGCCGTGAAATCCACCATGGGCACGACGCGGGCATAGTTCAACCGCGTTGGGCCGATCACCCCCACCACCCCGACCACCCGTCCGCCGGCCCCGCGAAACGGCCGCGCGATGACGGAAGAGCCTGACAAGGCGAACAATTTGTTTTCTGCTCCAATGAAGATGCGGGTCGCGTCGCCGGCGCTCGCACTGTCGAGCAGGTTGGCGATTTCCTGCTTGCCCTCGAGGTCGTCGAGCAGGTCGCGAACCCGGTCGAGGTCGGCGGCCGCCGCCGCGTCGATCAGCCGGCTCTGCCCGCGGACGATGAACACCGGACGCCGTGCGCCGTCCTCGCTCCACACCGCGAGACCCCGCTCGACCAAGGTCCGCGCCGCGACGTCCAGCTCCGCGCGTTCCTCGACCAATTGCCGCTCGATCCGCGCCCGCGCCTCGGCGAGCGTCAGCCCGCCGAGCGTCGCGGTCATGTAATTGCCCGCCTCGACCAGCGCCGAGGGCGTCATGCCCGCCGGCAGCTGGATCACGCGATTCTCGACGCTGCCGTCCTCGCTGACCAGCACCGCCATCGCCTGCGTCGCCGACAGCCCGACGAAGCCGATCGAGCGCAACGCCAGCTCGCGCTTGGGCACCATCACCAGCCCCGCGCAGGCGGACAGGCCAGACAGCGCGGCAGTGGTCGCCGCCAGCGCCTCCTCGACCGGGCCGTGATAGCCGACGCGCGATTCGATCGCCGCACGCTCCTCCGCCGACGGTTCGAGCGCCTGCATCATCCCGTCGACGAACAGTCGCAGGCCGCGTTCGGTGGGGATACGGCCCGCGCTGGTATGCGGGCTGGCGAGCAGCCCCAGCTCCTCCAGCTCCTGCATGACGCCGCGGATCGACGCCGGCGACAGGTTCAGCCCCGACGCGACCGCGATCGTCTTCGACCCCACCGGCACGCCCGTCGCGACATAGCCGTCCACCACCGCGCGGAAGATATCCCGCGCCCGGTCGCTCAATTCGGTGACGGGCGGTCCCATGCGCGCCTACCTAGGGCGCCGCGGATCGCCGATAAAGGCCGCGATCGGTAGCGCCTCGGGCGCGGAGCGGAGGCCGGCGCGCATCTCCTGCGATCCGCAGCCGTAATAGACGTTCAGATGCTGGCGGCTGCCGCTCGCCTCGCTCCAGACGATGTCGACGCTCGGCATGTCGGTCGGCGCATTCTCGCATCCGGGCTGGCCAGGCTGCAGCAGCGCTTCGGGCTGGCTCGGGCGGTACGGTGCCAGCTTCGCGGCGAAGCTGTGATAGGCCGCGGGCGTCGCCTGAAACGGCTTGATCCCCGTTACCGCGGTGAAGCGCTTGCCCTCGAACGTTCCCTTGCCATTCGGCGCGATCGTCACCGCATAGACCGGGCAGGTGCCGAAACAGGGCGCGGTCTCGTAGCGGATCGTCTCGCTTTCGAGTGCGACCGGCCGGCCGTTATTGCCGGCATTGGACGCATCCACCACCACGCACCCCGACACGGCGGCCCCTGCCAGAACGACACCCAGTCCCGCGATCACACCCTTGCGCATAGCACTCCCCTTTGCTCACCACTGGCGCAGCCATCCGACGCCGTCTAGGGCGTTGCGCGATTGGACCTTGAGGAGAGTTGAATGCGCCCCAGCGGCCGCGCCCCCGATCAGATGCGTGCCATCGCGATCGAGCCGAACTTCACCCGCCACGCCGAGGGATCGGTGCTGGTCGGCTTCGGCGACACCAAGGTGCTCGTCACCGCCAGCATCGAAGAGCGCGTGCCGCCGTTCCTGCGTGGCAAGGGCGAAGGCTGGGTGACGGCGGAATATGGCATGCTGCCCCGCGCCACCCACACGCGCGGCAACCGCGAGGCGGCCAAGGGCAAACAATCGGGCCGCACGCAGGAAATCCAGCGCCTGATCGGCCGTTCGCTGCGGTCGGTGGTGGACATGAAGCTGCTCGGCGAGCGCCAGATCGTCCTCGACTGCGACGTCATCCAGGCCGACGGCGGCACCCGCACCGCCTCGATCTCCGGCGCCTGGGTCGCGCTGCGCCTCGCGGTCAACAAATTGATGGCGGACGGCAAGCTGGCGGTCGATCCGATCCAGCAGAAGGTCGCCGCGGTCAGCTGCGGCATCTATCAGGGCACGCCGGTGCTCGACCTCGACTATATCGAGGATTCGGGTGCGGATGCCGACGGCAATTTCGTCCTGCTCGAGAACGGCAACATCGCCGAGGCGCAGGCGACCGCCGAGCACGCCACCTATGACGAAGAGGCGCTGCTCCGCCTGCTCCGCCTCGCGCGGATCGGCTGCGCCGACATCTTCGCGGCACAGGAGCGCGCGGTCCGATGAGCGGCGAGGGCAACACCCCGCAGGCGATCCGCAAGCTCGCCCCGGGCCGGCTCGTCATCGCCAGCCACAATCCCGGCAAGGTGCGCGAGATCGCCGAGCTGCTCGGTCCCTATGGAATCGAGCCGGTGTCGGCGGGCGAACTCGACCTGCCCGAGCCGGAAGAAACCGGCACCACCTTCGTTGCCAATGCCGAACTGAAGGCGTTGCAGGCGGCCGACCTCTCCGGCCTGCCCGCACTCGCCGACGACAGCGGCCTGTGCGTCGATGCGCTGGGTGGCGATCCCGGCATCTTCTCGGCGCGCTGGGCGGGTGAATCGAAGGACTTCGGCCACGCCATGCGCCTCGTCGAGGATCGGCTGAACGAGGAACCCGACCTGCCCCGCGACGCGCATTTCGTCTGCGCGCTGGCGCTCGCCTGGCCGGACGGCCACGTCGAATGGTTCGAGGGCCGCGTCGACGGCACCCTCGTCTGGCCGCCACGCGGCAAGGCCGGGTTCGGCTATGACGCGATGTTCCTGCCCGTCGATGCGACCGAAACCTTCGGCGAGATGGACCCGGCGGCGAAGCACGCGGTCAGCCATCGCGCGGATGCCTTCCGGCAGCTGGTGGCAGCGGTCCTCTGACATGGCGGCGGGTGGTATCGACCCGCGCCTCGTCCACGCCTGGCTCGCCGGCCGCTCGCTGGCCCGCGGCCTGCCCGCGCCGGTCGCCGACAGCGGCGGCTGGCGCGTCGACACCGGCGGCGAAGCGGAATGGCGCCGCTACGTCTTTCCCGCGGTCGGTCCCGGCCTGATCGCCCTGCTCGATACGATCGCGCAGCCGCGCATCTTCGTGAAGCTCTGCGCCGACGCCGACACGCTCCGCGCGCTGCTGCCGCCGGGCTGGTCGATCACCGACGCCAATCGCATGATGGTGACGGACACGACGCCCGCCCCCTGCCCGGTGCCGCCCGGCTACGCGCTGCGCAGCGCGACCGATGACGGCGTGACCCATGCCACGATCGTCACGCCGGACGGGGAAGAGGCCGCGTCCGGCCATGCCGCCGAGCACGGCGGCGCCTTCGTCTACGACCGGATCGTCACCCATGAGGCACACCGCCGCCGCGGCCTCGGCCGCGCGCTGATGGCTGCGCTCGGCGCCGCCCGCCGCGAACCCTCATCGCAACAGGTCCTCACCGCCACCGACATGGGAGCCGCGCTCTACACCGCGCTCGGCTGGCGCCGCTATTGCGCCTATACCACCGCTGGACGATCCTGAACCTCAATAGGCGACCTGCCCGAACACATTGCCCGGCGGGCTGTAGCGGCACACCAGATAGTCATCCGTCGCATTGCCCGCGATTGCACAGCCGACCTGCGTCGTGCCGCGCCAGACGATCTGCGTATAATGGCCGACGTCCTGCCAGCGCCCGGTGCGGCTCGACTGCGGCACCGCCACGTTGACGAAATCGCGCCGTTCCGCGACCCAATGGCCGATCATCTCGTCGAACCGATAGGCGCCGCGCGTGCCGGTCCACAGATTCTCGCCCTGGCGATCCATACCCATCGACTGCGGCGCATGTTCGAACCGCCCGGTCCGCGCCAGCGTGTCGGCATAGGCGCGCGCCGACGCCGCCAGCGGTTCGCTCCACGTCAGCGGCGCCACGCCGACGTCGCCGCGCGCGCGATTGTGCCGTTCCAGCATCACCCGTTGCAGCAGCACCGATCCCCGCGGCGCATTCGGCCCGGCGGGACGCGGCTCGACGACGCGATCGGGACGTTCGGGCGCCTGCGCGCAGCCGGCGAGGAAGAGGAGGGCGGCGATCCACGAGTGGCGTTTCAACATTATCGCCGCCATATCGGCGCCACCATGACCCCCGACAAGACGCCGCTCGCGCTTTACGTCCACTGGCCGTTCTGCGTCTCCAAATGCCCCTATTGCGACTTCAACAGCCATGTCCGCGACGTCGTCGACCAGCAGGCGTGGCGCGATTCGCTGCTCGCCGACCTCGCCTACGAGGCAGAGGCGCTGCCCGACCGCACGCTGGGATCGATCTTCTTCGGCGGTGGTACGCCGTCGCTGATGCCGCCCGCCACCGTCGCGGCGATCATCGCGGCGGCGCAGACGATCTGGACCCCGGCGCCCGATATCGAGATCACGCTGGAGGCGAACCCCTCCTCGGTCGAGGCGGCGCGCTTCGCCGACCTCGCCGCCGCCGGCGTCAACCGCGTCTCGCTCGGGCTGCAATCGCTCGACAATATGGCGCTCAAGTTTCTCGATCGCGCGCACGACGTCACCGAAGGGCTCGGCGCGCTCGACACCGCGCAGCGCCACTTCGGCCGCGTCAGCTTCGACCTGATCTATGCGCTGCCCGACCAGAGCCTCGCCGCCTGGCAGGCGGAGCTCGCCCGCGCGCTGGCGTTCGGCACCGAGCATCTCTCGCTCTATCAATTGACGATCGAGCCCGGCACCCGCTTCGCCACCGAAGCCGCCCGGGGGCGCCTGACCATCCCCGACGGCGACAGCGCCGCCGACCTGTTCGAGGCGACGCGGGCGATGACCGCCGCCGCCGGCCTGCCCGCCTACGAAACCTCGAACCATGCGCGGCCGGGTGCGGAGAGCCGCCACAACCTGACCTATTGGCGCTACGGCGATTATGCCGGCGTCGGCCCCGGCGCGC
>NZ_DBBS01000001.1:0-2544 GCF_002292295.1 Sphingomonas sp. UBA978
CGTCCTCCGCGCCTCTGCGCGAACTGTCCCTTTCTTCGCGTCTTCACATGGACATCCCCGACGCGAACCAAAGCTTCACACCCCGAAACCCCGCCGCTGGTGACATCCGCCCCCCGCGACCCTAAGTCCGCACCCGAGACCAACAACCCTGCGAGTGCGTCCATGTCCCTCACCGTCGCCGTCCAGATGGACCCGCTCGANNGGCGATTCCACCTTCGCGCTGATGATCGCCGCGCAGGCGCGCGGCCACAGCCTGTTCCATTACACCGCCGAGGACCTCAACTACGCCGACGGCCGCGTCTGGGCGAAGGCGCATCCGGTCACCGTCCAGCGGGTCGCGGGCGACCATTTTCGCTTCGAGGCGCCGGTCACGCTCGACCTCGGCGAACAGGCCGATGTCGTGCTGATGCGGCAGGACCCGCCGTTCGACCTCGGCTATATCACCGCGACGCACCTGCTCGAACGGATCGCCGACCGCACGTTGGTGGTGAACAACCCGCGCAGCGTCCGCAACGCGCCCGAAAAGGTGTTCGTGCTCGACTATGCGCAGTTCATGCCGCCGACGCTCGTCACCCGCAGCCTCGACGAAGCGCGCGCCTTCCTCGCCCGGCATGGCGAGATCGTCGTCAAGCCGCTGCACGGCAACGGCGGCAAGGCGATCTTCCGCGTCGGCAGCGACGGCGCCAACCTGTCGGCGCTGATCGAGGTGTTCAACCAGACGTGGCGCGAGCCGCATATGGTGCAGGCGTTCCTGCCCGCCGTCGCCAAGGGCGACAAGCGCATCGTGCTGGTCGACGGCGAGGTCGTCGGCGCGATCAACCGCCTGCCGGGCGAGGGCGAGATCCGCTCCAATCTCGCGGTCGGCGGATCGGCGGTGAAGACCGAACTGACCGACCGGGAGCGCGAGATCTGCGCCGTCCTCGGGCCGGAACTGAAACGCCGCGGCCTGCTGTTCGTCGGCATCGACGTGATCGGCNNNNATCAACGTCACCTCCCCCACCGGCATCGTCGCGATCGAGCGGTTCGACGGTACCGATGTCGCCGGGCTGATCTGGGATGCGATCGAACGCAAGCTGCCGCTGCCCGCGCAGGTCTGACGGAACGGGGCCGGCGCCCCCGCCGTTACCCGTCCCGACATGACCGAATTCATCCTCAACGGGATCGCCTGGGGCGGGTATTTCGGTATCTTCCTACTGATGGCGCTGGAAAATATCGTGCCGCCGATCCCGTCTGAGGTCATCATGGGCCTCGGCGGCATGGCGGTCGCGCGCGGCGACATGGCGGTCGTGCCGCTGGTCCTGTGGGGCACCGCTGGCACCACGGCGGGCAATTACTTCTGGTATCATGTCGGCCGTCATATCGGCTATGCGCGCTTCCGCCCGTTCGTCGACCGGCACGGCCGCTGGCTGACGCTGGAATGGGACGATGTCGAACGGCTCCACCGGTTCTTCGTCCGCCATGGCGGCTGGGTCGTCTTCGTCTTCCGCTTCATGCCGACGTTCCGCACGATCATCTCGCTGCCGGCCGGCATCACCTGCATGCCGTTGTGGCGCTTCCTCGTCTGGACCTTCGCCGGCAGCCTGATCTGGAACAGCATCCTCGCCGCCGCCGGCCTCTATCTCGGCTCGCGGTTCGAAGAACTCGACCGCTACGTCGGCCCGCTCGCGATCGCGCTCACCGTGCTGATGATCGGCGGCTATCTGTGGCGCGTCGCGACGTGGAAACCGCGCGAACGCTAGGGCGGCCGTCGATCACGCGCGCGGATGCGCGTTGCGGTAAACGTCGAGCAGATGCGCCGCATCGACCGCGGTATAGACCTGCGTCGAACTCAGGCTGGCATGGCCCAACAGCTCCTGCAACGCGCGAAGGTCGGCGCCCCGCCCCAGCAGATGCGTCGCGAAGCTGTGCCGTAGCGCATGCGGCGTCGTCCGCTCGCCCAGCCCCAGCCGCCCGCGCGCGCGCTGCACCGCCTTGCGGATCATGCCCGGCGACAGCGGTCCGCCCTTCGCCCCGCGGAACAGCGGCGCGGCCGCGTCGAGCGCCCACGGCACCTGCGCCACATAGCCCTCGATCGCGGCGCGCACCTGCGGCAGCAGCGGCACCACCCGCGTCTTGTCGCGCTTGCCCGTCACCATCAGCGTCTCGCCGAGCGGCAGCACCCGCGCGGGCAGCGCGATCGCCTCGCCGATGCGCAGCCCCGCGCCGTACAGCAGCAACAGCACCGCCCAGTCGCGCGCACCGATCCACGGCTCGACGGCCTCGTCCGCCACCTCCCCGGCCAGCGCCAGCACCTCGTCGGGCGAGATCGGGCGCGGCACGCCCTTCTTCACCCGCGGCCCGCGCACCCGCGGCGGCGGCGCGTCCGGCGCGGCAAAGGCAAGGAAGCCGCGCACCGCCGACAGCTCGCGCGCGGCCGAGGCATTGCCCAATCCCCCGCCCGGTCCGCCCCGCCGTGCCGCCAGAAACGCACGCAGATCGGCCGGGGTGACACGCGCCAGCGCCGCCGCATCCACCCGCTCGCCCCAATGCGTCTGGAGGAAGGCG
>NZ_DBBS01000001.1:2565-7972 GCF_002292295.1 Sphingomonas sp. UBA978
CCAGCCGCTCCGCCGTCGCCTGATAGGCGCGCACGGTATGGACCGATCGCCGCCGGTCGCGCGCCAGATGCGCCGCCCATTGCATCGACACCGGCTGCGTGGGATTATTCGTCACCCCCCCCTTATGCGCGCCCCCCGGAAACCCGGGAAGGGACATATTAACCCTTATCCCCCATCAGGTTAGCGATGACGCACCCGGTAACGTCTCTCACCGATACGCGATATGACGAGGCGAGTCGGCTGGCCGCCCTGCACGCGCTCGCGCTGCTCGACAGCGAACCCGAGAAGGAATTCGACGCGCTCGTCGCGCTCGCCGCCGAGCTGCTCGGCTGCCCCACCGCGATGATTACGCTGATCGATCGCAACCGGCTGTGGATCAAGGCGACCACCACCCCGGGCATCACCGAACTCGACCGCGACATCGCCTTTTGCGACCGCACGATCCGCCAGAACGTGCCGCTGATCGTCGACGACCTGAGCCGCGACGACCGGTTCCACGACAATCCGCTGGTGGTCGAGGCCGGCAAGCGCTTCTACGCCGGCACCGCCATCCATGTCGCCGACGGGCAGGGCGTCCGCCAGCCGATCGGCACGCTCTGCGTCCTCGACGACCGCCCGCGCTCGCTCAATGCCGCCGGCCACGCCGCGCTCCGCCACCTCGCCAGCCTCGCCGAGGCGCTGATCGCCGCCCGCCGCACCGCGATGGAGGCGGTGCGCATCGCCACCGCGGGCGAGGCGCTGGTCGGCCGGCTCGCCAGCAAGGATCGCATCTTCCGCCAGGCCGAACGGATCGCGATGATCGGATCGTGGCGGCTGTCGGTCCCCGACCAGGTGCTGGAATGGTCCGACAACGTCTACCGCATCCACGGGCTCGCGGTCGGCGACATGCCGGCGCTGTCGCATGCGCTCGATTTCTACCCGCCGCAGGCGCGCGCCGACGTGACCGCACGACTCGACCGGACGCTGGCGACGGGCGAGCCGTTCGAATTCGAGGGCGACCTCATCACCGCCGACGGCCGCCTGCGCCGCGTCCGCGCCGCCTGCGAGACGGATATCCGCGACGGCGTCGTCCATGCGCTGATCGGCGTGTTCCAGGACATCACCGACCGCCACAACCTCGAGACGCAATTGCGCCGCTCCGCCGACACCGACGCGCTCACCGGCATCGCCAACCGCGCCGCCTTCGACCGCGAACTCGACAGCGCGATGCGCATCGCGCGGCGCGAGGGATCGCCGCTGATGCTGGCCCTGATCGACCTCGACGGCTTCAAGACCATCAACGATTCCCTCGGCCACGACGCCGGCGACGACGTGCTGCGGCTGACCGGCATGGCGCTGTCGCAGCCGTGGCTGCGCAACTGTTTCGCCGCGCGCATCGGCGGCGACGAATTCGCGATCATCATCGACGATCCGCAGATCATCGCGCAGCCCGACCAGTTCGGCATCGACGTCGAGGCGGCGCTGCGCGTCTCGGTCGAGGCGAACGGCATCACCATGACCAGCGCCGGATCGATCGGCATCGCGACCTTCGACGACGAATGCCATTCGCTGCGCGATTTCGCGCGGCGCGCCGACACGCGGCTCTACGCCGCCAAGCGCGCCCGCGTCGGCCGGCGGCGCTCGACCGTCGCCCGCGCCGCCTGACGCCCAAACTGCCGCTTCACCTCGACTCGGCCAGCCCCCATATGGGCGGCATGTCCTCGCGCGCCCGCGTCCTCGTCCTCAACTCCGCGCTCGGCCCGCTCGACTATCGCGTGCCGGCGGGCATGGCGGTCGAACCGGGATCGATCGTGATCGCGCCGCTCGGACCCCGCCAACTGCTCGGCGTGGTGTGGGAGCCCGAACGCCTGCCCTCCGACGTAGAGGTCGGCGACAATCGCCTGCGGCCGCTGCTCGGGCTGGTCGACGTGCCGCCGCTCGCCGCGCCGCTGCGCCGCCTGATCGAATGGACCGCGGCCTATTATCTCGCGCCCCCTGCGTCGGTGGTGCGGATGGCGCTTGCCTCCACCTCGGCACTGGAGGGCGCGCGGACCGTCACCGAATATCGCGTCACCGGCCATGTTCCCCCGCGCCTCACCCCGCAGCGCGAACAGGCGCTGGAGCGGATCGGCGACCGCCAGGGCCTGATCCGCGAACTCGCCGCGATCGCCGACGTCAGCGACGCGGTGATCCGCGGGCTGGTCAAGACCGGGGCGATCGAGGCGGTCGAGGTCGATATCGACAGCCCGTTCCCGCACCCCGACCCCGCCTTCGGCCCGCCGACGCTCGCCGGCGAGCAGCAGGCGGCGGCGGACATTCTGGTCGCCAACGTCGCGGCCCACGCCTTCGCCCCGACGCTGCTCGACGGCGTCACCGGGTCGGGCAAGACCGAAGTCTATTTCGAGGCGGTGGCGGAGGCGATCCGTGCCGGGCGGCAGACGCTCGTCCTGCTGCCCGAAATCGCGCTGACCGAACCCTTCCTCAAGCGCTTCCACGACCGGTTCGGCTGCGAGCCCGTCGCGTGGCATTCGGGCCTGCGGTCGACCCAGCGACGTCGCGCCTGGCGCGCGATCGCCGGCGGCGAGGCGCTGGTGACGGTCGGCGCGCGTTCGGCATTGTTCCTCCCTTATCGCAACCTCGGCCTGATCGTCGTCGACGAGGCGCACGAAACCAGCTTCAAGCAGGAAGAGGGCGTCCACTACCACGCCCGCGACGTCGCGGTGATGCGCGGCAAGTTCGAAGCCTGCCCGGTGATCCTCGCCAGCGCCACCCCGGCGATCGAGACGCGTCAGCAGGTCGCACTCGGCCGCTATGCCGAGCTGAAGCTGCCCGGCCGCTACGGCCCGGCGGAGATGCCGACGATCGAGCCGATCGACCTGATCCAGCATCCCCCCGAACGCGGCCGCTGGATCGCGCCCAGGCTGGTGACGGCGCTGGAGGAGACGCTGGCAAAGGGCGAGCAGTCGCTGCTGTTCCTCAACCGCCGCGGCTATGCGCCGCTGACGCTGTGCCGGACCTGCGGCCATCGCTTTCAATGCCCCAATTGCACCGCCTGGATGGTCGAGCACCGGCTGACGCGGCGGCTCGCCTGCCACCATTGCGGCCATGTCATGCCGACCCCGCGCGCCTGCCCGGAGTGCAAGGAGGAGGACAGCCTCGTCGCCTGCGGCCCCGGGGTCGAGCGCATCGCCGACGAGGTGACGGCGCTGTTCCCCGAGGCGAAGACCGCGGTCGTCACCTCGGACACGATCTGGTCGCCGGCCAAGGCGGCGGAGTTCGTCGGTCGGATGGAGGCGGGCGACATCGACATCGTCGTCGGCACGCAATTGGTCACCAAGGGCTATCACTTTCCCAATCTGACGCTGGTCGGCGTGATCGACGCCGATCTNNTGCGCGCGGCGGAGCGGACGTTCCAGCAGATCCGTCAGGTGTCGGGTCGCGCCGGCCGCGGCGCCAAGCCCGGCCATGTCTTCATCCAGACGCACAGCCCCAAAGCGCAGGTGATGCAGGCGCTCATCACCGGCGACGCCGACGCCTTCTACGACGCGGAAACCGAGGCGCGGCGCGATGCCGGCGCGCCGCCGTTCGGTCGCTATGCCGCGATCGTCATATCCTCGGAGGACCAGGCCTGCGCCAACGAGGTCGCCAAGCTCGTCGCCCGCAGCGCACCGCAGGTGGACGGCATGGCGGTCTATGGCCCCGCCCCCGCGCCGCTGGCGATGCTGCGCGGGCGCCATCGCTATCGGTTGCTGGTCCATGCCCGTCGCGCGCTCGACGTGCAGGATGTCATCCGCGACTGGCTCGGTGCGCTCGACTGGCCCGCGAAAGCGCGCGTGACGGTGGACGTCGATCCGTATAACTTCCTGTAGGAACCAATACCGGTCCAATGGGGGAATGGCGGATGACGACGCGGCGTGGCTTTCTGGGCGGGGCGGCAGCGACCGCGGGCGTGGCGTCGCTGGCCGGCGCGGCGCCCGCGGCGGGCGGCGCGATGATCGTATCGACCTGGGATTTCGGCGCGGCGGCGAACGATGCCGCCTTCGCCCGGCTGAAGGCCGGCGGCAGCCTGATCGACGCGGTCGAGGCGGGCGGCATGGTGCCGGAGGCGGACCCCGACAACCATTCGGTCGGCTATAGCGGCTATCCCGATCGCGACGGCCACGTCACGCTCGATGCGGTCATCATGGACGATGCCGGCGGGGTCGGCGCGGTCGCCGCGTTGGAAGACACCGTCCATGCCATCTCCGTCGCGCGGCGGGTGATGGAGAAGACGCCGCACACCTTCCTCGTCGGCGCTGGCGCGACGCAATTCGCGCGCGATCAGGGCTTTCCCAAAGTCGACCTCTTGACCCCCGAGGCGGAGAAGGCATGGCGCGACTGGCTCAGGACCTCGCAATACAGACCGGTCGCGAACAGCGAGAACGCGCGTGCGCCCCGTGGCGTCCGGGGCGGGGCGCTCGACCACGACACGATCGGCCTGCTCGCCCGGACCGCCGACGGGCGGCTGGCGGGGGCGTGCACGACGTCGGGCATGGCGTTCAAGATGCGCGGCCGGGTGGGCGATTCGCCGCAGGTCGGCGCGGGGCTGTACGTCGAGGCGGGCATCGGCGCCGCCACCTCCACCGGCCTCGGCGAGGAGGTCACCCGCGTCTCCGGCACCGCCCGCGTCGTCGCCTCGATGCGCGCCGGCCTGTCGGCGCAGGCGGCGTGCGAGGAGGTCGTCCGCCATATCGCCAGACTGCGCGGGGACGCGATCAAGGGGACGCAGGTCGGGTTTCTCGCGCTGTCGCCCAAGGGCGAGGTCGGCGCCTTCTGCCTGCTGCCGGGGTTCACCTACGCGGTGACGGACGCAGCGGGCGTTACGGTGGTGAAGAAGGGCGCGTCGCTATTCGCGGCGTGAGGAGGCGCGAGCGACCGGATCGAACCGGGTCGTCCCCCGTGCCCCGTCATTGCCAGCGCAGCGAAGCAGTGACGACGCTTGGGGGCGCCGGGCCGGATCGAGCCCCCCGCGCGATCAGGCGGCGTGTTCGGCCAGCACGGTGAGGCCGCGGGCATTGACTTCGGCGAAGCCGCCCTGGATCGCGATCGTCTCGGGCTGGCCGCCTTCGGTGCGATAGACCGACAGCGCACCGTCGCGGACGGTGGACATCAGTGGGGCATGGCCCTCGAGCACGCCGAAGTCGCCTTCGGTGCCGGGGACGACGACCATGTACACGTCCTCGGACCGGACGAGCTTTTCAGGCGTGACGAGTTCGAAGTGGAGCATGTTTTTCTATCCTAAGCCCCTCCCCTTCGGGGGAGGGGTCGGGGTGGGGGAAACGGGCGTGCCTCTCGGTGAGACATCCACCACCCCCAACCCCTCCTCTCAAGAGGAGGGGCTTTGTTTTCGTCGTTACGCTTCCTGCGCCATCTTCTCGGCCTTGGCGAC
>NZ_DBBS01000001.1:8008-8129 GCF_002292295.1 Sphingomonas sp. UBA978
TGTAGAAGGCCGCTTCGGGCAGGTGATCGTATTCGCCGTCGACGACCGCCTTGAACGAGCGGACCGTGTCCTCGATCTGCACGAACTTGCCGCTGATGCCGGTGAAGACCTCGGCGACGTG
>NZ_DBBS01000018.1:0-310421 GCF_002292295.1 Sphingomonas sp. UBA978
CGCCTTTGCCAAACGCCTCAACGACACACCCAGAAAATGCCTCGACTTCCAAACCCCCGCCGAGGCATTCCTCCATGCCTCAATCGGTGCACTTCAAACGTGAATCCACATCCCCGCCTGCGCGGGAATGACGGATGATTTTTCATGCGCGCAGACGATCGGTCGCCCCCGGAGGTTCGCTCGCGCGACGCCGTGGAAGGGAGAAGAGGGTTCACGCGGAGACGCGGAGACGCGGAGGGGTATCGTCCGGAGCTGGCGTGGCCCTGTCATTTGCATGGTGGATGGAAAGCGCCGCCAATGCGGCGGGCGCCACACCTCCGCGTCTCCGCGCCTCCGCGCGAACTTCCTTTCTTTCTATCCGGCAGCGCCACTTGCGCGCCACCCGCCGACCCGCGGCGGCCGCCCGCACCGCAATCGCTTGCGCTCCCCGCCGCATCGCCATAGCCTCCGGCCAAGCGCGTGGAACCGGGACACATCGGTCCGCGACGTCAACAGGAGAAGGAAGCGCTGAATGACCACGGTCACCATCGCCATCCTCTGCGGCGTCATTGCCGTGGTCTATGGCTTCGTCACCAGCCAGCAGGTGCTCCGGGCGTCGCCCGGTGACGCCAGGATGCAGGACATCGCCGCCGCGATCCAGGAGGGGGCGAAAGCCTATCTCGGCCGCCAGTATACCACCATCGCGATCGTCGGCGTCATCGTCGCGGTGATCCTGTTCGTCGCACTGGGCGCGATCTCGACGATCGGCTTCGTCATCGGGGCGGTCCTGTCGGGCGTTGCCGGCTATGTCGGCATGAACATCTCGGTCCGCGCCAACGTCCGCACCGCGGAGGCCGCGCGCACCTCGCTGCAGGGCGGCCTCACCATGGCGTTCCGCTCGGGCGCGGTGACCGGCATGCTCGTCGCCGGACTGGGCCTGCTCGCGATCAGCACCTTCTTCTGGTATCTGACCGGCCCCGCCGGCCACGCCCCCAACGACCGGATCATCGTCGAGGCACTGACCGCGCTCGCCTTCGGTGCCTCGCTCATCTCGATCTTCGCGCGGCTCGGCGGCGGCATCTTCACCAAGGCGGCGGACGTCGGCGCCGACCTCGTCGGCAAGGTCGAGGCGGGCATCCCGGAAGACGACCCCCGCAACCCCGCGGTGATCGCCGACAACGTCGGCGACAATGTCGGCGATTGCGCCGGCATGGCCGCCGACCTGTTCGAAACCTATGTCGTCACGCTCGGCGTCACGATGATCTCGATCGCGCTGCTGATCCGCGCCGATGCCGCCGAGCTGATGCGGCTGATGACCCTGCCGCTGCTCGTCGGCGGGGTGTGCATCATCACCTCGATCATCGGCACCTATATGGTCCGGCTCGGCAAGGGCTCGATCATGGGCGCGCTCTACAAGGGGTTCTGGACCTCGGCGCTGCTGTCGATCCCGGCGATCTATTTCGCCACGCAATATGTCCTCGGCGACCTCCACCGCACGATCGGCAGCGCCGGCTTCCTCGACGCGGTGTCGGACGACCTGACGACCGGCTTCGACCGTCCCGCCGCGGTGGCAGGCGCAATCCCGAGCTTCACCGGGCTGGACCTGTTCTGGTGCATGGTGATCGGCCTCGCGGTCACCGGGCTGATCGTCTGGATCACCGAATATTACACCGGCACCAATTATCGCCCGGTCAAATCGATCGCCGCCGCCAGCCAGACCGGCCACGGCACCAACGTCATCCAGGGCCTCGCGATCAGCCTCGAATCGACCGCGCTGCCGACATTGGTGATCGTCGTCGCGGTCATCGCCACCTATCAGCTCGCCGGCATCATCGGCATCGCCTTCGCCGCGACCGCGATGCTCGCGCTCGCCGGCATGGTGGTGGCGCTGGACGCTTACGGCCCCGTGACCGACAATGCGGGCGGCATCGCCGAAATGGCGGGCCTGCCCGACGACGTCCGCCAGCGCACGGACGCGCTCGACGCGGTCGGTAACACCACCAAGGCGGTGACCAAGGGCTATGCGATCGGCTCCGCCGGTCTTGCCGCCCTCGTCCTGTTCGGTGCCTATACCACCGATCTCCAGACCTATTTCCCCGACGTCACCGTGGATTTCAGCCTGTCCAACCCTTATGTCATCGTGGGGCTGCTGCTCGGCGCGCTGCTCCCCTATCTGTTCGGCGCGTTCGGCATGACCGCGGTCGGCCGTGCGGCGGGCGCGGTGGTCGAGGAGGTGCGCGGCCAGTTCCGCGACAATCCGGGGATCATGCTCGGCACCAGCCGGCCAAACTACGGCCGCACCGTCGACCTCGTCACCCGCGCCGCGATCAAGGAGATGATCGTCCCCTCGCTGCTTCCCGTGGTCAGCCCGATCGCCTTGTACTTCATCATCACCGCGGTCGCCGGACAGGCGCAGGGCTTCGCCTCGCTGGGCGCGATGCTGCTCGGCGTCATCGTCTCCGGTCTGTTCGTCGCCATCTCAATGACCAGCGGCGGCGGCGCCTGGGACAATGCCAAGAAGTATATCGAGGACGGCAATTACGGCGGCAAGGGGTCGGAGGCGCACAAGGCAGCGGTCACCGGCGACACCGTCGGCGACCCGTACAAGGACACCGCAGGCCCGGCGGTGAACCCGATGATAAAGATCACCAATATCGTCGCGCTGTTGCTGCTGGCGGCGCTGGCGGCAGGCGGCGGCGGGTAATGTCAGGGGCGGGGGCGGCCCACCCGCCCTCGCTGCCTCGCATCGTCACGCGCGCGGGTGGCAGTCTATCCGCGCGAGCCGTGTGGACAGGGCCGAAACGCCGGCGGTAATGAATTCCCGCCTGCGCGGGAATGACGAACAATTGTTTCACGCGCTGCCGGACCGCCCCCGATGCATAGGGCACGAGGGGCCGCAAATCCGCCCTGTCCTGCACGCCCGCCGTCCGCCGTCGCGCCGCCCGGATCGATGGCAAAACGGGAACGATGGGAGAGGTGCGTTCCCGCCGGGGTGTTCCTGGTGTTCACGTCGCGTCGAATGGCGGTCCGCACCCGTTGCCCTTGCGCGTTTCCGCCCCCATCTTGAGGCCGCTGGGCGGGTGCCGATGCCGGATGGACCGGCCGGCCCGCATTGCTTCCCTTTTTCGGCAGCTTGCGCTAAGGGCGCGGCCGATAGACGCGAATAGAGGTTGATTTTTGGCCAAGGAAGAATTGCTCGAGATGCGCGGCCGCGTGGTGGAATTGCTCCCCAACGCGATGTTCCGGGTGCAGCTCGAAAACGACCACGAAATTCTCGGGCATACCGCCGGCAAGATGCGCAAGAACCGCATCCGCGTGCTGGTCGGCGACGAGGTGCTGGTCGAACTCACCCCCTATGACCTCACCAAGGGGCGGATCACCTACCGCTTCATGCCCGGCCGCGGCGGCCCCGGCCCGCAATAAACGGCGGGGCGGCGATCATGCCGCCGGCTTCCTTGCACCTCGTCCTCGCCTCCTCCTCGCCGCGCCGGCGGGATCTGCTGGCGCGCCTCGGCTGCGTGCCCGATCGCATCGCCGCGCCCGCGATCGACGAGACGCCGCTGCGCGGCGAGGCCCCGCGCGTCTATGCGCTGCGGCTCGCGGTCGAAAAAGCGCGCGCGGTCGAACGCGCGGCGCACGAGACGGTGATTGCCGGCGACACCACGATCGCGCTCGGCCGTGCCATCCTGCCCCCCGCCGAGACGGAGGCGATCCAGCGCGACCTGCTCGCCCGCCTGTCGGGCCGTCGCCACCATGCCCTGTCCGCGGTCTGCGTGATCGGCGCCGACGGTATCGAGCGGACGCGGATCGCCGATACGATCGTCGCCTTCCGCCCGCTGTCTCAAGCCGAGATCGACGCCTATGTCGCCTGCGGCGAAGGGCTGGGCAAGGCGGGCGGCTATGCCATCCAG
The DNA here is from genome assembly GCF_002292295.1 of Sphingomonas sp. UBA978. Lineage (GTDB taxonomy): Bacteria > Pseudomonadota > Alphaproteobacteria > Sphingomonadales > Sphingomonadaceae > Sphingomonas. Next base: position 3,891 of record NZ_DBBS01000018.1, read on the forward strand.
GGCCGCGCCGAGGCGTTCGTCCGCTTCATCCACGGCAGCCATTCGGGCGTCATCGGCCTGCCGCTGATGGAAACCCGCGCATTGCTGCGCGCGGCCGGCCTGCCGCTTGCCTGAGTGGCTGTACGAAGCGGGCATCGGTGAGGCCCGCGCCGCGCTGGTCGCCGATGGTGCGATCGTCGAGGCGGCGATCGAACGCCCCTCCCCCCTGCGTCTCGGCACGATCGCGCCGGCGCGGCTGGTCGAACTGACCGCGGGCGGCATGGGCCGGCTCGACCTGCTCGGCGAAGAGGCGGTGATCGCGCGCATCCCGCCCGGCGTCACCAAGGGCGCAACGCTCACGGTCGAGGTGGTGCGCGAGGCGATTCCGGAGCCCGGCCGCCCCAAGCCCGCCCGCGCCGCCGCCACCGACGCCGCTCCCGGTCCGGGCCCGGACCTGCTCGCCCGGCTGCACGCAAGCGGCCATCCCGTGCGCATCCTGCGGGCGCACGAACCCGATGCGCTGGAAGCGGCCGGCTGGTCCGAACTGCTCGAGGAAGCGACCGGCGGCGCCATCGCCTTCCCGCTCGGCGCGCTGCGGCTGTCGCCGACGCCGGCGATGACACTGTTCGACGTCGATGGCCCGCCCCCGCTCGAACCGCTCGCCGTCGCCGCGGCGCACGCCGTCGCCGCCGCGATCCGCCGCCATGGCATCGGCGGGTCGATCGGCGTCGACTTCCCGACGCTGGCGAACAAGGCGGCGCGGCAGGCGGTGGCCGACGCGATCGACGCCGCATTGCCGCCGCCGTTCGAGCGCACCGCGGTCAACGGCTTCGGCTTCCTCCAGATCGTCCGCCCCCGCGCCCGGGCGTCGCTGCCCGAACTGCTGCGCGCCGATCCGGCCGCGGCGGGGTTGCGCGCGACGCTGCGCCGGCTGGAGCGCGAACCGCCCGGCGCGCCGCTGCACCACCGCCTACCCGCCGCGCAGCATGCGGCGCTCGCGAATCGGCCGGAATGGCTGGCCGAACTCGCCCGCCGCACCGGCGTCACCCGTCAGTGGCACATCGCATGAACACCAGCGCCTGCCCGGTCTGCCGAAAGCCCGCCACGCCCGACGACGCCCCCTTCTGCTCGCGCGGCTGCCGCGATCGCGACCTGCTGCAATGGCTGAGCGAGGGATATCGCATTCCGGTGAAGGATGATGCGCAAGACGGGCTGGACAGCGTCGATCGGGCTGATTAAAGGCGCCCTTCCGAACGCGGTCTTCTTCCGCGCTTCGCCCTGCCCGGGTAGCTCAGTTGGTAGAGCATGCGACTGAAAATCGCAGTGTCGGCGGTTCGAATCCGTCCCCGGGCACCACTTCCTCCCCGACGTCCGAACGGCCTTGCGCGATCCCGCGCATCGGCCATGGTATGACACAGTCGCGAGCCGGCCTCATGCGTGGGCCGGCGGGAAAGAGGGTTCCATGTCGCAGCATTACGATGTCCTGATCGCCGGAGCGGGCCATGCCGGGGCGCAGGCGGCGCTGCTGCTCCGCCAGCGCGGCTTCGCCGGCACGATCGCGATCGTCGGGGACGAACCCGATCCCCCCTATGAACGCCCGCCGCTGAGCAAGGACTATTTCGCGGGCGAGAAGACGTTCGAGCGGATCCTGATCCGGCCGATCGCCTTCTGGGCCGAACGCCACGTGACGCTGCGACTGGGCCGGCGGATCGTCGCGGTCGATGCGAGCGCGCGCACCGTGACGCTGCAGGACGGCGACGCCATCGGCTATGGCATCCTGATCTGGGCGACCGGCGGCGCGGCGCGGCGGCTGACCTGCTCGGGCCACGACCTCAAGGGCGTGCACGCGGTCCGGACGCGGGCCGACGTCGACCGGATGATCGGCGAACTGCCCGGCGTCACCCGCGTCGCGGTGATCGGCGGCGGCTATATCGGCCTCGAGGCGGCGGCGGTGCTCACCAAGTTCGGCAAGCAGGTCGTCCTGCTCGAGGCGCAGGACCGCGTGCTCGCACGCGTCGCCGGCGAGGCGCTGTCGCGCTTCTACGAGGCCGAACATCGCGCGAAGGGCGTCGACATCCGCCTGTCCACGACGGTCGCCTGCATCGACGGACGCGACGGGGCGGCGAGCGCGGTGCGGCTCGAAACGGGCGAAGCGCTGGCGTGCGACATGGTCATCGTCGGCATCGGCATCATCCCCGCGGTCGAACCGCTGGTCGCGGCCGGCACGGCGGCGGGCAATGGCGTGATCGTCGATGCGCATTGCCGCACCAGCCTGCCCCACGTCTATGCGATCGGCGACTGCGCGGCGCATCCCAACCCTTATGCCGGCGGCGCGACGATCCGGCTCGAATCGGTGCAGAACGCCAACGACCAGGCGACCGTCGTCGCGCGGGACATCACCGGCACGCCGGCGCCGTACGATGCGGTCCCGTGGTTCTGGTCGAACCAGTATGACCTCAAGCTGCAGACCGTCGGCCTGTCGTCCGGCTTCGACACCGCGATCCTGCGCGGCGACCCGGCGACGCGGTCGTTCAGCGTCGCCTATCTGCGCGACGGCCGCATCCTCGCCTTCGACTGCGTCAATGCGGTCAAGGATTACGTCCAGGGCCGTGCGCTGGTGCAGCGCGGTGCGATCGTCGACCCCGCGCGCCTCGCCGACGCGGCCGTGCCGCTGAAGCTGCTCGCCGCCGAAACCGCGGACGCCTAGCGCGCCAGCGGCGACCGGTCGAAACCGGCGAGCAGCGCCGCGACATCGTCGTAGCGCGCGACCGCGCCCTTCAGCGCCGCGGCGTCGAAGCCGCCGGAGCGGACCGCGACGGTCGGCACCGCGCATTGTTCGGCGGCGGCGATATCGTAGGGCGTGTCGCCGACGACGATCGCATGGCGCGGCGTGACGCCCGCCTTGGCCAGCGCCGCGGCGAAGATGTCGCCGGCCGGCTTGGTGGTCGACACATCGTCGCTGGACGTGGTGGCGCTCACCAGATCCCGGGCGCCGAGCAGGCCCATATAATGGTCCAGTTCCTCGCCGCTCGCGGACGAGGCGAGCACCACCTTGCGGCCGCTGTCGCTCACCCGGCGCAGCAGCGCCGCGGCACCGGGAAACGGCCGGACCAGATCGAGGTAGCGCGCCTTGAATATCTCGCCGTGCCGCGTGCCGAGCCGTTCCTGCTGCGCCGCGGGCGCGTCCGGCAATAGCGCGGGCACCAGCAGGTCGCCGCCCTTGCCGATCTGCCCGGCGATCCGGTCGCGATCGATCGCATGCCCCGCCTCGCGGAACGCCCGTTCCCAGGCGTCGACGTGGAAGTCGTTGCTGTCGACCAACGTCCCGTCGAGGTCGAACAGCACCGCGCGGACCCGGACCCGGTCGCGCGTCAGCCACGCCGCGAGCGCGCTTCCGCCGAGCAGCGCCGCACCGGTCCGCGCATGGCCGCGCTTGCGCAACAGGCGCAGCCCCAGCGTCGCGGCCGCGCTGGTCGCCAGCCCCGCCTTGCCCAGACCGACGACCCGCGCGGCGTGCGCGGTGGCGCGGCTGGCGGCGAATTCGGCCGCCGCCCCCTGCTGGCGACGATGGCTCTCCGCGGGGGCGGCGCGCGCCACCTTGTCGCCGGCGACGTGATCCGCGACCCACGATCCGCGACTGCCGAGCGGCCGCGCCGTGCCGGTGGTCGTGTCATGCGCGGTCTGATGCTCCAGCTCGGCGTTGAGCTCGGCCCCGAAGATCAGGATATAGCCCGACAGGTACATCCACGTCAGCATCACGACGACCGCGCTCAGCGAGCCGTAGGTCGCGTTGTAATTGCCGAAATTGGCCACATAAAGCCCGAAGCCGAGGCTCAGCAGCAGCCATCCGAACGCCGCGAACAGCGACCCCGGCGTCAGCCACATCCAGCGCGCCCGCGCCCGCGACGGACCGAAGCGGTACAGCGTCGCCGCCGCCCCCGCGCCCGCCGCGAGCAGCAGCACGTACGACCCGAGCTTGCCGGCGACCACGACCACGCCGGGCGCGCCGGGCAACAGGCCCTGCAACGTGCCGAGCGCGGCGATCGCCACCGCCGCGACCAGCGCGACGGTCACCGCCGCGGCGGTGATGCCGAGCGCGAGCAGATTGACCTTGATGAAGCCGCGCTTCTCCTCTTCCTCATAGGCGACGTTGAGCGCGGTGACGACCGCCCCCGCGGCGTTGCGGGCGCCGAACAGGGCTAGCGCAAGCGCGAGCAGCAGGCCCAGCCCCTTCTTGCCGTCGGACGACTGGACGACGGTCAGCAATTGCTCGCCGACCAGCCGTGCGGCGTCGGCGGGCATCACCGATGCCAGCTGGTTGACGTGGGCGATCACCGTCGCACGGTCGGCGACGAGGCCATAGCTGAGCACGAACGCACCCAGCAGCGGCACCAGCGCGAGGAAGCCGTAGAAGGCGACGCCTGCCGAAATCAGCCCGACATTGTCGCTGCTCGTCTCCGCCCAGGTGCGGCCCAGCACCGCCTTCCATCCGCTCGCCGGCATCGCCCATGGGCTTTCCGCCCGATGTCCCCGATCGTCCATTACGCCCCCAACCTGTCAGATTTGTTCGAGAATTCTAATGCGAACAGGTGTCGGCGCAGGGGGTTCCGCGCACGCGCCGTTTCCGGCCCGATCCCGCTTTGGAACGTGATGCTGCCTTATTAAGCTCTGGCGGGTGCACACGCGAGCGCGCATCGGTGCCGGTGCCGGGGGGCCCATGTTTCGATTCATCCAATACGGCGCGCCCAATCATGTCTGATCCCCGCCAGCCGGCGTTTGCCGTTCGACCCGCCGCCGCCGCTCCGCCGGCGGAGCGGATCCACACGCTCGACGTGCTGCGCGGGATCGCGATCTGCGGCATCCTGCTGATGAACATCCACGGCATGGGCGATGTCGCCGATTATCCGCTGACCCGCTTCCCCGCCGCGTGGAACGGCGAATGGATCGCCTGGGGCATCCAGACCGTCTTCGTCCAGGGTGCGATGCGCGGGCTGTTCACCATCCTGTTCGGCGCGAGCATGCTCATCATGCTGCGCCGGGCGGAGGGGGATGCCGGCGGCGCCGGTGCCTCGCCGCGACCGCTCGACATCTGGGTGCGGCGGTCGATCGCGCTGATGGGCTTCGGCGTCGCGCAATGGCTGCTGTTCCTGTGGCCGGGCGAAATCCTGTGGAATTACGGGATCAGCGGGCTGTTCCTGCTCGCCTTCCGCAGCGCCCGTCCGCGTACCCTGCTGATCGTCGCGGCGCTGCTGACCATGGCGCTCGCCGCCAACACCGCGTTCTGGACGCACCAGCAGGTCGTGCAGCTCGAACAGGGCCAGGCCGCCGCCGCACGGGCGCAGCGCGGCCTGCCGGTCACCGCCGACGACCGTAGCGCGATCGCGGCGGAGCGCGCCCATCGCGCCAGCATCCGCCCCAGCACCGAACAGCGGGCCGAACGGATCGCGCAGCGCACGCATCCCCTCGGCCTGCTGCACTGGAGCGCGGGCTATTGGATGCGCGAAAATCTGACGATCACCGGCTGGGTCGATGTCGCCGAGAGCGTCAGTTTCATGCTGATCGGCATGGCCTTGTTCCGCACCGGCATCCTGACCGGGACGGCGCCCGCCGCCACCTATCGCCGGATGCTGGTCGGCGGCTATGCCGGCGGGCTGCTGCTGCGCGGGGCGCATGTCGCGCTGCTGGCGCGCACCGGGCTCGACATGGGATCGCCGCTCGCCCCCGGCTGGGCATGGATTGCGGCGGAGGCCGTGTTCGAGCCTGCGCGGCTGCTGATGACGATCGGCCATATCGGGCTGGCGGTGCTGCTGTTCCGCGCCGGCCTGTTCGGGCAGGCGGTGACGCTGCGCGCGATGGGGCGGATGACGCTGACCGTCTATTGCCTGCAGTCGATCCTCGGCGCCGCGATCTTCTATGCGGCCGGCTATGTCGGGCAATTCTCGCTGCCGCAGCTGTGGCTGATCGCCGCGGGGATCTGGCTCGTCTCCGCCATCCTGTGCCGCGTCTGGCTGGCGCGCCGCGAGATGGGGCCGGCGGAGACATTGCTCCGCCGGATCGCCTATGGCGGCCCCAAGGCGAAGGGGCATGCCGCCCCGCTGTGAGGCCGCGGCTTAGTCCGCGCCGTCGCGCGGGGTGAGGCTGCCCGGGAAATAGGACAGGTGCGGCGGCTGGTTGTACGCCGTGTTCTGCCACGCGACGCCCAGGCGATAGACCGGGTCCTGCATCAGCGTCACCAGCCGGTGCCGGGTTGGATAGGGCGTCACATAGATGCGCAGCTCGCGGTCGTCCGCGGACCGCCACATCACCTCCTCGCGCCAGTCGCCCAGCAGGTCGGCCTGCAACGCCGGATTGGCCTTGGTCCCGTTGTTCGAGGCGACGTCGTCCGGGTGGAGCAGCGGCGTCGCGGTGCCGGTCCGCCAGTCCCATTTGCTGATCGTCGTGCCGTCGAGCAGCTCCTGCAGCAGGTCGCCGTCCCAATAGAGCGCGAAATTGGTCTGGCGCGGCGCCGGGCCGATGCCGTTACCCTTAACGTCGAACAGGTCGCGGCTGTTCGATCCCCAGAATTCGGCACCGACATGGTGCGGATCGATATCGGCGGCGAGCCCGCGACCGGTGTCCTTGTCGGCGGGCTTGCTCCACAGCACCGCCCCGGTGCGCGCGTCGAGCAGGGCGGAGCCGATGCCGCCGTTGCGCCGGACCTCCTCGTGCACGCCCCATTTCTCGAGGCCCGGGCGCAGCGGATCGAGATCGGCGACGTGCATCGCATCGCCATGATAGAGCGGCTGCGTCCACAGCCCCTTGCCGGTGTCGTCGATCGCCATCGATCCGTAGATCACCTCGTCGCGACCGTCGCCGTCGACATCGGCGATGCTGAGCTGATGATTGCCGCGCCCGCCATACTCCTGATTGCCCAACGCGGCGCTGTCGAACAGCCAGCGTTTGGTCAGCTTGCCGCCGCGATAGTCCCACGCCGCCACCGTCGTGCGGGCATAATAGCCGCGGCCGAAGATCATGCTCGGCAACCGCCCGTCGAGATAGGCGACGCCCGCCAGGAACCGGTCCGACCGGTTGCCATAGCCGTCGCCCCAGGTTTCGCGCGCCTGCTCGAACGTCGGATCGCCGCCGGGATAGCGCGGCGGATCGTAGGGCGCCGTCGCCAGCGCCCGGCCGCTGCGCCCGTCGAAGACGGTGAGATATTCCGGGCCCTTCAGGATGCGGCCCTGCAACGGCGCGACCTTGGTGCCGTCGGCGAGCGTCTTCGCGCCGGTGCGGTCGGGCTGCGGCACCGTGCCGTCATGGCCGCGCCAATCCGCCCCGGCATCGCCGATCGTCCGGCCGACGCCGTCCACCGTCCCGTCCGCGGTCTTGACCGCGACCTCCGCCCGGCCGTCGCCGTCGAAGTCGAACACCTGGAACTGCGTGTAATGCGCGCCCGCGCGGATGTTGCGGCCGAGGTCGATCCGCCACAATCGCCTGCCGTCGAGCGTATAGGCGTCGAGGAAGACGTTGCCGGTATAGCCCGCCTGGCTGTTGTCGTGGCTGTTGGTCGGGTCCCATTTGAGCACCACCTCGTAGCGCCCGTCGCCGTCCAGATCGCCGACCGACACGTCGTTGGCAGTGTAGGTATAGCTCTGCCCGTCCGGGGTCGTGCCGCCCGGCGGCGGCGTCAGCGGGATCGACAGATAGCCGCGCGGCAGCATCAACGCCGCAGCGCTCGCCGCGCCTGGCTTGCCGCCGTTCACCGCGCGGATGGTATAGCGCGCCCGGGCGTCGCCCTGCGGATCGACGAAGGCGGTCGCGTCGGCGACGGGCCGGGCGTTGAGCTTGCGGCCGTCGCGATAGACGTCGAACCGCACCGACTTCGCATCGCTCGCCCGCAACCGCCAGCTGACCAGCCAACCGCCCCCCGTGGCCGGCGCCGCGACCAGCCCGCGATCGAGTCGCTCGCCGCTGCGGCCCGTCGCCGCCGACGCGCCACCGGCCGACGGCAGGGCTGCGCCGAGCAGAAATCCTGCTAACAACCTGATTCTGTTGGGCCGCCTCATCATGCTCTCCTTCGTGCCGTTTTTGTCAGGCTAAACGCATCTGTCTCACAAATCATGATTGCATTTCAAATTTTGGCAACCTAGGAACGGAACACCGGTCCAGTATGTGGACTTGGTATGTGAAACAGACGTTTCGGCACAGGATGCCGCGGTGACGGTAACAGCCGCACCGACAGCTGGAGGGGATGCGAATGACACGGCCGATGCAGCGACACTTCCGATCCGCGCCGCGCCTTCGCGCGCCCGCCGCAGGACCGACCGCCGCCGGGTAACGCCCGCCTCACATCACATGCACGGGCGACTGCGGCGACACGCAGCGCCGACCGACCGCGCCGCGCGGTCCATCCAGGGGAGAAGTTCCATGATCGCCAGCCGCCGCACCCTCGCGACGACATCCGCCCTCGCCATCGCGCTCGGCTGTGCCGCGACGCCCGCCGCCGCGCAGACCGGCCCGGTCCCCGGCGACCGCGCCGTCGCCCCCTCCTCCGCCGCGGTCGAGCCGAAGGCGCCCGCCGAAACGCCGGCCGCCAATCCCGCTCCCGCCGACGCGCCGGTGCAGACGACCACCGGTACGACCGATGCCAACGATCCCGAGGCCAGCCCCGAGGACATCCTCGTCGTCGGCACCCGCGCCTCGCTGCAATCCGCCATCGCCCGCAAGCGCAACGCCGGCACCGTCGTCGATTCGATCGTCGCCGACGACATCGCCAGCTTCCCCGACAAGAACGTCGGCGATTCGCTGTCGCGCATCACCGGCGTCCAGCTGAGCCGCGACTTCGGCGAGGGCACGCAGGTGTCGATCCGCGGCGTCGAACCCGACCTCAACCGCGTCGAGATCAACGGCGTCAGCCAGGCCTCGGCCAACGGATCGCGCGCCGGCGATTTCCGCGAACTAGCGACCGAACTCGTCAAGTCGATCGACGTGTTCAAGGGCTATCAGGCGAACCTCACCGAGGGTGGCCTCGGCGGCACCGTGTCGGTCGAAACCCGCAAGCCGCTGGAACTGAAAAAGGCGCTGGGCAGCATCGTCTTTTCCGAACAGCACCTCGACCTGACGCAGGACTGGCGGCCCCGCGCCACGGTCATCCTCGGCACGCCGAAATTCCTGATCGACGGTCTGGGCGTGCTGTTCAACGCCACTTACGACGACAAATCGACGCGGCAGGATTACGCAAGCAACACCGGCTGGACCCGCCTTGCCGACTTCGATCACTCCGATCAGAAGACGGTCGCCGATCCGCTCTATTCGAACTTCAACACCTATGCGAGCTGCGCCGGCGTCGGCGGGCAGAATGCCTCGAACGCCACCGCACGTCGCCTCGCCTGCGAGACCCAGTTCTTCGACTGGGCACCGAACGGGCCGCGCTATCGCAACCTCGTGCGGCGGGACAAGCGCCTGTCGGCGGATCTGACCGTCCAATATGAAGTCGCATCCAACTTCCGCGTGTTCGGCGAAGCGACGATCAACAACCGCAACCAGAAGCTGTTCGACACCAATTACTCGCTCGACCTCGGCCGCTTCCAGCGCTTCCCGCTCGATGCGACGCTGCCCGCCGGCCTGAACGGCGGCACCTCACGTCCGCAGGTCCAGCAGAGCAGCGCGACGGTCGACGCCAACCATATCGTCACGAGCTACACGACGGCGACCGGCCCGGTGAATATCGGCACCGCCGCCGCGCCCAACTACAGCGGCTCCGCCAACATCCTCGGCGTCCAGCGCCGCGACTTCCAGTACGACCAGCAGTCGCGCTATTACATCGGCGGGTTCGACTGGGACTTCGATCGCATCCAGATCAAGGCGATCGTCTCGCATTCGACCGCCAAGACGGAGGGTGAAACCAACCTGATCTCGCTGTCCACGGGCATTTCCGGCGTCAAGGTCGACACGCGCAACGACCTCGGCATCCCGGTCTTCACCTATCCCGACACGATCAATCCGGCCGACCCCAGCATCTACACGAATTTCTCGCGTCCCGGGAACAACCTCGGCGTGCTCGGGCCGACGGTCCAGTATCGCCCGACGTTCGCCAGCAACAGCGAGGACCAGATCAAGATCGACATCGATTGGGAAGTCGACGCCGGTCCGCTGAAGAGCATCGAATATGGCGGCCAGTTCCGCAAGCAGGACTATCTGCTCTACAACGGCGGCGGTTCGCGCCTGGTGTCGGGCGGCGGTACCACGACGCCGGTGTATCAGACCAGCGCCAACGTCTCCTATACGACCAACATCGTTCCGGTGGTCACGGCGCGCTCGACGCCGAGCGGCACGATCGGTGGCGGCGGTTTCACCAACCAGCTGACGCAGGCGGAATATGCCTCGCTGCTGACCGCGCTGGGCGCGACGAGCGGCGGTGCGCCGCTGTTCAGCGGCCTGAAGGGCGCGCCGTCGGGCATCCCCGGCCGCATCGCCTTCGCCAATTTCGAACCCAATATCATCAGCCAGTATTTCGACCTGTCCGGCTTCGACCACGATCGCTTGTTCAACTCCGACGGCCTGCCCCAGGTCCCGCAGGCGAAGATCACCGAATCGATCGCCGCGGGCTATCTCCAGGCGAACGTCGACACCGAGGTGTTCGGCATGCGCCTGACCGGCAACGCCGGCGTCCGCTACACCTACACCCGCGACAAGGGGACGGGCACCAACATCGCGCGCGTCACGCGCTTCACGGCAACCGGCGGGACCGAAACGGTGATTCTGGCGTCGCAGCAGCTGTCGCTCACGAACGACTATTTCGATGTGCTGCCGGCGTTCAACGCCGCGCTCGAGATCACGCCCAACCTCGTGTTGCGCGCCAATTGGGCAAAGAATCTTGCCCGCCCGAAGCCGCTCGACCTGGTGCCCAACATCAACTGCCTCGACGATGCGACCATCTCGGCGGCGAACGACATCTGCACCGCGGGCAACCCCGCGCTGAAGCCCTATCGCGCCGACCAGTGGGAGGCGAACCTCGCCTGGTATCCCAATCGCGATACGCTGCTGAGCGTCGGTTACTACAAGAAGTATGAGAAGAGCTTCGTCGTCCCCAACGTCACGCGCAGCGACGTCGATCTGTTCCAGGACGGCCTTCTCTATACGGTGCGCCAGCCGATCAACGGCTTCGGCGCATTGCTCGACGGGATCGAGGGCAGCGCGCAGACCGCCTTCACCTTCCTCCCCGCGCCGTTCGACGGACTGGGTGCGAGCGGCAACGTCACCTACGCCCGTGCGATCCGTACCAACCTGACCAACAGCGCGACCGGCTTGCCACTGGACGAATATCCCGGCCTGTCGAAGTGGACGTACAATGCGAGCGTCTTCTACGACAAGGACTGGCTGAACGCGCGCCTCAGCTACAATTACCGCTCCGACTGGCTGGTCGAGGCCGTCAATTCCGTGAACAGCAACAACCCGATCTATCGCAAGGGCGAAGGCTATCTGGACGGCAAGATCACCTTCCGCTTCCCGGAATGGCACTACAGCCTGTTCATGGAAATGCAGAATATCGGTAAGGAATATTCGAAGAGCTACATCAAGAATATCGGTACGGTGGAAGTCTACTACCCCGGACAGCGCTTCTTCGCCGGGTTCCAGCTCAAGTTCTGACGCGTTCCTCCCCTGGGCGGTCGTCGCATGTGCGGCGGCCGGTCGCTTGTTACGTTGCCAGGATGTAAGAGGGCGTCCTAAGGAGTGGACATGACGAGCACCGCCACCATCGAAAAGCCCGATACCTCCAACGGAGCCGCCGGCGCAGTCGGCGCGGGCAGCCAGACGCTGATGCGCGGGCTCGACCTGATCGAGGCGGTAAGCCACGAGGTGCTGACGCTGAGCGAACTCGCCGCCAAGCTCGACCTGACCAAAAGCACGACGCACCGGCTGCTCAGCGCGCTGGTCGATCGCGGCTACCTCGCCTTCACCCCGCGCGCCGGCTACCGGCTCGGGCCGAAGCTGCTGCTGCTCGGCACGCTCGCGCAGGCGCAGGCCGATCTCGTCCAGGTCGCGCGCCCCCATCTCGAGGAACTCGCCGCCTCGACCGAGGATACGGTGCATCTCGGCGTGTTCGACGGCGACTATGCGCTCTACCTCGACAAGGTGCCGGGCCGCCGCCGCATCACCATCTCCAGCCGCGTCGGCGACCGCCAGCCGTTGAGCTCGACCGGACTCGGCAAGGCGCTGATGATCGATTCCCCGCCCGCCTATTGGGACGAACGCTTCGCCGCCGACCAGGCGGGCGGCGCCCCCAAGGCCGACGCCCGGCTGTGGCGCGAGCGGATGGAGGGCTATGCCAGGGTCGGCCGCGCCTTCGACCTCGAGGAGAACGAGGACCAGATTCGCTGCGTCGCCGCGCCGATCCGCGATGCCGCCGGCAAGATCGTCGGCGCGATCAGCGTGTCGAGCGCCGCGCAATATATGAGCGACGATCGCATGACCGCGCTGACCGACGAGGTCCGCGGCACCGCCAATGCGATCAGCCACGAACTCGGCTTCGAGCCGCAAAGCTAATCCCCAAGGAGAAGAACATGTTGCTCGAAGGCAAGACCGTGCTGGTCACCGGCGCGTCGGCCGGGATCGGCCGCGCCGTGGCGATCGGCTGCGCGCGCCACGGTGCGGACGTCGCGTTGAACTTCAGCCGCGACGTCGCCGGCGCCCATGCCGCAGTCGCCGAGATCGAGGCGCTGGGCCGCAAGGGCATCGCGGTACAGGGCGACGTCTCCGACCCCGCCACCGCGACCGATTTCGTCGCCAAGGCGGTGGCGGCACTCGGCCGTGTCGACGTGTTCGTCAACAACGCCGGGATCTGCCCCTTCCACGCCTTCCTCGACATGCCGGTCGAGACATTCGAACGGACGATGCAGGTCAACCTCCACGGTGCCTATTTCATGGTGCAGGCGGCGGCGAACCAGATGGTGAAGCAGGGCGACGGCGGCTCGATCATCGCCATGTCGTCGATTTCGGCGCTGGTCGGCGGCGAATATCAGACGCACTACACCCCGACCAAGGCGGGGCTGCATTCGCTGATGCAGTCGGTCGCGATCGCGCTCGGCAAGCACAAGATTCGCTGCAACTCGCTGTTCCCCGGCACGATCCTGACCGACATCAACAAGGACGACCTCGCCGATCAGGAGAAGCGGTCGTACATGGAGGGGCGCATCCCGCTCGGCCGCCTCGGTCAGCCGGAGGACCTCGTCGGGCCGACCGTGTTCCTCGCATCCGACCTGTCGCAATATGTCACCGGCGCCTCGCTGCTGGTCGACGGCGGCGCCTATGTGAACCTGCAATAGGCCATGCCGCACCGCGCCTCCACCGCGTCCCCGGCGAAAGTCGGGGCCCAGCCGGGCAGGCGTTCGTGAATCGTCGCCCGCATCATCCCGACGGGACCCCGGCCTCCGCCGGGGAGGCGGACGGGGCAAGGGATCACATGACCATCACCCGCCGCGCCGCCGCCCTCGGGATGGGGTCCCTCTTCCTCCCCTTCCCCGCCCATGCCGCGACGATGATCGACGTCCGCGACCATGGCGCGAAGGGCGACGGCACGGCGCTCGATTCTCCCGCGATCAACGCCGCCATCGCGGCCGCCGCCGCCCGGCCGCAGGGCGGCACCGTCACCATCCCCGCCGGCCGCTATCGCTGCTATTCGATCCGCCTGCGCAGCCGCGTCACGATCGTGCTGGCCAAGGGCGCGGTGATCGAGGCGGCGACCGGCGCCGGCTACGACCTGCCCGAAGACAATGGCGAACAGCTCTATCAGGATTTCGGCCACAGCCATTGGCGCAACAGCCTGATCTGGGGCGAGGACGTCGAGGATGTCGCGATCACCGGCACCGGCCTGATCCATGGCATCGGCCTCACCCGCGACGGCCCCGGCGCGCGGTGGAAGGCGCAGACCGGCGAGCGCCCGCTGTCGATGCGGCAGATGACCGCGGAAGAGATCGCAAAGCTCGAACCCGACGCCACCCGCATGAACGGCCTTGGCAACAAGGGGATCGCGCTGAAGAACGGCCGCAACATTCGCCTGTCCGGCTTCACGATGCTGAAATGCGGCCATTTCGCCATCCTCGCCACCGGCACGCACGGCCTGCACGTCCACGACCTGTCGATCGACAGCGACCGCGACGGCATCGACCTCGATTGCGTCGCCGACACGATCGTCGAACGCTGCCGCGTCAACACCCCCAACGACGATGCGATCGTCATCAAGAGCAGCTTCGCGCTCGGCCGCGCGATCCCGTCGGAGAATATCGTCATCCGCCATTGCGCGGTCAGCGGCTACGACCTCGGCACGCTGCTCGACGGCAGCCACCGCATGACGCAGGTCGCGGCGCCCGATCGCGACCGCCCGACCGGACGTATCAAGCTCGGCACCGAGAGCAACGGCGGCTATCGCAACATCCTCATCGAGGATTGCACCTTCCACCATTGCCGTGGCCTCGCGCTGGAGACGGTGGACGGCGGCGTCATAGAGGATGTCGTCGCCCGCCGCCTGACGATGCGCGACGTCACCACCGCGCCGATTTTCCTGCGCATCGGCGACCGCCGCCGCGGCCCCGCCGGCACCGGCATCGGCGCGATCCGGGGCGTATCGATCGAACAGGTCGATGCGACCGGGATCGACCACCGCTTCGCCGCGACGATCGCCGGCCTGCCCGGTCACCCGGTCGAGGCGGTGCAACTGCGGCATGTCCGCCTGCGCTATGCCGGCGGCGGCACCGCTGCTGACGCCGCGCGCCGGCCGGAGGACCTCGCCACCGCCTATCCCGAACCCAGCATGTTCGGGGTCACGCCGGCATGGGGCCTGTGGGTGCGGCATGCGCGCGGACTGGCGATCGACCGCCTGACGCTCGCCACCGCCACGCCCGACGCCCGCCCCCCGTTCCGGGTCGAGGATGCCGCCGACGTGAAGGTCACGAACACGCCGTTCTGGCGCGCTTAGCGTTTGACCTCCGGGCGATAACCGCTTACCAAATCCTACATACCAATACCATATAATGGTCTGGAGGGGTTTGATGTCGATCCATGCATTCAAGATGCAGCTGAAGCCCGGCGTGATCGACGAATATCGCCGTCGGCACGACGCGATCTGGCCCGAACTGTCGGCGCTGCTGACGCAGAGCGGCATCGGCAATTATTCGATCTTTCTCGACGAGGGCACGCTGTCGCTGTTCGCGGTGCTGACGCTCGCCGAGGACAATGATCGCGACGCGCTGCCCGACCATCCGGTGATGAAGCGCTGGTGGGACTATATGGCCCCGCTGATGGAGGTCGAGCCCGACAACCGCCCGGTCGAGACGCCGCTGCCGATGATCTTCCACCATGATTGATTGCGCCATGCGCGCCTGCCTGCGCGGGAGCACGGCTGCGCTGGCGCTCGCGACCCTGCTCGCCACCACAGCGCAGGCGCAGGTGGCGAAGCCCACCGAGAATCTCGCTGCGCCGGTCAGGACCTTCGGTCGCGTCAGCTATGACGCGCGCTCGCTGATGATCGACGGCAAGCGGCAGGTGATCTGGTCCGCCGAATTCCACCCCTTCCGCCTGCCCAGCCCCGACCTGTGGCGCGACGTGCTGCAGAAGCTGAAGGCGAGCGGATTCAACACCGTCGCGCTTTATTTCGACTGGGGTTATCACAGCCCGAAACAGGGCGTGTACGACTTCACCGGCATCCGCGACATGGACCGGGTGCTGCGCGAGGCGGCGGAGGAAGGGCTCTACGTCATCACCCGCGCCGGGCCCTATGTGAATGCAGAGCTGTCGCGCGGTGGTTTTCCCGGCTGGCTGGTAAACCAGCGCGGCCGCGCCCGCACCGACGATCCCGCCTATATGGCGGCGGCGGACGAATGGCTGACGCAGATCGACGCGATCATCGCGCGCCACCAGATCAACGGGGACGGCAAGGGCCACAAAGGCACCGTCATCCTCCACCAGATCGAGAACGAGCTGGCGCTGACCACCCCGGCGCAGCGCCGCTACATGGACCATCTCTCCGCCAAGGCGCGCGCCGACGGCATCACCGTGCCGCTGTTCCACAACGACCAGGGCCGCAACGGCTATTGGGTGCCGGAATCGTCCAAGGTCGCCAACGTGGTGCACGGCCCCAACGACCTTTACGCCTTCGACGGCTATCCCGGCGGCACCTGCACCGTCGAGGGCAAGCCGACGCGCGGATCGGCGGCGCCCGACTGGGGCTATTACGGCCCCGGCGGCGCGAAGGGCGGTGCCTCCGCCTCGCCCGACACGCCCGCCTTCCTCGCCGAATTCGGCGGCGGCTGGTTCGACTATTGGGGGTCGAACGGCGGCTACGAATGCAACGCGATCCAGCGCGGCAAGCGCTTCCAGCGCGTCTTCTACGGCACCAACCTCGCCAACGGCATCGACATCCAGAGCGTCTACATGGGCTATGGCGGCACCAGCTGGGGCTGGCTGCCCGCGCCGGTGGTGTTCTCCAGCTACGATTACGGCGCCGCCATCTCCGAAGCGCGCGAACTGCGCCCCAAGGCGGAGGAGATGAAGCAGCTGGGCGGCCTGATCGCCGCCGTTCCCGACCTCGCCGGCATGGTGCCCGCCGGCGAGCCGCTCGTGTCGTCGCCCAACGTGCAGGTCTATCACAACCGGAATCCGGAGAGCGACGCGCGCTTCCTGATGGTGACGCACAAGCCGTCGAACGGGACCACCGACGACCGCTTCACGATCACCGCCGACCTGCCCGACGGCCGCTACACCTTCCCCGCCGCCGAGCCGATGCGCCTCAACGGCTTCGACGCCAAATGGCTCGTCGCGGGCGTGACCGTGGGCAAGCAGCGGCTGGTCTATTCGACCTCCGAACTGCAGGCCGCGATGAGCGCCGACGGCAGCGACCTGATGCTGCTCTACGGCCGCGCCCGCGAGACCGGCGAGACGGTGTTGCGCTACGCCTCCGCGCCGCAGGTACGCGTGCTCGAGGGACAGGCGACCAGCCGGTTCGATGCGGCGAAGGGCGACCTGCGCCTGAACTACCCGCATCAGGGCCGCGCCGTGGTGCGGATCGAGGGTGGCGGACGCCCGCCGCTGACGCTGATCCTCGCCGACGAGGCCGAGGCCGTCCGCTACTGGCGGCAGGGCCCGGCGCTGGTTCGCGGACCCGCGCTGGTACGGCATGTCGCGGTGAAGGGCGGCACGCTCGCCCTCACCGGCGACACGCGCGAGGGCACCCCGCTCGAACTCTGGGCGCCCGCGGCGATCCGGTCGGTGCGCTGGAACGGCACCGCCATCCCCACGACGCTCACGCCGATCGGCAGCCGCATCGCCACCCGCCCGCTCGCCGGCCCCGCCCCCGTCACCCTGCCGGCGCTGACGTGGCGCACCGCCTATGGCTCGCCCGAGGCGCAGCCCGGCTTCGACGACAGCACATGGCAGGCGGCGGAGGGCAAGCCCTACGCCAGCATCACCGCGCGCCCCGACGGCCAGCCCAATCTGTCGATGGACGCCTATGGCTTTCACGACGGCGACGTCTGGTATCGCGGCCGCTTCACCGGCACGCCCGATGCAAGGCAGATCGCGCTCTATTACGGCGCGGGCGGCTCCGGCATGGTGCAAGTCTGGGTCGACGGCCAGTTCGTCGGCCAGGACGAGCTGCCCGGCGGCCTGCCCCGCCCGATCACCACCGGCACCGCGCGCTTCGACCTGCCCGCCGCCGCGCAGGGCGCCGGCGAGCATGTCGTCAGCATCATGGTCCGCAACAACGGCCATAACTGGGACCTCGACAGCGACGACGCGCACAAGGAGGCGCGCGGCCTGATCTCCGCCTCGCTCGAAGCCCCCGGCGGCCGCAGCTTCGCGATCCCGATCGCGTGGAAGATCCAGGGCAAGCAGGGCGGCGAGGACCTGCCCGACCCCGCCCGCGGCGTCGCCAACACCGGCGGCCAATATGGCGAGCGCAACGGCTGGCACCTGCCCGGCTTCGACGACGCCGCATGGCAGGCCGCACCGGCCACCGTCCGGCCCGGCACCACCTGGTATCGCACCCGCGTCGACCTCGCCCTGCCGAAGGGGCAGGACACCACCGTCGCGGTCGCGTTCGGCGATACGGCCACGCCCCGCTCGGTCGCGAAATACCGCGCCCTGCTGTTCGTCAACGGCTGGAACATGGGCCAGTTCATCGCCCATGTCGGCCCGCAGCGCGTCTTCCCGATCCCGGAAGGCATACTCGACCACCACGGCCGCAACACGATCGCCCTCGCCGTCACCAGCGATGGCGCGCCCGGCGACGTGCTGGAACCCGTGAAGCTCGTCACGCTGCGCTCCGTGCGCGGCGGCCTGTCCATAGCCCCGGTCGCAGGGCCGTCGCGCCCCGACCAACTCATCCAGGAGAAGTAACTTGGCCGCCCTCACCCACGACATCCCCCGCGGGGAGGTCACGACCGCCATCCACAAGCTGATGGACAATCTCGTCAACATCAAGGACGAGACCGGCGAATTCCTGCTCCATCTGGAGGATGGCCGGATCATCGACACCAAGGGCTGGGCCGGCTGGGAATGGACCCACGGCGTCGGCCTGTTCGGGATGTGGCGCTATTACGAGCAGACCGGCGACAAGGCCGCGCTCGCGATCATCAAGCAATGGTTCGAGGATCGCTTCGCCGAAGGCACGCCGACCAAGAACATCAACACCGTCGCGCCGTTCATCACGCTCGCCTATCTTTACGAGCACGAGCCCGATCCGCGCTACATCCCGTATCTGGATACCTGGGCCGAATGGCTGATGGCGCCCGACGGACTGCCCAAGACCGAGGAGGGCGGGTTCCAGCACATCGTCTACAACGACGAGAATCCGGGTGAGATGTGGGACGACACGCTGATGATGTCGGTGCTGCCGCTCGCCAAGATCGGCCTGCTGCTGAACCGCCCGCAGTATATCGAGGAGGCGAAGCGCCAGTTCCTCGTCCACATCAAATATCTGTTCGACAAGAAGACCGGTCTCTGGTTCCACGGCTGGGACTTCAACGGCCGGCACAATTTCGCCGAGGCGCTGTGGGCGCGCGGCAATTGCTGGGTGACGATCGCGATCCCGGAGATCATCGAGATCCTCGATCTGCCGCAGGGTGATGCCTTCCGCACCTTCCTGATCGACACGCTCGAGGCGCAGGTGAAGACGCTCAGCCAGACGCAGGATGCCGAGACCGGCCTGTGGCACACGCTCATCATGGACCCGACCAGCTATCTGGAGGCGTCGGCGACCGCCGGCTTCGCCTATGGCATCCTGAAGGGCGTGCGGAAGGGCTATCTGCCGCGCCATTACGAGGCGGTCGGGATCAAGGCGGTGCGCGGCGTGCTCGCCAATATCGACGAGGCGGGCGAACTGAAGCAGGTCAGCTTCGGCACCGCGATGGGCGACACGCAGCAATTCTACAAGGATATCGCGCTCACCTCGATGCCCTACGGCCAGAGCCTCGCGATGGTCGCCCTGGGCGAGTTCCTGCGCACCTATATCTGACGCGAACACAAGCCCCTCCCCCTCGGGGGAGGGGTTGGGGGTGGGGGACGTCTCACCGAGACCGACGTTCACGACTCCTCCACCCCAACCCCTCCTCTGAAGAGGAGGGGCCAAAGGAGAGCATATGGCCACCGACCCGATCGCCGCAGCGCCCGTCCTGCCCACCGCGCCCGCGCGTCCGGTGCGCTGGTACAATCTGCTCGCCTATGGCTCGAACGACGTGCTCGGCGCGGGGTCGATGGCGGTCATCAGCACGTGGATCCTGATCTTCTACACCAGCTTCTGCGGCCTTTCCGCGGCGCAGGCGACGATCATCTTCGGCGTCGCGCGGGTACTCGATGCGTTCACCAGCCCGCTGATCGGCCATGTCTCCGACAATATCGGCCGGACGTGGCTGGGGCGCCGGTTCGGGCGGCGGCGGTTCTTCATCCTCGCCGCGATCCCGCTGCTGCCGTCGTTCGCGATCATGTGGGTCGCCGGGCAGAGCTTCTGGTATTATCTCGTCACCTACGTCCTGTTCGAGATGGTCTATGCGATGGAGATCATCCCGTACGAGACGCTCGCCAGCGAAATGGCGACCGATTACAAGACCAAGGCGAAGTTCGCCGGCGCGCGCATCCTGTGCGGCCAGTGTTCGGCCATCGCCGCGGCCTTCCTGCCCGCGTGGCTGATCGCGTATCTCGGTCCCGACAGCCCCGACACCTATCTGTACATGGGCATCATCTTCTCGATCCTGTTCATGGGCGCGGCCGGGCTGCTCTATACGTTCAGCTGGGAACGCCAGCGTCCGCCCGAGCTCGCCGAAGCGGAGGCGCGCGACAAGCCGACGCTCGCGGCGGCCTTCGCGGCCCTGTACCGCAACCTCTTTTCGACGCTGCGCATCCGCGCGTTCCGGCTGCACCTCGGCATGTATCTGGGCGGCTATATCAGCCAGGACATCTACAATGCGGCCTTCACCTATTTCGTGATCTTCGCGCTCGCCGGATCGACCGCGATCGTCGGGCAGCTGGTCGGCGTTACCTATATCGTCCAGCTGATCGCGGTGGTGCTGGCGATCAACTTCGCGCTGCGCCTGTCGCCCGCCGCCGCCTATCGCTTCGCGGCATTGAGCTTCGCGATCGGCGTCGTCATCTTCCTCGCCATGTATGCCGCCGGCTATACCGCGACCTCGGCGCTGTTCTGGCTGCCGGTGGTGTTCGCCGGGCTCGGCCGCGGCGCGCTCAACTACATCCCCTGGGCCACCTACAATTACATGGCCGACGTCGACGAGATCGTCACCGGCCGCCGCCGCGAGGGCGCCTTCGCCGGGGTCATGACCTTCGTGCGCAAGATGAGCCAGGCGCTCGCGGTGATCCTGGTCGGGCAGGTGATGCAGGCGTCGGGCTTCGTGTCCAAGGCGACGACGCAGAGCCCGCAGGCGATCGCCGCGATCGTCGGGGTGCTCGGCCTCGGCACGATCGCGATGCTGGTGTTCGGCGTGCTGGTGTCGACCCGCTTCCGCCTCGACCCGCGCACCCATGCGATCCTGCTCGACGAGATCGAACGCTTCCGCGGCGGCGCGCGCCAGCCGGTGGACGAGGATCATGCGCGGGTGGTGGTGGACCTGTCGGGCTGGTCGTACGACCGGCTGTGGGGGAACAACCCGGTGGCGGGCCCGCAACGCTGATCGGGCGAGCGCGTCGCTCGCCGTCCATCTCGTCATTGCGAGCGCAGCGAAGCAATCCAGGGCCGGACCAGGACGTCCTGGATTGCTTCGCTGCGCTCGCAATGACGAGGCGAGACCGGCCATATCGAAAATGAGGTGGGGAGCTTCTGTTGCCCGGTGCTCCCCGTACCGCTGGAATCCCTTCTGTTGCCCGGTGGGTCCAACCGCGTAATCTTGGAATAACCTCAGGCCGTTAGGCCCTCAGTTACGCCGCAATCGCGAGTGCTTCGTTATCGTTGGCACTTGTGTAATGGGCCGTTGCGGTGGTCCCATTCCGAGCGAAAGACAGCGCTTTTCAACACACGTCGATCCTAGTTCGGCCCCGTCATCGCATCTGATCGCTCAGCTGCGGTGGTGGAGCCGCCGGGTACTGCCCCCGGGTCCGCTGCGTCTATGCGACGCCACCGTTTATCGCCATAGCCAGCTGGAAGCCGGCACGCCCCATATAGGCCGGGGTTCAAGCCACTGCAATGCGCGCCTTTCGCTCGCCACATTATCGGGCCATAGGCCATCGATCATGTTGACCCAGCGTTCCCGCTACGCGCTGCGCGCGATGCTGTTCCTCGCCGAAGCACCCGCCGCCACGCCGCCGATCCCGATGGGGCGGATCGCGATCGCCGCGAACGTGCCGCGCAAGTTCCTTGAGCTGATCCTTGCCGACCTGCGCGACGCCGGACTGCTGACCAGCACGCGCGGCAAGATGGGCGGCTACGTCCTCTCCCGTCCCGCGCAATTGATCTCGCTGGGCGAGGTGATCCGCGTGATCGAGGGGCCGCTCGCGCTGGTCCCCTGCGTCAGCCGCACCGCCTATCGCCCCTGCCTCGACTGCAAGAGCGAGGCGGACTGCGCGATCCGCCACGCGATGATGCGCGTCCGCGACGAGACGGCGCGCATCCTCGACGGCACCAGCCTCGCCGACGCGACCGCGAAGCAGCTGGTCGCGGCGTAACCCTCGCCCCCCCGACTTACGGGGAACGAGGGACAGGATTAGACCCGCGGGCGCGCCTTCAGCTCGTCGCGGATCTCGCGCAGCAGCGTGACGTCCGCCGGTTCGACCGGTGCGGCCGCGACCGGCGCTTCCGCCTTCGGAATCAGCCGGTTCACCGCGCGCACGATCAGGAAGATGATGAAGGCGACGATGACGAAGTTCGCCGCCTGGGTGATGAACTCGCCATAGCCGAGCAGCGGCACACCCGCCTTCTTCAGCGCGGCATAGTCCGACAGCGATCCCGTATAGGTTGCCGGCACCGGCCCCATGCGCAGGAAATATCCCGAAAAGTCGAGCCCGCCGAACAGCTTGCCGATCACCGGCATGATGACGTCCTCGGTCAGCGAGGTGACGATCTTGCCGAAGGCGGCGCCGATGATGACCGCGACGGCAAGGTCGAGCACGTTGCCGCGTGCGATGAATGTCTTGAATTCCTTGAGCATGATCGCCGCTTTCCCTCGTTGCGTCCCCGGCGCGAGCGTAAGCGGCGATTCCCCCTTCGCCAAGCCCGTTCACTGTCCTATATGGATAGGACAGATCGTCCAGGAGGTTGATTTCATGTCGTCGCGTCGCCCCATTGCCGCCTTCGTGCTCGCCGCCACCGCGTCGGTGTCGCTGGCCGGCTGCGGCATCAATTCCGTGCCGACCGCCGAGGAAAATGCCAAGGCGCGCTGGGCCGACGTGCAGAACCAGTATCAGCGGCGCGCCGACCTGATCCCCAACCTCGTCTCCACGGTGAAGGCCGCGGGCGCGCAGGAAAAGGACATTCTGGTACAGGTGACGCAGGCGCGCGCCGGCGCCAACCAGGTCAAGCTCAGCGGCGACCAGCTGACCGATCCCGCCAAGATGCAGGCGTTCGAGCGCGCGCAGGGCGCGGTGACGCTGTCGCTGCAGCGGCTGCAGGAGGCCTATCCCGAGCTGAAGAGCCAAGGCAATTACACCACGCTGATGAGCCAGCTGGAGGGCACCGAGAACCGCATCACGATCGCGCGCACCGACTACAACACGGCGGTGCAGGCCTATAACACGCGCATCCGCACCTTCCCCGACGCGGTCGGCGCGCGCATCTTCTACGGTGCCAAGCCGCTGACCCCGTTCGCCGCGACGACGCCGGGCGCCGAACAGGCCCCGAGCGTCAACTTCGGGAATGCGGGCTGACGGGCATGACCCCGCCCCTCCGCATGCTCGCGTTCGCGCGGGCGGCGATGCTGCTGGTGCTGGCGTGGATGATCGTCACGCCGGCCACCGCGCAGACCTTCCCCAAATTCACCGGCCTCGTCGTCGACGCGGCAAACGTCCTGCCGCCGGAAGCGGAGGCCGCGCTGACCGCGAAACTGGAGGCGTTGCAGAAGGATACGAAGCGCCAACTGGTCGTCGCCACGATCCCCGACCTGCAGGGTTATCCGCTCGAGGACTATGGCTACAAGCTCGGCCGGGCATGGGGAGTCGGGCTGAACGACGTCAACAATGGTGCAATCCTGTTCATCGCGCCCAACGAGCCGGCCGGCGGTCGCGGTCCGCGGATCGAGGTGGGGCGCGGGCTGGAACCGATCCTGACCGACGCTCTGTCCAGCGTCATCATCAACCGGGACATGATGCCGCGGCTGAAAGCCGGTGACATCGCCGGCGCGATGACCGCCGGCACCGATGCGATCGCCCAGCAGTTGCGCGCCTCCCCGGAGGAAGCGCAGGCGCGGCTGGATGCGGCGACCCGGCAGTTCGACCAGACCCATCGCCGCTCCTCGGCGTCCAATGGCGGCGGCGTACCGTTCGGCCTGATCGCCTGCGCCATCATCCTGCTGTTCGTGCTGGTGCCGCTGTTCCGCGGCAAGCGGCGCGCCGGGCCATGGGGCACGCGCTATCGCAGCGACGACGGCGGCGCGCTGCCGATCGTCCTGTGGAGCATCGCCAACGAGATCGGCCGCTCGTCGGGCGGCGGTGGCTGGAGTGGCGGGGGCAGCTCCGGCGGCGGCAGCGACGGCAGCTGGGGCGGCGGCGGCTTCACCGGCGGCGGTGGCGGCGATTTCGGGGGCGGTGGCGCCTCGGGGAGCTGGTGACATGCGGCTGACCGACACGGATCGTGCCAGCGTCGCGGCGGCGGTGGCCGCGGCGGAACGCCACACCGCGGGCGAGATCGTCACCATCGTCGCGCGGCGATCGGACACATATCACGACGTCGCGCTGCACTGGACGGTGCTGGCGATGCTGTTCGTTCTCGCGCTGCTGGCGTTCCGGCCGGATGCGGCGATCTGGCTGCACGGGCTGGTCGCCGATCCCTGGGAGGGCGCACCGGCGCCGGGCGGCCTGTTCACCGTCGCGCTGGTGCTGCTGATCGTCACCTTCCTGCTCGTCCGCGTCGTCCTCGCCTGGATGCCGCTGCGGCTCGCGCTGACCCCGGGCAGCACCGAGGCCCGGCGCGTCCACGCCCGCGCACTGGCGCTGTTCCGCGCGAGTGCCGAGGCGCGCACCCGCGATGCGACCGGCGTGCTGCTCTATTTGTCGCTGGACGAGCACCGTGCGGAGATCATCGCCGACGCCGCGATCCACGCCCGCGTCGCGCCCGACGTCTGGGGCGATGCGATGGCGGCGCTGATCGCGGCGACGCGCGACGGCCGGCCGGGCGACGGCATGGCGGAGGCGGTGCGCCGGATCGGCGTCGTGCTCGCCGAGCATGTCCCGCCGCGCACGAACGACACCAACGAACTGCCGGACCGACTGATCGAACTATGACCATCGCCACCCCCTGGAAGGGCAAATATCTGTCGGTCCGCACCGCCGGCACGTGGGAATATGCCGAGCGCGTCGGCTCGATCGCCGCCGCGGTGATCCTCGCGATCGACGGCGAGGGGCAGTTGCTGCTGGTCGAGCAGTATCGCGTCCCGCTCGGGCGCAACTGCCTGGAACTGCCCGCCGGCCTCGTCGGCGACGAGAGCGCGGGCGAAAGCGTGGCGGACGCGGCGCGGCGCGAGCTGGAGGAGGAAACCGGCTATCACGCCGCGATCGTCGAGGAGCGCGGCGACTTCTATGCGTCGCCCGGCATGACGTCGGAAAGCTTCACCCTCGTGGTCGCGACCGGCCTGACCCGCACCGGCGACGGCGGCGGCGACGCGGACGAGAACATCACCGTCCATCGCGTCCCGCTGGACGCGGTCGCCGGCTTCGTCGCCGAAAAGCGGCGCGCCGGCGTGGCGATCGACGCGAAGATGCTGCTGCTCCTGGGTGGCGGCCTGCTGGCGGAACTCGGCGGGGAGTAACCACCCCCTTCCCTTTTCCGCGGGGAAGGAGGAGACGGCGCAGCCGACGTTGGGTGAGGCCAGCGAGGATTGTCACGCGAAGACGCGAAGGCCGCAAAGCCGTTCGACCCGTGACGACCGCATCGCCCCGTTCCGATAGGCTGGGACATTAGGAACAAAGAGAACCGCATCGACGCACGCGACCCCTTCGCGTCTTCGCGTCTTCGCGCGAACCGTCTCCTACCTAGCGGAAATTATCCGCATAGGCCTGCAGCTTGAGCTTGCGCTCCGGCGCGGCGGTCAGCTCGTAGTCGAAGCCCTGTGCCTCGCAGTACGCGATCGCCGCGTCCTGCGACGGAAAGCTCAGCTTCACCTGCTCGCGCGTGTCGCCGCTGCCGGCCCAACCGGTGAGCGGATCGGGCTGCTTGGCCTCGGCGGGTTCGAATTCGAGGGCCCACGTATGGGTCCGGGCTTTGCCGGACTGCATCGCGTTCTTGGGGCGCTGAAAGATACGGGCGGTAGGCATAGACTGGCCCTTTAGCGCGTCCCGGCGGCGCGCGCATCCGCCTTTTTGGTGCGCAGCGTCGCCGATGCGGCGGCAGGATCGTCGGGCCAGGGATGTTTGGGATAGCGCCCGCGCATCTCCTTGGCGACCGCGGTCCAGCTGCCCGCCCAGAAGCCCGGCAGGTCGCGCGTCGTCTGGATCGGCCGGCCGGCGGGCGAGGTCAGGCTCAGCACCAGCGGCACCCGCTCCGACCCGATCACGGGATGCTCGGCGAGCCCGAACAGCGCCTGCACGCGCAATTCCACCTTCGGCCCGCCCTCCGCCGCATAGTCGATCGCGTGCGTGCTGCCGGCGGGGCTGGTGAAATCGGCGGGGGCGAGGCAATCGACCTGCCGCATCGCGTCCCAGCCGATCAGGGCGCGGATCGCATCGGTCAGCGCGCCCGGCGTGATCGCATCCAGCCGCCGCCGTCCCGCCAGCAGCGCCGGCAGCCATTCGTCGAGCCGCTCCGCCATCATCGCGTCGAGCGGCACGCCGGCATAGGTCGCGCGCGCGCGCAGCGCCTCGGCCCCCGCGCTCCACGGCAGCAGCGCGAGGCCATGCGTCCGCACCCCCTCCAGCAACGCCGCCGCCACCGCCGCGGGATCGGCCTGCGCATCCGGGCCGGACGACAGCCGCAGCGCGCCGAGCCGGCGTTCGCGCAACGTCGTGACGCTGCCGCACGCCGGATCGAAGTCGGCGGTCCGCCGTGTCTCGATCCGGTCGCCGAACAGCCGCTCGATCGTCGCGAGGTCGATCGGGGCGGCGGCGAGAATGCGCGCACCCGATGCGGCGCCCTGCGTGTCCGCGACCGCGAGCCATTCGGCACGGGCCAGCACCGTCGTCGGGTCGAGCCGGAAGCCGCGCCCGCCGACCGAGGCCCAATGTTCGCCGCTCGCGTCGCGGCGCCGCGCGATCCGGTCGGGGAAGGCGAGCGCGATCGCCACCTCGACCCCCTCCGCATCGCCGCCGTCCCCGCCGACCAGTTTCGCCCAGCGCTCGGCAAGCTTGCGCGCCGCCACCGCCTTGGTGCCGCGCTCGCCGCGCCAGCGCCGCAGCCGCGTCTCGATATCGGCGTCGACCCCGCCGAGGCCGCGTTCGGACAGCAGCACCGCGACCTCCGCCGCGATCCGCCCCTGCCCCAGCGTCGCCGCGCGCAGCAGCATATGCGCCAGCCGCGGCGGCATCGGCATCGCCGCGATGCGCCGGCCGTGCGCGGTCGGCCGCCCGTCGCCGTCGATCGCCTCCAGGGCCGCCAGCCGCTCGCGTGCCTCCGCCACCGCCGCGGCCGGCGGCGGGTCGAGCCACGCGAGGTCGCGCGGATCGCCGACGCCCCACAGCGCCGCCGCCAGCACCAGCCCGGACAGGTCCGCCTCGAGGATCTCCGGCGGGTCGAAGCGCGGCAGGCCGCCGGTCGCCGCCTCTTCCCACAGGCGATAGGCGACGCCCGGCCCCAGCCGCGCCGCCCGCCCGGCGCGCTGCGTCACCGCCGCCTGGCTGGCGCGTTCGGTCACCAGCCGCGTCATCCCCGCCGCACGGTCGTAGCGCGGGCGGCGCGCCAGCCCCGAATCGACGACGATACGGATGCCGTCGAGCGTCAGGCTGGTTTCGGCGATCGACGTGGCGAGCACCAGCTTGCGCCGGCCGTCCGGCTCGGGCCGGATCGCCGCCCGCTGCGCGGCGGGATCGAGGCTGCCGTGCAGTTCATGGATGACGATATCCTCCGGCAGGGTCGCCAGTCGCTCCGCGGTCCGCTCGATCTCGGCGACGCCGGGCAGGAAGGCGAGCACCCCGCCCTCCGCCTCGCCCAGTGCACGCCGGATCGCGGCCGCCATCGCATCCTCGATCCGCGCGTCGCCGCTGCGGCCAAGGTGGCGCAGCGCCAGCGGATAGCTGCGCCCCTCGCTCTCGATCACCGGCGCGCCCGCCCCGTCCTCCGCCATCAGCGCCGCGAAACGCGCGCCGTCGAGCGTCGCCGACATCGCGACCAGCCGCAGGTCGGGACGCAGCGATCCTTGCGCATCCAGCGCCATCGCCAGCCCGAAATCGCCGTCGAGGCTGCGTTCGTGGACCTCGTCGAACAGCACGGCGGAAATGCCCGCCAGTTCGGGATCGGCCTGGATGCGCGCGACGAAGATGCCCTCGGTCACCACCGTCACCCGCGTCGCGGCCGATCGCCGGCTGTCCATCCGCGTCGCATAGCCATAGGTGCCGCCGGCCGCCTCGCCCGCCAGCGCCGCCATCCGCTCCGCCGCCGCACGCGCCGCGAGCCGGCGCGGCGACAGCACCAGCACCTCGCCCGTGCACCAATGCTGGTCGAGCAGCGCCGGCGCGACCGCGGTGGTCTTGCCCGCACCCGGCGGCGCGACCAGCACGGCATTGCTGCGCCGGCCCAGCGCGGCGAGCAGGTCGGGAAGGACGGCGAGGATCGGCAGGTCGGTCACGGCACCGCGCCCTTGCCATGGATCGGTGCGCGACGCGACCGGCGCGCGCCGTCGTGCTGCGCGATCTGCTTGGAGATCATGCCGCTGCGCCCGCATCGGCGATGTCGTTCATGTCCGGGCGGGGGCCGAATCCGTCGCGGGACCCTCGCCTGACGATGGGAAAACCGTGCGGCACTCCGCGCCGCCGGACATCACAGACTGATGTTGCGCTTCGCCATTTCGGCAGCAGCGATCGCCCCGAGCGGCGTCGGCGTATCGCCCGCGAAGATATCGGCGAGGTCGAGCAGGTCGTCGTCGGCCAGCGCCGCCACCGAGGCCCGTATTTCCGCGAGGCGAACGACCGCGCGTTCCGCCTCCGCCGTCTGTCGCTTGCGCCGTGTCCTGAGCATGGCGGACCGATAGCAGCATCCGCCGCGCGATGGCAGGCCGGAACATGGCTAACGGCCGCCTGCCCACGCCCCCGTCGACATTCCCCCCAAACGGATAATAGCGTTAACTGTCCATTATAGACATAATCGTACCGATGCGGACAGACGACCTCTCTGTGGATCACCGGACATGGCACGTGATGGAGACACCAGTACCCCATATTGCCGCGGCCGGTGGCGCATAGGGGACGGTCGTCGGTCCGTATCCCGCCGTGCGACGATCGCTCGTGCGCCCCGCGATTCCGCCGCGCTGTGAGGATCGCGCCTATCCTGCGGGCCGCGACGCTGATCCTCGCCTGCGCCGCGCCGCTGCGGGCCGAACTGAGCGTGCCGATCGCGACGCGCGTGCTGACCTTCCTCCTCCCCGCGCCCCGTGGCCCGACCCAGGTCGCCATCGTGGTCGCCCCGGATAACGCCGCCTCGCTCGCGGACGCGGTCGCGATCGAACGCGCGGTCGGCGGCGGCGTCGCCGTCGGTGGCGCGCTCGTCCGGACCCGGCGCGTCCCCGTCACCGCCCTCGAGGGGCTGCGCGGCTATCGCGCCGCCTTCGTCACCGCCGGCCTGCGCGGCGCGCACGACGACATCGCCGCCGCCGCGCGGCGCCATGCGGTGGTGACGATCACCTCCGATCCCGCCTGCGTCCAGGCCGCGCGCTGCGTCGTCGGCATCACATCGGGCACCCGCGTCCAGATCACCGTCAACCGCGTCGCCGCCCGCGCCGTCCATGCCCGGTTCGGCTCGGCTTTCCTGATGCTGGTCAAGGAGATATGACCGTGCACACTGTCTGCACCGCCATCGCCACCGCCGTCGCGGGGCTGCTCGCCTCCTGCGTGACCGCTTATGCGCAGGCGATCGATTATTCCGCGCTGCAGGACGTGATCGGCGAACCGGTCACGACCAGCGTCACCGGCAAGCCGCAGCGCGTGTCCGAACTGCCCGGATCGATGATCGTCATCACCGCCGAACAGATCGCGCGGTCGCCGGCGCGGGATGTGCCGAGCCTGCTCAAGACCTATGCCGGGATCGACGTGAACCGCTGGACCGCGGGGCAGAGCGACGTGGCGGTGCGCGGCGGCGTGCAGACCTACAATGCGCGGCTGCTGGTGCTGGTCGACGGCCGTCAGGTCTATCTCGACCATTACGGCATGACCAACTGGAACCTGCTCGGCGTCGCCAGCGAGGATATCCAGCAGATCGAACTGCTGCGCGGCCCGGCGAGCGCCTTGTACGGTTTCAATGCCTCCACCGGCGTCGTCAACATCATCACCCGCAGACCCGGCGACACGACTGCGTTGCGGACGGAGGCCAGCGCCGGCAACCATGGCATGAACCGGGTCGCGGCCTCGCTGTATGTGCCGGTGACCGACCGGGTCGGCGCGAAGGTGACCGCGTCGCGGCTGCGCGAGGACGAGCGGCGGGTGCCCGCGACGATCCTCGATCGCCCGCGGTTCACGGTCGCGGCGGATCATGTCGCAGCCGCGCTGGACGCCGCATCGGGCGCGACCACGGCCACCCTCGGCGGCGGCTACGACCTCAGCCGCCAGGTCGAGTTCCTGCCGACGCAGCTGCTCTCCAACCAGCTCTACCGCAGCTACAACCTGCGCGCGGGGATGACGCACGATACCGAATGGGGCGGCCTCGCGTTCAGCGGCTTCGTCGACTGGCTGGATGCCGATTACGGCACTGACGGCAGCATCGGCGGCCTCGCGCGCGGCCTGACGCTGTCCAACCGGATCATGGTCGGCAAGGCAGCGGGACTGTACCGGCTGGGCGCGGACGACACGCTGCGGCTGGGCTTCGAATTCCGCAACAACCACCTCGCCAGCAATGCCCAATATGCGGATATCGTCGGCTATAACGTCGCCTCGGCGAATGCGATGGTCGACCTGCATCCGACCGGGCGCATGACGACGACCGCCGCGGTGCGGCTCGATCAATTGTGGCTCTACCAGTCCGGCGCGATCGCGCGGCCGGCGGTGGACGATCCGGCAAGCTACCGGCAGGCGTTCCACCGCGTCAGCTTCAACGCCGCGGTGCTCGTCCGCACCGGGATCGAGGGCCAGCTGCGGATCAACGGCGGGCTCGGCTACCAGTTGCCGTCGCTGACCAATTACGCGTTCCGGCTGGAGGTCGCCCTGCCGGAGCCGCTGCCCGCGTCGCTGATCGTCGCCGGATCGCCCAACATCCGCCCGACGGGCACCTGGAGTGCCGAGATCGGCTACAGCGACCGGCGCGGCGGCATCCGCGGCGAGGCGACGGCTTTCTACGCGCATACGAACGGGGCGATCGCTCCCCCGTCGGAGGTCCCGTCCGAACTGACGGAGGTGCAGTTCCTGCCCGGTCCGGTGATCGTCGAACGCTATTATGCCGCGGGCGACTACACCACCTTCGGCACCGAACTGACGCTGTCGGGTCGCCTCGCCCTGCTCGACTGGCGCGCGAACTACACCTGGACCACCACGCGCAGCGACCTCGACAACCGGAATGCCCTGTCGCCGATACTGGTCCAGCCCGCGCTAACCACGCCGACGCACAAGGTCAACGTGCAACTGGGCTATGACGGCGGCGCTCGCTGGCTGGCGACGGGCATTCTCCGCTACACCAGCGCGACGCAGCAATTCGCCCTCGCGCCCGAAGTGCCGCTGGCGGTGGTGAAGCTGTTCCACGTCGCCGATGCGATCGCGCTGGACGCACGGCTTGGGTTCCGCCTGTCGCGGGGGATCGAGGTGTTCGTGGCCGGCGAGAACCTGACGCTCGCCGGCGGTGCGGCCGTCTCGCCGATCCCGGCGGATCGCCGCGTCCGCGGCGGACTGCGGGCGACGTTCTGATGGACCCCGTTCCCGATCCGCCGCCGCGGTCCGTCCTGGCGGGGTATGCGGACCGGATCGAACGGCTGACCCGGCTCGCCGATCGCCCGATCGTCGCGAAGGTGGCGGCAGCGCCGGCGCTGATGCTGGCGCTGGTCGTGTTCATCGTCGCGATCGGCAGCACCGCGCTGCTCATCGCCGATCGCAGCGTCGACCGGATCGTGCATGGCGACATGCGCGACGTCAGCCGGCTAAGCGCGATGACGCTGCGGTTCGAATCGGTCGATTCGGCCGTCTACCGCCTGCTGGTCGCCAAGGCCGCTAACCAGTCGACCGACGTCGGGCGTCAGGCGGCGATGATCGCGCGCGACCTCGATACGGTCCGCAGCAGCCTGCGCGCGTTCCGCAGCCACCATGCCGACCACCGAGCATCGGTCGACGCCGTGCTCGCCGATCTGGATCGCTACGGCGAGACGGTGCGGGTCATCACGTCGATGCTGGAAATCGATTTCGCCAGCAGCGCGGCGATGGTCGCGCCGTTCCGCGTGCATGCCCGCCGCGTCGAACAGCGGATCCGCGGGCTTGCCGCGACGGGGATGGAGCGCGCCGAGGCCAATGCCGCCGACACCGCCTTCACCACCCGCGTCACGATGCTGGCGATGATCGGCGGCGCGCTGATCGTCGCGGCGCTGGGCATCGTCGTCGCCTATGTCATCAGCCGGTCCACCGTCCGATCGATCACCGGCATCGCCGCGGCGACCGATGCGGTGATGCGCGGCGAGGCACCGGATTTCGCCGGCCTGCGCCGCGGCGACGAACTCGGCCAGATGGTCACCGCGCTGCAGGGCTTTCACCAGCATCGCTGCGAGGCCGAACGGCTCGAGCGCGAGGCGGTGTCGCTGCGCGAGGAGGCGTGCCGGCAGGAGGAGCGCCGCATCCTGTCGGTCCGTCGCGCCCGCGAGGAAGCGGCGGAGATCCGTCGCCGCGACCTCGCCGAACTGGCGCAGGCGTTCGAGGACAAGGTGTCGGGCGCGATCCATCAGGCGCAACAGGCGATGGCGCAGCTCGACCGGCATGCCGAGCAGCTGAACAGCTCCACCGACGGCGACCGGCGGCTGGCGAACGATCTCGACATGATCGCCCGTCTGTTCAGCGAAGAGATGCACGACGCCAGCGCGGCGACCGATTCGCTGGCGCGCACCTTCGTCGATATCGACCGCGAGGTCGCCGGCACGCGGCAGGCGGCGCGCGCGATCACCCGCCACGCGGAGAGCGCCACCGACGCGGTCGGCCGGTCGCAGGACAAGGCCGTCACCATCACCCAGATCGTCGACGTGATCGACGCGATCGCCAAACAGACCAACCTGCTGGCGCTCAACGCCTCGATCGAGGCGGCGCATACCGGCCCGGCGGGTGCCGGGTTCGCGGTGGTCGCCGCCGAGATCAAGGCGCTGTCGGGCCGCACCGGCGTGTCCACGCACGAGGCCCGCGACAAGATCGAGGCGATGCAGGAACAGATCGCCGACGTCGTGTCGAACACGCGCAGCCTGACCGCGCTGATCGCCGGCATGGACCAGATCACCGAACGCGTCGCGACGATGTCGCGCGAGCAGACGACGTCGATCGACCGCCTCAACGACCGGATCGGCGAGGTGCGCGAACAGACCGCCGCGCTGGCCAGCGCCAGCGAGCGGATCAATACGTCGGTGCAGGACAATCTGGATGCGGTGCTGCAATTGCGCGCCGCCAGCGCCACGCTGGATCAGGCGCTGACCACGCTCGCGACCGACGCGCAGGCCTTTACTCACCGGCTGCTGGCGGGCTGAACATGGCGAGCCGCGCGCGCGGTCAGCGGTCGTTGGCGCCGACCGCGCGGGGGGCGGCGAAGGCGGCGCTGAGCCGCGAATGCCGCGTCAGGCTTTCCTGCATGTGGCGCCGCGCCGCCTCGCGCGCGGTGACCGGGTCCATCCGGATGATCGCATCGAGGATCGCCTCATGCTCCGCGCGCACCAGCGCGGCATAATCGGCATGCGCCTGCGGCGGCTGGTCGCGCAGATAGAGGTCGCGCGCGGGCACAAGCCGCAGGCCGATGAAGTCGATGAGGCGGACGTAATAATCGTTCTGCGTCGCGCGGGCGATCCCGGTGTGGAAGTCGCGATCCGCCGCGGCGGCGGCTGCCGCGTCGTCGTGGCAGGCGTCCATCCGGCGCAGCGCGTCGAGCAGTGCGGTGATGTCGGCGGTGGTGCGCCGGGCCGCGGCATAGGCCGCCATCTCCGCCTCGATCGCGAGCCGCATCTCCAGCAGCTTGATGACCTCCGACAGTTCGGCCAGTTCATCGGGCATGATCTGGAACGCGCCATAGGCGGCGTTGGACGACACGAAGACGCCCAGCCCCTGCCGCGACCGGGTCAGTCCGCGCGCGGTCAGCCGCGCCACCGCCTCGCGCACCACGGTGCGGCTGACCCGTTCCTGTTCGGCGATTTCCTTTTGCGTCGGGAAGCGTGAATCGGGTGGCATCGCGCCCGACTGGATGCGGTCGAGCAGCTTGTCGAACAATCGGTCCGCGAGCGATGGATCCCCTGCCGCCACTGCATTCCCCTCCCCGCGCTTGTCGTACGACCGCGCCGGAATATCATCGGCCATCGCCAACGTCCACCAGACCCGCCGGGCGCCGATCGCACGGCAAGAAATATGACAACTTCGATTGCAGCCCCCCGGGGCGGGTCATATGGTCCAGGGCGATGACCGGCGACGCGACGATCGCCGGATCCGGACGGAGGGACCCCATTTATGCACGCTTCCCGTATCGGCCTGACGGGCGCGATTGCCCTGCTGCTTGGGTCGAGCATTATGGCCGCGCCCCTCGCGGGCGCCCCGCAATCCGCCGCGACGCCGCGCTTCGACCCTGCGCGCCTGCCCGATCGCGCACAGGTGCTGGCGCTGCTCGATCGCACCGCCGCCGCGCAGATCGCCGCGTTGAAGGCGCAGGGCCTCGACCTGCCGACCGCCCACCGGCAGGTAACGACCAACTGGATTTCCGCGACCTTCCTGATCGGGCTCGGGCGGCTGACGCGGGTGTCGGATGCCAGCGGCGGGCGGCGCTACCTGCGCGACGTCGCCGAGCATTACAATTTCGGGCTGCTGGGGGCGTGGTCCGCGCACAACATGCTGGATGCCGACAATCTCGCGATCGGCGAGGTCTATCAGGAATTGTACGCCCGGTCCGGCGAGGCGGGCGAGATCGCGCCGCTGCGTGCGCGGCTCGACTATACCGGGCAGTATCTGGGGGTGGAGCCGGCGCCCAAGCAGCTCGTCTGGTGGTGGGCGGACGCGATGTTCATGGCGCCGCCGGTCTTCGCGCGCGCCGCGGCGCAGCTGCACGACCACAGCTATCTGACCGCGATGGATGCCGGCTGGTGGCGCACCTACGACCGGCTATGGTCGAAGGAGCATCGCCTCTATTATCGCGACGAACGCTTCGTCGGGCGCCGGACCGCGGGCGGCAAGCCGGTATTCTGGGCGCGGGGCAATGGCTGGGTCGTCGCGGGCCTCGCGCGCGTGCTCGACACGATGCCCGCGAAATTCCCCAGCCGGCAACGCTATGTCGAGACGTTCACCGCGATGATGGCGGCGCTGGCGCCGTTGCAGCGTGCCGAGGACGGGCTGTGGACCGCCAGCCTGCTCGACCCAGAAGATCCGCCGGGACCGGAAACGACGGGCTCCGCCTTCTTCACCTATGCAATGGCGTGGGGGATCAACCATGGCGTGCTCGATCGCGCGACCTGGCTGCCGCGGGTGCAGCGCGCCTGGGCGGGACTGGCGGGCAAGGTCCAGCCGAACGGCCTGCTCGGTTTCGCGCAGCGGGCCGGCGACCAGCCGGTGCCGTCGACCGCGTCGGACCATGCGCTGTACGGCAGCGGCGCCTTCCTGCTCGCCGGGCTGGAGGTGATGGACCTTGGCAGGCCGGTCATCACCCTGCCCGTCGCCGAGCCGCAGCGCGACCCCGCCGGCCCGGCACGCCTGCCGATCGCCCTCGCCCCGCGGCCTGCCGACCCGGCGCGGATCGCCGATTGGGAGCGCGCGATGGCGGAGCGGCAGGCGATGATCGACCTCGCCTATGATCCCGCGACGGTGGCGCAGGCGGGAGCGGCACCGGCCGGTCCCGATGGCGTCGCCATGCCGAAGATCACGCTGCCCCTCACCCCGCCGCCGCCCGACCAGCGCGCGGCGCGGGCCAGCGTCGCCTATGCGCCCTACCGGTTCGACGACCTGTTGTGGGAGAACGACCGGACCGCGCATCGCATCTACGGCCCCGCGCTGCAGCGCGAGGAACCGCCGTCGAGCAGCGCGATCGACGCCTGGGGCAAGCATGTCCCCTGGCCGTTCATGGAACGCCAGCTGAAGACCGGCAAGCAGCATGACTATCACGGCGAGGGCATCGATTTCTACAATGCCGGCACCACCCGCGGCGCGGGCGGGCTCGGCATCTGGTATGACGACAAGCTCTGGGTGTCGCGCAACTGGGCGACATACCGCATCCTCAAGAACGGCCCCGACGCCGCCGATTTCGAGGTCGATTACGCCCCCTGGCCCGTCGATGTCGTGCGCAAGGTGTGGGAGACGCGGCGGTTCACCTTGCCGGTCGGCACCAACTTCACCCGCATGGTCTCGACGCTGCATTCCGACAAAACGGGGCCGCTGGTGGTCGGCATCGGCATCCAGAAGAAGCCGACGACGACCACGGCCGGCACCTTCACCGCGGATCGCGCGCGCGGGCGGTTCAGCCTTTGGACGCCGACCGACGCCGACAAGGGCGCGATGGGGGTCGCGGTGATGGTCGATCCCGGGCAGATCGCCGACGTGGTCGAGGATGCCGACAATTATATCGTGCTGGTCCGCGTGACGCCCGGCCGGCCGCTGGTCTATTATATGGGCGCGACGTGGAGCAAGAGCCGCGACTTCCACGATCGCGCCACTTGGGACGCCTATGTGATGGCGCAGAAACCCGACTTCACGCCGCCACGCTGACATGAAAAGGGCGCCGGCATCGCTGCCGGCGCCCGAGGCTGCGCGGGGGGAACGCGCGTTAGAACTTGACCGTGGCACCCGCCGTGAAGGTGCGGCCGAGGCGGGTTTCGAACAGCGTGTCCTGCCGCTTGCTGTCGATATACAGCGTGTTGCGTTCGTCGGTCAGGTTCTGCGCCTCGAGGATCAGCTTGAAGTTCTCGGTCAGATTGTACGAGGCGGAGGCATCGACGAAGAGCGTCGAGGCATTGGCGCGCACGTCGCTATCGTTGGCGCCCGACGGGATGCCGCGGTTGAACCGGTCGCGGAAGCTGGCGGTGCTGCGGATGCTGAAGCGCTTGTCCTCGTAATAGAGCGTGCCGCTCGCCGCGTGCGGCGACAGGTCGATCAGGTCGTCGGTCGTCGTCTGCGTCGGCACGCCATTGGCGCTGGCGAGGATGTAGTTGATCCGCGATTTGACGTAGGTGTAGCTGCCGAGCACGCCGAGGTTGCGCAGGAAGCCGGGCAGGAAGCGCAGCTGCACCTGCGCGTTGACCTCGACGCCGTTGAGCGGACCGCCCGGCGTGTTGGTCGAGCGGTTGACGGTGAAGATGTCGGCCGGCGTCGATGGCGTACCGTCGAGCAGCGCATCGGGCAGGCCCAGCGAATTGTACGGCACCTGGCTGGAGATCGACTGGATGTACGAGCCGATGTTCTTGTGGAAATAGGCAACCGACAGCAGCGAGCCGGGCGCAAAATACCATTCCAGCGCGGCGTCGAAGGTGTTGGCGCGGATCGGGTCGAGGAACGGATTGTTGACCGTGCCGGTGCGCGTCGCGACGGTGACGCCCGACGTCGGGGTCAGCTGGCCGAGCTCGGGACGCGACATCACGCTCGCCGCCGACAGGCGCAGCAGCAGGTCGGGGGTGAGTTCGCCGACGACGTTGATCGAGGGCAGCCAGTCCGAATAGGAGCGGCTGACGTCGCCGCGGCGCCCCACCGTCGGGAACGGCGCACCGGCCGGCGCGGTGACCGGGATGTAGCCGAACGAATCCTGTTCGGTGTGGACGTAGCGCATGCCCACGTCGCCGCGGATCGGGATCGGGAACGTGTCCTCGGTGTTGAACGTGGCCATCAGATAGCCGCTCTTGATCCGTTCGCGCACGCCCGAGCGCGCAGCGCCGCATTCGATGCCGCAATATTGGAAGCTGTCGAAGCCGAAGGCCTCGCGCCATTTCTTCGAATCGATCGCCGAGAATTCGGCTGGCGCGCCGCCGCCGAGCAATTTGCCGAAATTGGTGATCTGTTGCGTGATGCTGGCCAGCGTCGTGCCGGCGGGCAGCGCGCGCACCGCGACCTGGCTGGGGATCAGGTTGGCGCCGGTGACCTGGAAATTGCTCTCGCGGAACTGGCCGCCGGCCTTGAAGGCGAAATTGTCGACCAGATTCCATTCGAGGTTCGCCTCGAACGTCTTGTTGCGGGTGTTCTGGCGCAGCGGGCGGCCGGCGGTGCTGAAGCCGCCGAGCACGGTGAAATTGCCGTCCGGGCTGGGCGCGTAGCTGAAGTTCGCCGGATTGGCGACGTCGGTGCCGAAGCCGATCTTCGGGATGTTGCCGCCGTCACGGAAATCGATCGAGAAATTGTCCGCGTCGATGATGTCCATGAACGTCTGCAGACGCAGCGGGCTGTAGAAACGCGAATTGGAGATGCCGGCGAGCGCGGTCAGCTTCAGCTTGTCGGAGAAGCGATGCTCGATGTTGAGGTTCGCCTGCTTGAAGGTCGAGATGAACTGATCGACCAGCCCTTCCGAGCGGATGTCGACGCCGTCGAACAGGCCGTAGGTCAGCGAGCCGAGCGGGTCGAACGCGATGTCGCGCACCGAGGTCATCGGCTTGCCGCCGTTGGTGGCGGTGCGGCCGAACGAGATCGCGCCGATGTAATTGTCGCGGCGCTCGACGTCGAAGCGCGAATAGAGGCCGTCGAGCGAGATGTCGGTGTTGACGCCCGGCTTCCACTGCAGCGACAGCGTGCCGCCCATCCGCTCGGCATCCTGTTCGGAATTCACGTAGCGCGGGATGCGCGGCAGGAAGGCGCCGCCGCCGGGCTGGTTGGTGATGCCGCGCAGGCTCTGGATCGTGTTGTATGCCGCCGTCGTGCTGGTGCGCGGGTTGTTGGTGCTGCAATTCGCCGCATTGGTGCCGCGCGCGGCGTTGGTCGCGGGATTCTGCGGCGCGAAGCCGACCGGCGAACAGAAGCCGCCGTCGATATAGGCGGGCAGGATGTTGACCGCGGAATAGCCGACCTCGCGCAGGTTGCGCTTGCCGTAGGCGAACGAGCCGAGCACGCCCAGCGTCCCGTCGGCGAACTGCTTCGACACCAGCACCGAAGCGCGCGGATCGACGGTCTTGCTGACCTGGTTGTAGATGCCGCGGCCGGTGGCGGTAAAGACGAAGTCGGTCTTGAAGTCGAGCGGATGCGGCGCCTTCAGGTCGACGGTCGCGCCGAGCGATCCCTCCTCGACATCGGCGGACGGCGTCTTGCGCACCGCGAGCGCGGAGAAGATTTCGGTCGGGAAGGCGTTGAAGTCGAAGCTGCGGCCGGAATTGCCCGCGCCATAGATGTCGGCAGCGCCGGTCTGCGACGTGCCCTCCATGCCGTTGATGCGGACGCGGGTGAAGGACGCGCCGAGGCCGCGGACCGAGATGTTCTTGCCCTCGCCGCCGTCGCCGCGCGACAGTGCGACGCCCGGAATGCGCTGCATCGATTCTGCGAGGTTGGAATCGGGGAACTTGCCGATGTCCTCGGCGACGATGCTGTCGACCGCGGCGGTCTCGTTGCGCTTGATATTGATCGCGCTGTTCAGCGACGCGCGGAAGCCGGTGACGACGATGTCCTGATCTTCACCCGGCAGGGTCGGCGTGGTCGTGCCGGTCGGCGTGTCGGTCGGCGGCGTGACCGGATCGGTGCCGGTCTGCGGCGCGACGGGTGGCGCGGTCTGCGCGGCGACCGGCGCGGCGGCGAGCGCGATCCCCATAGCCAGGCCCGACACGGTGCCGCATGCGACCATCGCAACTCGACCGAAAGACGTATTCATTCGTCACTCCCCTTATGCACGGAGTGACCGGGGCCTTAGCGACCCGACAATCCCCTCCGACCCTGAATCATTGTTTTTATGCCACCGGTATCATCGACTTTTTCGTGCGTGTAAAGTGGCTTT
The DNA here is from genome assembly GCF_002292295.1 of Sphingomonas sp. UBA978. GTDB lineage: Bacteria > Pseudomonadota > Alphaproteobacteria > Sphingomonadales > Sphingomonadaceae > Sphingomonas. The sequence continues at coordinate 43,726 of NZ_DBBS01000018.1, forward strand.
AGAACATTATACCAACAAGTGGGACAGACTAGCTTAACTGGCAGATATCAAGGACATCCATATCGCCGTAATCCTGATTCTCACCCGCCATCGCCCAGATGAAGGCATAGGCGCGGGTGCCGGATCCCATGTGGACCGACCAGGGTGGCGAGATCACCGCCTGTCCATCGGACAACGCGATATGCCGCAGCGCGTCCGCCTGCCCCATATAATGGAAGATTCGCGCCTCCGGCCCGCCGAGCTCGAAGTAGAAATAGATCTCCGAGCGCCGTTCGTGGATGTGCGGCGGCATCGTGTTCCAGACCGATCCCGGCTTGAGGATGGTCAGCCCCATCACCAGTTGCGCCGAATCGCAAACGCCCGGAATGATGAGCTGGAAGATCGACCGGTCGTTCGAATCCTCCAGACTGCCCCGCTCCAGCCGGTTGGCGTCGGCGATCGACAGCTTGCGGGTGGCGAACGCGCGATGCGCCGGGGCCGAGACGAGGTAGAAGCGCGCACCCGCGCCGTCGAACACGACCTCCGCCGCCCCCATCGTGACGTAGAGGCAGTCCTTGTTGCCGAGATCGAAACGGGCGCCGTCGACGGTGACGCTGCCTGCGCGCTCCCCGACGTTGATGATCCCGAGTTCGCGCCGCTCGAGGAAGGGATGGCCGGCGGCGGAGGCGGGCTCGACCTGATCGGGCAGGCGCACCGGCGCATCGGCGATCTCCACCCCGCCGATCACCATCCGGTCGGCATGCGTATAGTTGAGCAGACAGGCGCCGGGCCGGAACAGCGCGTCGATCAGATAGCGGTCGCGCAGGTCGGCGTTGGAGGCGCCCGCCATCATGTCCGGATGCGTGGCGTAATAGGTGCGTTCGAACATGCGGGTCCTTTCGCGAAGATAGCGGGCGGGCGCGCGGCGATCAGCGGAAGATGACGCCCTGCCCGTTGCCGGGCTTCATCGGCGCGCCGTTGCGCAGCATCGCGATCACCTCCGCCCCCGCGAGCAGCACCGGGCCATAGCCGTGCGCCGCGCGGACGTGGCGCGGGCGGTAGTAATAGAAAGCGGGATCGAAGCCGACGCCGGTGCCGACGCAGACATCCTCGACCTCGCCCGCCGCCGACACCTTGGTCGAGACGCCCTGCCAGGCGAGCAGCGCGACGGGCGCATAGGCGCGCCGGTCGATCCAGCCATGGTTGATCGCGCGCGCGATGGCATAAGCGTACATCGCGCTCGCCGAGGTTTCGAGATAGCTGTCGGGCCGGTCGAGCAGCTGGTGCCACAGGCCGGTGCCCGATTGCACCCGGGCGAGGCCGGCGACATGCGCCTTGAGCTGCGCCAGCACCGCGGGGCGGCCGGGATGATCGGCGGGCAGCACGTCGAGCAGCTCGACCATCGCCACCACCGCCCAGCCGTTGGCACGGCCCCAGTGGAAGGCGGGGTGCGGGTCCATCCCCTCCACCCAGCTGTGCATGTACAGCCCCTTGTCGGCGACGAACATGCGTTGCGAGAATTGCAGGATCTGGCGGACGGCATCGTCGTAATAGCGCCGCTCGCCGGTCAGCGCGCCCATCTGCGCGAGGCCGGGGACGCTCATGTAGAGGTCGTCGAGCCACAGGGTGACGGGCAGCGGCCGCTGCCGCGCCAGCGTGCCGTCGGGCATGCGGAACTGGCGGTTGGCGATCCAGTCGAGATAGACCTGGATCTGCGGCCGGACGTTGCGGTTGGCGAGACCCGCCCGTTGCACCTTGATGAGCGCCGCCGACATCGCGCCGGAATCGTCGAGCCGGTCGGGCGCGAGCATGTTGCGCACCGGCGTCGCCTCCGCATCCGCCCGGGTCGTGCGATAGCGGGCGGCGACATCGGCGACGAAGTTGACGCGATCGGCGGCGTAGCGGGTGTAGCGCGCATCGCCCGTCACCTGTCCGGCGAGCAGCGCGCCGGCATAGGTGACGCCCCATTCGTAGCTGGTCAGGCGGAACCCGGGCTTGAAGACGCTGGCGGGCACCAGCCTGCCGACAGCGACCGGCGTGCCGCGCGCATCCACCATGCCGATCGGCGCCTCCCGCTCGATATAGCCGAGCACGCGGTCCATCACCGCCTTGATCGCGGTGGCGGACGGGTCGCGATACGGCATCGGATAGGCGGGCGGCAGGCGTGTCGGGGCGTCGCCGACATCGGTCACCGCGGCGGTGCTGGCAGGCGGCGCGACCGGCACCAGCTGCGCGATGGCGGGCACGGCCAGCAGGGCGGCGGCGATTGCCGCCATGGTCGTCGCGGCTCGATGTGCGGCAGGCATCGCCCTCTCCCTGTCCCGTCCCTGTCACGGCCGGCTTGCCGCCGGCTCGGTCAGCTTGTCGTACAACAGCCGTTCGTTTAGGAAAAGAGCCTTGCTGCCGAACGCGGCCGGGAGTTGCGAATGACCTATCTGCTGGACCGTCGCGCCGTCCTCGCCGCCGGCACCGCTCTGGCCGCAGGGGCGTCTGCCCGCCCCACGCCGGACGACGACTGGGCGCGTGCGCGGGCGATCGCGACGCGGGTCCGCGTGCCGCGGTTCGCGCGCCGCCTGTTCGACATTCGCGCCTATGGCGCGACGCGCGGCGGCGCGGTGTCGTGCACGCAGGCGTTCGCCGATGCGATCGCCGCCTGCGCCGCGGCGGGTGGCGGGCGCGTGCTGGTGCCGGCGGGGCGCTGGCTGACCGGTGCGATCCGGCTGCTGTCGCGCGTCGAACTGCATCTGGAGGCGGATGCGACCATCCTGTTCAGCACCGATCCCGCGCATTACCCGATCGTCGCGACCCGGTTCGAAGGCGTCGAGCTGATGAACTATGCGCCGCTGATCCATGCCAGCGATGCGCAGGACGTCGCGGTCACCGGCCGCGGCACGATCGACGGCCGCGGCGCCGCCTGGTGGTCGTGGAGCGGCGGCAAGCGGTACGGCTGGCGCGACGGGTTGCCGAGCCAGCGCGCGGCGCGCGACCGCCTGTTCGCGATGGCGGAGGCGGGCGTGCCGGTGGCCCGGCGGCGGTTCGGCGCGGGCGGCTATATCCGGCCCAATCTGATGCAATTCCAGCGCTGTCGCAACGTGTTGATCGAGGGGGTGAGCTTGCGCGATTCGCCCTGCTGGAACGTGCATCCGGTGCTGTCGCGCGACATCACGATGCGCAGCGTGACGGTCACCGGGCTCGGTCCCAACAACGACGGCTGCGACCCTGAATCGGTCGACGGCATGGTGATCGAGCGCTGCACCTTCGATACCGGGGACGATTGCATCGCGATCAAATCCGGCCGCAACGCCGACGGGCGCCGGCTCGCGGTGCCGTCGCGCGACATCCTGATCCGCGGCTGCACGATGAAGGCCGGCCATGGCGGCGTCGTGATCGGCAGCGAGGTGTCGGGCGGCGTCGCGCATGTCTATGCCGAGGAGTGCACGATGAGCAGCCCCGATCTGTGGTATGCGCTGCGCTTCAAGACCAATGCGGTGCGCGGCGGGCGGATCGCGCATATCCGCGCCCGCGACATCACCGTCGGGCAGGTCGGCCGCGCGGCGCTGACCTGCGATTTCAACTATGAAGAGGGTGCGAACGGCCGATTCGTCCCCGAACTCGACGATGTCGTGGTCGAGCGGCTGAGCGTCGCCGACACCGGCCGCGTGCTCGACTGCCAGGGCCTGCCGCAGGCGCCGGTCGGGCGGCTGACCCTGCGCGATTGCCGGTTCGACAAGGTGCGCGCGCCGAGCATCGTCGAACGGATCACGCAGCTGCGGCTGGAGCGCGTGCGGGTCAACGGCCGGCCCGCCACCCGCCTGTAATTCCCGCCACTTGTCATATAAGCCCGGGCATCCTAGCATCCGCCCGATACACGAGGACAACGATCCTCGGGAGGAGGATGGGATGCAGGCGGACGATCACGATCCGGGCCGGCGCGCCGTGCTGGTCGGCATGGCGGCGAGCGCCGCGGCGGTTGCGGGGCGGGTATCGGCGGCGACGGACCGGCCCCGACGCTATGTCCAGGTCGGCTGCGGCAGCCGGGCGCGCATGTATCAGGATGCGATCTGGGGGCCGCACAAGGCGCACGCCGAGCTAGTCGGCATCTGCGACACCAATGCGGGGCGGCTCGCGCTGGTCGGACGGCGCGCGGCGCAGGCGGGCGCGCGACCGCCGAAAGCATATGCCGCGGCCGATTTCCGGCGGATGATCGACGAGCTCAAGCCCGACGGCCTGATCGTCACCACCCCCGACGTCAGCCATGTCGACTATATCGTGCGCGGGCTCGACGCGGGGCTTGACGTCGTCACCGAGAAGCCGATGACGATTGACGCTGCCCGGACGCAGGCGATCATCGATGCGTGCAAGCGCAACGACCGGCACGTCCGCGTCAACTTCAACTATCGCTATGCCCCCTACCGCAGCCAGGTGAAGACGCTGCTGATGTCGGGCGTGATCGGCGACGTGCTGTCGGTCGATTTCCACTGGCTGCTCAACACCGTGCACGGCGCGGACTATTTCCGCCGCTGGCATTCGCAAAAGCCGGTCTCGGGCGGGCTGATGGTGCACAAGGCGACGCATCATTTCGACCTGGTCAACTGGTGGCTGTCGGACACGCCGGTGTCGGTCGATGCGACCGGCAAGCGCGAGTTCTACACGCCGGCGATGGCGAAGCGGATGGGGCTGAGCGGTGCGCACGACCGCTGCCTGACCTGCCCGGAAAAGGCGCAATGCAGCTTCTACCTCGACCTCGCCGCCGATCCGGGGCTGAAGGCGCTGTTCCTCGATAACGAGGCGCTCGACGGCTATCACCGCGACCGCTGCGTGTGGCGGCCCGACATCAGCATCGAGGATACGATGAACGTGATCGTCGGCTATGCCGGCGGCACGACGCTGAGCTACAGCCTCAACGCCTTCAATGCCTGGGAAGGCTATCACGTCGCGTTCAACGGCACCAAGGGGCGGCTGGAGCATAGCGTCGTCGAAAGCGGCGGCACCGCCGGCGCGGCGGAGCGGGAATCGCGCGACGTGGTGACGACGCGAATCATCCCGATGCGCGGCAAGCCGCAGATCATAACCCCCGACGAGGGCGCGGGCGGCCATGGCGGCGGCGACGCGGTGATGCTCGCCGACATCTTCGACCCGAACCACGCGCCCGACCCGCTGCTGCGCATGGCGGACGAGCGGGCGGGTGCGGCGTCCTGCCTCGTCGGGATCGCCGCCAACCGCTGTTTCGAGACGAAGCGACCGGTGCGGATCGCGGATCTGGTCACCGGCCTCGGGCGGCCGGACCAGACGCGGATGCCGCTCCACACCGCCCCGGTGCCGATGCCGATGAAGCGGACGTAAGGCGCAGACTAACCCGGAAGTCCCGCACCGGGCGGCCATGTACGTTCAATGACGTATCACGCCCGCGCGGGGTTTTGCATACCGTCCCGGCCATGCTCGATTCGCGGGAATGGTCATGAACGGTACACTCGTCGGCAAACGGCTCATCGGCACGCAGGCGCCGGTGACGGTGGGTTGGGAGAATCTGCCCAGGGTAGAAGGCGGACCGGTCAAGCTGTTCGTCTTCACCTGGTTCCAGCCGGCGATGCTGCTCGGCCTGATCGCCTTCTGGTTCTATGCGCCCAATTCGATCGCCAAGGCATCGACCGCGATCGGGATCGGCATCGGGTTCAAGGCGCTGCTGCTCGCGCTCGAATGGGTCAATCCGCGGTTCGACAGCTGGCGCCTAACGTGGAAGGAGGCGGTGACCGACCTGTTCTACGTCGGGCTGGGCTACACCGTCCTGCGCCTCGTCGACGATTATATCGGCAGCGATGCGGTCGCCGACTATATCCAGCAGGGCCTGCACTGGGACAAGCTCAACTGGTTCATGACCCTGCCGCTGCTGCTGCAGGCGTTCATCATCTCGTTCGTCTTCGACTTCGGCCAATATTGGATGCACCGCGGCATGCACAACTGGCAGCCGCTGTGGCTCACCCACGCGCCGCATCACTACATCACGCAGCTGAACATCAACAAGGGCGCGGTCGGCAACCCGGTGGAGCTGTTCCTGATCGGGCTGGGGATCGGCGGCTTCTTCGACTTCCTGCCGCGCGCCGCCCTGCTCGCCGGCACCTTCGGCCTCGCGGTCGGCACCTACCAGCATATCAACGTGCGCTTCAACAGCCCGCGCTGGTGGCGCTTCCTGTTCAACACCACCGAACATCACAGCGTCCACCATTCGCAGGATTACGAGGCCAGCCGCAGCAACTATTCGGGGACGTGGATCATCATCGACCGCCTGTTCGGCACCTGCGTCGACGGCGAGGCGGAGCTGCTGGGGATGGAGGGCGGACGCCCGATGTCGATCCGCGAGACGATGAGCTATCCCTTTACCGAGGGCTGGAAGTCGATCCGGGAACGCTTCGCCCGCCCCATCGCCGGCGAACCGGTGGCCGTTCCCGCCGAATGATGCGCGCGTCCGCCACCGGGTGAATGCGCGTGACCGGCCGATATGAGGAGATCACGTGAACCTGCGCTTCATCGACTGGATCTGGCATGTCCGCGGCAGCATGGCGCTGTCACCCGATTTGTCGCGCGATGATGCCTTCGACCGGCTCGATCCCGTGTTCCGCCAGAGCGGCACCCGCCGGGAGCGCAGGGACGATACGCTGGTCTTCACCAAGCGGGACCAGGAGGCGCAGGACAAGATGTCGGTGTTCGACAGCGGCGTCCTGCGCCTCGAACAGGGCGTCGCCGGGATCGTGCTGCACTATCGGCTCATCAGCCGCGCATTGCTGTTCTGCTTTCTGGCGCCGTTCCTGTTCCTCGGCATCGCGCAGCTGACGATCGCGATCGGCAACCACCAGAAGGCGGCGGCCGAGGCCGCGGCCAAGGCGGGGACCGCGCCCAAGAAGAAGCCGGAGAAAGCGGTGTTCCCGCTCAATCCGATCGACAAGGCGCTGGGCGCGCCCGAGCCGGAAGATCCGAAGAAGAAGAAGGACGAGGACAAACTGCCCTCCCCAACCCCGGCCTATGTGTTCGCGGGGCTGTTCGCCGCGCTCTACGTCATCGGGCGCGTGCTGGAGGATCGGCTGGTCCGATCGCTGTTCCGGAAACGGCTGGCGGGTGCCTAGCCGGACCAGCCCGACCTGGTCCGGCAGGTTGTGCGTGACCGTGCTCGCCATGCTGCTGTCCGCCTCGGCACCCGCCACCGTCGGCCCGCCCTTCGCGCACTGGATCGACGGCACCGGCGCGGACGAACCCGAAACGCAGGTGCAGCGGATCGACGCCGACACCTTCGTCATCCGCCAGTCGGTGCGCACCAATTTCGAGGCGCCGTTCCTCTACCTCCTGTTCGGCACCGAGCGCGCGTTGCTGATCGATACCGGTGCGGGCGGCCTGTCGATCCGGCCAACCGTCGACCGGGTGATCGCGGCGTGGCGGGCGCGGCACGGCGGCCGGCCGGTCCGGCTGATCGTCGCGCATTCGCACGGCCATGGCGACCATCATGCCGGCGACGCCGAATTCCGCGCGCGGCCCGGCACCGACATGGTCGGATTGACACCGCAGGCGGTGGCGGCCTTCTTCGGCATCGCCGACTGGCCGGACGGGATCGGCCGGTACGACCTCGGCAAGCGCGTGGTGGAGATCGTCCCGACACCGGGCCACGAGCCGGCGCATATCATGGTCTATGACGCGCGCACCCGCCTGCTGTTCTCGGGCGACATGCTCTATCCGGGTCGCCTCTACGTCCCGACCGACCGGATCGCGGTCTTCCGCGCGAGTGCCGGTCGGCTCGCCGCCTTTGCCGCGACCCGCCCGATCCGCGCCCTGCTCGGCGCGCATATCGAGATGACGACGACGCCGCGGCAGGATTATCCGAGAGAGGCGGCGACCCATCCGTCCGAACATCCGCTCGCGCTGCCGCCCGCCGCGATCGAGACGCTCCGGCGCGCCGCGGCCGCGCAAGGGGCGACGCCGGGGATCGACGCCCACCCCGATTTCATCCTCTATCCCGTCCCGCCCCGACCGGCCTCCTGACTCCGGACGGGCACGCCGGATCAGTCGCCGGGGGCGATCCGCACCGACAGGCCGTCCAGCGCGGGCACGAAGGCGATCTGGCACGACAGGCGCGACGTCGCCTCCCGCTGGTCGCTGGCGTCGAGCAGCGCGTCCTCGTCCGCGCTCATCGGCGACAGGCGGTCGGCGAAGGCGGGATCGACATAGACGTGGCAGGTCGCGCACGAACAGCAGCCGCCGCACAGCGCGGCCAGCGATTCGAAGCCGGCATCGCGGATCACCTCCATCACGCTCAGCCCGGCCTGCGCATCGATCGCGACAGGGTCCCCGGCCGGCGGCGTGACAATCATCTTCAGCATGAGATTCGGTCCATTCGAATGGGTAGCGTGGAAGCAGGGACGGGCCGAGCGGCCGCGTCATCATGACCCGATACGGCCGCCGGTCGCGGACGACCGGCGGGGTGGCGCTCAATAGTGGAAGCGGAACTCGATCCCGCCGCGCCGCGGGGTCAGCACCGATCGGGCGTAATAGCGTTCGACGACGCCGGTCCGCACCTGATTGAACGAGCTCAGGTCGTTGCTAACGCTGGTATAGGCATATTTGTCGAAGATGTTGTCGATGAAGAAGCCGACGTCGAACGGCTTCGTGCGATAGGTGACCGCGGCGCGGTGGGTGACATAGCCGGGGATCTTTTCGCCGGAACCGCGCAGGCCGACGCGCGAATAGATGTTGCCGGTATAGGTGCTCGCCCAGCTCGCCTCGATATCGGTGCCGTCGCCCATCGGGCGGGTGTAGATCAGCTGCGCGCTGCCCGAATTCTTCGCGGAGCCGGGCAGGCGATCGCCGTCGAGCGCGTCGTAGCGCACGCCCTGGCTGACGACGAGGCTGGGGAAATCCTCCGTCAGATGCGCATCGACATAGGAATAGGTCCCCTGGAACACGAGTTCGGGCACGATCTTGAACGACCCGGACAGCTCGACCCCCTGCGACACCGCGCCGCCGGCGTTGGTGGTGATGCCGACCGCGCCGTTGACCGTCTGGCTCGGCACCTGGACGTCGCCCCATTTGACGCGGAAGCCGCTGAGCGTGAACTGCAGGCGCCGGTCGAACAGGCCGGCGCGCAGCCCGACCTCGAGGTTGCGCGTCTTGTCGGGGCCGTAAACCAGCTCGTTCGCCAGCGCGCAGACGTTCTGCCCGGCCGGCAACGGCACGACGCAGGGCGCGACGCGGTTGACGCCGCCGATGCGATAGCCGGTGCTGTAGGTCGCATAAGCGAGCAGATCGGGGCTGAACTTGTATGAGGTGTTCGCCTTCCAGACGAAGCCGTCGTCGCCGGTGCTGCCGGACCGGACGCGGCTCGGCGCGAACTGGATCAGCGGATAGGGCGTACGGGTCAGGCCGCCACCGAACAGCGGCGTATCGGTGCCGCCGGTCGCGGTGGCGTCATATTTGAAATAGCGCAGACCGCCGGTCGCCTGCCATGCTTCGGTGACGTGCAGCGTCGCCTCGCCATAGGCAGCCTTCTCGACCGTCTTCGTCTTGACGAAGGAGATATATTCGAGGTCGTCGGGGCGGTTCACCCCGGCGAAGGCGGCGAAGCCCGGCGTATATTCCTGCCGGTCGCTGTCGTATTTCAGGCGGTTGTAGAAGCCGCCGAGCACCCAGCTGAGCGGCCCGCCGTGCGACGAGACGAGCCGCACCTCCTGGTTGAGCTGTTTATAGTCGCGGTTGCCGTTCGAGAAGGACGAGAAGGCGGGAAACGCCTCATAGCCGTAATCGAGATCGAGCAGCAGATCGGTGTTGTCGTCGTTGCTCCGGATATTCTGCTTCGTATAGGCGGTCGTGCTGACCAGCTGCGCGACGTTGAACAGGTTGAGGTTCACCTCGGCCGAATAGAGGTCGGCGCCGCGACGGAACCGCTCGAGATAGCGCCATGGCCCCTCGTAGCGGCCGGTGCCGAGCACGCCGGCGCCATTCGCCTGCCGGCCGTCGGTCCTGGTCTCCTGATGCGCGTAGGTGAAATAGGCCTTCACGTTCGGATTATATTCGAGCAGCAGCGTGTTGCGGGTGGTGAACGTATGTTCGAAATTGACGTCCGCCACGCGCCGGAAGTTGGCGGCATAATCCGCGGTCGATCCCAGCGACCCCTGCGCCGCGGTCGCGCCCCGCACCGGCTGCGCATTCGACACGCCGGGCTTTTGCAGGATGTAATTGTAATCGATGAAGCCGGGATTGTCGTAATAGCCGACCACCGAGCGCAGCGCGATATGGTCGGCGAGGATCGGGATGTTGACGGTGACGTCGCCGATCGCGCCGAAATCGCCGCTGTGCGACTGGGCATAGGCGCGACCGTGCAGATCGACCGAGACGCGGCTCGTGTTCGGCCGGTTGGGGATATAGCGCACCGCGCCGGCCAGCGTGCCGAGGCCGTACAGCGTGCCCTGCGGCCCGAGCAGGGTTTCGACGCGGGCGATGTCGAGCAGCTTGAAATCGAGGTAGAGCGGCACCTCGCCCAGATAGACGCCGACGGCGTTGTTCTCGGCCGATCCGAACACGCTGGTGTCACCCGATTCGATGCCGCGCAGGATGATGTTGCCGGTGCTGGCCGGGCCGGTGTCGACGACGGTGACGCCCGGCGTGAAGGCGGCGAGCCCGCGGATATCGTCGATGCGCTGGCGCGCGATCGTCTCTTCGGAGACCGCGCTGATGTTGATCGGCGCATCCTGCAGGGTGACGGTGCGGCGGCTGCCGGTGACGACGATGTCGTTGCTGCTGCCGTCCGCCGACGCCTGCTCCTCGGCCGGCACCGTCTGCGCCACCGATGGCGTCGCGGCGAACCCCGCCAGAACCGTCGCACCGAGCAAAGCCGCGCGAGAAATCGATCGAGCCAAACTGAACCCCCTTCAAAACCGGGACGCCACACACGCGCGCGTCCCTGTGCCGTCAGCCACGCCGTTTTTGTGCATGTGCTAACGCGCACCGTTTGGGGAAACGGGCCGGACCGCCATGGGGTGTTTGACGTAGCGCCACGGCGACGCCCCCGTTTGCGCCGCCCTGCCGGAGCGTCCGCGACCATCGGCCATCCACCACGGAACGTTGCTTATTCTGGCGGTGCAGCAGGCGCCGTGGCGTCCGGGGTCAGGCTCCACCAGGACAGGGTGTGGACGTCGTGCGCGCTGGTCCACAGGCCGCCGGCGGCATAGCGCAGCGCGCCGCTGCCGCTCGCCGCGCCGAGCCGGCCGAGGATCGCGAGCGACGCCGGATCGATCATGACGAAGCTCTGGTCGGCGGTGGTGCGCAGCCACACCGCGCCGCCGCCGGTGTCGATATCGCCGTAGAGCAGGTCGGCGCCGACCTTGACCCGGCCGGACACCTTGCCGTTGGCGGGATCGATCCGGGCGAGCGTGCCGTCGCCCTGCTCCTGCACCCAGACCGCGCCCTCCCCTACCGCGAGGAAACCGGGCTGCCTGCCCAAAGCGGTGCGGCGAACGACGGAATTGGTGGCGGGGTCGATCCGTTGCAGCGACTGCCTGTCGCTGCTGACCGCCCAGAGCGCGCCGGACCCGAAGGCGAGGAAGAAGGTGCCGGGATCGACCGCGATCGAGGCGACAACGCGATTGCCGGCGGGGTCGATCCGGGCGACCTTGCCCCCGGCGTCGCTCGCCACCCAGATCGATCCGGCACCGGCGGCGACGTTCAGCTCGCCCTTCGGGTTGGCGATGCCGGTCGGTATGGCGGCGATCAGGCGCGCGGTCTTGAGGTCGATGCGGTTGACCGTGCCCTGCTTGCAATCGGCGACCCAGAGCGAGCCCATGGCGATCGCCATCGCGCCGCACGGGTGCGCCATCGCCACCTCGGCCAGCTTGCCGGTGCGCGACCAGCGCTCGACGCGCCCCTTGTTGGTCGCCCAGACGCTGTCGCCGTCGACCGCGAGGAAATCCGCGAAGCCCGGCACGGTGATGACCTGCGCCTCGCGCGGCTGCGGCACGGTCGTGGTGGCGGCTATGGCGACGGAAAGCAGGGCGCCGATCGTCTGGAGCAGCATCGCCATCAGCCGGCCACCGCGTCGGTGGAGGTCGCGGCGACGCCGCGTCGGGCGGTCAAGCGGTCGAGGAGCGGCCGGGCGGGGAACAGGAATTGTTCGGGGATCGACAGGCGGCGCCGGTCGTCCTGCCCCACCACGCTGGCCTCGCCGTCGCGATAGGTGCCGAAGATACGATCGAGCAGGATCAGCGAATTGCCGTAATTGCAGCGCGTGTCGTCATAGGCGGTCGAATGGTGCAGGCTGTGATGGCGGATCGTGGTGAAGACGAAGCTGTACCAGATCGGCGGATCGGCGCGGACATTGGCATGCGCGAAGCTGGAGACGACACCCAATACGTTCAAGCCGCAGAACACCGCGGTCAGCGGCAGGTCGAACAAAGCCACGACGCTGAGGCTGATGAGGAACAGTTCGACCGGATTGCCGACATAGCCCTTCATCGCGTTGAGCTGCGTGATGTGGTGGTGTGGCGCGTGCACCAGCCAGAACGGCAGGGCGTTGTGCATCAGCCGGTGCATCCAATACTGGCCGAATTCGATCAGCACGACGACCAGCGCGACCTGCACGAGGAACGGCAGCTGCATCGCCCATGCTGTGGTCAGCCCGAGCGATTCCTTGAGCGCGTGGAGCGGCGCCTCGGCCAGCGTCGTCGTCGCCCAGGCGATCGCGGTCGATCCCAGCACGACGTAGAACAGGTCGGTCAGGAACTCACGCCGGTCGAGCCGCCAGCCGCTATGCCGCTCGGCGACCCATTCGAGCGCCTGGACGAAGGCGGTTATCAGCGCCGAGGTGACGACGAGCAGCCAGGGTTTGGCGAGCAAAGCCGCCGGCGCGAAGGCCCAGAAACAGACGACGGCCGCGACGGTCAGTGGCGGCAGCAGGTTGACGACGGTCTTTTTCATGGTTCGCCCCGGTCACATGTGCACGGACGGGGCGTCGCGATCCTGTCTGGACGATCGCACCCGCTCCCCCGTCACCCGCGATCATAGGATCGCGGGTCGGCGCGCGCAGGTGGCCGAATGACGTAGGACTAGCGGAGCGAGGCGACCTGAATGGCGGCGGGCGCCGTCGTCTGCGCGGTGCGGGTCTCGATCCGGGCGCGGACCTGTTCGGCGACATCGGCGCGGCATGCGCGGGCGCGGGCTTCCAGATCCAGATGGATCGTCGCGAGATTCTGTCCGCAGATCGTGCGCGCGGCCTGATCGACGCGGATCGCAAGGCGCTGCTGGCCGTCGGCGGTGGCGAGGTCGATGCCCTGCAAGGTCACGACGGCGGACGGCTTGCCGAACGGACTGCGGGCGGCGGGGCCATCGCTGGCGACGGCGGCGGACCCGAGCGAAAGAGCGGCAACCGCCGCGAAAACCATCTTCATCCTAATCTCCTGCAACCAAGGCCCGCCTCTTCGTGCGGCGCACCGGTCATATAGGCGCAGGCGGACGGACGCGCAACAATGCACGTCCATGTCGGCGACAATTATACTTGCCGGGAACAGATGATGTCGTCGGTATTACGGTTACGTTGAGTCTTCGTACCGACCTTTCTTTGCTGCGAGACGCAGTTTCCTGGATTTACCCGGTTCTGTTATTACGGATCAGTGCGCCCGTACTACCAGCGACGCCAGCTCGACATCATGGCCGAGCATGCCGACCGGCAGGCGGACGGTGTCGCTGCGCTCGACCGTGCCGGCCGGATCGACCACCGCGACGTGAATGCTGCGCGCGAACGGCGCGGACCAGCCGCGCAGCGTCGCGACCGGCACCTGCACCGACCAGGCGCGGCCACCGGTGGGGGCGATCAACCGGTCGTTGATCCGGATGCGGGAGGCGGTCGAGGCGCGGTGGCCGCGCACCAGCAGGCAATCGCCCCCGCCGCAGGAGACGATCTGCGTCGTGGCGAGCGGTCTGGCGGAGGCCGCGGCGCCCGGGATCGCAAGCGCGGCGAGGAGGGTGAGCCGGGTGACGGATAGCTTCATGCCGTTCAGGATGGCCGGCATCGCCACGCCCGGCCATGAGGCGTTTGACGTAGCGCCCGCCGGTCAGTCGATCGCGATCCCGCGTTCGGCGAAGAAGGCGGCGACCGGTGCGAGCGCCGCCGCATGCCGCCGCCACCGCGCCACCGAATCGCGATAGATCGGGCGCCGCACCTGCGCGGCGCTGGGCGTGGAAACCGCCGCCGTGTTGGTGTGGAAATCGAGGCAGCCATCGAACCAGTCGAGCCCGCAATGCGCGAGCAGGCGGCGCGTCTCCCCCTCCTGATCCGCGACCAGCGCCTCGTAGCGCAGTTCGAGGATGCGGCCGGGAAGCGCGCGGTGCCAGACGGCCATCAGCGCATCGAACGCAGCATAATAAGCCGCGATGTCGAGCAGGTCGTAGCTATAGTCGTAATAGCGCGAGCCGATCGCGAACAGATTGCGGAAATTGGCGAGCACCGTGTCCATCGGGTTGCGACGCAGGCAGACCAACGTCGCATTGGGCAGCGCGCGGGCGGCGATGCCGGCATAATGGAAATTGCCGGGAAACTTGTCGACGAAGCGCCGGTCCGGCATCCGCCGATGATGGTCCGCGCGCGCCAGATAGTCGCGGCCGATCGCGGCAAGGTCGGCGCCGGCGGCGGCGCGGATCGTCTCGGGGTCGAGCACCGTCCGGCTGCGGGTGCCGGCCGCCGCCTTGACCGCGAGCGGCAGCGCCTGCAATTCGCCGACGCTCTCGACGTCCGGATGCGAGGCAAGGATGCGATCGACCAATGTCGTGCCGGTCCGCGGCATGCCGATGACGAGGATCGGCGCCGCCGGCGACGGATCGCCGATCGGTGCCGCCGCCATCGCCGGCCACGCCGCCTCGATCGCCGCGAAGATCGCCGTATCGCGGCCAACGTCATAGCCGAGCACGGCGCGGTGCGCGGCGTTGACGCGAGTCAGCCGGGCGAGCGCCTCGTCGCCGCGACCGATATCCTCCAGTTCCTTGGCGAGCGCATAGCCGGTCAGCAGCCGGTCGCCGTCCGCGCTGGCGCGGTCGTGCGCGGCCGACAGGCGGTCGATATGGTTGTGGGTGGCGGTCTGCTTGCGCAGGCCGGCGAGCAGGTGATGCGCACGGGCATCGTCGGGCGCGCGTGCGATCAGCGTCTCCAGCGCCGCCTCTGCCGCGTCGGTCAGCCCGAGGAAGCTCAGCGTCGCCGCCTGGTTGTAGAGAAACCGGTCGTTGTCGGGCGCCAGCGCGACCGCGACCGTGAAGTGGGGCAGCGCGGCGTGGTGATCGCCCAGCCGGGCATAGACGCAACCGATCGTATCGCGCGACAGCGCATCCTGCGGCGGATCGTCCTCGGCGGCGCACAGCACCACCGCCGCGTCGCCCTCGCGCCGCACCAACGTATAGAGCCGGGCGAGCTGCGCGCGATATTCGCCGGCGGGCGCGAGCGCGACCGCCCGTTCGATCCACTCGATCGCCGGCCGGATCCGCCCGCTTTCCGCCTCGACGATGCCGAGCAGGAACTGCCCCTCCGCCGCGCCGCCGGGTTCGGACAGGCGGATCGTCGCCAGCCGCGCCGCATGGGCGAGGTCGCCGCGCCCGAGCGCCGCCCGCGCCGCCGCGGCGGTGGAGGGCCGGTCCGCGGTCATTGCGCCAGCGTCGCCACCGCGATCGCCGTTGCCGAGGCGCGATTTTCGACCCCCATCTTCTGGAAGACCTGTTCCAGATGCTTGTTCACGGTGCGCGGACTGATGTGCAGGATCTCGCTGATCTCGCGGTTCTGCTTGCCGCGGCTGATCCACACCAGCACCTCCGCCTCGCGCGAGGTGAGGCCGTGGCGCTCGGCGAGCAGGCGCTCGGCATCGCCCTCGCGCTTCTCGGTCAGCCGGAACAGCCATTCGCTGGCGCTGGTCTGGCGCAGGATCGTGCACTGGATCGTCGTGTCGCCGATCGTGAGCGACGCGAGCGCGCCGGCCGGCACATGGGGCTCCTGCAGGCGGCGGATCGTCGCGGCGAGCGCGTCCGGCAGGCCGACGTCGCGCGCCGTCCAGCCGGGGAACAGCCGCTCGATCGTCGCGGCGGCGAGCGGGGTGAGCCAGCTCGTCCGCCCCGCATCGTCGACCGCGAAGGACGGCCGGCCGGCGGTGTCGAGCGCGAGCTTGCTGCTCTGCGAGATGCGCGCATTGGCGAGGTGGACGGAGACGCGGGCGAGCAGTTCGTCGACGACGATCGGCTTGTGGACGTAATCGACCGCGCCGGCGTCGAGCCCGCGCACGACATGTTCGGTATCGGCGAGCCCGGTCATGAAGATGACGGGGACATGGCGGAACCGCCCGTCCTGCTTGATCCGCCGCGTCGTCGCGAAGCCGTCGAGCCCGGGCATGACCGCGTCCATGAGGATGAGATCGGGGACGACATGTTCGAGCAGGTCGAGCGTCGCCAGCCCGTCGATCGCGATCAGCACGGTCATGCCCGCCTGTTCGAGCGTCGCGGTCAGGAAGCGCAGCGATTCGGGAGTGTCGTCCACCACCAGGATCGTGGCACCGGTGTCGTCAGGCCGCATCGTCGAGCGTCCGGGCCAAAGCGCGCAGGTCGAAGGCGTCGAGCAGGCGGCGCAGCTCCGCGACCCGCGCCGCGGTGTCGGGAACGGCGGCCTCGAGATCGTCGAGCACGGTTTCGATCGCGCGGACATGGCCGAGTTTGATGAACCGGCGGATATCCTCGACATAGGGCGCGGCCGCGGCCGGCAGGGCGGCGGGGCGCGCGACCGGCGGAACGCCCGGCGCGTCCGCGGCGAGGACCCAGTCGAGGCCGAGCTGGCGGGCGATCGCGTCGAGCAGCGCGTCGAGATCGACCGGCTTGGTCAGGAACGCATCGTGCAGGCCGCGGCCGTCCTGCCCGGCGCGGAATTCGTGCGCATTGGCGGACACCATGACGATCCGCACCGACCGGCCGAACCGTTCGCGCAGCTGCGCGGCGACGTCCCACCCGTTGCAGCCGGGCATCTGGATGTCGAGCAGGACCAGATCGGGCGCGCAATGGTCGGCGAGCGCCAGCCCGTCCGCGCCGCCGGTGGCCTCGAACACGGCAAAATCGAGCGGGCGGAGCAGATGGTTCACGATCGTGACCTGCGCCGGATTGTCGTCGATCACCAGAATTGTCTTGCGCGCGCCGTGATAGCCGGTGACCCGCGCATAGGTCGGCGCGCCGGCCGGGGCGGCGGTCGGTTCGGGCAGCAGCATGCGCAGCAGGAAGCGGCTGCCCTGCCCCGGCTCGCTCGTCACGGTCACCTCGCCGCCGAGGATGCGGGTCAGCACGCGCGTGATGGCGAGGCCCAGCCCGATCCCCGGCTGCATCGCCGCATCCGGTGCATGGCCGCGTTCAAACGGTTCGAAGATGCGCTCCAGATCTTCGGGGGCGATGCCGATGCCGGTGTCGCGCACCTCGATCGTCGCGGTCTGGCTGCGATAGCGCACGGTCAGCGTCGCGCCGCCGCGATAGGTATATTTGATCGCGTTCGACAGCAGGTTGATGAGGATCTGCCGCAACCGCTTTTCGTCGGTGCGGACGAAGGCGGGCAGACGCCCCTCGACGACATAGTCGAGCGACAGCCCCTTGGCATCCGCTTGGGTGCGGAACATCGCGACGACATGGTCGAGCAGCGCGGGCAGGCGGACGATGTCCTGCCGCACCTGCAGCACGCCGCTTTCGACGCGCGAGATGTCGAGCAGCCCTTCGACCAGATTAGTGAGATGCTCCGCCGATCTGCGGATCACCCCGCCCGCCTCGGTCGCCCGGATCGGGTCGCCGCGCTCGAGCAATTGCGCATAGCCGAAGATCGCGTTGAGCGGCGAGCGGATCTCGTGACTCACCGCGACGAGGTAGCGCGTCTTGGCGGCATTGGCCGCCTCCGCCGCGTCCCTCGCATGCGCCAGATCGGCCTCGGTATCGCGATGCGCGGCGATCTCCTGCCGCAGGCGGTCGGCGTCGCGGCGGCTGGCGTCGCGGGCGTTGCGGAACAGGCGGGCGAACGCGAGGGCGGCGACCAGCGCGAGGCCGGAACCGATCGCCCAGAGCATGTCCGCCGCCCCGTGCGTCATCGCATCGGGCGCCCCGGCGGCCGGCGGCAAGCGCATCCGCGACGCCCGCCGGGACGGTGCCGAAGCACCGTCGACCCGGCCACGACAGTGGTCGAATGACGCATTGCAGCATCACGAAATGGGGTGACACATGCCATGGCCCCAGTCTATAAGTCGTATTACTGGATTGAGCAAACGTAATATCGGAAGCGCCATCCAGCGGCTGGAACTCGCGCGTTTCGCGCTGCGCAACAGGGGGTCGAACATGGCAGGCTGGGTTTCGAGAACGCGCCTTGCGATCGCGGCGGTCGCGATGATGGCCACCGGTTCCTGCGGCGATGGCGGCGGCGCACAACAGGCGAAGCGGACCGACTTCACCATCGGCTGGTCGATCTATGCCGGCTGGATGCCTTGGCCCTATGCGCAGCAGGCCGGGATCGTGAAGAAATGGGCCGACAAATACGGGGTCAGGATCAACCTCGTCCAGGTCAACGACTATGTCGAATCGGTCAACCAGTTCAACGCCGGCAAGCTCGACGGCGTCACGCTGACCAACATGGATGCGCTCACCATCCCCGCCGCCGGCGGCAAGGACACCAGCGCGATCATCCTCGGCGACTATTCGAACGGCAACGACGGCGTCGTCCTCAAGAACGCGAAGAGCCTGTCGGAGATCAAGGGCCGTACCGTCTATCTGGTCGAGCTGTCGGTGTCGCACTATCTGCTTGCACGCGGGCTGTCGTCGGTCGGGCTGAAGCTGTCCGACGTGAAGACGGTCAACACCTCGGACGCGGATATCGTCGGCGCCTTCGCCAACCCGGCGGCGACCGCGGTCGTCACCTGGAACCCGCAGCTGGGCGAGGTCGCCAAGCTGCCAGGCGCGGCGGTGGCGTTCGATTCGCACCAGATCCCGGCCGAGATCCTCGACCTGCTCGCGGTCGATACCGCGACGCTGAAGGCGAACCCGAACCTCGGCAAGGCGCTGGCGGGCATCTGGTACGAGACGATCGCGCTGATGCAGCGGCAGGACGCCGGCGGCGCCGCGGCGCGCGCGGCGATGGCGAAGATGGCGGGCTCCACGCCGCAATCGTTCGACGCGCAGCTGTCGACCACGCACCTCTACGGCACGCCCAAGGATGCGGTGGCCGCGATCCGATCGCCGACGCTCGGCAGCACGATGACGAAGGTGCGCGACTTCAGCTTCTCCAAGGGGCTGTTCGGCCAGGGCGCGAGATCGGCCGACGCGATCGGCATCGGCCTGCCCGGCAAGACGCTGGGCGATGCCAAGAACGTCAAGCTGCGCTTCGACTCGACCTATATGGAACTGGCCGCGGCCGGGAAATTGTGAGGGGGCGGCGATGCGCTGGGTAAACGTCCGGCCGCGCCGCGGCACCGCCCTCCTGCTCGGCGCCTTGCCGCTGCTGCTGGTGCTGCTGCTCTACGTCACGGTGTCGGCGGCGCATCATGCCGCCAACCCGTCCGACAAGGTGCTGCCGACGTTCGGCGCGATGACCGCGGCGATGCATGGCCTGCTCGCCGAAGCGGACCCGCTGACCGGCCGGCTGATCTTCTGGGCCGACACCGTCGCCAGCCTGCAGCGGCTCGGCCTTGCGCTCGGCATCTGTGCGCTGTCGGCGCTGCTGGTCGGACTGGTGCTCGGCGTGCTGCCCGCCGCCCGCGCGACGCTCGGCGGGCTGGTGACGACGATCGCGGTGATCCCGCCGATCGCCCTGCTGCCGGTGCTGTTCATCGTCTTCGGCCTCGGCGACACCGCCAAGGTCGCGCTGATCGTCATCGGCGTCGCCCCCTTCCTGATCCGCGACCTCGCCGATCACATCGCAGCCATCCCGCAGGAACAGCTCATCAAGGCGCAGACATTGGGCGCGAGCAGCTGGCAGCTCGCGCTGCGCGTCGCGCTGCCGCAGGCGCTGCCCCGCCTGATCGCCGGGCTGCGGCTGTCGCTCGGGCCGGCCTGGGTCTATCTGATCTCGGCGGAGGCGATCGCGTCCGACGTCGGGCTCGGCTATCGCATCTTCCTCGTCCGCCGCTATCTGTCGATGGACATCATCATCCCCTACGTCGCTTGGATCTCGCTGCTCGCGATCGTGGCGGATGTCGCCCTCGCCCAGCTCAGCCGGCGCGCGTTCGCCTGGGCGCATCAGGCCGGCCGATGAGCGACCTCCTCTCCTTCCGCAACGTCTGGCTCGAATATGGCGACAAGATCGTGCTCGAGCGCGTCGATATCGACATCGCCGAGCGCAGCTTCGTCTCGATCGTCGGCCCGTCGGGGGCGGGCAAGAGCAGCTTCCTGCGCCTCGTCCTGGGTCAGGAGGCGCCCACCCGCGGCCGTATCCTGCTCGACGGCACGCCGCTGACGCCCGAATGCGGCCCCGACCGCGGCGTGGTGTTCCAGCGCTATTCGGTGTTCCCGCACCTGACCGCGCTGCGCAACGTCATGTTCGGCGCGGAATGCACGCAGGCGCCGCTCACCGCCCGCCTGTTCGGCCGCGCCCGCCGCGATGCCGCCGATGCCGCCGCCGCGATGCTGCACGAGGTCGGGCTGGGCGACGCGCTCGACGTCTACCCCGCGCAATTGTCGGGCGGGATGCAGCAGCGGCTGGCGATCGCGCAGGCGCTGATGGCGCGGCCGCGCGTGCTGCTGCTCGACGAACCGTTCGGCGCGCTCGATCCGGGCATCCGCCAGGACATGCACCGGCTGATCCTGCGATTGTGGGAGGAGCATGAGCTGACCGTGCTGATGGTGACGCACGACATCGGCGAAGCCTTCGGCCTCGGCACCCGGGTGCTCGCCTTCGACAAGCGCCGGCACGATCCGCACGCGCCGCACCGGTTCGGCGCGACCGCCACCTACGACCTGCCGCTGACGCGCAAGACGCGCGCCGACGCCGTCGAGGTTCCGGAGGAAGTATTACGTTTGACAGAATCGGTAATAACTGGGACACCTGCCGCATCGTGAAGGACGCCTCTCCCTCCAGCCTCGCGCGGCTCAGCATGAGCCTGCCCGCCGAACTCTTCCGCCAGCTCGACGCGATGGTGGAGGATCGCGGCCTGCCCTCGCGGTCGCAGCTGATCGCCGAGCTGATCCGCGACGAACTGGCCGAACACGGCGCCGCCTCGCGGCCGGAGGACATGCTCGCGGGGACGATCACGCTCGTCTATCGCGCCGAATTGGGCCGCGTCCGCCACCAGCTGGCGCAGACGCAAAGTGACTATCTGAAGGAGGTCATCTCCTCGCAGCATGTCTTCCTCGAGGACGACCAGTCGCTCGAGGTGCTGCTGGTACAGGGGCCGGCCCGGCGGCTGCGCGACCTGTGCGATGCGCTGCGCAAAGTGCGCGGCGTCCAGCAATTGCGCCTGTTCACCACCACCGCGCTGCTTCCCCCGCTCCACGAACAGGACGAGGTCGCGCCGCACAGCACAGGAAAAGCGGCATGAACACGCTTGCAGATCCCAATGCCGCCCGCGCGCATGCCCGCGCCATGGGCGGCACCGTCGTCGAGGCGATGCCGGTCCTGCCGCCCCGCGCCGACGACCTGCCCGCCGACATCGCGCCGGACGATCTGCTGTGGGAGGAGACGGTCGCCGCGGGCGGCTATGCGACGCGCATCCTGCGCCGCGGCACGCGGTTGCGGCTGATCGACCTTCAGGGCGATGCCTGCGCCTCGCTGCTGCTGTTCAATGCGACGATGCCGACCGAGCGGCTCAACATCGCCGACACGGTGAAGGTACAGTGGAACGCCTATCCCGGTGCCGGCAGCCTGCTGCTGTCCGACATGGGCCGGGTCATGGCGAGCATCGAGACGGACGAGGCCGGCACGCACGACGCGTTCTGCGGTCCCTCCACCCCCGCGTCGAACGCCTTGCGCTACGGTGACGGCAGCAATGCGGGCGCGCATCCCAGCGCGCGCGACCGGCTGTTGCTCGGCGCGGCGAAGCACGGCCTCGGCCGGCGCGACATCCATCCCTGCATCAACCTGTTCAAGGGCGTGGCGATCGCGGCGGACGGCGGCGTCGCGGCACGGATCGGCCCGTTCGCGCCCGGCCGCGCGCTGGTGCTGCGCGCCGACATGGACGTGATCCTCGTCCTCGCCAATTGCCCGCATGTGCTCGACACGCGGCCGTGGAGCGTCACGCCGCTGCGCGCGACCGCATGGCGCGGCGCGGTCGCCGGCCCGGACGATGCGATCCGCAACGCGACGCCGGAACGGCAGCGCGCCTTCCTCAACACCGACGATCTGTACCGCTGCTGAGATGGACACCATGGCTCACACGCAGGACCTCACCGGCCCCATCCTCCACGACGCGATCGTGCCGGCACGCGCCCCCTGGCTGCACCGGCTGACGGCGGGGCAGACGCTGCGGATCGTCGATCTGGAGGGCAACCAGGCGGTCGATTTCCTGCTCTACGCGACCGACGACGATGCCGAACGCTACAGCGCGCAGGATACGATCGCGGCGCAGCAGAACATCTTCCTGCGCACCGGCAGCGTGCTGCGGTCGAACGAAGGGCGCGCGATGATGACGATCGTCGCCACCTCGGTCGACTATCACGACACGATCGGCGGCGCCTGTTCGTGCGAATCGAACACGCTGCGCTACGGCATGCACACCAAGGCCCAGCACGCCTGCGTCGACAACTTCCTTGAGGCCAATCTGCGCGACGGCCGCGGCAAGCGCGACATCGTGTCGAACATCAACTTCTTCATGAACGTGCCCGTCGAACCCGACGGCGCGCTCGGGATCGTCGACGGCATCTCCGCGCCGGGGCTGACCGTGGACGTCCGCGCCGAGATGGACGTGACCGTGGTCGTGTCGAACTGCCCGCAGATCAACAATCCCTGCAACGGCTTCAACCCCACCCCCGTCCGCATGATCGTCACCGCATGACCGTGGGCACCGTCCTGATCGCCAACCGCGGCGCGATCGCCTGCCGGATCATCCGCACGCTCCGGCGGATGGGCATCCGTTCGGTCGCGGTCTTCTCCGATGCGGACGAGGCCTCGCGCCACGTCGCCGAGGCGGACGTCGCGGTGCGGATCGGCGCCGGGCCGGCGGCGGAGAGCTATCTCGACGTCGCGCGCATCCTCGCGGTGGCGCGCGAGACGGGCGCGGACGCGATCCACCCCGGCTATGGCTTCCTGTCCGAAAATGCCGGCTTCGCGGAGGCGTGCGAGGCGGCGGGCATCGCCTTCATCGGGCCGACGCCGGACAGCATCCGGGCGTTCGGGCTGAAGCACAGCGCGCGCGCGCTGGCGGAGGCGCAGAACGTGCCGCTCGCCCCCGGCACCGGCCTGCTCGACAGCGTCGAGGCTGCCCTCGAGGCGGCGGCGCGCATCGGCTATCCGGTGATGCTGAAGGCGACCGCGGGCGGCGGCGGCATCGGCATGCGCGTCTGCACCGACGAACAGGCGGTCCGCGACGGCTATGCCGCGGTCGCGCGCCTGGGCGCGGGCAATTTCGGCGACGCCGGCCTGTTCCTCGAACGCTTCGTGCCGCGCGCGCGCCATGTCGAAGTGCAGATCTTCGGCGACGGCCAGGGCCGCGTCGTCGCGCTCGGCGAACGCGATTGTTCGCTCCAGCGCCGCAACCAGAAGGTGATCGAGGAGGCCCCCGCCCCGCACCTGCCCGACGCGATCCGCGCCGCGCTGATCGAGGCGGCGGTACGGCTCGGCGAGGCGGCGCGCTACCGTTCGGCGGGCACCGTCGAGTTCCTCTACGATCCCGAGCGGCAGGACTGGTTCTTCCTCGAGGTCAACACCCGGCTGCAGGTCGAACATGGCGTCACCGAAGAGGTGACCGGCGTTGATCTGGTCGAATGGATGGTGCGCGGTGCCGGCGGCGACTTCGCCTTCCTCGACCAGCCCGTGCCGCCTCCGCGCGGCTGGTCGATCCAGGCGCGCCTCTATGCCGAGGACCCCGCGGTCGATTTCCGCCCCGCGGCGGGCACGCTGACCCGGGTCGCCTTTCCCGACGACGTCCGCGTCGAAAGCTGGGTCGAATCCGGCTCCGACGTGTCGTCCTTCTACGATCCGATGCTCGCCAAGCTGATCGTCCACGCCGACACCCGCGAGGCCGCGGTGGCGGCGATGCAGGTCGCGCTCGACCGCACGCAGTTCGCGGGGATCGAAACCAACGTGCGCTGGCTGCGCGACGTCACCCGCAGCGGCGATTTCACCAGCGGCGACGTATCGACCCGCTCGCTCGAAAGCGTGGTCCACCGTCCGCAGAGCATCGTCGTCCGCTCCGCCGGCACCGCGACCACGGTACAGGACTATCCCGGCCGCGTCGGCCTGTGGGACATCGGCGTGCCGCCGTCGGGGCCGATGGATGCGCGCGCATTCCGGCTCGGCAACGTGCTGCTCGGCAACGATTCCGATGCGCCGGGGCTGGAGGTGACCGCGACCGGCCCGACGCTGCAGTTCAACGCCGCGGCGCGCATCTGCCTGACCGGCGCCGATTTCGCCGCGACGCTGGACGGCAAGCCGGTGCCGCGCAACGCGCCCGTCGTCGTCGGCGCCGGCCAGTCGCTCGCGCTCGGCCGGGTCGGCGGCGGCGGCATGCGCGGCTATATCCTGTTCGCGGGCGGGCTCGACGTGCCGACCTATCTCGGCAGCGCCAGCACCTTCGACCTCGGCGAGTTCGGCGGTCACGGCGGGCGGCGGCTGCGCGTCGGCGACACGCTGCACCTGACCACGCACGCGCCCGCGGCGATCCCGGGTCCGCGCGTTGTCGAACAGCCTGCCCTCGGCCCCGACTGGACGATCCGCGTCCTGTACGGGCCGCATGGCGCACCCGATTTCTTCGCGCCGGAGGACGTCGACACGATCCTGTCGGCGGAATGGCGCATCCATTACAACAGCAACCGCACCGGCGTGCGGCTGGTCGGCCCCAAGCCGCGCTGGGCGCGCAAGGATGGGGGCGAAGCGGGGCTGCACCCGTCCAACATCCACGACAATCCCTATGCGATCGGCGCGCTCGATTTCACCGGCGACATGCCGATCATCCTCGGCCCCGACGGTCCCTCGCTCGGCGGCTTCGTCTGCCCGTTCGTGGTCATCGCGGCGGACCTGTGGAAGGTCGGGCAGCTCGCGCCGGGCGATCGCGTCCGCTTCGAACAGGTCAGCCTCGCGCAGGCGGATGCGGCGAGCCAGGCCGAGGAGGCGTGGATCGAGCATCGCCCCGTCGCGCCCGTCGCCGGCGCGCCCTCGACCGGCCATGACGCGATCCTCGCCGACATGCCCGCCGACGGACTGCGCCCGCGCGTGCTGTTCCGCCGCCAGGGCGACCGCAACCTGCTGGTCGAATACGGGCCGATCACGCTCGACCTCGAACTCCGCCTGCGCGTCCATGCCGCGACCACCGCGCTCGCCGCGCTGGCGCTGCCCGGCATTCTCGACATCGTCCCCGGCATCCGCTCGTTCCAGGTCCATATCGACGGCGTCCGCCTGAAGGAGGCGGCGCTGATCGAGCGGCTGACCGCGATCGAGCACGACCTCGGCGATCTCAACGACTTCGTCATCCCCTCGCGCGTCGTCCACCTGCCGCTGAGCTGGAACGACCCCGCGATCCGCGAGACGATCGACCGCTACATGCGCGTGGTCCGCGACGATGCGCCCTGGTGCCCCGACAATATCGAATTCATCCGCCGCGCCAACGGGCTCGCCAGCGCCGACGACGTCCACCGCATCATCTTCGACGCCAGCTACCTCGTCTACGGCCTCGGCGACGTCTATCTCGGCGCGCCGGTGGCGACGCCGATCGACCCGCGCCATCGCCTCGTCACGACCAAGTACAATCCGGCGCGGACGTGGACGCCGCCCAACGTCGTCGGCATCGGCGGCGCCTATATGTGCATCTACGGCATGGAAGGCCCGGGCGGCTACCAGCTGTTCGGCCGCACCATCCAGGTGTGGAACACCTATCGCCAGACCGGCGCCTTCGCCGACGGCAAGCCGTGGCTGCTGCGCTTCTTCGACCAGATCCGCTTTTTCCCGGTCAGCCACGACGAGTTGACCGAATGGCGCCGCGACTTCCCGCTCGGCCGCCGCGACATCCGGATCGAGGAGACGGAGTTCCGCCTCGCCGACTATCGTGCCTTCCTCGCCGAGAACGATGCGTCGATCACCGCCTTCGAGGCGCGCCGCAACGCCGCCTTCGCCGACGAGCGCGCGGAATGGGAACGGCGCGGCGAATTCGACCGCGTCGCCGACCTCGCCGGCGCCGACGGCGACGTAGCGACCGATGCCGTCGCGGTCCCCGATGGTGCGGCACTGGTCGAGGCACCGTTCGGCGGCAACGTCTGGAAATTGCTGAAGGCGGTCGGCGATCCGATCGCGGCGGGGGAGACGATCGCGGTGCTGGAGGCGATGAAGATGGAATTTCCCGTGCTCAGCCCCGCCGCCGGCACCGTGGCGGCGCTCTACGTCGCCGAGCAGCAGACGGTGACCCCCGGCGCACCGGTGCTGGCGCTGATGCCGGCATGACCGCGCTCGACCGGCTCCCGATCGCCGGCATCGCCGCCGATGTCCGGGCGGGTCGCTGCACCGCCGTCGCGGTGATCGAGGACGTGCTGGAACGGCTGGCCGCCTATGACGCGGTCCAGTCCGCGATATGGATAGCGCGCCACGATGCCGACGCGCTCCGCGCCGCGGCCGCGCATGTCGATGCGCGCCTCGCCGCGGGCGAGGCACTGCCGCTCGCCGGCGTGCCCTTCGCGGTGAAGGACAATATCGACGTCGCGGGGCTCGACACCACCGCCGCCTGCCCCGCCTTCGCCTATCGCCCCGACCGGTCCGCGACCGTCGTCGAGCGCCTCGTCGCCGCGGGCGCGATTCCGGTGGGCAAGACCAACCTCGACCAGTTCGCCACCGGCCTCAACGGCACGCGCAGCCCCTATGGCATCCCGCGCAATGCCTATAACCGCGACTGGATCAGCGGCGGATCGAGTTCCGGATCGGCGGTCGCGGTCGCGGCGGGGCTGGTCGCCTTCGCGCTCGGCACCGACACCGCCGGATCGGGCCGCGTTCCCGCCGCGTTCAACCATCTCGTCGGATTCAAGCCCACCCGCGGCCGCTGGAGCAGCCATGGGCTGGTCCCCGCCTGCCGCACGCTCGACTGCATCACCGTCTTCGCCGGTTCGCCGGACGATGCCGCGCTGGTCGACGATGCCGTCGCCGGCTTCGACTCGGACGACGCGCTGTCCCGCCCGCTCGCCGACGTCCCGCGTGCGCGCCGCCGGATCGGCATCCCGCGCGCCGACCAGTGCCGCTGGTTCGGCGATATCGACTCCGAATTTCTGTACCGGCAGGCGCTGGCGGGCCTCGATGCGGAGATCGTGACGATCGACCTGGCGCCGCTCGATGAGGCCGCGCGCCTGCTATACGACGGGCCATGGGTGGCGGAACGCACGGCGGCGCTGCAACCCTTGCTCGACCGCGACGCCGATGCGGTGCATCCGGTCGTCCGCGCGATCGTCGAACAGGGGAAGGATTACAGTGCGATCGACGCCTTCAACGGCGGCTACCGCCTCGCCGAACTCGCCCGCATCGCGGCGCGGATGTGGGCGGAGGTCGACCTCATCGTCCTGCCGACCGCGCCGACCAGCTATCGCGTCGCCGAGATGCTGGCCGCCCCGATCGCACTCAACGCGACGCTCGGCGCCTATACCAATTTCGTCAATCTGCTCGACATGGCGGCGATCGCGGTGCCGACCGGCACCTATGGCAATGGCGTCGGCTTCGGCGTCACGCTGATGGGACCGGCCGGCATCGATCGCGCGCTGATCGATGCGGCAAGGACCCTGTTTCCCGCGTCGGCCTCCCCGCCGCCGCTTGACCTGGAGGGACGGATGGACAGCGTGAAACTGGCGGTGGTGGGTGCGCACCTCAAGGACATGCCGCTGCACTGGCAGCTCACCTCGCGCGACGCGCGCTTCGTCGGCGCGACGACGACGGCGCCGACCTATCGCCTCTACGCGATGGCGGACAGCGTGCCGCCGAAGCCGGCGCTGGTGCACAGCCCCGACGGCGCCGGCATCGCGGTGGAGGTCTACGAACTCGACATGGCCGCTTTCGGCAGCTTCGTCGTCGACGTGCCGCCGCCGCTCGCGATCGGCACGGTGACCCTCGCGGACGGCAGCCAGGTGAAGGGCTTCGTCGCCGAACCCCGCGCCCTGACCGGTGCCGAGGATATAACTGCGCTCGGCGGCTGGCGCGCCTATATCGCCCGATGAGGCTGCCGACACGCTGACGCGCGCCGCCGACGCCGCGTGACGTGCCGGCATGTCATGCGATGCCGGGTCCGATATCGCTGCCCCAAGCGGCCGGCCGTGTGCCGTGCGAAGATCGTTCGCGCGGCCACGGCTCGCATCGTGCCGCTGCGCCTGCCGAAGACCCGCTTCCGACATCCTTGACCGCCACGGAGCCGGCACCCCGCCCCGCCGGCGCGGGCGGTCGCCGTCCCATGCCACTCGCAAGCCCCTTGCCGTCAGTTAATTACACGATTAAGTACCACTCATCCCCACCGGTAGGATGAGTGAACATGCCGTCGCGCCCGATCCTGACGCTCCTGTATCCCGCCGCTGCCGACGGCTTCGATTTCGACTATTATGCCAGCCGGCACCTGCCGCTGGTCGATCGAATCTGGGGGCCGTTCCTCGACCGCGTCGAGGTGCTGCGCGGGATCGCGTCGAGCGTCCCGGGCGACGCGCCGCCGTTCACCGCGATGACGATCCTGCATTTCCGATCGAACGCCGATCTGCAGGCCGCCGTCGCCCATCCCGATGCACCCCTGCTCCAGCAGGATATCGCGCGCTTTTCCGGCGTCGCGCCGGTCGGGCAGGTCAATATCGCGGTGAAGGGCTGAACGGATGGCGGGACCTTTGGCAGGGCTGCGGATCGTCGAATTCGCAGGGATCGGACCGGCGCCGTTCGCCGCGATGATGCTCGCAGACCATGGCGCGGAGGTGATCCGCGTCGAACGCCCCGAAGACCTGACCGATGCGGCGATCGCCATCCGCCGGCGCGACGTCACGCTGCGCTCGCGCGCCTTCGTCGCGGCGGACCTCAAGTCGGTGGAGGATCGCGACCGGGTGCGCGACCTCGTCGCCGGGGCGGACGGCGTGATCGAGGGGTTCCGGCCGGGCGTGATGGAGCGGCTCGGCCTTGGCCCCGCCGAGCTGCTCGCGCGCAATCCCCGGCTCGTCTACGGCCGGATGACCGGCTGGGGGCAGACCGGTCCCTATGCGCAGGCGGCGGGGCACGACATCAACTACATCGCGCTCAGCGGCGCGCTCCACGCCTTCGGCCGCGAAGGCGACAAGCCGACGCCGCCGATCAACATGGTCGGCGATTTCGGCGGCGGTGCGATGATGCTCGCCTTCGGCATAGTCAGCGCGCTCTACCATGCCCGCGCGACCGGCGAGGGCCAGGTGATCGATTGCGCGATGACCGACGGCAGCGCGCTGCTGATGAGCGCGATCTGGAGCATGCTGGCGGTCGGCATGTGGCGCGACGAACGCGGCGTCAACCTGCTCGATACCGGCGCGCATTTCTACGACACCTACGAAACCGCCGATGGCAGATTCATCGCGCTGGGATCGATCGAACCCAAATTTTATGCGCTGCTGCGCGAAGCGGCCGGGCTGACCGACGCGGACTGGGACGACCATTTCGACCCGGCGCGCTGGGCGGCGCTGAAGCCCCGGCTGGCCGCGATCATCCGCACCCGGACGCGCGATGCCTGGACCGCCGAGATGGAGGGCAGCGACATCTGCTTCGCCCCCGTGCTGTCGATGGCCGAGGCGCCGCTCCACCCCCACAATGCGCAGCGCGCAACGTTCGTCGAGATCGACGGCGTGATGCAGCCCGCGCCCGCGCCGCGCTATTCGGCGACCCCCCTGCCGCGCCCGCGCATGTGGGACGGCGTACCGCGCCCCGGCATCGCCTTCGACGCCACCGCCACCCCACGCTGATCGCCGCCCCATCGGGCGCGATCGCCCTTCAACGCACGAGACAGGACAGCACAGCATGTCGGAAGCATGGATCATCGACGCCGCCCGCACCCCCCGCGGCATCGGCAAGCCGGGCAAGGGCGCGCTCGCGGGGCTGCATCCGCAGGTGCTCGCCGCCACCGTCCTTGCGGCATTGGTCGAACGCAACGCGATCGACAGCGCGACGATCGACGACGTCATCTGGGGCACCAGCGCGCAGCGCGGCGCACAGGGCAACGACCTCGCGCGCATGGCGCTGCTCGACGCCGGGCTGGACATCCGCGTCAGCGGCGTGACGCTCGACCGGTTCTGCGGGTCGGGGATCACCGCGGTCGGCCTCGCCGCGGGCATGATCGCATCGGGGTTCGAGGAGGCGATCATCGCGGGCGGGACCGAGATGATGTCGCTGACCGCGACGATGGCCGCACAGGAAGCGGCACGCGGCGAGCCGCCGATGATGATGGATGCGGGCAACCTGCGGCTGCGCGCGCGCCATCCGCAATCGCACCAGGGCGTCTGCGCCGATGCGATCGCGACGATCGAGGGGATCACGCGCGCGGACGTCGATGCGCTCGCGCTCGAGAGCCAGCAGCGTGCCGCCGTCGCGATCGCGGAGGGCCGGTTCGCGCGCAGCCTCGTGCCCGTCCACAATCCCGACGGCACGATCGCGCTCGACCGCGACGAATTTCCCCGCCCGGGCACGACCGCCGAGGGGCTGGCGGCGCTGCGCCCGTCGTTCGCGGTCATCGCCGACGTCGCGGTGGACGAGGCGGGCACGACCTATCGCGTGCTGGTCAACGCCCGCTATCCCGACCTCTCCATCCAGCACATCCACCATGCCGGCAATTCGTCGGGAGTGGTCGACGGCGCCGCCGCGCTGCTGCTCGCCTCGCCCGAATATGCCCGCCGCCACGGGCTGACGCCGCGCGCGCGCATCGTCGCCACCGCCAATGTCGGCGACTGTCCGACGCTGATGCTCAACGCCCCCGTCCCCGCCGCGCGCAAGGCGCTGGCCAGGGCGGGCCTGAGCGTGGACGACATCGACCTGTGGGAGATCAACGAGGCGTTCGCGGTCGTCACCGAAAAGTTCATCCGCGACCTCCGCCTCGACCGGTCGCGCGTCAACGTCAACGGCGGCGCGATCGCGCTCGGCCATCCGATCGGCGCGACGGGCGCGATCCTGATCGGCACCATCGTCGACGAACTGGAACGCCGCAACCTCCGGCGCGGGCTGGTGACGATGTGCGCGGCGGGCGGCATGGCGCCCGCGATCATCGTCGAGCGGATGTAGCCCCCGATGCCAGCGGGGGGCGCGCGCGCGCCCCTCCCCGCCGGTCACGCCCCGCCCGTCAAGCGTCGTCGGCGAGCACGCCCTTGAGGAAGATCGTCACCACCTGATCGATATATTGGCGCTTCAGCGCATCGTCGACGACGGTGATGCCATAGCAATATTTCAGCGACACGCTCGACGAGAAGAGATGATCGCACATGCCGATCACGTTGAAATAGAGCAGTTTCGGATCCACGTCGCGGAATTCGCCGATCGCCCGCCCGTCGCGCACGATCACCTCATAGGCCGCGGCGATCGGCTTCAGGAAGCGGTCGGCGATCCGCTGGCGCTCCTCTTCCGTCCCCTCCTGCAACAGCTTTATCATCAGCCGGCTGAGATAGGGGTAGTTGTGATAGGTGTTGATGAGGCCGGCGAGGTGATAGCGCAGCTTCTTCGACGGGCGGATGTCCATCGCCAGCAGATGCTCCAGCTCGGCGAGGTTGTTCTCGGTATCCCGCTCCAGCAGCGCGCGCAGCAGGCCGTCCTTGCCGCCGAAATAATAGCGGACCAGCGCGGCGTTGAGCCCCGCCTTGGCGGCGATGTCGCTCAGCGGCACGTCGAGATTGTCCGCCTCGCGCATCGCCACGCTCGTCGCCTCGAGCAGCCGTGCGCGGCCCGACGCCGGGGCCTCCACGTCCTGGTCGATCGCCTTCCTCCCCGCCACGCCTGTTCCTTAACCGATTGATGAACCAATCTATCGCGAAAGTCCGGGCGCGCCAAGCGATGAATGGCATTCGGGGATCAGGCGGAAACGGGCAGACGTCCGCGCAAGGCGACGACGAAACGCTCCTTCAGCAGCGCCAGCGACGCGGTCGCCAGCGTCTTGTTGCCGGTCAGGTCGCGTCCGATCGCCAGCCCCTGCGTCGCCGCGATCAGCAGATAGACCTCGTTGAGCAGCCCCAGCGGATCGTTCATCGCGAATTGCTCGGCGACCTGCATCACCTTGCCGCTCGCCAGCGCGCTGACCGAGCGCATCGCGCGCTGCAGCCCCTCCTCGAGGCTGACGTCCCAACGGCTGGCGAGCTGGATCTCGGTGAAGGCGCGCGCGGGCAGGTCGGTCTGCACCCGCCACAGGATGCTGGGAAAATCCATCATCCCTTTCAGCAGGTCGCTATGCCGCAGCAGCCCGCTCTCGACCGCGGCGAGCATCCGCGTCATCGCCTCCTCGGCGGTCGCGACCATCAACAGATCGCGGGTCGGAAACTGGTGCAGCAGCGACCCCCGGCTGACCCCGGCATCGTCGAGCACCGCCTGCGTCGTGGTCGCGGCATAGCCCTGCAGCGCGACCAGCTTGATCGCGCTCGACAGCAGGATGTCGCGCGTCGCCTTGCCGCGGGCGCGCGTCGCGACGTTTCGCTCGCCGCTGGGGGCAACAGGCGTGGCAGGCACATCATTCATCCCGGACGGTCGCGACTGGCGCGCATTGTAGGGAGGCGCGGGCACCGCTGTCCATCCATCGGCGCGGCAGCGGACGGAATTTCCTTTGTTCCGATAGGCATCCGGCCTCGTCGGGCCGATGGCGGCGGCCCCGTGTCAATGCGTCGAAAAGACCAGCCCGTCGAACTGGCCGTCCGCCAGCCACCGGTCCTTGAGCGCGAAGAAAGCCGCGGCCCCCGCACCATAGCCGAATCCCTGCGCCGCCTCCTGCGTCAGCTTGCCCTCCAGATTGTAATAGCCCGGCGTGCATTGCTCGAAGAAGGGGACGAGATTGGCCGCCACTTCGCCGCAATGCGCCACCCAGGCGTCCTCGGCCGCCTGCGTCGCCTCGACGACGGGGCGGTCCGCCCGCCGGGCATGGCCGACCACCGCCGCGATCGCCTTCGCCCCCTCGGCGAGGCCGTGGCAGAAATTGGCGGGCAAGGCGGCCTGCGCATTCTGGTGCAGGAACAGGTTGGGGAAGCCGTGGACGTGCATGCCGTGGAAGGTGGAGAACCGCCGCGACCATTTGTCCTGCAACGACAGGCCGTCGCGACCGACGATGTCGTACCCAGCGCGGCGGACGTAATCGGTCCCGACCTCGAACCCCGAAGCGAAGACGATGCAATCGACCGGATATTCGACCCCGCCGACGCGGATCCCCGTCTCGGTCACCGCCTCGACGCCGCGCCCGTCGGTGTCGAGCAGCGTGACATTGGCGCGGTTGAAGGTTTCCAGATAGCCGTCGTGGAACACCGGCCGCTTGCAGAAGCGGCGATACCAGGGCTTGAGCCGCTCGGCGGTGGCGGGATCGGCGACGATCGCGTCGATCCGGGCGCGGATCTCCTCCATCTTTTCGGCATCCGCGACTTCGGCGGCGTGCAGGATCTGCAGTATCGCGTCGGGCCCGCTGGCGCTCGCCGCCGCCGCCGCGATCTTCTTGAACAGGAACGTCCAGCCATCCTCGATCAGATCGCGTTCGGCCGGCGCGCCGGACGTCAGCGCGTTGAAATTGTCGATCCATTCCTGCTGCCAGCCGGGCTGGAGCGAGGCGACCCAGGCGGGATCGGTCGGCACCTCGCGCCGGACGTCGACGCCCGACGGTGTGCGCTGGACGACGTAGAGCCGCTCGGCGTGCGCGGCGAGATGGGGAATGCACTGGATGCCGGTCGCGCCGGTGCCGATGATCGCGACGCGCTTGCCCTTCAGTCCGGTCAGCTCGCCGCCGGGGCCGCCGCCGGTATAGGCATAGTCCCAGCGGCTGGTGTGGAAGGTGTGGCCCGCGAAGCCCGCGATGCCGGGAATGCCGGGCAGCTTCGGCCGCGATAACGGCCCGTTGGCGGTGACCAGATAGCGCGCCTCGATCACGTCGCCGCGATCGGTCGACACCCGCCAGCGGCCGGATTCCGCGATCCATTCGGCGCGGGTCACCAGCGTCTGGAACAGCGCCCGCCCGCGCAGCGACCAATGGTCGACGATCCGTTCGGCATGCGCGCGGATCTCGGGCCCCGACGCATAGGAGCGCGGCGGCATATAGCCCGTCTCCTCGAGCAGCGGCAGATAGACGTAGGACTTCATGTCGCAGGCGAGGCCGGGATAGCGGTTCCAGTACCAGGTCCCTCCGAAATCGCCGCCCTTCTCGATCATCAACACGTCGTCGATCCCGGCATCCTTCAGCTTCACCGCGGTCAGGATGCCGCCGAAGCCCGCGCCGACGATCGCCACCTCGCACGTCCGCACCACCGGCGCGCGCTCGACGCGCGCGACATAGGGGTCGTCGGCGAAATAGGAAAAGTCGCCGCCCGTCCCGATATACTGGTCGACGCCGTCCGTGCGCAGCCGCTTGTCGCGCTCCTCGCGATAGCGGACGCGCAGGGCTTCGAGATCGACCGGGGCCGCCCCGGCATCAACAACGGACATATCCAGCTCCTTGTCATCCCCGCGGCCGACCGGCGCAGGCGGGGTCGTGGCGTCTTGGTGACTCAGGCGGGCTTGACCCAAAAGCTGTCGAGCCCGCGAAAGCCGGGATTCATCGTATAGACCGCCTCATGCGCCGGATCGGCGACCAGCGTCGGGACGCGGGCGACCATCGCCTTCAGCAATTCCTG
Organism: Sphingomonas sp. UBA978; assembly: GCF_002292295.1. GTDB lineage: Bacteria > Pseudomonadota > Alphaproteobacteria > Sphingomonadales > Sphingomonadaceae > Sphingomonas. The sequence continues at coordinate 78,658 of NZ_DBBS01000018.1, forward strand.
CGCCTCCAGCCGCGCGAGCGGCGCGCCGAGGCAGGTGTGCCGCCCCCCGCCGAACGAGAAATGCTTGACCGGCTTGCGCGCGATGTCGAACCGATCGGGATCGGGATTGACCGCGGGATCGTGGTTGAGCGCGGTCAGCATGACCGAAATCTGGTGCCCCCTCGGGATGGCGACGCCGCCCAGTTCCATGTCTTCCGCCGCGATCCGGTCGGTCGAGAAGATCGGCGGTTCGAACCGGATCGCCTCGTCCACCGCATTGGGGATCAGGCCGGGATCGGCGACCAGCCGCGCCCAGCTGTCGCCGGTCCGCAGGATGTTGCACAGCGTCGTGCCGAGCAGGTCGGTCGTCGTCTGGTTGCCCGCAATCAGCAGCACCTGCGCATGTTCGACGATCTCCGGGTCGCTCAACCGTTCGCCCTGATGCTCGACGGTCATCAGCGCGGTGATGAGATCGTCGCCGTCCATCGGGCCGGCGCGGCGCAGGGCGATCTCCGCGCTGAACAATTGGTAGAGGCTGACCGCCGCGGCGGCCCCCTCCTCCTTCACCGCCGGCGGCGCGAGCGGGTTGAGCATCGCGGCGACCATCCGGTCCGACCAGACCTTGAAATCGTCGTGATGGCGCGAATCGATGCCCAGGATGTCGGCGATGGTGATCGTCGGCAGCGGGCGCGCGATCGCGTCGATGAAGTCGAACCCGCCGCCGTTCGCGCCCGCCGCGTCGATCAGCTGGTGGCACAACGCGGCGACGCGCGGCCGCGCCCGCTCGATCCGCTCGGCGTTGAAGGCGCGGCCGACCAGCCCGCGCACGCGCTTGTGCAGCGGATCGTCCATGAACATGATCGGCGGATCGCGCGTCAGGTCCTCGCCGCGCAGCCGCCGCGTCGACGTCTCCACCGTGTTGCGCGGGTCGCTCGGCAACTGGCGGTCCGCCAGCACCTTGCGCCCGACCTCCGCCGACAGCACGACATAGTCGCGCAGCACCCCGTCGTGCAGCACGGGGCATTTGCCGCGCGCCGCGTTGAGCACGGCATGCGGATCGGCGCGGAACGTCGGGGACAGCGAGGTGAGTTCCAGCCCGCGCGGCAGATCGTCGGGGACAGCGGTCATCATGGGGCCTTTCGCGGACATCAGGTGAGGGGCTGGAGATTGAGGATCTGCTTCGCCAGCGCGAGCAGCGCGACGTCGCTGGCCGGTTCGCCGCGCACCGCCGCCTCGATCTGGCGGTGGCGCGTCGCGATCTCGTCGCGATACTCGGGGTGGGTGACGACGTAGGACCGCCGCTCCGCCAGCGCGGCGAACGCCTGGTCGGCGACCGCCGCGGGGGTGATGCCGTTGTCGACGAACGAGCGGGTGAAGGCGCGCTCCTCCGCCGCCGCGCTGGTCAGCGCATCGTGCCCGACGTGATCGGGCAGATTGCGGTCGGCATCGGTGATGTTGGTGGCGACGCTGCCCGGGCACAGCACCGCGACGTGCAGGCCGAGCGGGCGCAGTTCGTGCGCCAGCGTTTCGGAAATCGCGACCACCGCATGCTTGCTCGCCGAATAGACCGCCGATCCCCCCGGCGAGACGATCAGCCCGGTGATCGACGCGGTGTTGAGCACATAGCCCTGCGCGCCGCTGGCGATCATCGCGGGCACGAACAGGCTGATGCCATAGCCCAGCCCCAGCACGTTGACCGAGATCGTCCAGCGCCAGTCCTCGGGCGTCGCGGCGCTGGCAGGCGCCTTCCACGCGATACCGGCGTTGTTGACCAGCAGATACGGCGCGCCATGATCGGCGATCACCTGCGCCGCGACGTCGCGGTAGCGGTCGAGATCGGCGACATCGAGTCGGTAGGTGACGACGCTTGCGCCGCCGGCGCGCAGATCCTCGGCCGCCCGCGCCAGCGCGCCCTCCTCGATATCGGCGAGCAACAGCGTCATGCCCTCCGCCGCGCAGCGCTGCGCGATGGCCAGGCCGATCCCGCTCGCGCCGCCGGTGATGAACGCCGTCTTGCCGCGCATGTCCATGCCGCTCCGCTCCTTCGTCATCGGGTCCGTCCGACTCGCTTTTGTCGTTGCTATTAGTCTATACTGACTATTATTGGATTGCTAGCCGTGATCGGCGACGGGCGGCGTGTAATAGAGCGCGCGCGCACCCGGATCGCGCTTGATCCGGCCGATCTCGTTGCGCGCGATCATGCGCAGATGGACCTCGTCGGGCCCGTCGACGAAACGCAGCGCGCGCGCCCAGCCGAGGAAGCCGGCGAGCGGCGTGTCGTTGGTCAGGCCCATCGCGCCGAACACCTGCACCGCGCGATCGATCACCCGCGTCTGCAATCCCGCCGCGACCACCTTGATCGCCGACACGTCGATCTTCGCCGCCTTGTTGCCGAGCCGGTCGAGCACCGACGCGGCACGCAGCACCAGCAGCCGCGCCTGGTCGATCTCGATCCGCGACAGCGCGATCCAGTCCTGGATATTGGCGTAGTCCGACAGGTAGCGGCCGTAGACGCGGCGTTCGAGCGCGCGCTCGCACATCAGGTCGAGCGCCAGTTCGCACTGGCCGATCGTACGCATGCAATGGTGGATGCGACCCGGCCCCAGGCGCGCCTGCGCCAGCGCGAACCCCGCCCCCTCCTGCCCGAGCAGGTCGGTCACCGGCACGCGCACGTCGCGGTACAGCAATTCGCAATGCCCCTCGACCGCCAGATGGTTGAGGACGGGCACGTTGCGCACGATCGTGAGGCCCGGCGTGTCCATCGGCACGATCACCATCGAATGGCGCGCATGCGGCGAGGCGTCGGGATCGTCGTCGGTGACGCCCATCACGATCGACATCCGGCAATGGGGGTGCAGCGCGCCGGTCGTGAACCATTTGCGGCCGTTGATGACATAATGGTCGCCGTCGCGGCGGATGCGCGTTTCGAGGTTGGTCGCATCGGCGGAGGCGACGTCCGGCTCGGTCATCGCGAAGCACGACCGGATATCGCCGCGCAGCAGAGGGTCCAGCCAGCGGCTGCGCTGCTCGGGGGTGGCGAACAGGTGGAGCAATTCCATGTTGCCCGTGTCGGGGGCGCTGCAATTGAACACTTCGGCCGACCAGGGCATCCGCCCGATCTGTTCGGCGAGCGGCGCGAATTCGAGGTTGGTCAGCCGCGTGCCCGGCTCGTCGTCGCGCAGCGCGGGCAGGAACAGGTTCCACAACCCCTCGTCGCGCGCCAGCTGCTTGAGCGGCTCCATGATCTCGGAGGGATAGCGGCCCGCCTCGGTCGCATGCGTCCAGGCGCGATTCTGCGGCAGGACATAGGTGTCGCGGAACGCCGCCATCCGGCCCCTCAGGTCCTCGACGCGCGGCGAATATTCGAAATCCATGGGATATCCTTTGGAAAGAGAGCTGCGGCTCAGGCGACCTGTTCGACCGCGAGCCGCGCGAAGCGTCCCGCGAGCCGGCCGACGTCGGAGGCATTGTCGGCGCTGGCGGTGCCCTGCCGCGCGCGCGCCGCAATCCCTTCGAAGATCACCGCGAGGCGGAACAGCGAGAAGGCGGTATGGAACGGCGCGACCGCGAAGGTCTGCGTCGCGGCGGCGCGATAGCGGTCGAGATAGTCGCGCTCGCTCGGGATGCCGAGTGCGGCATGATCGAGATCGGCGATCCCCATATAGTCGGCGGCGTTCAGGTGCCAGCCGAGCGCACTATAGGCGACGTCCGCCGCGGGATGGCCCAGCGTCGACAATTCCCAGTCGAGCACGCCGACGACGCGCGGTTCGACGGGGTGATAGATCAGATTGCCGATGCGGAAGTCGCCATGGGCGATCGTGCTGACGTCGCTCGCCGGAATGTGGCGCGGCAGCCAGTCGATCAGGAAATCGATGTCCGCCGACGGCGCGCCCTCGGCCAGCTGCCATTGCCGCGTCCAGCGTCCGACCTGCCGTTCGAAGAAATTGCCCGGCCGTCCGAAATCGGCGAGGCCGCACGCCGCCCAGTCGACCGCATGCAGCGCCGCGAGCGTATCGGCCATCGCGAGATACATCGCGCGCCGGTCCGCGGGCGACACGCCGGGCAGCGAGGGATCGTTGAACACCCGCCCCTCGATCCGCTCCATCAGATAGAAGGGCGTGCCGATCACCGCGCGATCGTCGCAATAGAGCACCATGTCGGGCACCGGCACCGCGCTGCCCGCCAGCGCCGCCATCACCCGATATTCGCGATCGATCGCATGGGCGGAGGGCAAGGCGTTGGGCGGCTGCTTGCGCAGCACGAGCCGCCGGTCGCCATAGGTGAGGAAGAAGGTCGGGTTCGACTGGCCGCCGGGAATCGACTCGATCGCCAGCGTTGCGGGCGCGCCGGGCAGCGCCGCCGTCAGAAATTTTTCGAGTGCCGCTTGCATAGAATTACGTCCGCCCCTCCCGCTTGTGCGATATTCTGGTCTTAGGTGACTGATTCATCCGGGATAAATCGCGCCTTTCGGCGAAATCCCCTCGTAAACCCGCCGTTCGGGCATCTGCATACGGGATGCACAAACCACTATCCGCTTCGTATTTATACGTGTAGTTAAGACCGCGAGTGAGGTAAAGCGCTTCCTGAGAAACCGGCAAAACGGTTCCGGGCCACGCCGCCCCGCACGATCGTCGAACGAAGAATCCTGAGGAGGGGATATGTCGAAAAGGGCTTTGCTGGGGACGGTGTCCCGCATCACATTCGGGGTCTGCGCGGCAGCGACCGCAGCCACCGGCGCCTGGGCGCAGACCGCCGCGCCGGCGCCCGCCCGGACCACGCCGGCCGCCACCGCCACGACCGCCGCCCCGGCTACCGCCCAGACCACCGCAGACGACGCTCCCGACATCATCGTCACCGCGCAGAAGCGCAGCGAGAGCATTCGCGACGTCGGCATGTCGATCCAGGCGCTGTCGACCCGGTCGCTGATCGACGCCGGCGTCGCCGCGCCGCAGGATCTGGTCAAGGTCGTGCCGGGCTTCGCCAGCAACCCGACGCCCTATGGCGCCAACGTCTATACGCTGCGCGGCATCGGTTATCAGGAAACCACGCTGTCCGCTGCGCCGACCGTCACCGTCTACAGCGACGAGGTGCCGATCCCGTTCAGCCCGGAAACGATCGGCGTCGCGCTCGATCTGGAGCGGGTCGAGGTGCTCAAGGGGCCGCAGGGCACGCTATACGGCCAGAATTCGACCGGCGGCCTCATCAACTTCATCGCCGCCCGCCCGACCGACCGGCTCAGCGCCGGCGGCCAGCTCAGCTACGCCAGCTTCGGCGCGGTCGATGTCGAGGCCTTCCTGTCGGGGCCGGTCACCGACACGCTGAAGGCACGCGCCGCGTTCAAGGTCAGCCAGGGCGGCGCATGGCAGAAGAGCTACACGACCGGCGCCAAACTCGGCGAGCGCGACCTGCTCAACGGCCGGCTGCTGCTCGACTGGAATCCCGGCAGCCGCTTCCACGCCAGCCTCAACGTCAGCGCATGGCGCGACCATGGCGAGACGCCGGCGCCGCAATTCTTCGGGCTGCAGGTGCTGACGCCGGGCGCGACCGCGCTGATGCCGCCCGGGCTGGTCGCCTATCCCGTCGCGCCGCACGACAATCGCTACGCCGACTGGGACCAGGGCGTCGACTATCACCGGCGCAATTCCTTCGTCTTCACCTCGCTCCGGCTCGGCTATGACGTCACCGACGACGTCAGCCTGACGACGCTGTCCTCCTATCAGCATTTCCGGCGCGACCAGCCGGTCGAGGGCGACGGCACCTCCTTCGAGGATTATTCGACCGTCCAGCAGGGCGACGTGAAGACCTGGTATCAGGAGGCGCGGCTCGCCGGCACGTTCGGCGGTCGCGGCAACTGGATGCTGGGCGGCAATTACGAACACGACACGGTGTTCGACCAGTTCCAGATCCTCGACAAGGATGGGTCGCTCAGTCACGTCCTGCTTTCCGTATCGCCGCTCGTCATCCTCAACCTGCCGGGCAATTACGAGCGGACGGACCAAAGGATTTCCACGGGCGCGGTGTTCGGCAACGTCGAATATCCGCTCACCCCGACGCTGAAGCTGCAGGGATCGGCGCGCTATACCAAGACCACCCGCAACTTCTTCGGCCAGGCGTTCGATGGGGTGAACGGCAACACCGCCTTCTTTTTCACGCTGCTGCAGGCGCAGCTGCGTGCGGCCTATGGCGTCTTCACGCCCAGCGGGCAGACGCCGGGGCTGAAGGACTGCCTGTCGCTGGGTGCGGCGCCGACCTTCCTGATGGGATGCCGCACCGACACGCTGAAGGAGGACAATGTCAGCTGGCGGGTCGGCCTCAACTGGAAGGCGTCGGCGGACACGCTGCTCTATGCCAACGTCAGCCAGGGCTACAAGGCGGGCAGCTTCCCGACGATCATCGCCTCCACCCAGGCGGAGATGGACCCGGTGACGCAGGAAAAGGTGGTCGCCTATGAAGCGGGCGTGAAGACGGCGCTGTTCGACCGCACGCTCGACCTGACCGCGGCGGCCTTCTACTACGACTATCGCAACAAGCAGACGATCGGCCGCTATGCCGACATCGCGTTCGGGACGCTGCTGAAGCTCATCAACGTGCCGAAATCGCGCGTCGCCGGCGTCGAGCTGTCGGCGGCGTGGCGTCCGGTGCCCGGGCTGACGATCAACCCGGTGCTCTCCTATATCGATACGAAGGTGCGCGGCCGCTTCCTCAACTTCGACTATCTCGGCCAGCCGCAGGATTTCGGCGGCCAGGCCTTCCCGCTCGTGCCCAAGGTACAGGGGTCGCTCGACGCGCAATATCGCTGGTCGATCGGCGGCGGGGCGAAGGCGTTCCTCGGCGGAAATCTCGCGGTGCAGGGCAAGACCTATTCGGGCTTCATCCCCAACGACAACGAAAAGGTGCCGTCCTACACGCTGCTCGACCTGCGCGCCGGGGTGGAGAAGGACGGCTGGCGGCTGAGCGTGTGGGGACGCAACGTCACCGACAGCTGGTACTGGACCTCGGCCACGCGCATCAACGACGCGCTGGTCCGCCAGACCGGCATGCCGCGCACGATCGGCGCAACGATCGGCTTCGCCTACTGACCCGCGGCGGGTGGAGGGGATCGCCCTCCCCCGCCGGCGGCATGCACATTCCATCCTAACTCGGACGGGGGTTCCTTACCGTAATGACGACACGCAGCTATCGGCTGGCGGGTGTGGCGCTGCTCGCGCTGATGCCGGCGCCAGCATGGGCACAACCCATCATCCAGCAACCGCCAGAGCCACAGCAACAGGAGCAACAGCAGGAGCAGAAGGCGCCCGCAGCCACGGCGGCGGCGGAACCCGGGGATATCGTCGTCACTGCGCAGCGCCGCAGCGAACGGTTGCAGGACGTGCCGATCGCGATCACCGCGGCGACCGGCGAGCAGCTGGCGCAGGCGCATGTCGAGAACATCACCAACATCCAGAGCCTGTCGCCGAGCATCCAGTTCCGCTCGCAGGCGAACGGGGCGTCCTCGGCCAACGTCATCATCCGCGGCCTCGGCACGACCGGCACCAGCCGCGCGTTCGAAGGCGCGGTCGGCATCTTCGTCGACGGCGTCTATCGCACCCGCGCCGCCGCGGTGGTGCAGAACTTCCTCGACATCGATTCGCTCCAGATCCTGCGCGGGCCGCAGGGGACGCTGTTCGGCAAGAACACCTCGGCGGGCGCGGTGCTGCTGACCAGCACCCGGCCGGAGGCGACACCGACCGCGACCGGCGAATGGACGGTCGGCAATTACGGGATGGTGTCCGTCCGCGGCGCGGTGGGCGCGGGCCTGTCCGATACCGTCGCGGTGCGCGTCGCCGGCCTCTACAGCGGCAGCGACGGCTTCTACACCGACCCGAACGACCGCCGCGCCATCGCCGACAGCGCATCGCATGCGGTGAAGGCGCAGATCCTGTGGGAGCCGTCCGACCGCCTGTCGTTCCAGCTGATCGGCGACGATGCGAAGAGCGTCGGCCATTGCTGCTTCGCGACGTCCAGCTACAGCCCCGGCGCGGTGCAGCCGCTGATCGACGGCCTGATCCGCGCGCGCGGATTGCGCACGCCGTCGCCCCGGCTCAGCGATTTCGAACAGGTGCTAAGCAATCCGGGCCGGCAGGTCGTCCGCGACTATGGCGGCACGTTGCTCGCCTCGCTCGCGATCGGCGGCGACACGATCAAATCGGTGTCCGCGATCCGCAAGTTCGTGATCGACCAGCGCAACGGCGATGCCGATTTCTCCGGCGCCGACATCCTCAACCTCGACGAACGCTTCGCCAGCCGCTTCCTGTCGCAGGAGCTGACCTTTAACGGCAAATCCGCCGCGCTGCACGCCGATTACGTGCTCGGCGGCTTCGTCTCGGACGAACAGCTCGATCTCGGCCGCAACCTGCGCTGGGGCAGCCAGGCGCAGACCTTCTGGAACACCCTGCTGGGTGCGGGGCGGGTCTATGCGGCGCCGGGCCTGTGGTCGAACGAGATCATGACCGGATCGGCGCAATCCTATGCGCTATTCGCGCATGCCGACGTCGAACTCGGCAAGGGGTGGAAGCTGCTCGGCGGCCTGCGCTATTCGATCGAGCGCAAGCGCGGCGCGTTCGCCAACGGCTTCTACCGCAACCGCCCCGACGACACGTTCCGCGTTCTCGGCCTGATGCCCGCACCCGCCTATGACGTCGCGACGACGGACCGCGCGCTGTCGGGCACGCTCGGCGCGCAATATTCCTTCAGCCGCGATGCGATGGTCTATCTGACCTACAATCGCGGGTTCAAGGCGGGCGGCGTCATCCTCGACGCCAATGGCGCCGGCGGCGCCGCCAACAACCCGGCGATCGTCGCCGGGGCGCGGCCACTGTCGCCGATCTACCGCCCCGAAAAGGTCAACGCCTTCGAGTTCGGCGGCAAGTTCAGCTATCTCGACCACCGCGCCCACACCAACGTCGCGATCTTCTACAACACGGTCTCCGACCTTCAGGTCGCGCAGTTCATCGGCGTCCAGTTCACCGTCCTCAACGCACGGTCCGCGAAGACCTATGGACTGGAGCTGGAGAACAGCATCAGGATCGGTCAGGCCCTGACGCTCAACCTCGACGGAACGTGGCTGCCGCATGCGCGCTACGGCGTCGATCCGTCGCTGTCCGCGATGCTGTCGGGGCAGAGCGTCCGCTTCGTGCCCCGGCTGGGTGGCAACGCCTCGCTCAACCTCGACCAGCCGCTCGGCGACCGGCTGGCGCTGACCGGACGGGTCGAAGTCCAATATACGGGCCGCGAATATCTCGACAATTCCAGCAAGATCACCCGCCCCCCGGTGACGCTGCTCAACGCCAATCTCGGCGTCGACATTGCCGATGGCGGCGTTCGGCTCGAGCTGTGGGGCCAGAACCTCACCAACCGGATCTACGCCAATGCGGCCTTCCTCGCGCCGCTGCAGGGGACGACCGAGAACGCCTATATGGCCCCGCCCCGCACCTTCGGGCTGCGGACGAAGTTCCGATACTGAGCGACCGACACCATAATCTTTCTGGTCAGTGTTGACTATTACTTGCGGTGTGCAACACTTGCCATCTTATGCGACGCTGAGTCGCCTGACGACACGCCCCGCAACCGACGGGGAACAGGCGGCGAAGCCCACGACGAACAGCAGAACAACCAAGGCTTTAGGAGAAGGCTGGCCATGAAACCCGTGCTTACGCGCGTGCTCGCTTGCGCGCTTGCCCTGTCGGCGTCCCTGCTCGCGACCCTCGCCGGCCCGGCGCCCGCGTTCGCCCAGGCGATCGGCAACTTCCCCCCGATCGAAACCGGCATCGTCCTGCCCAGGGACGAGGCGTCGCACCGCCAGCCGGCGGAATGGTGGTACATGACCGGCTTCCTCGACGGCACCGATCCGGCCGGCGGCAAGCGCTCCTATGCCTATGAGATGGTGGTCTTCCAGATCGCCCCCGTCGCGGGCCTGCCGCCGGTCTACGACGCGCATTTCGCCATTTCCGATCTCACCCGCGGCACGTTCCACTTCGAAAAGCGCGTCCTGCCCGGGCCGTTCACCACCACCGCCAACCGGTTCGACCTCAACGTCCTCGGCTTCCGGATGGGCGGCTCGATGGGCGCTTATTATGCCAAGGCGAGCCGCACCGACCTGCAATATGCGATCGACCTGACCGCGCAGGCGACGCAGCCGCCGACGCTGAACGGGATCAACGGCGTCGAAACCTACGGCACGTGGAAGTCGCCTTATTATTCGTTCAACGTCAACAAGACGAGCGGAACGGTCTGGGACCATGGCGTGCCGATCCGAGTCACCGGCACGACCTGGTACGACCACGAATGGGCGACCGGCGCGCCGGGTCAGGCGGACAGCGGCTGGACCTGGTTCGGCGTCTCGATGGACGACGACACCCAGTATAACCTCAGCTTCTTCATGAAGGGCGACGGCACGATCGATCACGCGATCGGGGTCAAGACCGCGAACGGCACCTATACGCCGATCCCCGCCAGCCAGCTCGTGCTCGAACGCATCGGCAGCTGGCGCAGCCCGAACACCGGCTACACCTATCCGGCGAGCTGGAAGGTGACGCTGCCCGAGGGTGCGATCACCATCGTGCCGATCATCCAGGACGCCGAGCTGCACGCGCCGGCTACCCAGAAATTCTATTACGAGGGACCTGCCCGCGTCACCGGCACGCTCGGCGGCAAGCCCGCCACCGGCAAGGCCTTTGCGGAGATGAACCCCTGGGGCGTCGACTGGGGCCTGCGCATCCTCCCCTGATCGCCCGCGCGATCCACCCTATTGCAACCACAAGGAGAGCAAGGATGATCTGGAGAACATCACGGCGGAAACTGGCCGCCATCGCCAACGGCCTCGCCCTGCTGGCGATGCCGACCGGCATCGGCGCGACCGCGGCGCAGGCGCAATTGTTCGAGCAGCCGGCACCGGTGTCGCTGGCCAAGGACGAAAGCGCGCACCGCAGCCAGCTGGAATGGTGGTATTTCGTCGGCCATCTCTACGGCACTGACCCGAGCGGCGCGAAGCGCGAATATGGCTATGAGGTCACCGTGTTCCAGCTGTGGCCGCTGCCGCTCGGCCCCGCGATATATTCGTGGCATTTCGCGATCACCGACGTGAACAACAACGTCCACCGCGTCGAGGAACGGGTCAAGAGCGACACCATCCCCGCGCAGACCGGCAGCTTCACCTTCACCAACAAGGACTGGTCGATCGGCGGATCGCGGCAGAATTATGCGATCAAGGCGATGCTGTCCGACGGCCGGTTCGGCATCGACCTGACCACCAGCAGCCGCATCCCGTTCACCGTCCACGGCACCAACGGCGTGGTCGACTACCGGCCGATCGGCCGGACCTCGGCCTATTATTCGTCGACCGCGCTCGATACCGTCGGCACGATCTACGACAATGGCGTGCCGATCCGCATCACCGGCACCTCGTGGCAGGATCGCCAGTGGTTCGTGAAGGGCACCGCGATCAACCAGGGCGGGTCGATCTTCGGCGGCGGCTGGAACTGGTTCGCCGTCCAGCTCGACAACAACACGCAGTACATGCTGTATTATCTGCAGGACCCGCTGACCGGCGCGATCGTCAACAAGCTCGGGACCCGCGTCGTCAACGGCGTGTCCAGCCCCGTCCCGGGGCAGCAGATGGACCTGCAGGTGCTGTCGACCTGGCGCAGCGCGCAATCGGGCTACACCTACCCCTCGAAGTGGAACGTCGTGCTGCCCGAAGGGACGCTGACCGTCACGCCGCAGGTCGCCGACCAGGAAATGGTCTGGCCCGGCCACCGCACCTATTGGGAGGGGACGTCGGCGGTCGTCGGCACGCTGAACGGGCAATCCGTCACCGGCCGCAGCTATGTCGAGGTCAATCCCTACAACCAGCCCTACGCATCGCTGCCCTGACCGATGCGCACGGCCGGCGGCCCGACGGATCGTCCGATCGGGTCGCCGCCCGGCGCGCCCCCTCCCCCCGTGTTCCTTCGAAAGTGATCCCATGGTCCGGTCGAACGATCGACGCCGGCATCGGGCGTTCGCGCCAGCCCCGTTCCGCCTGATCGCGCTGCTGCTGGTGGTGACGACCGCCCAGCCCGGCCGCGCGCAGACGGGCGGCGAGACGCTCACCTATCTGACCGCGATCACCGTGGTCGAGGATACGCCCGCGCGCACGGTCCTCAAGCTCCAGCTGACGCCGCGGATGAACACGCACGTCAGCGCGACCGACGCCTCCGGCACGCCCGCGGTCGCCTTCACGCTCACCGCGCGCGGCCGGCAGCTGACCGTGCCGGACCATTTCACCGGCCCGCTGAAGGCGATCCGCGTCGAGGAGAATCCGGGCTTCCTGTTCCTCCGCCTCGATCCCCGATCGCCGGGCGTGCAGATCGGATCGATCGACAATGCCGACAACAGCGTGACGGTCACGCTGTCCGATCCCGCCGGCCGCGCGACCGACGCCGCCGCGACCCCGCCCGACACCGCCGCCCCCGGCCTGTCGGCGAGCGCCGCCGGATCGGTGCCGCCAACGGCGGACTTCTCGGCGATGGGGTTCGAGCTGGTGATGCTCGAATATGCCGACGTCAGCGAGGTCGCGGGCCTGCTCACCGACAGCGCCGCGATCAAGCCCAACGACACGTTCGTGCCGCGCTCGCCCGGCTTCGGCTCCGCCAACACCAACGGCGTCAGCAGCAGCTACAATCCGGGGCCGCAGACGCAGAACACCGATCCCGAACCGCTCGGGCGGTCGATCAACGCCAATATCGGCGTCGACCGCCGGCTCAACGCGATCTGGCTGCGCGGCGATCCCGCGACGATCGCGCGGCTGAAGGCGCAGATCGCGGCGATCGACCAGCCGATCGACACGGTCATGCTCGAAACGCAGATCGTCGAGCTGACCCAGACGGGCGCGCGCAACCTCGGCCTCGACATCGCCAATGCCAACGGCCAGATCGCCACCGCGACCGCCACCTACGGCAACATCTCCTCGGCGGGATCGTCCTTCCCGCTGACCACGCGCCAGCTCAGCGGCGGCGTCAATCTGCAGGCGTCGCTCTATGCGCAGATCCAGAAGGGCGAGGGCCGCATCCTGTCGCGTCCGCGGATCTCGGCGCAGAGCGGATCGGCGGCGCGGATCGTCACCGGCGATGCGATCCCGATCCTCACCTCGATCACGCTGTCGGGGGTCAACGGCGTGTCGCAGCAGGTGCAATATGTGAACGTCGGCGTGACGCTCCAGATCGCGCCGCGCGTGACCGACGACGGCATCGTCTCCAGCCACATCTATTGCGTCGTATCGAGCGTCACCGGCTATCTGCAGGGCTATCCGACGATCAGCCAGCGCGAGGCGGAAACCTATGCCGCGGTGCGCGACGGCGAATCCTTCGTGATCGGCGGCCTGTCGCAGGAAAGCAGCATGAAGACGCGCACCAAGCTGCCGATCCTCGGCGATATCCCGATCCTGTCGATCCTCGCCGGCGCCAGCAAGATCAGCAAGCAGACCACCGAACTCTATATCATGGTCACGCCGCACGTGATCCGCCGGCTCAACCTCAAGACCGCCGGCGGGCGCGCGGCGGTACCGGCCGGCACGCTGGTCGCTGCCCCCGCCCCGGTGCTCGCGCCCGCCGTGCCGTGATCCTCAGTCGGCGTCGGCGATCGTCACGACCATGCCGTCGAGCGCGTCGGTGACCGTCACCTGACAGGACAGCCGCGATCCGGCGTTGCGGCTGCCGGTCCCGTCGAGCAGGTCGTTCTCGTCCTCCGACATCGGCGGAAGCCTGCCGAGGAAGTCCGCCGCGATATGGACGTGGCAGGTCGCGCAGCTGCAACAGCCGCCGCAGAGCGCGGCGATTTCGTCGATCCCCGCATCGCGCAACGCCTGCATCAGCGTCGTGCCCGCCGGCACCGCGATTGATCGTTCGCCCTGTTCGCGCGTCATGACGGAGATATGCGGCATGGTTCAGCCTGTCTGTCGGGGGAGGGAGGCGTCGCCGCGCAGGAACGTGGCGATACGGGCGCGTGCCTGTCGGGCTTCGCGGAAATCATAGGCCTGGAAGACGTGCGGCATGCCCGGCCACACCTCGACCCGGACCGGCACGCCCGCGGCGATCGCCGGCGCCGCCAGCCGCACGCCGTCGTCGCGCAGCCGCTCGGTGCTGCCGACCTGGACGAGCAGCGGCGGCAGCCCGAGCAGGTCGGCGAACAGCGGCGAACAGCCGGGATCGGCCGGGTCCGCATCGCCCAGATAATAGGCCGGCGCCGGCATCGGCTGCCCGCCGAGCATCGGATCGCGCTCGGCATTCTCCGCGATCGACGCCCCCGCATAGCTGAGGTCGGTCATCGGCGACATCAGCGCGACCGCACGCGGCAGGCGCCGCCCGCGATCCCGCGCGCGCAGCAGCATCCCGAGCGCCAGCGCCGCGCCCGCGGAATCGGCGGCGACGACGATATCGCCGGCATCGACCCCGTCCGCGAGCAGCGCATCGTACACCGCGAGGCAATCGTCCTGCGCGGCGGGATAGGCATGTTCCGGCGCCAGCCGGTACAGCGGCAGGACGACGCGCCCGATCCCGGCGGCCCGCGCGATCCGCGCCGCCATCAGCATATGGCCGTGGATCGAGCGGAAGAAGAATCCGCCGCCATGGACGAACAGCAGCACGTCGTTGGCGCGGCGCGGCGCGACCGGATCGACGATCGCGAGCGTCTTGACCGCGACGCCCGCGATATCGGCGTCCTCCGCCGTGAACGGCCGCGACGCGCGGCGCTGCAGCCGCGCCATCCCGGCATCGAACCGGTCGAGCTTGCCGCGCGCCGCGATCAGCGCCGCGGGATCGCCGACGTCGAGCGGCGTCTTCGCCCGCGTCGCGCGCAACAGCGCGTTGGTCAGGCGCGCACCGAACCCCGGCCGGCCCGCGATATGGTCGATACCGGTCATGCCGCCGCCCCCGCCGCCTGCCGATAGGCGTCGCGGATCAGCCGCTTGTAGAGCTTGCCGGTCGGCTCGCGCGGCAGCTGCGGCATGAAGTCGATCTGCCGCGGCACCTTGATGCCCGACAGCTGCCCCCGCAGCCACTGGCGGATTTCCTCGGCGAAACCCTCGTTGGCGTCCGCCCAGTCGACGGGCTGGATCACCGCGACCACCTTTTCGCCGAAATCGGGATCGGGCGCGCCGACCACCGCCGCATCGGCGATCCGCGGATGCGTCACCAGGACGTTCTCGATCTCCTGCGGATAGACGTTCACCCCGCCCGAGATAATCATGAAGCTCTGCCGATCGGTCAGGTAGAGATAGCCGTCCTCGTCCAGCCGGCCGACGTCGCCCAGCGTGGTCCAGCCGTGCACGTTGGCGACCGCCGCGGTCTTGGCGGGATCGTTATGGTAGGAAAAGCGCGGGCCGCCCTCGAAGTAGATCGCGCCCTCGCGACCCGGCGGCAGGTCGTTCGCGGCGTCGTCGCAGATGTGCGGCGTGCCGATCACCGCGCGGCCGACCGATCCGGGCTTGCGCAGCCATTCGGCCGAATCGATCATCGTCCAGCCGTTGCCCTCCGTCCCCGAATAATATTCGAACAGGATCGGCCCCCACCAGTCGATCATCGCCCGCTTGACCGGCACCGGACAGGGCGCCGCGGCATGGATCGCCACGCGCAGCGACGACAGGTCGTACGCGCCCCGCACCGCCTCGGGCAGCTTGAGCAGGCGCACGAAATGCGTCGGCACCCACTGGCTGGCGGTGACCCGGTAGCGCGCGATCGCACGCAGCGCCTCCTCGGGATCGAAATGCTCCATCACCACCACCGTCCCGCCCAGCCGGTGGACGGTCATCGACCAGTGCAGCGGCGCGGCGTGATAGAGCGGCGCCGGCGACAGATAGACGGTGTCGCCCGTAAAACCGAACCGTCCGGCGGCGAGTTGCGTCAGCACCGGCGGCGCCGCGATCGACGGGTCCTCGGGCAGCGCCCAGCGCACGCCCTTGGGCCGCCCCGTCGTCCCCGACGAATAGAGCATCAGCGCCCCTGCCGATTCGTCGGCGATCGGCGTATCGGGCATCGCCGCCGCCGCGCCGTTCCAGTCGCGAAAGCCGGTGGCGGGGGTATCGAGCATGAACATCGCGACCCCCGGCAACCGCGCCGGCAGCTCGCCCGCCACGGCGGCGAGACAGGGCGAGGTCACCAGCAGCTTCGCCCCGGAATCGGTCAGGATATAGTCCGCCTCCGCCGCGGTCGCGCGCGACGACAGGCAGACGAGATACAGGCCGCTGCGCTGCGCCGCCCAGGCGAGGTCGAAGAAGCGGGGATGGTTCTCGAGGAACACCGCCACCACGTCGCCGCGCACCAGCCCCGCCGCGCGGAACAGATGCGCGCCCTGGTTGGAACGGCGATCGAGCGTCGCATAATCGATCGTCTCCCCGGTCGCGTGCAGGACGACCGCGGCCTTTGCGGGATGGGTGCGGGCATGGACACAGGGATGCATGGCGGCAGACGTCCGGGACAGAGGAAGCACGGGATCAGGCAAGCGCGGAATCGGAGGCGGTGCGGTGCGCGGCGCGCAGCTCGCGCTTGAGGATCTTGCCCGACGCGTTGCGCGGCAGCGTCGCGACGAAGTCGACCGACCGCGGCACCTTGTAGCCCGCGATCGCGGTCCGCGCGTGCGCGACCAGCTCCTCCGCCTGCGTCGCGGCGCCGGGCTTGAGGACGACGAACGCCTTGACCGATTCGCCCCAGCGTTCGTCGGGGATGCCGATCACCGCCACCGCATCGACCGCCGGATGGCTGGCGAGCGCCTGTTCCACCTCGATCGGATAGATGTTCTCCCCACCGGAGATAATCATGTCCTTGATCCGGTCGCACAGGAACAGATAGCCGTCGTCGTCGAGATAGCCGGCGTCCCCGGTGTGCAGCCAGCCGTCCGCGTCGATCGTCTCGCACGTCGCCTCGGGCATGTTCCAATACCCCGCCATCACGCCGGGGGTGCGCACGCACACCTCGCCGACGACATGCGCCGGCACCGCCGCACCGCCGGCGTCGACGATGCGCAGCGCATGGCCCGTCATCACCCGCCCGGTGGAGCCGAGCCGGTTGCCGACCGGTTGCAGGTGATCCTCGGGCGACAGCGCGACGAAGCTGCCGCACGTCTCGGTCATCCCGTAATATTGCACGAAATCGCACCCCAGCAGGGCGAGGCAGCGGTTGAGCAGGACCGGCGGCATCGGGCTGGCGCCATAGACGATCTGCCGCAGCGATCCCGCCTGCGCCGTGCCGCGTTCCCAGCTGTCGACCAGCATCTGCAAGGCCGCGGGCACGATCATCACATGGGTGACGCCGTCGGCGGCGATCGCCCGTTCGACGCCGGAAATCGAGAATTCGCGCAGGATCACCGATCGTCCGCCGCCATGGAACGCCCCCAGCGCCCAGCCGGAGCCGGAGACGTGGAACACCGGCATGGCGACCAGCGCGGTGAGGTCAGGGGTCCATTGCCGCCACGGCTCCGCCCCCTCCCCGGCCAGCTCCAGCGCGCCCAGCACGGAGCCATGGGTCAGCATCACGCCCTTGGGCCTGCCGGTCGTGCCGGAGGTGTAGAGCTGGAGGAAGACATCGTCGCGACCGACCGCGACCGCGGTATCGGCGCCGGTGTCCGCCGCGGCGCCACGCACGTCGCGCCACGCGGTGAAGTGGCGGTCGGGATCGTCGCCCGGCTCGATCTCGACCAGCCGCCGCACCCCGAGGGCGTCCAGCGCCAGCCGCCCCGCCGCCGCGGCGAAGTCGGCGGTGGCGAACAGCAGATCGGCGCGCGCATCGGCGAGGATCTGCTCGTGCTCCGCCGGCGCCAGCCGCCAGTTGAGCGGCACCGTCACCAGCCCGACCATCCCGGCGCCGAACAGCAGTTCGAAGAACAGGTCGCTGTTCTTGCCCAGAAAGGCGACGCGCGCACCGGGCCGGCAGCCGTCCGCGACCAGCGCCGCGGCGACCCTGCGGCACCGCGCCGCAAATGCGCCGAAGCTGGTCGTGCGCCCTTCGAAGGCGAAGGCGATGGCATCGGGCCGTTCGCGCGCATGATGCGCCGCGACCTGTCCCAGATTGACGAACGGCCCGGTCACGCGACTCCCCTCACGCGCCGGTGAAGACCGGCGCCCGCCGGTCGACGAACGCGCGCACGCCCTCGGCGAAATCACCGGTGAAGCCCGCCGCGCGTTGATCGGCACGCTCGCGGGCGAGCGCCTCGGTCAGCCCGCTCTCCAGCCCCGCGCGTGCCGCACGGCGCAGCATCGCATAGGATTGCGTCGGACCGGCGGCGAGCCGGGCGGCGAGCGCGCGCGCCGATTCCAGCAGCGCGTCATCCTCCTCGACGCGATAGATCATGCCCCAGTCGAGCGCGGTGTCGGCGGACAGCCGGTCGCCGAGCATCATCAGCGCCATCGCCCGCCCGCGTCCGATCTGGCGCGGCAGCAGCCAGGTCGATCCCACGTCGGGAACCAGCCCGACCTTGACGAACGCCTGGATGAAATAGGCCGATCGCGCCGCGAGGATGACGTCCCCGGCGAGCGCGAGCGAGAATCCCGCCCCCACCGCCGGGCCGTTCACCGCGGTCACCAGCGGCTTGGGCATCGCGAAGAGCGTTTCGAGCAGCGGGTTGAAGAAACGCTCCAGGCTGTCGCCGACGTCGGTCGCGCCGCCACCGGCATCGCCGCGCAGGTCCGCGCCGCTGCAAAAGGCACGCCCGGCCCCGGTCAGCAGCACCGCGCGGACCGCCGGATCGCCCGCGATCCGTGCAAAGGCGTCGCGCAGCGCCGCGGCCATGTCCAGCGTCAGCGCATTCAGCGCCGCGGGCCGGTCGAGCGTCACTTCCGCCACGCCGTCGCGCACGACGATGCGGATATCCGTCTGATCGGTCATCGCTCTCCCTTTCTCGCCCTATGTATACGCATAGTTAAATGCGATTGCCAACCCCGGACGAACGACGCCGATGCCGCCGCAGCGACAAATCCAGCGGTGATATATTGCTATTATATGTTCGTATAATTACCCCTTCCCATCGTCTGCGTCCTGAGGCATCAGGCAGCGCGAACGCCGCGCCAGGGATGCGGCCGTCACGACGGGAACGAGGGAGAATCAGCATGCCGACAGGCACGTTCGGAACGCGCGGCAGCATCGGCCTGCTCACGATCGATTCGCCGCCGGTCAACGCGCTCGGCCTCGCCGTGCGGCAGGCGATCATCGACGGCATCACCGCGGCGGAGGCCGACGCCTCGGTCGAGGCGATCGTGCTGCTCTGCGCGGGGCGGACCTTCTTCGCCGGTGCCGACATCACCGAATTCGGCAAGCCGCCGATGCGCCCGGACCTGCTCGACGTGCTCGCCCGGATCGAGGGCGCGACCAAGCCGGTGATCGCCGCGATCCACGGCACCGCGCTCGGCGGCGGGCTCGAAACCGCGCTCGCCTGCGATTACCGGATCGCCAGCCCCACCGCGCGCGTCGGGCTGCCCGAGGTCGCGCTCGGCCTGCTCCCCGGCGCGGGCGGCACGCAGCGCCTGCCGCGGATCGTCGGCGCCGCGGCCGCGCTCGACATCATCACCGGCGGCAAGCCGATCGCGGCCGCGCGGGCGCTGGCGCTCGGCATCGTCGACCGCCTCAGCGCACCCGACGACCTCGTCGATGCCGCCGTCGCCTTCGCGCGGGAGGTCGTCGCGGACGGTGCCGTCCGCCGCCGGGTGCGCGACCGCGAGGACAGGATCGCCGCCGACCGCGCCGAGCCGGGGCTGTTCGACGCCTTTCGCGCGAACAATCCGGGCCTGCTGCGCGGGGTCAGGGCACCCGCCAACATCATCAAGGCGATCGAGGCCGCCGTCACCCTGCCCTTCGATCAGGGCATGGCGCGCGAGGCGGAACTGTTCGCCGAGTTGCTCCACAGCCGCGAATCCGAGGCGCAGCGCTATGCCTTCTTCGCGGAGCGCGAGACCGGCAAGGTACCCGGGCTCGCCGCGGACACGCCCGTCGCGTCGATCGCCACGGTGGGCGTGATCGGCGCGGGCACGATGGGCGGCGGCATCGCGATGAACTTCCTCAACATCGGCCTGCCGGTGACGCTGGTCGAGACGCGTCAGGATGCGCTCGATCGCGGCATCGCGACGATCCGCCGCAATTACGACGCCAGCGCACGCAAGGGCCGGCTGGACGCGGCCGAGGTCGAACGGCGCATGGCGCTGCTCACCGGCACGCTGGCGATGACCGACCTTGCCGGCTGCGACCTCGTCATCGAGGCGGTCTTCGAGAGCATGGCGCTGAAGCAGACGATCTTCGCCCAGCTGGACGCCATCGCCAAACCGGATGCGATCCTCGCCTCGAACACCTCCTTCCTCGATCTCGACGCGATCGCCGCGGCGACCCGCCGCCCCGATCGCGTGGTCGGGCTGCATTTCTTCTCGCCCGCCAACGTCATGCGTCTGCTGGAGGTGGTGCGCGGCGCGCGTACCGCGCCCGGCGTCGTCGCGACCGCGATGCGGCTCGCCAAGCGGATCGGCAAGCTGCCCGTCCTGTCGGGCGTGTGCGAGGGCTTCATCGCCAATCGCGCGATGGGCGTGCGCATGGCGCAGGCCGACGCGCTGGCGATCGCCGGTGCCTCCCCGCAACAGATCGACCGGGTGCTGGTCGATTACGGCTTTCCGATGGGCGCGTTCCAGATGCTCGACCTGATCGGGCTGGACGTGATCGGCCGCGATTCGACCGGGCGGACGCTGATGGGCGACATGGTCGCACGCGACCGGCTGGGGCAGAAGAAGAACGGCGGTTTCTACGATTACGACGCGCAGCGCCGCGCCACCCCCTCGCCCGTCGCCGATGAGGTGATCGCCGCGCTCGCCGCCGACAGGGGCATCGCCCGCCGCGACTTCACGAATCGCGAACTCCTTGAACAACTCCTCTACCCCATCATCAACGAGGGCGCGAAGATCCTCGACGAGGGGATCG
Source organism: Sphingomonas sp. UBA978 (assembly GCF_002292295.1). Classification (GTDB taxonomy): domain Bacteria; phylum Pseudomonadota; class Alphaproteobacteria; order Sphingomonadales; family Sphingomonadaceae; genus Sphingomonas. The sequence continues at coordinate 99,597 of NZ_DBBS01000018.1, forward strand.
CGCTGCGCGCGTCCGACATCGATATGGCGCTGATCGCGGGCTATGGCTGGCCGGTCCACACCGGCGGACCGATGTTCTGGGCCGATACCGTCGGACTGCCCGCGATCGTCGCCGCGCTGCGGGCGCTGGCTGCGCAGCATGGCCCCGCCTTCGCGCCCTCGCCGCTGCTCGAACGCCTCGCCGCCAGCGGCGGCGTGCTGCATCGCGCGGTCGCCACGCCCTCGCCATCCCTCACCCTCGAAAGGGCGGACCATGCCTGAAGCCTATATCGTCGAAGCCATCCGCACCGCCGGCGGGCGCCGCAACGGCGCGCTCAGCGGCATCCATCCGGCCGACCTCGCCGCCGTCGTCCTCGACGCGCTCGTCGCGCGGACCGGGATCGATCCCGCCGCGATCGAGGACGTCATCATGGGCTGCGTCGGCCAGGGCGGCGAGCAGAGCACGCAGGTCGGCCGCAACGCCGTCCTCGCCTCGACCCTGCCCGACACGGTGCCGGCGGTGACGATCGATCGCCAGTGCGGATCGTCGCAACAGGCGATCCAGTTCGCCGCGCAGGCCGTGCTGTCGGGCACGCAGGACATGGTCATCGCCGCCGGCGTCGAGAGCATGTCGCGCGTGCCGATGGGCTCGACCGTGTCGCTCTACGCGCAGGCGGGCATCGGCACCGGTCCGTGGAGCGAGGCGGCGAAGAGGCGCTACGGCGTGTCGTCGTTCGACCAGTTCACCGGCGCGCAGATGATCGCCGACTCCTACGGCATCACCCGCGACGCCGCCGACGCCTTCGCCCTCACCAGCCACCGCAAGGGCGCCGCGGCGGTCGCCGCCGGCGCGTTCGATCGCGAGATCGTCCCCGTGCGCATCACCCGCCCCGACGGCAGCACCGCGCTGCACGTCGCCGACGAAGGACTGCGGCCCGATGCCTCGCTGGAGGGGCTGGGCGGCCTGAAGACGGTGATGGACGGCAGCATCATCACCGCGGGCAATGCCAGCCAGATCTGCGACGGCGCGTCGGGCGTGCTGATCGTCAACGCCCGCGCGCTCAAGGCCCATGGCCTGACCCCGATCGCGCGGATCGACAATCTGACCGTCACCGCCGGCGATCCGGTGGTGATGCTGGCGGAGCCGATCACCGCGACGCGGACCGCGCTCGAACGCGCCGGCCGTTCGATCGGCGAGATCGACCTGTACGAGGTCAACGAGGCGTTCGCCCCGATCCCGCTCGCCTGGCTGCAGATGCTGGAGGCCGATCCGGAGCGGCTGAACGTCCATGGCGGCGCGATCGCGCTCGGCCATCCGCTCGGCGCATCGGGTGCGAAGCTGATGGCGACGCTGATCCACGCGCTCGGCCGCACCGGCAAGCGCTTCGGCCTCCAGACCATGTGCGAAGGCGGCGGCATCGCCAACGTGACCATCATCGAGCGGCTGTGACCGTTCCTGCTTCCTGAAGGACACCCCCACGTGAAACTCGATTCCTCCATCGCCGCGGTCGTCACCGGCGGCGCCTCCGGCCTCGGCGCCGCGACCGCCCGGGCGCTCGCCGCCAGGGGCGTCCGCGTCGCCCTGTTCGACCTCAACGCCGAACTGGGCGAGCGCGTCGCCGCCGAGATCGGCGGGATCTTCTGCGCGGTGAACGTCACCGACGACGCCTCGGTCGATGCCGGCTTCGCCAGCGCGCGCGCGGCCCACGGGCAGGAGCGCGTGCTGGTCAATTGCGCGGGCACCGGCAATGCGATCAAGACCGTCGGCCGCGACAAGGCGACCGGCGCGCTGCGCCACTTCCCGCTCGCCGAATTCGAGAAGATCATCCAGATCAACCTGATCGGCACGTTCCGCTGCACCGCCAAATCGGCGGTCGGCATGGCCGCGCTCGATCCGGTCGACGAAGCCGGCGAGCGCGGCGCGATCGTCAACACCGCCTCGGTCGCCGCGGAGGACGGCCAGATGGGCCAGGCCGCCTATGCCGCCTCCAAGGGCGGCGTCGTCAGCCTGACGCTGCCGCTGGCGCGCGACCTGATGGCCGAGGGGATTCGCGTCAACACGATCCTGCCCGGCATCTTCAGCACGCCGCTGCTGCTCGGCGCGCCCGATCATGTGAAGGCGGCGCTGGCGGCGTCGGTGCCCTTCCCCAAGCGACTGGGCGATCCGGCCGAATATGCCGCGCTCGCGCTGCTGATGGTCGAGAACGGCTATTTCAACGGCGAGGACGTGCGGCTCGACGGCGCCATCCGCATGGCCCCACGCTGATCCCCGGAGAGACAGAGATGCGCCAGTTCACCGACGACCAGATCATGTTCCGCGAAGCCTATCGCCGCTTCCTCGACGGCGAGATCGCGCCGCATATGGAGGCGTGGCGCGAGGCGGGGATCGTCGATCGCGACGCCTTCAAACGCGCGGGCGACCAGGGGTTCCTGATGGTCTGGCCCGACGAAAGCTATGGCGGGCTGGGCGACGAGGATTTCCGCTACGAACAGATCATCATCGAGGAAACCGTGCGCGCGGGCTGCGCCAGCTGGTACAACACGCTGCACAGCCGCCTGGTCGGCCCCTATCTGCAACGCTTCGGCAGCGAGGAATTGCGTCGCCGGGTGCTGCCCGGCTGCGTCAGCGGCGACACGATCCTCGCCATCGCGATGACCGAGGCGGGCGCAGGTTCCGACCTCGCCGGGATGCGCTCGACCGCCGAGGACAGGGGCGACCACTTCCTGCTCAATGGATCGAAGACCTATATCTCCAACGGCATCAACGCCGACCTGATCGTCGTCGCCGCAAAGCTGGCGGGCGCGGAAAAGAAGCATGCGCTGGTGCTGCTGCTCGTCGAACGCGGCATGGCGGGCTTCGAACGGGGGCGCAATCTGAAGAAGATGGGCATGTCCGCTCAGGACACGGCGGAGCTGTTCTTCGACAACGTCCGCATTCCCAAGGACAATGTGCTGGGGACCCCCGGCAACGGCTTCTATCATTTGATGGAGGGGCTGGCCGAGGAACGGCTGATCGCCGCGGTCGGCGCCGCCGCCAATGCGCGCCGCGCGTTCGACATCACCCGCGATTACGTCATGCAGCGGGTGATGTTCGGCAAGCCTTTGTCCGATCAGCAGAACACCCAGTTCCGCATGGCCGAGATGGATGCCGAGATCGACCTCGTCCAGACCTATGTCGACCATTGCGTCGTCGAGCACAACGCCGGCCGCCTGACCGGCAACATGGGTGCCAAGGCCAAGATGCTGACCACCGAGGTCGAATGGAAGATGATGGACCTCGGCGTCCAGCTGCACGGCGGCGCGGGCTATATGGACGAATATCCGATCAGCCACATGTTCACCGACGCGCGCATCAACCGCATCCTGGCGGGCAGTTCGGAGGTGATGCGGCTCATCATCGGCCGCGACATCTTCTCGCAGAACTATCGCAGCCTGCTGGCGTAACGGCCCCGAGCCCCGTTCCGCCGCCATCGCCCGACGCGCCCCGGCACCCGGCGCGTCGGGTCACATTCTGACCACATGACTGCGGCACATCCGCATCCTCTCCGCTGTCCTCGAAGCCGGGTTCGATCTCAGCCCTATGTCGCGCATCATCCGTAACCTCGTCTCCCTCGCGCTCCTGCTCACGGCGATGTCCGTGCAGGCCGCCCCCTCGTCGTTCGATCTGGTCGGGCCACGGCTGTCGGTCGCCGTCACCCGCGACGGATCGACCCTGCCGCTGGAATGGGTGCCGAACCTCGCCGAGGGCGACCGCGTCGCGATCAAACTCGACCTTCCCGCCGGCCAGAGCGACCGGTTCCGCCTCGTCGCCGCCTTCCTGCGCGGGGCGGTCGACCGCCCGCCGGACGCGTGGTTCCACGACACGGTCAGCGGCAAGACGAAGGGCGGCGACCTGTCGCTGGTTGTCCCGAAGGGCGCGCAGCAGCTCGTGCTGTTCGTGCTGCCCGAACGGGGCGCGGGCAGGAATGCGATCGTCAGCGCGGTCCGCAAACAGCCCGGCACCTTCGTCCGCGCGGTGCAGGACCTCAACCAGGCCGCGCTCGACCGGGCGCGGCTCGATACGTTCCTCGACCTGCTCTTCCGGATCGGCCGGCAGGACCCGGACAGCGTCAATGCCGCGTCGCAGGTGCTCACCCGCAGCCTTGCGATCAAGCTGAAGACCGAATGCCTGCAGCAGCCGCCCGAGCTTCAGGCGGCCTGCCTGACCGGGGATCGCGAAACGCTGCTGTTCGCCGACACGCACAGCTCCGCCCTCGCCGATACGCTCACCGGGGCGCCCGTCGATCTGGCCTTTCAGCTCAGCGCCACGCCGCAGGGCGGCTATGGCTCGTACAGTTCGTACATCGGCGTGGTACGCGACATCCTGCGGCTGTTCGGCGCCTTCCAGTCGTCGCAACTCCGCTTCGTGCCGGCGCTCGCCCGGATGGGCGACGGCCGGTTGACCTTGCTGCTCAACACACCCTTGTCCTTCGCCAAGCCCGCGTCGGTGATGGTCGTCGGCCTGCCGGCGATCGAGGCGGCCAAGCCGCCGCCGCTGCAGGCCGCGGCCGGCGTGCCGCTGTTGTGCGCCGCGCCGGACACGGTGCTGCCGGTCGAGGGCGCGCCGCTCGTCTATGCGACGCGCTACGCCCACGACATGGTGCTGCGCGTCGCGCCGGACGGTGCCGCCGGTTTCGACCTGCCCGTGCACGCCGATGCGCGGCGCGGCGGCTTCGTGCTCGATCGTGCGTTGCCCGACCGCAGCGCCGGTGCGACGATCGACGCGCGGATCGCCGGCCGGTGGGGGTTCACCCCGTTCGACGGACCGCGGTTCAAGCTGTCCGATCCCCGGGTCAACCGCTGGACCGCCGCCCCGCGGGCCTCGCTGGTCGTCGGGCGGAGCAACGCGGTGACGCTGACCGGCGAGGGTGCCGGCTGTATCGACGGCATCACGATGCAGCGCGGCGATGCAGCGGCGCAGGCGGTGTCGTGGAAGCAGGACGACGCGAACACGATCGTCGTCGACGTGCCGCTGGACAAGGCGACGCCGGGCACGGTCACGCTGACCGTCACCGCGCGCGCGCCGGCACCGCCGGTCAGCATCGTCCTGCCCGCCTTGCAGGAGGTCGGCCGCATCGACGGCGTGGCCTATGCCGCGGGCGACGAATCGGCGGTGCTGACCGGATCGCGGCTCGATCAGGTGCGCGAGGTCCGGGCGGGCAAGGCGACGTGGCGGCCGGGCGCCCTCACCCGCGCCGCCGGTGCCGACCGGCTGACGCTGCTCCCGGTCGATCCGGCGGCGGCGCAGGTGCTGACCGCGGGCGAACGCATCGTCGCGGACGTCACCTTCACCGGCGACCGGCACCGGACGGCGGCGCTCGTCGTCGCGCCCGCGCGGCCGGTGCCGACGCTGCTGCACCGGAGCGTCGCGCCGCGGCCCGCCGCCCCGGGCACGCTGCCGATCGCGCTGCGGCCCGACGATGTCGTCCCGCAGGACAGCCGCGTCACCTTCGCCTTCCGGCTCGATCCGGGCACGCCCCTCACCGGGCGGGAGGTCATCGAGGTCGCGACCGTCGCGGGCGACGCCGTCGCCCGGATCGCGAGCGGCCGGGGCTATGACCTGCAGGATGACACGACGGGGATCGTCGCCTTCACCCCCCGCGACGCGCTCGGCGCATCGGTGCACGGCCCCCTGCGCTTCCGGGTCATCCGCGACGACGAACCCAGCCGCTGGTCCCCCCTCGCCACTGCCGTCCGCCTCCCGGTCATCACGGCGATCGCCTGCCCTGGTCCGACCGGCTGCACGATCACCGGCGACGCCCTCTTTCTCCTCCGTTCGATCGCCACCAACGACCGGTTCGAGGCCGCGGCGGCGGTGCCCGACGGCTATACCGGGCCGGCGCTCGATATCGTCCTGCCTGCACCGGCCAGCGCCGGTGGCCCCCTCTTCCTGCGCCTTCGCGATGCGCCGGACGCGGTGGGCGTCGTGATGCGGTAAACACCCCGTCACGCCATGGTCGGCCGACCCCGCACGCGATCCTGCGGGCTGGCCAGAACGCCGTTCGCATAGAACCACGCGACTTCATCGCGGATGGTCTCGGCAAGGGGGCGGAACGTCAGGCCCAGTTCGCGCGCGCTCTTGGCGGGATCGTAGCGCGAGCGGTCGTTTTCGGTGGCGATGGTGCGCGCCATCGCCCAGCTGACCAGCACCGGCCTGCCGGTAAGGCGGGCATACACCTCGTTCCACGCCCCGATCAGGTGGAGCAGCGCCAGCGGGATGCGGCGGGTCGGCGCCGTGACCCCGACCGCCTGCGCGACGAGCGGCAACAGGTCGGCCATGGTGCTGTGCCGACCGGCGGCCAGGTAGCGCTCGCCGCGGCGGCCCAGCCGGTCCGCGAGGATCATCGCCCGCGCGACATCGCGCGCATCGACCACCGAAAAGGAACCGGGCGGTACCCCGGGCAGGCGCCCCATCGCCACGTCCAGCACGGTCTGCCCTGCGGCGGTCGGCCCCATATCGCCGGGCCCGTGCATCCAGCCGGGCAGCACCAGCACCGCCCGGGCCTCGGGATGCGCGTCGAGAAACTCCAACACCACCCGATCCGCCAGGATCTTGCTGCGATAATAGTCATCGGCCTCTCCCTCATCCCGCAACATGCTCTCATCGATGACCTGTCCCTTCGCGCCGCGCAGCACCGCGACCGAACTGGTGTGGACGAAGCGCCGCACGCCGGCGTGCCATGCGTGATCGAGCAGGGCGCGGGTGCCCTCGACATTGGCCGCGTGGAGCGCATCCCAATGACGGCCGCCCTTGTAGGAATCGCGAAAATAGGCCGCGGCGTGGAACACCACGTCCACCCCGTGCAACGCCGCGGCGAAGCCCGGCACGTCGAGCATGTCGCCGCCGACGATCTCCAGATCCAGGCCTGAAAACTGCCGGGCGGCCTTTTCGCGCGAGCGCACCAGGGCCCGCACCCGCCAGCCGTCGGCGATCAGTTCGCGTACGAGATTGTTGCCCAGAAGTCCCGTCGCCCCCGTCACGAAGGCGAGAGGCGGGGAGGAAGAAAGGTCGGTCGGTTCGCTCGACATGGCGTGCTCCACATTCATGGGAGCACGCCCTATAAGGCTGGAGCAAGGTCCATGGTCAAGCGATCGGATAGCAGCATGCAGATTGGGGAGTTCGCCCGACTCACGGGTCTGAGTCAGGACACCGTCCGCTTCTATGTGCGCAAGGGTCTGCTCGCGCCGCAGCTCGGCTCGCGGGGTGGCCGCAACCCGTATCAAATCTTCTCTCCGCGAGAGGCATCGACCGCACGGATGATCCGCTTCGCTCAGGCGCTTGGCATGACGCTTAAGGAGATCGGTACCGTCGCCACCGAATTGCAACGCGAGGGGCTGTCGCAGACGCGCGAGATCGCGATCATGGACGACCAGCTGGCCAGGCTGGAGCGCAAGGCCGCCGAACTGGCCGAACTGACCGATTATCTGCGCGCGAAGCGCGACTGGGTCGCACGTGGCAAACCGGGCGATGAGCCACGGTTCACCGGGGAGACACCCTGCCGGGCGTGAAGGGCCATTGATGCGCGGCGGGGTGCGTGGAGATCGACGCTACGGCAGGCGACGCTGGAGAACACCAGCGAACGGTCGATCACGCCGGAGACGGCAGGGCGGCTGTCAGATGCGACGCGCGATATCACGGCGATCGGCGGGATGACCTGTGCGCGCATCGAGGTCGGCAACGACAAGATCCGCATCATGGGATCGAAGACTATCGCCTCAGAAGGCTGGTGGCCGCGCAGAAAGGGAGATCGGCGGTAATCGGCTCGCCCGGCCGTGGACCCAAAGTGGCGGTGCTGTCAGTTTAAAGCGGACGCGTCTCGGGTCGTCGCAGGTCGGCCTTTGAGGGCAGGACCTAGGTCGCAAGCATCTGCCACTCCGCCAGCGCAGCGCAGCGTCGTGTTCGGTAGGTCTCGCGGTCAATGAGGTGGCGTTCCAGATTGAAGTGATTGTGGATGTTGGCGTGGACGGAGGCGAACTTTTGCAGCGTCTTTCTCTGCTTGAACCAGAGCATCGCGCGCTCTCGCCTTCGGAATGGCAGGTGACTGTTTTCGACCCGGTTGTTGGCCCACCGAGCCACCTCCTGCCATTCACGGCAGCCCATCTCATCCATTGCAGCACCGTAACCGCGTAAGCCATCGGTGGTGATCGTATTCGGCGACCCGTGTCGCTTCAGCGCCTTTTTCATGAACGCCAGAGCTGCCGCCTTGTCACGGCTCCTGGTGACGTAGCTTTCCAGTACCTCGCCCTCGCGGTCTACTGCTCGCCAAAGGTAGACCATCTCCCCGTTCAGCTTCACGTACATTTCGTCCAGATGCCAACGCCAATGACGGAAGCCACGCATGTGGCTGACCCGCTTGCGCCGCACCTCGCCGGCGAACATTGACCCAAACCTGTTCCACCACATCCGCACCGTCTCGTGACAAATGTCGATCCCGCGCTCGAACAGCAGGTGCATTTGGTTTGACGCAGCCCCTAGCGGAGATGAGGAATTTTCGGGTGGCGCTTTAAGCGATTTGCCGGCGATCAGTCATGCTGATCGTGGGTCGCCTTATGGGTCAGCAAGCGTAACGCAATGACACATTATTGATAGTGACTTGCAATTGCGATCTTGTTAGCTAACCCTGAAATCGAAGGGGAAGTGACAGTGCGTTTTTCAACGATGCTGCTCGCCACCACGGCCGTGGTGGCGATGGCGCCTACGTGTGCATTCGCGATGGGCAAGGACGAGCCGACCGATGCAGCCGCTCGTGCGGCCGATGCCGAACCGGTGGCGACCGATCAGGTCCGTACCGGCGAGCGCGACGAGCGGAACCAGAGCGAGATCGTCGTCGTCGGCAAAAGCTATGGCAGGGAGGTGGGCAAGACCGTCACGCCGTTGAAGGACGTCGCGAACACCGTCACCGTGATCGAACGCGAGCAGATCGAGGCGCAGAACCTGTTCACGCTGGAAGACGCGCTCACCGCGACCAACGGCATCACCGTCAACGGCATCGGGAGCGAAGACCCGTCCTATTTCTCGCGCGGGTTTGCCATCTCCAACTATCTCGTCGACGGCGTCCCGACGCTGTCCTTCAACTTTCCCGGCGTGGTGCCTGACCTGTTCGCCTATGACCGGATCGAGGTCCTCCGGGGGCCGGCCGGATTGTTCAGCGGCTCGGGCAATCCCTCGGGCAGCATCAATCTCGTCCGCAAACGGCCGCTCGACGCCTTCCGGATGCAGGGGTCGGCCGGGTACGGCAGCTACGACAACCTCCGCCTAGAACTCGACATGTCCGCCCCCCTCGGCGACCGGGCCGGCGTCCGCATGGGCGTGATGGCGCAGGACCAGGATCAGTTCTTCGATTACGCCCATCGCAACCGCGTCAACGCATTTGCCGTGGGCAGCGTCGAGATCGGCGATCGCACCACGGTCACCATCGGCGGTTCCTACGACCGCTTCCGTCCGTCGATCCAGTCAGGCCTGCCGGGCTATGCCGGCGACAGTGCGGGCAACGAGGGCCGGCTGCTCGACGTGCGCCGGTCGACCTATCTGGGCGCCGACTGGAACCGGTTCGAATCCACGACCTGGACCGGCTTCGCCGAGATCGCCCATCGTATCAGCGACCGCTGGACGTTGCGTGCCACCGGTCTCTTCACCGACGTCGATCGCGTCGACATCTATAGCTACGTCGGGAATGCGGCGGTGACGACGGCCGCGAACGCGGTAACGCCGGCGCTCGCGAACAACGGCACGACGACCCAGATCGCCTATCGCGGCGACAGTTTCGCCAAAACGCGGTCGTTCGACTTCAACGGGGTCGGCAGCTTCCCCCTGTTCGGGCGGGACCAGACACTGATCCTGGGTGCCGATTACCAGGCGCAGGATTACGACAGCTATTACACCCGCCTCAACGGCTATGCCCGGATCAACGTCTTCAATCCGGTGCCTCCGGCGGAACCGCCCCTCAACCCCTATGCGGCGTCGCCCTATTACCCCGTGCAGGGCACGAACGCCGTCTGTCCCGACCGGACGACGCCGGTAACGCCCGCGCCGGCCAATTGCGTCATCCAGAGCTACGGCGGCACGAACACGATCATCGAGCAATATGGCATGTACGGTCAGCTGCGCCTGCAGCCGGTCGCCGGGCTGACGCTGGTCGGCGGCGGTCGCCTGACTTGGTGGGAACAGACGATCGACACGCTGCTGCCGACCCCCGCGCGGGGCCAGCCGCAGAACATCGACAATCGGTTCACGCCCTATGCGGGCATCGTCTGGGACGTGACGCCGAACCTGAACATCTATGGCAGCTATGCCGACAGCTTCACGCCGCAGGCCGCGCCGGCCAACCGCGTCCGCGACGATGGCGGCAAGGTTCAACCGCTGATCGGTAGCCAGTATGAGGTCGGCACCAAGCTGGCGCTGATGAACGACCGGCTGCTGTTGTCGGCGGCCGTCTACCAGATCGAGCAGACCAATCGCATCTTCAATCCTCCGGAACTGACCACGGTCTACCTGCAGGTCGGCAAGGTCCGTTCTCGCGGTATCGAAGCGGAGGCCACCGGCGAAATCCTGCCGGGGTGGCGCGTGAACGGCGGCTATACCTATACGCGCAACGAGTATCTCGAAGACACGCAGCCCCAGTACGAGGGTCTGTCGTTGACCCCGATCATTCCCAGACACATGATAAAGGCATTCACCAACTACACGGTCCCGGCCGGGATGCTGCGCGGTGCGAGCGTCGGTGGTAGCGTCACTTGGTTCAGCGAGACGTTCGGTGGCACCCCGTCGATCGTCGTTCCGGTCAGCGTCGCCACGCCCAACGGCCGTTCGATCTCCTCGGTTGTCCGCCAACCTGCCTATGCGGTCGTCGATCTGCGTGCCGGTTACAAGGTCAGCGAGCAATTGTCCCTGTCGGTCAACGTCGCCAACGTCCTCGACAAGACCTATTATGCCCGCATCTCCTCCACCGGTCGTGGCAACTATTATGGCACGCCGCGAACCGTGTTCGCGACGCTGCGGTTTGCCTACCCGTGATCGCGCCGGCTACCGGTCGCGCCGTGATCTGGCGACGGCGTGGCGACAACACGCTGCGTTTCGTCGCCGCCGTGCCGCTCGGCTATGCCGTCGCCAGCCTGTGGGCGGCCGCACTGGCGCGTGTGCTGCCGATGGCACGGTCTGAAGCAACCATAACCGGTACGCTGGTCGCGTTGCTGCTCTGCGCGCTGTTCGCAATGTACGCTTATGGCGCGCGCAGCGGCTGGCGGGCGACATGGGTGTTGGGTCTCGCCGGTGCGGCCGCCGGCGGGATCGTCTGCTGGTCGGTCATGATGACGGGGCGGGTATGAGCAAAAGCATCCGACAGTCGCAATCGACGCTCCATACCTGGTCGGGCCTGCTGCTCGGCTGGGTTCTGTTCCTCGTCTTCCTGACCGGCACGATCGCCTTCTGGCGCGAGGCGCTCAACCGCTACATGCGGCCCGAACTGGCGCGGATCGAGCAGCCGATGCGAGTTCTCGACGGCGCACAGCGTTTCCTCGGCCGCAAGGCACCCGACGCGAAAGGCTGGTTCATCGCCATGCCCAACGCTGCGATGCCCGGTGCGCAGGTCACGTGGCAACCGCAGCCCAAGAAGGGCGAGCATGGCGGACGGCGGGGAGGCGGAGGACGCGGTCGGCGCGACAATCAGGCGCTGATCGGTGCGGACGGCATGCCGAAGCACGCCCGGGACACACGCGGCGGCGAGTTCTTCTATCGCTTCCACTTCGACCTCTACTATCTGCCGGTGATCTGGTCGCGCTGGCTGGTCGGTGTCGCCGCGGTGATGATGCTGGTCGCGATCCTCACCGGCATCGTCACCCACAAGAAGATCTTCCGCGATTTCTTCGCCCTGCGCCGTCACAAGGGCCAGCGGTCGTGGCTCGACGGGCACAATGCCACCGCCGTGTTGGCACTCCCCTTCCACCTCATGATAACCTACACCGGCATCGTGACGCTCATGGCGTTGCTCATGCCCTGGGCGACCGTGGCCAATTACGCCGACGAGACCAGGATGTTCGCCGACCTGTTTCCCGAAGCGCCGGTGGTGGAGCGCACGGGTCGGCCGGCGCCGATCCTGTCGCTGTCGGCGATCGCCCAAGACGCGGAGCGTCGGCTCGGCGGCCCGATCGGTACGATACAGGTGAGCGAACCCGGCGACGCGGCGGCGCGTGTGACCTTCTATCGCACCCCGGCCTCGCTTCTCAACACGCGCGCGCCTGCCATCACCTATGACGGCACCACCGCGACCCCTGTCTGGCGCTCTCCCGCCCCGGGCGGGGCGGCGGCGACCGCCGGGGTGATGATCGGACTGCACGCCGGCAGATTTGCCGACCTCCTGCTGCGCTGGCTCTATTTCCTCTGCGGCATCGCGGGCACGCTGATGGTTGCGAGCGGGCTGGTGCTGTGGACGGTCAAGCGCCGCGAAAAACTTCCTGACCCCACCCGCCCGCATGTCGGGTTCCGCATGGTCGAGCGGTTCAACGTCGCGGTCATCGGCGGCTTTCCACTCGGGATCGCAGGATTGTTCTGGGCCAACCGGTTACTGCCGGTAGCCATGCCGGATCGATCGCGATGGGAGGTGCACGTCCTGTTTCTGGTTTGGGGTGCGGCGTTCATCCCGTCGCTGGTGGGGCGGCCGGCAAAAGTCTGGACAATCTTGTTCGGCCTGACCGGCGCCGCGCTCGCTGCACTGCCGATCTACAATCTGCTGAACACGCGCTGGAATGCCTGGACATCCCTGCTGGCAGGCGACCTGCTGCCGCTCGGCATCGACGCCACCATGATCGTGTTCGCAATCGCCTTCCTGTGGCTTGCTCGTCGCGTTGCGCGCTACCGGCCTGCCGTGCGTGCAACCCGACGCGCACGGGCTGCAGCGATTCCGATGTCCGAGATGGAGGTGATGGCATGACGTGGCTGGCCTTTGCGCTGTCACTGCTGGCGTTCGCATGCTTCGGCTTCGCCACCGATGACCATCATCATCGATTGACCGGGCGCCGACTTGCACCTGACAGCAAGCTGAGATGGCAAGCATATGCATGGTTTGCCCTGATGGGGGCCTTCGGTACGGCCGTAGCATCACGAGGCTGGGCATTCGGGCCTGTCCTCTGGTTGGGCGCCGTCATGCTTTCGGCCGGTATCGTATTCCTGTCACTCAACCTTCGGCCTCAACGGGGTCGCGGAACGCGGCAATAGTTGGCGCTTGCCTGCGGATCGGGTGCGCCTACGATGCAGGCCTCCCGGCTGCGCACTGCTGGTGCTCGGACTGCCTTTATTATGTTCTTGTACGCATGTTTTTGGAGCGCCGGTAAGGTACGAATGGTTATTGATATGCATTGGTCGCATGGTTTAAGTTGATCACATTTTCCGTGACGACGGGCGCGCCGGTGGTTCTTTTTACCTTGATCCGATCGAGCCGCACGTTCCGCACCGGCATCTCGCGTTCGGCTTTGATGCTTGAGACGAATTTGGCCTGATTTACAGCCACATCGCTGACATACAGCCCTTCGATCGGCGTCAAGCGACGCACATAGGTCGGCAGCAGCGATTTCCACTGATAAAGCACATCGGTTTCGACGGCGAGCACGCCGCCTGCGATCGTCGTCGCGCTGACGTTGGTCATATGGATGTTCTTCACGAAACCACCGCGACGCTCGTTGGTCTTCACGAAGAGCAAATTGTTGATCGGGACCGCATGGTCGTCTGCCCCCTTCCCGCTTCCGATGAAGTGACAATCATCAACGAGGACGTTCTCGATGCCGGCCGACAGCTCGCTGCCAATGGCCATGAGCTGGTGCCCGTTGACGATGCGGCAGTTGCGCACGACGACGTTCCGGCAGGGCTTGGCCAGACGCCAGGCATCCATGTCACGGCCTGATTTCACGGAAATCGCGTCATCCCCCTGATCGAACTGGCAATCCTCGATCAGTATGTTTTCGCTCATCTCGGGATCGACACCGTCGTTGTTGTGCCCATGAGCCCGGATGCTGACGCGACGGATCACAACGTCCCGGCACATCAGCGGATGAAGCGTCCAGAACGGACTGCCATCGATCAAGATATCCTCGACCAGCACGTTGCGGCATCGATTGAACTGGATGAGATGCGGCCGCAGATTGTTGGCGCCCACCGCCATCTGGCGCTCGCGTACCGGCACGTTGCGATAGGCCATGTTGTAGAGCGCAACCAGCGCATCCATGTGCGGCTTGGGCCTGGCCGACCAGATTAGCCAGCGATCCAAGACCGGCTCCAGCCTCCCCTTGCCGGTGATCGCGATATTCTCGCACCCGAAAGCATAGATCAGGGGCGAGTAGTTGAAACACTCGATACCTTCCCACGACGTCTGCACCGTAGGCAGATAATCGGAAGGCTGGTCGGAGAAACGGAGTGTCGCGCCCTTGTCTAGGTGCAAGTTCACGTTGCTCTTCAGATGGATTTTTCCGGTTGGCCAGATGCCGGCCGGAACGACGACGATGCCGGATCCAGCTGCGTTCGCTGCGTCGATCGCCCGCCGGATCGCCGCATTCGTCGCTGCCCTGTCACCTTGCGACGCGCCAAAGTCGGTGATGAGGAATGTCCGGCTTGCCCTGAAATCCGGCACGGCGATGGTCGGCATATCGAAGGGTGCGGGTACGGTGACCCTTTGCATCGGCAACGACGCAGCACGGACATTCGCCCTCACATTGACGAGGGGAAGCCCACACGCGGTCAGGAGAAGTGAGCGGCGGTCTACCGAGATCGTCATCTGCTGCCCTGTGTCATGTGCGGGTCGATGACGACATGTCTGAACGAGTGGCGGATGTCGGGCAATGTTCGATGTTGGCATTCGCTCGCAGGAGCAGCGGTTTAGACCCGATCCGAAACCTTGTAACGGGTAACTTCGGAACAGATGCAATCGTTGGCGCTTGGGGTGGTGACCATTCCGGGAGCAATAATGATGACCGATACGACGCGCCGTACTTTCGTGACGGGGGCGACCATTACAGCCGGGGCTGTCGCCGTTACGGCGGCGAACGCCGCGACGCAGAGTGGTGGCGGCCCCGCTGCGACGACACCTGCGGCCGCGGCCTACCCCAAGCCCCCCTACCCCGTACAGCGCCAGCCTTGGCCCGGTCTCGCGTCCAAGATGACGCCGCGGCCAGACCACGGGGAAACGAGCTACAAGGGATCGGGCAAGCTCGCCGGCAAGAAGGCGCTGATCACCGGAGGAGACAGTGGCATCGGCCGCGCTGCGGCCATCGCATATGCGCGCGAGGGTGCGGATGTCGCCATCAACTACCTGCCCTCGGAAGAACCCGACGCGCGCGAAGTCATCGCGTTGATCCGGGCAGAGGAACGCAAGGCGGTTGCCATTCCCGGCGATCTGCGCGACGAGCGGTTTTGCCGCCGGCTGGTACAGCAAGCGAGCGAACAGCTTGGCGGCCTCGATATTCTAATCAACAACGCGGCCCGTCAGCAGACCCGTCCCGGTATCGCAGACATTTCGAGCCAGGATTTCGACGATACCATGAAGACCAACGTCTACGCGCCGTTCTGGCTGACGAGGGCGGCACTGGAACGCATGGGTGCCGGCGCCGTCATCGTCAACACATCCTCCGAACAGGCAGGCAATCCCTCGCCTGACATCGTCGACTATGCCCTCACCCGCGCAGCCGTGTTGAACTTCACCAAAAGCATGGCCAAGCAGCTCGCCAGCCGCGGTATCCGCGTGAACGCGGTCGCGCCGGGGCCGTTCTGGACCCCGCTGCAGGTCAGCGGCGGAGCGACGCCCGAGAAGTTGCGGAGCTTTGGTGGAGACTCGCCGATGGCACGAGCAGGCCAGCCAGCTGAAATCGCAGCGCTTTACGTTGCCGCAGCCGACCCATCCTTGAGCTATTCGACGGGCCAGATCTTCGGTTCGACGGGCGGAAACGGTCAACCGGCCTAGCCGAATGTGCCGCAACCCTTCCCGGTTGCGGCGCAAACCAACCGAACGCGGCGGCACCGGGCCGGAAGGCCATCACGTCCAGCGTCATGATGTCATTCGAGAGCCGCTAGGACATACTTCAGCGTTTCAGCGACAACCGGGCATAATAATACCCACCATATGCCCCGAATGGAGAGTTCGACCCGTAAATCGAGCTTCCGATCGTGTTCGGAACGGTATTCCGATCCGGATACGTATCAAAGATGTTGTAAGCGCCCACCGACACCCGGGCGGCGGGGGTCACGTCATAGCCGACCTCCACGTCGGTGATCCACTTTGCCCCGTAAAACTGGTCCGAGCTGGGCGTATTGTTCAGTGACGCCCATTTCCCATACCGCGTTTGCTTTACGTTGACGCCGATCTGGTCCAGATTCCAGTCGAGACCGAGGATCAGCTTGTCCTTCGGCGTACTGACCGTGAAATAGCCCTGCGTCTGACGGTCGAAGAGCGTAAGGCCCAGTCCGCCCAGCTGCGTCGGCGTGGGGGCGATGTTCCTGATGTCGGTGACATTGTGATTGTACCCGACCGTGGTGCGGAGCCGCCCAAGGCTCCCGAGAGGCAGATTGTACGCACCGACGATGTCGAGGCCGCGGGTGCGGGTGTCGATTGCATTGGTGAAGAAGCGCACATATTGATCGCCGGAGAACCCATTGGCGCGCAAGATCGCGCGCACACCTGCGCTGGAGAGCAGGCCGGTCAACGTGATGCGATCATCGATGTCGATCTGATAGGCATCCACCGTCACCGACAGGCCGGACAGCGGCGTCAGTGCGAAGCCGACGCTGTAATTGCGCGACTTTTCGGGCTTCAGCGGCTCCGCGCCGAGTGCGGCAGCGATCGGAGACCCGGTCCGGACGATCTTCGATTCGATCAGCTGGTACGCGCCGTTCACGAGGTTGAACTGGGTCGAGGTCTGGGCATAGGCCTGCTGTGCAAGACTGGGTGCCCGGAACCCGTTGGAGAAGGCGCCGCGCAGGTTCAGCCAATCCGCCACCTTGTAGCGCCCCGAGACTTTTCCGCTCCAGACGTCGCCCGAGCTGTCGTCATAGGTCTCGTATCGGACCGCCCCGGTCAGCAGGAAACGATCGGTGACATCGAGCGCGAGATCGACATAGCCCGCCCACACATTGCGCTTGATATCGGCCTCATCGCCGGGTGTGACGATGATCGCGCCCTGAGCACCGACCGCGCCCGGCTGACGGGCAAGTGGCGTACCCGCGGGGTACACATAGCCCCCATTTGTGTACGCTGCCGGATCGAGGGCTTTCGTGACATAGCTTTCGTACCGGTATTCCGCGCCGGCCGATACCTGCAGGTTCCGGTCACCGAAGACGGCATAGCCGCGCGTCAGGTCGAGATTGTTCGTCCACTGGTCGAATGCGGCGCTGAAGGTATCGAACGATGTCGGACTGCCGGCGCCGAGCGAGGCGTTGAGCGAATTGTCCGCTCCGCTGCGCGCATAGTCGCGGCCATAGGTGCTGCTGAGATCCAGTTTCCACCCACCGATCGAGCCACGCAGTCCGCCGGTGAACTGTCCATCCGTTTCATGCAGGGTGTAATAGGGCGTAAAGCCATCGGGATAGATCGCGATGACATTGCTCGTCGTGTTCGGCTTTCGCCCCGCCTGGCCGACGCGCGCTTCCCGATAGCCCAGGGTCGTGGTGACATAGGCTTCCACGTTGCCGAGATCGTATCTGCCGTTGAGAGCACCCTGGATCTGGCGGATCTGGGGCAAGCCGCCCTGATATGTCCGGCGATCCACGGTGGCTTCGCGCGGATCGGGCTGGCCGTTGACCGGAAAATAGAATATGCCGGTCACATCGGAATTGCGGACGGTCGCATTCTGGTATTTGCCGTCGATCGACACGGCCAGCGAACCGCGATCCCCCAGAGCGAAGCCCTGTGACAGTTGCGCACTGATCGTCTCGCCGTCGCTGCCGTTGACACCGTCACTATACCGCTGCCCGGTCTCGATGCTGGCGGTGCCGCCGGTCGTATTGGATTTCAGGATGATGTTGATGACGCCAGCGATCGCATCGGAACCGTATTGCGCGGCCGCGCCGTCCCGCAGCACTTCGATCCGCTCGATCGCGCCGACGGGGATCTGGTCGAGGTCGACCGGGTTGCCACCGGCGGACACATTGCCGGAATTCAGATTGATGAGCGCCGAATTGTGCCGTCGCTTGCCGTTCACCAGCACCAGAACATGCACGCCCGACAGGCCGCGGAGACCCGCAGGCCGGGCGACGCTGTCGAAGGACGAACTGCCGACCTGCTGCGCCTGAAAGGACGGCACGAGCTGCGTCAGCACATCCCTGAGCTGTTGGGAGCCTCCCAGCCTGGCGATGTCCTGCCCGCTGATGACGTCGATCGGCGTGGGGCTGGACGCAATCGTGCGCGGTTGCCCGCGCGAACCGGTCACGACGATGTCGCTGCCCTCACTTTCCTCCGGTTGGGACGGCGGCGCCTCGACCTGCTGTGCCTGAGCGGCCGTGGGTGAGAGCGAGGCGATGGAAAGGGCCAGAAGGCTGGATACGATATGCATGCGATCTCCGCTGGACGGCGTGATGTAGAAATGACGGGAAGCGGGTGGGGCCGTCAGCGAACGGTGTCGAACGGCGGAGCTTTGGTCAGCGGGCGTGCCTGATGTCGCGGCACAAGGATCTGACCGCCATCGACGAGCAGGATCCCGTCCCGGAATACCTTGTCGACCCTGCGCAGCGCCTCGATGTCCAGATCGGGTCGACCGTCGACCACGACGATATCGGCGAGTTTGCCCGAGGAGATGCTGCCGAGCCTGTCGTCCATGTCGAGGATCCGGGCATTGGTCAGCGTCGCCGCGCGAAGCGCTTCGGCGGCAGAATATCCGCCCCGGATGAACCATTGCAGCTCGGCGAGATAGACATTGGGTATCAGCTGGTTAGCGTCGCCGATCGTATCGGTGCCGACCCCCATGACGATCCCCGCCGCCTTCATTTTTCGGAAGACATCGAAATCCGCCTGCGCGGTCAGCGTGAATCGACGCGATGTCGATCCATAGAAGCCGCCTGCACGGTCCAGAACGTTCTGGTAGACCTGCAGCGTCGGCACCGCGGCGGTACGATGTTTCGCCATGGCGCGGATCGTCTCATCGGTCCGGGGCAAGGGATGCTCGATGATGTCGACGCCTGCGTCTACGGCGATCGCCGTGTAGACCGTCTCGCAGTCGCACGTCACCTTCAGGCCCAATCGGTGCGCTTCATCCACCGCCGCGGCAATCTCTTCGGGCGAAAAATGGCTCGCGACCTTGATGACGCTGGCGCCGCGCTTGAACGTCTCCCGTACCGCACTGCGCCAGGCATCGGCGCCATCGCGTTCCCAGGCGAAATCGGGGCCATGACTGGGCGAGACCGGCCGCTCCGTGGCATGGCCACCGGTTCCGGTGATGATATGACCGGCCGTGAACACACGCGGCGCCGGAATGCGGTTCGCTGCGCTCCAGTCGGCGAGAACATAGGGCGCATCGGAGACACCGTTCAGATCGCGAACCGACGTGATTCCCGCTTCGAGCATCCAACGCAGGTTCCTGACCCCTCGCAGGACGCCATCACCCTCGCTGGCCTGACGGTCGATCGGCGTGTCGCTGTCTGGGTACGTCAAATGTACGTGCAGATCGATCAGCCCCGGCAGGACCGTCTTGCCACCGACATCGATGACCCGGGCATCGGCGGGCCAATCGCGCCTGCCTGCGGGCCAGATCGCGCTGATCCTTTTACCCTCGATCACGACGGTGCCGGGGGTCGTTCGCGCCAGTTGTGCGTCGAAGACACGCGATGCGTTCGCCACCGTCGTCGACCGCGTCCTCGCCGAATTATACGATGCGCATACCCATCGCGGCGATGCTGCGGACGGCGCCGCGCGCCTTGGGGCTCCTGCCGACGCTGGGTCTGGCGGCCTGTGGTAGCGGCCGCGGTGTCGAACCGTTGAAGTTCTGGGCGATGAGCTACGAGGGCGACTATTCGCCGATGCTGATGCCCGCCTTCACGGCCGCGACGGGGATCGCGGTCGACGTTCAATCGCTTCCGGCGACGGCCAGCCACGAAAAGCTGCTGACCGCGCAGGCCGGCGGTGCGATGCCCGACGTGCTGATGCTGTACAATGGCTGGGTCCAGGAGTTCGCGACGATCGGCGCGATCGCCCCGATCCCGTCGCCTGCGCTGGTCGCCGACATGTTTCCCGGTGTGCTCGACGCGACCAGGGTTGGCGGCCGAGACTTTGCAGTGCCCTGGTCGGTCGCGCCGCAGGTTCAGTTCTACCGCCGCGACATTCTCGCCAGGGCGGGCTATGCCGAGCCCGCCGAAGATTGGGACGGTTGGCTCCGCATGGGTCGTGCGATCAAGCGACAGCGGCCTGACGACTTCGTGTTCTTGCTCCTGCTCAACTGGCCCGACATGCTGATGACGATGCTCGGCCAGACCGGTGCGGCGATGCTGCGCGACCACGATACGCGCGGCAACTTCCAGACGCCGGAGGCGCGCGCCGCATTCGCCTATTATGCCCGGATATTCGCCGAAGGGCTCGCGCCGAAAGCGCTCTCGACCGAGATCCAGGATCCCGTCGCGGCGTTTGCGCAGGGCTATTTTGCAATCTGGCCGACCGGCCCGACGACGTTGCTCGACCTGCATCGTCGCGCCGCCGAAATCCCTGCCGAGCGCTGGGGAACCGCACGGCTGGCGGGTCCCCACGGTGTCGGCGCGGTGTCGGGCCTGAGTACCAGCCTGTGCGTTTCCGCCTCAACGCCGCGTGCGGCCGACGCCTGGACGCTGGTTCGCCACCTCAGTTCGCCGGCGAGCGAACTCCGGTACCAGACCATGATCGGCAATCTTCCCGCCCGCCTTCGCGCCTGGTCGTCGCCGCAACTCCGCGCGCCCATACTGGCGCCGTTCAAGGAACAGATGCGCTTTCCCGCGGTCGCGCCGAGGGTCATCGAGTGGGAACGGATCAAAGTGGAAATCCAGTTCGCCGCCGAGCGCGTCGTGCGGGGCGTACAGACGATCCCGCAGGCACTTGCCGGGCTCGACACGCGCGTCGACCAGTTGCTGGCCAAACGTCGCGCGCTGGTCGAGGCCGGGACGCTCGCATGACGCGCCAGGAACGCGCCGCCTGGGTCTTCTCCGCGCCCGTCCTCGCGATCATCGCGCTCGTCTTCGTTCTGCCGACGACGCTCGCGATGGCATTGTCGGTCACGGATTACTCGATCTACGCGCTGGCCGACTGGGCGAACCTGCGCTTCGTCGGGCTGGGCAATTTCATCGATCTGTTCTCGACGCCGCTATTCTGGCGGGCGATGGGCAATACCGCGCTGTTCGCGGTGCTTGGCGTACCGATGGCGATCGGTGCGTCGTTGGCGGTCGCGCTGCTGCTGAACGATGCGACCGTGCGGTGGAAGCCGCTGTGGCGCGTGCTGTTGTTCGCACCCTACGTCACCAGTATCGTCGCGACCGCCGTGGTATGGCGATTTCTGTTCAACGAGCGCTCTGGCCTCATCAACCGCGCGCTGGCAACGGTCGGGGCAGCGCCGATCGATTGGCTCGGCAACCCGCATACATCGATCCCGGCGATCCTGATCTTCGTCACCTGGAAGATCTTCGGCTATAACATGATCGTCTTGACCGCCGCCCTGTCTGTGGTCCCGCAGGACCTGATGGAGGCCGCGCGGCTCGACGGCGCCGGGCGCTGGACCCGCTTTCGCCATGTCACCCTCCCCGCGATCGGCCCGACCCTGCTGCTCGCCGCGGTGATGAGCGTCGCAGGCTTCCTGCAGATCTTCGCCGAGCCCTATGTGATGACGCTCGGCGGCCCGGCGCAGAGCACCACGACGATCCTGTATTTCATGTTCGACGAAGGCTTCAAATGGTGGAATCTGGGGCAGGCGAGCGCGGTCGCATTCGTCTTGTTCCTGATGATCCTTGCGCTGACGATGGTCCAGACGCGGATCGGAAGGCGCTACGAATGGCTTTGAAGCCTCGCACGGTCCTTGCGAACATGGCAGTCGTGCTCCTGACGGGGCTGACCATCGCGCCCCTGGTCTACATGGTGATCGTGTCGTTCATGCCGCGTGGGGAATCGAGCAACCTCCCGACGCCGCTCTGGCCATCGCGCTGGTCGCTGGAGAATTATCACGAACTGCTCGTCCGACGGCTGATCGATGGCGCGTGGTTCGACTACCGGATCGTCCCCGCGCTGTTCAACAGCGTCGCGATCGCGGCCATCTCGACGGTCCTGGGCCTGCTGCTGACGGTGCCGGCGGGCTATGCCTTCGCCAAGCTTCGGTTCCGCGGACGCGAACGGCTGCTGAAGATCCTGATCGCATCGCTCGTCGTGCCGGGCCAGGTCGCGATGCTGCCACTGTTCCTGATCTTCAAGCAGTTGGGGATCGTCAACAGCTATGCCGGCGTGATCCTGCCGAGCCTTGCTGGCATCTTCGCGATCCTGTTCGTGCGCCAGGCGACGCTGGCGATTCCCGACGAGATGATCGACGCGGCGCGGATCGACGGCGCGAGCGAAGCGCGGATTTTCGTCACGATCGTGCTGCCCCTCCTGTCACCGATCGTGGTCACGCTGGCGCTGTTCATGTTCCTCGGCTCGTGGAACGACTTTCTCTGGCCGCTGATCGTGCTGGCCGACCAGCACCTCTACACGCTGCCGGTGGCGGTCGCGGCGATCGCGCGGGAGCATTCGGCGGACGGCGAGCTGATGATGGCAGCGGCGGTGGTGACGACACTGCCCGTGCTGCTGCTCTTCCTCGCGATGCAGCGCTATTACCTGACCGGCCTGCTCGGCGGCAGCGTAAAGGGGTAGGCGCGGCCATCGGCGGCGAACACATGCGCATTCTCTGGCGCGACGCCGACACGCAGCGTTTCGCCAAGCGTTGCCGATCGGTCGCCCGGCAGCTGCGCCACGATCGTATCGATCGCACCGCGCGCGCCGAGATGGGCAAACGAGAGCGGCCCGAGCCGTTCGAACAGCTCGATCGCGCCCAGGAACGACCCTGCGTCATCGACGTGCAGATGTTCGGGACGAACGCCGAGCGTCACCGCCGCACCGACCTTATCCTGAGGAACGATCGCGCCGGTCCGGACCATCTCGCCCCCCGCCAGCCTGACCATCGTACCGTCATCGTCGACCGACAAGATCGTCGCGGTAAGCAGGTTCATCCCCGGCGAGCCGATCGCCGCTGCGACGGCAAGACTGGCGGGCCGCCGATACACCTCGATCGGTGGCCCGACCTGCTCGACCCGCCCCTCGCTCATCACGACAATACGGTTGGCAAGCGTCATCGCCTCGAGCTGGTCGTGCGTGACATAGATCATCGTCGCGCCGAGCTGTTGATGCAGCCGGGCGAACTCGTGCCGCATCCGCGCGCGTAGATTGGAGTCGAGGTTCGACAATGGCTCATCGAGTAACAATACCCTCGGCCGTCGCACCACCGCACGGGCGATCGAGACGCGCTGGCGCTGGCCGCCGGACAGCGCGCGCGGGCGGCGGTCCAGCAGTTCGGACAGGTCCAGCATCGCCGCCACCTCGGCGACACGTTTGGCAATCTCGCGCTTGGCGACCTTCGCGACCTTCAATGGAAACGCGATGTTTTCCGCGACCGTCAGATGCGGGTAGAGTGCATAAGACTGGAACACCATCGCCAGCCCGCGATCCGACGGCGCCGCATCTGTCACGTCGCGCCCGTCGATCATGACCCGGCCCGTGCTCGGTACCTCAAGTCCGGCGATCATACGTAGCAGCGTGGATTTGCCGCACCCCGACGGTCCGACGAGAACCACGAACTCGCCGTCAGCGATTGCCAGATCCGTCGGCTGCAGTACCGTCGTGTCGCTGAAACGCTTGGAAAGTCCTCTGATTTCGACGCTCGCCACCGCGTGTCCTTTTGCCTAAACCCTTTGGGTAGCGGCAGACACGACTGCGGGCAAAGGCATCGTTTCCGCAGCTCTCGCATCCTTGTGATGACCAGCCCCAGTTCCGGCCATTCGCGGCCTGTTTTGGTTCCCGCCTTCTGCCATCCGTTCATGTTAGCGGCGGAGAATGTGCTGAGTCCCGGCCCTACCCGCTGCCTCGCCAGATTTCCCCGAACGGATGCAGACGGTGCGGAAACTTTTCTGTGATTGAGAGGGTGCTGTAAGTCTAACGCGAACCGCTCTCCACATGATGCACTGGGGTCTTTGACGCTGACAGCTTAGCTGGCGAGGATCTGCCACTCAGCCAGTGCGGCTGAGCGTCGTTCTTTGTACGTCCGTCGGTCGGTAAGATGGCGTTCTAGGCTGAAATGGTTGTGAACGTTGGCATGGACGGATGCGAACTTTTGCAGCGTCTTCATCTGCCTGAGCCTGAGCATCGCCTGCTCTCGTCGTCGGAAGGGCAGATGCGAGTTCTCCACCCGGTTATTCGCCCAACGACCTATCTCTTGGCGTTCGGCGTTGCCGAGCTCGTTCATCGCAGCACGGTAGCTGCGCAGACCATCGGTAGTGATTGTCTCAGGCGGGCCGTGGCGCTTCAGCGCCCTCTTCATAAAGGTGATTGCGGCCGCCTTGTCGTGGGACTTGGTAACGTAGCTTTCCAGCACCTCGCCTTTGTGATCTACCGCTCGCCACAGGTAGACCATCTCGCCGTTCAGCTTCATGTACATTTCGTCCAAGTGCCAGCGCCGGTGGCGAAAGTCACGCGTGTGGCCAATCCGCTTGCGGTGGACCTCGCCTGCAAACATCGGCCCGAACCTGTTCCACCACATCCGTACCGTCTCGTGACAGATGTCGATGCCGCGCTCGAACAACAGGTCTTCCACGTTCCGCAGCGACAGCGGAAAGCGGACGTGCATCAGCGCCACCAGCCGGATCATCTCAGGTGATGAGTTGAAATAGCGGAAGGGCGATAAAAGTTTGCGAGGACGTGGCATGACACCGCTCTACCCTGCCCTGATTATTAGCCAGTGCACTACGACTGACAGAGCCATCAAGAACTTTTTATCCCTTTCCCACTCCCATCTGCTGCAACATCGTCACGGCAAACGCATGTAAGAAACCGGCATAGTATGGATAGATGCTCCGCCGCTTCTCTGCGACGGATATCTTCGTGATGGTCAGAGTGGCGATAGGCACCGGTCGGCGATAGGGGAGCCATCACGCGAAAATCGAGGGCCAGGATAATAGGCGTTGATCAGCCGCGGTGAGATTGATGGCTAATATGTTGGGCGCGCGATGATCGCAGATGACTTCCGACATAAAACTCAAAGGCTTAGAAAAGCCAGTGGCGGAGCGGGAGGGATTCGAACCCTCGATACGCTTTTGGCGTATACTCACTTTCCAGGCGAGCGCCTTCGACCACTCGGCCACCGCTCCGCATGTCCTGGAAGTGGGGCGCCTAGCCTGTCCGCGGGCGCGCCGCAAGTGATTGCGCATGGCGGGCGGATCGGCCAGCCTGACGGCGCTATGCTGAGCCTGATTCTCCTTGCCGCCGCGCCACTGGTGCAGACTGCCCCGGCGCCCGTGCCGAGTGACCCGATCGAGGCCGACTGGCGGGCGATTCCCGACGACGAGTTGCTGGTCGTTACGCTGGCCAGCGGGCGGCAGGTGGTGATCCGGCTCGCCGCGGCGATGGCGCCGCAGCATGTCGGCAATATCCGCACGCTCGCGCGCAGCCGCTGGTGGGACGACGCCAGCGTCTATCGCGTGCAGGAGAATTGGGTCGCGCAATGGGGCGACGCGAGCGAGAAGAAGCCGCTGCCCGCCGGCGTTACCGACCGGCCGGCCGCGGAGTTCGAGATCGCCGCGTTCCGGCCGGCGGTGCGGATGGGCAAGGCGGACAGCTATTCGACCGCGTCGGGGATCACCGCCGATGGCTGGCCGGTGGCGACGAACGGCACGCAGGCGTGGCTGACGCATTGCTACGGCATGGTCGGCGTCGCGCGCGATGCCCTGCCGAGCACCGGATCGGGCGCGGAGCTGTTCACGCCGATCGGCCAGTCGGCGCGGCGGCTGGACCGCAACTATACCGTCGTCGGCCGAATCGTGGAGGGCATGTCCTATCTGTCCGCCCTGCCCCGCAGCGAAGCTGCGATGGGCGTCTACGCGACGCCCGGCGAGCGGACCGGGATCGTATCGGTGCGTCTGGCGAGCGACCTGCCCGCCGGCGAACGGCCGCACTTCCAGTATCGCGCGGCGGACAATCCGCGCTTCGCCGCGGCCGTCGCGCGGCGCGAGCGTCCGGAGGCACCGACGATCGGCCTCGGCGGCGCCGCGATGTGCGACGTGCTGCCCGCGGTCAGGCGAGCGCCGTAAGCGTCAGCGTGCCGCGACCCAGGTCGCGACCTCGCCCGCCACGCGGTTGGCGGCCTGGCTGAGTGCCGTCCCCGCATTGGCGGCATCGATCGCCGACACCGGCACCCGCGCCTCGAACCGGCGCTTCTCCACCGTCTCGGCACCGGCCCGGGTCAGCGCCGCGTCATAGGTCACCACCGCCTCGCGCGTCGTCGCGTCGAGGCCGAACCGGCGCAACTCGCCGGCCAGCGTTGCGCTGGGGTCGCTGATCGACTGGACGGTCGAGAGCACCACCATGTTGCTGCGCGCCGACACCGTGTCCGACAGCAACCGCGCGAACAAACGGGCGGGCGGCTCGCTCCATTGCGCATCCTCGACATAGGCGATCGTCGTCGGCGTCGCCTGCACCGGCACGCGCGCGCCGGCGATCGAGGTCGGCGTCGACGGCACCTGGATCGTGATCGAGCGCGCCTTGGCGGAATTCTGCTCGGCGCCGACCGCGGGACCCGACGTCGTCTCGAGCGTCAGCAGCGAGGGCGGCGGCTTGGCGCCGAAGCTGATGCAGCCGGCGAGCGGCAGCGCCGCAACAGCGAGGAGGAGAAGCCTGGTCTTCATGATCTCACTTGCCCTTGTAGTCGGGGAGCTTCTGCTGGCCGATCAGCGAGCTGGCACCGCCCTGATCGACCTTGTCGGCGATCGACGACAGCGCGGTCGCGGTGACGCGCAGGTCGCGGACCAGCCGGTTCGCCTCCGGGATCGTCTGCTTCGAGAAGGTCTGCAGGCCCGGCCGCGCATCCTGGATCGCCGCGTTGAGCGTCTCGGTGCTCTGCTGCGCCGAAGCGATCGTCTTGTTGAGGCTTTGCAGCGTCGGCTTGACGTCCTCGGCGAGCACGCCGTTGGTCGTGTCGGCGAGCTTGCCGATCGACTGCGCCGCGTCGCCCGCCTGCTGGATCGCGATGCGGGTCTGCGCCAGCGTCGCGGCGATTTCCGGCCCGCGATCGGCGAGTGCATCGGTCAGGCGATTGGTGTTGTCGAGGATGCCCGCGATCGACGCCTGGTTGCGGTCGGTCAGCAGGCCGGTCAGCCGCTCGGTCAACGTCGACAGGCGCTCGAGCAGCTGCGGCGCACTGTTCAGGATCGCGCCGATGCCGCCCTGTTTGGTCGGGATCACCGGCACGCCATAGGGGCATTGCGTTGCATCCGGCTGTTCGGGACAGGCGATCGGCGGCGCACCCTTGCGCGCGCCGTCCAGCGCGACGGTGCTGGTGCCCGTGAAGCTGCCGAGGATCGTCGCGGTCGTACCCTGCAGGATCGGCGTTTCGTCTTTCACCGTCACCCGCACGCGGACGAACTGGGGATCGGGCTTCCACAGGGCGATCGTCTTCACCTGTCCGGTCGGTACGCCCGAATAGGTGACCGTCGACCCCACAGCGACGCCATCGACGGACTGTTTGAAGAAGATGTCATATTCGCGTTCGCTCGCGCCGCCGAGGCGGGCGATCCAGACGGTGAAGATCGCCAGCACGGCGAGCAGGATCAGCACGACGGCGCCGACGATCACATGGTTGGAACGGGTTTCCATCAGTCGCTACTCGCCTTTTCGGCCGGTTCGGTCGTCGCCGCGGCCGGACTTGCCGCGATCTGCTGTGTCTTCACGTCGGTCGGATGCGCTGCGGCATGCGCGTCCTTGGTGGCGACGGCGGCGCGGCCGCGCGGTCCCCGGAAATATTCCTGGATCCACGGGTGGTCGAGCGCCAGAAGCTCGTCGATCGTGCCGACCGCGATCACCTTCTTGTCCGCCAGCACCGCCACCCGGTCGCAGATCGCATAGAGCGTATCGAGATCGTGGGTGATGAGGAAGACGGTGAGGCCCAATGTCTTCTGAAGCGATTTCGTCAGATCGTCGAACGCCGCGGCACCGATCGGGTCGAGCCCGGCGGTCGGTTCGTCGAGGAACAGCAGTTCGGGATCGAGCGCCAGTGCGCGGGCGAGGCCGGCGCGCTTCTTCATGCCACCCGACAGCTCGGCGGGAAATTTCGGCCCGGCGTCGGGCGCGAGGCCGGTCATCACGACCTTGTACGCCGCGATCTCCGCCATCAGCGCCGGGTTCATGTCGCCATAGAATTCGCGCAACGGCACCTCAACGTTCTCGGCGACGGTCAGCGTCGAGAACAGGGCGCCGCCCTGGAACAGCACGCCCCAGCGTTTTCGGATGTCGGTCGCCTCGGTTTCCTCGCGTCCGATCGTCGGTTCGCCGAAGACGGTGATCTCGCCCGCGACCGGGGTCTGCAGACCGATGATCGAGCGCATCAGCACCGATTTGCCGGTGCCCGAGCCCCCGACCACGCCAAGGATCTCGCCCCGCCGTACGTCGAGGTCGAGATTGTCGTGGATGACCGCCTCGCCAAAGGCGTTCTTCAGGCCGCGGACCTGGATGATATGTTCGTCGGCGTCGTGATCGGTGGCGGAAGCGGGCATCAGTTCCACCCCACCCAAGTGAAGAAGACGGCGAAGAAGGCGTCGAGGACGATCACGAGGAAGATCGCCTGCACCACCGCCGACGTGGTGCGCAGGCCGACCTGCTCCGCGTCCGATTCGACCAGCATGCCCTGGAAGCAGCCGGCGATCGCGATGATCGCGCCGAACACCGGCGCCTTGATGAGGCCGATGTACAGATCGGTGATCGGCACGACCTCGCGGATGCGCTGGATGAAGGTGACCGGCGGGATATCGAGCGAGACCCAGCACAACAGGCCGCCACCGATGATCGCGATCAGCGACGCATAGAAGCCGAGCAGCGGCATGAGCAGCACCGCCGCGATCGTCCGCGGCAACACCAGCGCCTCCATCGGCGACACGCCGATGGTGCGCATCGCATCGATTTCCTCGGTCAGCTTCATCGTGCCGAGCTGCGCGGCAAAGGCGGAGCCGGACCGGCCGGCGACCATGATCGCCGTCATCAGGACGCCGAGTTCGCGCAGGGTGAGGCGACCGATGAGGTTGATCGTGAACACCTCCGCGCCGAACTGGCGGAGCTGCACCGCGCCCTGTTGGGCGATGACGATGCCGATCAGGAAGCTCATCAGCCCGACGATGGCCAGCGCCTGGACGCCGACCACCTCGAACCGGTGGACGGTCGCGTTGAAGCGGAAGCGGCTGGGATGGCGGACGATATTGACGAAGGCGATCGTCGTCGCGCCCATGAAGCCGAGCAGGCCGTACAGGGTGCGCAGGCTGATGACGACCGCATCGCCGATCTCGCCGAGCAGGCGGCTGAACGCGTTGGACGAACGATCGGGCAAGGCGACCGGCTGGTCGGCGGCGACGACCGAATCGAGCAGGAAGCGCCCATCCTCGTCCAGCCCGTCGATCGGCGCGTCATGCCGGCTGGCGAGCCGGTGGACGACCCAGGCGCCGACGGTGTCGATCCGGCCGACGCCGCTGAGGTCGATCCGCTCGACCGGGCCGGGCAGAGAATCGAGACGATCCGGCAGCTTGCCGAGCGTCCGCAACAGCAGGTCACCGGAAAAGCGAAGGGTTCCGCCGCTGTCCTGCTCGAATTCGGCTGTGGCGCTCATCAGGGTCGCTTCTGCGGCAAGTCGGCGGGGACGGCAAGGCGTTTAACATACGCGACGGTCCGATTCTTCGCCGTCCGTCGCATCATAACAGGACGTCCACCGTGTGGATGACGAGGCCGACGAGGCCGCCGACCAGCGTACCGTTGATGCGGATATATTGCAGGTCGCGGCCGACGGCATTCTCCAGCCGCGACGTGATGGTGCGCGCGTCCCAGCCCCGGACCGTCTCCGACACCAGCCGGACGATGCCGTCGCCGTAATCCGCCGCGACGCCGACGATCGCGCGGCGGACGAAGCGGTTGATCGTGCGTGCCAGCCGCGGGTCCTGCGTCAGCGTGCCGCCGAGCTGGCGCAGGATGTCGCCCAATTGCCCGGCCATCGCGCCTTCGGGATCGCGCGCGATCGCGAGCAATGCGGCGCGCGCCGATTCCCACAGGCCGTCGAGCCAGCGCTGCATCGCCGGATTGGCGATCAGTTCGACCTTCATCGCCTCGACCCGGGCACGGGTGACGGGATCGAACTGCAGGTCCCAGGCGAGGCGATCGAGCCCCTCTTCCGCCTTCAGCCGCAGCGGGTGCTGCGGATCGTCGGCCATGTCGGCGATCAGCTTGTCGAGGCCCGCGATCAGCTTGTCCGCCACCGTCTCGTCGAGCCCGGTCCAGCGCAGGATCGACCCGGCGCGGTCGTGGACCATCTGGCGGATGAGATGTTCGTTGGCGGACAGCGCCTTGGCGCCCCAGCGGATCGCACCGTCGAGCAGCGGCGCGTGGCGCTGCTCGGCGAGCGCGGCCTGCATGACCCGGCCGAGGATCGGCGAAACGTCCGTCTCGCGCAGCCGCGCGGCGATCCCCGCCTTGACCATGCCGCCGAGCCGCTGCGGATCGAGGCCGTCGAGCACCTGCGCGACCAGCTTCGAGGCGCCCTGACGGAAGCGGCCCCCTGCCCCCTCGGCCGGATCGGTCAGCCAGCGCGCGATCGCGCTGGCGACGTCGACGCGGCGCATGCGGCGGCTAATGACCGCAGGCTGGAGGAAGTTGGTGCGCAGGAATTGCGCCAGCGTGTCGCCGATCCGGTCCTTGTTGCGCGGCACGATCGCGGTGTGCGGGATCGGCAGGCCGAGCGGATGGCGGAACAGCGCGGTGACCGCGAACCAGTCGGCGAGGCCGCCGACCATCGCCGCCTCGCTGAATGCCTGGACGAAGCCGACCCAGGGATACACTGGCGCGAAATGACGGCTGGCGAGGAACACCGCCGCCATCGCCAGCAACAGGCCCCCCGCGATCAACCGCATCCGCACGAGGGCGGGCGGGGCCGCCTCGGTGGCGTTGCTGCGGGGAATGGGGGTCATCGGTGAAACAATCCCCGAACCGCGGGAATGTTCAAGAGGGATCGGCGGGAGATCGCCGCCCCGCCCCCTTCGTCATCCCCGCCCGCGCGGGAATGACGATATTGGAGCGACCGGAATATCCCCGATACGCCGTCACTCCGCCGGCTGTTCGCCCTCGTGACCAAGGCGGCCGGCGGGGACCGGGCCGATTGTCGGGATGTGCGGGCCGGCGATGCCGACCACGGTGCTGCCGTCGTCGCCGGGGCGATAGGTGAGCAGGCGCCGGCCGAGCCGCGGCCCGACATAGCGTTCGATCCCGACCGCAAGACTGAATGCCGCCGGCACGATCACCAGCGTCAGCAAAGTCGACAGGATCAGCCCGCCGATCACGACGATTCCCATCGGCGCGCGCCAAGACCCGTCGCCGCCGAGGGACAGCGCCGTCGGGATCATGCCGGCGACCATGGCGACGGTGGTCATCACGATCGGCTGTGCGCGCTTGTGGCCGGCATCGATGATCGCGGTGAGCGAATCGACGCCCTTGTTCATCTCCTCCAGCGCGAAGTCGATCAACAGGATCGAATTCTTCGCGACGATGCCGAGCAGCATCAGCAGGCCGATGAACACCGGCAGCGACAGCGGATTGCCCGTCGCCCAGAGCGCGATCAGCCCGCCCAGCGGCGCGAGCAGCAGCGAGGCCATGTTGACGAACGGCGGCAGCGCGCGGCGATAGAGCAGCACCAGTACCGCGAAGACGAGGAAGGTGCCGGAGACGACCGCGACGACGAAGTTGGTCAGCATCTCCTGCTGCCACTTCGCCTGCCCCAGCGTCAGCCGGTTTACGCCGAGCGGCAGGTTCTTCATGATCGGCAGATTGTCGATCTGCTTCTGCGCGATGCCGGAGACGATGCCGGGCGCGAGATCGGCGCCGACCGCGATGCGGCGCTGCTGGTTGACGCGGTCGATCTGCGTCGGGCCGGAACCGAGGCTGATGTCGGCGATCAGCGACAGCGGCACCGAACCGCCGGACTGGGTCGCGACCGGCAGGTTCTGGATCGTCGACAGCTCGGTCCGCGCGCCCTGGTCGAGCGCGACGCGGATCGGCACCTGACGGTCGGAGAGCGAGAAGCGTGCCGAATTCTGGTCGATGTCGCCCAGCGTCGCGATGCGGATCGCGCTGGACAGCGCCTGCGTCGTCACGCCGAGGTTGGCGGCGAGGTCGAAGCGCGGACGGATCACGATCTCGGGCCGCTGGAGGTTGCCCGAGATGCGCGGCTGGCTGAGCGTCGGCAGCGTCGCCATCTGATCGACCAGCGTGCTCGCGGTCTTCTGCAACAGGTCGGGATCGTCGCCGCCGAGCACGATCGTCATGTCGCGGCCCGACGAACCCCAGCCGAACTGCGAGCGGAAGCCGACGCGGGCATCGGCGATCCGGGCGAGTTCGGGCGCAAGGTTGCGTTCGAATTCGGTGCTGGTGACTTTGCGGTCGTCGCGCAGCGTCGCGGTGACGCGGCCGGTGTTGACGCCCTGCCCGCCGCCCGTGCGGGCATAGACCGACGACACCTCGGGCTGGCGGCGCAGCAGGTCGGCGACGCGGGTGACGACCGCATCGGTCTGGGCCAGCGTGGTGCCGGGGACCATCTCGATCGTCGCGGTCGAATCGTCGTTGTTCTGCGGCGGCTGGAACTGCATCGGCACCGCGCCGAACATCAGGATGGTGGCGACGAAGGTCAGGACGCCGAGGCCCATGATCCAGACGCGGTGATCGCGCCAGCGGCTGGTGACGCGGTGGTAGCCGCCGCGCGCCGCGCTCGCCTTCTGCTTCGCGCTGTCCAGCGTCCAGCGCAGCACCGCCATATAGGCGTCCATCGCGCGCCCCTCGCCATGGCTGGCGTGGCCGAAGCTCTTGAGGAAATAGGCGGCGATCATCGGCGTGATGAGCCGCGCGACGGCGAGGCTCATCAGCACCGACACGACGACGGTGAGGCCGAAATTCTGGAAATACTGGCCCGAGATGCCCGGCATCAGGCTGACCGGCATGAACACCGCGACGATCGACATGGTGGTGGCGAGCACGGCGAGGCCGATCTCGTCCGCGGCGTCGATCGACGCCTGATAGGCGGATTTGCCCATCCGCATGTGCCGGACGATATTCTCGATCTCGACGATCGCGTCGTCGACCAGCACGCCGGCGACGAGGCTGAGGCCGAGCAGCGTCATCTGGTTGAGATTGAACCCGAGCAATTCCATGAACCAGAAGGTCGGGATCGCCGACAGCGGGATCGCCAGCGCCGAGATCATCGTCGCGCGCCAGTCGCGCAGGAACAGCAGCACGACGAGCACCGCGAGCACGGCGCCCTCGATCATTGCGTGGATCGCCGATTCGTATTGCGCCTCGGTGTATTTGACGCTGTTCGAGCGGAGCACGAAATGGACGCCCGGATTGCGCTTCTCCAGCGCCTCCAGCTTCTTGACCGCCTCGTTGAAGACGCTGACGTCGGAGGCACCCTTGGCACGCTGGAAGTCGAAGCTGATCGCCTGACGCCCGTCGACCGCGGCGCGGCTGCGCTGTTCGGCATAGAGATCGCGGACGGTGGCGATGTCGCCGAGCCGGACCGTGCGGCCGCCGCCCACGTTGATGAGCGTCTGGGCCAGCTGGTTGGCGTTCCGGGCGTTGCCGAGCACGCGCACCGACTGTTCGGAGCCGGCGATCTCGGCCCGGCCGCCTGCCGCGTTGAGGTTGATCTGGCGCAGCTGCTGGTTGACCTGGCTCGCGGTCAGGCCCTGGCTTTGCAGCTTGAGCGGATCGAGGATGACGCGGATCTCGCGGCTGACGCCGCCGTTGCGGTTGACCGCGGCCATGCCGGAAACCGACAGCAATTCCTTGGCGACGGTGTTGTCGATGTACCAGCTGAGCTGTTCGACGGTCATGTCGCTGGCGATCGCCGAATAGCTGGCGAGATCCTGATCGGTCGTGTCGGCGCGGAAGATCTGCGGTTCGAGGATGCCTTCGGGCAGATCGCTGCGGATCTGCGCGATCTTGTCGCGGGTGTCGTTGACGGCGCGGTCGATCGGCGTGCCGATGGCGAGCTGGACGACGGTAGTCGACGAGCCTTCGGTGACGGTCGAGGTGATCTCGTCGATGCCTTGCAGCGAGCGGACCGCGGATTCGACGCGGTTGGTGACCTGGTTCTCCAGCTCGGTCGGCGCGGCGCCGGGCTGGCTGATGACGACGATCACGACCGGAAAATCGATGTCCGGATCGTTGTTCACGTCCATCCGCATGAAGCTGACGATGCCCGCCAGCGTCAGCGCGAAGAACAGGACGAGCGGCGGGACCGGGTTGCGGATCGCCCAGGCGGAGATGTTGCGAAAGCTCATGTCAGCTCGCCTTCTGTGCGATCGGCTTCACCTTCTGCCCCGGCGCGAGGAACCCGCCCGCGGAGCGGACGACGCGTTCGGTGCCATCGAGGCCGGACAGCACGGTGACACCCGCATCCGAGACCTGGCCGATCCGGATGTTGCGGCGCGCGACCTTGTCGTCCTTGTCGATGATATAGACGAAGCTGCCCTTTTCGTCGCTCTGCAACGCGCTGTCGGGGAGCAGCGGCGCGACCGCGGCACCACCGACGATCGTCGCCGAGGCGAAGCCGCCGGGCCGCAACGCGGGATCGTAGCGGAGCGCGACGCGGGCGATACCCTGGCGCGTCTGCGGATCGATGATCGGCGACACCTGCCACACCTCGCCCGCGAAGGTGCGGTCGCTGCCGACCGGCGTCACCTGCGCGCGCGCGCCGGTGTGGAGCGAGGCGAGATCGGCCTCGGACAGCTGCGCGCGCATCTCGATCTGGCCGCCCTGCGCCATGCGGAACAGCACGCCAGAGCCGGAACTGACGATCTGGCCCGGTTCGGCGCCGCGGGTGAGGACGAGGCCGGCGGCGGGCGCGCGGATATCGAGCCGGCCGGTGCGGGCATTGGCCTCGCGCAGCGACGCGGCGGCGACCTGCACGCGCGCGGCGGCGGCGTCGCGGGTCGCGGCCTTGCGCTGCAGGTCGGCCTTGGAGATGAAGCCGCGGTCGACCAGCTGCTGGGCGCGGTCGAGCTCGGCCTGCGCGATCGACTGGTCGGAGCGGGCGACGGCGACCTGCGCGGCGAGCGACTGCGCGGTCTGCGTCTGCACGGAGCGGTCGACGGTGGCGAGGACCTGTCCCGCATTGACCCATTGGCCGGGTTCGACGAGCACGCGGGTAATCATCCCGCCCTCGCCCGCGACGCCGACCGGCATCTCGCGCCGCGCCGCCAGCGTGCCGGTCGCCGACAGCGTGCGGTCGACGGTCTTGCGGCCGGGCACGACGACGGTGACGCTGGGCATCTGTTCGGTCTTGGTGCCGGCGGCGGGATCCGCCTTCTTGCGGCCGAACATCGCCCAGGCGGCGATCGCCAGCAGCACGACGACGACCAGCGCGATGACGATTGTGCGGCCGCGGCCCGACGGCGCGGGTTCGCCCGGCAATGCCAGCCGTTCCTCGTGCCCGATCGAACCCTGATAGTCGTTCATGCCTGTCCCATCCCCGTCCGGCCACATGGCCATCGCATATCGCAGCTGTGTTATCTGAATATATCACTGCGCTCAAGCCCCCGCTGGCACAGCCGTTGCCGCCATGCCCGAAAGCGGTATCCTCCGCAACGATTCCGGCCGTTCAGCAACGGTTGACCAAGGTCCCGCCATGATAGCGGCATCGCAACGACGCGACGGGAGAATCTCGAGTGAAGTATCTGACAGCATTGGCAGCGGTGATGATTCCCGCCGGCGCCCTGGCGCAGGCGGTGCCGACCACGGTCGAGCCGCTCGTGCCGGCGCAGGGAACGGTGCTGGACGTCAGTACCGAAGGGCGGACGACGCGCGTGCCGGACGTGGCGACGATCCGCGCCGGAGTGGTGTCGCAGGCGCCGACCGCGGCCGCCGCGCTCGCCGACAATGCGCAGCGGATGACGCGGGTGATCGCGGCGCTGAAGCGCGCCGGCGTCGCGCCGCGCGATCTCGCCACGTCCAACGTCGGGCTGAGCCCGCAATATCGCTATACCGAGGGGCAGGCGCCGGCGATCACCGGCTATCAGGCGACCAACACGGTCAGCATCCGCTTCCGCGAGGTCGCGAAGGCGGGCGGCGTGCTCGATGCGCTGGTGGCGCAGGGCGCGAACCAGATCGACGGCCCCAATCTGTCGATCGACAAGCCCGAGGCGGCGCTGGACGAGGCGCGGACCGATGCGGTGAAGAAGGCGCGGGCGCGCGCCGATCTCTATGCCGCGGCGGCGGGGTTGAAGGTGGTGCGGGTGATCTCGATCGCCGAAACCGGGCAGGATGCCGGCGCACCGGGGCCGCAGCCGGTGTTCCTGGCGCGGGCGATGGCGTCGGATGCCAAGACCGAGATCGCACCGGGCGAGAAGGACGTGACCGTCACCCTCTCGGTCCGGTTCCTGCTACAATAACGACGCGCACGAAAAAGGCCGCCCGGGTGCCGGGCGGCCTTTCCTCTTTCGCGTGACGAAGCGAAAGCGCGTGCTTTAGCGGACGCTGCCGCGACGCACGAGATTGACGATCGCCAGCAGGATCACCGCACCGAGCAGCGACACCAGGAACGACGTCACGTTGAGCGGCGCGTTGTTGATCGAGCCGCCCGAGATCACCAGGCCACCGATGAACGCGCCGACGATGCCGACGACGATGTTCAGGAAGATGCCCTGCTGGGCATCGGTGCGCATGATGATGCTAGCCAGCCAACCGATGACACCGCCGATGATAAGCCAAAGAATGATACCCATAAATCCCTCCGTTTACGCCCGGCGTGGGCTCTGTCGGAAAGACTCACGAGGCCGGATAAATGTTCCGCACGCGTTTCGTTTTGCGACGTACCGTGTTCGCGCCCCTCAATATTTCTGCTGGCGCTCGTAGAGCGACTTGTAATGCTGGATACGGGTGACCCGCAGCCCGGGCATGCCCGACCGGTCGATCGCGCGCTGCCAGCCGGCGAATTCCTCGACCGTCAGGCCATAGCGCGCGCAGACCTCGTCCACCGTCAGCAGTCCGCCGTTGACCGCCGCCACGACCTCCGCCTTGCGGCGCACTACCCAGCGCGTCGTCGACGGCGGCGGCAGCGAATCCAAAGTCAGCGATTCGCCCAGGGGACCGATGACTTTGGCAGGACGGATTTTCTGGTTCTCGATCATGTTACAACCTCGATCGGGGCGGGGGCCCCCTCTCAAAACGCGATACTGTTGCCTTAGCGGGCGGTCTTGAAGATCGCCTGAAACGCCACGGTAAACGGCCCGTTCACTCTTGCGGCGCCGCGCCGGGCGGGGGCGGATCGCCGGTCCGCCGGCCGTCCACGCGCCATTGCGCCAGCGATGCCGCCGTCGGGCCGTTGAAGGCACCGTCGAGCGGTTGCAGCAAGCGGGACGGATGGCCGATCCGGCCGAACCGTGCCTGTGCGACGGCGGTCGGAGACGCCGTCTGCCGTGCTGCGATCCCGACCATGAGCACCGCCAGGTCGCCCGGAAGCTGGGTGACTTCCGTGTTCCTGTCGAAGCCGGGGAAGCTGAGATCCAACGCTGATACACTCGTGTTACTCGTTCGGGAGTAGCGGCTTAGGGGACAGGCGATGAAGGCGGGGTAAAGCCCGTGAAAAGAATATGTGAACCTTCCTTACTTTGCGGTTCCCGGCGGGAGGGGGTATGGGACCGCTATGGACGATATGGACTTCCAGCTGCCCGGCGATCCCGCCGCGAGGCGGATCGTGGTGGCGATGTCGGGCGGCGTCGACAGTTCGGTGGTGGCCGCGCTGGCGGCGCGGACCGGCGCCGAGACGATCGGCGTGACGCTGCAATTGTACGACCATGGCGAGGCGACCGGCCGCGCGGGCAGCTGCTGTGCGGGGCGCGACATCCGCGACGCGCGCGCGGTCTGCGACCGGCTGGGGATCGCGCATTACGTCTTCGACCACGAAACGCGGTTCCGGGAGACGGTGGTCGACACCTTCGCCGACGAATATCTGGCAGGCCGCACGCCGATCCCCTGCGTCCAGTGCAACACCGGGCCGAAGTTCACCGACCTGCTCAGCCTCGCCCGCGACCTCGGCGCCGATTGCCTCGCGACCGGTCACTACGTGCAGCGGGTGATCGGACCGGCCGGTGCGGAGCTGCACCGCGGTGCCGATCCGGCGCGCGACCAGAGCTATTTCCTGTTCGCGACGACGCAGGCGCAGGTGGACTATCTCCGCTTCCCGCTCGGCGGCCTGCCCAAGGCGCGGGTGCGCGAGATCGCCGCGGAGATGGGCCTCGCCGTCGCCGGCAAGCCCGACAGCCAGGACATCTGCTTCGTCCCCGATGGCGACTATGCCGGGTTGGTGCGCAAGCTGCGCCCGGAGGCGGACACCGCGGGCGATATCGTCGACCTGTCCGGGGCCAAGCTCGGCACGCATCGCGGCATCATCCACTTCACCGTCGGCCAGCGCCGCGGGCTGGAGATCGGCGGCACGCCCGAGCCCCTGTACGTGGTGCGCGTCGACGCGGCGGCGCGTCAGGTCGTGGTCGGCCCGCGCGCGGCGCTGGCGGTGGGGGCGGCGCGGATCACCGGGCTCAACTGGATCGGCGGCGACCATGCCGGGCCGATCACCGCGAAGGTGCGCTCGATGGCGAAGCCGGTGCCGGCGCTACTGGACGGCGACCGCCTGCTGTTCGACGCGCCCGAATATGGCGTCGCGCCCGGCCAGGCGGCGGTGCTCTATGCCGGCAGCCGCGTGCTCGGCGGCGGCTGGATCGCGGCGACGGAGGCGGCCGAGGTCGCCGAGGCGGCATGACCGTCTCGATCGAGGCACTGCGGCTGGAGATGGAAGCCGCCGCGGCCGCGCTCGATTTCGAAACCGCCGGTCGGCTGCGCGACCGCATCAGCCTGCTCCGCAGCGGCGGCGCGGACGTCGATCCGTCGGGGCTGGAGCGGCAGCAACCGGGCGCGATGGGTCTGGGCACCAGCCAGTCGCGCGTGATCCCGCCGGCAGGCTGGGTGAAACCGGCGAAGCCCGATCCGATGACGAAACGCCGCGGGCGTTAGGCGGCGGGGGGTATGCCCCACTCCCAACCTCCATTCGTCATCCCCGTGCAGGCGGGGATGCAAACACGCCAGCCTTCGCGATCGCACCGCGACCATCGCCGCTATGCATCCCCGTTTGCGCTGGAATGACGGCGGTCGGCGAGGCGAGCGTCACGCGCCCCCTATGGCAGCAGGAACGTCCCCTCGATCACCGTCACGCACGCGCCGCCCAGGATGACGCGGTCGCCCTCCAGCGCGCAGGTCAGCAGGCCGCCGCGCCTGCTCGCCTGAAAGGCGGTGAACCGGTCGGTGCCGAGCTTTTCCGCCCAATAGGGCACCGCGACCGCATGCGCGGCGCCGGTGACCGGGTCTTCGGGAATGTCGAAATAAGGCGTGAAGGCGCGGCTGACGATGTCGGTCCGTTCGCCCCGGGCGGTGACCATCGCGACGATCGGTCCCGCCGCGATCAGCGCGCGATCGTCCGGCCGGGCGGCGCGCACTGCGGCCTCGTCGGCGACGACGACCAGCGCATAGCCCCTGTCGTGCCACAACGTCTCGATCGCCTCGACCCCCAGCGCGGCGACGATCGCGTCGAGCGGCTTCGGCGCCGGCCCCCAGGCGGGCAGCGCCATGCGATAGCGGTCGCCCTCGCGCGTCACCTCGAGCACGCCCGCCTGCCGGGTGCGGAAGCGCACCGTCGTGCGGTCGTCGTCGGACGACAGCACGAAATGGCCGCTCGCCAGCGTAGCATGGCCGCACAATGCGACCTCGGCGGCGGGGGTGAACCAGCGCAACTCGAAATCCGCATCATCGTCATCGGACGGCACGATAAAGGCGGTTTCGCTGAGGTTGTTCTCGGAGGCGATGTTCTGCAGCACCGCATCGTCGAGCCACGCCGACAGCGGCATCACCGCCGCCGGATTGCCCCCAAAGGCGCTTTCCGCGAACGCGTCGATCTGGGCGAAGGGAATTCTCACGACATCGTTCCTTACAGGCGTTTGCCGAACCAATGGGGGGTGACGTCCGCCTCGACCAGCGGATTGTCGGTGTCGACATGCCCCTCGGGATCGAGGTGGATCAGCACCTCGACCTTGGGGAAGGTCTGGCGCAGGTTGCGCTCCACCCCCTCGACGATGTCGTGCGCCGCGCCGACCGTCAGGTTGCGATCGACCTCCATGTGGAATTGCGCGAAATCGTGGCTGCCCGAGCGGCGCGTGCGGAAATCGTGGATGCCTTTGAGGCCAGGCTGGCGCGCGGCGACGTCGAGGAAGGCGGCGCGCTGGTCCTCCGGCCATTCCTTGTCCATCAACTGGTCGATCGCGTTGGACGAGGCCTGGAACGCGCCCCACGCCAGCCACAGCGCGATGACGATGCCGAGGATCGGGTCCGCCTTGTGCAGCCCGAGATACTGGTCGAGCACCAGCGCGACGATGACCGAACCGTTGAGGAGGACGTCGGACTGGTAATGGACGTTGTCCGCCATGATCGCGACCGATCCGGTCTGGCGGATGATCTGGCGCTGATACCAGAGCAACACGACGGTCGCGGCGATCGCGACGATCGACACGGTGATGCCGAATTCCGCGTCGGCGGTCGGGCCGTTCTCGCCCAGCGCGGCGATCGCGCGCCACGCGATCGCGCCCGCCGACGCGGTGATGAGCGCGACCTGGAACAGCGCCGCCAGCGCCTCCGCCTTGCCATGGCCGAAGCGATGGTCGTGATCGGCGGGCGTCGCGGCGAGGCGCACGCCGTACAGCGTGACGAGGCTGGCGAGCAGGTCGAGCGCGGTATCGGCGAGGCTGCCGAGCATCGCCACCGATCCGGTCTGCCACGCGGCGAAGCCCTTCAGCGCGAGCAGGAAACACGCCATCGCCACGCTGGCGAGCGCGGCGCGCGTCGCCAGCGGCAGGAAACGGCGCTGTTCGTCGCGCGTCATGGAAACAGCAGTCCCTCGCTCCAATCGTCGCCCGAGCGGGTGAAGACGCGGCGTTCGTGCAGGCGATGCGCGCGGTCCTGC
Organism: Sphingomonas sp. UBA978; assembly: GCF_002292295.1. Classification (GTDB taxonomy): domain Bacteria; phylum Pseudomonadota; class Alphaproteobacteria; order Sphingomonadales; family Sphingomonadaceae; genus Sphingomonas. The sequence continues at coordinate 140,906 of NZ_DBBS01000018.1, forward strand.
CAGAATTCGATCACCTGCGGCGTGACGCGATAGCCGCCCCAATGCGGCGGGCGCGGCACGTCGCCGCCGGCGAACCGCTCGGTCACTTCGGCGAAGCGCGCCTCGAACGTCGCGCGGTCGGCAAGCGGGCGCGACTGGTCGGATGCCCAGGCGCCGAGCTGCGAATCGCGGCCGCGGCTGGCGAAATAGGCGTCGGATTCGCCGTCGGTGGCGAGGGCCACCGGTCCCTCGATCCGGATCTGCCGACGCAGCGACTTCCAGTGGAACAGCAGCGCCGCCTTCGGCACCGCGGCGAGGTCCGCCGCCTTGCGCCCCTCGCGGTTGGTGTAGAAGACGAACCCGTCCGGGCCATGGCCCTTCAACAGCACCATGCGCACCGACGGTTGTCCCGCCGCATCGACGGTGGCGAGCGCCATGGCGTTGGGATCGTTCGGTTCGCTGTCATGCGCCTCGGCATACCAGCGGTCGAACAGTGCGAAGGGATCGTCGGCCATCGGCGCCCTTTAGCGCATGTTTGCGATCGGGGGAACGGACGCCCGCGCCGACGCGCCGGAACGAGTCTTTCCCCCATGAATTGAATCGCTTCCGCAACGGAAAGAACCACGCCCCATGCCCGCACGTGCCTATTGGCAAGGACAGATCCGGCTCGCCCTCGTGTCGATCCCGGTCGAAATCTATGCCGCGACCAAGAGCGGGGCGTCGGTGGCGTTCAAGCAGATCCACGAACCGACCGGCAAGCCGATCCATTACGAAAAGATCGTCACCGGCGTCGGCCCGGTCGATACCGACGAGATCATGAAAGGCTATGAGGTGTCGAAGGGCGAATTCGTGCTGCTGGAACAGGACGAGATCGACGCGGTGAAGCTGGAATCGAAGAAGACGCTGGAGCTGACCCATTTCGTCGACGCGCATGAGATCGACGTGCTCTATTACGAAAAGCCCTATTTCGTCGTGCCGGCGGACGATCTCGCCGAGGAGGCATTCATCGTGCTGCGCGAGGCGCTGCGCCGCACGAAGAAGGTCGGGCTGGGGCAACTGGCGATGCGGGGCCGCGAATATGTCGTCAGCCTGAAGCCGTGCGGGCGCGGCATGGTGCTGGAAACGCTGCGCTATGCCGACGAGGTCAACAAGGCGCAGGGCTATTTCCGCGAGATCCCCGACCAGAAGCCCGACGCCGACCTGCTCGACCTTGCCGAGGCGTTGATCGACAAGAAGACCGCGACCTTCGATCCGGACGAATTCCATGACCGCTACGTCGATGCGCTGAAGGACTTGGTTGAGCGCAAGCGCAAGGCGAAGGGCCGCAAGATCGTCGAGGACAAGGACGAGGGCGGCACGAAATCCGGCGGCAATGTCGTCGACCTGATGGCGGCACTGAAAAAGTCGATGGAGAAATCCGGCGCGGCGGCGGAGAAGACGCCGCCCGCGAAGAAGGCCGCGCCCAAGAAGGCCCCGGCGAAAAAGCGTGCTTGACCCCCTTCCCGCTCCCCTCCCTTCCAAGGAGGGGAGGACATGACCGATCCGCTCGAACGCTATAACGCCAAGCGGAACTTCACGAGGACCGCGGAACCCGCCGGCACGCTCGAACCCGGCCATGGCAACAGCTTCATGGTGCAGAAGCATGACGCGACGCGGCTGCACTGGGACCTGCGGCTGGAGGTGGACGGCGTCCTCAAGAGCTGGGCGGTGACGCGCGGGCCGAGCCTCGACCCCGACCAGAAGCGGCTCGCGGTCCGGACCGAGGACCATCCCCTGTCCTATGCGACGTTCGAGGGGACGATTCCCGCCAGCGAATATGGCGGCGGCACCGTGATGCTGTGGGACCGCGGCACATGGTCGCCGATCGCGGGCAAATCGGCGAAGGACCTCGACAAGGGGCACCTGCACTTCACGCTGGATGGCGAGCGGATGAAGGGCGAATGGCTGCTCATCCGCCTGAAACCCCGCGCGAAGGAAAAGCGCGAGAACTGGCTGCTGCGCAAGATCGACGATGCCTTCGCGGGCGGGACGGACGTGCTGGTGGAGGAGACGTTGACCAGCGTATCGACCGGCCGGACGATGGCGGAGATCGCCGACGGGAAACCCGTCAAATCCTCCTCGCCACGCCGACGGGGACCGGCACGGCCGGCGGAGGGGGCGGGCCGTAAACCTGCCGCCGCCAAAAAACGTGCTTCCCGTACTGCCAAGGCCATGCCCGCGTTCCGCGAGCCGCAGCTGTGTACGCTGGTCGACAGCGTGCCGGCCGGCACCGGCTGGCTGCACGAGGTGAAATACGATGGCTATCGCGCCATGATCGCGATCGGTGGCGGACGGGCGAAGGTCTACACGCGCAGCGGGCTCGACTGGACCGAGAAATTCGCCGCGATCGCCGAGGCGGCCGCCGCTTTGCCGGTGACGTCGGCGCTGATCGATGGCGAGATCGTCGCGTTCCAGGACGGACGGCCTGATTTCTCGACGCTGAAGAATGCGATCGCGGATGGCGGCGCCATGACATTGTTCGCCTTCGACCTGCTCGAACAGGATGGCGAAGACCTGACCGGCCTGTCCACCGTCGATCGCAAGGAGCGGCTGCGCGCCATCGTCGCCAACGGCGATCGCCTCCAGTTCGCCGAGCATGTCCTCGGCGCGGGCGAGGAATTGTTCGCGACGATGTGCCGCGAGGGGCTGGAGGGCGTCGTGTCGAAGCGCGCCGATGCGCCCTATGCCGGTGCTCGCAACCGGACATGGCTGAAGGCCAAGTGCATCCAACGGCAGGAATTCGTCATCGTCGGCTGGACGCCGTCGGACAAGAAGCGCGGCTTCAAGTCGCTGCTGCTCGGGCTGCGCGAGGGCGACGGCTTCCGCTACGCCGGCAAGGTCGGCACCGGCTTCAACCAGCAGCTGATGGACGATCTGTCGGCCCAGATGGCGAAGCTATCGGTCGCAAAACCGTCCGTCGACGCGGCGAGCCTCAAGACCCACAAGGTCGCGTTGCGCGGCGCCCGGTGGATCAGGCCCGACCTCGTCGCCGAAATCGCCTTTGCCGAGGTGACGCCCGACCAGGTGCTGCGCCATGCGAGCTTCCTCGGCCTGCGCGGCGACAAGACGGCAGACCAGGTCGTGGCCGAGGTCGCCGAACCCGCCCCCGCCGCGCCACAGGTGCATGTGACGGTCAGCAGCCGCGACCGGCTGGTCTTTCCGGACAGCGACGTCACCAAGGGCGAGCTGGCCGATTACTATGCGCAGCTGGCGCCGCTCCTGCTGCCCTGGGCGGGGCGGCGGCCGATCAGCCTCGTGCGCTGCCCGCAGGGACGCGCCAAGGCCTGCTTCTTCCAGAAGCACGACGCGGGCAGTTTCGGCGAGCACGTCCACCATGTCGACGTGCGCGAGAAGGACGGGTCGGTCGAACCCTATCTCTACGTCGACGACGCCGACGGCCTCGTCGCCTGCGTGCAGATGGGGACGATCGAATTCCACGGCTGGGGATCGACGATCGACGCGCTGGAGCGGCCCGACCGGCTGGTCATCGACCTCGACCCCGACGAGGCGCTCGACTTCGCCGACACGAAGCGCGCGGCGGAACATGTCAGCGCGCAGCTCGCCGAACTGGGGCTGGTGAGCTTTCCGCTGCTGTCGGGCGGCAAGGGCGTGCACGTCGTCGTGCCGCTGACCCCGCAGGCGGAATGGCCGGCGGTGAAGGACTTCGCCGACCGCTTCGCCCGGGCGCTCGCCGGGGCGGATCCCGACCGCTTCGTCGCGGTGATGACCAAGGCGAAGCGCAAGGGCCGGATCTTCATCGATTACCTGCGCAACCAGCGCGGCAGCACCGCGATCATGCCCTATTCGGCGCGGGCGCGGGCGGGCGCGCCGGTGGCGGCGCCGGTGTCGTGGACGGAGCTGCGCGACATCGACACCGCCGCGCGCTGGGGCGTCCGCGATGCCGCGGAATTGCTCGAGCGCGCGACCTCGCGCGCGCTCGCCGGCTGGGGCGTGGCGGATCAGGTACTGCCGGACCTCTGAATCCCCGGGGCGCATCGATCCCCGCATCGCAAATCTTTGTTTTATGTTGCCTCGCAGCAGGCAACCCGACACGGTGCGCGCGGACTTCATGGGGTGAACCGCTCAAGCGATGGCGACGCAGGCTGCGCCCTTATTCGACGCGAACACGCATGCCGCGCGCTGGATCGCGGATTATTGCGCGCGGACCACCGCGGGCGACGTGCTGTGCGGCAGCGACGATCCCGCCTGGGCGGCGATGTTCGAGGAGCTGGCGACGGTCGCCTCCGACGACCTCGATCACGTCCGCGAACGCGTCCGCCGTCACGCCGCCGACATCGGCATGGGCTTTCGCATCATCGGCGAGGCGGACGAGCGGCCGTGGCCGGTCAGCCCCGTCCCGCTGCTGATCGACGCGCAGGAATGGGCGCAGATCAGCCGCGGCGTCGTCCAGCGCGCCGAGCTGATGGAAAGCGTGATCGCCGACCTCTACGGCCCCGGCCGGCTGGTCGAGCGCGGCCTGATCCCCGCCGCATTGGTCACCGGCAGCCCCTATTTCCTGCGGCCGATGATCGGGCTGGAGCCGCCGGGCGGCAAGCATCTGCACTTCATCGCGATCGACCTCGGCCGCGGGCCGACCGGCGAATGGCGCGTGCTCGCCGACCATCTGCGCGCGCCCGCCGGTGCCGGCTATGCGCTGGAGAACCGGCTGGCGGTCAGCCGCACCCTCGGCGGGCTGCAGGCGCGGATCAACGTCCAGCGCCACGCCCCCTTCTTCGCCGCCTTCCGCGCCGGCATCGCCGCGATGTGCCGCCGCGCCGACCCGCGCATCGGCCTGCTGACGCCGGGGCGGTTCAACCCCAGCTATCCCGAACAGGCGCATCTGGCGCGCTACCTCGGCCTGCTGCTGGTCGAGGGCGCCGACCTCGCCGCGCTGGAGAACCAGCTCTACGTCCGCACCATCGGCGGGCTGAAGCGCGTCGATGCGCTGTGGCGGCGCGTCGACCCGCGCATGCTCGATCCGCTGGCGTTCGATTCGCATTCGCAGATCGGCGTGCCGGGGCTGATCGATGCCTATGCCGCGGGCAATGTCGTGCTGTCGAACGCGCCCGGCGCAGGCGTGCTGGAGGCGCCGGCGTTCGGGGCCTTCCTGCCCCAGCTGGCGACGCGGCTGCTCGGCGAGAGCCTGCACCTGCCCAATATCGCGACCTGGTGGTGCGGCCAGCCGTCGGAGCTGGCGCATGTCGAGGAGGACCTCGACCGCATGCTGATCGGATCGGCGTTCGGCCCGGTGCCGCTCGGCCTGCCCGGCGGGCGGACGGTGCATGGCGGCGAACTCGACGCCGGCCAGCGCGCCGCGCTGCGCGCCGACATGATCCGCCGGCCGCAAGATTATGTCGGGCAGGAGATCGTGCGCCTGTCGACCATGCCGGTGGTGATCGAGGATGCGCTCGTCCCCCGCCCCTTCACGCTGCGCGTCTTCGCGGCGCGCGATGCGAGCGGCGGCTGGACGGTGCTGCCCGGCGGCTTCGCGCGGATCGGCGAGGATACCGATCCGCGCGCGAGCGTGCTCGGCGAGGGCACCTGGTCGGCCGACGTCTGCATCCACGGCGCCGACACGGTCGAGCCGGTGTCGCTGCTGCCCGCGCCCGATTCGCACCATGTCCGCCGCAACCCCGGCACCCTGCCGAGCAGGGTCGCGGACAATTTCTACTGGCTCGGCCGCTATCTCGAGCGCGGCGAGGCGCTGCTCGCGGCGATCCGCGTCATGCTCGGCAATTCGATCGACGCGGACGGCGGCGCGGCGCTGTCGGCGGCGACTGTGGGCAAGCTGGTCGGCCTGATCGCCGGCGGCGGATCGGCGGCGCATCCGCTGTCGCTCAAGCGCGGCGACCTCACCGCCTTCGCGCGGCAGGCGATGGAGGACGAGGCGTGGCATTCGGTCGCGACGATCAACCGGCTGGCGCGCGGCATCGGTGAGGGTTCGCGCGACCGGCTGTCGGCGGACATGGTGCGCCTGCTCGAGGCGCCCTTCCCCACGCATCGCGGCATGCTCGACCGCGCCGGCTCGCTGCAGCGCCGCTATGTCGCCATCGCCGGCCTGTCGGCGGAGCATATGGGCCGCACCGCGGCGTGGCGGTTCCACGACCTCGGCCGCCGGATCGAACGCGCGATGGCGATGACGCGGGCGCTGCGCCTTTTCGGCATGCCGGGCGCGACCGCGGACGACCTGTCGACGCTGCTTGACCTCGCCGACAGCCAGATCAGCTATCGCCAACGATACCTGACGGGGATCGCGCGCGTGCCGGTGGTCGATCTCGTCGCGCTCGATCCGGGCAATCCGCGCAGCCTCGCCTATCAGGCGGAGCGGATCGGCGAGCGACTGCGCGACCTGCCGGTGCTGAGCGACGACGGCATGCCCGAACCGCAACAGGTCCACGGCCGCGCGCTGGTGGCGGCGCTGTCGATGACGACCGCGGCGACGCTCGATCCCGATACGCTCGGCGACCTCGAACGGCGGCTGGCACAATTGTCGGAAGCCGTGGCTCGGCGGTATTTCCTGCAGGGCGCGGAGCCGCTGCGCGCCGGGGGGCTGACGCTGGCATGATCGGCGAGATGCTCTACGATATCCGGCACATCACCCGGTTCGACTATGGCGGCAACGTCAAGTTCGCGCGCTGCAACCTGCGGCTGAAGCCGATCGACTGGCCCGGACAGGTGCTGGAGGATTATGCGCTCACCGTCGAACCGGTCGGCCGCACCAGCGCCGGCCGCGCCGAGGCGGGGCTCGCCAACGTCACCCGGCTGGTGATCGACACGCCGGTGCGCAGCCTGACGATCGAAAGCCGCTCACGGATGCGTGTCGACCGGCTGGTGCCGGTGCCGGACGCGAGCGATCCGACGCTCGGCGAGGTCGCGGCGATGGCGCGCGCCAGCCGCGACCTGTCGGCGGCGAGTCCCGCCAATTACCTGTTCCCCTCGCCGCTGATCCCGCTCGACCATGGCATCGCCGCTTATTGCGCCGCCGACCTCGATCCGCAGCGCGGCGTGCTGGAGGCGGGGATCGCGCTTGCCCGCCGCATCCAGGATGATTTCACCTTCGATGCGACCGCGACGCTGGTCGACACGCCGCCGCACGAGGCGTTCCTGAAGCGCAAGGGCGTGTGCCAGGACTTCGCGCAGATCATGATTACCGGCCTGCGCGCCGCCGGCCTGCCCGCCGCCTATGCGAGCGGCTATATCCGCACCATCCCGCCCGAGGGGCAGCCGCGGCTGGTCGGCGCGGATGCGACGCATGCGTGGGTGCTGCTCTGGTGCGGGCCGGTGAAGGGCTGGGTCGGGCTCGATCCGACCAACGGCATCTGGATGGCGGGCGACCATATCGTGATGGCGGTCGGCCGCGACTATGCGGAGATCGCGCCGGTCGACGGCGTCGTTTTGGGATCGCAGGCGCAGAACATGGCGGTGAGCGTCGACGTGGCGCCGCTGGTCGACGCATAGGCAGCCGCCCCACGCCTGCCCTCACCCTTCGACGGGAAGGGTGAGGGCGAACGCCTATTTCGTCACGGCATTGTCGTTGCCGACCGCCTCGTCCGTATCGCCGTCGCCCGGGCCGGAATAAGCGACATGACTCTGTCCGCCATGGCCCAGGAAGCCGCCGCCGACATCCTCCTGCTTGCCCTTGCCCGTGTGCGGATTGGGATAGGCGCCGCCGCCGCTTTCGCCGCCCCCTTGCTTGGCCGGCTCATCGCCGACACCGTCCTTCGCGCCGTCGTGGGTCGTACTCATCGCCTGCATCGGCTGCTTGTCGGTCATGGTCGCATCTCCTCGTGCCTGTCCAAACGATCCACGGCATGATTGCGTTGCGCGCCGCCCTCCCCCACATAGGCGCCTAATACACCAATGGGGAACCAATGGCCGATCCATATCAGACCTTGGGCGTTGCCCGCGGCGCGTCCGAGGCGGACATCAAGAAAGCGTATCGCAAGCTGGCCAAAGAGCTGCATCCCGATCGCAACAAGGACAATCCCAAGGCGTCGGAGCGCTTCAGCCAGGTCACCAACGCCTATGACCTGCTGACCGATAAGGACAAGCGCGCGCGCTTCGACCGCGGCGAGATCGACGGCGACGGCAACCCCGCCTCGCCGTTCGGCTATGGCGGCGGCGCCCGGCCGGGCAGCGGCGGCCGCGCCGGCGGGCCGGGCGGCGGGTTCAGCAGCGCCGGCTATGAATTCGGCGGCGGCGACGGCGACATGAGCGACATCTTCGAAGGGCTGTTCGGCGGCCAGACGCGCGGCGGCGGCTTCGCCAGCGGCTTCGGCCGGCGGGCGCAACCCAAGGGCGGCAACGTCACCTATCGCCTGCAGGTGCCGTTCGTCGACGCGGCGACCCTGAGCCCGCAGCGCGTGACGCTCGGCGACGGCAAGACGATCGACCTCAAGCTGCCCGCCGGGGTCGAGACCGGCACGCAGATGAAGCTCACCGGCAAGGGCGAACAGGGGCCGGGCGGCGCGGGCGACGCGATCGTCTCGATCGAGGTGCAGGGCCACCGCTTCTTCACCCGCGACGGCGACGACGTGCGGCTCGACCTGCCGATCACGCTGGGCGAGGCGGTGGCAGGCGGCGCGGTGCGCGTGCCGACCGTCGACAAGGCGGTGATGCTGACCATCCCCAAGGGGACGACGTCGGGCAAGACATTACGCCTGAAGGGCAAGGGCTTTCACAAGAAGGACGGCAGCCGCGGCGACCAACTGGTGACGCTGGTGATCGACGTGCCGGCCGACGATGCCGCGCTGCAACGGTTCGTGGCGGAGTGGAGCGACACGCGGAACCCACGGGCGGCGATGGGCGTCTGACCGCCTACGTGACCGATACGACAGCCCTTACGCCCGAAGACCGAGCGCACCAGCGCCACGGTGCCCGCCATCAGCTCGCCAAGCTCAAGCCGGGACCGGCGACGCTGGAGGTGACGAAACGCGCCGCGCTCGGCGTGTTCAACGACGGCTTCATCCATGCCGGCAACCTTGCCTATCTGGCGCTGATGACGGTGTTTCCGTTCTTCATAACCGCCGCGGCGGTGCTGTCGCTGCTGGGGCAGAGCGAGGAGACGCAGCGCGCCGTCGCCTCGTTCCTCCACGTGTTGCCGCCCAACGTCGCCGATATCCTGCGCAAGCCGATCGCCGACGTGCTGGTCGCGCGGACCGGATCGCTGCTGTGGCTGGGCGGCCTCGTCGGCCTGTGGACGGTCGGCAGCTTCGTCGAGACGATCCGCGACATCTTCCACCGCGCCTATGGCGTGAAGGCGAGCGTGCCGTTCTGGCGCTCGCGGCTGTCGTCGTCGGGCGTCATCATCCTGTCGGTCGTCATCGCGCTGATGAGTTTCCTGGTGCAGGGTATCCTCACCGCGGCAGAGCAGTTCATCTACCGGCTGGTGCCGTTCGCGGAAGGAATCGCGGGCTGGGTCGGGCTGTCGCGGATCATCCCGGGGCTGGTGATGTTCGGCGCGCTTTATCTGCTGTTCTATTCGGTGACGCCGTCCAAATATCGCGATACCGATTGTCCGAAATGGCCGGGTGCGCTGTTCACCGCCGGCTGGTGGATCAGCATGACGGCACTGCTGCCCAAGGTGCTGGCGCAGCTCGGCGGCTACGACCTGACCTATGGCAGTCTGGCGGGTGTGGTGGTGATGCTCCTGTTCTTCTATCTGATCGGGCTGGGACTGGTGTTCGGCGCGCATCTCAACGCGGCACTGGCGGAACCGCCGGAACCGGCGCTACAGGGGAACACGACCAAGATGGAGGCGAAGACGGCGTGACGGGTTTGATGGCGGGCAAGCGTGGGCTCATCATGGGTCTGGCGAACGACAAGTCGCTGGCCTGGGGCATCGCCAAGCAATTGTCCGAACATGGCGCGGAGCTGGCCTTTTCCTACCAGGGCGCGGCGATGGAAAAGCGGGTGCGCCCGCTTGCCGAGCAGCTGGGCGTGGCGCGGCTGTTCGATTGCGACGTGTCCGACATGGCGGCGCTCGATACGACCTTCGACGCGCTGGCGGCGGAATGGCCCCGGATCGACTTCGTCGTCCATGCGATCGGCTTTTCTGACAAATCGCAGCTGCGCGGGCGCTATTACGACACGACGCTCGACAATTTCCTGATGACGATGAACATCTCCGCCTATTCGCTGGTCGCGGTGGCGCAGCGCGCACGACGGCTGATGCCGGAGGGCGGGTCGATCCTGACGCTGACCTATTATGGCGCGGAAAAGGTCATTCCCCATTACAACGTCATGGGGGTCGCCAAGGCGGCGCTGGAGACGAGCGTCAAATATCTCGCGGTCGATCTCGGCCCCGACAACATCCGCATCAACGCCATCTCCGCCGGCCCGATCCAGACGCTGGCGGCACGCGGCATCGGCGATTTCAACTATATCCTGAAGTGGAACGAGCTGAACGCGCCGCTGCGCCGCACGGTGACGATCGAGGACGTCGGCGGCGCCGGCCTCTACATGCTCAGCGACCTGTCGAGCGGCGTGACCGGCGAAATCCACCATGTCGACGCAGGATACAACGTCATCGGTATGAAGGCAGAAGACGCCCCGGACATCGCGCTGGCGTGACCGTCGCCGTCCGGCCGGCGCGCAGCGACGACGTCGCGGCCATCGACACGCTGCTGCGGGACTGTTTTCCGGCACCCGACGAAGCCGTGCTGGTCCGCGATCTGTGCGTGGATGGCGATATGATCCTCGTCCTCGTTGCCGAAGACGAAAGCGACGGGACGCTCGCCGGACTGGTCGCCTTCAGCCGGATGGATGTGACGATCGGCGACAAGGCGGTGCCTTCCGCTGCGCTGGCACCGATCGCGGTCGATCGTGAATGGCGGCGTCAGGGTGTGGCCGAGGCGCTGATCGGTGCCGGCGTCGAACATCTCGAAACGGCCGGTGTCGTATTGTGCTTCGCGCTCGGGGAGCCGGATTTCTACGGCAGGTTCGGGTTCGCCGTGGACCTCGCCCATGGCTTCGCCTCGCCCTATGCCGGCGACTATTTCATGGCCCTGCCCCTGCAGGGTGGCTTGATCCCCTGCGGCGTCCGCGGCAACGCGACGCATGCGGCGGCATTCGCCAGGCTGGGGTCCCCATCGTGAGCATCAATTCCTTCGGTCATCTGTTCCGCTTCACCACCTGGGGCGAGAGCCACGGTCCGGCGATCGGCGCCGTCGTCGACGGTTGCCCGCCGGGACTCGCGCTGACCGAGGGGGATATCCAGCCGTGGCTCGACAAGCGCCGCCCCGGCACGTCACGCTTCACGACACAGCGGCGCGAGCCCGATCAGGTGCGCATCCTGTCGGGCGTGTTCGAGGGACGGACGACGGGGACGCCGATCAGCCTGATGATCGAGAATGTCGACCAGCGTTCGAAGGACTATTCCGAGGTCGCGCTCGCCTATCGTCCGGGTCATGCCGATTACGCCTATGACGCCAAATATGGTTTTCGCGACTATCGTGGCGGCGGGCGGTCGTCGGCGCGCGAGACGGCGTCGCGCGTCGCCGCCGGAGCAGTGGCGCGGCTGGTGATCCCGCAGGTGCGCATCCGTGGCTGGGTCGAGGCGATCGGTGGCGACGCCATCGACTATGCCGCGTTCGACGATGCGGCGATCGACGACAATCCGTTCTTCTGCCCGGATCGCGCCGCGGCGGCGCGGTGGGAGGCGCTGGTCGACGGCGCGCGCAAGGCGGGATCGTCGCTGGGCGCGGTGGTCGCGTGCGAGGCGACCGGTGTGCCCGCCGGCTGGGGCGCGCCGCTCTATGCCAAGCTCGATGCCGAGCTGGCGCACGCCTGTATGGGGATCAATGCGGTGAAGGGCGTCGAGATCGGCGATGGCTTCGCGGCCGCGGCACTGACCGGCGAAGGCAATGCCGATGCGATGCGGCCCGGCGCCGACGGCCCCGATTTCCTCGCCAACCACGCTGGCGGGATCACCGGCGGCATCGCCACGGGCCAGCCGATCCGCGTGCGGGTCGCGTTCAAGCCGACCAGTTCGATCCTGACCCCGGTCGAGACGATCGACCGCAGCGGCAACGCCGCCGATATCGCCACCAAAGGCCGCCACGACCCCTGCGTCGGCATTCGCGGCGTGCCGGTCGTGGAGGCGATGGTGGCGCTCGTCCTGGCCGACCAGGCGTTGCTGCACCGGGGCCAGACGGGGCGCTAACGGTTAATAATTGGAACCCTCTCCTGTCCTACCCGTTGGGGGCGGGCAAGAATTTGCAGGAGAGAACAATGCGTAAGGTCATTCCAATCATGGCGGCTGCCATGCTGATCCCGGCCGCAGCCTATGCTCAGACCACGACCGGAGGCACCGCCGGTTCGACGATGGGTACGACCTCCGGCACGATGGGCGGCCAGACGACCACCACGTCGCCCACCGATTCGACGATGTCGACGACGACCACTACCCAGAGCAAATCGTCGAAGCGCGGGCGCAGCACGCGCGCCGGCACCAGTGGCAGTGCGACCGGCGTCGACAACTCGACCACGACAACGACGCCGGCCCCCGGGTCGACCACCGACACGATGGGCGGCACGACGGGCACCGGCACCGGTACGACGACCGGGACGATGGGCGGCACCGGCACCACGGGTACGATGGGTGGCACGTCGACGACGGGTACCATGGGTGGAACAACGACCGGCACCACCACCGGTGGCACCACGCCGCCGCAATAAGCCGTCACCGATGTGAGGCTCGAACAGCCGGGTGGTCCACGCCACCCGGCTTTTTCGTGTCCCGATCAGTCCGCGAAGGGATCGCGGACCAGGATCGTATCCTCCCGCTCCGGGCTGGTCGACACCAGCGCGACCGGGCAACGGATCAGTTCCTCGACGCGGCGGATATACTTGATCGCCTGCGCCGGCAGGTCCGCCCAACTGCGTGCGCCGGCGGTCGATTCCTGCCAGCCCTCCATCGTCTCGTAGACCGGCTCGACCGCGGCCTGATCGGCGGCATGCGACGGGAAATAATCGAGTTCCTCCCCACGCAGGCGATAGCCAGTGCAGATCTTCACCGTCTCGAACCCGTCGAGCACGTCGATCTTGGTCAGGGCGATGCCGGTGATCCCGCCGACCGCCGCCGACTGGCGCAGCAGCACCGTGTCGATCCAGCCGCAGCGGCGCTTGCGCCCGGTGACGGTGCCGAATTCATGGCCACGCACGCCGAGGCGCTCGCCGGTTTCGTCCTCCAGCTCGGTGGGGAACGGACCCGAACCGACGCGGGTCGTATAGGCCTTGGCGATGCCGAGCACGAAGCCGACCGCCGCCGGTCCCAGACCCGAACCGCCCGCCGCAGTGCCGGCGATCGTGTTGGACGAGGTGACGAAGGGATAGGTGCCGTGATCGACGTCGAGCAGCACGCCCTGTGCGCCTTCGAACAGGATGCGCTTGCCCGCCGCCCGCGCCTCGTTGAGATCGCGCCACACCGGCTTGGCGAAGGACAGGACGAAATCAGCGATCTCGCGCAGTTCGGCGATCAGCGCCGCGCGATCGATCGCGGGCGACCCGAAGCCGGCACGCAGCGCGTCGTGATGCGCGAGCAGCCGGTCGAGCTGCGGCCCAAGGTCGTCGAGATGCGCGAGGTCGCAGACGCGGATCGCGCGACGGCCGACCTTGTCCTCATAGGCCGGGCCAATGCCGCGCCGGGTCGTGCCGATCTTGCCCGCGCCGCTCGCATCCTCGCGCAGCGCGTCGAGGTCGCGGTGCAGCGGCAGGATCAGCGCGCAATTGTCGGCGATGCGCAACGTCTCCGGCGTCGCCCCCACGCCCTGTGCCGCCAGCCGCTCGATCTCCGCCTTCAGCGCCCAGGGATCGAGGACGACGCCGTTGCCGATGACGCTCGGGGTGCCGCGGACGATACCCGAGGGGAGCAGCGACAGTTTGTAGACGTTCTCGCCGACGACGAGCGTGTGACCGGCGTTGTGCCCGCCCTGGAAGCGAACGACCATGTCGGCGCGCTCGGCAAGCCAGTCGACGATCTTGCCCTTGCCCTCGTCGCCCCATTGCGCGCCGATCACTGCTACATTGGCCATGGATACGGAACTCCCCCTGCCACAGCGAACCCGCGCGCCCTTCGACAGGACTCGGCGCGACGGGTGGTTCCGAAATGTCGGGGCGGCGGTTACCCGGCGCTGCGAGCGGGGTCAACCGCATGCACGAGCACCGCGTCGGCGGGATGCGGCGAATCATGCTCGACATATTCGACCAGCGTACCGTCGCGCTGCCGGACCAGCATGTTGCGCCCGGTCGGCACGCGCTGGATGCCGTCGAGGATGGTGGCGCCGGTCGTCGGCAGATAAGCGGCGAAGGCGGCCAGATCGTCGACCATGAACGTCATCGCGGTCGCGCGAAACGGCGCCAGCGCCGCGTCGGACCCCCCGATGAAGAGGATCTGCCCGACCTGCACGAGGCGCAGTTCCATCTCCGGATAATCGAACTGCAGCCGCACCGGTTCGCCGAACAGGGCCTCATATTCGGCGACCGCGGCGTCGATCGCCTCGAGCGGCAGCAACCGTCGGACCAGCACGTTACGGATCCGCACTTCGGCCTCCCTTCGCGATATGGATCGATCAGTCGGCGGGCAGCGCCCTTGCCTCGCCCGCCGCCCACAGATGCGTGCACAATTGCGCTTCGGGCGTATCGCCCGGTTCCAGCGCGGCGACGGTCACCCAGCCGTCGGCGCGCATCCTCGCGCCGTCCGCGGCGGGGGTACCGAAAGGCAGGAACAGGCGGCGGCGATCGACCGGGCCGGTGGTGGCAACGATCGCATCGGCGTAGAGGGAAAAGCCGGTCGCGACCTCTTCCGCGCCATCGCCATGGACGATGCGATAGGTGCCGCCGCGGCCGACCTCACGCGCGACGCCGGCGGCAAAGATCGAAAAGCCGAGCCATGTCTGATATTCGAAACCGTGCCGCTCGGTCGGATCGAGCGTCAGCCTGACGCTGTCAGGGATTGCCGCGGTGATCGCCGCCAGTCCGTCGAGTCGCGACGTCAGCACGCCATCCGTGTCGAACGCGCGCAACTGCGCCATCGCGGATGCGAACGGTCCCGCCGCGGCGATCAGCGGCAGATAGTCGGGCGCGATCTCCGCGACGCCGCCGGCATCCTTGGCATCCAGTCGTTCGCGCAGCCGGCCGATGCGGTCGGCGGCGACCGGCAGCGGCCCGGCGGCGAGGGTATCGACCAGATCGGGCAAGGTGAAATCAATCGAAACACCCGCAACGCCGGCCGCGGTCAGCCCCTCGACCGCGACCCCGACGACCTCGCTGGCGGCGGGCCGCGAATCGAGACCGATCAGTTCCACGCCGACCTGCCGCCGCTCGCGGCCGGGAGCGAGCGCGGAGGCGCGCAGCGCCAGGACCGAACCGGCATAGGACAGACGGACGGGGCGCGGGTGGTGGCCCATGCGGGTCGCGGCGATCCTCGCCACCTGCGCGGTCAGATCGGGGCGGATCGCCATCGTCGTCTGGCTGACCGGGTCGACGAAGCGCACCGCGTTGCGCAGCCCGCCCGCCTTCAGTCGCGCGCCCAACCCTTCGGCGAATTCGGCGAGCGGCGGATCGACGCGTTCGTACCCGTGACCCCGCGCCGCCTCCAGCACGCGCGCCTCGATCGCGGCGGCGGCATCGGCGAAGGGAGGCAGGCGATCGTGGAAGCCCTCGGGCAGCAGGCCGAATTTGGTCATGTCGCGCGGATAGCGACAGCGGCGGAGGAGCGCCATAGCCGCGATGCGGTTGCGTTAGCCGGCAGGTGCGGGTGTGGGCGGTACATCGGGGGTCGGCGCGGGAGCCGGCGTGGCGGGGGCGACGGGCAGTTCGACGGTTGGGGCCGATCCCCGGCCACGCAACCGGATGGCACCGCTGGGCGCCTCGGTCATGCCGCCCGAGTCCGCCTTGCCGCGGCCGTGCAGGCGGTCGATCTCCGCCTGCCGCCGTTGCAGATAGAAATCGCGGGCATTGCCGTACCGGTCGCCGGGGGCGGTATCGATCGCCTTGTAGGTTTCGTCGAACTCCGCGCGATGATCGAGCGCGCCGAGCGCACCGGCGGGGATCGCGAACTTGGGATCGGTTACCCCCTGCCCCAATGCGATGGGCATGACCAGACGGTCGATCGCACCGCCGAACAGGTCCCGGATCGTCGTCGGCCCGACCAGCGGCAGGTACAGGAACGCGCCGTTGGGGACGCCATAGAAGCCTAGCGTGTTGGCGAACCCGTTGCTGCGGCGGGGCAGCCTGAACGGTTTGCGACGAGCGATGTCGAACAGGCCGATCGCGCCGATCGTCGTGTTGACCACGAACCGCCCGACCGTCTCTGCCGCCTTGCCGATCTTGTGCTGGAGCAGATAATTCACGAACACCACCGGTTCGCGCAGATTGTAGAGGAAGTTGTGGATGCCGTCGCGGATCGGCCCCGGCACCTTATTCTTGTACGCCATCGAGAGGGGACCGATCAGCGCGCGGTCCACCGCCTGCGTCGCGTCGAACGCAGTCGCATTGATCCCGGCAAGCGGATCGGGCGCCTCCCAGTCACCGCGCGCGGTCACGACGATGTCCGTGCCCGGCGACGTGGCGTCAGCGGCGGCGAATACCGGGAACGTGGCGAACGGGACCTGAACCAGCGGCAATACCGGAACGACCGGCGGCCCATCTGCGGGAAGCGGCGGCAGCAGGTCTTGCAACGGCCGATCCGGCATCCGGTCCACCGGCGCGGGCGACGCGATGACCGATGTCTGCCCGACCGGCGCGATGTCGGGCAACGTCGGCGCCATCAGCGGACCCGACCCGAGCAGCAGGACCGCGATCACCGACAACGCCAATGCACCAATCCCCCGGCCCCGGCGCATATCGGCCGGGCCGTTGGATACTATGGATATGGCACAAGCGCCAGACTGGCGGCGTGCGTCAGGGATCGCCGCGATAAAACCGCAATGGCGCTATCGAATGATCGCGGTGAACGCGGTGAACGCGGAGCGGCAACGCCTGCCGGAGGATGAGCGCGTCGCACTCACCCTCCGGCGGCAGCGTCAGAACGTCAGGCCCATCGCAGTCTTCACGCCGCCCAACGCCTTCACCTTCGCCAGCAGTGCCGCGTCCACCGGCTCGTCGACCGACAGCAGCAGCACCGCTTCGCCACCCGCCTGACGGCGGCCGAGGTGGAAGGTGCCGATGTTGACGCCCGCCTCGCCCAGCGCCGTGCCGAGACGACCGATGAAGCCCGGTGCGTCCTCGTTGACGACGTACAGCATCGGCCCAACCAGATCGGCCTCGACCTTGATGCCGAACAGCTCGACCAGACGCGGCGCCTGATCGCCGAACAGCGTGCCCGCCACCGAACGCTCGCCGTCCGCGGTCTTGACCGAGACGCGCAGCAGCGTGTGATAATCACCCTCGCGCTCGGTGCGCACCTCGCGCACCTCGACGCCGCGATCGCGCGCCAGCAGCGGGGCGTTGACCATGTTGACCGTCGCGGTCTGCGTGCCGAGGAAGCCGGCCAGCACCGCGCTGGTGATCGGCTTGGCGTTAAGCTCCGCCGCCGCGCCCTCGGTATGGACCGAGATGCGGGTGATCGCGCCGGTGGTGAGCTGGCCGACGAGGCTGCCGAGCTTTTCGGCGAGCGCCATGTACGGCTTGAGCTTCGGCGCTTCCTCGGCGGACAGGCTCGGCATGTTGAGCGCGTTGGTGACGCCGCCCGAGACGAGGAAGTCGGCCATCTGCTCGGCGACCTGGATCGCGACATTGACCTGCGCCTCGGTGGTCGACGCGCCGAGGTGCGGCGTGGAGACGAAATTTGGCGTGCCGAACAGCGGCGAGGCCTTGGCCGGCTCCTCGACGAACACGTCGAGCGCCGCACCGCCGATATGGCCGCTGTCGAGCCCTGCCTTCAGCGCCGCCTCGTCGATCAGGCCGCCGCGCGCGCAATTGATGATGCGCACGCCCTTCTTCGTCTTCGCCAGCGCCTCGGCCGACAGGATGTTGCGGGTCTGGTCGGTCAGCGGCGTGTGCAGCGTGATGAAGTCGGCGCGCGCCAGCAGCTCGTCGAGCGTCACCTTCTCGACGCCCATCTCGACTGCGCGCTCGGGGGTCAGGAACGGATCGAAGGCGACGACCTTCATCTTGAGGCCGCGCGCGCGGTCGGCGACGATCGAGCCGATGTTGCCGGCGCCGATCAGGCCCAGCGTCTTGGCGGTCAGCTCGACGCCCATGAAGCGGTTCTTCTCCCACTTGCCGGCCTGCGTCGAGGCGTCCGCCTCGGGCAGCTGGCGGGCGAGCGCGAACATCAGCGCGATGGCGTGTTCGGCGGTGGTGATCGAATTGCCGAACGGCGTGTTCATCACCACGACGCCCTTGGCCGACGCCGCGGGGATATCGACGTTGTCGACGCCGATGCCGGCGCGGCCGACGACCTTCAGGTTGGTGGCGTGTTCGAGGATCGCCTTGGTCACCTTGGTCGAGCTGCGGATCGCGAGGCCGTCATAGTCGCCGATGATGGCGATCAGCTCTTCGGGGGTCTTGCCGGTGATCTCGTCGACCTCGACGCCGCGCTCGCGAAAGATCTGCGCGGCCTTGGGGTCCATTTTGTCGGAGATGAGGACTTTGGGCATGGGTGTTATCCTGTGAACCAGCCGTCACCCCCGCGAAGGCGGGGGTCCATAGCCGCTGACGTTGCGGCGTCTTCGACGACCTGCGTGTATGGATCCCCGCCTGCGCGGGGATGACGAAATCGGGTTAGACGGCGTTCTTTGCGGTCGCGTAGGCCCAGTCGAGCCAGGGACCGAGCGCCTCGATATCGGCGGTATCCACCGTGGCGCCGCACCAGATGCGCAGGCCAGCCGGGGCGTCGCGATAGCCGGCGACGTCATAGGCGGCGCCTTCCTTCTCGAGCAGGCCGGCCATCGTCTTGATGAACGCCTCGTCGGCGCCCGCAACGGTCAGGCAGACGCTGGTCTTCGACCGCGACGCGGGGTCCGCGGCGAGATGCCCGAGCCAGTCGCGGTCCGCGACGATGCGGTCGAGCGCGGCGGCGTTGGCGTCGGAGCGCGCGATCAGGCCACCGGCGCCCAGTGACTTAGCCCATTCGAGGCTTGCGATCGCATCCTCGACCGCGAGCATCGACGGCGTGTTGATCGTCTCGCCCTTGAACACGCCCTCGGTCAGCTTGCCCTTCGACACGAGGCGGAACACCTTGGGCAGCGGCCAGGCCGGGGTGTAGCTCTCCAGCCGTTCGACCGCGCGCGGGCCGAGGATCAGGACGCCATGACCGCCCTCGCCGCCCAGCACCTTCTGCCAGCTGAACGTCGCGACATCGATCTTGGACCAGTCGATGTCATAGGCGAAGACACCCGACGTCGCGTCGGCGAAGCTCAGGCCCTCGCGGTCCGCCGGGATGAAGTCGGCGTTCGGAACGCGGACGCCGCTGGTCGTGCCGTTCCAAGTGAACAGCACGTCGGTCGCCCAGTCGATCTGCGTCAGATCGGGGAGCGCGCCGTAATCGGCGCGGATGACGGTGGGATCGATCTTGAGCTGCTTGACCGCATCGGTCACCCAGCCCTCGCCGAAGCTTTCCCAGGCGAGCGTGGTGACGGGGCGTGCGCCGAGCATCGTCCACATCGCCATTTCGAACGCGCCGGTATCGGAGCCCGGGACGATGCCGATGCGATGCGTGTCGGGCAGGTTCAGCAGCTCGCGCATCAGGTCGATGCAATACGCGAGGTGGGTCTTGCCGATCTTGGAGCGGTGCGAGCGACCGAGCGATTCGGTGGCGAGCTTCGACGCGTCCCAGCCCGGAGGCTTGGCGCAGGGGCCGGAGCTGAAGAAGGGGCGTGCCGGAACGGTGGCAGGCTTGGTCGCGCCCAATGCGGGTGCGGTGGCAGTATCCGTCAATGTATCTCTCCTCACAGAGAGCACGCGCCGCGTTGGGGCGGCGTGGCCCGTCGACGGCCCTAGAGACGGTTGGAGCCGCTGGCAAGGCAGGTTCGTCCGGGACGGACTTGTTTATGGGCGCGGGTGGCGCATGATCGCCGGCGTGTTCCGCTTGCCCCGCTCCTGCCGCCGCTCCGGCATCGTCGCCACGCTGCTCCTGCTTTCCGCCTGCGGCCGTCCCGACCGCCAGCCCGACCGCCCGGGCGCGCCGCGCGCCTCGATCGCGACGCCGTCGCTGCGCGAGACGGCGCAATGCCTCGCCGACCTGCGCCAGATGAACGTCGCCTATCGCGTGTTGCCAGACCGGGATTTCGGCAACGGCTGCGGCCTCTCCGGCGCGGTGCAGCTGGTCGAGATCGGCGTGCCGGTCACCGGCATCACCGCGATGCGCTGCGGCGAGGCGCGGGCCTTTTCCGCTTGGGTGCGCAACGCGCTGGCGCCCGCCGCATGGCAGATGCTCGGCAGCGAGATCGCCAGCGTGCAGGGCATGGGCAGCTATGCCTGCCGCAACGTCGTCGGCACCGCGCGCGGCGGCGGGCGGCGATCGGGCCACGCCATCGCCAATGCGGTCGATTTCGGCGGGGTGACGCTGAAGGACGGGCGACGCGTCACCGTGCTGCGCGACTGGACCTCGCCCGATCCGCAGGTGCAGCGGTTCCTGACCACGATCCATGATTCGGCCTGCCGCCGCTTCGGCACCGTCCTGTCGCCTGCCTACAATGCCGCGCACCGCGACCACCTCCATCTCGAGGACGATCGTGCCGGCGTCTGCCGATAGGATTTCGGGCGTTGAGCCCCCCCCGGCTTTGCTCTAACGCCTTCGGATGACCGATACACGCGTACCCGAACGGGTTTTTCCGAACGCCAGCCAGGATGCGGCCAGCGCCAGCCAGGCGATCTCGACGCCGCAGACCGAACATCCCGCCTACAAGCTCGCCTTTCAGGACATGGACTTCCTGTTGCGCGAGGACCTGCGGCCGGTCCGCTTCCAGCTCGAACTGCTGAAACCCGAACTGCTGCTAGAAGAGGCGAAGATCGCCTCTACCTTCGTGATGTACGGCTCCGCCCGCATTCCCGAGCCCGCCAAGGCGCAGGCGATGCTCGAATTGGCGAGCGACGACGACAGCCGCCGGATCGCCGAACGGCTGGTCGCCAAGAGCCGCTATTACGACGTCGCGCGCGAACTGGCGCAGATCGCCAGCCGCGTGCCGCGCGACCAGGCCGGGATGCGGCAGTTCGTGGTCTGCTCGGGCGGCGGCCCGTCGATCATGGAAGCGGCGAACCGCGGCGCCACCGACGTCGGCGCCGAATCGATCGGCCTCAACATCGTCCTGCCGCACGAACAGGCGCCAAACCCCTATGTCACGCCGTCGCTGAGCTTCCAGTTCCACTATTTCGCGCTGCGCAAGATGCACTTCCTGCTGCGCGCGCGGGCGCTGGCGGCCTTCCCGGGCGGCTTCGGGACGTTCGACGAACTGTTCGAACTACTGACGCTGATCCAGACCGGCAAGATCAAGCCGATTCCGGTGCTGCTGTTCGGCCGCGAATTCTGGGAAAAGGTGGTGAACTTCCAGGCGCTGGTCGACGAAGGCGTGGTCAGCGCGCGCGACCTCGGCATCTTCACCTATGTCGAAACCGCCGAAGAGGCGTGGGACGTGGTGCGCAACTTCTACGAGGAACAGGCGAAGAAGGCGGGCTGAGGTTCGGGGGCGCGTTCCGCTGCCCGGCCAACAATCACCCTTCCCGCCCTGCCCTCACCCCTCGGCGCTGCGCGCCTCTTCCCCTCTCCCGGCGGGAGAGGGGACAAGACGGCTAAGCGGGCGCAGGGTGAGGTCGTCGGGTGAGGTCGTCGGGTGAGGTCGTCGACGACTCCGGTTGGCACCGGGGGCGCGGAAACGCTTACTTGCCCGCCTTGGCGCCCTCTACCGCCGCCGCCGGATCGACCGACGGCGCGCCCGAGGCGGGCGTACCGGTGTTGCCGAGGTTGTTCGCGGCATCGGCGTTGGTGACCGAATCCTTGCCCTCCGGCGCCTTGTCGGTCGCCGGGGCGGCAGCGCCTGCGGCAGGGGCGGCGGGCAGCGGCAGGTTCGAACCCTGCGCGTTCAGATAGACGATGATGTTGGCGCGGTCCTGCGGATTGCCGAGTCCGGCGAAGGTCATCTTCGTACCGGGCGCGAACTTACGCGGGCTGGTCAGCCACGCGTTCATCTTGTCGAAGTCCCAGTTGCCGCCGACGCCCTTCAGCGCGTCGGAGAAGGCGAAGCCGCCTTTGCCCTGGCCGATGCCCTCGCCCAGCGTGCCGTACAGATTGGGGCCGATGCCGTTGGCGCCGCCCTGCGTCACCGTGTGGCAGGCGGCGCATTTCTTGAACACTTCCGCGCCCTTGGCGGCGTCCGCGGTCGGCAGCAGCGTGGCGATCGGCACTTCGGCGGCACCGCCGCCGGCGCCCTCTTCCTCGACGCCCTCGATCGCATAGCCCATCTTCTCGGGCCGCTCGCTGTGGAAGGCCATGCCGCCGACGATCGACAGTCCGAGCGCGAGCCCGCAGGCTGCCAGCGTCCACCCGGCGATCGTATTGGTGCGGTTATCCATCTGCCTAACGCTGCCCCTGTTCTCTTCTTGCGCTGCGAACCCATAGGAAACGGCGTCTGTCTCCGCAAGCGCGCGCTTGCTGGTAGGGCGCGGGCGCTCTACCGCCGCGCTCGCCATGGAAACCTACGCCGCCCCCGCCCGTCCAATCGTCGCCGCGATGACCGCCGCCGCCGCCGCCGAACCGGAGCGCGCGGTTGCATTCCAGGGCGCGCCGGGCGCCAACAGCCATGTCGCCGCGCTGGAATGCTTCCCCTACGGGCTGCCGCTGCCCTGTTTCGCGTTTGAGGATGCGATCGACGCGGTGCGCGACGGCCGGGCCGATTGCGCGGTGATCCCGATCGAGAATTCGCTGCACGGCCGCGTCGCCGACATCCATTTCCTGCTGCCGGAATCGGGGCTGGTCATCACCGGCGAACATTTCCTGTCGATCCGCCACGCGCTGATGGGGACCGGCAGCCGCGACGACGTGCGCGAGGCGATGAGCCATCCGCAGGCGATCGGCCAGTGCCGCCACTGGCTGAAGGCGCATAATATCCGCCAGATCTCCTATCCCGATACCGCCGGTGCCGCCGCCTATGTCGCCGAACGGGGCGACCCTGCGGTCGCGGCACTGGCTCCGCCCGGCGCGGCGGCGATCTATGGCCTCAACCTGCTCGGCGTCGACATCGCCGATGCCGACCACAACACCACGCGTTTCGTCGTGCTGGCGCGCGGCGGCAAGCCGCCGGTCGGCGCGGGGCCGTGGATGACGACGCTGATCTTCGAGGTGAAGAACGTCCCCGCCGCGCTCTACAAGGCGATGGGCGGCTTCGCGACTAACGGCGTCAACATGACCAAGCTGGAAAGCTACCAGCGCGGCGGCCAGTTCGTGGCGACCGAATTCTTCGCGGATATCGAGGGCAAGCCCGGCGACGCCGCGGTCGACCGCGCGCTGGAGGAGCTCGGCTTCCATTCGAAATGGGTGCGCGTGCTGGGAACGTACCGGCGCGCGCGCGACCGGGGGTGAGCCCTAGGGCCGATCGACATTCAGAAGATGACGTGCCGAAAACGGTGGTTTTGCGTGACCCGGAGCGCAGCGTACTTTCGGTACGTGAGCACCGGAAGCACGCGAAACCGCCGTTTGCAGGCCGTCAGGGCTGAATGTCGATCGGCCCTAGCCCTTCCTGCTGAAGTCGATCCGTATCCGCACCCAAGCGCCGATCTGCGCCTTGCCGTTGACGCGCGGCGGGCGGACCTTGAACTGCCACGCCGCCTCGCGGATGCTGCGGGCCAGCCCCGATCCGGCGCGCGAATCGCCCAGCTGCACGCAATCCTCGACCCGGTAATTGGGCGCGGTGCGGCAGGCGATCTCCGCCCACGACCCCAACGGCACGTTGGCGGGCAGATAGGGCGACAGCTGCGACTGCGCCGGCTCGACATACCATTCGGCGGCATAGAGCCGCTGCCCGCCCGGTCCGGTGCCGGCCGAGGCGCTGGTCTCGCCCGCATCGCCGTCGCCCTGCCCGTCCGCGGCGGCGACCTGCTGCCCGGCGTTGCCGCCCGACTTGCGCGAGGGCATCTTGCCCACATCGGAGGCAGCGAATTCGTTGCGGCTCAGCACCAGATAGCCGGGGAAGGTCGTGGTCACCGGCGGCGGCACCGGCGTATCCTCGGCCGGCGGCTTGGGGGCGGCGGGGGGTTCGGGCGCGGTACGGCGGCTCGCCTGCGCGGCGCGGGCGGGGGCCTTGGCGCTCTTCGTCGCGGTCGAATTGTTGTCGCCGACCGGCAGCATGTTGACGGTCAGCGACCGGCCCGGCTCCGCCGGCGGATCGAGCACCGGCGCGAGCCGCCACAGCAGGAAGGCGATCACGATATGCGCGGCGACGGTCAGCGCCAGCGACACTGCCCGGCGACGGTCCGACGAAGGCTGATAGGACCGCATGGAACGCCGCGCCTAGCGTGCGGCGCGAGCCGCCGCAACCGGTTGGCGCAGCCTTGCCATGCGGATGCCACCTTCCCGCGCCAATCCGGCGCGATGGTACCCGACGATCGCACCCAGCCCCCCCTGACACGGATCGCGGTCTACGACCTCGATCGCACCATCACCCGTGCGCCGACCTGGACACCGCTCCTGCTCCATGCGGTGACGCGCCACGCGCCATGGCGGCTGGCGCTGCTGCCGGTGGTGCTCGGCGCGGCGGGGCTGAAGGCGCTCGGCCTGATCCACCGCGACCGGTTGAAACAGGTGATGCACCGCGCCGCGCTCGGCACGCTGTCGCCCGCACGGGCGGATCGGATCGCGGCGGGCTGGCTGGCGCGCTTCGGCCCGAAGCAGATCCGCAGCAGCGCGCGGGCGCAGATCGCCGCGGACCGGGCCGAGGGCTATCGTATCGTCATCGCCACCGCCGCCTATCGCTTCTATGCCGCGGCGGTGGCGCGGGAGATGGGCGCGGATGCGCTGATCGCGACGGCGACCGCGATCGACGCCCACGGCCGCCTGCTGCCGCGGATCGAGGGCGGCAATTGCTACGGCCCCGCCAAGCGCGCGATGATCGAACGCTGGCTGGCGGATCAGGGCATCGCCCGCGACCGGGCGACGGTCCGCTTCTATTCCGACCACGTTACCGACGTGCCGAGCTTCGAATGGGCGGACGAACGGATCGCGGTCAATCCGCATGCCGCGCTGCGCCGCGTCGCCACGGCACGCGGCTGGCGTCAGGTCGACTGGGACGCCTGATCCGGCCGATCGCCGAGCAGCGCACGGACGAGGTCGAGGTCGGCGGGCTTGTCGACGTCCACCGCCGCCAGCCCGTTGCGCGCCGCCACCGCCGCCGCCCGCACGCCGACCGTCGCCCCGAGCCGCGCGAGCGCCGCGTCCAGCGTCAGCCGCCCAAGGGCGTAGCGCAGCAGCGTCCCCGCCCCCAGCCGGCGGACGATCCGCCACGGCCGCTTGCGATCGCGCTCCACCGACATCCACAGACCGATCGCCGCCTCCGCCGCGGGCGTCCTGCACAGGAACAGGTTGCACCCCGACCAGCCGCCGTCGTCGAAGCGCAGATAGGTGCGCCGGGTCGGCGGCGAATCGCGTTCGATCGCGTCGCGCCGGGCGAGCAGGGCCGCGACGTCGCTGTCCGCTGGCGCATCGGCGAGGAAATCGCGCACCCATTCGGGCCGCAGCAGCGCATGGTCCGCGGTGGTGACCAGCAGGGGCGCCCC
Organism: Sphingomonas sp. UBA978; assembly: GCF_002292295.1. Classification (GTDB taxonomy): domain Bacteria; phylum Pseudomonadota; class Alphaproteobacteria; order Sphingomonadales; family Sphingomonadaceae; genus Sphingomonas. The sequence goes on from NZ_DBBS01000018.1 coordinate 166,631, forward strand.
CAGCGTCCGCAGCCCGTGCAAGGTGCTGAGGCTCGGCCCCGCCGCGGCATCGAGCGGTTCGGTGCCGAGCCGCAGCGCCTCGGCGCGGACCGCGGGCGCGTTGGCGGATACCGCGATCCGCTCCGCTCCGGCTGCGCGCAGCGCCACGACGACGCGCTCCAGCATCGTCGCCCCGCCGATGCGGATCAGTGCCTTGTCGGACACGCCGGCATAATCCGCGACCGGATCGACGCCACCGCGCGATCCGGCGAGCACCAGCGCATGGAAACTCATGACGCGCGCCGGTGCCAGACCCGCCACATCACGCCGGGCGCGGCGAGGATCGGGTGTCGCTCGCGCCACGGCGTCAGCGGCAGGTCGATGCCGGTGTGGCGTTGCAGCTTCCACAGGCCATAGCGCGCGGCGCCGTCGAAGGTGAAGGCGGCCTTCACCAGCCGCGCGACGTTGAGCCACTTGCCGAGGCGCTGGCGCAGCCACCATGCCGCCAGCGTCGCGCGGGCATCACGGACCGGCACCGCCGGCGCATAGACGTCGCCGCGGCGTTCGTGGCCGATCCCGGCGCCGTGCCATGCCAGCGGCAGCAAAGTATCGAACCGGCCGGGATCGAAGGCGAGGATCTGCCGCTCCCGGCCCGGCGCCTCGACGCGCAGCTCGGCGGAATAGGTCTGGCGGAACAGCGCCAGCCAGTAATCGGCCGGGGTGCCGCGCTGCGGCCCGAGCACCGCCGCGAATCGCGCCGCGGTCGCCGCGGCATAGGCGACCGCACGGACGACGCGCGCGCCGGTCGCCGGATCGGCGCTCCACACCAACGCCGCCGGTTGCGCGAAGCGCGTCCACACCGTCGTATCGATTGTCCGCCCTTCGGCCGCACGACAGAAGGTGTCGAGCGGCATCGTCGCGACCTTGGCGCGAGTCGTTTGGCCGCCGATCGCGATCTCGTGGAAGCTGACGTCCGGCCACAGCGTCCGCGTCGCCATCGCGCCCGGCCCCCACCCGCGCGGCCGCAGGGTCAGCACGTAGAAGTCGAGCACGCCGTCGAGGTCGCCGGTACGCAGCACCGATCCGTAGAACAGCACCGCCAGCCCGCCGAGTCGGCGGACGACCTCGCGCGCGGCGGCGGCGATCGGCGGCGACACCGGCGTGTCCAGTTCGTCCGCGACGAACGACAGCAACGTCGTGGCCATCGCGCCGCTCAAGCGGCGGCGAAGCGGATCGGTTCCCCCGCCCGGATGGTCAGGTCGCCGCCCGCATAATGTTCGCCGTCGAGGATGAAGCCTTCGTCGGACTGGACGCGGACGCTGCGCGGATCGGTGCGCGCGAAGCCGGCCGCAACCGCGGGACTGCCGTCGGTCCCCGACAGGATCGGCTTGAGCATGCGGAACAGATGGCGGGGCGGCGCATCGACGGTCAGCATCTTGAGGCCCGCGCGTTCACGCCCGAACGGCTTCAACCCGACCGGCATCCGTTCGAGCGTCGAGGCGAGCATCAGGTACAATTGCCGCGTCGCGGGCCGGTCGCCATCCGCCTGCAACCGCATCGTCGTGCCGCGCCGCCAGGCATTGCCGGCACCGCCGAACAAGGTCTGCGCGATGCTCCAGCCGAGCGACAGCGCCACCGCGACGCCATTGAACGCGCCGGCGCGATGCGTGCTCTGCGCCAGTTCGGTGGCGCGGACGAAACCGCCCATGCCGAGCAGGAAGCCGCGCGCGTCCGGCACCGTCGCATCGTCGCGCAGGACCTCAACCGGCGCGCGTTCGACGAACCGCCCCGCCTGCGCCGCGGTGATCGCGTCGCGCACCGTCCAGCCCTCCGGGATGCCGAGGTCGAGCGCCAGCGCATTGGTCTTGCCCGACGGGATGATCGCCATCGGCGGCATCGCATCGAACACCCGCGCCGCCGCGGTCATAACGTCGCGCAGCGTGCCGTCGCCGCCGTTCACCACCAGCAGGCCGATGCCGCGCGCCGCATAGTCGCGCAGCGTCTCCTCGAGCGCGTCGAACGTATCGGGTGCGGTGTAGAGCACGTCCGGCCAGTGATCGAGCCGCATGCCGTGCTTCAGGTTGCGATGGCTGCGCCCGTTGGCGATGACGCCGACGAGCAGCGGCGCGCGGGCCGGTACGACCGGCGCCGGCCCGCGCGCGATCCGCGCCTCGCCGAGCACATCGACCGCCGCGCCGCACCGCCGGAACACGACCTGTCCCGCCGCATTGATCAGAGCCTCGCCGGCGGAGGGGCGCCTGTTGAATACCGTGGCCAAATTACACCCTCCGTCACGAGTCCTTCACCGAACTGTCACACGGGCAAATATGGGCAGGATTGCGGCCCTAACAAGAAAATTGATGCACGTCGGTGTGATTCAGGCGATTTCGCCCGACTTATCGCCGGTCGCAGCCGTCGCGGGCGGCTCCGACTGCAGCAGCGACTGGATCGCCAGCCCCAGCAGCAGCGCGACGATCACCGCATTGACCAGCACCGCGATCGATACGCCGATCACCTCCAGCGACGGGCTGAGCCAGAAGCTGACCGCGAACAATGCGCCGATTCCGACCAGCCGGGCGATGAAGGTGGCGCCGATCCGGTTGGCGGCGAGCAGCAGCGGTTCGAATCCGACCGTGACCAGATCGATGCACCCCGCCGCCGCCAGCCACAGCAGGATCGGATAGGCGCGACCGAATTCCTTGCCGCCCATCAGCGTCAGCACCGGGTGACCGAAGACGACGACGATCAGGAACGCGAAGGCGGCGACCACCGTCGCCATCAGGAACGAGCGCAGGATCATCTGCCGCACCCGGGCAAGGCCGCCCGCCGCGACCGCGCGGACGATTTCGGGAAAGGCCGCGCGGGCGAGCAGCTGCGACACCTTGGTCAGCGCCTGCGCCAGTTGCAGCGCCAGCCGGAACGCGCCCGCCGAGGCGGTGCCGACCGTGCCGCCGACGAGCAACAGCGGGATCTGCTTGCTCGACAGGCCGAGCGAGGAACTGGCGTTGGTGGCGAGCGAGAAGCGGACGATGCCGGGATGGTCGATCACCACGTCGCGTACGCCGATCCCGGGCGCGAACAGCAATTTGAGGTCGCCGCTGCGCGCCAGCGCCGCCCAATAGGCCGCGGCGGTGAGCACCTCCGCCAGCCCCCAGGCGATCAGGAATCCGGTGACGCTCGGCAGGAACAGCGCCGCCAGCACCGCGCCGATCAGCCGCGTCGCCGGGGTCACGCTGTCCGCCGCCGCCGCGACCGAGAAACGGTCGCGCAGGCGCAGGATGCCGAGCGGGGTCGAGCGGATCGACAGCAGTTGCGCGATTGTAAAGATCATGGTCGCGCGCGCATGGACGGGGCGGACGCCCAGCGCTTCGCCCCAGGTGTGGATGATGACCGCCGCCAGGATCACGCCGATCACCGCGCTGCCGACGTCGAGCAGGCCGCACGCGCGGAACAGCCGCGCCAGCCGCGTCTCGTCGCCGGGCTTCAGATGCTGGTGGCCGTAGCGGACGATGATCTGCCACGTCTGGAACCCGACGACCGTCGCCAGCGCCTGGCTGGCGCCGGTGATGAGCGCGAAGCGGCCGAAGCCGGCGACGCCCAGCGTACGCGTGACGATGGCGAGATAGACGAGGCTGAGCACCGCGAGCACGCCGCGGCTCGCGAGCATCCAGCCCAGATTGCGGGCGATCGCGCGCATGGGTCCGCCCTGCGGCCCACCCTTGAACATCGCACTGGTCATCGCGTCATGCCAGCCAGCTGACGATCCTCTTGCCAGGGGCAGCGACGGCCATCGCCTGGAACAGCCGCACCAGATGTACCACCAGCGACGCCATCGTCCAGACCGCGACCGCGACGATGCCCCAATCGGGTCGCGTTACCAGCAGGCCGGCGAACAGGATCACCATGTTCGGATTGCGGCGCGCGGTGACCAGCCGGAACCGGCTGTCGAAGCGCTCCCAGACATGGATGTGCATGCCGAAACGGGCGATGAACGCCCCCTCGATCAGCCGCTGCGCGACATAGCCGAACAGCATCGCCGCGATCACCGCGACGAAGGTGGCATCGCTTAACGGATGGCCATAAGCGGTGCATCCCACCGCCCAGGCCCACCACCAGAACGGCGGATGGATCAGGTCGACGCCGTGGTCCCACGCATTGCCGAGCGCCGACGAGGTGATCGTGCAGCGCGCCAGCTTTCCATCGACCGTGTCGAGCACCATGAACACCAGCCCGATCGCCAGCCCGCTCCAGAACCAGCCGTACCAGAAGGCGACCGTGGCAACGATGCACAGCACCGAACCGATCGCGGTCACCTGATTGGGTGAAATGCCCGCCCGCGCGCACAGGCGGGTGATCCACAACGCCCATTCCGGCCACAGATATTTGGTGAGCAGATCGGTGACGCCCTTGTAGGCGCCGGTATAGCTCGCCCGCTCGATCGCGGGGACGCTGGCGGGGACCAGCCGCTCGGCGAACGGTTTCTCACGCTTGCGCAGCGCCTCGTTGAAGATGCCCTCCTCCGCCTCCGCCGCGATCACGGTCAGCGTGCCGGGATCGAACGGGCGATCCGCCTCCATCGCCGCGGCGACACGGGTGCGATCCGCGGCGGTCACGACATGCGCCAGCACCGGCACGCCCTCGCGCGTCAACACCGTTCCCGGCCGCGCGAGCAGGTGCGGCAGCCACGCCGGATCGAAGGCGAAGGCGAGGTTGGCGAGCAGCGCGCCCGCCGCGTCGGCATCCCCCGCCAGTGGCAGCTTGCGCGCCACCGCCATCCGCCGCAGCCGCTCTGCGGCGCTCATCCCCCAGATCGGCGTCGGGTTGCTGCCGACGGGAATCACGACGGGTTGCGGCGGGGGCGATTGTGGCGAGGAGGGTGTTGCGGCCATGTCCAGCCCGATAGCGGTCCGCACGCCCTTGGGATAGTCGCCAGCCGTCAGGCGGTGGCGAGGATGCGCGCAACCGCCGCGGCGGCACGACGCGGCGCGGCCCCGTCGGTATCGCCGAGCGAGTCGACAGCGAAGGTCCGCTGCGCCGGCAGGAAGGCGGCATGGCCCGCCCCCGCGCGGTCGAGCGCGTCGGGCAACATGGCGAGATCGGTCACCACCTCGCCTGCGGTCCACATGTCGTAGCTCGGATCGCCCGCCCAGACGACGCCGCGCGGGTCGAGGAACACGCACGGCCGCGGCCGCATCAGGAATTCGACGACCTGGCTCGACGTGTCGCCCAGATAGATGTCGGCAGCAGCGGTGTAGCTGCCGTCGACCATCGCGAAGCTGTCGAGGTCGACATGCACGTCGCCACGCCCGGCCAGCGTCGCCGCAAAGGCACGCACGTCCGGCGCCTTCTCGACCAGCCGCTGGTGCGGCGCGAAGATCAGATTGTAGCGCCCGCTCGCGAGGATGGCGCCGATCGCCGCGTCGCCCCAGTCCCACCACGACGAACGGTGCCGTTGCCAGTGCGGCGCATAGAGGATGGTCGGCCGGTCGTGCGCGAACGCCAGCGACGCATGCGTGCGCTGGCGAAACCCCGCCTTGATATAGCCGGTCACCGCGATTCCGGCGGGATCGACACCATGCGCCGCCAGCGCCTGCCGCTCGCGCTCCGCCGCGACGATGGTCAGCGCCGCCGCCTTGCGCCGGCGATCGTTGCGATTCATCATCGATCCCGCGCCGTGCAGGATGTTCACGAAGCGCGCCCGTGTCGGCAACAACGCGGGAATCCACAGGCTGGTCTGTTCCGCCGATACCACCACCCGCGTGGCCAGCAGCCGCGGCGCGAGCCGGGCGAGCAGCGGCAACTTCGCGGGCAGCGGCGGGTTGCGCCCCGCCTCCCACGCGCCGAGATCGCGATACCCCGGCGCGCGGCGGATGCGCACCCGCGGCTCCTCGCCGAGCCAGCTGCGGATCAGCGCCTCATGCATCGATGTCGCCACCCAGGCATCGACCCGCAGCGCCGGCTCCGCCGCGACCAGCGCCTCCATCACCGGGAACAGGTGCGGGATCAGCAGCGTCTCGCCCAGGAACAGAAACGCGACGTCGGTCGTCATCCGCCGTGCCGGCCCGCCCAGGCGGCGATATCCTCGGGCTGGTCGATCTCCTGCCACGCCCCCTCGCCCGCGACGATCGCGCGCACCGGCGCATAAGTGGCGAGGTCGGCGATGATCGCATGGTGGAAGGCGTCGAGCCCACCCGGGTGCGCGATCACGCTTTCCAGCGCGCGGGCATAGGCATCGCCGCCGTGCGACACGATCACCCCCAGCGACCGGTGCGTCGCCACGTCGAGCGGCAGGTCCTTGGCGACGGCACACACCTGCCGGTTCGCAACGGTCACCAGCATATCGTCGGGCGCCGCGGCGCGCAGCGGTTCGACCAGCAGCCCCACCCCCTCCCCCGGTGCGCGCACCGCGGCGGAAATCAGGTCGGAGGCGAAGACGGTGTCGCCATTCATCAGGCAGAAGGGCGCATCCAGCAGGTCGCGCGCCATCCACACGCTGCCGATGCTGCTCGCCACCGACCAGAAGGGGTTGAATAGCAGCCGCACCGGCAACGGCGGCCGGGCGCGCGCCAGATGAGCGCCGATCTGGCGGTAGCGATAGCCGCCGACGATCACCGCCTGCTCGATCCCCGCCGCGTGCAGCGCGTCGAGCTGATGATCGAGGATGCTGCGCCCGCCGACCTCGACGAGGCATTTCGGGATTTCGCGGGTCAGTGGCAGCAACCGCGAACCGATGCCCGCGCTCAGGATGACAGCTTGCATGCCCGCGCCCTAGAGCAAAGCGCGCGGCGGCGAAACCGGGCCGGTCAGCGGCGCATATTGGCCACTGCCAGCCCGCCGGCGACGAGCGCCGCATCCTCGACGAAGCCGGTGGCTGTCTGCCCAAAGCGCTGCATCGCCCGCTTGCGCAGCGCCAGCCCGGCATAGGAGCTGGCGATCGCCGCCGCCACCGCCAGTGCCGCGCCCATCCGCCGCTGCCCGGGCTTCGCCAGCGCCGCCCCGGCGAAGGCGGAGGTCAGCGACCGTGCGGTGAGGCCGGCGATCACCGTGCGATCGGGTGCGGTCTTCATCTTGTCGCCCGCCATCTCCGCTGCGGCGAGCGTCACCGCGCCCGCCCGCACGATCGGGTGCGATAGCAGCGCAGCACCGGGCATGTCGGCGCCGATGCGCCCCTTCGCAGATTCTCCCGCGACGATCGAGAGCGGGGTCATGGCGCGCTGGCCGGCGATCAGGCCGATGAGGATCGAACGAATCATTAGGAAGGTCCTGACGGTGAAAGGAATCTCCTCCACAACCCGGCCACCCCCGCGAAGTTGCATCGCGGTCAGCGCACCAGCCCCGGCGGGACCTCGCCCGCGAAATGCGCGTCGAGATTGGCGACCAGCAGCGCCGCCATCGCCGCGCGCGCCGCGACGGTCGCCGATCCCTGATGCGGCGACAGCACGACGGTGTCGCGATGCAGCCCCGCAGGCACCTCCGGTTCGTCGGCGAAGACATCGAGGCCGGCGCCGGCGATGCCGCCCGTCGCCAGCGCCTCGATCAGGGCGGCCTGATCGACCAGCGATCCGCGTGCGACGTTGACCAGCACGCCTTCCGGACCCAGTGCCGTCAGCACCGCGGCATCGACCGCGCCTTCGTTCCCGCTTCCCGCCGCCGCGGCGAGGAACAGCACGTCGCTCGCGGCTGTCAGCGCGGTGAGATCGGCGACGAACCGCCACGGCACGTCGGGCTTCGCCGCCCGCGCGCTGTAGCAGAGCTCGCCCGCGAACGGCGCGGCACGCATCGCGATCGCCCGGCCGATCGCGCCGAGGCCATAGATGCCGATCCGCCGCCCCGTGGCCCGGCGCGCGAGCGGCACCGACCAGCCGCCGCCGCGCACCGCGCGATCGTTGGCGGCGATCCGCCGCTCCACCGCCAGCCACAGGCCGATCGCGAGATCGGCGACATCCTCGGTCAGCACGTCGCGGGTGATCGTCAGTGCGACACCCCGCGCCGCCAGTGCATCCTTGTCGATGCCGTCATGCCCGACGCCATGCACCGCCACGACCTCCAGCCGCGGCAGCCGGTCGAGCAGCGCCGCATCCACCGTCATCGATCCGCCGCCGACCAGCGCCCGCACCGCCTCGAGCGGTGCCTCGTCCATACCGACGTACAATGTGTAATGGTCGCGCAGGCTCGGGACGAGTGTTTTGGGCAGCGGTGACGGGGACAGAATGGGGATCATGCCGCGCTCAACGTGCGGCGCCGCATTTCTATGCCAGCAGCGCCCGCGCCCGGTTACAATCCCGCTCCATCTGGGCGGTCAGCGCGTCGAGGCTGTCGAACTTCGCCTCGGGCCGCAGATAGTCGATCAGCGCGACCTCGATCGGCTGGCCATACAGGTCGCCCGCGAAGTCGAAGAAATAGGGTTCGAGCAGCTCCTTGGGCGGGTCGAAGGTCGGACGGATCCCCAGATTCGCCGCGCCCTTCAGCACGCGCCCGTCCGCCAGCCGGCCGGTCACCGCATAGATGCCGTAAGCGGGGCGGAGATATTTGCCCATGTCGATGTTGGCGGTGGGATAGCCGATCGTCCGGCCGAGCTTGTCGCCATGCTGAACCACGCCCTCGACCGCGAACGGCCGCGTCAGCAGCCGGGCGGCGGCGCGGGGATCGCCATGCCGCAGCGCGTCGCGGATGCGCGTCGACGACACCGGCTCGCCGTCCAGCGTCACCGGCCCGACCGTCTCCGCGACGAAGCCATGCGCCGCACCGCGTTCGGCGAGCAGCCGCACGTCGCCGCGCTTGGCGGTGCCGAAGGTAAAATCCTCCCCCGTCACCACGCCCGCCACCTGCAGGTCGGCGTGCAGGCGTTCGGCGATAAACCGTTCCGCCGACAGCCGCGCGAGCGCGCCGTCGAAGTGGAACACCACCATCGCATCCACCCCCGCCGCGGCGAACAGCCGCTGCCGCTGGTCGAGCGTCGTCAGCCGGAACGGCGGCGCATCGGGGCGGAAATGGCGCACCGGATGCGGATCGAAGGTCGCGACCAGCGCCGGCCGGCCCTCGGCGCGCGCGCGCGCCACCGCGCGCCCGACCACCGCTTGGTGCCCGAGGTGAAAGCCATCGAAATTGCCGAGCGCGACGATCCCGCCGGCCAGATGCGGCGGCACCGCCGAGCCGCCGTCCAGCCGCTCCATCCGCGGCGCCTTAGGGCTGGGTCGCGCCCGGAGCAACAGCGGGTGCGAGTCCGGCATGCAACAGGCGCAGGACGTTGCCGCCCATCACCCGCGCGATCTCGTCCGCGGTGAAGCCGCGATCGAGCAGCGCCTGCGTCACGCCCGCCAGCTGGCTGGCGTCGAACCCGGTCGTCACCGCGCCGTCGAAGTCCGATCCGAGGCCGACATGCGCGATGCCGACCAGATCGCGGACATGCGCGATTGCGCGCGCCACCGCCGCCGGGCTGGTCGAACACACCGCCGCCTCCCAATAGCCGATGCCGACGACGCCGCCGGTCCGGGCGATGCCGCGAATCTCGTCGTCGGTCAGGTTGCGGTTGACCCGGCAGGTCGCCTGCACGCCGCCATGGCTCGACACCACCGGCCGCCGCGCGATGCGCAGGATATCGGCGACCGCCGCGTGGCTGGCATGCGCGACGTCGACCACCATGCCCCTCGCCTCCATCCGTGCGATCACCTGCCGCCCCAGCGGCGTCAGTCCGCGTTTGGCGAGGCCATGCATCGATCCGGCGACCTCATTGTCGAAGAAATGCGCCATCCCCGCCATCCGGAACCCGGCGTCGTACAGCCGGTCGAGGTTGCGGATATCGCCCTCCAGATCCTGCAACCCCTCGATCGACAGCATCGCCCCCACCGGCGGCCCGGTCAGGCAGGCATCGCCGAAACAGCGCGTCCAGTCCGCCCGCGCGCGCAGCAGCCGGTCGAGATCCGCCGGACTGCGCACCGCCCGCAGCCGGCCGTTCGACCCGGCGATCGCGCGGGTCAGCTTGCGCGCGTGCCACAGCGAACGTTCGAGCAGCGAGGTCCACGTCCGCGGCGGCTGCCGCTGCGCGATCGTCAGCAGCGTGATATTGTCGCTGTCCGCGCCATTGGCGTCGTAATTCTGGTGTTTCGGCGTCTTGGTGACCGAGGAGAAGACCTGAAGCGCCACATTGCCCGCCTCCAGCCGCGGCAGGTCGACCTGCCCTCGCGCGCCGGAACCGAGCAGGTCGCGTTGCCACAACAGGGTATCGGCATGCATGTCGGCGACGAACAGCCGGCGGTGCAGGTCGCGCGCCTGCGGCGTGATGCGAACCGACACCGGCTCGACCCGGTTCATAGAACGTTCGACGATCACCGGCGCGAGCCCGAAGAAGCCGAGCAGCGCCAGCACGACGATCACCCCGCCCGCGACCAGCCACCTGCCCATCAGCGCCCTCTCCCGTCACGGAGTCGAACGCCCCGCCGGGCTGGTTATGCGGGAATGCGGCAGAAGAGGATACCCATTCCGCCCCGAAGCGACGGGCCTGCAATGGATCGACACAGTTCGGGCGGGTGCCGGCCGCGTCCGCCTCCCGGGCGTGTTCGACACTCCGAAACCAACCGCCTCCCCGGCGGAGGCCGGGGCCCAGTTGGGTGAACGTCTGCGATGATGCGCAGCGGCTTTTGCAGCTGGACCCCGCCCTTCGCCGCGGAGGCGACGAGGATGGGTCAGACGTTCAGGCGCCGGGGTGAGGGACGGTTTCGCGCACCAGCGTCACGAAACTGTACGCCGGCCGCTCGCCCTCGGCGGCGTGATCCGCGCGCGCCACCTCGTGCCAGCCGTCGAACCCCGGCATGCGCACGTCGCCGACGGCGTCGCAATGCACCTCGGTCAGTTCCACCCGGTCCGCCCGGTTGCGGAACAATGCGAACACCTCCGCGCCACCAATCACCGCCACGTCGTCGCCCGCGCTCGCCAGCGCCTGCTCGACCGAATGCACCACTTCCGCGCCGGCGGCCGACCAGCCGCCATCGCGCGTCAGCACGATGTGCCGCCGTCCCGGCAGCGGTGCCGGAAAGCTCTCGAACGTCTTGCGGCCCATCACCATGGGGCGGCCCATCGTCTGCGCCTTGAAGCGCTTGAGGTCCGCCGGCAACCGCCACGGCAGTCCGCCATCGCGGCCGATCACGCCATTGTCGGCGCGTGCGAGGTGAAAGCTTATCACACCGCCACCGGAGCCTTGATATGCGGCTGCGCAACATAATCGTGCAGCACGAAATCCTCATAGGCATAGGCGTCGATCGCCGGCGGCGTCCGCACGATCTCCAGCCGCGGCAGCGGTCCCGGGGCGCGGGTCAGCTGCAGCCGCGCCTGATCGAGATGGTTGGCGTACAGATGGCAGTCGCCGCCGGTCCAGACGAACTCGCCGACCTCCAGCCCGCATTGCTGCGCCAGCATGTGCGTCAGCAACGCATAGCTCGCGATGTTGAACGGCACGCCGAGGAAGATATCCGCCGAGCGCTGGTAGAGTTGCAGCGACAGCCGGCCGTTGGCGACATGCGTCTGGAACAGGCAATGGCACGGCGCCAGCGCCATCGCGTGCAGGTCGCCGGGGTTCCACGCCGACACGATCTGCCGGCGCGAGGCGGGCTGCGTGCGGATTTGGTCGATCAGCTCCCGGATCTGGTCGATATGGCGCCCGTCCGCCGTCTCCCAGTCGCGCCATTGCTTGCCGTAGACCGGCCCGAGATCGCCCTCATCGTCAGCCCATTCGTCCCAGATGCTCACCCGTTGGTCCTGCAACCAGCGGACGTTGGTGTCGCCGCGCAGGAACCACAGCAGCTCGATGATGATCGAGCGCAGGTGCAGTTTCTTGGTGGTGAGCACCGGAAAGCCCTGTGCGAGATCGAAGCGCATCTGCGCGCCGAAGACGGAGAGGGTGCCGGTGCCGGTCCGGTCCATCTGCGTCGCGCCACTGGTCAGCACGCGGTCCATGAGGTCGAGATATTGGCGCATGACCAGCGGCCTACCGCGCGACGCGCGAGTCGCCAAGCGTCGCACCGAAACGGATGCGCTCGCAGGTGCGCGCGGCCGCGCCCGCGGCAAGGCTTGCGCCATGGCCGACGCCCCCGCCTTGCCCCTGATCGCCGACGCGCACGCCGCCGCCGGTCAGCTCGCGAACCTGCGCAACTCCCCGGTGGAGCGCGCAGTCGTGCTCTATCTCGATCCGGAATGGAGGTTGTTGGGCCGCGCCGACTTCGCCGGCACCACGACGCAGGTCGCCCCGTCGTTCCGCGCGATCTTCGCTGAAGCGCTCCGCCTCGGCGCCGCCGCGCTGGTGCTCGCGCACAACCATCCCGGCGGGGACGGCAGTGCGAGCGCGGCCGACCTCGCCTTCACCCGCGCCCTGGTCCGCACCGCGGCAGCGCTCGACATCGTCGTGGCGGACCATCTGATCGTCGCCGGCGACACCGTCACCAGCCTGCGCGAAGCCGGGGCGATGTAACCTGCCTCGCCGTTCCGGTGCGACGTGACGGCAAGATTGTTCGCGCAGAGGCGCGGGGGACGCGGAGGCGTCTCGCGTGGGGCAGGGAAATCCTGTCAATCTCCCCGGATAATGGGAGGACCGCCGACGCGGCAAAAGAGACACCTCGGCGTCCCTCGCGCCTCCGCGCGAACAACCTCGTTACTTGTGAACGCGCATTGATCGGTGCCGAAAACCGGCCCTAGCCGCGCAGGACGCAGGCCTTCATCGCTTCCGGCGCCGGCCGCGGGCCGACGGCGCGGAAGGTCGCGACATAGCCGCCCGCCGACGGCATCTCGGTCATCGACACCTGACGATAGCCGACCGCCTCGAACTCGCAGCGCAGCAGCGCCGGCGGCGTGCCGTGATTCTTCGTCTGGCGATTGGCGTCGACCACCACGACCAGCCCGTCGGGCTTGAGCGCCGGGCGCAGCCGCCACAGGAATTCATAGGGCTGCGCGATCTCGTGGTACATGTGGACCATCAGCACCCGGTCGAAACTCGCCGCGGGCAGCTTGGGATCGGCCGGTGCGCCGAGCCGGACCGAGACGTTCTCCAGATCCTCGCGCGCGACGCGCTCGGCCAGCGCATCGCGCACCCCGGCGACGATATCCTCCGCCAGCACCCGGCCGTTCTCGCCGACGCGCTGCGCCAGCCGGATCGTGTAATAGCCCTCGCCCGCGCCGATGTCGGCGACGGTCATGCCGGGCGCGATCCCCGCCCGGTCCATCACCTCCGCCGCCTCGTTCAGCCGGTCGCGCGCTTCCTCGTTCGACCAGCGCGCCGAGACGATATGCGCCACCGGCCGGTCGGCGGCGGGGAAGAGCGCCGGCCGTTCGTCACGCTTGATGAGCGGCTTGGACCCGTCGCACGCGATCAGCACGAGGCACAGCCCGCACGCCGCCGCGCCGGTCAGGGTCCGCCGCCCGGGGGTCAATCGACGTCCTCCACCTCGACCTTTTCGCCGGTCACGCGCTGCGACAGCGCCGCCGCCATGAACGGATCGAGTTCGCCGTCGAGCACGTCGCCGGGCGCGGTCGAGGTCGTGCCGGTGCGCAGGTCCTTCACCAGCTGATATGGCTGGAGCACGTAGGAACGGATCTGATGCCCCCAGCCGATATCGGTCTTGGTCGCATTCTCGGCATTGGCCGCCTGTTCGCGGATCTGCAATTCGCGCTCGTACAGGCGCGCGCGCAGCTGGTTGTACGCCTCCGCCTTGTTCTTGTGCTGCGAGCGCTGGTTCTGGCACTGGACGACGATGCCGGTCGGGATATGCGTGATGCGCACCGCCGAATCGGTCGTGTTGATGTGCTGCCCGCCCGCGCCGGACGCGCGATAGGTGTCGATGCGCAGGTCGCTCTCGTTATATTCGACCTGGATGTCGTCATCGATGACCGGATAGACCCAGACGCTCGAAAAGCTCGTGTGCCGCCGCGCCGCGCTGTCGTACGGGCTGATCCGCACCAGCCGGTGGACGCCGCTCTCGGTCTTGGCATAGCCATAGGCGTTCTCGCCCTTGACCAGCAACGTCGCCGACTTGATCCCCGCCTGTTCGCCGGCATGATAGTCGATCAGCTCGACCTTCATGCCGCGCCGTTCGGCCCAGCGCGTGTACATGCGTTGCAGCATGCCCGCCCAGTCCTGGCTCTCGGTGCCGCCGGCGCCCGAGTTGATCTCGATATAGGTGTCGTTGGCATCGGCCTCGCCGGCCAGCAGCGCCTGGATCTTGTCGTGGTCGGCGCGCTTCGCCAGCGCGGCGAGCGCCTCGACGCCCTCCAGCTCCATCGCGGTGTCGCCCTCCGCCTCGGCCATCTCGATCAGCTCGACGGTGTCGTCCATCTCGGACTGAATCGCGCGCGTCGCGGTCACCGCCTCGTCCAGCCGGCGGCGTTCGCGCATCACCTCCTGCGCGGCCTTGGGGTCGTTCCACAGGGCCTGGTCCTCGACGCGCGCGTTAAGCTCGTCGAGACGGCGGAGCGCGCGATCCCAGTCGAGGAACCGGCGGAGCAGCGCCAGCGCGTCCTTGATGCTATCGACGTGGGATTGCGCTTCGGCGCGCATGGAAACTCTCCGGTAAGATCGGGTTGGGCGGGAAAGCGCCTATATAGGAAGCGGCGCTAGTAGATTCCGCCTTCCTTTTGCAAGAAATCGCTGTCGCGCGGGGTTTCCGCCCGCTTTGCTGCGACCGTCGCGGTCGCGGCGGGGGCCGGTCCGCGGCGGATCGCGCGGCGCGGCTCGCTCTGCGGCTTGAACGCCTCCCAGATCACGCCCGCCTTGGGATCGGTGTCGGTCGGGAAGGTGCCGTAGACCGGCCGGCCGCTGCCGCGATCGATCCGCACCATGCGGATGCCCGGCGGCGCGCGGAACGGCAGCTTCTCCAGCCCGTCATAGGCCTTGACCGCGAACGCCTTGAAGATCGGCGCGGCGAAGGTGCCGCCCTGCGCATAGCCGCCGAGGTTGGTCGGCGTATCGTAGCCGACGTAGAGTCCGCCGACGAACTGCGGCGTGCCGCCGACGAACCAGACGTCGGTCGGACCGGTGGTGGTGCCGGTCTTGCCGAACATCGGCCGGTCGAGATCGCGCAGCACCACCGCGGTGCCGCGCTGGATCACGCCTTCGGTGATGTGCACCATCTGATACGCCGTCATCGCATCGATCACCTGCCGGGTGCGGTCGCCCGGCCGCGGCATCTGCCGGCCGTTCCAGTCCTTCGCGTTGCACCCGTCGCAGCCGCGCCAGTTCTCGGGCAGGATCACCTTGCCGTGCCGGTCCTGGACGAAGTCGATCAGCGTCGGATTGTGCGCGCGCCCCTGGTTGGCGAGCGTCGCATAGGCGTTGACCATGCGCGTCACCGTGGTGACGCCGGCGCCCAGCGCATTGGCGAGATAGGGCTGGTAATCGCCCACCCCCATCCGCTTCATCGTGTCGACGACCCTGGGCATGCCGGTGGTCGCGGCGGCGCGGACCGTCATCAGGTTGCGCGACTGTTCGATGCCCCAGCGCATCGTGTGCGGCCCCGCCGCGCGCATGTTGCCGAAGTTGCGGAAGCATTTCTGCCCCAGCCGCGCGCCCTGATAGACGCAGAACGGCCCGTCGACGATGATCGATGCCGGGGTCATGCCGTTCTCGAGCGCGGCGGAATAGACGATCGGCTTGATCGTCGATCCGGGCTGGCGCAGCGCCTGCGTCGCGCGGTTGAACGCCGCCAGCCGGCTGTCGAAGCCGCCCTGCATCGCCAGCACGCGTCCCGTCGCCGGCTCCTCGACGACGAAGCCGCCGGAGATCCTCGGCACCGAGCGCAGCGCATAGACGTCGCCTTCGGGCGCGACCGCGAGGATATCGCCCGCCTTGATCGCGGCGAAGCTGGTGCCGCCCTTGCCCCGCACCGGCATCTGCGCCGCCCGGCGCGGCAGCGTCCCGGTCCTGCCGTCGGCGAAGCCGATGCTCCACGCATCGCCGTCGCGCGTGATCGCGATGCCCGCGCGCCAGTCGCGATAATCGAGGCCGATGTTGGTGTTGAGCAGCGGCTGCAACCACGCGCCGTCCTCCCCCAGATCGACGTGGCGCAGCGGCCCCGACCAGCCGCGCCCGCGATCGTAGCGGAGCAGGCCGTCGCGCAGCGCCTCGGCGGCGAGGTCCTGCAACCGCGTGTCGAGCGAGCTGCGCACCCACAGGCCGCCCTGATAGACGCCATAGGGTCCGTCGCGCGCCGTCTCGCCGAACTTGTCGATCAGCTGGCGGCGCACCTCCTCGACGAAATAGCCGCCGACCCGCTCGAACTTCGGCGTCCGGCGCAGGATCGTGCCGAGCGGCTCGCCGACCGCCGCATCGTGCTGCGCGCGGGTGATGAAGCCGTTGCGCAGCATCTCGCCGAGCACGTAGTTGCGCCGCTCCATCGCGCGTTCGGGATGGCGGACGGGATCGTAGTTCGACGGCCCCTTGGGCAGGATCGCCAGATAGGCGAGCTGCGCCAGATCGAGTTCGTCGAGCTCCTTGTCGAAATAGGCGTGGCTCGCCGCCTCGACCCCGAAGGCGTTGCGGCCGAGCGCGATCTGGTTGAGGTAGAGTTCGAGGATCTGCGGCTTGGTCAGCGTATCCTCGATCTTATAGGCGAGGATCGCCTCCTTCAGCTTGCGCGTCGGCGAATATTCGTTGTTGATGAGCAGGTTCTTCACCACCTGCTGGGTGATCGTCGATCCGCCCTTGGCACGGCGGCCGGTGCCGAATTTCTGCGCATAGTCGATCACCGCACCGGCGAGGCCGGGATAATCGACGCCGTGATGCTCGAAGAACGTCTTGTCCTCCGCCGCCAGGAAGGCGCGGACCAGCATCGGCGGATATTCCGCATAGCTCAGCTCGACGCGGCGTTCGCGGGCATAGGACTGGATCGGCGTGCCGTCGATGCCGCGCACGTTGGTCGGCAGCGGCGGTTCGTAGGTGCGCAGCTGATCGACCGACGGCAGCCCGCGCAGGATCGTCACCCACAGCACGCCATAGCCGATCAGCGCCAGCCCGGCGAGGATCGCCAGCCCCTTCACCCACCAGCGCGCCCACGACCGGCGCGCGAACCCGCGGAGTCCGCCATTGTCGCGGAATACGGAGAAACGGGAGGTGCGGGGAGCTTCGGACGCCATGATACTGGGGTCGGCGTGTAGCAGGTTCGGGGCGGGTTGCCACCCTCGGGGCGTCGACGAACCCTGGCGCACTCACCTCCCGTTCAGCCGCGCCCCCTACAGCCCGTCGCATGCCAGCCTGCATTCGCCGTTTAGCCGTGACCTGTCCCACGGCCATGCCTATGCTGCGATCCGTGCCACCCCTCACCGGTCCCTCGACATGAAGCGCCTCGCCCTCGCCGCCATCGCCACCCTGCTCGCCGCGCAGCCGGCGCAGGCGCAGTCGATCCTGCGCGATGCGGAAACCGAGGCGATGTTCGCCGACATGTCGGTGCCGCTGGTCAAGGCCGCCGGCCTCAGCCCGCGCGACGTCAGGGTCGTCCTCATCAACGACGATTCGATCAACGCCTTCGTCGCCGGCGGGCAGACCGTCTACGTCCATTCCGGCCTGTTGCAGGCGGCGACCAACGCCAACCAGGTGCAGGGCGTCATCGCGCACGAACTCGGCCATATCGCCGACGGCCACGTCGTGCTGGCCGATGCGGGCATCAAGCCGGCGATGAACATCACTTTGCTGTCGATGGTCCTCGGCCTCGCCGCGATCGCCGCGGGTGCTGGCGAGGCGGGCGCGGGCCTCATGGCGCTCGGCCAGTCCGCCGGCATGGGCAAATATCTGTCGTTCAGCCGCACGCAGGAATCCGCCGCCGATGCCGCCGGCGCGCGCTACCTGACCACCGCCGGGATCACCGGCAAGGGCATGCTCAGCTTCTTCAAGACGTTGCAGCAGCAGGAATATCGCTACGGCGTCGAGAATATCGATCCATTCATGCAGACGCACCCGCTGTCGGGGGATCGCATCGCGCATCTGACCGCGGACCTGCAGGCCTCGCCGGCGTGGAACAAGCCGTCCGACCCGGCGCTGGAGGAGCGGTTCCGCCGGGTGAAGGCGAAGCTGGAGGGCTATGTGATGACGCCCGACCGCACGCTGAAGGATTTCCCGGAAACCGACAGCAGCATCTACGGCCATTATGCCCGCGCCTATGCCTTTCACAAGGCGGGCTACCCCGACAAGGCGGACGTGGAATCGCTCGCGCTCATCAAGGTCGATCCGAACGATCCCTATTTCCAGGAGGTTCGCGGCCAGATCCTGCTCGAGGCCGGCCGCCCGGCGGAAGCGGTCGCGCCGTTGCGCGCCGCGACCGAGGGAACGCGCAACAATGCGCTGATCGCCACCACCTTCGGCCACGCGCTGATCGCGACAGAGAACAAGGCCAATTACCCCGAGGCGATCCGGGTGCTGCGCGTCGCCACCGGCCGCGACGACGAAAACCCCTTCGCCTGGTACCAACTTGGCACCGCCTATGAACTGACCGGCGACACCGCCCGCGCCGCGCTCGCCACCGCCGAGCGCGCCAGCATGAACGGCGACCACCGCACCGCCGCGCAGAGCGCGCGCTACGCACTCGCCAATATCCCCGCCAACACGTCCGACTGGATCCGCGCGCAGGACATCGCGATGGCCGCGCAGAACGACATGGACGACAACCCGAAGAAGTATAAGAAACGGTGACACGCTATACCCTGCCGCTGATCGCGGTGCTCGGTGCGGTGATCGGCGCCGGCGCCGTCTGGAGCTACGACCGTTTCGCGGCCCCCGGCGGCGCGGATCGCATGCGGATCGAGCGCGTCGTCCACGATTACGTGCTCGCGCATCCCGAGATCATCCCGCAGGCGATGCAGAAATTGCAGGACCAGCAATCGGGGCAGGCGGTCGCTGCGAACCGCGACGCGATCACCACGCCGTTCGGCAGCGCCTGGGCCGGCAATCCCAAGGGCGACGTTACGCTAGTCGAATATTTCGATTACAATTGCGGCTATTGCCGCGCGTCGCTGCCGCTGATCGCCGACCTGATCCGGCGCGATCCCAAGCTGCGCGTCGTCTATCGCGACCTGCCGATCCTGTCCGACGAAAGCCGCATCGCCGCGCGCGCCAGCCTCGCGGCGGCGCAGCAGGGCAAGTTCCAGGGCTTCCACGACGCGCTTTATGCGGGCGGGCCGGTCAGCGACGCCTCGATCAAGGGGGCAGCGGCGAAGTCCGGCGTATCGCTCGCCGCGATCGACGTGGCGACGGTGGATGCCGAGATCGCCAAGAACATGCAGACCGCCGCGAAGCTCGGCATGAACGGCACGCCGAGCTGGGTGGTCGGCGACCGAATCCTGTCGGGCGCGCTGCCGATCGAGGAGATCGAGAAAGCGATCGCCGCGGCGCGGGGGGCGTAGGGGCGCCGGGGCACAGGAGCGTACCTTATGTCGTCATCACTCCCTCTTTCGTCATCCCGGCGAACGCCGGGACCCATGGTTGCTATGAACGAGCGGTGACGCAGACCATCAGCAGCTCGCCCCCATGGGTCCCGGCGTTCGCCGGGATGACGGGATCAAAGGGTCGAAGCCCCCCCTAGCCTTCCCCCACCCCACCCCCTATCTCCCGCGCCACAAGGGGACTCCCATGCCAGAACCGATCCTCGCCATCGCTGGCGTGTCCAAGACGTACAAGGGTGGCTTCACCGCGCTCCATCAGGTTGACCTGACGATCAACAAGGGTGAAATCTTCGCGCTGCTCGGCCCCAACGGCGCGGGCAAGACGACGCTCATCAGCATCGTCTGCGGGATCGTCACGCCCTCGACCGGAACGATCGCCGTCGCCGGCCACGATGCACTGACCGATTACAAGGCGGCCCGCCGCATGATCGGCCTCGTCCCGCAGGAACTGTCGGTCGACATGTTCGAAACGGTGCTCGCCACCGTCACCTTCTCGCGCCGGCTGTTCGGCCGCTCGGGCCACAGCGCCTATATCGAGCAGGTGCTGCGCGACCTGTCGCTGTGGGACAAACGCGACGCCAAGATCATGGAGCTGTCCGGCGGGATGAAGCGCCGTGTGCTGATCGCCAAGGCGCTGGCGCACGAACCCGACATCCTGTTCCTCGACGAACCCACCGCGGGCGTCGACGTCGCGCTGCGCCGCGACATGTGGAAGCTGGTCCACGGCCTGCGCGAGCGCGGTGTCACGATCATCCTCACCACGCATTATATCGAGGAGGCCGAGGAGATGGCCGACCGCGTCGGCGTCATCAACCAGGGCCGGTTGCTGCTGGTCGAGGAGAAGGCCGCGCTGATGAAGAAGCTCGGCAAGCGCGAGCTCGATCTCACGCTGGTCGATCCGCTCGACGCCGTGCCGCCCGGCCTCGAACGCTGGCAGCTGAGCCTCGTCAACGAGGGGCGGACGTTGCGCTACGTCTTCGACGCGACCGAGGAGCATACCGGCATCCCGTCGCTGCTGCGCGAACTGGCGGACCGTCATATCGCCTTCAAGGACCTCGAGACCTCGAAATCGAGCCTTGAGGACATCTTCGTCGATCTCGTGGAGACCCGGGCATGAACCTCCACGGTATCTGGGCGATCTATCGCTTCGAAATGGGGCGCGCGCGCTGCGGACGCTGTGGCAGAGCCTCGTTGCGCCCGTGCTCACCACCAGCCTGTATTTCATCGTCTTCGGCGGCGCGATCGGCAGCCGGATGCAAAGCGTCGATGGCGTCGGCTATGGCAGCTTCATCGTGCCGGGGCTCATCATGCTGTCGCTGCTGACGCAGAGCGTCGGCAACGCCTCGATCGGCATCTATTTCCCCAAATTCACCGGCACGATCTTCGAACTGCTCTCCGCTCCCGTCTCGGCGATGGAGATGGTGCTGGGCTATGTCGGCGCCGCCGCGACCAAGTCGGTGGTGCTCGGCGTCATCATCCTGTTGACCTCGTCCTTCTTCGTGCCGATCAGGGTGCTGCATCCGGGCGCGATGGTCGCCTTCCTGTTGCTGACCGCGGTGGCGTTCAGCCTGTTCGGCTTCATCCTCGGCGTCTGGGCGAAGAGCTTCGAACAGCTCAACTTCGTGCCGATGCTGCTCATCACGCCGCTGACCTTCCTCGGCGGCAGCTTCTATTCGATCGACATGCTGCCGCCGGCGTGGCGGACGGTGAGCCTGTTCAACCCCGTCGTCTACCTCGTCAGCGGGTTCCGCTGGAGCTTCTTCGGCAAGGGCGACGTCGATATCGCGGTGAGCCTCGGCGTGACGCTGGGCTTCCTCGTCGCCTGTCTCGCGGTCATCGCCTGGATCTTCAAGAGCGGCTGGCGGCTCAAGAACTGAGTCGCCGCCGCAGCCGAGCGCTCAGCGCCGGACGCAGCACGAGCGCGTTGACGTCGACCAGCGCATGCACCGCGATCGGCAGCCAGAGCGCGCCGCTGCCCATGTAGAGCGCGGTCAGCAGCGCGCCGCCGATCGTGTTGGCGGCGACCCCGGCCGAGCCCTGATAGCGGTGCATCGCGGCGAAGCAGAGCGTGCCGACGATCACGCCGGCAGTGCCCGATCCGCTCGCCAGCGCGACGATCAGCGGCAGCCACAGGCGGTAGAACAGCTCCTCCGCCACCCCCGCCGACACCGCCAGCACCGCGGCGGGCCAGAGGTCGGCGTCGCTGGTCGGCAGGATCGACCGCACGTCACCCGCGGTCCACGGTGCCCGGCCGCGCCGCGCCCGCCACCACGTCAACGCCAGCCCAAGCAGGCTGCCCCCGGCGAGCCCGGCCAGCACCAGCGGGATGCCGATCGATCCCGGCGGGACGCCGAGATACCAGGCGAGCGGCACGAATTCGGGCGGCAGCTGCGCGGTGCCAGACAGGCGTTGAAGCGCCAGCAGGCCAAGCAGCGCCGGCGCGGCATAGCCGAGCCACAGCCCCGACGCCCAGCGCAGATGCCGGGCATGCAGGTCGATCCGCATCCACCCGAACAGCTGGCCACGGCGGAGCAGGACCGCCTGATAGGCAAGAGTCAGGACGAGGAGGAGCGCGACGAGCATGTGCGGTAGTCAGCCCGGATGCGTGACGAAGTCCATGGGTGATGCGATCGTCACCTTAGCCCGAACCATCGTCCCGACCTGCCTCCTTTCACCGTCATCCCGGCGAACGCCGGGACCCATGGTTGCGAAGGTCATTGCGTGGCGTGAACCCTCTGCGGCACCGTGACCGTGGATCCCGGCGTTCGCCGGGATGACGGTGACGACAACGGGAAGGGTCTGGCCGGACGCCGACAGGCATCGACGCTGCCCCGCCCCCAATCAATCAGTCCGGTGTTCGCCCTTCACCCAGCGCACGGTGCCGGTCGAGGCGCGCATCACGACGCTTTCGGTGGTCATCTTGCCCTTGCGGCGCTTGACGCCTTCCAGCAGCGATCCGTCGGTGACGCCGGTCGCGGCGAAGATGCAGTCGCCCTTGGCTAGTTCCTCGAGGTCGTATTGCTTGTCGAGGTCCTCGATGCCCCATTTGCGCGCGCGGGCGCGTTCGTCGTCGTTGCGGAACAGCAACCGGCCCTTGAACTGGCCGCCGACGCAGCGCAGCGCCGCGCAGGCGAGCACGCCCTCGGGCGCGCCGCCCGATCCCATATAGACGTCGATCGTCGTGTCGGGATCGGCGGTCGCGATCACGCCCGCGACGTCGCCGTCGCCGATCAGCATCACGCCGCAGCCGAGCGCGCGCAGCTCGGCGATCAGCGCCTCGTGGCGCGGCCGGTCGAGCACGCAGGCGATGATCTCGCTCGGCTTGACGCCCTTCGCCGCGGCGATCGCCTGGACATTCTCTGTCGGGGTCTTGTCGAGGTCGATGATCCCGGCGGGCAAATTCGGCCCAACCGCGATCTTGTCCATATAAACGTCGGGCGCGTTGAGCAGCCCGCCCTTTTCGGCGATCGCCAGCACCGCGAGGCTGTTCGGCCCCGCCTTGGCGCAGATCGTCGTCCCTTCCAGCGGGTCGAGCGCGATGTCGATCGCCGGGCCGTTGCCGGTGCCGACCTTCTCGCCGATGAACAGCATCGGCGCCTCGTCGCGCTCGCCCTCGCCGATCACCACGGTGCCATCCATGTCGAGTTCGTTGAGCGCCTCGCGCATCGCCTCGACCGCGGCGGCGTCGGCGGCCTTCTCGTCGCCTCGCCCGGTCAGCGTCGATGCGGCGATCGCGGCCGCTTCGGTGACGCGCACCATCTCGAGGACGAGGACGCGATCAAGGACCTTACTCGCGTTGAGGCTGGCGTCGGGCATGATATTCCCTCTGTTTAACGTGTATAACAGATCGATAGGCCGACGCGGCCCGCTTGTCGAGCGACGAACCGCGCTGCCGTAACGGCTTACAGCGTGATCGCCGCCTTCATGCCCAGCACGCCGACGTCGTCCGCCTGCCGTATCCCGCCGGGATGATGGATATATTGCAGGTTCGGCCGCAGCTCGAGCCAGTCGGCGGGATGGATGCTGTAATACACCTCCGCCGCATATTCGGCGTGGCGCACCGCCGTGCCCGGCACCAGCCGGTCGGCCCGCGCGGCGCGGCCGTTGACGTTGGTCCGCGCGACGCCGACGCCGAGCACGTCGCCCGGCACCGCCGGCACCAGCCCCTTGTAGAACAGCCCCAGCGACACCTGATTGTCGGTGACCGAGGTGGCGCGATCCGCCTGCGTGACGTTCGCGAACATCGACAGGCCGGTCAGCGACTTGCCGTCCTTCGACGTGCCGGTCAGCTGCTGCTGCATCGTCGCATAGACGCCGTAGCGACTCGACCGGCGCAGCGGCGACAGCCCGGTCACGACGCTGGCATTGCGATTCGCATCGAACAGCACGTCGTCGCCGTTCGCGGTGCCGATCCAGCCGCCGACCTTGTACGATCCGACATTGCCGCCCCGCTCGCCGGCATCGCCGCCGCGCGTCCAGCCGATCTCGACCGGGACCAACACCCCCGTCGCGCCCTTGAACCGCGCGATGAAGAAATCGTTGTCGAGGTTGCGCGGATTGATTTCGTAGACGCCGCCCTGGACGTAGAGGTCCTGCGGCAGCGCGACGCGGACGCGTGCGCCCCATTGGCCGATCGGCCAGTTCTGCCAGTAATCGCCGACCAGATTGCCCGGCTGCGCCCCGCAGAAGCTGAGGTTCATGAAATGGCAGGAGAAGACCGCGAAATCCTCGCCCGGGTTGGTCCGGCCGAGCTTGATCTCGACCGCCTCGCCGATGCGCTGTTCGTACCAGAGCTGCGTCACCCGCACGGTCTGGCCGCGGCCGTAGACCTCCTGCACCTGCTGCAGCGAATCGATGCCGGCGTCGGTGGTGAGATTGCGTCCGCGCCGCCACGTCACCGTCGCCTGGAAGGCGCCACCGGTCAGCCCGACGAGCTTGTCGAGGTCGAGCAGCACGCCGGCGTCGAACTGCCCCGTCTCGCGGAACAGCTTCCGGTCGCCGCCGGCGAAGTTATAGCCGCTTTCCGATGCATAGCGCGCCGTGACGCCGATGCCGCGCTGGCCGAGCCGGGTGCGGATGTCTTGCCAGTCGCCGATCAGACCCGGCGGCGGCGTGCTCTGCGTGTCGCCGATCAGCGCCGAGGGCGAAGTATCGCGCGTGCGGCTGATCGGCGTGCGCGGCCGGCGCTGCGTGTCGCCCTGGCTGCTGTCGGGCGCCGCCTCCGCGGTGTCGGGCGCGGGCGGCGAGGCGCCGACGTCGATCTGTTGCGCCTGCGCAGCGCCGGCCAGCAGCGTGGCGGCGACAAGGCCAAGTGCGAACCCGGGCAGCGTCATGGCAGGTGCGGCCCTCAGTCGCGGAGCAGATCGTTGATGCTGGTCTTGCTGCGCGTCTGCGCGTCGACGCGCTTGACGATCACCGCGCAATAGAGCGCGGGCTTGCCGCCGCCGCCGCCCATCGATCCCGGCACGACCACCGCATAGGGCGGTACCTCGCCCTTGAAGACCTCGCCCGTCGCGCGATCGACGATCTTCGTCGACGCGCCCAGATAGACGCCCATCGACAACACCGCGCCCTCGCCGACGCGTACGCCCTCCGCCACTTCGGCACGCGCGCCGATGAAGGCGCCGTCGCCGATGATGACCGGATCGGCCTGCAACGGCTCGAGCACGCCGCCGATGCCCGCGCCGCCCGAGAGGTGGACGTTCCGGCCGATCTGCGCGCACGATCCGACCGTCGCCCAGGTGTCGACCATCGTGCCTTCGCCGACATAGGCGCCGATGTTGACGAAGCTCGGCATCAGGATCGCGCCCTTGCCGATGAAGGCGCCGCGGCGCACGACGCTGCCCGGCACCGCGCGGAAGCCGGCGCTGCGGAATTCCGCCTCGCTCCAGTCCGAGAATTTCAGCGGCACCTTGTCGAAATGGCCGGTCGGCGTGACGACATTGTCGTTGAGGCGGAAGCTGAGCAGCACCGCCTTCTTGAGCCACTGGTTGACCCGCCAGCCGCCCGCGCCGTCGGGCTCGGCGACGCGCGCCGTGCCCGCGTCGAGCGACGCCAGCGCCGCCTCGACCGCGTCGCGGACCTCACCCGTAGTGCCGAAGCCGAGGGTCGCGCGATCCTCCCACGCAGTCTCGATGACGTTGGCCAGGTCCTGGCTCATGATGCCTCCATGATATGCTGCAGCCACGGCGCGAGGTCGTGGACGATATAGTCGATATGGTCGCGGCGCGGCTCCGGCCCCTGTTCGGAGCCGTTGTCGACCCAGACGGTGGTCATGCCGATCGCCTTGGCGGGCGCGAGGTTGCGCGCCATGTCCTCGAAGAAGATCGCCCGCGTCGGCTCGATCCCGAACGCCGCGCACAGCCCGGCATAGGCCGACGGGTGCGGCTTGGGGACGAGGTCCATCGCATGGATGTCGTGCACCGCCTCGAAGCTCTCGCCGAGGCCGAGGCGGTCGAGCACCTTCAAAGCATAGGGCTTGTCGCCGTTGGTGAAGACCAGTTTGCGGCCAGGCAGCTGCGCGATCGCGGCGGCGAGCGGCGCGTCCTCTTCCAGCACGTCCATCTCGACGTCGTGGACGTCGGCGAGGAATTCGTGCGGGTCGACGCCATGGTCCGCCATCAGGCCGGTCAGAGTCGTGCCGTGCCGATGGAAATAGTCCTTCTGGACCACCCTCGCCGCGTCGTGCGGCAGGCCGAGGCGGCGCGCGACATAGGCGGTCATGCGATCGTCGATCCGCGCGAACAGGTTCGCCCGTGCCGGATACAGCGTGTTGTCAAGATCGAAAATCCAGGTGTCGATCGGGGCGAGCGCGGCAAGCATGACGGGGGCGTCTAGGCGGCGGCGGCGGGCGGCACAAGCGAGGACGCGAAACACCATGGCGAGCACCCCCATTCCGGGGTTAATATCGCGTCAACTAAACTATCGTGGGGCAATCGGGGGAATGGTCGGTCGATCGTGGCTGCTGGCAGGCGCCGCAGCCGTCGCAACGCTGGCGCTGGGCGGGTGCGGCGGCGCGGGCGGCGGCATCGCCAGCGCACCGCCGCCGGTGGCGGCGATCGTCACCCCGACGCCGACCCCCGTCGCGCTGCCGGCGGTCGCGCCGGCCCCGACGCCGACGCCGCCACCCGCGGCGATCAACTACGACACCGCCGAATATCGCGCGACCGTGGGGGCGGTGTCGATGAACGCGCTGTCGGCCTATGCGAAGGGCGCGACCGGCGCGGGGGTGTCGCTCGCCGTGATCGACAGCGGTATCGATCTGGAAAGCCAGGAATTCGCCGGTCGCATCGCGGCGACCTCCCGCGATGTCGCCGGCAATGGCGGAATCGACGACGAGGGCGGCCACGGCACCGCGGTCGCCTTCGCCGCCGCCGGGCGCCGCAACGACTCGGGCAGCCACGGCGTCGCATTCGACGCCACGCTGGTCGTGCTGCGCGCCGACCGCCCGGGCACCTGTGCCACCGAGGGACAGAGCGGCAGCGATTCGGGCTGCAAGTTCGGCACCGATGCGATCGCCAAGGGCGTCGATGCGGCACGCAATGCCGGCGCGCGCGTCATCAACATGTCCCTCGGCGGGACGAGCATGCCGCAGTCCCTGGTCGACGCGATCGGCCGCGCGACCGCGCAGGGAATCGTCATCGTCATCGCCGCGGGCAACGACGGCAGCGACAATCCCGACCCGTTCACCGCGGTCGCCGGCAACGCCGCCGCGCGCAATCTGGTGATCGTCGCGGGATCGGTCGGCACCGGCGACATACTGTCCACCTTCAGCGACAAGGCAGGCAGCGGCGCCGCACATTATCTCGCCGCGGTCGGCGAGCGCGTGCGTGCCCCCAACCAGAGCGACACGCCCTATCTCTGGTCCGGCACCTCGTTCGCCGCGCCGCAGATCTCGGGCGCGATCGCATTGCTGGCGCAGGCCTTTCCCAACCTCAGCGGCGCGCAGATCGTCGACCTGCTGTTCCGCACCGCGCGCGATGCCGGCGCGGCAGGGGTCGACGGCGTCTACGGCAATGGCGTGCTCGACCTCACCCGCGCCTTCCAGCCGGTCGGCACCGCGATGGTCGCGGGATCGACGCTCGCGGTGTCGCTGGCCGGCAGCAATGCGACTTTGTCCGCCGCGATGGGCGACGCCTCCGTGGGAACGCTCGGCGCGGTGATCCTCGACAGCTACGACCGTGCCTTCGCGATCGATCTCGCGCGGACGATCAACCGCGCCGGACCGCAGCGGACGCTTGCGGGCGTGCTCGGCGCGCGGCAGCGCCAGCTGGCGGTCGCGGCGGGGGATACCAGCGTGTCGCTGACACTGGCGGCACGCCCGAACGGCGACGTCGCGGTCCAGCGCAGCACGCTCGCCGCCGGGCAGGCCGCGACCGCGCGCGCGATCGCCGGCGCGGTGACGCAGCGGATCGGCGCCAACACCAGCTTCGGCTTCGCCTTTTCGCAAGGGACCGGCACATTGTCGGCGCAGCTGGTCGGCCAGGCGCAGCCCGCCTTCCTCGTCGCCGGCCAGAGCGGCCTCGGCTTCGACAGCGTCGCCCGCTCCGCCGGTGCGCTCCGCCAGCAGGTCGGCGGCATCGGCCTCACCGCCGCCATCGAGAGCGGCGACGTGCTGGCGCGCCGCGACGCGCCGCTCGCCGGGATGAACGGCTATCGCCGCTCTGGCTACGACGGCGCCGGCCTGACCGCCGACCGGCGCTGGGGCGGGCTCGCCACCGCGCTGACGGTCAGCACCCTGCGCGAACGCGACACGCTGCTCGGCGCGCGCTTCGACCGCGGGCTCGGTGCCGCGCGTGCGACCAGCTGGTTCGTCGACATGGACGCGCGCTGGCGCCTCGGCGCGGGCTGGGCGGTCGGCGGATCGTGGCGGCGCGGCTGGACCGACGCCGGCTTGCGCGGCGGCCTTATCGGCAGCGGCCGGCTGACCACCGCCGCGTTCGCCGCCGACGTCGGCAAGGACCATCTGTTCGGCCGCGACAGCATCGGCCTGCGCATCGCGCAGCCTCTGCGCGTGGCGCGCGGCGGGCTCGACTACCGCCTGCCGACCAACTGGGATTATGCGACGCTGACGGTCACCGACTGGACGACGCAGCGGCTGAACCTCGCCCCCCGCGGCCGCGAGATCGACGTGGAGGCGCGCTATCGCGTGCTGATCGGCAACGGCGACCTGCAGACCAACCTGTTCTGGCGGCGCGATCCGGGCAACATCGCCGCGCTGCCCGCGGACGTCGGCGGCGCGGTGCGCTACACGATCGGCTTCTGATTGCGCGACGGGCCACGCGTTCCCATCTCCCGGACATGACCCAATATTCCCTGCTCGATCTGGTCCCCGTCGTCGAAGGCGGCACCGTCTCGCAAGCGCTCGCCAACGCCGCCGATCTGGCGCGCCACGCCGAAACATTGGGCTATCGCCGCTATTGGGTCGCCGAACATCACGGCATGCGCGGCATCGCCAGCGCCGCGACCGCGGTCGTCATCGCGCATGTCGCCGCCGCGACCAGCCGCATCCGCGTCGGCGCGGGCGGGATCATGCTGCCCAATCATGCGCCGCTCGTGATCGCGGAGCAGTTCGGCACGCTCGACGCGCTGTTCCCGGGGCGGATCGACCTCGGGCTCGGTCGCGCGCCCGGGTCCGATCAGCGCGTTGCCCGCGCGATGCGCCGCACATTGGAGAGCGACGCCAACGCCTTCCCGCAGGACGTCATGGAATTGCAGAGCTATTTCGCCGACGACGGCCGCACCGGTATCGCCGCGACGCCCGGCGCGGGTGCGGACGTGCCGCTGTGGATCCTCGGATCGAGCACCTTCGGTGCGCAGCTCGCCGCCGCGCTCGGCCTCCCCTATGCCTTCGCCTCGCATTTCGCACCCGACGCGCTCGACGCCGCGCTCGCCATCTATCGCCGCGACTTCCGCCCCTCCGCCCAGCTGTCAAAGCCGCACGCCATGGCGGGGTTCAACGTCTTCGCCGCCGACACCGACGCGGAAGCGGAACTGCTCGCCAGCTCGCAGCAACAGTCGTTCGTCGCGCTGCGCACCGGCAACCCGCGTCAGCTGCCGCCGCCCGTCGCCGGCTATCGCGCCGGGCTCGGCGCGCAGGGGGCGGCGATCCTCGACCATGTGCTGCAATGCTCCGCGGTCGGCTCGCCGACGACGGTCGCGCGGCAGACCGCGGCGTTCATCGAGCGCACCGGCGTCGACGAGGTGATGGTGGCGAGCGCGATCTACGACCACGACGCGCGCAAGCGCAGCCTAGCCATCACCGCCGAGGTGATGAGCGGCCTGACCGTCGCCGCCTAGCGCGCTAGACGCTGACGTCGCTACGCTGCCGCCCGTCGGTGCCGAAGATGCGAAGATAGCGTTCGATCTCCGCCGGGTCGCCGGTCGCCTTGGCGGGATTGTCCGACAGCTTCACCGCCGGGCGGCCATTGGCGCGCGTCACCTTGGCGACCAGCGAGATCGGCTCCAGCCCCGCCGCGCCATCGGGATCGCAGCCGCGGAAATCGTTGGTGAGGTTCGTCCCCCAGCCGAAGCTCATCCGCACCCGGCCGTAAAAATGACGATAGACGCGCTCGATCGAATCGACGTCCATCCCGTCGGAAAAGATCAGCAGCTTCTCGCGCGGGTCCTGCCCCCTGGCGCGCCACCAGGCGATGATCTGCTCACCCGCGGGAATCGGCGGGGCGCTGTCGGGGCGGAAGCCGGTCCAGCCCGCGACCCAGTCGGGCGCATCGCGCAGGAACGCCGCGGTGCCGAACGCATCGGGCAGCACGACGAGCAGGTTGCCGCCATAATGCGCCTGCCATTCCTCCAGCACGCGATAGGGCGCCGCAGCGACGCCGGCATCGTCCTGCGCCAGCGCCGCCAGCACCATCGGCAGCTCGTGCGCGTTGGTGCCGATCGCCTCCAGATCATTGTCCATCGCCAGCAGCACGTTGGACGACCCGATGAAGCGGCTGCCCAGCCCCTCCTTCAGCGCCTCGACGCACCAGCGCTGCCACAGGAAGCCGTGCCGCCGCCGCGTCCCGAAGTCGGAGATGACGAGGTCGGGCAGCGCGCGCAGCCGCTCGACCTTGTCCCACAGTTTCGCCTTGGCGCGCGCGTACAGCACGTCGAGCGCGAACCGGTCCTTGTCGCGCAGCGCGGCGCGGGCACGCAGTTCGTTGACGATCGCCAGCGCCGGGATCTCCCACATCGTCGTGTGCGTCCACGGCCCTGCGAAGGTCAGCTCGAACTGCCCGTCGACCCGGCGCAGCTCATAGGGCGGCAGCCGGAAATCGGCGAGCCAGCGGATGAAATCGGGCGCGAACATCCGCTCCTGCCCGTAGAAGCTGTTGCCCGCCAGCCAGATCAGCTCCTTCTTGGCGAAGCGCAGTCCGCGGGCGTGGTCCAGCTGCGCGCGCAATTCGCCCTCGTCGATGACATCGGCCAGCCGCACGGTGGTGCTGCGGTTGATGAGCCGGAACGTCGCCTCCACGTCGCCGTGCAGGTGGCGGATCATCTGCAGCATCAGCAATTTGTAGAAATCGGTGTCGAGCAGGCTGCGCACGATCGGGTCGAGCCGCCAATTGTGGTCCCAGGTGCGCGTGGCGATATCGGTGACGGCCATCGCGGTGCGCTACAGCCAAGCGCCGGGCTTTCCAACCGTCCGCCGCGGCCCTAGTCATGGTCCGACACATCGGGAGAGCGGGATGGCGATCAAGAGCGAACGGCGCGAACCATCCCACACCCTGATCGCCCGCGACCTCGGCATCGCCATCGTCACCGGCCAGCATCCGCCGGGCAGCGTCATCCCCGGCGAGATCGACATCGCCACCCGCCGCGGCGTGTCGCGCAGCGTCGTGCGCGAGGCGTTGCGCATGCTGTCCGCCAAGGGGCTGGTCGAAAGCCGTCCCAAGTCCGGCACCCGGGTGCGCGAGCGCGCGCAGTGGAACCTGCTCGATCCCGACCTGCTCGCCTGGATGTTCGAGGGCGAACCGCCTGCCAGCTTCGTGCGCGCGCTGTTCCAGCTGCGCATGATCGTCGAGCCCGCCGCCGCCGAGATGGCGGCATTGTCGCGCCGGCCGGACCAGCTGGTCCGCATGGCCGCCGCGCTGGACGGCATGGCGACGCACGGTCTCGGCACGGCCGAGGGGCAGGCCGCCGACCAGGCGTTCCACAACACGATCCTCGAGGCGACCGACAACGAGCTGCTGGTCAGCCTGTCGGGCAGCATCGGCGCCGCGGTGCGCTGGACCACGATCTTCAAATACCGCGGCAGCCGCCGCCCGCGCGATTCGATGCCGCAGCACCGCCGGCTGTTCGACGCGATCGCCGCATCGGACGCCGCGACCGCACGGGACGCGACGATCGTCCTGCTGCAACAGGCGCACGAGGATACGGAACGCTCGCTGCAGGGGTGAGAGGGTCGCTATGCCGCCGTGGTAGGCGCCGCGCCACCCCGCCACCGTCATCCCCGCGCAGGCGGGGATCCATACACGCCGACGCTGCGAATCCTCACGAAGCGCGCGCGTCTGGATCCCCGCCTGCGCGGGGATGACGATATTGGTGGGGGCAGTGACGGGGGCATTGATGGAGCATCGGCCGGGCGTTGTCCCGGCCGCCTGTCATCGCCTCCCGGTCAATGGTTGTCGCGCGGCAGACCCATCGTCTGGGCGATCCGCTGGTACTTCTCCGCCCCTTCCAGGATCGCGCCGGTGTTCATCTGGCCGACGACGGCGCGCTGGATCTCCTGCCACGGCGTCTGCGAGGCGGGGTAGGCGAAGCCGCCCGCCGCCTCCAGCGCGCGGCGGCGCTCCATCAGCTCGGCGTCGTCGATCAGCACGTCGGCGGTGCCGGTGTTGAGGTCGATCCGCACCCGGTCGCCGGTCCGGAGCAGCGCCAGCCCGCCCATCGCCGCGGCCTCCGGCGAGGCGTTGAGGATCGACGGCGACCCGCTGGTCCCCGACTGCCGGCCGTCGCCGATGCACGGCAGCGCATGGACGCCTTCGGTGATGAGATAGGCGGGCGGGCGCATGTTGACCACCTCCGCCGCGCCCGGATAGCCGATCGGCCCGGCGCCGCGCATGAACAGCAAGGTTTCGGGCGTGATCCCGGTCGCGGGATCGTCGATGCGATGGTGGTAATCCTCCGGCCCGTCGAACACGACCGCCGGCCCCTCGAAGGCGTTGAGATCGCCCGGCGTCGACAGATAGCGGTCGCGGAATTCGGGCGAGATCACGCTGGTCTTCATCACCGCCGCGTCGAACAGATTGCCCGACAGCACGATGAAGCCCGCATCCTCGACCAGCGGCTGGTCGAACGGGCGAATGACCTTCTCGTCCTCGATGGCGACGCCGCGACAATTTTCGCCCATCGTCCGGCCGTTGACGGTCAGCGCATCCTCGTGGATCAGCCCCTGCCCGATCAGCTGGTTGACCACCGCCGGCACGCCGCCCGCGCGGTAGTAATCCTCGCCCAGATATTCACCGGCGGGTTGCAGATTGACCAGCAGCGGCACCTTGTGCCCCTCCGTCTCCCAGTCCTTCAGCGGCAGGTCGACGCCGACATGGCGCGCGATCGCCGACAGATGGATCGGCGCGTTGGTCGATCCGCCGATCGCCGAATTGACCCGGATCGCATTGTGGAACGCGGGCCTAGTCAGGATGTCGGACGGCTTCAGATCCTCCGCCACCATCTGCACGATCCGCTTGCCGGTCAGATAGGATACCTCCTGCCGGTCGCGATAGGGCGCGGGGATCGCCGCCGATCCGGGCAGCGACATGCCCAATGCCTCGCACAGCGAGTTCATCGTCGTCGCGGTGCCCATCGTATTGCAATAGCCGGTCGACGGCGCCGACGACGCGACCAGCCGGATGAATTCGGCATCGTCGATCTCGCCCGCGGCGAGCAATTGCCGCGCCTTCCACACGATCGTGCCGCTGCCGGTGCGTTCGCCCTTGTGCCAGCCGTTGAGCATCGGCCCGACCGACAGCGCGATCGCCGGGATGTTCACCGTCGCCGCCGCCATCAGGCAGGCGGGCGTCGTCTTGTCGCAGCCGATCGTCAGCACGACGCCGTCGAGCGGATAGCCGTACAGGGTCTCGACCAGCCCGAGATAGGCGAGGTTGCGGTCGAGCCCCGCGGTCGGCCGCTTGCCCGTCTCCTGGATCGGATGAACGGGGAATTCCAGCACGATGCCGCCCGCCTCGCGCACGCCCTCGCGCACCCGCTCCGCCAGCACCAGATGGTGGCGGTTGCAGGGGCTGAGGTCGCTGCCGGTCTGGGCGATGCCGATGATCGGCTTGCCCGATTGCAGTTCCTCGAGGCTCAGGCCGAAGTTGAGATACCGCTCCAGATACAGCGCGGTCATGTCGATGTTGGCCGGGTTGTCGAACCAGGCCCTGGAGCGGAGGGGCGTGCGCGCGTTCGTCATATTATCTGGCCACCGAAAGTTTGTAGATCATCACGTGCCGGTACGGCTTGCCGGGATCGACCCGGGGCGACGCAAAGGCGGGTTTGTTGGGCGAATCCGGAAACTTCTGTGGCTCCAGCGCAATGCCGTCGCCCATCCGGTAGACGTGGGCATGCTTGCCGACATAGGTCCCGTCGAGGAAGTTGCCGGTATAGAATTGCACGCCCGGCTCGGTGCTCGACACCTCGAGCACGCGCCCCGACACCGGGTCCTCCAGCCGCGCGGCGAGCTGCGGCGTCGCGGTCGGCCCCTTGTCGAGCGCGAAATTATGGTCGTAGCCGCGCCCGACCACGATCTGCGGATCGCGGCCGTCGCGCAGCCCCTCGGCGATGACGCGGCCATTGCGGAAATCGAACACCGTCCCCGCCACCGGGCGCAGCGCGCCGGTCGGGATCAGATTGGCGTCGACCGGGGTGATCGCCTGCGCCGGGATCGTCAGCCGATGCCCCATCGCCCCCATCGGCGATCCCTCGCCGGCGAGGTTGAAGATCGCATGGTTGGTCATGTTGACCACCGTCGGCTTGTCGGTCGCCGCGGCGAAGGTGACGGTCAGCGCGCCGTCGTCGCTCAGCGCATAGGTGACGGTGACGTCGAGCTTGCCGGGATAGCCCTGGTCGCCGTCCGCGCTGGTCAGCGCCAGCGTGACGCTGCCGTCCTTCACCGCGACGATCCGCCACGATTGCTTGTCGAAGCCCCTGGCGCCACCGTGCAGCGAATTGACCTTGTCGTTGAGCGACAGGCGGTACGTCCTGCCGTCGAGCGCGAAGGTGCCGCCGCCGATCCGGTTGGCATAGCGCCCCACCGTCACGCCGAAGAAATTGGGATGTTCGGCATAATCCTTCGCATCGTCATAGCCGAGCAGCACGTCGGCGACCTTGCCGTTGCGGTCGGGCCCGCTCAGCCGCTGCAAGGTCGCGCCATAGCTCAGGATGCGCGCCGCGACGCCGTTGGGCGCGGTCAGCGTCACCGCCTCCACCGCGGTACCGTCGGCGAGCGTCCCCGCCGCCTCGCGCCTGGCGGTCGCGGCATCGGCCTGCGCGGCGGCGGCCATCGTCATCACCCCGGCCAATGCCATGCCCAGTGCCCTGCCCAGTGCCCTATGAACCCTCACGCGCATCCCTCCTCAGGCAGCATCCCGGATTGACCCGGCGTATCGCGTCTTTATAGTCAGACAAATAACCGGGGCGCAAGGCGGCCCTGCGTCGCCACGAGCGGAAGAGGATGGAAGAATGGCAGGACCGATCGGCACCAGCGGTGTCACCGCGAGCGGCGGGGGCGGATCGTACGGCAAGGCGCTGAGCCTGCTCGCCAGCCTGTTCTTCATGTGGGGCTTCATCACCGTCATCAACGGCGTGCTGCTGCCGCATCTGCGCTCGGTGTTCGAACTCGACTATACCCAGACGACGCTGATCGAATCGGTCTGGTTCATCGCATATTTCTTCGCCTCCATCCCGTCGGCCAAGCTGATCGAGCGCGTCGGCTACCAGCGCGCGATCGTGATCGGGCTGCTCGTCATGGCCGCGGGCGCGCTCGGCATGACGCTCGCCGCCAGCCTGCCCTCCTATGGCGTGACGCTGGTGATGCTATTCATCATCGCCAGCGGCATCACCCTGTTGCAGGTCGCCGCCAACCCCTATGTCACCGTCATCGGCCCGCCCGAGACGGGATCGTCGCGGCTCAATCTGGTGCAGGCGTTCAACTCGCTCGGCACGACGCTGGCGCCGCTGTTCGCCGGCTATCTGATCCTCGGCCGCAGCCAGAGCGGCACCGCGGAGGCCGGCGCGACGATCAGCCAGGCGCAGCGCTATGCCGATGCGCAATCGGTGATCCTGCCCTATGTCCTCGTCGCGATCGTGCTCGTCGTGCTCGCGGTCGTCATCGCCCGCTTCCCGCTGCCCGCGCTCGGCGCGGCGACGCAGCGCGCCGCCAAGGCGGACCGTCACCAGCATTCGCTGTGGAAGCACCGCAACCTGACGCTCGGCATCCCGACGATGATCGCCTATCTGCTCGCCGAGATCGGCGTCGCCAACCTCTTCGTCAATTTCGTCTCGCAGCCCGAGATCGCCGCGATCACCCACGAACAGGCGTCGCGCTATCTGGCGCTGCTGTGGGGCGGCATGATGGTCGGCCGCTTCGCGGGCAGCGTCATCATGCAACGAATCGCGCCGGAGCGCGTGCTCGGCGTCTTCGCTTTCGGTGCGCTGGTCGTCGTCGCCATCGCCACCTTCACCACCGGCCCGCTGGCGATGTGGTCGCTGATCGCGGTCGGCCTGTTCCATTCGATCATGTTCCCGACGATCTTCACGCTCGCCATCCGCGGCCTCGGCCCGTTGACCGAGGAGGGGTCGGGGCTGATGATTATGGCGATCGCCGGCGGCGCCCTGGTCGTCGTGCAGGGCTGGCTCGCCGATCGCTACGGCCTGCAGAACTCCTTCTTCCTGACCATGGCGTGCGAGATCGTCGTGCTCGCCTATGCGCTCTGGGGGTCGAAGCCGACCGCCGACCTCGGCACGCCGCAGCCGGAGTAGGCGGATGCGTGCGATCATCGCGGTCGACTGGGGCACGACCAACCGCCGCGCCTGGCGGGTCGAGGCGGACGGCAGCGTCTCGGACCATCTGCGCGACGACCGCGGCGTGCTGGCGATGGCGGCGGCGGACTACGCGCCCGCGCTCGCCGGCTTGCGCGAACGGCTCGGCGACCTGCCGGTGATCGCCGCCGGCATGATCGGCTCGACGCGCGGCTGGCGCGAGGCGGCCTATGTCCCCGCCCCCGCCGACCTCGCCGCGCTCGCCGCCGCGGCGCTGCGGATCGACGAGGCCGACGTCACGATCGTCCCCGGCGTGTCCTGGGTCGACGGCGCCCGCGCCGACGTGATGCGCGGCGAGGAGGTGCAGGTACTCGGCGCGATCGCCGCCGGCCTCGCCCCCGCCGACGCGCTGTTCTGCCAGCCCGGCACGCACAACAAATGGATCGCCACCCGGACCGCGCGCATCGTCGACGTCACCACGGTGATGACCGGCGAGCTGTTCGCGCTGCTGAAGGCGCACGGCATCCTCGCCGGCATGCTCGACGGCCCGGTCGCCGACGGCCCGGCGTTCCGCGCCGGGCTGACCCGCGGCGCCGGCGCCTGCGACCTCGGCGCCGCGCTGTTCGAGGTGCGGGCCGCGGTGCTGCTGGGCCGCCGCGCGCCCGAAGACGCCGCCGCTTATGCCAGCGGCGTGCTGATCGGCAACGACGTCGGCGCGCGCGACGTGGCGGGCAATACCGTCCACCTGCTCGCCGACGGCACCCTCGCCGCGCTCTACACCGTCGCGATCGAAACGCTCGGCGGGCGAGTCGCGCCGGTCGACGCCACCGCCGCCTTCATCGCCGGCATCCACCATCTGCGTGGCCATCTCGCATGATCGCCCTGCCACCTGCAACCTTCGCACGCGACGACATTTTCCCGGAGCATAACCGATGACCGACCCCGCGACCCGCTTCGCCGAGGCCTTCGCCGCCTGCCCGCTCGTCGCGGTGCTGCGCGGCCTCACCCCTGCCGAGGCCGAAGGAGTCGGCGATGCGCTGGTCGAGGCCGGCTTCACCCTGCTCGAAGTGCCGCTCAACTCGCCCGATCCGCTCGCCAGCATCGCCGCCATGGCGAAACGCTATGCCGGTCGCGCGATCGTCGGGGCCGGCACCGTGCTCACCGCCGACGACGTCGCCGCGGTCGCCGATGCGGGCGGCACGCTGATCGTCTCGCCCAACACCGACCCCGCCGTCATCCGCGCCTCGGTAGCGCGCGGGCTGATTGCGCTGCCCGGCTATTACACCCCGAGCGAGGGCTTCGCCGCGCTCGCCGCGGGCGCACACGGGCTGAAGCTGTTCCCGGCCGAGGGCGCCGCCCCCGCCTTCCTCAAGGCGCAACGCGCCGTGCTGCCCAAAACGACCAAGGTGCTCGCCGTCGGCGGCATCACACCCGAGACGATGCCCGCATGGGCCGCCGCCGGCGCGGACGGCTTCGGCCTCGGCTCCAACCTCTATCGCGCCGGCAAGTCCGCCGCTGATGTCGCGCGCGATGCCGCGACGTTCGTATCCGCAGCAAAGGCCCTCGCATGACCTACGCCCGCCTGATCCAGCAGCGCCTGCCCGACGGCACCCGCTGCGTGATCCTCGCCGAGGACGTCGCGCACGTCCTCACCGGCGTCGCCTCGACCCGCGCACTGGCAACCACCGCCATCGCCGAAGGTAGGACGCTGCTCGACGCCGCCCGCGCCCGCCGCTCGGACGAGACGGTCGATCTGGCCGCCGCGCTGGCAGCGGGCGAGCTGCTGCCGGCGATCGATCACGACGACACCGCCCGGCTGATGCTCGCCGGCACCGGCCTCACCCATCTCGGCTCCGCAGCTGGGCGCGACGCGATGCACAAGGCCGCCGCCGAGGGCAAGCAGACCGACTCGATGCGCCTCTTCCTCGAAGGCATGGAGGGCGGCCGCCCCGCCGCCGGCGAAACCGGTGCACAACCTGAATGGTTCTACAAAGGCGACGGCCAGTCCCTGATCGCCCCTGAAGCGCCGCTGACCTCGCCATCCTTCGCGCAGGACGGCGGCGAGGAACCCGAACTCGCCGGCATCTACCTGATCGGCGACGACGGCACCCCCTTCCGCCTCGGCATCGCGCTCGCCAACGAATTCAGCGACCATGTCACCGAGCGCCACAATTACCTGTGGCTGGCGCATTCGAAGCTGCGCCAGGCCGCGCTCGGCCCCGAACTGCTGCTCGGCGCACCGCCCGCGGACATCCGCGGCACCAGCCGGATCGAGCGGAACGGCGACACGCTGTGGGAAAAGCCGTTTCTGACCGGCGAGGCGAACATGTCGCACAGCCTCGCCAACCTCGAACACCATCATTTCAAATACGCCCCCTTCCGCCGGCCGGGCGACGTCCACGTCCATTTCTTCGGCACCGCGACCCTGTCCTGCGCCGACGACATCCGGACGCAGGACGGCGACGTCTTCGTGATCGAGGCCGCGCCCTTCACGCTGCCGCTGCGCAATTCCCTCGCCACCGCGCCCGCCGCGCCGGTCGCGGTCACGCCGCTGTGAGCGCACCGATCCGCCTCGCCCTGGTCGGCATGGGCAAGATCGCCCACGACCAGCACGTCCCCGCCATCGCCGGCAACGCGGACATCGCACTCGCCGCCACCGTCAGCCGCAATGGCGAGGGCGTCGCACGCGTGCCGCATTTCCACGAGCTCGCCGATCTGATCGCGAGCGGGATCGCGATCGACGCGGTCGCGCTCTGCACCCCGCCGCAGGTCCGCCGCGCCATCGCCGCGCAGGCGATCGCGCAGGGCTGGCACGTCTTCCTCGAAAAGCCGCCCGGGGCGACGCTGGCGGAGGTCGCGCAATTGCAGGCCGCGGCGACGGCGGCGCAGGTCAGTCTGTTCGCCAGCTGGCACTCGCGCCACGCCCCCGGCGTCGAACCCGCCCGCGCCTTCCTCGCCGACGCGGACATCCGCAAGGTGACGGTGACATGGCGCGAGGACATCCGCGTCTGGCATCCGGGGCAGGCGTGGATATTGGAGGCGGGCGGTTTCGGCGTGTTCGATCCCGGCATCAATGCCTTGTCGATCGTCACCCGCATCCTGCCGCGCCCGTTCTTCATCGCCGATGCCGAACTCGACTTTCCCGCCAATTGCGACGCGCCGATCGCGGCGCGGATCCGATTCGCCGACGACCGGGGGCTGTCGATCTCGGCCGATTTCGACTTCCGGCAGGAAGGCCCGCAAAGCTGGGACATCGCCGTCGACACCGACCGCGGCACGCTGATGCTCCATGACGGCGGCGCGCGGCTGGTA
This sequence comes from Sphingomonas sp. UBA978, assembly GCF_002292295.1. Lineage (GTDB taxonomy): Bacteria > Pseudomonadota > Alphaproteobacteria > Sphingomonadales > Sphingomonadaceae > Sphingomonas. Next base: position 206,312 of record NZ_DBBS01000018.1, read on the forward strand.
CTGCCCGACGGCACCGGCCCGGCGCAGACCGATGCGCTCCACGGCGAATATGCCGGCCTGTACGCGCGCTTCGTCGACATCGTGCGCGCCGGCGAGAGCGACGTCGACATCGCGCCGCTACGCCATGTCGCCGATGCATTCCTGCGCGGGCGGCGGATCGTCGTCGAACCGTTCGTGGAGTGAACGTCAAGTGAAGGCGTGAAGGCGAAGAAGAAGGGGGTTCGCGCGGAGACGCGGAGACGCGGAGGTGTTGCGCCTGGCGCGCAGCGCCCTCTTCGATCATCAGCCTCGAAGACAGGAAGCCGCTGACGCGGCACTCCCTCCTCTATCGTCTTCTCCGCGTCTCCGCGCCTCCGCGCGAACAAACCTTCTTCTCTTCGCGCCTTCGCCTTCGCGTGAATCACCCCAGATGCGCAGCAGCCTCACCGATGGCCGTGTAGATGGCGTCCAGATCGTCATCCCCGATGCAATAGGGCGGCATCACGTAGACGACGTTCCCCAACGGCCGCAGCAACAGGTCGCGTTCCCGGAAGAACGCGAGCAGCCGCGGTCCCAGCGCCGACAGATAGTCCGCCCCCTCCGCGCCCAGATCGACCGCAGCGATCGTCCCCAGCGTCCGCACGTTGCGCACGCCCGACAGCGCCGCCACGCGCGCCGCCTGCCGCGCCGTCAGGTCGGCGATCCGCGCCAGCACCGGCTCCTCTTCCCAGATCGCGATGTTCGCCGCCGCCGCCGCGCAGGCGATCGGATTGGCGGTGTAGCTGGACGAATGGAAGAACATCCGCGACCGGTCCGTGTCGAGATGCGCCTGATAGATCGCCTCGCACGCCATCGTCACCGCGAGCGGCACCGCACCCCCGGTCAACCCCTTGGACAGGCACAGGATGTCCGGCACGACGCCAGCCTGCTCGCACGCCAGCAGCGTGCCGGTCCGTCCCCAGCCGGTCATCACCTCGTCGGCGATGAACAGCACGCCACGGCGCGCACAGATCGCCCGCATTTCGGCGAGCACCCAGGCCAGATAGACCAGCATCCCGCCCGCGCCGCAGACCAGCGGCTCGACGATCAGCGCCGCCGGCGCCGCCCGGCACGCCGCCTCCAGCGCATCCAGCGTCGCCTGTTCCGCGCCCGCGGCGGGAAACGGGATCGTCGCGACGTCGAACAGCAACGGCTCATAGGCCCGGTTGAACGCACCGCGCGCACCCACCGACATCGTCCCGATCGTGTCGCCGTGATAGCCGTGTTCGAGCACGAGGATCCGGTGCCGCGGCTCGCCGCGGTTGAGCCAGAAGCCGAGCGCCATCTTCAGCGCCACCTCGACCGCGGTCGATCCCGAATCGGAGAAGAACACCCGCGTCAGCGCCTCGGGCATCAGCCGCAGCAGTCCGGCCGCCACCGTCTCGGCGGGCTCGTGCGTCCAGCCGGCGAAGATGATCTGGTCCATCCGTGCCGCCTGATCGGCGATCGCGGCCATGATCCGGGGCTCGCGATGCCCGTGCGTCGTCACCCACCAGCTGGAGATCGCATCGACGATCCGCCGCCCGTCGCCGGTATACAGCGCCGCGCCCTCCGCGCGCACGACCATGGGGATCGGCTCGCCCAGCCCGTGCTGGGTGAACGGATGCCACACCGCGCTCATGCGAAATCCCCGATCCGGAACCCGGCGGCGAAGGCCCGCGCCAATCCCTCGGCGTCGAGCGGATCGATGCGCGGCAGGCGTCCCAGCCGTCGCACCCCGCCCAGCCGTGCGATCGTCGCCTCGCTGTCCTCCACAGGCTCCCCGTTGAAGGCGATGCCGAGGATCGGCACGCCGCGCGCGTGCAACGCCTCGATGCTGAGCAGGCTGTGGTTGATCGTCCCCAATCCGGTCCGCGTCACCAGCACCACCGGCGCACCCCAGCGTGCGAACATGTCGGCATAGAGCAGGTCGTCCGCCAGCGGCACCAGCACCCCGCCCGCCCCCTCGACCACCAATGGCCCCGCGACCACCGGCAGCGCCAGCCGCGCGGGGTCGATCGTCACCCCGTCGATCGCCGCGGCGCGATGCGGCGAACAGGGCGTCGCCAGCCGATAGGCCTCGGGCAGCACGTCGCGCACGCCCAGCGCCCGCACACCCGCGCCGTCGCCGCCCTCGTCGAGCCCCGCCTGCACCGGCTTCCAATAGGTCGCGCCCAGCGCCACGGTCAGCGCCGCGGCGAACACCGTCTTGCCGACGTCGGTGTCGGTCCCCGTCACCACAATCGTCCGGCTCATCGCAGCACCTCCCCCAGCCCGGCGATCGCCGCCTCGTCCAGATTGCAGGTGATCGACACCCGCAGCCGCGCCGTCCCCGCCGCCACCGTCGGCGGCCGGATCGCACGCACGTCGTACCCCGCCGCCTGGCATCGATCCGCCAGCGCGACCGCCGCGCCATCCGCGCCGACGATCACCGGGAACAGCTGCGATCCGGTCGAGAATCCGAGCGCCCGCTCCGCCGCCGCGACCAGCGCCCACAGCCGCGCCTGCCGCCCGGGCTCGTCGACCAGACAGCGCAGCGCCTCGCGCACCGCCGCCGCCATCAACGGCGACGGCGCGGTCGAGAAGACGAAGCCGCGCGCGCGGTTGACTAGCATGTCGCGCAGCACGCGGGGCACGCACAGCAACCCGCCCTCCGCGCCCAGCGCCTTGCCGCAGGTGTGCAGCGTGACGACGTTGTCGGCGCCGTGCAGCGCCTCCGCCAGCCCGCGGCCCGCACCGCCGAACACGCCGGTGGCATGCGCCTCGTCGATCAGCAGCATCGCCTGATGCCGGTCCGCGACCGCGACGAGGTCGGCGAGCGGCGCCCGGTCGCCGTCCATGCCGTACAGGCTCTCGACCGCGATCCACGGCGTGCCCCTGCCGCCCTCCGCGCGCCAGCGCCGGATCGCATCCTCGAACGCCGCCGCGTCGTTGTGCGGCACCGACACCCGCGGCGCCCGACCCAGCCGCATCCCGTCATGCGCGCTGGCATGCACCAGCGCGTCGTGCACGACGATATCGTCCGGCTGCGGCAGCGTCGCGAACGCCGCCACGTTCGCCGCATAGCCGTTGGCGAAGAACAATGCCGCCTCGCTGCCGAAATGCGCCGCGGCCTCTGCCTCCAGCGCCTCATGCTCGGGATCGTTGCCGCGCAGCAGCCGCGATCCGCCCGATCCGATGCCGACGCCCCGATCCAGCGCCGCCGCCACCGCATCGCGCAGCCGCGGCGACGCGGCCAGCCCCAGATAATCGTTCGACGCGAAATCGGCGCCGGTTCGCGGGCGCAACGTCCGCAGGCGGTCGGCGGCATCGAGCCGGGCGAGGTCCTCGCGATAGAAGTGCAGCATCACCGCCCCTGTAGCGTCTCCATCCGGTCGCGCCAGCACCGCCGCCACATCGGGCTGGCGTTCGGCGCGCGCGATCCGGTACGGGGCGATGCCATGACCCGCCGAAGGACCCCGCCGATGCTCGCCCGGATGATCGCCGCGCTGCTCGCCCTCGCCGCACCCGCCGCACCCGCCGCCGCCGCGGCGCAGCGTGCCCCCGCGACCGTCCAGCTGCCACGCACGATCCTGTTCATCGGCAACAGCTTCACGCAGGGTGCGCATTCCGCGGTGCGCAACTGGCATGCCGATCGCGTCACCGACCTCACCGGGGCGGGCTATGGCGGGGTGCCGGCATTGTTCAAGGAATTCACCGTCGAGGCGGGGCTCAATTATGCCGTCAGCCTCGAAACGCAGGGCGGCCAGTCCCTCGCCTTCCACTATGACCAGCGCCGCCAATTGTTCGACCGGGCGTGGGACGTCGTCGTATTGCAGGAATATAGCACGCTCGATCGCGACCGGCCCGGCGACGCCACCCGCTACATCCGCAGCGTCGGCCAGCTCGGCACGCTACTGCGCGTCCGCAACCATGCGGTCAGGGTCGAGCTGATGGCGACCTGGTCGCGCGCCGATCAGGTCTACCAGCCCGGCGGCCCGTGGTTCGGCAAGCCGGTCGCGACGATGGCCGACGAATTGCGCGTCGCGGCGGACCGCGCGCGGCGGACCAACCGGTCGGTGTCGGGCGTGATCCCGGTCGGTCAGGCGTGGAACCGCGCCTTCGCCGCCGGCGTCGCCGATCCCAATCCCTATGACGGCATCGCCTTCGGTCAGGCGAACCTGTGGTCCTACGACCATTATCACGCCAGCACCGCCGGCTATTATCTGGAGGCGCTGGTCGTCTTCGGCCACGTCACCGGCATCGACCCGCGTACGCTGGGCCGGGGCGAGCGCGCCGCGGAGGAACTCGGCCTGTCGCCGGAACTGGCGGTCGCGCTACAGGCGATCGCACGCGAGCAGCTGGCGGCGCGATAGAGCGTTACCGGATCAGGTTGGATCATCGGCACGGAGGTGATTTCGGCGTGATGCAAGGCGTGAGGAGGGAGCGATGCCAAAGCATCGTGACCGACGAGCAACGCAGCATCACGCCGAAAGCGCCCCGCCGCGAAGCGGTCGCCCGCAGGGCGATGACGGTGGTTCAACCTGGTCCGGTCACGCTCTGGGTCCCCGCGCCGCCGTCGGGCGGGAATCAGACCCGCATCGGCATCAGCACGTACAGCGCCGGCGCCTTGTCGTTCTCGCGGATCAGCGTCGGGGCGGCGGCATCGTTCAGATGCACCTCGACCACGTCGCCGTCGATCTGGCCGAGGATGTCGAGGAGATAGCGGCTGTTGAAGCCGATCTCGAACGGCATCGCCGCATAGTCGCCCGGCACTTCCTCGGCGGCGGTGCCGTTCTCCGGGCTGGTCACCGACAATGTGATCTTGTCGCGATCCAGCGCCATCTTCACCGCGCGCGTCTTTTCGGTCGCGATCGTCGAGACGCGGTCGACGCCCTCCTCGAAGCTGCGCGGATCGAGCTTGAGGATCTTGTCGTTGCCGGTCGGGATGACGCGCGAATAATCGGGGAAGGTGCCGTCGATCAGCTTCGACGTCAGCACCGCCTGCCCCAGGTCGAACCGGATCTTGGTTCCCGACAGCGACACGCCGACCGAGCCGTCGACCTCGTCGAGCAGCTTGCGCAATTCGCCGACGCATTTGCGCGGCACGATCACGTCGGGCATCCCCGCCGCGCCGTCCGGCCGCGGCAGCGTGACGCGCGCCAGCCGGTGGCCGTCGGTCGCCGCCGCCTTCAGCGTCGGTTCGCTCGCCTCGTCCTGCACGTGCAGGAAGATGCCGTTGAGATAATAACGCGTCTCTTCGGTCGAGATCGCGAAGCGCGTCTTGTCGATGATCTGCTTCAGCGTTTCCGCCGGAATCTCGAACTGCGTCGGCAATTCGCCCTCGGCGATCACCGGGAAATCGTCGCGCGGCAGCGTGCCCAGGCTGAAGCGCGCGCGCCCCGCGACGATCGACATGCGACCCTCCGCGGCGTGCAGCTGCACCTGGCTGCCCTCGGGCAGCTTGCGCGCGATGTCGAACAGCGTGTGCGCCGACACCGTCGTCGATCCCGGCTGGTCCACCGCCGCCAGGATCGATTCGTTGATCTGCAGATCGAGGTCGGTCGCCATCAGCCGCAGCTGCCCTTCGGCGGTCGCCTCCAGCAGCACGTTCGACAGGATCGGAATGGTGTTGCGCCGCTCCACCACGGACTGGACATGGCTCAGCCCCTTGAGGAGCGTTGCGCGTTCGATCGTCGCCTTCATGAATCGTACCCCCGTCCCCCGAGTCCGGGGCGTGTCCCGCCTGTCCTACCCATTTAAAAGGGGTCGGAGCAAGCACTCCGACCCCTCGGGCGATTCCGGTTAACAGCGGGTTAGCATGGCGTGCGCCGAAGCGCCCCGTCGCGATCGCGCCGGGCCGGGCCGGGCCGGCACCGCCTCTCGCATCAGAAGCGCATGCCGACGCCCGCGACCAGCTGGTGCCGGTCAGCGTCGATGTCGAAGCTGTCGGCCTTGCCGTAATGCGAATAGCGATATTCGCCCTTCACATAGGTCTTCGCGCCGATCTGGTGCTCCAGCCCCGCGCCGAGCCGTAGGCCGTCGAGATCGACATGGTCGCTGGTCCGCGTGTTGCCGAGGTCGTAGCGCGCATCGACGCGGGCATTGGTATAGCCCGCCTTGGCATAGGCCATCGTCGACGGATTGAGCACGAAGCCGACGCGCCCGCCGACATAGATGTCGCGCCCGGCATCGACGCGCAGGCGATCGCCCTGCGTTACCAGATTGTCGGTGCGCGTATCGGTGGTCGAGCCGGTCAGCTCGCCCTCGCCGCCGACGATCAAGTTTTTGAGCTGCACGTCATAACCGACCGCGCCGCCATAGACGATGCCGTCGCTCGAGCTCGAATCCTGATCGTGACCGTCCTTCAGCGCGTCATAACCCGCGACGCCCTCGATGCGCAGGCCGGTGAACGGCGCGCCGGTGGTCTGGGCCAGGACGGGGGTGGCGAACGCGGTCGTGGCGAGCGCGGCAAGAATGAGTGTACGCATGAACTACTCCATAGGCTGCCCCGGGAACACGGGGGCGGACGGCTCCAATGGCCCAAGCCCCGGGGCGTTGCATGAACCTCAGCTAAACACGGAAAACCGTTGCTTTTGCGCCACAGCGATCCGACACCGGCGGGCATGACCCAGCCCGCCCCCCCTGTCCGCAAGGGCCGCGACTTCATCGCCCGCCATGGCGAAACCGTCTTCAACGCCGCGCGCCGGTTGCAGGGCGACCATCCGCATACGCCGCTGACCCGCGCCGGCTTCGCGCAGGCGGAGGAGATCGGCCGGGCGTTGCGCGACCTGCTCGGGGCCAAGCCCGCGCTGACCCTCTGGGCCTCCCCCACCGGCCGCGCGCTCCAGACACTGGCGGTGATCGCCGAGCATCTCGACCTCGACTGGCACGCCGCGCAGACCGATCCGCGGCTGGGCGAGATCGGCATGGGCAGCTGGGGCGGCCGCTATTATGCCGACGTCGTCGGCGAGGTCGGGCCGGTGGTGACGGCCGAGGGGCTGCTCCGCCCCGCCGCCGATGGCGAGGATTACCGCCAGATCGCGACCCGCGTCGGCGGCTGGCTGGCCGACACCGACGGGGATGCCGGCGACCGGCTGGTCATCAGCCACGGCATTTCCAGCCGCGTGCTGCGCGGGATGATGACCGGCGCGGACGTGCATCCCGAATGGGGTGCGCCGATCGCCGCCGGCCTGCCGCAGGGATCGCTGGTACGGGTCGCGGGCGGGGTCGAATCGGTCGCGCACCTCGGCACGGGCCACGCCCCCGCGTGAGGCTGCTACTCGCCGCCCTGCTGGTCGCGGCGCCGGCGACGGCGCGCGAGACGATCGGCGTCTACCGCAGCTGGGGTGCCTTTCGCGACGCGGCCCCGGCGCGTTGCTACGCGATCGCCCGCCCCGTCGCCGCGGGCGGACGCAGTGGCGGCTGGGCCAGCGTCGCCAGCTGGCCAGCCCGCGGCCTGCGCTCCTCGCTCCACGTCCGCCTGTCGCGCGAGCGGGACCGCTCCGCCCCCGTCACGCTGACCGTCGGCGAGCGCCGCTTCGAACTCGCCGCTAACGGCCTCGACGCCTGGGCCGCCGACGCCCCCAGCGACCGCGCCATCGCCGCCGCCCTCCGCTCCGGCCGCAGCATGAGCGTCGAGGCAGTCGGCGCCGGGGGGAGGCCGTTCGCCGACGTCTACCTGCTCGCCGGCGCCGCGACCGCGATCGACGCGGCGGCGCTGGGCTGCGTGCGCTAGGGGCGCCCATACCGACGGGATGGAAAGCCGGCCCGTTTTCGGCTATATACCGACGATGCTCGACAGCGTTGCCCCACCCATGCCCATTCCGGGCCACATCGACCCTGTGCCGGTTCCCCGCGCCAAGACCTTTCGCGAGGACGGCCGGATCGACCTGATCGGCCTCGGCAAGGACGAGTTGCGCGCGGCGCTGCTCGACGCCGGCATGGAGCTGCGCCAGGCGAAGCTGCGCGCCAAGCAGATCTGGCACTGGCTCTACAATCGCGGCGCGACCGAATTTTCGGCGATGAGCGATATCTCGAAGACCATGCATCCGTGGCTGGAGGAACGCTTCGTCATCGGCCGGCCCGAGGTGATCGAGGCGCAGGTGTCGACGGACGGCACGCGCAAATGGCTGCTGCGCTCGCCCGACGGGCAGGATTACGAGGCGGTGTTCATCCCCGACGCGGACCGCGGCACGCTGTGCGTGTCGAGCCAGGTCGGCTGCACGCTCAACTGCCGCTTCTGCCACACCGGCACGATGCGCCTCGTCCGCAACCTGACCGCGGGCGAGATCGTCGGCCAGGTCATGCTCGCCCGCGACGCGCTCGGCGAATGGCCGAGCCAGCCCGAGGGGCGCATGCTCACCAACATCGTCATGATGGGCATGGGCGAACCGCTCTACAATTTCGATGCGGTCCGCGACGCGTTGAAGCTGGTGATGGACGGCGACGGCCTCGCGCTGTCGAAGCGCCGCATCACCCTGTCGACCAGCGGCGTCGTGCCGATGATGGCCCGCGCCGGCGAGGAGATCGGCGTCAACCTCGCCGTTTCGCTGCACGCGGTGACCAAGGAGGTGCGCGACGAGATCGTGCCGCTCAACAAGAAATACGGCATCGAGGAATTGCTGCAGGCCTGCGCCGATTATCCCGGCGCCAACAACGCCCGCCGCATCACGTTCGAATATGTGATGCTGAAGGACAAGAACGATTCGGATGCGGAGGCGCACGAACTCGTCCGCCTGCTGCGCAAGTACAAGCTGCCCGCCAAGGTCAACCTGATCCCGTTCAACCCCTGGCCGGGCGCGCCCTACGACACCTCGACGCCGGAGCGGGTGCGCCGGTTCAGCGACATCATCTTCGAAGGCGGCATTTCCGCGCCCGTCCGCACCCCGCGCGGTCGCGACATCGATGCCGCCTGCGGCCAGCTGAAGACCGCCGCCGAGAAGAAGAGCCGCGCGCAGATGGATCGCGAGGCGGACGAGAAGATGGCCGCGCTTGGCTGATCCCGCCCGATGACGGACTGGGGCGCGCTCGCGCTGGCGGCGGGTGCGGGGATGCTGGGCGGGGCGATGAACGCGCTCGCCGGCGGCGGCTCGTTCGCGACCATGCCGACGCTAATCATGCTCGGCCTCCCCTCCACCGTCGCCAACGCCACCAGCAACGTCGCGGTGCAGCCGGGCGCGGTCGCCAGCGCCTGGGCGTATCGCGCCGGCCTTGCGCCGATCGGCGGCATCGGCGTGCGCACGCTGGCGGGCATCACCTTCATGGGTGGCCTCGCCGGCAGCCTGTTGCTCGCCTGGACACCGGCGAGCGCGTTCGACGTCATCGTCCCCTGGCTGCTGCTCGCGGCGACGATCGCCATCGCGCTCGGCCGCCATGCCTCCGACTGGCTGAGCACGCGCTTTGCCGCCGGCCCGCGCAGCATCGTCGCGGGCCAGGCGCTGCTCGGCATCTATGGCGGCTATTTCGGCGGCGGCGTCGGCATGATGCTGACCGCGATGTGGGGGCTGCTGACCGGCGCGACGCCCGCCGCGCTCGCCGCGCCGCGCACGCTGATGCTCGCCGTCGCCAACACCGCGGCGACGATCGTGTTCGTCGTCAGCGGCATGGTCGCCTGGACATTGTGCGCGCCGATGATGATCGGATCGATCGCCGGCGGCTATCTCGGCGCGCTGGTCGGCCGCCGCCTGTCGCCGGGCATCATCCGCGGCTGGACGCTGCTGGTGACGATCGTCACCACCGCCGTGTTCTTCTGGAGGGCCTACGCCTAACCCGGCCGGCGCATCCGGAACAAGGTCTCCGGCGTCACCTCGAAATAATCCGCCGGCCCGCCACCGCGCAGGATCGGGCGGGCACGGGCGGTCTGGTACACGCCCTCGTCCAGCATGGCGGTGTCGATATGGATGCCGACCGCCTCGCCGATCACCAGATACTGGTCCAGTTCCGCCCCCGCACGGTCGGTCAGCCGGATCAGCTGCGTCAGCCGGCATTCGAAGCTGACCGGGCTCGCCGCCACCCGCGGCGGCGCAACCAGCCGCGAGGGCGTCGTCGCCAGACCCGCCAGCGCGAATTCGTCGACGTCGGCGGCCACGCTCGCCGCCGTCGCGTTCATCGCCTCCGCCAGATCGCGCGTCGCCAGGCTCCAGACGAATTCGCCGGTCGCGTTGATATTGGCGACGCTGTCCTTCCACCCCATGCTCGAAAAGCCGATCAGCGGCGGCGTGTAGTTCAGCAGGTTGAAGAAGCTGTAGGGCGCGATGTTGCGCACCCCGTCCGCCGACACGGTGCTGATCCAGCCGATCGGGCGCGGCGCCACCATCGCGTTGAGGGGGTCGTGCGGAAGGCCGTGGCCGTCGCGCGGTTCGTAGAAATGCCATTCGGTCATGCGCACATAACTGCTACAAAGTGGGGATGGACCCAATAGCGCCCGGTACGTCGATCTTTCGCCATGCGCTGGCGACGCGGATCTGGCACTGGATCAATGCCGTCGCGATCTTCGTGCTGATCGGCAGCGGCCTCGGCATCTCGAACGCGCATCCGCGGCTCTACTGGGGGCGCTATGGTGCGAATTTCGACCATGCCTGGGCGCAATTACCGCGCTTCCCGGCGTGGATCACGATTCCGGCGAACTACAATCTCGCCATCTCGCGGCGCTGGCACCTGCTGTTCGCGCTGGTGCTGGCGTTCGGCCTGCTCGGCTTCATGATCGCCAGCCTCGTCAACCGCCATTTCCAGCGCAAACTCACGCTCAAGCATGCCGACGTCAGCCCCGCGCATCTGGCGCAGGACGTGCGAGACCATCTGAACTTCCGCTTCCACGACGCCAAGGATCCCGGCGCCTACAACAGCCTCCAGAAATGGAGCTATATTCTGACGATCTTCGTCATGCTGCCGCTGATGATCCTGACCGGGCTCGCGCTGTCGCCGGGCATGAATGCGGCCTGGCCATGGCTGCTCGACCTGTTCGGCGGCCGGCAGTCGGCGCGCTCGATCCACTTCGTCACCTGTGCCGCGATCGGCGGCTTCGTCGTCGTCCACCTGACGCTCGTCATCCTCGCCGGCGCGGGCAACGAGCTCAGATCGATGATAACCGGCCGGTGGAAGGTGCCGAAAGCATGATACTCGCCCGCCGCACCCTCATCACCGGCAGCGCCGGGCTGCTGCTCGCCGGCTGCGAGCGGGTCGCCGCCATCCCGCAAGCGCGCAAGATCCTGTTCGCGGGCGAGGACATGCACCGCGGCCTGCAACGCGCGCTGATGGACCGGGGGGCGCTCGCCCCCGAATTCACGCCCGAACAGATGTCGCCGATCTTCCGCGCCAACGGCACGCGCGATCCCGGCACCCCCGCCTATGCCGCGATGGTCGCCAACGGTTTCGCCGACTATCGCCTGCGCGTCGGCGGCCTCGTCGACCGGCCGCTGTCGCTCAGCCTCGCGCAGCTCGCCGCGATGCCCGCGCGCCGGCAGATCACCCGCCACGATTGCGTCGAGGGGTGGAGCGCGATCGGCGCCTGGCAGGGCCCGCTGCTCGGCACCGTGCTGATGGCGGCGGGGATGCGCGGCACCGCGCGCTATGTCGTCTTCACCTGCGCCGACCTCTACAACGGCCAGCCCTATTACGAATCGATCGACACGATCGACGCCTTTCATCCGCAGACGATCCTGGCGCTGAAGATGAACGGCGCGCGCCTGACCGTGCCGCACGGCGCGCCTGTGCGCCTCCGCGTCGAGCGCCAACTGGGCTACAAACACGCCAAATACGTCACCGGCATCGACGCGGTCGACACCCTCGCCGGCATCGGCAAGGGCAAGGGCGGCTATTGGGAGGACAATGTCGATTACGATTGGTATGCCGGCATCTAGGACAGTAAAGCGGCCCCATGGCGCTGATCGATATCTTCCTCAGCCGCGCCGTGAAGCGTGGCCAACTCACCCTCCATCGCCCCGGCAAGCCGCCCGCCACCTTCGGCACGCCCGATCCCGACCATGGCCACGTCACCATCCGCTTCGCCGATAACGGCGTCGCGGGCCGCATCGTCCGCAACCCCGCGCTGGCGGCGGGCGAGATGTACATGGACGGGCGGCTGACTGTCGACGGCGACGACATCATGGGCCTCGTCCGCCTGCTCAAGCGCAACAGCGCGTGGGAGCGCGGACAGAATGCGCTGAAGCCCTCAACCTTCGTCCAGGGCCTGGGCGCGGTGAAGCACCGGCTCGACCGCATCAACATGGAGCGCCGCTCGAAGCGCAACGTCGCGCACCATTACGATCTGTCGGCGCGGCTCTACGACCTGTTTCTCGACGCCGACAAACAATATAGCTGCGCCTATTACACCAGCCCCGACAACCCGCTGGAACAGGCGCAGACCGACAAGCTGGCGCATATCGCCGCCAAGCTGGCGCTGCGTCCCGGCATGTGCGTGCTCGACATCGGCTGCGGCTGGGGCGGCATGGCTCTTTACCTCAACCGGCATTTCGGCGTGGAGGTGCTCGGCGTCACTTTGTCCGAAGAACAGTTCAAGATCGCGCGCGAACGCGCCGCCGCGGCCGGCGTCGCCGACAGGGTTCGGTTCGAGCTGATCGACTATCGCCGCGTCGAGGGCCGCTTCGACCGCATCGTCTCGGTCGGCATGTTCGAACATGTCGGCCCGCCGCAATACCGCACCTTCTTTCGCAAATGCCGCGACCTGCTGACGCCCGATGGCGTGATGCTGCTCCACACCATCGGCCGGCTCGGGCCGCCGAGCGTCACCGACGACTGGACGACGAAATACATCTTCCCGGGCGGCTATAATCCGGCCCTGTCGGAGGTGATGCAGGCGTTCGAGGGGCTGAAGCTGTTCCTGACCGACGTCGAGGTGCTGCGCCTGCATTACGCCTATACGCTGCACGAATGGTACGCGCGCACCCTCGCGGCGCGCGATGCCATCGTCGCGCTGTACGACGAACGCTTCTACCGGATGTGGACCTTCTACCTCGCCGGCGCGGCGAATGCGTTCGAGAATGGCGGGCTGGTCAATTACCAGATCCAGTTCAGCCGCAGCCGCACCGAACTGCCGATCACCCGCGACTATATGTTCGAGGGCGAGCGCGCCTTGCGGGACGGCCGGACCTCCTAACGGCGTGGCCGCCCGTCCCGCCGCGGGACGGGCGCGAAACCGCGGCGGACGATGCGCCGCGCATGGGCTATAGCCGCGCCATGCGGGTGCCGATGCGAACGATCCGGACGATGACGCGTGTGTGGGCGGCGCTGGTGACGCTCGGCCTCGCGCTAGCGATCGCGCTCGCGGCGCAGGGCGCATGGCGCGCGATCGCCGCGCATCGCGACGACGGCATCCCGCCGCTGCCCGCCCCTGCGGGCTATGAGGCGGAGGATCACTTCCCCGGCGCGGCGCTGCTCTACACCGCCGTCGCCGTGGGACAAAGCGACGCCACCGCCGCCCCGGCGCAGGGGGTGACCGGCACCATCGCCCTGCCCGCGCTGCCCGTCTCCGCCGCCGCCGCAAGCGCCGCGATGCGCGCCGATGCCGGGGTCGCCGCCCCCTTCTCCATCAAGGCGTCCGCCGCCGTCGACCGCGCCCGCGCGCTCGAATGCCTGACCGCGGCAATCTATTACGAGGCCGCATCGGAGCCCGACGCCGGCCAGTCCGCGGTCGCGCAGGTGATCCTCAACCGCGTCCGCCACCCCGCCTTTCCCGCGACCGTGTGCGGCGTCGTCTATCAGGGGTCGGAGCGGGCCGGCTGCCAGTTCAGCTTCGCCTGCGACGGCGCGATGGCGCGCATCCCCGCCCGGGCCGGCTGGGCGCGCGCCGCACGCACCGCGGCGATGGCGCTCGCGGGCTATGTCTACGCGCCGGTCGGGCTCGCGACGCATTACCACACCTATGCGGTGACGCCGGCGTGGAACCGCGGCCTCGTCATGACCGACGTCGTCGGCGCCCACCTGTTCCACCGGTGGAAGGGCTATTGGGGCACCCGCACCGCCTTCCGCCAGCCCTATCGCGGCGGCGAGCCCGTTCCCGGCCCGCACACGCCGCCGATCGTACCGCCGGTCGCGGCGTCGCCGACGCTGATCGCCACGGTCGCGCCGCTACCGGTCGCGCCGGTGACCAACGCCGCGCAGGTTCGCCCCGCCTATGCCGACAGCGGCAGTTACGTCACGCCACCCGCAGCGACGGCGCCTGCGCCGGGCCGCGCGCCGGACAGTCTGCCGCCGGCCGCGCAGGTACTCGACAAATGGAAGGATTCGGGCAAGCCGCTGCTTTGACGGCGGCGGGCTTTGCCGGGAGATGCGCCCCTCGCGAGCGACTTCAGCAGGCAGCAAGGCCAAGGCAGAAGAGGGGGTTCGCGCGGAGGCGCGGAGGACGCAGAGGGGGAGCGCTCGCTGCGATGTTATTCCCTATACATCACGCCCTTGATGACAGCATTGCGCTGCCGCACGCGCGACACCTTCGCGTCCTCCGCGCCTCCGCGCGAACACAATAACGATGCGATGGCGCCTGGTTCGATGACCCGCAGTTACTTCGCCGCCTTCACGTAGCGGTCGAACCACGCGATCGCCCGCTGGCGCACGTCCGCCGACTGCTCCGCGCCGGTGACGCAATGGCCGGCGTCGGGATAGATCACGAGGCTGACCGGCACGCCGCGATCCTTCAGCGCATGCCACCATTCGATCGACTGGGTCGGCGGCACCTCGATGTCGCGTTCGCCGACATAGATGAAGGTCGGCGTCTTCGCCGTCTTCGCCCGGTAGATCGCCGACACCGCCTCATAGGCCTTCATGTCGTCGTACATGGATTTGCCGAAGAACGGCAGCATCCACTGGTCGATGCCGTTGGTGCCGTAATAGCTGACCCAGTTCGACAGGCCGGCACCGGCGACGATCCCCTTGAAGCGGTTCGTCTGCGTGTTCGCCCACATCGCCATGAAGCCGCCATAGCTGCATCCGCCGAGCCCGAGCCGCGCGTCGTCGACCGGCGCGACGCGCTCGACGGCGTCGATCCCGGCGAGGATGTCGCGCAGGTCGCCGCCGCCGAAGTCGCGCCGGTTGGCGGCGGTAAACGCCTCGCCCTGTCCGTAGCTGCCGCGCGGATTGGGCAGGAACACGTAATAGCCGGCCTTTACCAGCGCCGCGTTGAGCGAGGTCGGATACAGATAGGCGGGCGAGGAGGCCGACGACGGCCCGCCGTGGACGATGGTAATCATCGGCGCCTTGCCTGCTGGCGCGACGCGCGGCGCGAGCAGCCAGCCCTGCACGTCATAGCCCTCGTTGGTCCAGCTGATGCTGCGTACGGTGGCGAGCGCGGGGGCGGCATCGTTGTCGTGGGTGATCTGGCGCACCGCGTCGACCGGCCCGGCATAGATCGCCGGCGCATGGTCGTAATCCTGCACCACCGCCGCCGCGATCCGGCCATCGGCGGAAAAGACCGCGCGCCCGTCGCCCGCGCTGGCGCTCGCCGGTTTCGCGAAGCCCGGCGCGACCGGCCGCCCCGGCGTCAGCGTGCCGAACTGCACCTGATCGCCCGCCAGCGTCACCGTCCGCAGCCCACCCGTGGTCCAGTCGACCGTGGTGACCGTCGATTTCGCTCCCGCGGTGACGTTGCGCGGCGTCCCGCCCGCCAGCGCCACGGTGAAGACGTCGCCGCCGATCGCGCCGAAATCGCTCATCAACCCGCCGATATAGGCGACGCTGCGCCCGTCGGGCGACACGCGCGGCTGGTTGATCTGCGCCGCCGGCCGCGCGATCGATCGCACCGCGCCGGTCCGCGCGTCGATCGCGTCGAGCGTCGCCACCCACCAATTGTTGTCGCCATTGCCGAGCGCGGTCGTCGCGACGAAGCCGCGCCCGTCCGGCATCCAGTCATATTCGTAGACGTAGCGGCCGGCCGGCGACAACGGCGTTACCCCGGTCGCGGGCCGCGCGATGTCGAACACCGCGAGCCGCTGCTCGTCGTTCGTCTCGCCGATTTCGCCGACCATGCGCACGCCCGCCTGCGTCGCGCCCGCTTCCTTCGCCGCGCCGAGCGTCACCAGCAGCGCGATCCGCGTGCCGTCCGGCGATACGCGCGGCGTCTGCGCGATCCCGGCGATGGTCGCGATCGTCCGGGTCGTCCGCGCATCGGCATAAGCGAGGCGGACGTTGCCCGCCGCGCCGTCGCGGATCAGGAACGCCAGATCGCCATTGGGGGCGAAGGTCAGGCCCGCATAGGTGCAGGTGCCGCACGGATCGATCGTGCGCAGCACACGCCCGTCGGCGACGCTGCGGACCGTGACCACGCCATGGCCGGCACCGCTCTCGATCGTCGCGATCCGGTCGCCCGCGGGCGCGATCGCCAGCGCGCCATATTGGCGGATCGTCTGCGCTGCCGCGGGTGCGGCGGACGTGAGCAGCAGGGCGGCGGCGAGGGTCAGGCGCATCGTGGCTCCGGCGGAAAGGGAGGAGCGATGCTTAACGGCGATCCCGCCGGCCGCAAGGGGAACGGCACGCCCGCGCAAACCGCTGCGGATCGCAGCGACTCGCGCGGGCTTCTAGGGACTTAGCGGCAGCGCACGTTGTTGCGGTCGACCGACCGGCCGACGGCGGCACCCGCCGCACCGCCCAGCAGCGTGCCGAGCAGCCCCGACCCGCCCGGCGCGATGATGTTGCCGAGCACGCCGCCCGCGACGCCGCCGACGATCAGGCCGGTGGTGCCGTCGTTACGCCGGCAATAATATTGGCCGTTCTCGCCGCGATAGACGCGGTCGCGCGTCGACAGGCGGCGCTCGCGATAGCGCGGGCCATCGACGTAATAACGGTCGGCGTAATAGCCGTTATAGGCGGGATCGACCCGGTTGTAGTCGTAGGAGGAATAGCCGCGATACCGGCTGTCGGTGCCATAGGTCGAGCAGCCGGCCAGGGTAACGGCAGCGGCCATGGCCGCGATCAGGGGTGCGCGCATCGGACTCTCCTAACATCCATCAATGCCGCGTGAATGTCCGGCACGGCCATTTGGTTGCGTGCGCCCCCATGCGATATCAGGCGGCGCCCGCCCCGTCGCCGAAGCTGCTGCCCCGATCCGCCACCAGCGTCGGCGCCGGCCCCGTCGCGGGCCGCAGCGCCTCCTTTTCGGCCTCGCTCGGCACCGCCGTCGGATCGGGCCGGAACGCCTCGACCGCACGGCTGTCGTTGCCGGGGTGGCCGTCGCCCATCAGGTCGGTCGGCACATGCTCCGCCGCCGGATTGCCGGGCCGCTCGACGAACCGCTTGTCCGTTTCCGCGCTGTCCCGATCGTTGGACGCGGCATGGCGCGATCCGGGCTTCGGCCCGAAGGCCGCCGTCGCTGCGGTCCACGCCACCGCGCCGGCTGCGAAGGCACCGAGGCCGAAACCGATAGTCTCGTAATTCATGATCTTATGTCCCGGATGCTGCGCAGGACTGGTCCAACGGCGCGGCGCCGGACGCGGTTCCGCCCGGTGGGTCAGCGCACCGGACAGGCACCCCCGGGCGCCTCGTCGCGCACACGGAACGGCCGCGACCCGACGACGACGCCCGCCGCGCGGCAGCGGCGCAACTGAAAGCGCACCTTCTTCGCCCCGAAATCGAGCGACACGCGACGGAAATTGCCCATCAGGTCGGTGCCGAGCATCATCGCCGGCGTCTCCGCCAGCCCGAACAGCGCGAACGGCGGCAGGTCGGCGAACGCCACCGGCACGTGCGACATCACGATCCCGCCGATCCGCAGCTCCGGCACGATTGCCATCGGCACGACCATCGTCTCGCCGGTCACGCTGACCAGCGTCGCGGGCGTCATCACCGGCGGCTTGCGACGGCGGAACAGCGCGTCGCGCAGCGCGAGATTGCCGATCGTCAGCTGCGATCCGGTGTCGACCACGGCGCGGATGCGCACCCCGCCGGCGCGCGCCTGCGTCAGGATCAGCTGCCCGCCGCGCTGGCGCGCAGTGACGACGATCTCGTCGGCGCTCGCCTTCACCGGCCGCCGCGTATCCTCGATCGTGATCGCCTGCCGCTCGAAATCGAGCATCAGCCGCTGGCCGCGCAGCGCATCGATGCCGAGCAGCCCGCGCGCGCCCAGATAGCGTTCCGGCAGCATCGGCGCGGCGACATCTTCCACCACGCTGCCGCCGACCGTCAGCCGCGCGATCAGCGCGGTTTCGCGCCGGCTCGCGCCCGCCATGCCGTGCAGCGTCACCGCCCGCCCCGGCGGCAGGCGCAACGCCAGCGCCAGCCGCTCGCCGATCACCGTCCGGTCGGCACCGCTGTCGACGACGAAGCGGAACGGCCCGCGACCGTCGATCGCGACGTCGACCGCCATGCGCGTTTCGACCTGCTCGCCGGCGACGCTGTCGCCCGCGATCTCCAGCGTGTCGTCGAGCATCGCCTCGCCCAGCGGGATCGCGGGGATACGTGGGCCCTCCACCTGCTGCGCCGCCGATGCCGCCGTCATCGACAGCAGCAGAAGGGCGAGGCAGGAAAGGCGCGAAGCGGCCATGGCGGACGATAGCATGTTCGCCGTCCGGCGTCAGGCAAGTCGTTCGCCGCCTTCGGGAAATGCGGCCAATATCCTGCCGGCGCGCCGTTCCGGAACGGTTGCAACGTCCCCCGCACCGCCATATACTGACACCATTGTCAGTAAGGAATCGTGCGATGGCGAAGCTTCCTCCGTTCCCCGGCACCAGCGGCAAGCGCGCGTGGCGCACCGCCTTCGATGCGCTGCGCAAGCTGCTCGCCAACGGCGACGACACGACGCAGGTGTTCCGCATCATGCGCTCGCTCAACGTCGGCGACACCGCCAACGGCTATGCGCGGCTGATCGCGACGAGCGACGGCGGGCGGATCGCCTATCAACGGACCGAACTGGCGCAGCGTTTTTCCGATCGCGACTGGGTCGCCGGATTCGCGCCCGGCACCGTCGGCGCGGCCTATCGCGATTTCCTCGACACCACCGGCTATTCGGCGGACGGGCTGGTCGAGGTCAGCCGCCTCGATCCATCCGAAACCGACGTCTACCACCCGTATGCCTGGATGGGCCGGCGCACCCGCGACGTGCACGATATCTGGCACGTCCTCACCGGCTACAAGGCGGACGAGACGATGGGCGAGGCCTGTCTCGTCGCCTTCTCCTATGCCCAGACCCGCGGCCTCGGCTGGGCGTTCATCGCCGGCGGCGCGGCGCTGAAATCGCTGCGCGCCACCGGCGGCACGCTGTTCGCCCGGGCGGTGCGCGAAGGCTATCGCAACGGCAAGCGCGCCGCCTGGCTGCTCGGCGAGGATTATGAGGCGCTGATGCACGAACCGATCGATGCCGCCCGCGCCCGGCTGCGCATCGCCGATCCGGTCGCCTACCGGCAGGCGCAGGCGGCGTTGGGCGCGCAGCTCGCCTCTTATGCCTCGGCGCAAAAGGACGCCGCGCAGGCAAAGGCCGCCCTCGCCTAACCGCCCGACTTCCTGCTAGGCGCGACTGCAATGCTGTCGCGCCTTCGCCTCACCGATTTCCGCAACCACGCGGGTCTGGTGCTGGCACCCGGCCCCGGCTTCGTCGTGCTGACCGGTGAGAATGGCGCGGGCAAGACCAACGTGCTCGAGGCCGTCTCGCTGCTCGCCCCCGGTCGCGGCCTGCGTCGCGCCGCCTTGTCGGACATGCAGCGTCAGGACGGTCCCGGCGGCTTCGGCATCGCCGCGACGCTCGCCGCCGCGGCCGGCGACGTCGAGATCGCCACCGGCACGCTCGCGCCTGTTCCGGAACGCCGGCAGGTCCGCGTCCAGGGCGCCGCCGCCACCGCCAACACGCTCGCCGAATGGCTGACCGTGCTGTGGCTGACGCCGGCGATGGACCGGCTGTTCGTCGAGCCCGCGGGCGAACGCCGCCGCTTCCTCGACCGCCTCACCCTCGCGCTCGAACCCGGCCACGCGCATCACGCCGCCCGCTACGAGGCGGCAATGCGCGCGCGCAACCGGCTGCTCGCCGCGGACGAGCCCGCCGACCCCGACTGGCTGACCGCGCTCGAAACCCAGATGGCCGATCACGGCGGCGCGATCGAGTCCGCGCGGCGCAGCGCGGTCACGCTACTCGGCGCGCGCCTGGCGGATGCGCCGGAGGGGCCCTTCGCCCGCGCCGCGCTGACGCTGGAGGGCTGGAGCGGCGACAGCGATCGCCTGCTTGCCGAACTGCGCCAGAATCGGGCGCGCGACGGCGTGGCGGGGCGCGCGCTCGCCGGGCCGCACCGCGCCGACCTCGCCGTCACCCACCTCGGCAAGGGGCAGGCGGCGGCGCTCGCCTCCACCGGGGAGCAGAAGGCGCTGCTGCTCGGCATCGTCCTCGCGCATGCCGAACTGGTCGCGCAGCGCACCGGCCACGCCCCCGTGCTGCTCCTCGACGAGGTCGCCGCGCATCTCGATCCGGTCCGGCGCGCCGCCCTGTTCGCACGGCTGTCGGGCCATGGCCAGGTGTGGATGACCGGGACCGAGCCGGCGCTGTTCGCCGACATCGGCGGCGACGCGACGCGGGTCGCGCTCGGCTGAACCTCGCCTGTCGACGCGGGTCACTGGCGGTTCAAGCCGACCGCGCCATGCCGCCACAATCGGGCGGGGTATGGAGAGTAGAATGATGAAATCCTTGGTCATTGCCGCAACGGCCCTCACCGCGATCGCGACGCCGGCGCTCGCGCAGGACCGCTGGGACTGGAGCGGCGGCCGCCCCGGCGACCGTGCCTATCGGCTGGTCGGCGCCGGCGTTCCCGGCCTCTATCCCGAATTGCGCGCCACCCCGCGGGGCCGCGCCTTCGTGATGCGCAACTTCGACCGCAACCGCGACGGCCGCATCTCGCCGCGCGAGGCGGCGGACGCCAATGGTGTGTTCGCGCAGATCGCCGGCGCCCGCCGCGACCGCTTCGACTGGGACGCGCGCGACCGCACCGTCGTCGTCGAGACGCGCACGGTCGTGCCGGGCCAGTGGGACCGCCGCGCGATGCACGATTACGGGTTCCGCCAGACCCCGCGCGGTGCGACGCTGACCCTGTCGGAGGACGTGCTGTTCGCCACCGACAGCGACGTGCTGCGGCCCGGCGCGATCGACCGGCTGCGGCCGCTCGCGGGCTATCTCCGCTCCAACGGCGGCGTGCGGGTGTCGATCGACGGCTTCACCGACTCGCGCGGCAGCGACGCGCACAACCAGGACCTGTCCGAACGCCGCGCCGCCAGCGTCCGCGCGGCCTTCGACGCGATGGGCGTCACCCGCGCGCGCTTCAGCGTGGCGGGCCATGGCGAGGCGAATCCCGTCGCGACCAACGCCACCGCAGCGGGCATGCGCCAGAACCGCCGGGTCGAGGTGACGCTGCTCGGCCGCCGCGCGACCGAATTCGCGCGCTATTGAACCGCTTCCCCTCCCCTGCCGCGGCGGGGGAGGGTTTCTGGCGCCGGCGCCCATTTCGCTTCCGTTCCGGCCACCTGCTGCCTATATAATCGTCATGGCAGAACCCCAGAATACGAACGATTACGGCGCCTCGTCGATCAAGGTGCTGAAGGGCCTCGACGCCGTGCGCAAGCGTCCGGGCATGTATATCGGCGATACCGACGACGGATCGGGCCTCCATCACATGGTGTTCGAGGTCAGCGACAATGCGATCGACGAGGCGCTCGCCGGCCATTGCGACCGGATCGATATCCAGCTGAATGCGGACGGATCGGTCAGCGTCACCGACAACGGCCGCGGCATCCCCACCGGCATCCACCCCGAAGAGGGCGTGTCCGCGGCAGAGGTCATCATGACCCAGCTCCACGCCGGCGGTAAGTTCGAAAACACCAGCGACGACAACGCCTATAAGGTCTCGGGCGGCCTGCACGGCGTCGGCGTCTCGGTGGTCAACGCCCTGTCCGAATTCCTCGACCTGACGATCTGGCGCGACGGCGAGGAGCATTACATGCGCTTCGCCTTCGGCGACGCCGTCGCCCCGCTCAAGATCGTCGGCCCCGCCGCACCGGGGCAGAAGGGGACGCGCGTCACCTTCCTGCCCTCGCCCGCCACGTTCAAGATCACCGAATTCGATTTCGACAAGCTCGAACATCGCTATCGCGAGCTGGCGTTCCTCAATTCCGGCGTCCGCCTGTTCCTCACCGACGCGCGCCACGACGAGCCCAAGACGGTGGAGCTCTATTACGAGGGCGGCATCGCCGCGTTCGTGAAGTGGCTCGATCGCGCCAAGACGCCGCTGTTCCCGGAACCGATCGCGATCAACGGCACCCGCGACGACGTGACGATGGACGTCGCGCTGGAATGGAACGACAGCTATTACGAGAACGTCCTCGCCTTCACCAACAACATTCCCCAGCGCGACGGCGGCACGCACATGGCGGCGTTCCGCGCCGCGCTGACCCGTACGATCAACAATTACGCCGAAAAGTCGGGGCTCCTGAAGAAGGAGAAGGTGACGCTGACCGGCGACGACATGCGCGAGGGGCTGACCGCGATCGTCTCGGTCAAGCTGCCCGATCCCAAGTTCAGCAGCCAGACCAAGGACAAGCTCGTCTCGTCCGAGGTGCGCCAGCCGCTCGAATCGCTGATGGCGGACAAGCTCGCCGAATGGCTCGAGGAAAATCCCGCGCATGGGCGTTCGATCGTCGGCAAGGTGATCGACGCCGCCGCCGCGCGCGAGGCCGCGAAGAAGGCGCGCGAGCTGACCCGGCGCAAGGGCGTGATGGACATCGCCTCGCTGCCCGGCAAGCTGGCGGATTGCCAGGAGAAGGACCCGGCCAAGTCCGAGCTGTTCCTGGTCGAGGGCGATTCGGCCGGCGGCTCGGCGAAGCAGGGCCGCGACCGCCATTTCCAGGCGATCCTCCCCTTGCGCGGCAAGATCCTCAACACCGAGCGCGCGCGCTTCGACCGGATGATTAGCAGCCGCGAGATCGGTACTTTGATCCAGGCGATGGGCACCGGCATCGGCCGCGACGACTTCAACGCCGACAAGCTGCGCTACCACAAGATCGTCATCATGACCGACGCCGACGTCGACGGCGCGCATATCCGCACGCTGCTGCTGACCTTCTTCTACCGCCAGATGCCCGAGCTGATCGAGCGCGGCCACCTCTTCATCGCGCAGCCGCCGCTGTACAAGGCGACGAAGGGCCGGTCGGAGGTGTATCTGAAGGACGATAGCGCGCTCGACGAATATCTGGTCGATGCCGGCGTGTCGTCGATGGTGTTCGAGGCGCCGAGCGGCCATCGCTCGGGCGCGGACCTCAAGAGCCTGCTCGACCATGCCCGGCGCATGCGCACGCTGATGCGCTACGTGCCGCGGCGCTACGATCCGGTCATCATCGAGGTGCTGGCGCTGGGCGGCGCGCTCGACCCGACGTTCACGCGCGAACAGCGCGCGGCGACCGTGGCGGAGGTGACGCGCCGGCTCGAATCGGGCGACGAGGAGGCCCGCTGGACCGCCCGCCTGACCGAGGACGGCAGCATTCATTTTGAAAGGCTCTGGCGCGGCGTAACCGACCACCACATCGTCGAGTCGACTTTCCTCGCCAGTGCCGAGGCGCGCAAACTCCACTCGCTGGCGAACGAACAGGCCGAAAGCTTCGTTGCGGCGGGCAAATTGGTGCCGCTGAAGGGCGCGGCGGCTGCGGCGGAGGATGCCGAGCCGACGCCGGAGGGGGAAGGCCAGATCGGCAGCGTCACCACCACCGTCGCGCGCGGCGAGAGTCTGGTGGCACGGCCGTCGCAGCTGCTCGACGCGATCCTCGCCTCCGGCCGGAAGGGGCTGGCGATCCAGCGCTACAAGGGGCTGGGCGAAATGAACGCCGAGCAATTGTGGGAAACGACGCTCGACCCGTCGAATCGCACGATGCTGCGCGTCACCAGCGACGACGTGTCGGCGGCCGACATGATCTTCACCCAGCTGATGGGCGAAGTCGTCGAACCGCGGCGTGAGTTCATCCAGGACAATGCGCTGAACGTCGCGAATTTGGACGTATAAGACCCCGCATCGTCATTGCGCGCACAGCGAAGCAATCCAGGGCGGCCCGGGAGCCGCTCTGGATTGCTCCTCGTAACGACGACGGTCGCCCGTGTCGTTGGTGCGCAATCGCCTAAACGAACCGTCCCCGGTGCGTCGCGACCAGCGCGGTCAGCCAGTCGCGGAACGTCCGCACCTTCTTCGCCTCGCGCATGTCCTGATGCGTCACCAGCCAGAACGAACGGCGGATCGTGCGGTCGGGCAGCACCCGGTACAGGCTGTCGTCGGCATCGCCGATGAAGCGCGGCAGCACGCCCAGCCCCGCGCCGGCCGCGACCAGCCGGTATTGCGCGTTGATGCTGGAGCTGCGGAGGCGCGGCTCCAGATCGGCCTGAACCTCCGACAGATAGCGCAATTCGGGGGCATAGAGCAGGTCCGGGACATAGCCGATCAGATCGTGCTCGCGCACCTGCTCGACCGTCTCGGGCAAGGGCCGTCGGGCTGCATAGGTCCGCGCGGCATACAGACCGAGCGTATAGTCTGTCAGCTTGCCGCTGATGACCGCCCCGGTCTGCGGCCGCGCGAGCATCACCGCGACATCCGCCTCGCGGCGCGACGGGTTGAGAAAGCCGCTGGTCGCGACCAGCTCGATGGCCAGTTCGGGATGCAGACGGGCGAAGGCGGGCAGATGGTGTGCGACGAACCAGGTGCCGAACCCTTCCGACACGCTGACGCGCAAGACGCCGGTCAGATGATGGGGATCGTCGTCAGGCGCGGCGATCCGCGCCGCCGCCTGCTGCATCGCCTCGACCGCGACCAGCAACGCCTCGCCCGCGGCGGTCGGCACCTGCCCCTCGCGCGTCTGTTCGAACAGCGTCTGGCCGAGCGTCGCCTCCAGCCGGCGCAGGTGCCGGGCGAGCGTGGTCGGGTCGACGCCGGTCGCCACCGCCGCGCGCGCGATCTGGCCGGCACGGGCGATCGCTAGGAAATCCTGAAGGTCGTCCCATCGCGGCTGCATTTATGCAGGTATGTGTCGCACTATCCGGCGTTGCGCACAAGGCCGCGACGGGCGATCCTGCCGACAATAACGGAGAGGTTCATTGCGCAACATCGATCATCTCATCGTCGGGCATGCCGGCGGTGCAGCCAACGCCGGCGGACGCCATGGCGACGTCTTCGACCCCAATAATGGCGAAGTGCAGGCGCGCGTCCCGCTGGGCACACAGGCCGATCTTGATCGCGCCATCGCCGCTGCACAGGCCGCGCAGCCCGGTTGGGCCGCGACCAATCCGCAGCGCCGCGCCCGCGTCATGTTCCGCTTCAAGGAGCTGGTCGAGGCGAACATGGACGCGCTCGCCCGCCTGCTGTCGTCCGAACACGGCAAGGTGATCGCGGATAGCAAGGGCGACATCCAGCGCGGCCTGGAGGTGATCGAATTCTGCTGCGGCATACCGCACATCCTCAAGGGCGAATATACGCAGGGCGCCGGTCCGGGCATCGACGTCTATTCGATGCGCCAGCCGCTCGGCATCGGCGCGGGGATCACGCCGTTCAACTTCCCGGCGATGATCCCGATGTGGATGTTCGGCGTCGCCATCGCCACCGGCAACGCCTTCATCCTCAAGCCGTCCGAGCGCGATCCGTCGGTGCCGGTGCGCCTCGCCGAACTGATGCTGGAAGCGGGTGCGCCCGAGGGTATCCTGCAGGTCGTTCATGGCGACAAGGTGATGGTCGACGCGATCCTCGATCACCCGGCGATCAGCGCGGTCAGCTTCGTCGGCTCGTCCGACATCGCGCATTACGTCTATCGCCGCGGCGTCGAGGCGGGCAAGCGCGTGCAGGCGATGGGCGGCGCCAAGAACCACGGCATCGTCATGCCCGACGCCGACCTCGACCAGGTCGTCGCCGATCTGTCGGGCGCGGCCTTCGGCTCGGCGGGCGAGCGCTGCATGGCGCTGCCGGTGGTGGTCCCGGTCGGCGACCGGACCGCGGATGCGCTGCGCGAGAAGCTGATCCCCGCGATCGCCGCGCTCCGCGTCGGCGTCTCGACCGACGACCAGGCGCATTACGGTCCGGTCGTCAACGCCGCGCACAAGAGTCGTGTCGAGAACTGGATCCAGACCGGTGTCGACGAGGGCGCCGAGCTGGTCGTCGACGGGCGCGGCTTCACGCTGCAGGGGCATGAGAAGGGCTTCTTCGTCGGCCCGACATTGTTCGATCGCGTCACGCCCAACATGTCGGCGTACAAAGAGGAGATCTTTGGCCCCGTCCTCCAGATCGTCCGTGCGCAGACGTTCGAGGATGCCGTCCGCCTGCCGAGCGAGCATCAATATGGCAATGGCGTCGCGATCTTCACGCGCAATGGCCATGCCGCGCGCGAATTCGCCGCGCGGGTCAACGTCGGCATGGTCGGCATCAACGTGCCGATCCCGGTGCCGGTCGCCTATCACAGTTTCGGCGGGTGGAAGCGCAGCGCGTTCGGCGACACCAACCAGCACGGCATGGAGGGCGTCAAGTTCTGGACCAAGGTCAAGACCGTGACGCAGCGCTGGCCCGACGGCACCGTGGAACTGCCGCGCGGTGCGGAAGACGGCGGACCTGCACGCGTGCAGGATGCGTTCGTCATTCCCACCATGGGGTAATATCGATGCGCCTGACGATCCTTTCCGCCGCATTGTGTCTCGCTGCCTGTTCGGGCGGCGAAACCGCAAACAACGAATCGAGCGGCGGCAGTGCGGCGGTCGAACCGACGCCGACCAACCTGATCGACGATCCCCGGAACACGCTCGTGCCGCTCGATCCGCCGGGCAATGGCGCGGCGATGTCGCCGGCGCCGTTGCCGACCGCCAGTCCGTCGCCGATCGCGGCGATGCCGGCGGACTTTCAGGGCCGCTGGGGCATGGTCGCCAACGATTGCGATCCGAAGCGCGACGACAACAAGGGTCTGCTGACGATCGCGGGCAACCGCCTCTCCTTCTACGAATCGCGTGGGTCCGCGACGGGGATCCGCCAGACGCAACCGACGCAGGTGGCGTTCGACCTGCCGATGAGCGGCGAGGGCATGACCTGGTCGGAACCGACCACGCTCACCCTGCTCGACGCCGGCAAGACGCTGGTCCGCGAAGTGACCGGCGCGCCGGATCGAGCCGGATCGTTCCGCTACAGCCGCTGCCCGGCCTGAGGATAGTATGGACAACCAGTTCGACCTGACGGACGACCAGCGCGAGATCCAGGACCTCGCGCGCCGGTTCACCGCCGACCGCATCAGCCCGCATGCCGCGGAATGGGACGAAAAGCACATCTTCCCGCGCGACACGATCAAGGCGGCGGCCGAACTTGGCTTCGCGGCGATCTACGTCTCCGAGGAATCGGGCGGCATCGCGCTCGGGCGGCTGGAAGCGGCGCTCATCATGGAGGCGATGGCCTATGGCTGTCCCTCGACCAGCGCGTTCATCTCAATCCACAACATGGCGTCGTGGATGATCGATCGGTTCGGATCGCAGACGGTGAAGGACAAATATCTTCCCGATCTCGTCACCATTGACCGCCTCGCGAGCTATTGCCTGACCGAACCCGGGTCGGGATCCGACGCTGCGGCGCTCAAGACGCGGGCGGTAAAGGACGGCGACGATTATCTCGTCACCGGGTCGAAGCAGTTCATATCCGGTGCCGGCGAGAACGAAGTCTATGTGACGATGGTCCGCACCGGCGAGGACGGCCCCAAGGGCATCTCCGCGCTGGTGATCGAGAAGGACATGCCCGGCGTGTCGTTCGGTGCCAACGAACGCAAGCTGGGCTGGCATTCGCAGCCAACGCGGCAGGTCACGTTCGACAATGTTCGCGTGCCGGCCAAAAACCTCGTCGGGGCGGAGGGCGAGGGCTTTCGGATCGCGATGATGGGCCTCGACGGTGGACGGCTCAACATCGGTGCGTGCAGCCTCGGCGGGGCGCAGCGCTGCCTTGACGAGGCGATCGGCTATACGAAGGATCGCAAACAATTCGGCAAGGCGATCGCCGATTTCCAGAATACGCAGTTCACCCTCGCGGACATGGCCACCGAACTGGAGGCGGCGCGTGCGCTGCTCTACATGGCTGCGGCGAAGGTGACCGCCAACGCCCCCGACAAGACCCGGTTCGCGGCGATGGCCAAGCGCCTTGCCACCGACACCGGCAGCAGCGTCGTCGATCGCGCACTGCAATTGCACGGCGGCTACGGCTATCTGATGGACTATCCGATCGAACGCTTCTGGCGCGACCTGCGGGTACATTCGATCCTCGAAGGGACCAATCAGGTTATGCGCATGATTGTCGGCCGCGAGCTGACCCGGCAATAGTTAAAAGGCAGGAGACACCAATGGCACGCGTCGCCTTTATCGGCCTCGGCAACATGGGCGGCGGGATGGCCGCCAACCTCGCGAAGAAGGGGCATGACGTCCGCGCGTTCGACCTCAGCGCCGATGCGCTCGCCAGAGCGAAGGCGGCAGGATGCCTGCCCGTCGCGAGCGCCGCCGAGGCGGTCGAGGGTGCCGAGGCGATCGTCACCATGCTGCCCGCCGGCACGCATGTGGAGGGCGTCTATGCCGACGCCGTCTTCGGCCGGGCGCAGCCGTCGGCGATCCTGATCGACTGTTCGACGATCGACGTCGCCACCGCGCGCCGCGTCGCCGACACCGCCGCGACCCGCGGCCTCGCCGCGGTCGACGCGCCGGTGTCGGGCGGAATCGGTGCGGCGAATGCGGGGACGCTGACCTTCATGGTCGGCGGCGCCGAGGATGCCTTCGCCCGCGCGCAGCCGTTCCTCGCCGACATGGGCAAGGCGGTGATCCACGCCGGTGCCAGCGGCGCGGGCCAGGCCGCCAAGATGGCGAACAACATGCTGCTCGGCGCGACGATGGTCGCGACCTGCGAGGCGTTCCGGCTCGCCGAGCGGCTCGGCCTCGACCTCCAGACCTTCTACGACATCTCTTCGGTCAGTTCGGGACAGAGCTGGTCGATGACGACCTATTGCCCGGTCCCCGGGGTCGGACCCGATACGCCCGCCGACCACGATTATCAGGGCGGGTTCGCCGCGGCGCTGATGCTCAAGGATCTGCGGCTGGCGATGCAGGCGGCGGAACAGGCCGGGGCCGCAACGCCACTGGGACGGCACGCGACCGACCTGTACGAGGCGTTCGTCGCGGACGGCCAGGGCGGCACGGACTTTTCCGGCATCATCCGCACGCTGTAGCCGGGAGGCGGCCGCCGTCAGTTCGCCGCGGGCAGGCGCAGCCGCACCAGCAACCCGCCGAGATCCTCGCTCTCCTCGAGGCTGACGGTGCCGCCGTAGATTTCGGCGACGTCGCGGACGATCGCCAGCCCCAGTCCGGTGCCGGGCTTGCCGGTGTCGAGGCGGACGCCACGATCGAAGATGCGGATGCGGTCCTCCTCCGGGATGCCCATGCCGTCGTCCTCGATCATCAGTTCGACGAAACCCGCCTGTGCGGCGACGGTGACGAACACGCTGCCGCCACCATATTTCGCGGCATTCTCGATCAGGTTGCCGAGCATCTCGTCGAGGTCCTGCCGCTCGACATGGACCTGCAGGTCCTTGGGACCCGCGACGTCGATGCGGACGTGGCGATAGAGGCGGGCGACGGCGCGCTCGACCGATTCGAGGCTCGGCCAGACGTCGGCGCGGCTGTGCGCCGATCCGCGCCGGCCGACCGCACGGGCGCGGGCGAGGTGATGGTCGACCTGCCGCCGCATCGTCCGCGCCTCGCGAATCACCGTATCGGCAAGGTCGTCGGCCTGCGCAGTCGCGGCGTTCATGATGACGGTGAGCGGCGTCTTGAGCGCATGCGCGAGGTTGCCGGCGTGGCGCCGTGCCTCCTCCGCCTGCCGCTCGTTATGCTCGATCAGCGCGTTCAGCTCCTCGACCATCGGCGCAACCTCGATCGGCATCGCGGTATCGACGCGGTTCGACTGGCCGGCGCGCATCCGCGCGATCTCCTCGCGCACGCGGCGCAGCGGCCACAGGCCGTAGAAGGTCTGGAGCCAGGCGAGGACGATCAGCCCCAGCCCGAGCAGCGCGAAGCTGCGCACCAGCGTGCGCCGCAGCACGGTGATCTGCGCATCGAGCCCGGCGCGGCTCTGCGCGACCTGAAACCGCCAGTGGACCGCGGATTTGGGCAATTGCGCATCGCGCTCGACGATGCGCAGCTTTTCATCGGGGAATTGCTTGCTGTCGTAGAAATGGACGGCGCGATCCTCGTGGACCGTCCCGAACGCTAGCCGCCGGTCCCATAGCGAGCGCGACGGAAAGGCGTCGGTCACCGGCGTCTTCGGCGCCGACACCTGCCAGTAGAGGCCCGAATAGGGTTCGAGGAAGCGCGGATCGGCGGCGGCGTCGCGGTTGAACACCACTTCGCCGTCCGGGCCGATTTCCGCCGAGGCGATCAGCGACCGCAGCACATATTGCATCTGGTCGTCGAAGTTGCGCTGGACCGCATTGGCCAGCACCCGATCGAGCGCGAAGCCGCCACCGAACAGCAGCAGCCCGATCCACGCCGCCGCGATCAGGATCATCCGCCGCGACAGCGACCCCGTCGTCACCGCGCGCAGGCGCGGCGGGGCTTCGGCGAGCGGCGGAACGGACGGCGTCGTCATGACGAAAGGGTCAGGCGTCCGGATCTTCGAGGCTGTAGCCGAGGCCGCGGATCGTGGTGATGACGTCCTGGCCCAGCTTCTTGCGGATGCGCGTCACGAACACCTCGATCGTGTTCGAATCGCGGTCGAAATCCTGGTCGTAGATATGTTCAATCAGCTCGGTGCGGCTGACCACCTTGCCCTTGTGATGGAGCAGGTAGCTGAGCAGCTTGTATTCCTGCGCGGTCAGCTTGACCGGCTCGCCGGCACGCGTGACCTTGCCCGACCGCGTGTCGAGGCGGACGTCGCCCGCGGTGAGTTCCGACGAGGCGTTGCCCGAGGCACGGCGGATCAGCGCGCGCAGGCGGGCGATCAATTCCTCGGTCTGGAACGGCTTGGCGACATAGTCGTCGGCGCCGGCGTCCAGCCCCGCCACCTTGTCGGACCAGCTGTCGCGCGCGGTCAGCACCAGCACGGGCATGACCTTGCCCTCTTTCCGCCAGCGATCGAGCACGGTCAGCCCGTCGATCTCGGGCAGGCCGAGGTCGAGCACGATCGCGTCGTAATTCTCGGTCGAGCCGAGGAAATGCCCCTCCTCGCCATCGGTGGCGAGGTCGATCGCATAGCCCGCGCCCTCAAGCGTGTTCTTGAGCTGTGCCCCGAGATTCGGCTCGTCCTCGACGATCAGAACGCGCATGTCATCTCCCCCTAAAATCTAGCAGCGTCATTTACCGGTTCGGCCGATGATCTGGCCCGACCGGCCGTCGACATCGACCCAGACGACGACGCCATCGCGCATGAATTTCAGCGTGTAAACCGACGTGCCGAAATCCAAGTCGAAGCCAAGATATTCATAGCCCTTCATCGTCGGGATCACCCGCCCCTCGATCGCGCGCGGCGACAACACCTCGCCCTTGCGGCGGGCGTCATAGGCGCGCTCCTGGTCGCTCCGGCGCTGGTCCGGTTCGCCATGCGCCAGCCCGGCCGAAAACGGGGCCAGAGCGGCAAGGAGCAGGAAGGGCAGAACCATCTTCATGACGACTGGCATAGGAGGAAGGCATTGAACACCCTGTGAATGGAGCGGTTGCATGCGGTTCAGCCGCGCACCGCATTTTCCCGGGGCGGCAAGCACGCTTGCCGCACGTCCTCCGGCCCCCTACCTGCGCCGTCCATGGCTGCCCCTATTCTCGCTTACGAAGACCTTGGTGTGATCCAGGGCCACGGCTGGCTGTTCCGCCACCTCGACATCCATATCGGTGCGCGCGACCGGCTGGCGCTGATCGGCCGCAACGGCGCCGGCAAGACGACGCTGCTCAAGCTGATCGCCGGGACGATCGACTGCGACGAGGGGCGGCGCGTGATCGTACCGGGGACGCGGGTGGTGCTGCTGGAGCAGGAACCGAGCCTGGCGGGCTGCGCGACGCTGGCCGATTACGTGCTGGGCGGCGACGATGCGCCCGCCGCCCATGAGGCGGATGCGATCGCCGACCAGCTCGGCATCGATCTCAGCCGTGAATCCGCCTCGGCGAGCGGCGGCGAGCGGCGGCGAGCGGCGATCGTCCGCGCGCTGGCGCAGGACCCCGACGTGCTGCTGCTCGACGAGCCGACCAACCACCTCGACATCGCCGCGATCGACTGGCTGGAGGAATGGCTGGGCCGGTTCAGGGGCGCGTTCGTCGTCATCAGCCACGACCGCACCTTCCTGACGCGGCTGACGAAGCAGACGCTGTGGATGGACCGCGGCTCGATCCGCCGCGCCGAGATCGGCTTCGGCGGATTCGAGGCGTGGACCGAGCAGGTCTATGCCGAGGAGGAGCGCAACGCGCAGCGGCTCGACGCCAAGCTGAAGATCGAGGAGCATTGGCTGCAACGCGGCGTCACCGGCCGGCGCCGCCGCAACCAGGGGCGGCTCGCCAAGCTGAAGGACATGCGCGCCGAACGCGCCGCGATGATGGGACCGCAGGGCGCGGCGAACCTCGCCACCGCATCGGACGATTCGAAGACCAAGGTGGTGATCGACGTCAAGCACGCCTCGAAGAGCTACGGCGAGCGTGTGATCATCCGCGACCTCAACCTGCGGGTGACGCGCGGCGACCGGATAGGCATCGTCGGCCGCAACGGCGCGGGCAAGACGACGCTGCTCAAGCTGCTGACCGGCGAACTCGCGCCCGACGAGGGCGAGGTGAAGCTGGCGAAGACGCTCGACGGCATCGTCATCGACCAGCAGCGCAGCCTGATGGCGCCGACCAAGACGGTGCGCGAGGTGCTGGCCGACGGCGGCGACTGGATCGACGTGCTGGGCGTACGCAAGCATATCCACGGCTATCTCAAGGAATTCCTGTTCGATCCGTCGCTGGCGGAGGCGAAGGTCGGGACATTGTCCGGTGGCGAACGCTCGCGGCTGTTGCTGGCGCGCGAATTCGCCCGCGAATCCAACCTGCTGGTGCTCGACGAGCCGACCAACGACCTCGACCTCGAAACGCTCGACCTGTTGCAGGAGGTGATCGCCGATTACGGCGGCACGGTGCTGATCGTCAGCCACGATCGCGACTTCCTCGACCGCACGGTGACGGTGACGCTGGGGCTCGACGGATCGGGGACGGTCGACGTCGTCGCCGGCGGCTATGAGGATTGGGAACGGCAGCGCAAGCGGCCGGCCGAAGCGCGGAAGGCGGCGGCGCCCAAGGCCGCACCCCCGCCCCCGCCGCAGGCGCGCACCAAGCTGAGCTACAAGGACCAGCGCGATTACGACCAGCTGCCCGCGCGGATCGAGGCGATCGATGCGGGGATCGCGCGCGACGAGGCGCTGCTCGCCGATCCGGCGCTCTACGTCCGCGATCCCAAGCGGTTCGCGGCGCTGACGCAGGCGATCGACGCGGCGCGGGCGGAAAAGGATGCGGCGGAGATGCGCTGGCTCGAACTCGCGGAACAGGTCGAGGGGCTGGGCTAGGCGGGCAGGTCCATCGTCACGACGGTGCCGTGCGGCCCGCTCTCCGTCGCGAGCGTGCCGTTCGCCTGGCGTGCGAAGGCGGGGATCAGCCGCGATCCGAGCCCATGGTCCGGCCCCGCCGGCGCCGCCGCGTGCATGCCGACTCCGTCGTCGCTGACGATCAATGTCCAGCCGCCCGGACGCTTGCGGAAGCCGACGGAGATCGTGCCGCCGACGCGGTCGGTGAAGGCGTGTTTAGCCGCATTGGTGACGAGTTCGTTGACGATCAGCCCGATCGACACCGCGCGATCCCGGGGCACCTCCGCCTCGTCGACCGAACAGGCGAGCGTGACACCGCCGCGCAGCAGCAGCGCATCCGCCAGCGCGGCGCACAGATCGCCCAGATAGGCGCGCATCTGCACCGCATCGCTCTGCCCCGTGCCGCGATAGAGGTGGCGGTGCGCGCGCGCGATGCTTTCGACGCGGTACAGCGCCGTGCCGAGCGCCTCGGCCGCCTCGCCGCTCAGCCGCCGCCGCTGGATGTCGAGGATCGAGGCGACGATCGCGAAATTGTTCTTCATCCGATGGTCGATCTCCTGCAACAGCAGGTCGCGATCGGCGATCTGGCGGTCGCGCTCCGCCGTCGCGCGCCGCACCGAGCGGCGGAACAGTTCGGCGAGCGCGACGGTGATGATCGCCGCGACGACGATGAAGCCGACCGTCAGCGGCGTCGCCACGCCGTTCGAGCGGAAGGTGCCGCTCGGCGGGACGGTGTAATAATAGCCGTAGGTGATCCCCAGCGTCGCCGTCACCACGCCCGCCTGCCAGCGCGCGAACAGCGTCGCGAGCATCATCGCCGGGAAGCACAGCGCGAAGGGCGCGCCGCCACCCGCGGCGACGCCGTCGAGCAGGGCGCGGACGAGGATCGCGCTGCTCGAGCACAGCACGCCGAACCCCAATTGCGTCACGCCCCGCGGCACAGCGGGGGCGAGGCGATTGGGCAGATCGAGTTCCCCGAGACGCGGCACGCCCGCAATGAGCCGCGCCGACGGAATTATGTCAAGTTCAATGACCCGATCGGGTCAGTCCAGCGCGCGCCCGGCGCGGCCCGCGAGCTCGGTGACATATTGCCATGCCACCCGGCCCGACCGGCTGCCGCGCCGCGTCGACCAGTTGATCGCGTCGGCGGCGTCGAACGGCAGCCCGTAGCGCGCGGCATAGCCCGCGACGATCGCGCAATAGCCGTCCTGGTCGAGCGCATGGAAACCGAGGCTCAGCCCGAAGCGGTCGGCGAGCGCGAGCTGGTCGTCGATGCTGTCGCGCGGATTGATCGCGCCATCCTGCTCCGCGATGTCGCGCGGCACCAGATGGCGGCGGTTGGCGGTGACGAGCAGGCGGACGTTGCCGGGCCGCGCCTCCGCGCCGCCCTCCAGCAGCGAGCGCAGCGTGCGCGCCTCCGCCGGCCCGTCGAAGCCGAGGTCGTCGAGAAACAGCGCGAAGGCACGGCGGACCGGCGCGAGCGCGGCGAACAGCTGCGGCAGTGCGTCGAGCGCGGTCACCTCGACCAGCGCGATGTCGCCGCCGTCGGCCTGCACCGCGCCGATCGCCGCCTTGACCAGCGCGGACTTGCCGGTGCCGCGCGCGCCCCACAGCAGCACGTCCTGCGCCGCGGCCCCGCCGGCGAGACGGCGCAGGTTGTCGACCAGCGCCGCCTTCTGCCGGTCGACCTCGACCAGCAGGTCGAGCGGCAGCGGCGCGAACGCGCGCGCCGCGACCAGGGCGCCGGCGCGCCAGACATAGGCGGGGTGTCGCGTCGGATCGTCGCCCGGCGGCGGCGGCGGGGCGAGGCGGTCCAGCGCCGCGGCGATACGCTCGAGGGGATCGGACATGCCTGCGCTCATGACCGGCGCGGCGGGCGGGCGCAAGCCGTCAGCGGCCGATCGCCCGGGCATGCGCGGCGATCACTGGATCGCCCGGCGCCAGCGCGATCGCCTTGACGGCGAGCTGGCGCG
This sequence comes from Sphingomonas sp. UBA978, assembly GCF_002292295.1. Taxonomy (GTDB): domain Bacteria; phylum Pseudomonadota; class Alphaproteobacteria; order Sphingomonadales; family Sphingomonadaceae; genus Sphingomonas. Next base: position 241,798 of record NZ_DBBS01000018.1, read on the forward strand.
CGCCCGGCAGGTCGCCGTCCGCCGCCAGCGCGACCGCATAGGCGTCGCAGACGCCTGCGTTCATCGGCATCAGCCGATAGGCCGCGCGGCCGTAGCGGCGGGCGACCACGCCGTCGCCGCTCGCCGCATATGCGGTGGCGAGATCGGCGAGCAGCGCCGCGTCGCGATGGCCGGCGATACGGCGGATGCTTTCGAGCGTCTCGATCGCCGCGTCGGCATCGCCGCCCAGCAGCTGCCAATGGCCGAGGATGCGCTGGCCCGGGAGACTCTGCGGATTCTGCTGCAGGTAGAGCGACAGCGCCGCCGCCGCCTCGCGCGGACGGTTCGCGCGGCCCCACGCATCAACCAGGCGCAGCATCGTCGGTTCGTCGAAGGTCAGGTCGGCTGCCCTGGCATAGACCTGCGCCGCCTCGGCGAAGCGGCCGGCCATCGCCAGCACATCGCCCAGCGCCAGCTGCGCGGCGGGCGCGCCGGGGCTCGCGGCGACCAGCGCACGGGCACGGGTCGCCGCCCCGGCAGGATCGCCCGCGGTCGCCTGCGCGCGGATCACCCCAAGCACGTAATTGGGATCGTCCGGCGCGTCCCGCGCCTCGGCGAGCGTCGCCGCGACGCCGTCGTCGCTGGCGAAGGCCGCAGCGCCGCCGCGCGCGCCGATCGCGGCCCGATCGAGGAAGCGCGCCGCCGCGACGCGGTCGCCGAGCGCCTCGAACGCGCGCGCGACCAAGGTGAGCGTATAGGCATCGGCATCGTCGCGCAGCGCGATCGGGCGCAGCTGGTCGAGTGCGCCCTGCGCATCGCCAGATCGCAGCATCGCCGCGCCGAGCAGGCGGCGCAGCACGACGTTCATCGGCTGGTCGGCGGCCAGCTGCCGCCACGTCCCGATCGCGCGTTCGTGGCCGCCGCCGGCCTCGTCGAGCGCACCGCCCAGCAGCGCCGCACCGGGCAGCGCTGCGATCGCGGGGCCCGCGCGCTGGAGCAGGTCGCGGGCGAGTTCGCCGCGTCCCGCGCGCGCCGCCAGCACCGCCTGCAGGTAGAAGGCCTGCGGGCTGCCCGGGCGCGCCGCCTGCGCCCGCCGGGTCGCGGCGAGCATGTCGGCATAGCGACCCGCATCGCCCAGCGTCGCGGCATATTCGATCAGCGCGGGGTGATAATAGGCATCGCGCTGCAACGCCGCCTCGAACCAGGGGAGCGCGGCGGTAAGGCCGTAGCGCGTGCGGACGATCTCCGCCCGCAATGTCAGCGGCACCGGATCGCCGGGCGCGGCCTGCGCGGCGCGGGCGGCGGCGTCGGTGGCCGCGGCAATCTCGCCCGCGTTCAGCCGGATGCGGCCGAGGTCGGTCCAGGCCGCGGCATCGCGCGGATGCGCGGCGAGCCAGCCCGCCAGCGCCTGCGTCGCGGCGGCGCCATCGCCCTGCGCCGCGGTCGCCCGCGCGGTCGCGCGGATCGCCTCTCCGTCCGTGGCGGACGCCGTCGCCGCGGCGTCGCGCGCGCCTTGCAGGTCGCCTTGCAGGAAGCGCGCCTGCGCCCGCAGCCCGGCGAGCGCCGCGGCGGGGACGCGCAGGTCGCGTGCGCAGCTGAGCGCGCCCTCTGCCGCAATGCCGTCGCCGAGCCGGACGTAGCTGCGCGCGAGCAGCAGCATCGCCGGCTGCGACGTCGGCGCCCCCGCCAGCGTCGCCAGCGCATGATTGCGCGCCGCGCTGTAATTGCCGAGGCGGTAGGCCGTGCGCGCATCCGCCAGCGCCGTCGCCGGGTCGACGCGTGGTGGCGGCCTCAGCAGCACGATGGCCGCGACGATCGCCCCGACCAGCAGCAGGCCGAGCGCGACGCCCGGCCAGCGGCCGATCCGGGGCACCGCCAGCCGCCACCGGCGACGCCGCCGGCCGCGCATCATCGGGTAACGCGCATCAGCCATGCAGGTCGTAGCTCTTGAGCAGGTCGTACAGCGTCGGCCGGCTGACGCCGAGCAGCCGCGACGCCCCGGAGATATTGCCCTCCGCCCGGGCCAGCGCCTGCCGGATCGCCTTGCGATCGGCGACCTCGCGCGCGCTGCGCAGGTTGAGCGGCGGCGGGTCGGCGGGGGTGTCGCCGGGGAAGTCGAGGTCCGTGGCGGTGACGAGCTTGCCGTCCGCCATGATGACCGCGCGCTTGATGCGATTCTCCAGCTCGCGGACGTTGCCGGGCCACGGCCAGGCATCGATCGCCGCGAGCGCATCGGGGGCGAGGCCGGTGACGGGCAGCTTCATCGCCGCGGCATGGCGACGGACGAAGGCGCGCGCGAGCAGGCCAGCATCGCCCGGACGCTCGGCGAGGCCGGGGATGCGGACGACGATCTCGGCGAGGCGGTAATAGAGGTCCTCGCGGAACTGCCCCTCGGCGACCATCGCCTCCAGATTCTGGTGGGTGGCGCAGACGATGCGGGTGTCGACCGGGATCGGCTTGCGCCCGCCGATCCGCTCGATGACGCGTTCCTGCAGGAACCGCAGCAGCTTGACCTGCAACGGCAGCGGGACGTCGCCGATCTCGTCGAGGAACAGGGTGCCGCCCGCCGCCTGTTCAATCTTGCCCGGCGTGGTCTTCACCGCCCCGGTGAACGCGCCCTTCTCATGCCCGAACAATTCGCTTTCCAGCAACGTCTCGGGGATGGCGGCGCAGTTGATCGCGACGAACGCGCCGCGGCCGCGCGGCGAGGTATCGTGGACGCCGCGGGCGAGCAATTCCTTGCCGGTGCCGCTCGCGCCGAGCAGCATGACCGACACGTCGGCCGGCGCGACGCGCTCGATGGTGCGGACCACCCGCGCCATTTCGTCCGATGCGTAGAGGAGGCCGCCGAACCCCGCACCGGCATCGGTCCGCGCGGCGAGGCGGCGGTTCTCCGCCTCCAGCGCATGGACATGGAACGCGCGCGCGACGATCAGGCCGAGCGCGTCGATGTCGATCGGCTTGGCGTAAAAGTCCCATGCGCCGAGCCCGATGGCGGTGCGCGCACTGTCGCGCGCGCCATGGCCGGAGGCGACAATGACCTTGGTATCGGGCTTCAGCGCGAGGATCTCGGCAAGCGTCGCGAACCCCTCGCTGGTGCCGTCGGGGTCGGGCGGCAGGCCGAGGTCGAGCGTCACCACCGCCGGTTCATGGCTGCGCAATGCCTCGATCGCCTCGCCGCGGGTGGCGGCGACGACGATCTCATAGCCTTCATAGGCCCAGCGCAGCTGCCGCTGGAGCGCGAGGTCGTCCTCGACGATCAGCAGGACGGGCCGGTCGCTCATGCCGCCTGCTCCATCGCGCGGGCCGGAGGCAGGTGGAGGCGAAAGCGCGTCCCCTCGCCCTCGCGGCTCGTCACTTCGAGTGCGCCGCCCATCGCCAGCGCCAGTTCGCGCGCCTCATAGGCGCCGATGCCGAAGCCGTCGGGCTTGGACGAGGCGAAGGGGCGGAACAGCTGGTCGCGGATGAAGGCGGCGCTCATCCCGCAGCCGTGGTCGACGACGTCGACATGGATTCGGCCTGCCTCGGCGGCGACGATCATCGCGATCGCCGCCCCCGGCGGGCTCGCCTCGATCGCATTCTGCAGCAGGTGGCCGAGCAACTGCTCCAGCCGGCCGGGCTGCGCCAGCGCGACGCCCTCGCCGGCGACGGTCACCGGATGCTGCGCGCGGCGCGCTGCGGCGAGACGCAGCGCGAGGGCGGAGACGTCGACCGGCTGCGCCGGTTCCGGCGTGGCGCGGTAATGCTGGGACAGGCGGGCGAGCAGCGCGTTCATGCGGGCGGCGGAATCCTTGAGGGTGGCGATCATGTCGGCGCGGAATTCGGGGTTGTCGGCGTGGCGTTCGGCATTGCGCGCGACGAGGCTGACGCCGCTGACCAGATTCTTGATGTCGTGCATGATGAAGGCGAAGCGGCGGTTGAATTCGTCGAAGCGCGCGGCATCGGCGAGCGCCGCATGTGCGCGATCCTCGGCGAGGTAGCTTGCCGCCTGACGGCCCGCGACGCGCAGCAGGTCGAGGTCTTCCCAGTCGAGCGCGCGGTCGACCGGCGGGCGGGCGAGCAGGATGACGCCGATCAGGCTGGTGCCGTGGATCAGCGGCACGAGCACCCAGGCGTCGGGATGATCGCGCAGCCAGCCGGGGATCGCCGCCGCTTCCTCCGGCGGCGCCTCGCCGCGGCGGACCTGGTCGAGCTCGACGATGCGCGCGCTGGCCGCGAGATACTCACGCAGCGCCGCGTCGGTCGAACCGCCCTCGCGCCAATGCCATGCGGCACCGACGCCGAGGCCGCTCCCCTCCGGCACCAGCAGCAGCCCGGCGGGCGAATCGGTCAGGTCGGCGATCGCGCGGACGATCCGCCGGTCGAGCCGGTCCGCCGCCTCGCCCGCCGAATCGACGGGTGTGCCCAGCGTCGCGGTGAACCGCTGCCATTCGGCGCGATAATCGTAGCGGTGGCGGAAGAAATGCTTGGCGACCTGCACCCGTGTCCACGCCCGTAGCCATGGCGTGGACAGCAATGTCGCCAGCGCCGTCGTCGCGCCGAGCACGATCGCGGTCTGGACGATCCGCACCGCGTCGCCGGCGTACCGCTCCGCGACTTGGGTCAGCAGGATGGTGACCGCCGCATAGAGCAGGATGGCGGCCACCGACACCATCCGCAGCGCGATGCCGTGCGACATCGCCAGATGGCGCGCGCCGCGCCGCGCGCCCAGCGCGAGGACCACGGCCATCCCGGCCATGACGAACCCACGCAGCGCGAGCACGCCCGGCGGCAGCATGCCGAGGCCATAGCCCAGCGTGGTGACGATCAGGTCGCCGCCCCACATCCCGGCGACCGCGACGACGAGCGGCCCGGGCGCGCGGCCCGGCGCGACATCGCCGCCGATGGCGACGTGATGGACGAGGACGAGGCCGACCGCCGCCGCGAGCATCCGCGCCAGCAGGCGCGCGGTGGCGACCGAGGCCAGGGCGTCGGTGCCGAGCGGCATCGTTCCGATCACCGCGAGCAGCGCCGCCATCACGGTGATCGCCGCGGCGACGACATAGACGGCGAACAGCGGCACATTGCCGGTCCGGGCGCTGCGCACCAGCATCGCGAGCAGCGCGAGCCAGGCGAGATTGCGCAGCGATTCGGCCAGCCGGGCGACGACGTCGCTGGTGCCGATCCCGGCGACGGCCAGCGCCCACAGGGCGGTGACCGCGCAGGCGACGACCAGCGTCGCACGCGGCCATCCGACGGCGGGATGGCGCAGCCAGGCGAAGGCCAGCCCGCCGAACGCCAGCGCCGCCAGCGCATGGCCCCACAGGATCAGCGCCGCCATCGGCTCAGCGCGCGCCCGACGGCCACAGCACCACGCGCAACGTCTGCAGCAGGATCAGCAGGTCGAGGAAGGGCGAATAGTTCTTGGCGTAATAGAGGTCGTATTCCAGCTTGTGGCGCGCATCCTCGATCGAGGCGCCATAGGGATAGTTGATCTGCGCCCAGCCGGTGATGCCCGGCTTCACCATATGGCGTTCGGCATAATAGGGCAGTTGCTGTTCGAGCTGTTCGACGAATTGCGGGCGTTCCGGGCGCGGGCCGACGAAGCTCATCTCGCCCTTCAGCACCGCCCAGGTCTGCGGCAGTTCGTCGATCCGGACCTTGCGGATGAACCGCCCGATCCGGGTGACGCGCGGGTCGTCCTTGTCCGCCCACACCGCCTTGCCCGCGACCTCGGCATCCTGCCGCATCGAGCGCAGCTTCACGATCTCGAACCCCTCATTGTAGAGGCCGACGCGACGCTGCCGGTAGAAGGCCGGCCCCCGCGATTCGAGCTTGATCGCGACGGCGGTGACGAGAATCACCGGCAGCGTCAGGATCAGCAGCACCAAGCTGGCGCCGACGTCGAAGGCGCGCTTGAAGACGCTCGACAGCATCCGCCCCGAGGCGAAGCCGTCCGAAAAAATGAGCCACGACGGATTGACCGAATTGAGGTCGATCCGTCCCGTCTCCCGCTCGAGGAAGCTCGAAATCTCGCTGACCGCCACGCCCGTCGTCTTGACGCGCAGCAGGTCCTTCAGCGGCAGGGCGTTGCGCCGCTCCTCCAGCGCCAGCACCACCTCGGTGGCGCCATGGTCGACGACGTGCGCGGCGAGATTGGGGATCGCGTCGCGGGGCACGGCGCCGGCCACGACGGGGCTCGCCTCCCCCATCGCGACATAGCCGGCGACGACGACATTGGCGCCGGGTATGGCGGCGAGCGCACCGATCCGTGCCGCACGATGGCCGGCGCCGAGCACGATGATCCGCCGCTTGAACGTATCGCCGCCCAGCGTCCGGCCAAGCACCGCGCGCACCACCACCAACAGGAAGGCCGCGATCAAGGTCGCATAGGCGAGATTCGATCGCCACAGGGCGAGCGGCGGCACGAGGAAGAACAGGATCGACAGGAACGACACGCCGAGCAGGATCGCCACCGCGAGCCGCGCCGCGGCGAAACGCAGCGACAGGAAGGAGGCGACGCCATAGGCGCCGACCGCGATCAGCGCGATCTGCAACGCCACGGCAAAGGCGAGCAATTGCGGCAAGCGGGTGGCGACCGGCTCGACCAGCATGCCGATCTGGCGCGCGCGAATCACCCAGCCCAGCTCCGCCGCCGTCATCAGCAACAGCATGTCGACCAGACCGAGCAACAGCACGGCATAAGGAACGTAATGCTTGAACAGGCGGATCATGCCCGCGTTCTCCGGCGACGCCTGTAAGCTTTTCCGACAGGCACAGTCGGCAGTCGCAGAAAAAAGCGAAGAAATCTTGAACAGGACTTCACTTGCATCGTTTCGCTGGCGAGACTTTCTGCGCTAGAGGAGGTCGTCCAAGGAGTTCAGCCCGTACCATGACGATCGTACCTGTGATCCTCTCCGGGGGGTCCGGCACCCGCCTGTGGCCGATGTCCCGGCCGGAAATGCCCAAGCAGCTGCTCGCGCTGACCGCCGAGGAAACCATGCTCCAGCTGACCGCGAAGCGCGCGCATGGCGAGGCCTTCGCCGCGCCGATCGTCGTCGCCAACGCGCGTCATGCCGATCACATCGACGAACAGCTCGCCGCCGCCGGCGCGACGCCGCAGGCGGTGATCCTGGAACCGGTCGCGCGCAACACCGCGCCGGCGATCGCGCTCGCCGCTCTGGCCGCCGGTGCCGAGGACGCGCTGCTGGTGATGCCGTCCGACCATGTCATCGCCGACATCCCCGCCTTCCATGCCGCGATCGAGGCGGCGATGCCGCTGGTCGCCGACGGCTGGCTGGTGACGTTCGGGATCGCGCCCGACGCGCCCGAAACCGGCTATGGCTGGATCAAGGTCGGCGAACCGCTGTCGAACGGCGTCCACCGCGTCGCGCGCTTCGTCGAAAAGCCGATCCGCGAGCGCGCGGAAGAGATGCTGGCGTCGGGCGACCATGCCTGGAACGGCGGCATCTTCCTGTTCCGTGCCGACATCTTCCTCGGCGCGCTCGCCGCGCATGCCCCGGCGATGCTGACCGCGACGCAGGATGCGATGCGGCTGGCGCGGCGCGAGGGCACGCGCATTCATCCCGACGCGGAGGCCTTCGGTGCATCGCCGGACGATTCGATCGACTATGCGGTGATGGAGCGCGCCGAGCGAGTCGCCGTCGTCCCGGTCGCGATGGGCTGGAACGACGTCGGCAGCTGGGACGCGCTGCACGCGATCAGCGACCGTGACGACGACGGCAACGCGCATCGCGGCGAGGTGCTCGCAATCGACACGCGCGACTGCCTGATCCGGTCCGACGGCATCCGCATCGCCACGGTCGGCGTCAGCGACCTGATCGTCGTGGCGAGCGGCAACGACGTGCTGATCCTGCCGCGCGGCCGCAGCCAGGAGATCAAGAAACTGATCGAGGCGATGAAGACCTGACGACGGGTGCTTCGCCCGTCTAGTCGCAGGCGAACATCTCGGCGTGGGGGACGGTGAGGCCGAGCGACGGCAGCACCGTATCGGTCGGCAAGAACGGCGTGTCGGTCCAGTCGTCGCCATGGCGCTGGCTGGTCGTCACCGTCTCCGCCTCCGGATCGACGAAGACGATCGTATCGACACTGGCGATCATCCGATATTCGTCCTTCTTCACGCGCAGATCCAGCTCCCGGGTCGAGGGTGACAGGATCTCGAAGATGACCCGCGGGGCGTTCAATCGGACGTCCCTGCCGGTGTCGATCGGCGTGCCGCAATCGATGGTGACGTCCGGATAGCGAACCGACAGGTCGTGCGGCTTTACCGACATGTCCGATCCATAAGGCCGACAGCCGGTGCCGCGGAGGCGCGTGCCCAGGGCTATGATGATATTGGCCTGTACGCGGGCATGATCGCGCGATCCGCCTGCCATCATGCGGATATGGCCGTTGTCGAGTTCCGCCTTCAGATCGGGACCGAAGTCGATCTGGTAGAATTCGTCCGCCGTCAGCAGGCGCGGCGTGGAATAGGCGAACGGGCTGGCCATGGGCGCGATATAACCCGGACTGGCGGCAAGACAAAGGGCCGGGGGATCGCTCCCCCGGCCCTTCGTTTTTGGAACGCACAGCGGCGGGGCCGCTGTCTGGACGTCAGACCGGTCCGGCGTTGCCGGCCGGCTGGCCGTTCTGATTCCGTATTCGGGGCAGGCATCGCCTGCCCCGAAGCTGGATCAGAAGTCCATGCCGCCCATGCCGCCCATGCCGCCGCCGCCGGGCATGGCAGGCGCCTTGTCCTCGGGCAGTTCGGACACGGTCGCTTCCGTGGTGATGAGCAGGCCGGCCACCGAAGCGGCGTTCTGCAGTGCGGTGCGGACAACCTTGGTCGGGTCGATCACGCCGGCGGTCACCAGGTTCTCGTACGTATCGGTCGAGGCGTTGAAGCCGAACGACGTGTCCGACTGGTCGAGCAGCTTGCCCGACACGACGGCGCCGTCATGCCCTGCGTTCTGCGCGATCTGGCGGACCAGCGCGGTCAGCGACTTGCGGACGATGTCCACGCCGCGGGTCTGGTCGTCGTTGACGCCGGTGACGCCTTCGAGCGCCTTGGTCGCGTACAGCAGCGCCGTACCGCCGCCGGGGACGATGCCTTCTTCGACGGCTGCGCGGGTCGCGTGCAGTGCGTCGTCGACGCGGTCCTTGCGCTCCTTGACCTCGACCTCGGTCGAACCACCGACCTTGATGACCGCAACGCCGCCGGCGAGCTTGGCGAGACGCTCCTGGAGCTTCTCGCGGTCGTAGTCGCTGGTGGTGTTCTCGATCTGCGCACGGATCGCCTCGGTGCGGCCCTTGATCGCATCGGCTTCACCCGCACCGTCGATGATGGTGGTGTTGTCCTTGTCGATCGTGACCCGCTTGGCGGTGCCGAGCATGCCGACGGTGACGTTCTCGAGCTTGATGCCGAGGTCTTCCGAGATCATCTCGCCCTTGGTCAGGATCGCGATGTCTTCCAGCATCGCCTTGCGACGATCGCCGAAGCCCGGTGCCTTGACCGCTGCGACCTTCAGGCCGCCGCGCAGCTTGTTGACGACGAGCGTGGCCAATGCCTCGCCCTCGATGTCCTCGGCGATGATGAGCAGCGGGCGACCCGACTGGACGACGGCTTCCAGGATCGGGAGCATCGCCTGCAGGTTGCTGAGCTTCTTCTCGTGGATCAGGATGTACGGATCGTTCAGCTCGACCGTCATCTTCTCCGGATTGGTGATGAAGTACGGGCTCAGGTAGCCGCGGTCGAACTGCATGCCCTCGACGACGTCGAGCTCGAAATCGAGACCCTTCGCTTCCTCGACGGTGATGACGCCTTCCTTGCCGACCTTCTCCATCGCTTCGGCGATCTTCTCGCCGACTTCACGGTCGCCGTTGGCCGAGATGATCCCGACCTGCGCGACTTCCGCCGAACCCGAAACCGGCTTCGAGCGCGCCTTGATGTCCTCGACGACCTTCAGGACGGCGATGTCGATGCCGCGCTTGAGGTCCATCGGGTTCATGCCGGCCGCGACCGACTTCATGCCCTCGCGGACGATCGCCTGCGCCAGGACGGTCGCGGTGGTCGTGCCGTCGCCGGCGATGTCGTTGGTCTTCGAGGCCACTTCGCGCACCATCTGCGCGCCCATGTTCTCGAACTTGTCCTTGAGCTCGATCTCCTTGGCGACGGTGACGCCGTCCTTGGTGATGCGCGGTGCGCCGAAGCTCTTGTCGATCACGACGTTGCGGCCCTTGGGGCCCAACGTCACCTTCACCGCATCGGCGAGGATGTCGACGCCGCGGAGGATGCGCTCACGCGCGTCGCGGCCGAATTTTACGTCCTTGGCTGCCATGGTGGCTACCCTTTCAGAAAATGATTGGAAGTATCAGGAAGACGAACCGCTCAGCCGACGATGCCGAGGATGTCGCTTTCCTTCATGATGAGCAGGTCTTCGCCGTCGACCTTGACCTCGGTGCCCGACCACTTGCCGAACAGGATCTTGTCGCCGGCCTTGACGTCGAGCGGGGTGATCGTGCCGTTCTCGGCGCGGGTGCCGGTACCGACGGCGACGACTTCGCCCTCCTGCGGCTTTTCCTTGGCGGTGTCGGGGATGATGATCCCGCCAGCCGTCTTTTCCTCGGCCTCGACGCGCTTCACGAGGACGCGGTCATGCAACGGACGAAAAGTCATTGCGAAGTCCCTCTTTTAATCAGTGTGACAGATTTCTGGCACTCACGTTATGCGAGTGCCAACGCCGCGGATATGTGGCGGAGGGGATGAGTCGTCAAGGTGGTCGCGGAACCAAAATTCGCCGGATGCGTGCCCGGGCGACGGACCGTGGGCGAAACGCGACGCGAGCCGCCCGGCGCCATCCTGTCTTACCGTCCTAATACGGACCGTTGCACCCTGCCCCGCGCTGCTCTAGCGCTGGGGCGGAATTGAAGGAGCATCGCGTGAAGCTGGTTCGGGGCGCATGGAAGCTGCTGGTGGCGATCAAGGACGGGCTGGTCCTGGTCGCGATGCTGTTGTTCTTCGGGCTGCTGTTCGCGGCGCTCAATGCGCGGCCGGGGACGAAGGCGATCCCGACCGGCGCGCTCGTGCTCGATCTCAAGGGGACGATCGTCGAACAGCCCGAGGAACAGGCGCCGTTCGCCGCCTTGTCGGGGCAGCAGATGCCGCGCCAGTATCGCGCCCGCGACGTGCTGCGCGCGATCGAGGAGGCGCGCACCGACGATCGGGTCAAGGCGCTGGTGCTCGACCTCGACAGCTTCGGCGGCGGCTATCCCGCGACGCTGAACGAGATCGCCGAGGCGATCCGCCGCTTCCGCGACACGAAGAAGCCGGTGCTGGCCTATGCCACCGCCTATACCGACGCCGGCTATCGGCTGGCGGCGAACGCCAGCGAGATCTGGGTCAATCCGCTGGGCGGCACGCTGTTCACCGGACCGGGCGGCAGCCAGCTCTATTACAAGGGGCTGATCGACAAGCTCGGCGTCAACACGCACGTCTATCGCGTCGGCAAGTTCAAAAGCTTCGTCGAACCCTATACCCGCGCCGACCAGAGCCCCGAAGCGCGCGAGGCGAGCCAGCAATTGCTCGGATCGCTGTTCGGCCAGTGGCAGGAGGCGATCGCCAAGGCACGGCCCAAGGCGCAGGTCGCGCAGTTTCTCGCCAGCCCGGATCGGCTGATCGTCGCCGCGAACGGCGACATCGCCAGGGCCAATCTGGCGGCGGGGATCGTCGACAAGCTCGGCGACCGCACCGCCTTCGGCCGGCGGGTCGCCGCGCTGGTCGGCAGCGACGCGCGCAAGCCGGCCGGCAATTTCACCCGGATCGGTTATGATTCGTGGATCGGCGCGCATCCGCTGTCGCGATCGGGCGACAGCATCGGCGTGGTGACGATCGCGGGCGACATCGTCGACGGCGAAGGCGGCCCCGGCAGCGCGCATGGCGACACGATCGCGCGCCTCATCCTCGACGGGCTCGCCAAGAAGGACCTGAAGGCACTGGTCGTGCGCGTCGATTCGCCGGGCGGATCGGTGCTCGCCTCGGAGCGGATCCGGCTGGCGATCCTCGAGGCGAAGAAGAAGGGGCTGCCGATCGTCGTGTCGATGGGCGGGCTTGCCGCGTCGGGCGGCTATTGGGTGTCGACGCCGGGCGACGTGATCTTTGCCGAGCCGGCGACGATCACCGGGTCGATCGGCATCTTCGGCATCATCCCGACCTTCGAGAAGACGCTGGCGAAGCTCGGCATCACCACCGATGGCGTGAAGGCGACGCCGCTGTCGGGCCAGCCCGACGTCTTCGCCGGCACGACGCCGCAACTCGACACGATCCTGCAGGCGGGCATCGAGAACGGCTATCGCCAGTTCCTCGGCCGCGTCGCGCAGTCGCGCGGGATGACGCCGCAGCGCGTCGACAAAATCGCGCAGGGACGCGTGTGGGACGGCGGCACCGCGCGGCAGCTGAAGCTGGTCGACCGCTTCGGCGGCGTGCAGGACGCGATCGCCGAGGCGGCCAAGCGCGCGAAGCTCGACCCCGCCAAGGTCCATGCGGAATATCTCGAAAAGGAGCCGGGCTTCGCGGCGCAACTGGCGGCGAGCTTCGCCGACAAGAATGACGACGATGTGGCCGAGGGCGCGACCGGCGGCGACGTGTTCGCGCGGATCGCGGCGGAGCGGCGCGGGCTGCTCGCGCAGGCGCTGGGCGACGTGAAGCGGCTCGCGACCGCCGGATCGGTGCAGGCGCGCTGCCTCGAATGCGGCGGGCTGGGGCCGAGCGACACCGCGGGCGCCGACGCCCGCCTGCTCGACCTGATCCTCACCCGGATCGGCCTGTAGATGATCGCCCTGCGCGCCGCGACGCCCGAGGATGCCGCCGCGATCGCGGCCATCTATGCACCGCACGTGCTCGCCGGCACCGTCTCGTTCGAGACGGAGGCGCCCGATTCGCGGGCGATACGGACCCGCATGGCGGCCTCGGCCGGGCTGTACCCGTGGATGGTCGCGACCAACGGCGATGCCACCGGCGGCGTGCTCGGCTATGCCTATGCGACGCGTTTCTCGGAGCGCGACGCATATCGCTGGGTGGTGGAGACGAGCATCTACGTCGCCGACGTCGCGCAGCGGCAGGGCGTCGGGCGATTGTTGTACGAGGCGCTGGTCGACACGCTCCGCGCGCAGGGCTTCGCCCAGGCAATCGGCCGGATCGCGCTGCCCAACAGCACCTCGATCAGCCTGCACGAATCGGTCGGCTTCCGCCGCGCCGGCGTGTTCCGGGCGGTCGGCTACAAGCATGGCCAGTGGATCGACGTCGGCTATTGGCAGTGCGAACTGGCGGAGCCAGCGGTGCCGCCGGCCGAGCCGAAGCGGTTCGCGGATGTGGGGGTGGTGCGGGGGTGAGGGGAACGGCAATTGCTATGCAAAAGCCGGAAGGTTAGCACCACTGTCGAGGTGCAAAGCGGATGGGCAGTTTACGCCCAATGCTGGACGTTGGGGAGAACCCGCCGCCTCATCGACATCGGTCATTGACTCTAGGTAGCAGTTGCCCGCAAGAATTGGGCCAACAGCGCTCTGTCGGCTATTAAGCTCGCAGCCGGCAAAAGCAGACGCAGCCGCTCCGCGCGTCCGCGCGACTTAGCCGTTTTTGTTGGAAGGGTTGTCAAGCCTCACGCTAACGAGCTTTGGCGGCTCCCCTGGTGTGAGTTGAGGAGTCGAATTCCATGTCGGTTTTCCCAGTGACGCTGGTCCGTCAGGCGCACACTGATAATCCGTCACCGTTATTTCAGTACCGGTCGACCAGCCATCCGTGAGAACGGTAATCCTGGCAGCCGCAATCGCTGCACGAAGCGCATCCCCAAAGAGCTGGACTGCCTCCAACCGAGGTGTGGGATCAGTCACCGGATCAAACCTCGGAATGTGTCGAAAGCTGTTTGCGGTCCGCTTTGCTCGAGAAAGTTTCTTCGGTTCAGTAACATGCTGATAAACTTTTGCTTCACTGCCATAATGGCGCTTTAGCGACTCCCATACACGATAAAGATCGATCCATGGCGCATTGGGGATGAAATCGATAACAGCTTGTTGCAGGATTTCATCCTGACGTGCTCTGAGCAGCATAGAGGCTAGGTCCTGCCTAGATGCAAGCTGGTCTATCGGCTTGCGGATAATGACAGGCATCATTGTTGTTCGGCTCATTGAGAACCCGCCGCCATTGAACTCGTAAATTGTGCCAATCTCCAGCGGCTGGCAGCCATCAAGCAAATTCAGGCAACCTTGTAGCAGCGCGACATCAACGAGTGCCCGTTCTTTTGCCTCGCTTGCATCCGACGCATCGTCCCACGCGCTGGTGCGCAAGATCGGTACTTCGTCTGCCATGGAAATGAAGTACCAGCTGGGATTAAGTGCCCCCCCCTCCAGCTTGGACACCAGATTATCGATATCGAACTGATCGCCCTCGATCTGGACACCCCACCGCGATCTCATCTCGATTGCCATGTGTCATTTCCGCCGATCGGTGGGATTGTGGCAATGCGGCTTAACGAACGGCGGCTTCGCCAACACAAAGCTAGAAAGCGGTCGGGCCGAAATCCAGCACTTTTCAGCGTTCGCGATGCAAAATTCACGGCATTCGCATCATGGCGGAAGCGCCCAAAATCAAGCTCGTCCATCCATGCATATCCCCGCCTCAAAAGCGTCGGCTCACCCCCGCACGCGATACGCCGGCAACGCCAGCCGATAGCGGATCGCCATCGCGCGCAGCCCGAACCCCGCCGCCGCCGCGATCACCGCCGCGGGCGCGCCTGCCAGTCCCATCAGCCCGAGCGCGACATAGGACGCCGAGGACAGCGCCGCCGCCGTCACGTACAATTCCGGCCGCATCAGGATCGACGGTTCGCCCGCCAGCACGTCGCGGATGATGCCGCCGACGCAGGCGGTGACGACGCCCATCAGCGCGGCGGGCAGCGGCGGCACGCCATAGCCGATCGCCTTGGCCGCGCCGTAGACGGCATAGGCGGCGAGGCCGATCGCGTCGAACCAGGCGAGCGCGCTATCCTTCCACCAGCGTTCCGGCGTCGTCCAGATCACCGCCGCCATCGCGAGGCAGACGGTCGCGGCGCGCGGATCGTGCACCCAGAACACCGGCGCGCCGATCAGCAGGTCGCGCACCGTACCGCCGCCGACACCGGTGATGAGCGCGAAGAAGGCGAGCGTCACCGCGGTCTGCCCGCGCTTCGCCGCCGCCAGCGCACCGGACGCCGCGAACACCGCGAGGCCGGCGACGTCGAACCACGGCGCAAAGGCGGGCAGCAGATCGTCGGTGGCAGGAAGCGGCGGCAGCATCCGGAGCGCCTAGACGATTAGCGCGGCGAATTGAACCGCCGGATCAGAAGCGACGGCCGACCACCAGATGTATCATCGGATTGACCGGGTTGCCGCCGATCCGCTCGGCGCGGGTGCGGCGCGCCATGTCGTTGGCGTCGGCGTACGCCCTGCCCTTCATCGCGCCGACCTCCAGCCCGATGCTGGTGCCGTCCGCGGCGCGGCCGGTATAGCCCATGGTCAGGGCCGGCGTGCGCTTCAGTCCGATCTTGCCGCCGGGCGCGTTGAGCGGGCGCGGCGCGACCATCAGGCCGCGGTTGGTCGCCTGTTCGCCGGCGCGGGTGTCGTAGAGGCGCGTGCCGGCCGACAGATGGAAGCCGCTGTCGCCGACCGGATAGAATTCGACCATGGAGCTGGCGATCCGCTGCTGCACCCGGTCGCGCGCGCCCGTGCCGGCGGAACCGACCGCGACGCGCAGGCGCAGGTTGCCGCCGAGCCGCGCGCTGTTCTGGACGATGGTACCGGGTCCGAGCCGCTGGAGCAGCGGCGCCCGCGCAAGCGGCTGCGGCATCGCGACGGACGGCATGTTGGGCACGACCTGCGCCGCCGCGGGCGACGCCACGCCGCCGCCGGCCATCGCCACGCAGACCCACAACCCGGTACGACGCATGCGCTCTCTCCACGCCCATCGCGGCACGACGTGCCACGGTCCTCCCCAGGACCGGCCACGATGCTAGCATCCATTCATCCCGCGTACAGGTATGAAATGTCCGGGATGGCCGTATCGCGACGGGACGATCGCTTTCGCCGTCCGGCCGAGGCGCGCGCGCTCGCGACTGGTCAAGCGGCGGTCCAGGCGGTAAGGCGCGCGCTTTCCCTATTCAGACGCGAGTATCCCATGGGTTTCCGCTGCGGCATCGTGGGCCTGCCCAACGTCGGCAAGTCCACCCTCTTCAACGCATTGACCGAAACGGCGGCGGCGCAGGCGGCCAATTATCCGTTCTGCACGATCGAGCCCAATGTCGGCAACGTCGCAGTCCCCGATCCGCGTCTCTACAAGCTGGCCGAGATCGCCGGATCGGCCAAGATCATCGAAACCCAGCTCGCCTTCGTCGATATCGCCGGGCTCGTCCGCGGCGCGTCGAAGGGCGAAGGGCTCGGCAACCAGTTCCTCGGCAACATCCGCGAGGTGGACGCGATCGTCCACGTCCTGCGCTGCTTCACCGACGGCGACGTGACGCATGTCGAGGGCAAGGTCGATCCGATTGCGGACGCCGAGACGGTCGAGACCGAGCTGATGCTCTCCGACCTCGAAAGCCTGGAAAAGCGCGTGCCGAACCTCGTCAAGAAGGGGCAGCAGGGCGACAAGGAGGCCAAGATCGGCGCCGCCGTGCTGGGCCAGGCGCTCGAGCTGTTGCGCGAGGGCAAGCCGGCGCGGCTGACCCAGCCCCGCGATGCCGAGGAAGCGCGCGTCTTCGCCGCGGCGCAGCTCATCACCGCCAAGCCCGTGCTCTACGTCTGCAACGTCGACGAAGGCGATGCGGCGAACGGCAATGCGCTGTCGGCGCGCGTCTTCGAAAAGGCGAAGGCGGAGGGCGCCGAGGCGGTCGTCGTCTCCGCCGCGATCGAGGCGGAGATCGCGACGATGGCGCCAGAGGATCGCGGCGAATTCCTCGCCGAGCTGGGGCTGGAGGAAACCGGCCTCGCCCGCGTTATCACCGCCGGCTATAAATTGCTGCAACTGCTGACCTTCTTCACCGTCGGCCCGAAGGAAGCGCGCGCCTGGACCGTCCATGCCGGCGCCAAGGCACCCAATGCGGCGGGTGAGATCCACACCGATTTCGAACGCGGCTTCATCCGCGCCGAAACGATCGCCTTCGACGATTACGTCGCCTGCAAGGGCGAGGCCGGCGCCCGCGAGACAGGCAAACTGCGCCAGGAGGGCAAGGACTATGTCGTCCACGACGGCGACGTGATGCTGTTCCGCTTCAACGTATGACGGGTTCGGCGGCTATCCCCGCCTGACACTGCCCCCCCCTCCCTCCAAGGGAGGGGCCGGGGGTGGGTCGAGGCCTGACGATACGGCCCCGGACCGACATGAACCCTCCGTATCGCCTGACCGACGCCCACCCCCAGCCCCTCCGGTGACCTGCCGCTCCCGAACTAACGGCACGCACCGGAATCCCATCCCCACCGCCGCCTTGTGGCGCCCCCCTCGTCGCGCGTAAGGCCGTCCTGCCCTCCACGTTCGGGACGATCGCCTCGTGAGACTGATTCCCCTCGCTTTCTCGGCCCTGTCGCTCGCCGCGTGCGCGCTGCCCTATACGCCGCCGGCGCTGTCGCCGGTGACGCAGCCGGCCCCGCCCGCGTCGGGTGCCGCGCTGCCGCCGGCACCGATGCCGCGGACGACGGGGGCGCCGGTGACGATCCTCGTCTCGATCGACGGCTTCCGGCCCGACTATCTCGACCGCGGGGTGACGCCGAACCTGTCGGCGCTGGCGGCGAGCGGCGTCACCGCGGCGATGCGGCCGTCCTTCCCTTCGGTCACCTTCCCCAATCACTGGACGCTGGTGACCGGCAAGGTGCCCGACCACCACGGCATCGTCGGCAACCGGATGGAGGACCCGGCGCGCCCCGGCGAGGTCTTCACGATGGCGAGCGACGATCCCTTCTGGTGGAACGCCGCCGAGCCGATCTGGGTGACCGCCGAGAAAGCGGGCGTGCGCACCGCGACGATGTTCTGGCCCGGCGCCAACGTCGGCTGGGGCGGCACGATCATCCCTGACAGCCATGGCGCGATCGCCAACGCAACCCGGCCGGAGGACTGGCAGCAGTTCAACCAGGCGGTGACCGGCGCGCAGCGGGTCGATGCGGTGATCGACTGGATGCGTCGCCCGGCGGCGATGCGCCCGCGCTTCGTGACGCTCTATTTCGACACGGTAGACAGCGCCGGCCACGCCAACGGCCCGCAGGCGCCGGCGACGACCCAGGCGGTCGCCGATGTCGACGCGCAGATCGGCCGACTGGTGCAGGGCCTGCGCGACCTGCGCCAGCCCGCCAATCTGGTGATCGTCGCCGATCACGGCATGGCGGCGACCGACGGTGCGCGCACGATCTCGCTCGACCGGGTCGCCGATCCGGCCGATTACCGCCTGCTCGAAAGCGGCCCCTATGCGACCCTGTTCCCCGCCGCCGGTCGCGCCGCGGCGCTGGAGGCGGCCTTGCTCAAGCCGCACGCGCACATGACCTGCTGGCGCAAAAGCGCGGTGCCGGCGCGTTTCCGCTATGGCACCAGTCCGCGCATCCCGCCCTATGTCTGCCTCGCCGAACCGGGCTGGCTGATCCTCAAGACCGCGAGCGGCGACGCCTTCCACGGCGGCGCGCACGGCTACGATAATCGCGCGCCCGACATGGCCGCGCTGTTCGTCGCCAACGGCCCCGTCTTCGTCGGCGGCAAGCGCCTGTCGGGCTTCGACAACACCGCCATCAATCCGCTGCTGCGTGACCTGCTCGGCCTGCCCGCGGCGACGGGACTGGACGGCGACGATGCACCGTTTAGGCAGGTGCTGAAACGATAGGAGAGCCGGCGATGCAATATTTCGAGGACATCGAAGTCGGGACGAAGGCCAGCTTCGGCGACTATGCGGTCACCCGCGAGGAGGTGATCGCCTTTGCCGAGAAATACGACCCGCAGCCGTTCCATCTCTCCGACGAAGCCGCCGCGCAAACCCATTTCGGCCGGCTGTCGGCGAGCGGCTGGCACACCTGCGCGATGACGATGGCAATGCTGGTCGCGCATCTGAAGGCGAACGCGCAGGCGGGACTGGGGTCGCCGGGGATCGACGAACTGCGCTGGCTGACGCCGGTCTATCCAGGCGACCGGCTGCGCTGCGAAAGCGAGGTGCTCGAAAAGCGGCGCTCCGCCAGCCGGCCCGAAATGGGCATTTTCAAGAGCCGCATGGCGGTCTTCAACCAGGACGACGTGATGGTCATGACCTTCGTGTCGAACGGCCTGGTCGAGACGCGAGACCGGTAGGCCGGAACGACTGCCTCCCCCGCGGGGATTATGTGCGGAGGCGTGAAGGGCAGAAAGAAGGGGGGCGCGCGCGGAGACGCGGAGACGCGGAAGGGTTGCGCGCGGGGTGACGGCACCCCCAAGCACCGCCGGCTTACCCCCTGAACGGGGTTCGAAAGGCTGCGCCGCTCAAGACACCTCCGCGTCTCCGCGCCTCCGCGCAAACCCCCTTATCTCCTTTTCTCACCAGCAACCCGCCGTCACCGCGGATCAGCGACGACCACGGTCGCCGTTGCCGCGCGGACCGCCACCGCGGTTGCCGCCCCAGCTCCGGTTGCCTCCCGTGTCACGATTGCCGCCCCATGTGCGCTGGCCGCCACCGGGCACCGCTTGCGGCGTCACCGCCCGCGGGGTGCCGCCGGGCTGGCCGGAGAAGTTCTGGCGATTGCCGCGCCAGTTGCCGCGATCGCCACGAACGCCATCGCCACGAACGCCATCGCCACGAACGCCGTCGCCGCGAATGCCGTCGCCGCGATAGCCCGGCCCGCGGTCGCCGCGCCACTGGCCGTCGCCACGATTGCCGCGCCACTGGTTGGTGTTGCGATCGAACCCGTTCCAGTCGTTGCGGAAGTTGCGGTCGCCGCGCCAGCCGTTGCGGCGTCCTTCCCAATAGCGGCGCTGGCCGTCGTTCCAGCGGTAGGGGCGGCGATACTGGTCGTAGACGTAGATGCCGGTGCCCGGATAATAATAGTCGCCGTACCAGCCGAAATAGCTCGACCCCGCGCCATAGCCGTAGCCGCCACCGTAATAGGGATCGGCATAGCCATAGCCGTCGCCATAATAGCCGCCGTTGCCGTAGCCGATCGCGACGCCGCTATAGCCATAGCCGTCGGTACAGGCCGCGGTGCCGAACCCGGCGCCGAGGATGACGCCCAACAGGGCGATACGCTTGAGGAACATGATGCTCTCCCGTCATCGAGGGGCGCGAGCATTGAGGCCAATACGCGCCGATCGTCGTTCAACGAGGGCGGATCGTCGCAAGTTCCGGCTGAACGGTTAATGACCGCCGAAGCGGATCAGGGCATCGACGCGGACTCCGTCCGCCCGCAGCGCGTCCGCCCCGCCGAGGTCGGGCAGGTCGATGACGCACTGGACCTGCTCGATCGCCGCCCCCGCCTTGCGCAGCAGGCGGATCGCCGCGCGCGCGGTGCCGCCGGTCGCGATCAGGTCGTCGACCAGTAGCACGCGCTGCCCGGGGACGAGCGCATCGGCGTGCATCGCGATCCGGTCCTGACCGTATTCGAGCGCATAATCCTCCGCGATCGTCGCGCCCGGCAGCTTGCCGTCCTTGCGGATCAGCAGCACGCCCGCCTGCAACGGCACCGCCAGAGCGGCGGCGAACAGGAAGCCCCGCGCCTCGATTCCCGCGACGAGATCGACCGGGCCGACGGTGGCTTCCACCATCCGCGCGATCGTCGCGGCGAAGCCGGCGGGGTCGAGCAGCAGGGTCGTGATGTCGCGGAACTGGATGCCGGGCCGGGGAAAGTCCGGGATGGTCCGGACCAGCGCCTTGAGATCGTCGTTCATGGCGCGTGCTGTGATGCCGCGGATGGCCGCGGTCAACCGTACGCTCCCGTCCGCACGGGCAGGATCGCCCATAGGAAAACGGCGGCCGGAGCATCCTCCGACCGCCGTTCCGTTCATGTCATGCGCGCCCGCAGGCGCAGCGATCAATGCTTCACGTCGCGCCAGACGTTCTGATAGGCGCCCCATGCGAGGAAGCAGAAGATCAGCAGGAAGATCGCAACAGCGACACCGGCAGCGTGGCGGGTGTTGAGGTTCGGTTCGGCGGTCCAGGTCAGGAACGCCGACACGTCGCGCGCCATCTGGTCCTTGGTCGCCTTGGTCCCGTCCGAATAGGTCACCTGACCGTCCGAGGTCAGCGGCGGCGGCATCGCGATGTTGAGGTTCGCGAAATACGGGTTGTAGTGGAGCCCCTCCGGCGTCTTCGCGCCCGGGAATTCCTTGATGAGCGCCGCCGGCTGCGCGCGATAGCCGGTCAGCAGCGCATGGATGTAGTTGGAGCCGTCGTGACGCGCCTTCGCCATCAGCGACAGGTCGGGCGGCAGCGCATTGTTGTTGGCGGCACGCGCGGCAACCTCGTTCGCGAAGGGCGACGGGAAGTGGTCGCTCGGCACGTTCTTGCGCGTCGCCGCTTCGCCCGTTTCCGGGTTGATAGACGGCTGCTCGATCACCCACTGGTTGGCGATCGCCTTCACCTCGGCCTCCGAATAGCCGATCTTGGTGAGGTCGCGGAACGCCACGTACTTCAGGCTGTGGCAGGCCGAGCAGACCTCCTTGTAGACTTGGAGGCCGCGCTGCAGCTGCTGGTTGTCGTACTTGCCAAAGAAGCCGTTCGACGACAGCCCGATATCCTCGGGATGCAGGTGAAAGACGTGCTCGGCGCTTTCGGCGGCGGGTTCCTGGATCGCGGTCTTGACCGTGCCGAACAGCGCGAGCGCCAGCACGAAGATGAAGGCTGCGCCGACCAGGGATGATATGATGCGAGGCATGATGGTCTGATGTCCCCAGTCGGTTCAGGCTTGCGCTGCGCTGTGCGTGACGCTGGTGCCGCCCTGCTTCGCCAGCACCGCTTCGGTGATCGAGTTCGGCAGCGGGCGCGGCCGCTCCGAGCGCGCGACCCACGGCAGGATGATGAGGAAGTGCGCGAAATAATAGGCCGATGCGATCTGGCCCATGATGACGTTGCGCGCATTCGCCTCCGCCCCGCCGACATAGCCCAGCACGAGCACGTCGATCAGCAGGATGCCGAGGAAGATGCGGTACTTGGGGCGATAGTTGGCCGAGCGCACCGGCGACGTGTCGAGCCACGGCAGGAAGAACAGCAGCAGGATCGAGCCGAACATCGCCAGCACGCCCCACAGCTTCGCATCGAGGATGAAGTTCGCGGTGAAGCTCTTGAGGATCGCGTAGAAGGGCAGGAAATACCATTCCGGCACGATGTGCGCGGGCGTCGAGAGCGGGTTCGCCTCGATGTAATTGTCCGGGTGGCCGAGCAGGTTCGGGCTGAAGAAGATCAGCAGCGCGAAGATCAGCAGGAACACGCCGACGCCGACGCCGTCCTTGGCGGTGTAATAGGGGTGGAACGGGACGGTGTCCTGTTCGCCCTTCACCTCGACCCCGGTCGGGTTGTTCGACCCCGGAATGTGCAGCGCCCAGATGTGCAGGATGATGACGCCCGCGATCACGAACGGCAGCAGATAATGCAGCGAGAAGAAGCGGTTGAGCGCGGCATTGTCCGGCGCGAAACCGCCGAGCAGCCAGACGCGGATCGTCTCGCCCACCAACGGTATCGCCGAGAAGAAGCCGGTGATGACCTGCGCGCCCCAGAAGCTCATCTGCCCCCAGGGGAGCACATAGCCCATGAAGGCGGTGGCCATCATCAGCAGGAAGATGACGACGCCCAGCAGCCACACCATCTCGCGCGGCGCCTTGTACGAGCCGTAATAGAGGCCGCGGCCGATGTGGATGTAGACGACGAGCAGGAACATCGACGCGCCGTTGGCGTGCGCATAGCGCAGGAACCAGCCGGCGTTGACGTCGCGCATGATGCTCTCGACCGAGCCGAAGGCGACGCCGGCGTTGGCGGCGTAATGCATCGCCAGCACGACGCCGGTGATGATCTGGATCGCCAGCGCGGCGCCGGCGAGGACGCCGAAGTTCCAGAAATAGTTGAGGTTGCGCGGCACGGGATAGCCCGCGCCGACCGCGTTATAGACGAGGCGCGGCAGTGGCAGCTTCTCGTCGAGCCACCGCATCAGCGGTTGTTTCGGCTCGTAGTGCTTGGCCCAGGGAAAGCTCATCTGCTGCTACCTCAACCCACCGTCACGACGGTGTCGGAATTGAACGTGTAATCCGGAACGACCAGGTTCTTGGGCGCCGGACCCTGGCGGATGCGCGCCGCGGTGTCGTAGGCCGAGCCGTGGCACGGGCAGAAATAGCCGCCGAACGGCCCCTTGTTCTCGCCCTCGCCCGCGCCCAGCGGTACGCAGCCGAGATGGGTGCAGACGCCCAGCGTGATGAGCCAGTTCTCCTTGCCCGGCTTGGTCCGGTCGGCGAGCGTCTGGGGATCGCGCAGCGAGGCGACGTCGACCGCATTCGCCTCGGTGATTTCCGCGGGCGTCAGGTTGCGCACGAACAGCGGCTGCTTGCGGAACTGCGACTTGATCGCCTGCCCCGGCTGGATCTTGGAGAGATCGACCTCGGTCGTCGACTGCGCGAGCACGTCGGCCGACGGGTTCATCTGGTTGACGAGCGGCAGCACGATCGCGAGCACGCCGACACCGACAAAGGACACGGCGGCGATATTGATGAAATCGCGGCGGCGGGGATCGTGGACTTCCTCGTGGAACGGCTCCGGCGATTCACCGGGAGGAACCATGCTGTCAGTCGCCATTCGTCTCTGCCCTAACCTTTTTTATCGCGGAGGAACGCCTCACCGCCGTGAGGAGTCGGGATTTCAGCGCCCACCGAGCCCTACCATCCCCACGGCGGGCTGCTGGCCTGATAGACGGCACGCCATCGCTTTGCCAACAGCATTTTACCACGGGCCGCCACGGCGCTAGGACGCGGGCCATGACGACCGCCCTGCGCATCGCGCTCTATCAACCCGATATCGCCGGCAATGTCGGTGCCGTGATGCGCACCTGTGCCTGCCTCGGCATCGCGCTGGACCTGATCGAGCCGATGGGGTTCCAGTGGGACGACAAGCGCGTCGCGCGGGCGGCGATGGACTATATCGACCATGTCGCGCTGACTCGCCACGCCGACTGGGACGCCTTCGCCGGGCAGGCGACGGGGCGGCTGGTGCTGCTGACCACGCGCGGGGCGACGCCGCTGCACGATTTCGCGTTCCGGCCTGACGACGTGCTGCTGTTCGGCCGCGAGAGCGCGGGCGTACCGGAGTCGGTCCACGACCGTGCCGATGCGCGGGTCGTCATTCCGATGGCGCCGGCACTGCGGTCGATGAACCTGTCGGTATCCGCCGCGATCGTCGCGGCCGAGGCGTTGCGGCAGACGGGCGGCTGGCCGGGTTAGGCATCACGCGAAGGCGCGAAGAAGAATGGGGTTCGCGCGGAGACGCGGAGACGCGGAGGGGTCGTGGGCGGCGCAGCCTTTCGAACCTCATCCTGACAGCAAGTCGGCGGCGCTCGCGGACGCCGTTACCCCGAACGACACCCCTCCGCGTCTCCGCGTCTCCGCGCGAACCCCCTTCTTCCTTCTCGTCGCGTCTTCGCGCCTTCGCGTGAACAAAAAAATCTCAGACACCCCGGATCGCCGCCAGCACGCGGCGCAGCAACCCGGCTTCGTCGTGGCGGATGTTATGCCCCCCGGGCATCCCGACGATCCGCGCCCCCGGCACCCGCAGCAGGGGGCAGAGGCTGTCCTCCTCCTCGACGCCGTAGATGCAGGTGAGCGGCGCCCAGGTCAGCGTGTCCGCGGTGGCGACCCCGACGCTGTCGGGCGTGCCGCGATAGGCCCAGCCGGTCGGGTCGGCGCGGAACCAGACCGAATCGCCGGGCAGGACGAGGATGATCGCCGCGACTCTGGCGCGCAAGTCGGCGGGCAGGTGCGCAAGGCCGGTCTGGACGATGTCGGCGCCATAGGACTGGCCCATCACCACGATCCGGCGCTTGCCGGTTCGCGCCAGCGCGGTGCGGACCACGTCCGCCATGAACGCATCCACCTCCGCCCGCGTCCGCCGCTGGCGGAAGACGGCGGGCGAGGCGATGCCGACGACCGGCAGATGATGTTCGGTCAGCCCGCGCGAGGTGGAGGCGCCGAGCAGGAAACGCAGCCCCATGTCGCCCGAGACGTTGACCACCGCGACGTCCGCGGCCGGCGGCACGGCGGGATAGACATGGACCGGATCGGTATCGAAATAGCCCGCCGCCGCGACGAACGCGCAGACGAAGGCCGAACTGACCGCGGCGACGCGCAGGCCCCGGAACAGGCGGCGGAACAGGGATGCGCGCGATCGACTCATCGCGGCGGCTTGCCAGCCCCCCGTGCGCTTGGCCAGCGCTCGACTTCCCCGCGCCGGACTGGCTAAAGCACCGCCATGCTGACCCTCGACGCCGAACAGACCGCCGCCCGCACCTGGTTCGAATCGCTGCGCACCCGCATCTGCGCCGCGTTCGAGGCGATCGAGCGCGAGGCGGGATCGGATGCGGCCTTCGACTATCTCGCCTGGGACCGCACCGATCCCTCGGGCGCGCCGGGCGGCGGCGGCGTGCGCGGGGTGATGAAGGGCAAGGTGTTCGAAAAGGTCGGGGTCAACGTCTCGACCGTCGGCGGCCTGCTCGACGGCGAGTTCGGCAAGACCATCCATGGCGCCGGCGACGACCCGCGCTTCTTCGCGACCGGGATCAGCCTCGTCGCGCACATGGCCAATCCGCACGTCCCCGCGGTGCATATGAACACCCGCTTCCTCGTCACCACGAAGCGCTGGTTCGGCGGCGGCGCCGATCTCAACCCGCCGCTGCCGGTGGCGGAGGACACCACGGACTTTCACGCGACACTGCAGGCGGCGTGCGACGCGCACGATCCGGCCTATCACCCGCGCTTCAAGGCATGGGCGGACGACTATTTCTACATCCCGCACCGCAAGGTCCATCGCGGCGTCGGCGGCATCTTCTACGACCATCTCGAGGGCGATTTCGACGCGAATTTCGCCTTCACCCGCGCGGTGGGAGAGGCGTTCCTCGACGTCTATCCGCGAATCGTGCGGCGGCGGATGCACGACGCCTTCGACGCGGCGGACGTGGCGGCGATGCGCAACTGGCGCGGGCGCTACGCCGAATTCAACCTCGTCTACGACCGCGGCACGCTGTTCGGGCTGAAGACCGGCGGCAATATCGACGCGATCCTGATGAGCCTGCCGCCGCTGGCGACGTGGGAATGACCGGGGGAATGACGCCGTGGCGCTGATCCCGGTCGATCCGGGCGAACTGGCGACGATCGTCACCTCGCTGGAGATGACGCGGCGCCCGCCGCTGCGCCCCCTGCCCGCCGCGCCGTTGCGGCTGGTGCGCTGGGAACGGCCCGATCCGGCGAAATACCGGGCGCTGTTCCGGCGGGTCGGCGGCCCGTGGCTGTGGTATTCGCGGCTGGCGATGGACGATGCCGCGCTGACCGCGATCGTCCACGATCCGGGGGTGCAGGTCCATGCCGTGCTCGACCGGGCGGGGATCGAGATCGGCCTGCTCGAACTCGACCGGCGCCATGCCGGCGCCTGCGAGCTGTCCTATTTCGGACTGGTGCCCGAACTGGCGGGCAAGGGCCATGGCCGCTGGCTGATGGCGGAGGCGATGGCGCGCGCCTGGAGTCCGGGCGTCGCCCGCGTCTGGGTCCACACCTGCACGCTCGACCATCCGTCGGCGCTCAATTTCTACCGTGCGCAGGGCTTCGTCGCGGTGCGGCGGACGATCGAGACCTTCCCCGATCCGCGCGCGCTGGGGCTGCTGCCCGTCGAGGCGGGCGCACACATTCCCTATCTGGCGGAGGCGGACAGCCGGCGATAGCCGGCGATCGCGATCAGCGCGCCGGCCAGTTGGGTCAGCGTCGCGACGCCCGCCGCCAGCGCCTCGACCAGCGCGACGCCGACCGGATTGCCGCCGCCCTCGCCGCCCAGCCAGCGCGACAGCAGCATGAACGGCTGCCCCGCGAGGATCGCGGCGAGATAGACGGTGACGATCGCGCCGAGCAGCGACAGCTGTGCCGGCCGCGTCATCCGCCACGACCGGCCGACCGCCTGCATCGCCCCGAGCTGCGGCTGCGCGAACAGCAACGGCCCCGCCAGCATGAACCGGCTCATCAGCCACAGGCCCGGCAGCAGCAGGATGTACATGCCCGCCCCCGCCGGGATCGACACGGCGACCATCGCGAGGATGAAGCGCGGGAAGCGCCGCGCCGCGCGCTGCACCGCCGCCCCGACGGTCGGCCGTCCGGCATCGAGGAACAGGCAATAGACCACCGCCAGCCCGAAATAGGTGATCGCATAGGCGGCGACCGACCCCAGCCCGTAATCCCCCACCCAGCTGTCCAGCGCGGTCATCCACGCCTGCGCCCGTGCCTGCGGCTCGGCGATGGCGGCATCGGGCAGCGGCAGCGGCCCGACCAGCAGCAGCAATGCATAGGTCGGCACGAAGACGAAGATGCCGGCGACGCGCAGCAGCAGGTCGGCGTCGCGGCGGAACAGCGCCCAGGCGTCGCTCAGCAAGGCGGCGAGCGTGATCTTCACGCCGCGACCGCCCCCAACGCCGCGCGCTCGCGCACCAGCCGCTCCCGCGCGACCAGCGCGACGTAGAGCTGCGCCGAGAAGACGATGGCGATCAGCGTCAGCGCGGTCGACACCGCCTGCGCGATCACCGCGGCGACGAAGGTGACGGTGGCGCGCGCATCGGCGCCGAGGATGATGCGGAAGACGAGGCCGCCGACCGACTGCGCCGCGCTGGTCGCGATCATCAGCACAATCAGGAACAGCAGCACCACGCCGACCAGCCGCCACGTATGCCGCCGGGTCAGCCGCCAGCTGCGCGCGATCGCGCCGAGGCCGAGCCGCTCGTGCAGCACCACCGCATAGAGCGGCAGCAGGCGCGCGCCGGCGAACAGCATGACGATCAGGACGACGATCGCATAGAGCGAGGCGAGCAGCGCCGGCCCCGGCGCCACCGTCCCCTGCGTCGCGCCCTGCGACAGCGCGGCGAAGTCGAAACCCGCCATCGCCAGCAGCACGGCCGCGGGCAGCAGCGCGACCAGCATGATCGCGACCAGCGCCAGCGCGAGCAGCAGCGCCGGCAGCAACCGGCCGTTGGCGCCGCGCAGCGCCGACGCGCGATCGGTGCCCGGATCGCTGGCGGCGGCGATGACGTACAACTGGCCCCACAGCGCCGCGACCGAGGTCGCCAGCGCGAGCAGCGCGCCGATCGCCGCCGTCGCCGTTCCCGGCGTCGCATAGGCGGCATAAGCGGCGGAGATCACCCCCGGCACGAACAGCGTCAGCACCGCGATCCCGGCGAGCATGCCGCCGCGCCCGTTCAGCACCTCCATGGTGCGATCCCACACATTGCCCATCTTGACCATCTGGCACCCCGATTGCCGTACGTGCGCCCGGTTAGCCCAAGCACCGCGGCTTGGCCATCCATGCGCACGGGCCATGGATCATGGGCCGGCGCGGCGGGCCGTCTTGCAACCCCGCCCCCGCTCGCTCACATGGCGGCGATGACGGACGTGGACGGGATCGAATGGCGGGTATCGCCGGGGCTGACGGCCTATGACGCGGCGCTGGCGACGATGGAGGCACGCGCCGCCGCGGTGCTGGCGGGCGAGGCGCGCGAGCTGATCTGGCTGCTCGAGCATCCGCCGATCTACACCGCGGGCACCAGCGCCTCCGACGCCGACCTGATCGACCCGCGCTTTCCGGTCGTCGCCACCGGACGCGGCGGCAAGCACACCTATCACGGCCCCGGACAGCGCATCGTCTACATGGTGCTCGACCTCAACCGGCGCGGCCGCGACGTCCGCTGCTTCGTCCACGCGGTCGAGGGCTGGGCGATCGCCGCGCTGGCGGAATATGGCATTGCAGCATTCCGGGCGGAGGGCCGGGTCGGCATCTGGACGCGCGACGGCGGCTCGGAGGCGAAGATCGGCGCGATCGGCGTGCGCGTGCGACGCTGGATCACCCTGCACGGCATGGCGGTGAACGTCGCGCCGGACCTCAACCATTTCAACGGCATAGTTCCCTGCGGATTGGCCGAATATCCGGTCACCAGCCTCGCCGCGCTCGGCCGCGATCCCGCGCTCGCAACCTTTGACGATGCGCTTGCGTTGACTGTTCCGGCCTTCCTCTCGTCGCTTTCCTGCACTGCCGAAGGGCCGGGATTGGAAAACGAGGCTTGAGGGCGGGACGTTATGCGATTAATGTCCACTGTGATTTGGGTATTAAAGGGCCAGCAAGCCGTCCAAATCTCTATCTAGGGAGCTTCCAATGCGTGCACTCATCTCCAAGGTCCTGACCGGCTCGCTGATCGCCGGCGCCGCCCTCGCCGTGTCGGCTTGTGGTCCGAAGACCGAAACGACCACCGACAACACGATGGTCACCGACATGAACGCCACCGACGACATGGGCACCATGAGCGACAACATGACTGCCGTCGACGGCAGCATGAACGGCGGCATGATGGCCAACGACACGATGATGTCGAACGACACCATGATGTCGAACGACACGATGACCACCAACGCGATGTAATAGCCCTTCCGGGTTATTACGGTGGTGAAACGGCCGTCCGGGCAACCGGGCGGCCTTTTCTTTTGGTTCCAGTGTCTTGGCGCGGTTCGTCGCTTTTTATCCCGTCATGGTGAATCGGGGATTGGGTCGGCCCTCAAAACCATCTAGAATCGCCCGATAAATGCCCGTTCGGGAGGAAGTTGGAAATGACCCAGTTGCGTACCGCGCTGGCGCTTGGCGGCGCGGCGTTCGGCCTGATGGCGGTGGCGACGCCTGCCTCGGCCCAGTTCTTCCTGCGCTCGCACGATTTCCGTGGCGAGGCGGTGAAGGGCCATGAGGACGGGCTCGGCCAGCCCCTGCCCGGCGCCAGCGAGGCCGAATTGCGCGCGGCGATGGCGTGGAGCATGCGCGCCGCGCTCAACGTCGCGGCGCTGCAATGCCAGTTCGAGCCGACCCTGCTCACCGTCAACAACTACAATGCGGTGCTGAAGGATCATGAGGCGGAGCTGAAGGGCTCGTTCGACACGCTGACCAAATATTTCAAGCGCACCGGCAAGACGCCCAAGGAGGGCCAGTCAGCGCTCGACCAGTTCGGCACGCGCACCTATTCGGGCTATGCCACCGTCGCCGCGCAGTTCGGCTTCTGCCAGACCGCGAGCGAGATCGGCCGCGATGCCACCTTCGTGCCCCGCGGCAGCTTCGGCGATCTGGCGATGGCGCGCATCCGCGAGCTGCGCAACAGCCTGACGCCCTATGGCGAGCAGCATTTCCAGCGCTATCTCGGCCGCGACTATGCCTCCAAGCCGCGCTTCGACCCGATCTGCTGGAACAAGAAGGGCGAATGGGTGGTCAAGAAGTGCGGCGTCTTCGCCTGGCCGCCGGCCAGCGTGACCGCGGTCGCGACGACCGCCAAGCCCGCCGGCACCGAAACCGCGCTGCGCTGATATCCATCCTCCCCGGCACGGGGAGGATGTCGCGCTACCGCAGTCCCAGATATTTGTGCGTCTGCAGCGACAGCCGCCAGTGCGGCCGCGCCATCACCACCGCGATCGCCGCCTCGACGTTCGCCGGCCCCCGCGCATCGTCCATCGGCTGGAGCAGCCGATGGGCGAAGTCCCAGCGCTCCACCTCGTCGAGATCGGTGCCGGCCTGCGGCCAGACCAGCTTCAGTTCGTCGCCCGACCGCTGCACGACCACGCTGCCCGCCTTGGGGCTGACGCAGATCCAGTCGATGCCGGGATGCGCGGGCAGCGTGCCGTTGGTCTCGACCGCGATGCGGAACCCGGCGGCGTGCAGCGCATCGACCAGCGCATCGTCGATCTGCAGCATCGGTTCGCCCCCGGTCAGCACGACGAACCGCTCGTCCGTCCCCGCGCCCCAGAAGCCCGCGACCGCCGCGACCAGCGCCGCGGCATCAGCGAACTTGCCGCCGCCCAGCCCGTCGGTGCCGACGAAATCGGTGTCGCAGAAGCGGCAGACCGCCGTGCTGCGATCCTGTTCGCGTCCGCTCCACAGGTTGCAGCCGGCAAAGCGCACGAACACCGCGCGCCGTCCCGCGTTCACGCCCTCGCCCTGCAGGGTGAGGAACATCTCCTTGACCGCGTAGCTCATCGGATCACGGCTGGACGGCGTAGACCGTCGGGTCGGGGATGCCGGCCTCCTGGAAGCCCTTGGACCGCAACCGGCAGCTGTCGCAGGTGCCGCAATGCAGGCTGCCCGGCGCCGGATCGTAGCACGACCAGCTGATCCCCATGTCGACGCCCAGCCGCCTGCCCTCGCGGACGATATCCGCCTTGGTCATATGCTGCAGCGGCGCGTGGATCTTGAACGGCTCCCCCTCGACCCCGGCCTTCGTCGCGATCTCCGCCAACCCCTCGAACGCGCTGATGAATTCGGGCCGGCAATCGGGATAGCCCGAATAATCGAGCGCGTTGACGCCGATGAACAGGTCGCGCGCGCCCGCCGCCTCGGCCCAGCCGAGCGCGAGGCTGAGGAAGATGGTGTTGCGCGCCGGCACGTAGGTGACGGGAATGCCGCCGCCGTCCTCGGTGCCGACGCCGTCCTTCGGCACCGCGATATCGTCGGTCAGCGCCGATCCGCCGAACGCCGACAGGTCGAGCGGCAGGACGATATGGCGCTCGGCGCCCAGCGCATTGGCGACCCGACGCGCCGCGGCGAGTTCGACGCGATGGCGCTGGTTATAGTCGACCGACAGGGCGAGCAGGCGATAGCCCGCCTCGCGCGCGCTGGCGGCGGAGATCATCGAATCGAGCCCGCCGGAGACGAGCACGACGGCCAGGGGTTTGGTGGTCATGATCCGCGCGGCGCTAGACCCATGGCGGCCAAAAGAAAAGGGCCGCGGATGAGGCGGCCCTTTGAAGGGGAAGAGCGAACCCGCTCTTTAAGGGAGAAAAGCGTACGCCATTCGAAAATGTGCACACGCTTTATCTAAGGGGGTATCGGTTAAAATCATCCTAAGGCGGTTCGTTCCCGGCCCTGCCGCCCGATGCGACGAACCGAGTCGGATCTGGCCGGATCGTTTCAGGCGACCGGATCGGCCTCCGCCGGCACCGGGAACTTGGTCGCGCAAAAGGCGCAGTCGACCTGGATGAAGCCGCTGTCGTCCGCCATCTCGCGCCGTTCCTCGATCGAGAATTTGGACAGGACGCTGGCGATATAGTCGCCGGTACAGCGACAGCCGCGCGACAGCGGGGTGGAGGCGAGGACGCGCACGTCCTCCTCCTCGTTGAACAATCGCCAGACCAGCGTTTCGAGCGGCAGCGCCGGATCGGCGAGTTCGTCGGCCCCCGTCGTGCTGCCGAGCGCCTCGACATGCTCCCATTCGGGGTGGTCGAGCCGGGTGTGCAGCCGCTCGCGCCCGACCTCGCCCTCGGGCAGATGCTGGAGGAACAGGCCGCCGGCGATCGTCCGCCCCTCGCCGTCGCGGGCGATGCCGACGCGGACGAGGCTGGGGATCTGCTCCGACTGGATGAAATAGCTCTGCGCCGCCTGCGACAGCGTCTCGCCGTCGAGCGGGACGATGCCCTGATAGCGTTCGCCGGTGGTCGCGAGGTCGAAGGTGATCGCGAGATAGCCCTGTCCGAACAGCGCGAACAGCGTCGGCTGTTCGGGCGCCGCGGCGAGCCTGTCGGCGTCGTAATCGATATAGCCGCGCACCTCGCCGCCGCGATAGTCGCAGACGAGCAGCTGGACGACGCCATTCTCGGTCCGCGTCTGCATCGTCAGCTGGCCGGTCGGGTCCTTCAGCGTCGAGCCGATCAGCGCGGCGAGCGTCAGCGCCTCGGCGAGCAAGGCCTCGATCGCGGGCGGATAGGCATGCGCGGCGAGCACCCGGTCGAGCGCCGGGCCGAGCCGCACGACCCGGCCGCGCGCCGAGCGGGAGGGGATCGCGAAGCCGAGCGCGCGATCGAGGTCGGTGGTGGATTGTTGCATGACCGTGAGATGGGATGCGCGGCCGGAGGGGTCAAGTTGGGTGGATTGCACCAGCCCCGCAGTCTCGACCCCCGGTCCTCCCTCATGCTCGTCATCCCCGCCTGCGCGGAGATGACGATTGAATGGGAACGAGACAGCGAACGGCTCAGCCTACCCGACCTGCCCGAACACCCAGCGCAGCACCGCCTTCTGCGCGTGCAGGCGATTCTCCGCCTCCGCCCAGATCAGCGACTGCGGGCCGTCGATCACCGCATCGACCACCTCTTCGCCGCGATGCGCGGGCAGGCAGTGGAGGAAGCGCGCATCGGGCTTCGCCCGCGCCATCAGCGCTTCGTCGACCTGATAGGGCATCATCGCAGCGAGCTTGGTCTCGGCATGCGCCTGCCCCATCGAGATCCACGTATCGGTGACGATCACGTCGGCCCCCGCGACCGCCTCCTGCGGCGAGGCGACGACGCGGGCGCGCCCCTGCCCCAGCGCGATGTCGCGCTCGGGCGGCGCGAAGCCCTGCGGACAGGCGGCGACGACGTCGAACTGCATCAGCCCGGCCGCCTCCATCAGCGAGGCGAGCACGTTGTTGCCGTCGCCGAGCCATGCGACCTTGAGCCCGGGCAGCGCCTTGCCGTCCTCCAGGATCGTCTGCAGGTCGGCCATGATCTGGCAGGGATGCGAGAAATCGGTCAGCCCGTTGATGACCGGCACGCTGGCGTAGCGCGCCATGTCCTCGACCTTGGCGTGATCGTCGGTGCGGATCATGATCGCATCGACATAGGCCGACAGCACGCGCGCGGTGTCGGCGACGCTCTCGCCGCGACCCAATTGCATCGACCCCGCATCCATGACGATCGAGGTGCCGCCCAATTGCCGGATCGCCATGTCGAAGCTGACGCGGGTGCGCGTCGAATTCTTCTCGAAGATCATCGCCAGCACATGGCCGGCGAGCGGCGCGTCGGCATCGGCACGCCCCTTGGGAAAGCCCTTGCGCGCCGCCTTGCGGTCGATCGCATCGGCCAGCATCGCGGCGACGCCATCGGCGCCGGCATCGGACAGGTTCAGGAAATGACGCATCGTAATTCCTTCTTTCCCTCTCCCCCCGGGAGAGAGAGGGAGCTGCGCAGCAGCGGAAGGGTGAGGCCGACCGGCAGGAGATCAGCCGTCCTCACCCTCCCCCGATGGAAGAGGGAGATGTAATCAGTCGTCGCTCGCCGGCACGAACACCCGCGCCGCCGCACTCAACTTGTCGACGCATTCGGCGACATGCGCATCCTCGATCACCAGCGGCGGCAGGATGCGGACGACGTTCTCGCCCGCCGCGACCAGCAGCAGCTGATGGTTGTCGCGGGCATGTGCGACGAATTCGCGCGGCTCGACCCCGGCCTTGAGCTTGAGGCCCAGCATCAGCCCCTTGCCGCGCACGCCCTCGAAGACGTGGTCGTAATTGGGGATCATCTGCTCCAGCGCGCCGCGCAGCCGCTCGCCCATCGCCTCGACATTGGCGAGGAAGCCGTCCGCCAGCATCACGTCGAGCACCGCCTGCCCCGCCGCCATCGCCAGCGGATTGCCGCCATAGGTCGATCCGTGCGTGCCGATCACCATGCCCTTCGCGGCATGTTCGGTGGCGAGGCACGCCCCGAGCGGGAAGCCGCTGCCGATGCCCTTGGCGATCGGCATGATGTCGGGCGCGATGCCGTAATGCTCGTACGCCCACATCTTGCCGGTGCGCCCGTAGCCGCATTGCACCTCGTCGAGGATCAGCAGCAGGCCGTGGTCGTCGCACGCCTTGCGCAGCCCGGTGATGAATTCGGGCGTACCGACCGACACGCCGCCCTCGCCCTGGATCGTTTCGACCATGAAGCCCGCGGTCTCGTCGTCGATCAGCGCCAGCGCCGCGTCGAGATCGTTGAACGGCGCATAGGCGAAACCGGGCAGCAGCGGTTCGAAGCCGTCGCGCATCTTGGGCTGGTTGGTCGCCGAGATCGCCCCCATCGTCCGCCCGTGAAAGGCGTTGTTGAAGGTGATGATCTTGTGCCGCTGCGGATGGCCCTCGGCATAATGGAAGCGGCGCGCGGTCTTGATCGCGCATTCGACCGCCTCGGTCCCCGAATTGGTGAAGAACACCGTATCGGCGAAGCTGTTGGCGCAGATCCGCTCCGCCAGCGCCTCGCCCTGCGGCGATCCGTAGAGGTTGCTGACATGCATCAGCGTCGCCGCCTGCTCGGCGATCGCCTTGACCAGATGCGGATGGCCATGGCCCAGCGCGTTGACCGCGATGCCGGCCGCCATGTCGAGATAGCGCGTGCCGTCCTCGGAGATCAGGTGGCAGCCCTCGCCTCGGACCGGACGCACCCCGCACCGTGGATAGACGGGCATGAGCGGCGTAATGGTCACGGGCGGTCTCCTCTTCTCCAAACGAGAAAGGGCGGCCCGTTGCTGGCCGCCCGCCACATCCATACCGGTTCGGGACCGGGTGGGTCAACACCAGTGGCATTGGCCCGCACACCCGCATCGGCCGCGCCAACAATCGGGAAAAACCGCCAAACCCCGGCACGCCAGCGATCGTCAGGACAACGCAAAATCGGCAGAAACGGCAGTTTTCCGCGCGATGAGGTGTTTGGCACACCTAATGCAGTGCACCACCTGTGAAGCGGCGACGCTTCAACGACACCACAGGAGGAAGACCATCATGACCCACATGTCCATGCACCGCTCGATCGCCCTGCTCGCCACTGCCGGCCTGATCGCCACCGGATCGGCCTCGAGCGCCTTCGCCCGCGGCAAGGGCCCCGCCAAGATCACTCTGTCCGCGAAGACCGCGCCCGACCCGACCAGCCGCATGTGCATGCCCAAGACGACGCTCGGCAACACCGCGACCCGCGAGATGCCCGACACGATCTGCCAGACGCGCGCCGAATGGGAAACCGCCGGCGTCACCTTCGTCATCAAGTAAGCCCCGACCGGCCGGGCGCGCGGGGACGCGCCCGGCTGGCCCGCACGATCACGCGTCGATCGCCTCTTCGTCCAGCCTTGCCGCGTTTTCCTGAATGAAGGCAAAGCGATGCGCCGGGTTGTTGCCCATCAGGCGGTCGACCAGATCCTTCACCCCCGCGCGCTCCTCATATTCTTGCGGCAGGGTGATGCGGATCATGCCGCGGGTCTTGGGGTCCATCGTCGTCTCGCGCAGCTGGCCCGGGTTCATCTCGCCCAGCCCCTTGAACCGCGCGACCTCGACCTTCTTGCCCTTGAACGCGGTGCGTTCCAGCTCGGCGCGATGCGCGTCGTCGCGGGCGTAGAGCGACTTGGCACCCACCGTCAGCCGGTAGAGCGGCGGCTGCGCGAGATAGAGATGCCCGCGCCGGACCAGATCCGGCATCTCCTGAAAGAAGAACGTCATCAGCAGCGTCGCGATATGCGCGCCGTCGACGTCGGCGTCGGTCATGATGACGACGCGTTCGTAGCGCAGCTGGCTCGCGTCGCAATCCTTGCGCGTGCCGCAGCCCAGCGCCTGAATCAGGTCGGCGATCTCCTGATTGGCGACGATCTTGGCGCTGGTCGCCGACGCGACGTTGAGGATCTTGCCGCGGATCGGCAGGATCGCCTGCGTCTTGCGGTCGCGCGCCTGCTTGGCGCTGCCGCCGGCCGAATCGCCCTCGACGATGAACAGCTCGGTGCCGTGGTTGCCGTCGTTGGCGCAGTCGGTCAGCTTGCCGGGCAGGCGCAGCTTGCGCGCGCTGGTCGCCGTCTTGCGCTTGACCTCGCGCTCCTGCTTGCGGCGCAGGCGCTCGTCCATCCGGTCGAGGACATAGCCGAGCAGCGCCTTGCCGCGCTCCATATTGTGGCCCAGCCAATGGTCGAAATGGTCGCGCACCGCCTTTTCGACGAGGCCGGCGGCCTCCGGGCTGGTCAGCCGGTCCTTGGTCTGGCTTTGGAATTGCGGCTCGCGGACGAAGACGCTGAGCATCAGCTCGCTGCCAACCATCACGTCGTCGGCGGTGATGTCCTTCGCCTTCTTCTGGTGGACGAGGTCGCCGAACGCGCGCAGGCCGCGGACCAACGCCTGGCGCAGGCCCTGTTCGTGGGTGCCGCCGTCGGGGGTCGGGATCGTGTTGCAATACCAGCTGTAGCTGCCGTCGCTCCACAACGGCCAGGCGACCGCCCATTCGACGCGGCCCTGTTCGTTCGGGAAATCCTGATTGCCCGCGAAGAAATCGGCGGTGGCGCATTCGCGCCCGCCGATCTGTTCGCGCAGATGGTCGGCGAGGCCGCCGGGAAACTGGAACACCGCCTCCGCCGGCGTGTCGCTGCCCTCGACCAGTGCGGGCGCGCAATGCCAGCGGATCTCGACGCCCGCGAACAGATAGGCCTTCGACCGGGCGAGCTGGTAGAGCCGCTTGGGCTTGAAGGCGAGTTCGGGGCCGAAGATCTCGGTATCAGGCGTGAAGGCGACCGAGGTGCCGCGCCGGTTGGGCGCCGCGCCGACATGTTCGAGCGGCCCCTGCGTCAGCCCGCGGCTGAAGCGCTGGCGATACAGTTGCCGGTCGCGCGCGACCTCGACCAGCGTATCCGACGACAGCGCGTTGACCACCGACACGCCGACGCCGTGCAGGCCGCCGCTGGTCGCATAGGCCTTGCCCGCGAACTTGCCGCCCGAATGCAGCGTCGACAGGATCACCTCGAGCGCGCTCTTGTCGGGGAACTTGGGGTGCGGGTCGACCGGGATGCCGCGGCCGTTGTCGGTGATGGTCAGCCGGTTGCCCGGTTCCAGCGTCACCTCGATCCGCGTCGCATGGCCCGCGACCGCCTCGTCCATCGCATTGTCGAGCACTTCGGCGGCGAGATGGTGGAGCGCGCGCTCGTCGGTGCCGCCGACATACATGCCGGGACGGCGACGGACGGGCTCCAGTCCTTCCAGCACCTCGATCGACGAGGCGTCATAGGCATTGGCGGGCGCCGCGGAGGACGCGAACAGATCTTGGGCCATTGCGCGGAACCATAAGGGAACATCGCGGGGGATACCAGCACCCGCCGGGGCGCCATGTTGCTGGCTGATGTCTCAACCGGTGCAATAATGCCACAGTATCAGCATTTTACCAGTATTGATGCATATTATGACGGCGACGCACGTTCCTCGACCGACTGCAACGACCCCTCGGGAGACACCATGCGTACCACATTGCTGCTCGGCACGATCGCCGCCGCCACCTTCGCCACCGCCGCGCAGGCGCAGGACATGACGACCGATCCCGCCCCGTTCAGCGGCATCTACGTGGGCGCATCTGGCGGCTATGACGTGCAGCCCAACGACGTCGGCTCGTCGATCCTGTTTGATCGCGGCTCGAACGGCAGCTTCGGCGACACGGTGACGACCGCCGCGGGCGCCAACGCCTTCTCGCCCGGTTTCTGCAACGGCCGCGCGGTCGGCGCGACGCCGCTGCCGGGCAGCTGCCGCAACGACAAGGACGGCTGGTCCTATTACGGCCGCATCGGCATGGATTCGCAGTCGGGCAACATCGTGATCGGTGCGCTGGGCGAATTCGGCAAGACCGAGATCAACGACAGCGTCAGCGGCTTTTCGACCACGCCGGCGAACTACGTCATGACGCGCGACGTCAAGTGGGAAGCCAGCATCCGCGGCCGCATCGGCTATGCGCCGGGCACGACGCTGTTCTACGGCACCTTCGGTCCCGGCTATGCCAATATCGACCGCACCTTCACCTCGACCAACACCGCCAACGCCTTCGCGCAGACCGGCAAGCGCAAGCAGTTCGGCATCGTCGGCGGCGGCGGCATCGAACAGAAGCTCGGCCGCAACTTCTCGGTCGGCATGGAATATACCTACCACCAGTATCAGGACGACGATGCCCGCGTCCGCGTGTCGCAGGGCACGGCACCGGCGAACAACCCGTTCATCCTGCCGGCCGGCGGCGCGACGACAGACTTCCGCCGCTCGGACGACAAGTTCCGCTGGCATTCGCTGCGCGCCACGGCGGCGTTCCGCTTCTGAGGCGCCGGGCGGCCTGCGCCATCCTGGCGCAGGACTCGCCCAAGCCCGGCCAGCGTCGCGCCAGCTACGTCTGACGACGCGGCTTCGCCGCGGCGGGCCCGAAACAGAGAAGGGCCGGTGTTCCGCAAAGGAACGCCGGCCCTTTCTCGTTCCTCCCGCACCGGACAGGAACCGAAAAAGGCCGCCTCCCTCGCGGGAAGCGGCCCTCTTCAAAACCCGGTCATGGGCAAAGCCCATGACGTCGGACGCGGCTTGTGGCCGCGCCGGCCGGGCGGCCCTGTGCGGGCGCTGGGCCTTGCTCAGCGCACCCGCGGGCCGCCGAACGGCGGCGGCGGCGGCGGGCGGCGATCGCGACGGGGCAGCTGCGCCTGATAGGCATGGCCGCAATGCGCGACGCAATAGGGGAAACCGGGGTTCACCTTGTCGCCGCAGAAGTGGAAATCGGGCTCGCCCGGATGGCCGAGCGGCCATTTGCAGATGCGGTCGTTGAGGTCGAGCAGCGTCGTCTTGCCGGCGATCTCGGGCGACGGCTTGGCCGGGACCAGCCGGCGCGGCGGCGCGGGCGTGGCGGGCGGCTGCTGCTCGCCGGGCGACTGGCGGACGAAGCCGCCGGGGCCGACCGAGCGCAGGATCGGCTGCGGCTCGCGCACCGGCGCAGGGGCCGCGACGACCTCGTCCGCGTCCTCGTCCTCGTCGTCATCCGCGTCGGCGGCGACCACCGGTTCCGGCGCGGGCGCCGGGCGCGGCGGTGCGGGCGGAGGCGGCGGTGGCGCGGCGACGACGGGGGCTGGCACAGGAGCGGCCTCCGCCTCGAACGGTGCGGGGGCCGGCGCGACCGCGGCAGGCTCGTTCGGCT
The DNA here is from genome assembly GCF_002292295.1 of Sphingomonas sp. UBA978. Classification (GTDB taxonomy): domain Bacteria; phylum Pseudomonadota; class Alphaproteobacteria; order Sphingomonadales; family Sphingomonadaceae; genus Sphingomonas. Next base: position 281,696 of record NZ_DBBS01000018.1, read on the forward strand.
TCACCGGAGACGGGCGCGACTGCAGGCCAAGGCGGTGCGCCTTGCCGATCACCGCGTTGCGGCTGACGCCACCCAGCGCCTCGGCGATCTGGCTCGCGGTCTGGCCCGCCTCCCACATCGTCTTGAGCGTGTCGATCCGCTCGTCGGTCCAGGACATTCGTGTTTCCTTACTCTCGCGCCGGGTTGCGGGCGACTGCGGCTGCGGTTACCCGCTTGTCCCATGAGCAGCCAGCCCCCAATCGGCGAAATCCAATCGGCGATCCGGTCCGCACCCGGCGTGCCGGTCATCCGGAACGTGAACTGGGGCGGCCTGAAGACCCTCTATGTGAAGGAGGTGCGCCGGTTCTTCAAGGTCCACCTCCAGACCGTGTGGGCGCCGGCGATCACGACCCTGCTGTTTCTGATCGTCTTCACCATCGCGACCGGCGCGAAAAGCCCGGTCCATGTCGGCGGGATCACGGTCCCCTTCGCTGATTTCATCGCCCCCGGCCTCATCATCAGCCAGGGGATGATGGGCCCCGCCTTCGCCAACGCGAGCTTCTCGCTGCTCGTCGGCAAGATCCAGGGGACGATCGTCGATTACCTGCAACCCCCTCTGTCGACGGCGGAACTGCTCGCCGCGCTGGTCGGCGGCGCGATGACGCGGGCGTTCATCGTCGGCTTCATCTGCTGGTGCGCGATGGCGCTCTACCCCGGCGTCCACGTCACGCCGGTGCACCCGCTCGCGATCCTGTGGTTCGGCTTCCTCGGCGCCGCCTTCCTCGCCTTCCTCGGCGTGCTCACCTCGATCTGGGCGGAGAAGTTCGACCATGCCGCCGCGGTCACCAATTTCGTGATCGCGCCGCTGTCGCTGCTGTCCGGCACCTTCTATTCGGTCGACCGGCTCGCCCCTGCCTTCCGGGCGTTCAGCCACGCCAATCCGTTCTTCTACATCATCTCGGGGTTCCGCTACGGCTTCCTCGGCACCGCCGATTCGCCGGTCGCCGTGGGCGGTATCGCGATCCTCGCGGTGGATATCGCGCTGGGGGTTGCATGCTACGTGCTGTTGCGAAACGGCTGGAAGCTCAAGAACTGATCGCGGCCCTCGCGCTGGCCCTCGCGCTCGCGGTGCTGGCACCGGTTGCCGCCGTCGCGCAGACGCCGCCGGCGGCGACCGCGGCCGATCCCGCCGTCCGCGCCCGTGCGGACGCGCTGGTGCAGGTGCTCGCCGGCCGGCCCGGCTACGACACGCTGTTCGCCGCTGCCTTCAAACAGGCGGTGCCGGCGGCCCGCTTCGCCGCGCTGACGCAGCAGCTGCGCACCGCGCTCGGCGAACCGCGGCGGATCGAACGGTTCGAACCGCTCGGCCGCTGGGCGGCGACGATCGTCATCGGCTACGATCGCGGCACGGCGACCGGCCGCCTGACGCTCGACCCCGCCGCACCGCATGCGATCAGCGGCCTGCTCATCACCGGCACCGCCCCGCGCGGCGACACCGTCGCGAGGGTGCAGGCGGCGGTCGCCGCGCTGCCGGGCACGGCGCAGATCGGCGTCTACGCGCTCGACGGCGCCACCCCGACGCCGGTGTTCGAGACGAAGGGCGACACCCGCACCCCGCTCGGCTCCGCGTTCAAATTGTGGGTGCTGGCGGAGGCGGCGCGGCAGGTCGCGGCGGGCACGCTGCGCTGGGATCAGGTGGTGCCGGTCGGCCCGCCGTCGCTACCCTCGGGCCTGTTGCAGGGCTGGCCGGCGGGATCGCCGGTGACCGTGCAGACGCTGGCGACGCTGATGATCTCGATCAGCGACAACACCGCCACCGATACGCTGCTGACGTTGCTCGGCCGCGACCGGGTCGATGCCACCGCCGCGGCCTATGGCGCGCGCGGCCCGGTGCTGACCACGCGCGAGGCGTTCGTCGTCAAGAGCGACCCCGCGCTGATCGCCGCCTGGGCGAAGGGCGACGCGACGCAGCGGCGCGCGCTGCTGACCGCGCAGGCGACACGGATCGCGGGCGCGACGCTCGATCCGATGATGTTCTCCGCCGGTCCGCTCGCCAACGATTCGGTCGAATGGTTCGCCGCCCCGCGCGACATGGCGCGACTGATGGCGTCGCTGAAGGACGCCGGGCCGGTGGTGCGCGGCATCCTCGCGGTCAACCACGGCGTCGATCCGGCCAGCGTCGCGCGATTCGCCTATGTCGGGTTCAAGGGCGGGTCGGAGCCGGGCGTGATCGCGCTCAACCTGCTCGCGCAGGCGAAGACCGGACGCTGGTATGCGGTCGGCGCCAGCTGGCACCGGCCCGATGCCGCGGTCGACGAGGCGACGTTCCTGCCGCTGGTCACCCGCGCGCTGATGCTGGTCGCGGAATGACAGCGCCCGTCAGGGGCGCCATTCGTCCCTGAGCAGGCCGAAGATCAGCGAATCGCGCACGCCGATGTGCGTCTCCCATTCGCCGCGCAGCCGCCCCTCCAGCGTGAAGCCGAGCCGTCGCAGCAGGCGGATCGACCCCGCATTGTCGGGATCGCTGTCGGCGAAGAGGCGCCGCGCGCCATCGGCGAACAGATGCGCGATCACCGCCGACACCGCCTCGCGGGCGATGCCGCACCCCCAGGTCTCGCGCGCGAACAGATAGCCGATCTCGCCCACGCCCGCCCGCCGCCACCCGACCGAGACGAAGCCGATGGCGCGATCCTCGCCCGTGCGCGTCACCGCCCAGGCGCACGGCCCGCCCGCGAACCAGGCGCGCAAGGCATCGACCGAATCGAACGGCGCGCACGACCACCAGCGCATCGCGTCCGCATCCGCCATCGTCGCGAACAGCGCGCCCGCATCGTCCGGTACCCGCTGCCGAAGCGTCAGCCGCGCCGTCGCCAGCGTCGGCAGGTCGGTCACGCGGTCAGCGCATCGACCAGCGCGCGCACCTTGGCCTGTCGCCATTGCGGCAGGGGCGCGACCAGCCAATAGCCAAAGCGCGACGGCTGCGCCTCGCCGATCGCCACCACCTTGCCCGCCGCGATCGCGCGCGCGGCGAGCAGTTCCGGCACCGTCGCGCGGCCCAGACCCGCGACTGCGGCGTCGATCGCCAATCCGGCATCGGCGACCCGCACCAGCGGACTGGCGTCGCCGGCGGGCGCGCCCGGCCAGCCGATCACCGTATCGCCGGCGTGCGGCGCGGCGATCGTCACCATCCCTTCCGATTCGAGCGCCTCGCCCTCATGCTCGCCCGGCCCCTCGCCCCAGCGGATCGCAAGGTCGAGATTGGCTTCGGTGAAATCGATCGCGTCATCGGCCGACAGCAGCACGAAGCGCAGCTCGGCATCCGCCTGCGCGACCTCGGCGAGGCGCGGCATCAGCCATTTCTCGGTCAGGTCGCGCGGTGCGGCGATGGTCAGCGACTTGGACGATTGCCCCGCCTGCATCGCCCGCACCGCTTCCTCGAATTGCAGGAAGCCGTCGCGCAGCGCGCCGAGCCCCGCCTCTGCCTCCGGCGTCAGCTCCAGCCCGCGCGTGGTGCGGCGGAACAGGACGACGCCCAGCGTATCCTCCAGCGCGCGGATCTGCTGGCCGACCGCGGCCGGGGTCACCGCCAGCTCGTCCGCGGCGCGGGTGAAGCTCAGGTGCCGCGCCGCCGCGTCGAGGACGCGCAGGCCGTTGAGCGGCAGGTGCGTGCGCTTCACGATTCGACCGCCGGGGCGTGGAGCGCGAACCGGGGGATGGCGACGTCGAACGCCGCGCCATCCTCGCCGATCAGCCGATAACTGCCCTGCATCGCGCCCTCCGGGGTCTGCAGCGGGCAGCCCGAGACGTAATCGAAGCTGCCGCCCGGCGCGATCAGCGGCTGTTCGCCGACGACGCCCTCGCCCTCCACCGAATGGCGCGCGCCGCGGCCGTCGGTGATGATCCAGTGCCGGGTCAGCAGCTGGACGGTGCGGTCCGATTCGTTCTCGATCCGGATATGATAGGCCCAGAACCAGCGCCCGCGCCGCGGCTCCGACTGTTCGGGCAGATAGCTCACCGCCACGCGCACCGTCACCCCGTCGGTGGTTTCGGCGTGCGGGAAGAATTCCTTCACGACCCTCTCCTCACAGGCCGACCTGCCGCAGCGCCTGGTCGAGATCGTCGATCACGTCCTGCGGGTCCTCGAGGCCGACGTTGAGGCGCAGCATGCCCTCGCTGATCCCCATCTCGATCCGTTTGTCCTCGGCGACGCCGGCATGCGTGGTCGAGGCGGGATGCGTCATCAGCGAGCGCGAATCGCCGATGTTGTTGCTGATGTCGACCAGCGCCAGCGCGTCGAGCAGGCCGTGCGCCTGCGCGCGGTCGGCGACCTCGAAGGCGAAGATCGGGCCGGTCGCGACCATCTGGCTCATCGCCAGATCGTGCTGCGGGTGGCTGGCGAGGCCGGGGTGGAGGATCTTGGGCACGCGCCCTTCCAGGAAACGGCCCACCTTCAGCGCATTCTCCGACTGGCGCATGATGCGCAGGTCGAGCGTCTCCAGCCCCTTCAGCACCACCCAGGCGTTGAACGGCGACAGCGTCGGGCCGGTGTTGCGGGTGAAGGGCAGCAGCGTGTTGGTGATGAAATCCTCGCTGCCGCACACCGCGCCGGCGAGCACGCGGCCCTGCCCGTCCATCATCTTGGTCGCGCTATAGGCGGTGACGTCCGCGCCGAGGTCGAGCGGCCGCTGCAGCGCCGGGGTCGCGAAGGCATTGTCGACCACGCTGGTGATGCCGCGTTCGCGCGCGATGGCGCAGACCGCGCGCAGGTCGACCACGTCCATCGTCGGATTGGCGGGCGTTTCGAAGAAGAAGACCTTGGTCTCCGGCCGCACCGCGTCGAGGAACTGCTGCGGGTCGCGCGCGTCGACGATCGTCGTCGCGATGCCGAATTTGGGCAGCAGCGTGTCGGTCAGCCAGCGGCACGATCCGAACGCCGCGCGCCCGCCGACGAGGTGATCGCCCGCCTGCAACTGGCACAATAGCACCGCGGTCATCGCCGCCATGCCGCTCGCCATCGTCCGGCACGCCTCCGCGCCCTCCAGCAGCGCGATCCGCTTCTCCAGCATCTCGACCGTCGGATTCTGCAGGCGGGAATAGGTCATCCCCTCCTGCTCGCCCGCGAACCGTGCCGCCGCGTCCGACGCCTTGTCGTAGGTATAGCCGGAGGTGAGGAACAGCGCCTCGCTGGTCTCGCCATATTCGCTGCGCGCGGTGCCGCCGCGGACCGCGAGCGTCGCGGGCCGCCATTGCGAGGTGATCGAGGGGTCCTGGCCTGCCTTGCGCTTCATGCCACGCGCTTTGCCGGACGCGGACGGGGGGTGCAAGGGCGCTTGCCATTCCAGCCGATCCGCTCGACACCGTCGGCCGTGCGCGCGTTCCTGTCCCGTCCCCTGCCCGCTGCGGTCTGCCTCGGCCTGCTTGCGCAACTGCTGTTCTGCTGGCGGCTGACGACGCCGCACATCCTCGTGTTCGACGAGGTGCATTACGTCCCCGCCGCGCGGATGCTGCGCGATCTCGCCGGACCGGTGAACGTCGAGCATCCTCTGGTCGGCAAGACGTTGATCGCGCTCGGCATGATCCTGTTCGGCGACGGCCCGCTCGGCTGGCGGGCGCTGTCCACGACCGCCGCCAGCGCGGTCGTCATGGGCGTCTTCGCGATCCTGTGGCTGTTGTTCGGCCGGGTGCGCACCGCCAGCGTCGGCGCGGTGGTCACCGCGCTGAACTTCACCGTCTTCGTCCAGGCGCGGATCGCGATGCTCGACGGCTTCATGGCAGCGTTCATCGTCATCGGCCTCACCGCCTTGCTATGGGCGATGCGCGCTCGGGGTGCCGCGGTGTGGCGGCGCTGGCTGCTCGGCGGCGTGCTGCTGGGCCTTGCGATCGGCACCAAATGGACCGCCTTGCCCTATCTGGGCTTCGCCGGCCTCGCCTATCTCGTCGCGCGCCGGCGGAAGCCCGACCTGTGGCCCGGCCTGCACCCGGTCGTCGCGCTGGCGCTGCTCGGGACGACGGCGGGGATCGTCTATCTGGCGACCTTCTGGCCCGCCTTTCTCTATGCCGACCAGCCGCTGACGCTGGCGCGGCTGCTGCCCTTCCAGATCGACATGTACCGCCAGCAGACGCAGGTGCTGCCGCCGCACACCTATCAGTCGCCATGGTGGACGTGGCCGTTCGACTGGCGGCCGATCTGGTATCTGTACGAGCCCGCCGACGGCGCGCAGCGCGGCGTGCTGATGCTCGGCAATCCGGCGGTGATGTGGGGCGGGCTGCTCGCGGTGCTCGCCTGCCTCGCCGCCTGGGCACGCGACGGCAATGCGAAGGCGGGCGGCGTCGCGCTGCTGTGGCTGGCCAGCGTCGCGATGTGGGCAATCATCCCCAAATCGCTCGGCTTCTTCTATTATTACTATCCATCAAGCATCTGGCTGGGGATCGGAATCGCGGCGATGTTCGACCATTGGCGCGTGCGGCTGCGCTATTGGGACGAGGGCTTCCTCGCGCTGACCGCGGTGATGTTCATCCACTTCCACCCGATCCTCAGTGCCGCCGCGCTGCGCGGCCCGACCGCGTTCCGCCACTGGACGTGGTTCGATTCTTGGATCTGACGGCCGGCCGACGTCCTAGTATCTCGTGGCGCAGCGATGCTAGGCATCGCGCCGACACTGCAGCCGGACGGGTTCATGGGCGGACATCATCATCACGGCCACGGCCATGCGCATGGACATGGCCACGGCCACGGCCACGCGCACGCGCATGCCCCGGCATCGTTCGACCGCGCCTTCGCGATCGGGATCGGGCTCAACATCGCCTATGTCGTCGCGGAAGCGGGCGCGGGGATGTGGACGGGGTCGATCGCGCTGCTCGCGGACGCCGGCCACAACCTCTCCGACGTGCTCGGCCTCGCCGTCGCCTGGGGCGGGGCGGCGCTGGCACGCAGCGCGCCAACCAAGCGCTTCACCTACGGGCTGAAGGGATCGACGATCCTCGCCGCGTTCGCCAACGCGCTGTTCCTGCTCGTCGCGCTCGGCGCGATCGTGATGGAGGCGGTGCAACGCCTCGACGATCCGCCCGTCCTCGCCGGCCTCACCGTCTCGGTCGTCGCCGGCATCGGCATCGCGGTCAACGCCGTCACCGCCTGGCTGTTCGCGCGCGGGCGCAAGGGCGACATCAACATCCGCGGCGCCTATCTGCACATGGTCAGCGACGCGGCGGTATCGGCCGGCGTCGTCGTGGCGGGCCTCGCGATCTGGGCGACCGGAATCGGCTGGATCGATCCGCTGGTCAGCCTCGTCATCGCCGCGCTGATCCTGTGGCAGACCTGGGGCCTGCTGCGCGAGACGGTGGAGATGAGCCTCGCCGCGGTGCCGCGGGCGATCGACTATGACGCGGTCACCGCCGCGCTAATCGCGCTGCCGGGTGTCGCGCGGGTCCACGACCTCCACATCTGGCCGATGTCGACCACCGAACCCGTGCTGACTGCGCATTTGGTCATCCCCGCCGGCCATCCCGGCGACGGCTTCCTCGCCACCGCGCGCGCGATGCTGCACGACCGGTTCGGCATCGGCCACGCGACGTTGCAGATCGAGACGGGCGGCGACTGCGAAAGCTGTTGAGGCGGGGCACGCGCCCCGTCAATAGGCGCGCGCGACCGCGAACTCGACCGCCTCGATCATCGCGTCCTTCGCCTTGCCGTTGGCGAAGCCGCCGATCGCGTCGATCGCGCGCTGGCCATAGTGGCGAGCGCGGGCGAGCGTGTCGTCCACGGAACGGGTGCGCCGCACCAGATCGATCGCCTGCGCGAAATCCTCGTCGGAGGCGCGCCGCCCCTCGATCGCGTCCTTCCAGAACTTGCGCTGTTCGGCATCGCCGCGCGCATAGGCCAGGATCACCGGCAGCGTCATCTTGCCTTCGCGGAAGTCGTCGCCGGCATCCTTGCCCATCGTGCCGGCGTCGGAGACATAGTCGATCGCATCGTCGACCAGCTGGAACGCGATGCCGAGGTTGCGGCCATAGGCGTCGAGCGCCGCCTCCTCGCCCTCGCTGCGCTCCGCCACCACCGCGGCGATGCGGCAGGCGGCGGCGAACAGCGCCGCGGTCTTGGCGTTGATGATGTCGAGGTAGCGATCCTCGCCCAGGTCGATGCGCCGCGCCGCGGTCAGCTGGTTGACCTCGCCCTCCGCGATCACGGCGGAGGCGTTCGACAGGATCTTGAGCACCTTGAGGCTGCCGTCCTCGACCATCAGTTCGAAGCTGCGGCTGAACAGGAAATCGCCGACCAGCACGCTGGCGGGGTTGCCCCAGATGATGTTGGCGGTGCGCTTGCCGCGGCGCAGGTCGCTGCCGTCGACGACGTCGTCGTGGAGCAATGTCGCGGTGTGGATGAACTCGACCGAGGCGGCCAGCCGGTGGTGGCGCGTGCCGGTATAGCCGATCAGCCGCGCGCTCGCGAGCGTCAGCATCGGCCGCATCCGCTTGCCGCCGCCCGCGATCAGATGCCCCGCCAGTTCGGGGATCAGCGGAATCTGCGACTGCATCCGGTCCAGAATCACCGTGTTGACGGCATTCATGTCGCCCGCGACGAGCTGGAGCATCGGCTCCAGCGAGGGCGCGCGGTTGTCGAGGCGGTGGATGGTGGCGGTCATCTCGCCCCGCGCTCTGGCCTCTTGCCCGTGCGAACGCAAGCCTTGCTCGCAGCCGCAACACACCCCATGGGGAAGGAAAATCGGGCGACGAAGGAGCGCGACATGAGCGACGACGTGCTGCAAGGGTATCGCAAGAGCATTGACAATATCGATGCGGCGCTCGTCCACCTGCTCGCCGAGCGGTTCAAGGTGACGCAGGCGGTCGGGCGGCACAAGGCGACGTCGGGCCTGCCCGCTGCCGATCCGGGCCGCGAGGAACGCCAGATCGCACGCCTGCGCCACATGGCCGAAGAGGCGGAGCTCGACCCCGAATTCAGCGAAAAGTTCCTGCGCTTCATCATCGACGAGGTGATCCGCCACCACGAACGGCTGCGCGGCTGACCGCCGCGCTCTCCCCGATTAGCATGATCGCCGCCTTGCTCCTTGCCGCCGCCGCCCCCCTTGCAGACCCGCATGCGGCGATCCTCGGCACGTGGCACAATCCGAAGAACAGCGTCGCGGTGCGGACCGGCCGCTGCGGCGAGAAGCTGTGCGGCTGGGTGATCCGCGCGACCGACAAGGCACAGGCCGACGTCGCGACGAAAGGGTATCCGCCGCTGCTCGGTACCGCGCTGCTGCGCGAATACAAGGCGAGCGGCAGGGGGCGCTGGTCGGGGCAGATCTACGTTCCCGACATGGGCCGGGCGTTCGGATCGACGGTGACGATGGTCGATGCCGACACGCTGAACGTAAAGGGCTGCCTGATCGGCGGCTTCATCTGCAAATCGCAGATCTGGCGGCGCGACTGATGGCCGGCGCGTTCATCGCGGTCGAAGGCGTCGACGGATCGGGCAAGAGCGGCGTCGTCCGCCACCTGATCGCGGCGTTGCAGGCGCGGGGTCATGACGTGCTCGGCACCCGCGAACCCGGCGGCACGCCGCAGGGCGAGGCGCTGCGCGGCCTGCTGCTGTCGGGCGCGGACGACGCCTGGGATCCGCGCGCCGAACTGTTGCTGATGACCGCCGCGCGCGTCCAGCATGTCGCCCGCGTCGTCCTGCCCGCGGTGACGGCGGGGCGGATCGTCGTGTCGGATCGCTACGCCGGATCGACGCTCGCCTATCAGGGCGCAGGCCGCGGCATGGCCGAGGGGCTGATCCGCGACCTGCACGCGAGCATGGTCGACGACGTCTGGCCCGACCTGACGCTGGTGCTCGACCTCGATCCCGCGATCGGCCTCGCCCGCAGCCGCAGCCGGCTGGCGGCCGACGCGATCGACGAGGGCCGGTTCGAAAGCCTCGACCTCCCCTTCCACCAGCGCATCCGCGCGGCGTTCCTCGCACAGGCGGCCGCGGCACCCGACCGGCACGCGTTGGTCGACGCGAGCGGCACGCCGGATGCGGTGCAGACGGCGGCACTGGTGGCGGTCGAAGCATTCCTTCGCCCGTGATTGCCGGAAACGCGGGAAACCTTTCCCGACAGTTGCGCAAATAGACCGCTTTGCGCCGATATTGATGGACGAGGTGCTTGGACCTAGCCTCGCGTCATGCACGTCATCATGGCCCCATCGAACCTCGGATTTCGCCCGCTGCGCCCCAACCATGAGCCTGGCACATGGCGCGCGCCTGAGGCTCTGCTCGAAGCGGGGCTGCTCAAGGCGATCGGTGTACCGCCCGCGACGAGTTTGCCGCGCCCGATCTACTCGCCGGAGCCCCAGGCTGGAACCCGCATACGCAATGGTCGAACCATGCGGGACTTCAATCTCATGCTGGCCGAGACTGTCCGCGATGTGCGGCGTAGGGGCGAGTTCGCCCTCGTCATCGGTGGCGATTGCTCGATCCTCATGGGGGCGCTCGCCGGCGCGCAAGAGGAGGGGCCGATCGCTCTGATCCACATCGATGGCCACAGCGATTTTCGGCATGCGGGGAACTACGACTTCAAACGGAATCTCGGTGCTGCGGCGGGGATGGACCTTGCCCTGGTGACGGGGCGTGGTGAGCCGCTGGGAACCGAATGGCCTGGTATCAAAGGGTCGCTTGTCGCGGATACGGACGTGATCCAACTCGGGGAACGCGAAAGCCGAGACCCGGACTTCGCGTGGCCCGACGTGCGGCATACAGCCATCGATACGATCGATGTGTTCGAGGCGACCGCTATCGGAGCGGAAGGCGTTGCTGCCCGCATCGCCACCATGCTTGCCGCCAAGCCGGATCAAGGTTTCTGGATTCATCTCGACGTGGACGTGTTGGACGAATCCATCATGCCTGCGGTCGACTGCCCCGGCAGTCCCGGCATACCGCCGGAAGACTTGGTTGCGATCCTGCGTCCGCTGGTCGCGAATGAACGATGCCGGGGCATGACCGTGACGGTATTCGACCCGGACCTTGATCCTGATGGCAAGTACGCTGCCACGATCGTGTCGCTGATGGCGGACCTGGCTTTCCCGGCACCTGCGCCGGTCGATCCGATCGCGTAAGCCCTGGCCAAGCGTTCCCGAGCGGGAACCATGACAGGAATCCGACCGCGCCGATCACGCTGACGCATATCTGCGGGTTTCGCTTTTCCGAAACTGCCGATCTCTATGGAAAACCGGCAGCTACCGCCCCTACTTCCCCGTCCACGCCCCCGGCCGCTTCTCGACGAAGGCGGCCATGCCCTCCGTCTGGTCCGCGGTGCCGAACAGACTGTGGAACAGCCGCCGTTCGAACTGGACGCCCTGCGCCAGCGTCGTCTCGAACGCCGCGCTGACCATTTCCTTGTTCGCCAGCACGGCGAGCGGCGCCATCGCGGCGATCGTCGCGGCGGTCTTCACCGCCTCCTCGACCAGATCCACCGCCGGGACGACGCGACTGACGAGGCCGGCGCGCTCCGCCTCGGCGGCGTCCATCATCCGGCCGGTCAGGCACATCTCCATCGCCTTGGCCTTGCCGACCGCACGGGCGAGTCGCTGCGAGCCGCCCATGCCGGGGCTGACCGCCAGCTTGATCTCGGGCTGGCCGAACTTCGCGGTGTCGGCGGCGAGGATGAAGTCGCACATCATCGCCAGCTCGCAGCCGCCGCCCAGCGCATAGCCGGCGACCGCGGCGATGATCGGCTTGCGCGTCTGCGTCAGCCGTTCGTAGCCGCTGAAATGGTTGCGGCCGTACATCGCGGCGAAGTCCATCGCCTGCATTTCCTTGATGTCCGCGCCCGCCGCGAACGCCTTGACGCTGCCGGTCAGCACAGCGCAGCCCTGCCCCTCGTCGGCATCGAATGCGGCGAGCGCCGCCAGCAGGTCGGCGAGCACCTGCGCGTTGAGCGCGTTGAGCGATTCGGGCCGGTTGAGCGTGATGAGCGTCACCCGCTCGCGCCGTTCGACGAGGATGGTCTGGTAGTCGGACATGAAGGTTCTCCTCAGGCGGGCGTCCACGCTTCCGCCTCGGGCAGCGGTGCGAAGATCTGGTCGATGACGTGATCGGTAACGGCGTCGGGCGTGGCGGGCTGCCAGCGCGGCGCATTGTCCTTGTCGACGATCACAGCGCGCACGCCCTCGAGGAAATCGTGGCGCTGCACGACTCGGCTCGCAACGGCATATTCCTGCACCATCTCGTCGGCGAAGCTCTGCATCAGATGGCCGTCGTAGAGCAGGCGCAGCGACACCTTCATCGCCTGCGGCGACTTGCTGCGCAGCACCGCGAGTTGCTCGTCGGCAAAGGCGCCATCGTCCGCCTCGAGCGCGGCGAAGACCTCCTCCAGCGTGTCGGACGCGAACAGACGGTCGATGGCAGCACGATGCTCCAGCAGCGTCGCGGGCGGCGGCGCGATCGCCAGCCGGTCGAGAATCGCCTCGATCGCATAGGGGTCGGCGACGATCGCGGCCTTCGCCTCGTCCAGCGCGGCGGCGGGCAGGTAATGCGTCGCCAGCCCCAGCGCATGCGCCTCCGCCCCGTCCAGCCGGTGCCCGGTCAGCGCCAGGAACTGCCCGACCCGCCCGGGCAGGCGCGACAGGAACCAGCCGCCGCCGACGTCGGGGAACAGGCCGATGCCGGTTTCGGGCATGGCGAAGCGCGTATGCTCGGTCGCGACGCGCCAGCGGCACGGCAGCGCGATGCCGACGCCGCCGCCCATCGTCACCCCGTCCATGAACGCGACCGTCGGCTTGGCATAGGCGAACAGGCGATGGTTGAGCCGGTATTCGGTATGGAAGAACGCGCGTGCCGCCGCGCCGTCGCCGGCGCCGCTTTCACTGAGCATGCGAATGTCGCCGCCCGCGCAGAACCCGCGGCCTTCGTCATGGTCGAGCATCACCGCCGCGACGCCCGCATCGGTGCGCCACGCCTCCAGCGCGATCAGCATCCCCTCGCACATCGACAGGTTGAGTGCGTGGAGCGCTTTGGGCCGGTTCAGGCGCAGCCGCCCGACGGCGCCTTCGGTCGTGGTCAGCAGGTCATGGCTCATGCGTTTCGCCTTTGACCCGCAGCAGGCCCCGCGTCCATACCGAACCGACGAAAAGCGGCACCGGATGTTTGACACCTATCCGGCGAACGCTCATTCCGGCGACCATGTCCTCCATCCCTCCTGCGCCTGCGTCCCCGCCCGCACCCTCGCTCGCCGGCGGTGGCGCATGCGGTGCGCTGATCCGCGCATATGACTGGAATCGCACGCCACTTGGCCCGATCCATAGCTGGTCGCCGGCGCTGCGCACGACGGTCAGCAACATCGTCAATTCGCCCGTGCCCAAAGTGCTGATGTGGGGGCCGGACCACATCATGATCTATAATGACGGCTATGCCGATATCGCCGGCGCCCGGCACCCAGAGGCGCTGGGCGGGACGGTGTCTGCGGTCTGGCCAGAGGTCTGGGACTGGAACCGGGCGATTCTGGCGCGCGGATTCGCCGGAGAGGTCGTCAGCTATCGCGACCAGCCGATGGTGCTGAACCGTGGCGGCACGCCGCAGCAACTGTTCCTCGACCTGTTCTACACGCCGGTCCATCTCGACGACGGCAGCGTCGGCGGCGTGATGTGCACCGTGATCGACAACACCGCGCGCATCGGTGCCGAGATCGCGGTCGCCGCCAGTGCCGCCGAACTGCGCGCGATCACCGACGCGCTGCCGGTGCTGATCTCCTATGTCGATGCGGATCAGGTCTATCGCTTCGCTAACAGCTATTATCTCGACTGGTTCGGCCTGACGCCGGAACAGGTCACCGGACGCCATCTGCGCGACGTGCTCGGCGAGGAGATCTATATCGAACGCCTGCCGCTGATCGAACGGGCGCTGGCAGGCGAGGCGATCCGGTCGGAAGGGCGCATGTCGCATCGCGACGGCGGCTTCCGCCGCGCAGACATCCGCTATCTGCCGCGCGCCGATGCCGATGGCACGATCCTCGGCTTCCACGTCCTCGTCACCGATATCGAGGAGCGCGCGCAGCGCGAGGCGGCGGTGCGGGTCAGCAACGACCGGTTCCGCGCCGCGATGGAGGCGGTGCACGGCGTGCTGTGGACCAACACCGCCGACGGCCGGATGCTCGGCGAGCAGCCGGGCTGGAGCGCGCTAACCGGGCAGGACGAAGCGGCCTACAGCGGCTATGGCTGGGCGGGCGCCGTCCACCCCGACGATGCCGATGCGACGGTCGCAGCCTGGAATGCCGCGGTCGCTGCGCGGTCGGTGTTCGTGTTCGAGCATCGCGTCCGCCGTCACGACGGTGCATGGCGCAACTGCCTGATCTGCGCGCTGCCGATCAAGGATGCGACGGGCGCGATTCTCGAATGGGTCGGCGTCCACACCGACATCACCGAGCAACGCGCCGCCGAACAGACGCTGCGCGACCAGGCCGAGCACCTGCAACGCCAGGTCCGCCACCGCGAGCGCGCCGAGGAACAGCTGCGCCAGCTCAACGACAATCTCGAGGCGCGCGTCATCGCCGAGATCGGCGAACGCCGCCAGGCCGAGGCGGCGCTGGCGCAGGCGCAGAAGATGGAGACGATCGGCAAACTCACCGGCGGCGTCGCGCACGACTTCAACAACCTCCTCCAGGTCGTCTCCGGCAACCTCCAGCTGCTGGCGAAGGATATCGCCGGCAACGACCGCGCCGAACGTCGCGTCGCCAATGCGATGGCGGGCGTGTCGCGCGGCTCGAAGCTGGCCGCGCAGCTGCTCGCCTTCGGCCGGCGGCAAGCGCTGGAGCCTAAGGTCGTCAACGTCACCCGCTTCGTACAGGGCATGGACGACATGCTGCGCCGCGCGATCGGCGAGGGGATCGAGGTCGAGACGATCTTCGGTGGCGGCCTGTGGAACTGCTTCATCGATCCGGTGCAGATCGAGAATGCGTTGCTCAACCTTGCGATCAATGCCCGCGATGCGATGAACGGCACCGGCAAGCTGACGATCGAACTCGGCAACACGCATCTCGACGACGCCTATGCGCGCCGCCACGAAGAGGTCGAGGCCGGGCAATATGTCATGCTCGCGGTCAGCGACACCGGCAGCGGGATGGCGCCAGATATCATCGCCAAGGTGTTCGAACCCTTCTTCTCGACGAAGTCGGAGGGCAAGGGTTCGGGCCTCGGCCTGTCGATGGTCTATGGCTTCGTCAAACAGTCCGGCGGCCACGTGAAGATCTATTCCGAGGTCGGCGAGGGCACCACGATCAAACTCTACCTGCCGCGCAGCCGCGAGGCGGAGGACGTCGAGGTGATCGTCGACAGCGGCGCGATCGAGGGCGGCACCGAGACGGTGCTGGTGGTCGAGGACGACGACGAGGTTCGCGCGACCGTGGTCGAAATGCTCGGCGACCTCGGCTATCGCGTGCTCAAGGCGATCGATGCGCAAAGCGCACTCAATGTCATCGAAAGCGGCATCCCGATCGACATGCTGTTCACCGACGTGGTGATGCCCGGCACGCTGAAGAGCCCCGAACTCGCGCGCAAGGCCAAGGAACGCCTGCCCGACCTCGCGGTGCTGTTCACCAGCGGCTATACCGAGAATTCGATCGTTCATGGCGGACGGCTGGATGCGGGCGTCGAGCTGCTGTCCAAGCCTTATACTCGCGAGGCGCTGGCCCGGAAATTCCGACACGTCCTCGCCAACCAGCGCCAGCGCAACGCCGGCCTCGCCGCGCGTCAGCTGACCAGCGCACCGGTCGCACTGCGCCCGGCAGCGGGCGCGAAGGGGCAGATCACGGTGCTGCTGGTCGAGGACGACGCGGTGATCCGCGCCACCACCGCCGAATTGTTGCAGGCGAGCGGCTTCGTCGTGGTCGATGCCGCCAGCGCCGAGGATGCGATGACCGCCTTGCAGACGGTGCCGATCGATGTGTTGGTCACCGACGTCAATTTGCCCGGCGCGTCGGGGCCGGAGTTCGCGGTCAAGGCGCGCGAGTTGCGGCCGGACGTGGGGATCGTCTTCGCCACCGGCGACACCGCCGCGGTGCCGGCTGGGACCGGCGCGGTGTTGCTCGCCAAGCCTTACGGCACGGAGGCGCTACAGGCCGCGATCGCCGCGGCGCTGCCGGGCGGGGCGGTGAAGGAAAGGCGGCTGGAACGCGAAAGCTAATTTCCTCTCCGCGCCGGGGAGGATCTGACGGCATCCCGTTCAGTCGTACGCCGCGGCCCACATCAGCGCGGCGATCTGTTCCTCGGACACAGTTTCGACGTTCGCGACGCCGTCCGCGATCGCCGCGCGTGCCACCACCAGCGCGATCCGCACTGCCACGTCGCGCAAGGCCTCGATCGGCGGCAGCAGCGTCTCGCCCGCCCCACCCATGTCGCCGAGCGCCCGCGCCGCCGACATGAACATGCCGTCGGTGACCCGGGTCGCGCCGACCGCGAGCGAGCCGAGGCCGACGCCGGGGAAGATGTAGACGTTGTTCACCTGGGTGACCCCGGCCACGCCAAAGGGGCTGCCGGTGCCGACCAGCGCCCGGCCATCGGTCCACGCCAGCACGTCCGCGGGATGCGCCTCCGCGCGCGACACCGGGTTGGACAGGGGAAAGATCACCGGCCGCGCACAGCCCGCGGTCATCGCCCGCACCACCGCCTCGGTGAACGCCCCCGCCTGCCCGGATGCGCCGATCAGCACCGTCGGGCGTACCGCATCGACGGTTTCCAACAGGCCGATCCCGCCGTCCGCGTCGCGCGCCCAGCCGGCGACCTCGGCCCGATTCCGCGCCAGCCGCACCTGCGGCAGGGTCAGCTTCGGCATATCGGACAAGATCAGCCCGTCGCGATCGACCGCCCAGATCCGCGCCCGTGCCGACTCGTCGTCCAGCCCCTCGGCGCGCAACGCCTGCACCAGCAGTTCGGCAACGCCGCTGCCCGCCGCACCCGCGCCGAACAGCACGATCCGCTGCGCGGTCAGCGACGCGCCGGTGCGCCGGATCGCAGACAGCAAGGTGCCGACCGCGGTCGCCGCCGTCCCCTGGATATCGTCGTTGAAGCTTAGGAGGCGGTTGCGGTAGTGGGCGAGCAAGTTGTGCGCATTATATCCAGCGAAATCCTCCCATTGCAGGAGCACGCCCGGCCAGCGTTCCGCCACCGCAGCGACGAACGTCTCGACGAAGACGTCATAATCGTCGCCGCGGATGCGCGGATTGCGCCAGCCGACGTAGAGCGGATCGTCGCGCAGGGCGGCATTGTCGGTGCCGACGTCGAGCAGGATCGGCAGCACCTCGGCAGGATGGATGCCCGCACAGGCCGTGTAGAGCGCCAGCTTGCCGATCGGGATGCCCATGCCCCCTGCCCCCTGGTCGCCGAGGCCGAGGATGCGTTCGCCGTCGCTGACCACGATCACCCTGACCCGGTCCAGCGCCGGGTCGGCGAGGATGTCGGCGATGCGTTCGCGATTGGGATAGCTGAGGAACAGGCCGCGCGGCTTGCGCCAGATCTCGCTGAACCGCTCGCACCCCGCGCCCACCGTCGGCGTATAGACCAGCGGCAGCATCCGCGGCAGGTCGGCCTGCACGAGGGCATGGAACAATATCTCGTTCGAATCCTGCAATTCGCGCAGGAAGGCATAGCGATGGAAGTCGTCCGCCATTCCGTCGAGCACCCGCCGGCGCCGCGCGATCTGGCTTTCCAGCGTCCCGACATGCGGGGGCAGCAGCCCGTGCAGGCCGAGCCGGTCGCGCTCGGCTTCGGTAAAGGCGGTCCCCTTGTTGGTCAGCGGATCGGACAGCAGCGCGCGCGCGGCGGCATGGAAGGCGGGGGGCATATCGGAAACCCTTAGAAGCGGAAGCTGAGCCAGCCGGCGAGGAAGTCGGAGCTTTTGAACCCGGCCCTGGTCAGCGAGGGGCCGGCGGCGAGATGTTCGTAGCGGCCGGTGAAGGACAGGCGCGGCGTGATCGACCAGATCGCCTGCAACCGCGCGACGTCGCCGATCTTGGCATCGCGGATCAGCTGCGTTCCCGCGAACGGCTGGCCATTGGCGCGATAGACCGCGTCGGTGGTGCTGTCGCGCCACGTCAGCTGATATTCGGCGGTGACGCGCACCGACCGGAACGGCGACACCGTGAGGTTGGGGGCGACCGCGATCAGGTTCGACGGAGTCAGGAACAGCCCGTAGCTGTAATAGATGTTGTTCCCGAACGGCGCATAGGCGTCGCGCAGCTTGCCGTCGCCATAGCCGCCGCCGCCGCTGGCATAATCGACGTGGAAGCCGACCCGCGGCGCGGTCTTCGCCTTGCCGATGCGCCAGGTCTGGGCGAGGAACACCTGCCAGGCGTCGATGTCCTGATCGATGTAGGTGCCGTATTGGTGGTTGACCGTCCAGTCGATCGTCAGCGGCCCGGCATCACCCCAGGCATGGACGCCGGCGAAATAGCGCGTCGCCGGCCCGATCCGCCCGCCCCAGGCGCCGACCGTGTTGCGCCGCCGCCAGAAGAAGGGATCGACGTACAGCTTCGAGCCGCCGAACCAGCCGGTCGGTGCGGCGAAGCCCAGGGTCACGCCAGAAAAGCGGCGCGCCGGATCGCTGACGTCGTCGTCGGTGCCGAGGTCGCCATATTGCGTCGGCTTGAGATCGAACAGGTCGGCGCGCACGCGGCTGCCGCGCGCCCAGGCGCGGACGCCGTTCAGCGTGTAGCGGATCGTGTTGTTGTCACGCTGCGACACCAGCAGGTTCGGGCCGTCGGTGAATTCCTGCCGGCCGTAGCGCACGCCGACGGCGACGCCCTCGATCTCTGCATTGCCCTCGACGAACGCCTGTTGCAGCACCAGATCGTTGCGCAACGTCGCCGCGGGCGCGCCGAGCTCGACTCCGGAGATGCCGCCATGCGCGATCTCGGCAAAGGCCCGGACGTGCGGGCCGACGTGCAGATCGGCGCCGCCGACGATGCGGTTGATGTCCTGCCGCTGCGCCCGGACCTCGCGCAGATTGGGATTGGTGGTGTGGTTGACCCGCAGGCGCAGCTCGCCCGACAGCGTCAGATAGACGTCGCCGTCCCCGTCGAGCGGCAGGAACTTCAGCCGGTCGAGAACGTCGTCGCGCTTCGCCGGATCGCGCATCACCCGCCAATCCTCCGCCCAGCGCGACAGGTTGAAGCCGTTGGTCGTCGCGCCGTTGCCCGCCGCCGCGGAGGGATAGGAGGTGACGGTCGGCATGGCGGGATTGCGGGTCTGGCCGCTCTCGGTCGGCGCGACACTGGTCTGCGCCTGCACAGCGGTGGCGAGGGTGAGCAGCGCGGTGGCGCCGAGGGCGCGAGCGAAATAGGACATGGGTTTGATCCTTCTGGCCGCCCTCACCCTGTCGCGGCTTTGCCGCTCCCTCCGTCTCCCGGCGGGAGAGGGAAGAGGTCGCGCAGCGACCGATCGGGTGAGGGTGCGCGCGGTTATTCGGCGGGAACGGCGTCGGCGGGGAGCTGGTCGACGCGCAGGGCCTGTCCACGCAGGGCCGCGTCCAGCTGCCCGCTATCCAGCGCGCCTTCCCAGCGGGAGACGACGATGGTGGCGACCGCATTGCCGATGAAGTTGGTCAGGCTGCGGCATTCGCTCATGAAGCGGTCGACGCCGAGGATCAGCGCCATGCCCGCGACCGGCACGCTCGGCACGATCGACAGCGTCGCGGCGAGGGTGATGAAGCCCGCGCCGGTGACGCCCGCCGCGCCCTTTGACGACAGCATCGCGACCGACAGCAGCAGCAATTGCTGGCCGAGCGTCAGGTCGACGTTGCACGCCTGCGCGATGAACAGCGCCGCCAGCGTCATGTAGATGTTGGTGCCGTCGAGGTTGAACGAATAGCCGGTCGGCACGACGAGGCCGACGATCGACTTGGGGCAGCCGGCGCGCTCCATCTTCTCGATCAGCGCGGGCAGCGCGCTTTCCGACGACGAGGTGCCGAGGACGAGCAGCAGCTCGGCCTTGAGATACGCGATCAGCCGCAGGATCGAGAAGCCGCACAGCCAGCTGACCGTGCCGAGCACCACCAGCACGAACAGCAGCGAGGTGAAGTAGAAGGTGCCGACCAGCATCGCGAGATTGGCGAGCGTGCCGACGCCATATTTGCCGATGGTGAAGGCCATCGCGCCGAACGCACCGATCGGTGCCGCCTTCATGACGATGCTGACCACCTTGAAGAAGGCGAGCGACACGTCCTCCAGCACGCTCAGCACCCGGGTGCCGCGATCGCCGATCAGCGCCAGCGCGATGCCGAACAGGATCGAGACGAACAGCACCTGCAGGATGTTGCCCTGCGTCAGCGACGACAGGAACGTGTCGGGGATGATCCCGGTCAGGAAGCCGGTGATCGTGCTGTCATGCGCCTTTTCGGCGAATTCGGCGACCTTGCTGGTGTCGAGCGTGGCCGGATCGATGTTCAGCCCCGCGCCCGGCCGCACCACATTGGCGACGATCAGGCCGACGATCAGCGCCAGCGTCGAGAAGAACAGGAAATAGACGAACGCCTTGCCGGCGACGCGCCCGACCGCGCCGAGATCGCGCATGCCGGCGATGCCGGTGACGATGGTGAGGAAGATGACCGGGGCGATCACCATTTTGACCAGCTTGATGAAGGCATCGCCGAGCGGCTTCAGCGCCTCGCCGGTGGCGGGCGCGAAATGGCCGAGCAACACGCCCGCGACGATCGCGATCAGCACCTGAAAATAGAGCTGCGCATACCACGGCTTGGCCGCCGGCGGCGTAACGGGTGCTTGCGCGATGCTGATGGTCATGGGCAGCCTTTCATCCTCTATGGCGACGCGGGCGGGCTCTTGTCGGCCGTGAGCGTCACCGGACCATGCCGCGCGGACCAAAGCCCCGGCAACGGCCGGATGAACATTTAATTATCGTCTTATTTCAAAGACTTAAGCAAAAGGATCGGTATCGACCGATCCGGCCCGCGATCGAGGGCGCGGCGAAGTGTGCCAAAAATTGCACACTATTCGAACGGCAGTTCGCCCCCGCGCCGCTCGAGCGCCAGCAACAGGGCCTTGGCCTCCAGCCCGCCGGCGAAGCCGGTCAGGCCGCCCCCCGTTCCGACGACGCGATGGCAGGGCGCGACGATCGACAGGGGGTTGCGCCCGTTCGCCGCGCCGACCGCGCGGCTGGCGGTCGGCCGCCCGATCGCGCGGGCGATCGCGCCATAGCTGCGCGTCTCGCCATAAGGGATGGCGAGCAGCGCCGCCCATACGCTCTTCTGGAAATCGGTGCCGCGCATGTCGAGCGGCAGGTCGAACGCGGTCAGCCGGCCGTCGAAATAGGCGCGAAGCTGACGCGTCGCCTCGACCAGCACCGGATGCGCCGCATCCTCGACAAGCGGCCCGAGTCGCACCCGCAGCGGATCGTCCCCCTCCCACAGCACCGCGACCAGCCCGACCGCGCTCGCCACCAGCGTCAGCGTGCCGACGGGCGAATCGAGCGTGGTGGCGGCGAGCGTCATGCGATCGGCCCTAGCCCGGGAACACGCCCTTGCGCGCGGCATAAGCGGCGAACAGCGTCGGCCAGGCCGCGGCCGGCACCGCCTTGGCGAGCCGCACGCCGAAGCCGTGGCCGCCCTCGTCGAAGACATGCAGTTCGGCCGGTCGCTTCGCCGCCAGCATCGCGGCATACATGGCGAGGCTGTTGGCGACCGGCACGGTGCCGTCGTCGCTGGCGTGGACGAGGAACACCGGCGGCGTGTCCGCCGCGACCCGGCGCTCGACCGAGGCCGCCGCCAGCGCCGCCGCGTCGGGCGTCGGCCCGAGCATATTGTCGCGCGAACCCTTGTGCGTGATCGTGGCATCCATCCCGATCACCGGGTAGATCAGCCCCGCCAGATCGGGCCGCGCCGACTGCCGGTCGGCGGCGTCGACCGGGGCATAGGTCGCCTCGCCATGACGGGTCGCCAGCGATCCGGCGAGATGCCCGCCCGCCGAGAAGCCGAGCACCGCGACGCGGCGCGGATCGACGCCATAGGTCGCCGCACCGGCGCGGATCACCCGCATCGCGCGCTGCGCATCCTGCAACGGCACCAGATGGCGGTTGCCCCAGCCTTCGCCGGGCAGACGGTAGAGCAGGATGAAACAGGTGACGCCGAGCGCGTTGAGCCAGCGCGCCTGTTCGATGCCTTCATTGTCGTAGGACAGGAAGCCGTAGCCGCCGCCCGGGACCAGCAGCACCGCGGCGCCGTTGGGCGTCGCCGGCCGCTTCACCACCAGTGCGGGCGCATCGATGCCGGTGATCCAGCGATCGTTGGACGCGCCGCTCTTCGCGCGTTCGTTGACCTTGCGCACGATCCGGGTCCCCCGGTCGCCCGGAATCGCCTTGGGCCACAGCGG
Source organism: Sphingomonas sp. UBA978 (assembly GCF_002292295.1). Classification (GTDB taxonomy): domain Bacteria; phylum Pseudomonadota; class Alphaproteobacteria; order Sphingomonadales; family Sphingomonadaceae; genus Sphingomonas. Next base: position 304,018 of record NZ_DBBS01000018.1, read on the forward strand.
CACGACCTCGTCCGCCGTCCCGGTCTGCGCGAAGGCGCGTCCCGCCAAAGCCACCGCGGCAACGCCGCCGATCACGCCGCGTCGCGTCAGGTCGTCCATGCATCCCTCCTCAAGGTCGAAGGCGATGTCGCAAGCCCGCGGGGGCCGGTCAATGGCCGTCAGGCGGCTTTCGCGAGACGGGCGGGGAGCAGCCGCGCGATCGCGTCATATTCGACCGGGCGGCTGAGCAGGAAGCCCTGGATGCTGTCGCAGCCCTGCCCGCGCAGGCAGCCGAGCTGGTCGGCGTCCTCTACCCCTTCCGCGGTGATCTCCATGTGGAGCGCGGCGGCGAGGTCGACGATCGCGCGCACGATCGCGGCGCTGCTCGCATCGGCGGCGACATGGGTGACGAACGAGCGGTCGATCTTGATCTTGTCGAACGGGAAGCTGCGCAGATAGCTGAGCGAGGAATAGCCGGTGCCGAAATCGTCGAGCGCGACGCGGACGCCGATCGCGCGCAGCTGATGCAGCAGGCCCAGCACATGGTCCTCGCCGTCGAGGAAGACCGATTCGGTGATCTCGATCTCCAGCCGGCGCGGCGGCAGGCCGGTGCGGGCCAGTGCCTGCATGACGATCGCGGCAAAGCCCTGGCTGCGGAACTGGAGCGGCGAGACGTTGATCGCGACGCGGACGTGGTCGGGCCAGTCGACGGCGTGGCGGCACGCCTCGTGCAGCACCCATTCGCCGATGCCGACGATCAGGCCGGTATCCTCGGCGACCGGAATGAACTCGACCGGCGACACCTCGCCGCGGGTCGGATGATGCCAGCGCAGCAGCGATTCGAAGCCGCCGATCCGGTCCGCCTTGAGGTCGTAGATCGGCTGGAAGTTGAGACGGAACTGGCCGGTCATCAGCGCCTCGCGCAGGTCCAGCTCCATCTGGCGGCGCTTGCGCGCGGCGATGTCGAGCGCCTCCTCGAAGAAGCGGAAGACGCCGTGGCCGTCCTTCTTGGCGCGATAGAGCGCGAGGTCGGCGTTCTTGAGCAGCTGGTCGGGATCGGTGCCGTCGGCGGGCGACAGCGCGATGCCGATGCTGAAGCCGGTGGCGATCTGGTGACCCGCGGCCTCGACCGGGCGGGCGACCGCATCGAGGATCGCCTGCGCCAGCCCGCGCGGACGGTCCGCCTCGAGCCGGCCCGCCAGGATGATCGCGAATTCGTCGCCGCCCAGCCGGGAGACGAGCCCGTCGGGCGCCAGCCGGGTCAGCAGCGCGCCGAGCGTCTCCAGCAGCGCATCGCCGACCGGATGGCCGAGCGTGTCGTTGACGCCCTTGAACCCGTCGAGGTCGAGGCACAGCACCGCGACCTGTTCGCCCGCCGGCCCCGAGCGCGCGGCGCGGGCGAGCGCCTGGTCGAGCGCCTGGCGGAAGGAGGTGCGGTTGGGCAGGCCGGTGAGCGTGTCGTGGAAGGCGAGGTGCGAGATGCGGTTCTCGCGATCGACGATGCCCTGCGACATGCGGTTGAAGCTTTGCGCGAGCCGGCCGATCTCGTCCTCGCCGGTCACCGTCACCTCGGTCCGGGCGCCCTCCTCGAGCGTGCGGGCGGCGGCGTCGAGCTCGAAGAGGGGCCGGGTAATCCGGCGTGCGAGTCGCAAACTGCCGAGCACCACCAGCGCGATGCCGATCAGCCCGGCGAGCGCGAGGCCCGCCTGCAGCGGCAGATAGGGCGCGAGCGCCGCCTGCAACGGATAGCGGATCAGCAGCGCGGCATCGGCGCGGCCGTTCGGGCCGGCGAGCGGCTTGGCGATGGCGAAGGCGCGGCCGGCCGGCAGGGTCAGCGTGACCAGCCGCCGCGTCGACTGCGAGGCGGAGACCAGCGCGTCGACGGCGGGATCGGCGCCGATCGAGCCGTCCGCCGACTGCCAGCGTCCGGCGGCATCGCGGTACAGCATCGTCGCGGTCAGCGGGATCGCGGACAGTCGCTCCAGTCCGCGCATCTCCGCCGCGTCGAGCGGCAGCGCGAGCACGACCGAACCGATCTGCATCGGCGCCAGCACCGGCGAGACGATGACGCGATAGATGCGGCCCTGCGACACCAGCACCGCGTCGTGGCGGCCGTCCCCCATCCGGTCGGGCAGGCCGGCGATCGCGGCGGCGAGCGGCCCCGCCGCGCCGACGACGCTGCCGTCCGGTTCGACCACCATCGCGCGCTGCACCCCGGCGCGGGCGCGCAGCGTCGCCAGCGCCGATTCGATCGTCGGCCGGTCGCCGGTCGCCACCGCGGTGCGGAAGCCGAAATCGTGCGCGAGGACGTCGGCGGTGCCGGCGAGCGTCTTCGCCCGCAGCGCCCACAGGCCGTCATAGACGCTGCCGCTCGCCGCCAGCTCCGCCGAGACGGAGGAGCGCGCATGCGTCCAGATCATCACCTGCGCGGTGACGCCGAGCACGGCGAGCGCGAGCGCGAACATGCCGGTGTACAGCACCGCGAGCCGTCCCCGGAGCGTCCGGAACCGCGGGCGTGGCAGGCGCATCAGCGGCGGATCGTCAGCGTCGTGGCATAGCCGGCGGCGGGCACCGTCGCGGCCTGCGCCAGCACGTTGCCGGCGGCGCGGATCGACGGCGACCACAGCCGCAGCGTCACCGCACCGGCGGGCACGCCGGGGATGGTCACCCGCCCCTGCGCGTCGGTGCGCGCGTAGAATGGCGTCGCGGTGACGATGACGAAGCCGCTCATCGTATCGTGGATGTTGCAGCCGAGCGCGACGACGCCGGCCGTGTCGAAGACGATGCTGCGCTGGTCCTCGCGCCCGTACAGCTTGAGGTCGAAGCGCTTCGCCTTCGAGAAGGAATAGACGTGGTGCCGCACCGAATCGCGGTTGGGGAAGGCGACCTGCGCGCCGACCGGGACGATCAGCACGTGCGGCTGAAAGGCGATCTGCTTCTGCTCCATCGCATAGGGGCCGCGCGGCACCGGGCGCGGCGCCGCGGCGCTGTCGACCAGCACGACGCCGTCGGTCAGCGGCGTGCCGTCGGGCTGGCGGACGGTGATCGTCACCGTCGCGGCATGCGCGGCGGCCGGCGCGATCGCAGCGACGAGAGCGAGAGCGAGAGCGGAAAGGAAACGGATACGCATCATCCGCCCGTATCCGGTCCGGCGTTGCGAATTGCTGAAGGCCACCCTTACGGAACATTTACCATATCGGTTGCAATGCCCTGGCCATGTCGAGTGTAACCGTATCGCGTATCGCCCTCACCGCGGCCCTGATCGTCGCATCGGTCCAGCCCGCGTTCGCCAACCAGCGGCGCGGCGGCGGCAAGCTGCTGCTGACCAACGGCGTATCGTCGGTCGAGGGCGCGGCGGGCGGCGGGCTGGCGACCTGGGCGGTGATCGCGGGCAACGAGACCGAGGACGGGATCGGCGGCACCGCGCATGCGACCTATGTCGCGCTTCCCGATTTCGACCTGAGCAGCGCGGGCGCCGCGATCGGCGTGTCGGACCGGATCGAGCTGTCCTATGCCTATCAGCGGTTCGACACCCGTGCCGCCGGCGCGGCGCTGGGGCTGGGGCGCGGCTTCACCTTCGGCCAGCATATCGTCGGGGCCAAGGTGAAGCTGATCGGCGATGCCGTCTGGGCGCAGGATACGCCGCTGCCGCAGATCGCGGCGGGCGTGCAGTACAAGATCGCCGAGCGCGGCGCGGTGGTGAAGGCGGTGGGCGCGGCCGAGACGCGGAGCGCGGATCTCTATGTCGCGGCGACCAAGCTGTGGCTGGCGCAGGGCATCGTCGCGGATGCGACCGTCCGCTTCACCAAGGCGAACCAGCTGGGGCTGCTCGGCTTCGGCGGCCCCAAAGGCACCGACCGGACCGCACAGTTCGAGGGATCGCTCGCCAAGATGCTGACCCGCACGCTGGTGGTCGGCGCGGAATATCGCACCGAGCCGGACAATCTCGGCTTTGCGGAGGAGGACGACAGCTACGACCTGTTCGCCGCCTGGGCGGTGCACCGCAACGTGTCGCTGACCGCCGCCTATGTCGACCTGGGCGACATCGCGACGGTGCGTCGCCAGCGCGGGCTGTTCCTGTCGCTGCAGGGCGGATTCTGACCGGCGCGGTCATGCGCCGACCTTCACCTTCGATGGGGACTAACCGATGATCGCCATGCTCCTGTTCCTCGGCCTGCAGGCCGCGACGCCCGCCGGCGAGCAGCCGGTCGCGCCCTATGTCCAGTCCGACGCCAATGCCGGGGCGACGCCGTTCGCGGGCGCGGGGATGTGGCGCGCGTTCCACGGCCAGGCCGGCGTCGACCGGATCGTCGACGACCTGGTGGCGCGCAGCGTCGCCGATCCGCGGATCAGCGACATCTTCAAGGGGCAGGACCTCGTCCGCCTGCGCCGCACGCTGAAGGAGCAATTCTGCTACATCCTCGGCGGCGGCTGCCGCTACACCGGTCGGACGATGCGCGCGGCGCATACCGACATGGGCGTGCAGCAGGCCGACATGGCGGCGCTGGTCGAAAATTTGCAGGCGGCGATGCGCCGCGAGCATGTCGGCTTCGGCGCGCAGAACCGCTTCCTCGCCAAGCTGGCGCCGATGCACCGCGACGTCGTCAAGATCCGCGGCCCGCGTCCGGCGGAGTGACCGGGCAGCGTCGCTAGCGGCGGCGGCGCTCCAGCCACCACAACAGGCCCGCGGCGGCGAGGAACGGCAGGAACCAGCGCCACGACGGTCCATGCTCCACCGGGGATGCCGGGGCGGCCGGCACGGCGCGCGCGCCGACGAGGGCGAGCGTCGCGTCGCGGCGCGCGGCGGCGCGGACTTGCGGCAGGGAGTCGGCGGGCTGGACGTACAGGGGGCGGCCGGCGACGCGGTGCCAGCCGGGCGCGAGCGGCCAATAGCCGGCGCAGCCGCTTGACGCGGGATCGGCGATCAGGGCGGTGACGGTGCCGTCCGGCGCGGTCGCGCGCGCATCGGCGCCGAGGCCGCAAACCGTCGTACGCTCCCCCGCCCAGGCGAGCGCGGCGACGTCGGGCGGCGACGGCGTGCCGCGACCCACGGTGGTGGCGAGCGTGCTCCACAGATCGGCGTGGGCGTCGCCGTTGCCGCTGGTGACCAGCGCGAAACTGTCGAGCAGGGTGACGACGGCGACGCGGCCGCGACCGACGTTGCGCCACGCGGCATAGGGCGTGCCGCGCGCGTCGCGGAGCAGCGGGATGCCGCCGAGGGTGGTGGCGATGCGGCTGAGCTCCGGCACCTCGCCGAGCGGCGCGGCGCCGTCGGCGGGTGCGTCGCGGCTGCCGGGGCCGCGACGGGCGGCGAGCGCGGCCTGGCTGGGCGCGGCGGGGGCGAGGCGGAGCGGCACGGCCGCCGCACCGCCGCCCGCGGCGAGGCCGAACACCTGCCAGCCGCGCGGCACCGGTCCGGTCAGCCGTACGACCAGCCCCATGCCGCCGCGCACCGCCTGCGCCAGCGCGGCGCGCGCGCCACCGCCGAGCGCCGCCCAGCTGCGATCGTCGAGGATGGCGAGATCGTAGCCGGCATAGCTTGCGGGCGGATCGCCCAGCGTCAGCCCGCCGCCCGCCGCCAGCTGCGCCTGCGGCGTCAGGCCGGCATCGGCGGCCCAGCGGCGCAGGAACTTGACCTCCGGCCCCGGCGCGCCGGCGAGGATCAGCGCCTTCGCCGGCGTCGTGGCAATGGTGACGAGCGGCACGCGCGCGGCGTCGCCGCCGGCGAGCTGCAGCGTGAACAGCGCCGCACCGGGCACGCGCGCGGTGCCGTGCAGGACCAGCGTGCCGTCCGCAGCCGGGCGGGCGGTATCGACGATGCGCCCGGCGGGATCGCGCAACGTGGCGGCGGCGCCCCCTTCGACCCGGCCGACCACCGCGAAGCGCGCGCCGGGCGCGACCGGCGCCGGGGGCGTCAGCGCGACGAGGCCCTGCGGGACCGGCGGCGGCGCATAGCGGACCGCGACCCGCATCGCCGCGGGCCGGTCGCGCGCGACGAGCCCGCTGCCGACGATACGGAACGCCACCGCGCCGGGATGATGGCGCAGCGCGGTGCCGAGGTCGGGTTCGCGCCGCGCCCCCGCGATCGCCCCCGCCTCCGGCAGGGCGACCAGCGTCTCGTCGTGCGCGGTGGCGATGAGGTGCGGCGCGCCGGCGGTGGCGACCGCCAGCCGGTCGGCGACGACGGATCGCGATGGCGCGAACAGGGTCATGTAGAGCAGGCCGGCGACCACGGCCTGCAACGCCGCGAGCGCGGCGATCCGCCAGCGCGGGCTGCGGACGGCGCCACGCCGCTGCCAGCGCCACAGCCGCAGCCATGCCGCGACGACCGCGAGGCCGAGCAGCGCGGCGGTGATCCGCTCGGGCGTCATGGCAATGCATCCAGATAGCGGCGGCCGACCGCATCGCCGGTCTCGCGGCGGGCG
>NZ_DBBS01000018.1:310443-348650 GCF_002292295.1 Sphingomonas sp. UBA978
GAGACGGCCGCGGCAGCGCCTGCCACAGCTGGCCACGCAGCGCCTCCCGACAGCGCGCGCAGTCCGGCTGGCGGCGCAGCGTGTCGGCCGCGCCCGCCAGCGCGAGCGGATCGGGCACGCGCGCGCCGCCGCGCAGCCAGCGCGACAGCGCGTCGAGCGCCGCCTCCGGTCGCGATCCGTCGAGCGCGCGCCAGATCGCCGCGGGGGTCGCATCGACCGGATCGGCGGCGGCGGACGGCAGGGCCCGCGTGCCCAGCGCGCCGCGATCGCCGGTCAGCCGCCGCGCCATGTCGACCGCGGGCAGGTCACTGCCGGTGCGCGCGAGGAAGATGCGCGTCGCCTGCTGGACCTGCTTGATGAAACGCAGCGCCTTATAGGCGAAGGGCAAGGCCTTGCGCGGTTCGCCCTGGCGCAGCGCGACCTCGGATTGCCACATATTGTCGAGCGCCTGACGCAGCGTCGCGCGGGTGCCGGGATCGAGCAACGTCGCCGCCTCCGCCTCGTCGTGGGTGTGGCCATAGTCCGCGGTCACGTCCGTCGCCGTGCCGAAGGCGGGCGAGGCGTGACCGGGGGCGTCATGGTCGTGGTCGTGCGGGTCGGCGTCGGGCTTCGCGCCGTCCTCCTCGTCGTTGGTCGGCATCGCATTGGTGGCGCCGCCGCCGACCTCCTCGCCCATGAACTGGCCATAGCGCATGCGGAGCAGTCGCTGGTCGGCGCCGATCGCGTCGGCGCGCGACAGGAAGCGATCGGCGGGGGGGCGCGGCCGTTCGGCGAGCAGTGCCTCGGCATCGATGATGATCTGGCGCTGGCTGCGGAAATAGGCGGGCATGACCTGGCGGGTCATCGCCTCCAGCCCGCCGCCCTGCGCCGCGGCGGCCGGCGGGCGGCGGAGGATGACGCTGGGGCCGCGCACCGTCTGCGGCGCCGGGGCGCGGGTGTCGGCGACGATCAGTTGTGCGACGATATCGCCGGCCTCGGTGAAGCCCAGCGCGGTGAAATCGAGACGCGCGGCGAAGCGGCGCGCGCGTCGGTCGCCGCTGCCGGCGAGGGTGAGCAATCGTTCGGAAAAGCGGACATTCTCCCCCTCCCCCTGTGCGACGACGATGCGCAGGCGGGCGGTGGCGCCGACGCCGTAATCGTCGGTGGCGACGAAGGCGACGGCGGCGCTGCGCTGGCCCGGTGCCAGCATGGTCAGCGGCGTGCGCGGCGTATCGAGCCGCACCTGCGGCGGGCGATCGGGGATCGTGTCGATGCGGTGGAGCGGCGGCACGCCGGCCCGTTCGGCGCCGACCGGTGTGACACGATACAGGAGCGGCGTATCGGCGCGGTGATCGGCACGCCAGTCGCTGCCGTCGTGGCGCAGCGGGATCGCCGCGCGTCCCACCGCCGCCAGCGTCGCGGCCCGCGGATCGGGCGCGAAGCGGAGCGTCCAGCGCAATTGCGACCCCGCCGGCACGCGCGCGTCGAGCGTCGCCGACATCCGCGGCGGCAGGCCGGTATAAGCGGGCGGCACCACCGCCAGCGCCTGCGCGACGAGCCGCGGCACGCCGGGGGCCGCCGCCAGCCCTTCCTGCGCAGGGGCGAGCGTCGCATCCGGACGTTGCGGCCATGCCAGCACCAGCGCGGCGGCGATCAGCGCGACGGCGGCGATGGCGCCGATCGCCCGGCGGTCCTGCGCGGGGACGGGCGGCGGCGCCGCTTCGACGCGGGCGGCGATGCGGGTGCGCTGGATGCGCTGCAACGGCGACAGCGCGGCGGGATCGGCGAACAGCAGGTCGCTGCTGTCCTCGAGGTCGCGGCGCGCGGCGTCGAGCGCGGCGATCAGCCAGCGGCGATCGAACCGGCCGCTGCGCCGCTGCGCGATGCCGGCGGCGATGGCGAGCGTCAGGGTGAAGAGCGCGAGTCCCGCGACGATGCCGCCGCTCCGCCAGCCGATCGCCGCGACGAGCAGCGCGAGCGGCACGCCGACCGCTGCGGTGTCGCGCCACGCGTGCAACCGCGCCGGGCGCGTCCAGCGCGCGGTCAGCGCCTCGCCGCTCATGGCGCGGGCGCCCGTGCCGGACGGGTGGCGAGCCACCGCTCGACGCCGAACAGCGCGGCGACCGCGACGGCGAGCCACGGCCAGAGCGGGCGGACCGGCGGCAAGGGGGCGGGCGCGCCGGTCTGCGGCGCATAGGCGGCGGCGGGGACGCGCGCCGGATCGGGCGTGGGCGCGAAGAGCGCGGCGAGGCGGCGGGGGAAATCGGGTTCGAGCAGCGCCGGCATCGTCGCTGGCGTCAGCGCGCGGGTGAAGCGGAGGAGACGGCCGCGACCGAGCGGCTGCGCCTCGACCAGCGGGGCACCGGCGGCGTCGCGCCAGACGACCGTCGTCGCGGCGGCCGGGACGATGGCGTCGCGACCGACGAGGATCGTGTGACCGGCCAAGGCCTGGTCGCCGACCATCCGTGGCAGGGCACCGGACCCCAGCCAGATCAGCGACCGCCCCCCGACTGCATCCGTCACCCCGCCGATATCGGTGCTGCCGAGCGCGCGGACGGCGGCGGCGATGTAGCGCGATCCGGGGATAGCGGGATCGTAGCGGAGCGCGATCTGTACCGCGGGCGCCGCGCGCGGCGGTGCCCTGCCCTCGCCGGCGATCCGCCACGTCACCGCGCGCGACAGCCGCGGCCGTTCCGCATCGGCGCCGTCGAGGAGGCGCGGGACGACGATCGTCAGCGGCGCGTTCGCCGGCAGGTCGGCATCGAGCTGGCGGATCAGGCTGGCGATCGGCTGGCGGCCCGTGGGCGCGCGCGTGTCGATCGCGGGAAAGCCGGGCGCGAGCCAGATGCGGCGGGCGGTGCCGGCATCCGGCACGCTGGCGCCGGGCGCGACCGCGATCACCGGTGTGGCCTCCTCGCGACCCGTCAGCACCGGTTGCGCGAGGACCAGCGCGATTCCGGCGAGCAGCAGCAGCCGCACCGCCAGCAGCAGCCATTCGTCGAAGCGCGGGCGATGCCGTGGCCGCGGCTTCTGGCGCAACCAGCGCAGCGCGGCGAAGTCGGTCGGCGTCTGTTCGGTCCGACGCGCGAGGTGGAGGACGAGCGGCAACAACAGGCTCGCCAGCGCGGCGAGGCCGAGGGGGAAGAGCAGGTTCACCGCGGCGTGCGTCCGAACAGCGCCTGCAACGGCGTGTCGAGCGGCTGGTCGAGGGCGAGCGTCGCGTAACGGATACCGGCGGCGGACAGTGCGGCGGCGAGATCGGCCTGCGCTGCGCCGAAGCGGCTGAGATAATCGGCGCGCAACGCGGCGGCGTCGCCGAGTAGCTCCTCGCCCGTCTCGGGATCGCGGAAGCGATAGCCGCCGTCGAGGTCGAAATCGCGTTCGGCGACGGTCAGGATCTGGATCGCGAGCACCTCGCGCCCTGCCGCCGCGAGCCTGCGCGCGAGCGCGAGGCAGGCGGGGTCGAACCAGTCGGACAGGATCGCGACCAGGTCGCGGCCGCCGATCCGGTCCCACAAGGGTGCGAGCGCGGCGTCTGCGGGGAAACCGCCGGCTGCGTCGAGCGCGTGGAGCGCCAGATGGAGCCGGTCGCGCTGGCGCGCGCCGCCGGCGGCGGGGACGAGGGCGAGGCCGGTGTCGCGCAGCGTCGCCAGCGCGAACCGGTCGCCCTGCGCCAGCGCCAGCTCGGCGAGCGCGGCGGCGAGGCCCCGGGCGGCATCGAAGCGGCGATGGGGCGACGCATCCGCCTGATTCATCGAGGCACTGGCGTCGAGCAGGATCCACAGCGCGACGGGGCTTTCCCGTTCGGCCTCGCGCACGAAGAACCTGTCCGACCGGCCGTAGAGCTTCCAGTCGATCTGGCGCGGTTCGTCGCCCGGTTCGTAGGGGCGGTATTGCGCGAATTCGAGGCCGCTGCCGCGCGACCGGCTGGCGTGGAGGCCGAGGCCGCGGTCGCCGATCGCGCGGCGGGCGACGATCGCCAGCCCCTTCAGCCGGTGGCGGACGTCGGTCGGTATCAGCTCAGGGGCCGGTATCAGCTCAGGCACCGGGTCCTCGAACCGCGGCGAGCAGGCGGTCGACGACGGCATCGGGGCTCACCCCCTCCGCTTCGGCGGCGAAGGCGAGGATCAGGCGGTGGCGCAGCACCGGCGCGGCGAGCGCGGCGACATCCTCGCGCGTCGCCGCAAGCCGGCCGTGCAGCAGCGCGCGCGCCTTGGCGGCGAGGACCAGCGACTGGCCGGCGCGCGGGCCGGCGCCCCAGCGGACGTAGCTGCGCAACGCCTCGGGCATCGTCTCGCCGGGCCGGGTGGCGCGTACCAGCCGCGTGATCCAGTCGAGCAGGTCGGCGCCGAGATGGACGTCGCGGACCAGCGCCTGGATGGCGAGCACGTCCTCGCCCGCCATCACCCGCGGCACCTGCGCGAAACCGCTGCCGGTGGTCGCGGCGAGGATGTCGCGCTCCTCCGCCTCGGACGGATAGTCGAGGCGGACGTGGAGCAGGAAGCGGTCGAGCTGCGCCTCGGGCAAGGGATAGGTGCCCGCCTGTTCGATCGGATTCTGCGTCGCGAGCACGAAGAACGGGCGGGGCAAGGTATAGGTGGTGCCGCCGTAGCTGACGGTACGCTCCTGCATCGCCTCGAGCAGCGCCGCCTGCGTCTTGGGCGGCGTGCGGTTGAGTTCGTCGGCGAGCAGCAGGTTGGTGAAGACCGGGCCCTGCTGGAAGCGGAAATGGCGCTTGCCGGTGCCGTGATCCTCCTCGAGCAATTCGGTGCCGAGAATGTCGCTCGGCATCAGGTCGGGCGTGAACTGGACGCGGTGGAAATCGAGGTGGAGCGCCTCGCCGAGCGAGCGAACCAGCAAGGTCTTGCCGAGGCCGGGAACGCCCTCCAGCAGGCAATGGCCGCCGGCGATCAGGCCGATCAGCAATTGCTCGACCACCGCCGCCTGCCCGACGATCGCCTGCCCGATCGCGGCGCGCAGATCGGTCAATTTGGCCAGGCGGGCCTCGATATCGGCTTCGGTCATGCCACGGACCCCGTCATTGCGAGGAGCGACGCGACGCGGCAATCCAGCGCCGCGTGCATGCCACTCCGGATTGCTTCGCTGCGCTCGCAATGACAGTCTGTCACGAATTGAGCGCGTACATCACGATGTTGACGGCGAATTTCGTGTTGTCCTGCGCGAGGAAGCGTTTGTTGCGCCAGTCGTAGTCCCATTCGCACCCGTAGTCCTTGTTGCTGTAGAGCAGGCCGAGCCGGCCATCGATGGTGATGCCCCGCAGATAGTCGTGGACGAGGTCGTCGCCCCAGCCGTTGAGTTCGAACCCGGTGTTGGGCGGGCCGTCGAACTTGAAGAAGCTGGTGTAGATCGGGTGTTTCGGCGGCAGCTTGGCGAGCGCCTTCGGCCCGAAGAGGCTGCGCATCTGGCGTTCGAAGCTCTGCGCGAACAGGCCGTCGATATCGTGGTTGCAGTCGTCCACCAGCACGAAGCCGCCGCTGCGGACATAACGTTCGAAATTGCGGCGTTCGGCGGCGTTGAATTCCACCAGGCGGTGGCCGGCCATGTAGCAGAAGGGCGCGGTCAGCATCTTCGGATCGGCGAGCGCGACGACGCGCTCCTTGGGGTCGATCCTCAGGTTGGTATAATCGACCAGCGAGGTCAGCAGGTTGCTCGGCATGCGCTGGTCGACGTCCCAGTCGCCGCTGTCGTAGCGCAACCGGGTGAACCAGAAGTCGTAGGCGCCCGCCGCCGTGGCGGCGCGGGGGACTAGCGTAGAGGCAAGCGCGGCGATGCTGGCGCGCAGGAATTGCTGGCGGGTCACCCTCACCCTTCCCGCTGCCTTACGGCAGCGGGCCCCTTCCCTCTCCCGGTGGGAGAGGGAGGGAGCGGCGCAGCCGCGGAAGGGTGAGGGTGAGCGACATTCACACGGCGTCCGACAGCGAGGTGAAGGTGAAGTCACGCAGCCGCATCGGCGGCAGCATCATGATCGTGTCGCCCTCGTCGCCCTTCACCCGCACCGGCTTGCCGAGCTCGTCGATGTTGTTGAGCATGATGACCGGGCTTTCGTTGAAGCGGAAGTTCTTCAACGGATATTTGATCTCGCCATTCTCGATATAGAAGGTGCCGTCGCGGGTCAGGCCGGTGAGCAGCACGGTCTGCGGATCGACCATGCGGATATACCACGTCCGGGTGACGAGGATGCCCTTCTGCGTGCCGCGGACCAGATCGGCGGTCGATTTGGTGCCGCCCTCCATGATGATGTTGCCGGGCGAGGGCGTCGCGGGCTTGCCCTGCTTCTGCGCCCAGTAGCGCGAGTAATCGAGGTTCGCGATCTTGCCGTTCTGGACGATCTGCAGCCGCGTGCGCGGCAGCCCCTCGCTGTCCCACGGCAGCGCCGGCACGTCGGGATGATTGGGATCGGCGTAGATGTTGACGCGGGGATCGAACACCTGCTCGCCGAGCTTGTTGCCGCCGCCCTTCTTCGACAGGAAGCTGCGGCCCTCGTCGGCCTCGCGTGCGCCGAAGAAGTTGAACATGAAGCCGATCAGACCCGCCGCCGCCGCGGGTTCGAGGATGACGGTATATTTGCCCGGTTCCAGCGCGCGGGCGTCGACCGATCCGGCCGCCTTGCGTGCGGCGGTGCGGATGTCAGTCGAGGGAACAAAGGTGCCGACGTCCTGCACGTTGCGGCCGACCCAGCCCGATCCGCGGCCGTCCTCGCTGCGGACGGTGCAGGTATAATCGACGCCGCTGGCGCGCTGATAGCCGAAATTCCCCTTCGAATTGGCGAAGGCGACGAAGCTCTGGCCATCCTGCAGGAAGCCCGCCGCGATCAGCTTCTGCGCCTTGCACGCCGCGATCGAATCGCCCGCCACCTTCGCGCGATATTCGGGCGTGATGTCGGCGGTGGTCTGGCTGAACGTCGGCGTCGCCCTGTACGCCTGCTTGCCGACTGCGGGCACGAATTCGGGGTTCTCGGGCGCGAGCCGGGCGAGTTCCTCGGCACGGCGGACGACACGCTCCAGCGAGGCGTCGTCGAAGGCGTTGATCGTCGCGGTGCCGACGCGCTTGCCGAACGCGACCTGCACCGCGAGGTCGGCGTTCGACACGATGCCGCTGGTCGAGATGTTGTTCAGGGCGAAACGGATGTTGCCGTCGACCGAGCCGGTCAGTTCGGCGGTGCATTCGTCCGCCTTCGACAGCGCGACGCACTTGGTCAGGATGGCGCGCGCCTGTTCTTCGGTGAAGATTGCCATGATCCTATGTCTCCTCAGCCGAGCGAACGGGCGGTGTTGATGACGTTGATGCCGTTGAAGCGCGCGGTCGAGGACCCGTGGCTCACCGTCGACACCTGCGACGGCTGGCCCTTGCCGTCGAAGAAGCTGCCACCCATCCGGTAGTCGCTGGCATCGCAGACGCCGACGCAGGCGTTCCAGAATTCCGGCGTGCGGATCTGATAGGCGACATCCTCGATCTGCTGCGTGATCTTGCCGTTCTTGATCTCGTAGAACAGCTGGCCGCCGAACTGCGCATTGTAGCGCTGCTGGTCGATCGAGAAGCTGCCGTCGCCGACGATATAGATGCCGTTCTCGACCCCGCCGATCATGTCGGCGACGCTCTGCTTCGTCTTGCCGGGTTCGAGGCTGACGTTGGGCATGCGCTGGAACTGGACGCTCGACCAGCTGTCGGCATAGCAGCAGCCGTCCGAGGCGCTCTTGCCGAGCAGCTTCGCCTGATCGCGGATCGCCTCCAGATCGACGAGCTTGCCGTCGCGGATCAGGTCCCACTTCTTGGTCTTCACGCCCTCGTCGTCATACCCGACCGCGCCGAGGCTGCCGGTTTGCAGCTTGTCGGCGACGATGTTGACGCTGGGGCTGCCGTACTGGAAACGCTCGCGGACCTTGTCGAGCGTGACGAAGCTGGTGCCAGCGTAATTCGCCTCGTACCCGAGCACGCGGTCAAGCTCGAGCGGATGGCCGACGCTCTCGTGGATGGTCAGCCAGGTGTGCGAGGGATCGAGGACGAGGTCGTATTTGCCCGGCTTGACCGAAGGCGCCTTGAGCTTCGCCTGCGCCTGCTTGGCGGCGGCGATCGCATCCTCCTTCATGTCGTAGGACAGGCCGTAGTTGACGACGCCGTTGGGCGAGGTGAACTTGTCCTTCGCATTGCCGTCGAGATATTCGAAGCCCATGCCCATCGGTGCCGACAGGCCCTCGCGGGTGCGGAACTTGCCGCTGGTCTTGTCGATCGCGGTCGCGGTCATCGGCGCCCAGATGCGATGCACGTCCTGGTCGATATACGATCCGTCGGTGCTGGCGAAATACTTCTGCTCGTTGACCAGGAACAGCATCGAATTGACGAAATTGGCGCCCGCGCCCTGTGCGGCGGCGTTGACGCCGAGCAGCAGGTCGACCTTGTCCTTGATCGGCACCGTCATCGCATTCTTGACGATCGGCGTCTTCCAGCTGACCTCGCCGACGCCCGGCGTGGGCGCGAGCTGGACCGGCGCGGTCTGCGTCTTCGCATTCGCCTTGGCGATGGCGACGGCGAGCTGCGCCGCCTTGGCGACCGCCTCCGGCGTCATCTCGTTGGTGGCGGAAAAGCCCCAGGCGCCGTCGGCGATGACGCGGACCCCGGTGCCGAGCGATTCGGTGTTGACGACGTTCTGGACGTTCGCCTCACGCGTGATGACGAACTGGCGCATGTAGCGGCCGACGCGGACGTCGCAATAGGTCGCGCCGGCCGATTTGGCGGCGTTGAGCGCGGCATCGGCGAGCCGCTTCTTGACCGCGACGTCGATGGTCGATTGCAGCTCCTCCGCCGCGATCGCGCGGCCGAGGAAGGACGGCAGGACGCCGCCTCCGAGCGCCAGGCCGGTTGCGGCCAGGAAATCGCGTCTGTGCAAGGCTGTCGTCCCCCGGATCGGCGCGCTATCGGCAAATCGGCCGTGCGCGCATGATGTTGCGAGGCGAGCGACTTGCCCGCCTCATACACCGATCATTGCGTGGACCGCGGGGCGGGTCAATCGGGGGTGGTCGATTTTTGTCCCGCGTCACCCGGCGCCGTTGCCGGGTGATGCGGGACCGGGTCTCCGGGTCAGTTGCGCAGGCTGTCCGGCACGAGGCCGCCATTCTCGGCGAGCTTCGCCATCACCGCCTTGTGCAGCGCGATATTCTGTTCGGCGCTGCCGTCGTCGCCGGCATGGACGCCGAGTTCCTGCCCCAGTTCCTTGCGCGCGGCGAGGCTGGAATCGAGGTCGAGCAGCTTGAGCAGATCGACGATCGAGCTTTGGTAATTGCCGCCGCCGTCCTTCATCGACGCCATCTCGGACAGGACCGCGCCGACATCGACGGGCTCTGCCGGCGCAGCCGCGGCGGGTGCCGGCGTCGGGGCGGTGGGTGCGGCCTGCGTGGTCTGCGGCGCCTGCTGCGGCGCGGCGGGGGTCGCGGCCGGGGCTGCCGGTTTGTGGCCGAAGATCTTGCCCATGATGTTGCCGAACATGCTCAACGTCGTTCTCCTGGATGACTCGGATGCAGCGCCAACGTCGGGCGAGGCGGAACGCTCCCGTTCCGGCGGCGGAACGGGTGGCCGTGCCGGCACGTTGAGGGCGCCGCAGCTAGGGAGACGGAAATGTTGAAGAAAACCATGATGATCCTGTCCGCATCGGCATTGGCGCTCGCCGCCTGCGGCCAGAAGACGGACACCGCCAATACCGCCGACGCAAGCATGGCGACCAACGACACCACCGCCTTCGACGCCGGCAATGCGGGCGTCGCCGACACCAATATGACCGCACCGGCGACCGGTGGGCAGGCCTTCGCCAACACCGCCGCCGCAAGCGACGCGTTCGAGATCGCGACGTCGAAGCTGGCACTCGACAACAGCAGCTCGGCCGCGGTGAAGAAATACGCCAACCAGATGATCGCCGCGCATACCACGTCGACCGACAAGCTGAAGGCGACGACCGCCGCGCTGACGCCGGCGATCACCCCGGACCCGACGCTGACCGCCACGCAGCAGGCGACGGTCGATTCTCTCAAGACCCTGAAGGGCGCGGCATTCGACGCGGCCTATATCAGCGCGCAGCAGTCCGGCCATCAGCAGACGCTCGACGCGCTGAAGGCCTATGGCGCGACCGGCGACGTACCGGCGCTCAAGACCTTCGCGACCGGGCTTACCCCGACGGTGGCGGCACATCTGAACATGGCGAAGGCGCTGAAGGCCTGATCGCCACTGCCCGATAGACAAAAAAGGGGGCGTCGGTCGAAACCGGCGCCCCCTTTCCGTTGAACGGGCGGTAGGGCTTACGCCTTCTTGCCGCGCAGCGTGTTGAGGATCGCGAGCCCGACGACACCCACGAGGGCCGCGGCGGTCCAGGGGCGATCGTTGGCGAACTTGCGTGCCTTGTCGGCGAGCGGCGCGGCGGCGGCGGCGACGGTTTCCTTGGTATCGCCGATCGTCTTCTGCACCTTGCCGCTCAGCTGGTCGGCGACGCCGGCGCTCTGCGTCTCGGTATCGCCGGTAACGTTGCCGACCGTTTCCTTGACCTTGCCGGTGAGGTCGGTCGCGGTGCCTTCGATCTGATCCTGGTTCATGCCGTTTCTCCTGTGAAATGATTGCGCGCGTCAACGCGTGGGGAGCCCACGGTTTCCGCAGGTGCGAAATGAACTAGCGCGGGTGGCGCCGTGCGAGCGCCTGACCGGCCAGATTCTTCGACCGGCCGACATGTTTGACGTGGACGCGCGCGATTCCCGCCACCGTCTCGCGATAGGCGGCGAGGTGCGGCTTGAGATGCGCGCTGCGGCATGTCCAGTGGCCGAGCGCCTGTTCGACGATCGTGCGGGCATCGCCGACGAACAACACGTCCTGCGCCCCCGCATCGCGCGCGATCTCGGCGGCGAGGCGCAGGGCGAGCCATTCCGCGGTACAATTGTCGCCCTGTCCGACGTCGTCGCGGATATGGCTCCGCCCGCCGGTGACGACGGCGATCTCCATCCGGCCCGGGTTGGGCCGCGCCCCGCCGTCGAAATAGAGCGTCATCCGGCCGGTCATGCCGCGCGCCGGTGCGGGGCGACCAGCGTCGCGATGAAATTGGCGATCTCGATGCGGCGATGCGCTTCGTCGGCGAACTGACGATCGACGCCCAGCTCCCACAGCAAGGCACGGTCGTCGGGGGCGTCGTGCAGCGCGTCGAGCAGGGCGGCGCGGCGTTCGACCCCGGCGGCGTCATGCGCGAGGCCCGCCGCGACCAGATCGTCCGCCTGCCGGCGCAGCGCCACCGCGATCTCGCCGGGGCTGAGTTCGGGATGATATTGCACGCCCCAGAAGATGCCGCCGTCGTGGCGGATCTCGGCCGCCTGAATACGGGTGACGGCGTTGCCGGCGAGCAGGGTCGCGCCGGCGGGCAAGTCCTCCACCTCGTCACCGTGGATCGCGGGGGCATCCCATGCCGACGCACGGCCGGCGAGCAACGGATGGTCGCGCCCCGCGTCGGTCGCGGTGATGCGGCGGGCGATGCCGGCCTCGATCCGTTCGGGCATCTTGCGCACCCGCCCGCCCGCCGCCACGACCGCGAGTTGCAGCCCGGCACAGGAGCCGAAGGCCGGGGTGCCGCTGGCGTAGACCGCGCGCATGAACGCGAGCTGGCGCCGCACCTCCGGCGTGTCGTCATAGACGTGGAGCGGCGAACCGGTGACGAAGACCGCATCGTAGCGCGCGATCGCGTGCGGCGGCAGCACCTCCGCCTCGGCATCGGCAGGCGCGACGCGGGTGATCGCGACGCCGGGGTTCATCTTTTCGAGCGTGGCGGCATAGCTTTCGCCGGCGCTGCGACCGGCATGATGGCGGCGGGCGGCGCGTTCGTCGGGGGTTTCGCTCTCGGCGACGAGGAAATGGTACAAGACGGATCTTTCGTTGGGGCGCAGGCTGAACGCGCCGGCGGCGATCGGGTGCATCCGGACATGCTTTGACGCGAAACCGGCGGTGGCGCGTTGGGCGGGGATGAGCGAGGCACCGACGACTCCCGATGGCCGTTACCTGATGGTGCGCGGCCGCCTGTGGCGCAAGGCGAACCCCGCCTTGCCGGCGGAGCGGCGCGCGGCACTGGTCCACGACCTGATGGCGGCACGGCGGGCGGTCAGCACGGCCCTGCGCGCCGGCGATGCCGCGGCGGAGCGAGCGGCACGGGCGCAGGTCGATGCGGCGAAACAGGCGCTGGGCGAACGCGGCCCGGTGTGGTGGGACGACGGTGCGCCCGACTTCAACCGGCATATGGCGGCGAACACGCCCTATGCCGCCTGGGCGGAGGCGCAGGCATGAGCACGCGCGGGCCATGGCTGCCGCAGCGCGTGCTGGTGACGCGATCGGCGATGGCGTGGGACCATGGCCGTGCCATCGCCGCACGTGCGGCGGCGCTGGGCATCGCGGTGGAGACGCTCTCATCCGACCGGCTGGCGCTCGCCCTGCCCGACGATCCGCGCCGCGCCTATGCGGCGGCGAAGCGGACGCTGGCGGTGACGGTGGCACCACCGTCGAAGCTGCGGCTGCAACCGATCGCGCCGTCCGCCGACTGGCGCGTCGACCTCGCCGAGGGATGCCCGGCGCATTGCAGCTATTGCTATCTGGCGGGGTCGCTGAAGGGGCCGCCGATCACCCGCGTCTATGCCAATCTGCCCGAGATCGTCGCGACTTTGCCCCGCTATCTGGGCGAGGGCACGATCACCTCGCGATCGGCGGCGCGGGCGGACGAAGGCACGACGTACGAGGCGAGCTGCTACACCGATCCGCTGGCGATCGAACATCTGACGGGGTCGCTGTCGATGCTGATCGCGGCGTTCGGCCGCTGGCAGGCACCGGTGCAATTGCGTTTCACCACCAAGTTCGACGCGGTCGCGCCGCTGCTCGGGCTCGACCATCAGGGGCGGACGCGGATGCGCGCCTCGATCAACCCGGCAGCCTTCGCGCGGTTCGAGGGCGGGACGAGTCCGGTGGCGGCACGGCTGGCGGCGCTCGCCGAGATGGCGCGGGCGGGCTATCCGGTCGGGCTGACGATCGCGCCGATCATCGCCGCCGACGGATGGCAGGCGGCCTATGGCGAGCTGATCGCGGAGGCGGGCGCGATACTGGGCGCGGTGCCGGGGGTGGATTGCACGATCGAGCTCATCACCCATCGCTACACGCCGGGGTCGAAGGCGGTGCTGGACGGCTGGTATCCGGGATCGGGGCTCGAGATGGGCGCGGCCAACCGGACCGAGAAGCGGACGAAGTTCGGGTCGGTTAAGTATGTCTATGACGCGGCGACGATGACGGCGCTGCGTGGTTTCTTCACAGCCGCGATCGCGCGCGACCTGCCGTTCGCGCGCGTGCTCTACTGGACGTGACGGCGCGGCGTCACACCTGCCGCAGCGCGCGTGCCGGGCGGATGCTCAGGATCGGCCACGCCCCCGCCAGCCCGATCGCGAGCGTGATCCCCAGCCCGGCGAGCAGCGTCACGCCGACCGCGACCGGATCGGGCGCCCAGACGAAATCGAACAGCCGCACCACCACATACCACGCGCCGCCGAGGCCCAGCGCGAGCGCGACCAGCGTCACCACCGCGCCGAGCAGCAGATATTCCAGCGCCTGCACCGCCAGCAGCTGCCCGCGCGTCGCGCCGAGCGTGCGCAGCACGACCGCATCATAGGTGCGCGCCTCGCGCGCGGCGGCGATCGCGCCGACCAGCACCGCGATGCCGGCGGCGACGGCGACGCCCGCCGCGGCGGCGATCGCGGCGGCGACCTGCCCGACCAGATCGCGCACCTGCGCCAGCACCCCGCGCACCTCGATCACCGACACCGACGGGAAGGGTGCGAGCAGCGCGCGCGTCACCCTGCCCTCCGCCCCCGGCGGCAGGTCGATCGTCGCGGCGAGGTTATGCGGCGCATCGGCGAGCGTGTTCGGCGAGAAGACCAGCACGAAGTTGAAGCCCAGCGTGTCCCACTGGATCGTCCGGAACGAGGCGACGCGCGCGGTCCGCTCGACGCCGAGCAGGCTGACGGTCAACGGATCGCCGAGCTTGAGATCGAGCGCCTGCGCCAGCCGTTCGTCGACCGATACGAGCGGCGGCCCGGCATAGTCGGGCGGCCACCAGCGGCCCGCGGCGAGCGTGCTCCCCTCCGGCAGGGTCGCGGCATAGGTGAGGCCGCGCTCGCCCCGCAGCGCCCAGGCCCCCTCGGGCAACGTCTTGAGATCGGCGACGCGGATGTCGCGATAGGCGGTGATCGTGCCGCGCAGGATCGGCACCGTCTTCACCACCGCGGCGGGTGCGGCGGCGGTGACGATGCGGCGGAACTCGCCGGCGCGCGGGCGGGGCACGTCGAGTGCGAACAGCGACGGCGCGCGGGCGGGAACGGTGGTGGCGATATTGGCGTCGATGCTGGTGCGGATCGCGGCGAGCAGCACGAACAGCGTCAGCCCGAGGCCGAGCGCGACGACCAGTGCCTCGGTGCGCGCGCCGGGGCGATGCAGCGCGGCGATGGCGAGGCGGAGCAGCGGCCGACGCGGTGCGGGCAGGCGGCGGGCGGCGCTGCGCACCAGCCGCCCCAATCCGGCGAGCAGCAGCAGCGCCCCCGCCACCGCGGCGAGGAAGGTCGCCGCCATCGCCGGCTGCGCGGCACTCGCGACGGCGAGCGCCACCGCCGCACCGCCCGCGACCACAGCGACGGTCCGCCCGGCCCAGGAACTGGCCCGCATCGGCGCGAGCGCGCCGCGCAGCAGCCCGGCGGCCGGGGTCGCGCCGGCGGCGGCGAGCGGCGGCGCGGCGAAGGCGGCGGCGATCAGCAGGCCATAGGCCGCGGCACGGAGCAGCGGCCCCGGTTCGGGCGTCAGGTCGGGCACGACGGGCAGCGCGCCGGCCAGCGCCCGGCCGAGCAGCGGCACCGCGGCGATACCGATCGCAAGGCCGCCGGCGACCCCGGCGAGCGCCGCCGCGCCGATCTCCAGCGCATAGACGCGGGCGACGTCGGCGGTGGTCGCGCCGAGCACCTTCAGCGTCGCGATCCCGCCGCGGCGTGCGGCGAGGAACGAGGCGACGCCGTTGCCGACACCGATCCCGGCGATGGCGAGCGCGGCGAGGCCGACGAGGGTCAGGAATTCGCCCATCCGGTCGACGAAGCGCGATGCGCCGGGCGAGGCGCGGTCGCGGGTCTTCGCCTCCCAGCCGCCGGCCGGAAAGGCGTCGCGAAACCGTTCGGACACCGTCGCGGGGCTGCGCCCGTTGGGCAGACGAAGGCGATAGCGGGTGTCGTACAGGCTGCCGGGCTGGATCAATTGCGTCGCGGGCAGCGTCTGCATCGCGACGATCGCGACCGGGCCGAGCGTGAAGCCCTCGCCCAGCCGGTCGGGTTCGTCGGCGATGACGCCGGCGACGGTCAGCGTCGCCGCGCCGACCCGGAACCGCGCGCCGCGCGTCAGGCGCAGCCGTTCGGCCAGCGCCGGCACGATCCACGCCTGTCCCGCCGGCGGCCCTGCGACCCGGCGGCCATCGGCCAGCGCGATCCGGCCATAGAGCGGATAGGCGCCGTCGACCGCTTTCAGCTGGATCGGCGCGGCGGCGCCGCCGGCGACCGCATTGGCCTGCATCCGGATCGTCTCGGACACCGTGCCCGCCGCGGCCATCGCCGCGCGTTCGGCCGGCACCGCGCGCCGCTGCGACACCGCGAACTCGACATCGCCGCCGAGGATCACGCCGCCGCGCGACGCCAGCTCGCGCCCGACCGCATCGGCGAGCCCGCCGATCGCCGCCAGCGCACCGACGCCAAGCAGCAGGCAGACGACGAGCAGCCGCAGGCCGCGGAAGCGCCAGTCGAGCTCGCGCCGCGCCAGCGTCCAGGCGAAGCCCCAGCGGCTCACACGATCCGCCCGTCGGCGAGCGTCACCACCCGGTCGCAGCGTGCGGCGAGGCCGCGGTCGTGGGTGATGACCACCAGCGTCGCACCGATCGCGGCGCGGCGATCGAACAGCAGGTCCATGATCCCCGCGCCGGTGGCGGTGTCGAGATTGCCGGTCGGTTCGTCCGCGAACACCAGCGGCGGCCGCGGCCCGAGCGCGCGGGCGATCGCGACCCGCTGCTGCTCGCCGCCCGACAGCTGGGACGGATAATGGTCGAGGCGATGGCCGAGGCCGACCGCGGCCAGTTCCTCCGCGGCGCGGTCCCAGGCGTCGGCGGCACCGGCCAGCTCCATCGGCACCGCGACATTCTCGCGCGCGGTCATCGTCGGCAACAGGTGGAAGGCCTGCAGCACGATGCCGATCCGGCCGCGGCGGGCGCGTGCCAGCGCATCCTCGTCGAGCGCACCGAAATCGAGCCCGTCGACGCGGACGCTGCCGCCGCTCGCCCGCTCCAGTCCGGCGAGCACCGCCATCAGCGACGATTTGCCCGATCCCGAGGCGCCGAGCAGCGCGACGCTCTCCCCCGCCGCGACCGACAGGTCGATGCCGCGCAGGATGGCGGTGTCGCCCAGCGTCAGCGTGACATCGCGCGCGGCGATCACCATAGCGGATTGGGTCATGACGGAAGGAACAGCCTTGCAGGGAATGAAGCGCTATGCGGCAGGCGCCGCGCTTGTCCAAGCCCTGTTGCTGATCGGATGCAGCGGGCCGGCCCCCGCCCCCTCGCCGACCCCGACGCCGACAGCCACCGCGGCGGCGGTCGCGCGCCCGGCCGGGCCGGAGCGGCTGGTGCTGGCGTTCGGCGACAGCCTGTATGCGGGCTATGGCCTCGACCGCGGGCAGAGCCTGCCCGATGCGATCCAGGCGCGGCTGCGCACCGGCGGGATCAACGCGACGATCGTCAACGCCGGCGTCTCGGGCGACACCAGCGCGGCGGGGCGGCAGCGGCTGGGGTTCGTGCTCGACAATCTGCCGCGCAAGCCCGACCTCGTCCTGCTCGGGCTCGGCGGCAACGACGTGCTGCGCCAGATCCCGGCAGCGGAGACGCGCGCCAACATGACCGCGATGCTCGACCTGCTGCGCCAGCGGAACGTGCCGGTGGTGCTGACCGGGATGAAGGCGCCGCCCAACCTCGGTGCGGATTACGTGACTGCGTTCGACGGCATCTGGCCCGATCTCGCGCGGCGCGACCGGGCGGGCTTGTATCCGTTCGTCCTCGACGGCGTGATCGGCGACCCGGCGCTGATGCAGGCCGACCGGGTGCATCCCAATGCCGCGGGCGTCGCCCGGATCGCCGACCGGGTGACGCCGCTGGTCGCGCAACGGCTGGCGCCGGCACGCTGACGGAACGTCGTGGGTTCCGCTGCGCTATAGGCGCGATCCCTCGCTAAAGGAATTGCCCATGGCCGACCACCGCACAGCCACCCTGCACCGCATGGTGCTGCCCGACCATATCTGTCCGTTCGGCGTGCGCGCCAAGCAGATCCTGCAGGCGGAGGGGTTCGAGGTCGACGACCGGATCCTGCGCTCGCGCGAGGAGGTCGAGGCGTTCAAGGCGGAGCACGGAGTCGCCACGACGCCGCTGGTGTTCATCGACGGCAAGCAGATCGGCGGCAGCGACGATCTGGAACGCTATCTGGCCAGCGAAGGCGTCTGACGCGACGGGACGACGGGCCGCCCTCAGTCGCGACCGTTGTCCCGCGCCCGTTTCCGCCCCGGCGCATCGGGCGCGACGATCGGCACGCGGTCCAGCGCCTCGGGCACCAGCGCCAGCGTCTGGATCGCCGCCAGCCCCCATTGCGAGGCGGCATTGGTCGACACGCCGGGCCATTCGATCACCCCGCCGACGTCGCGCCGCGGATCGGCCGGCCATGTCCCCAGCCCGGCGTCGCCGGACAGGAACTCCTGCGCCGCCCGTGTCGCGAGTGCCGCATCCTTCTCCTCGAACGCGGCATAGGCGGTCAGCCGCGCATGCCCCTCACGCAGGTTGCGCGGACCGAACGGCGCGCCGAACTTGGCGAGATAATCCGCCTGCGGCGCATTGTACCAGCGGCAATAGTCCAGCCATGCCGCCCGATAGCGCGGCACGTCGAACAGGCGGATCAACTCGCTGTTGACTTCGACCGCACCGAAGACCGCGTTGAGATGCGACAGGCCGATCCTGCGGTTCTGGTCGACGAAGCGGCCCGTCGCCATGTCGAACGGCGCGCTGCCGGTCATCCAGCCCTGCGGCAGGCGGCCGATCGTCTCCAGCCCGGCGAGGATGCGGTCGCGCCAGCGGGTGTCGCCGGTCCGCTCCCATTCGGTCAGCCACGCCGCCGCCAGCGGACACCAGGTGGTGCCGAACGTCATCTCGATCGTCCCCGCCGGCAGCACCGGTCGCTTCGCGCCCGGTACCTTGCGGCCGATCTCGACCCGGGTCAGCGCCTGATCGGAGGTGACGAGGTCGCGCAACAGGTCGCCGGTGCGGTCGTCGGCGGTGAGATAGTAGAAGATGCGCCGGTAGCTGGCGTTGCTGACCCGCGGCTGTTTCGAACTGTCGCTCCAATGCTGGACGCCATGCCGCGTCCCCAGTCCGCGGAAGCGGCCGGTATGGTAGACGTCGACCTCCCCCGTGTGCCGCGTCATCGCCTCGGCGAGGCGAAACGCCTGCGCGTCGCCGGTGCGCAGCACCTGCGTCCACAGCCACAGGTCGGGCGACAATTCGCTGTTCGCCCAGGCGAAGCCGCCGATGTCGTAGCGCCACTGGTGCCGGTCCGCGTCATAGGTGTGCATGACGTCGCCGTGGTTCCAGAATCCGTACCACGACCGCCGGTCGACCTCGCCCGCGTAGAAATCGATCAGGTCGACCAGTTGGTCCTCGATCGCGGTGCGATTGGGGGTCGATCGATCGGGCAGGTTCCAGTCGCCGAACACCTGCGCGGCATGGAGGTGCGCCGGCGCGGTCATCAGCTGCGGCGGCTGCGCCTGCATCGCCGCCATCGCCGCCAGCGTGTCGGTCGGCGGCGTCGCGGGCAGCGCCCAGAGCGTCAGCTCCGACGTGCGCGCGATACCCGACGCATCGTCCCAGCCGGGTTCGTAATCCTCATAGGTGACCGACAGCCCCTCGTTCTGCGCGTCATAGCCCTCCATCCCCATCGCGCCGTGATAGGGGCGCCGGTCCATCGCCGGGGCCTCCGGCGACCACAGCCATGCGGTCAGCCGGGCGGTGTCGCCGGCCGCGCCGTCGATGTGCAGCGCGGTCGGATGCCGCTGCCAGAAATAGCGGACGCCGATCGCCGCGCCGCCCGTGGGGCCGCCGACATAGGCGAGGCCCGGCGCGCGTCGCCCCTCGGCGCTGTCGACCCAGCCCTGCCCCGACGCGGTGCGCTTGGTGATCGCGAAGCCGTTGGCGTTGGGCTGTTCGAGGCGGAAATCGCCCCAGGCGGGGATGCGCTCCAGCACGTCGCGCACCGCGGGCGCCATCTGGGCGAGCGGCGGCACGGCGCGGCCGGCGACCTGCGCGTCGCGGAACGCCTTGCCGGGATCGCGGCGCAGCCCCGTGAGCGGGCGGACGCCCTCGGCGAGCATCTGGCGATCGGTGGCGATGCGGACGTGGCGGTCGTGCAGCGCGCCGGTCATCGGCACCGCCGCCTGCACGCCGAGCGCGGACAAAAAGTCCTTCGCCACGTCGCCGTCGAACACCACGCTGTGGACGATGCGCAGCGCCGCCGATCCGGCATAGGCATAGAGGCGGACGGTAAACGGCATCCAGCGGCGCGCGCCCGCGGCATGATGCCCCTCGATCTTGACGACGGCGCGCACCGGGCCGCGCTGTTCGACGGTGACGCGGTCGATGCTGCCGCCGAACGGCACCGGTTCGCCATGCTCCGGATCGCTGCGCACCGCCCCGAGCAGCGTGACCGGGCCGAGCACCGGCCGGCCGCTCTGGCTGGCGGAGCGGATCAGCGCCGCGCCCGATTTCGCCACCTCCCAGCGCAGGTCGCCGATCTGGATGATGATCGCATCGGCGGATTCGGTGACGCGCACCGGCTGTTGCGGCGGCGTCTCGCGTCCGCGCGTCACGGTCAGCTCGGCGGGGGCGACGTCGGCGGGAATCGCATGCGCGCTCCATTTGATCGATCCGTCGGGCCAGGTCGCGGTCGTCCAGCTTTGCGCCGGCACCGCCTTGCCCGCCGCCCGGACCGCGAGGCGACTGCCGCGCTTCAACACACCGCGCGGCCAGGCCACGCCGAACGTCTGCCCTGCGTGCATCGCCGGCGCCGCGCCGTCGATCCAGCGCACCGGCGCCGGCGCGAACGTGGGCGCCGCACCGGCCCCCGTGGGCAGCCACAGCGCCGCGCCGCCGAGCAGCCCCGCCTTGATCGTATCGCGTCGATTGAGGTGCATCATGCTCTCCATCACGACCGCGTCACCGCCACGCGGCGGATCCGCAGGTGACTCCAGGTGGTGCGCAGCCCCCAATGGCCGCGGACATAGGGTTGCGGATCGGCAAGCGTGAACACGCGCCGTCCGTCGCGCTCGACCGCGACGGTGCGGCCGTCGGCGATCAGCCGGATGCGCGTCCAGACGTTGGGCCGCAGCATGTCCGCCGGTGCGCCGAGATCGTGTTCGCGCAGCAGCGGACGGTTGCCGGGCTGGCCGATGTAACGGCGGAAGCGGGTGGTCGTGTTGCGGTTGCCGCCGATGCCGACATAATAGGTCCTGAGATCGTCGTAGGCGGCGAAGGCGCCGCTGCGCGGATGCGCCAGCACCGATCCGCCATCCGCATCGCTCGCCATCCAGAAGGCATTGAGATCGCTGACCGTGTCGTTGGCGCCCCCAGCCGCGACCGCCATCGCCTCGAAGCTGATCGTGACCGGTGCGGCGATCGGGCGTCGCCACCACAGGGTCAGCCCCTTGGGCGTGTCGATGTCGATGACGCCATCGCGTGTGCTGACGCGGGCATCGGGCGATTCCGCCTCGATCCGCCAATCCGCCAGCGGTTGCGGCCGGGGCGACGCCGCGGTCAGCGTCAGCATCATCACCGGGATCGCCATCCGTCGCCGCATCCAGTCCGCCTTCCGTTGCGCTCTTCCGACGCGTGCGCTTGCTTAGGTCGATTGGGACAGGCTGCCAAGCCTTTCCCGGATAATCGTTTCGCATCTCACATATTGGCAGTTGCGCTCGGCGGCACGCCGCCGCATGATGCGGGACAACAAGATATCATGTGGAGAGTGGCATGAAGACCGGCATCCTGGCCGCGGCGATGATCGTCCTGCTGACCGGCGCGGCGGCGCCGACCCCACCCCGCATCTTCATCGCCAGCGATTCCACCGCGCAGGATTACAAGGCGGAGCGCTATCCCCAGTCCGGCTGGGGGACGATGCTGCGCTGCGCGGTGCCGGGCGTGACGGTGGAAAATCGCGCGATCGGCGGCCGCAGCACCAACAGCTTCATCCGCGAAGGGCGGCTCGACACGATCGCCGCCGATCTGCGCAAGGGCGATACGCTGCTGATCCAGTTCGGCCACAACGACGCCAGCATCGACAAGCCCGAACGCTACACCACGATCGACCAGTATAAGGCCAATTTGCGCCGCATGCTCGACGTCGCCAAGGCAGCGGGGGCGAAGGCGGTGATCCTGACCCCGGTAGCGCGGCGCGATTTCAAGGATGGCGTCGAACAGCCGAGCTTCCCGACCTATGCCGATGCGGCACGCGAAGTCGCGAAGGCGACGCGGACGCCGCTGATCGACCTCGGCAAGACCTCACAGGCGATGGTCCAGGCGGCGGGGCCGGAGGCGGCCAAGGCCTATTACCTGCATTACGACGGCGCGGCGGGGGCGCCCGGCTATCCCAAGGGGATCGCCGACGACACGCATTTCAGCGAGCTGGGCGCGCGCCGGGTCGCCGACCTCGTCGCGGTCGGGCTGAAGGCGACGCGGCTGCCGATCGCGAAACGGGTGACGCCGCATGTCCCGGCGCTGACCCGGACGACTCCGGCGGGCGGCCCCTCGTGCGGCTGATGCTGGCGGGCGCGCTCCTCCTGTTCGGCGTCCCGATGGCGGCAGGGGCACAGGCGGGGGCGGATCCCGGCAAGGTCCAGCGCTTCACCCTTGCCGGCACCGCGGCGAAGGGCAGCACCGCCGTCCCCGCCGATCGTCGTTATGCGGACGGCTATGGCTACGAACCCGGCAGCCGCGCTTTGTTCTCGGTCGCGGCGGCGCCGGGCAATTACCGCGTCACCGTGACGCTCGGCCGCCGCGGCGCCGCAACGACGAGCACGGTCAAGACCGAATCGCGCCGGCTGATGCTCGACGCCGTCACCGTTCCGGCGGGCCGCAGCGTCACGCGCAGCTTCGTCGTCAACGTCCGCAACGCCGCGCTCGCGCCGCCTCCGGCCAACGCCCCGGGCGGCGACCATGTGCTGCTCAAGCCGCGCGAGCGCGACTCGCTCAACTGGGACGACCGGCTGACGCTGGAACTGCTCGGCGATGCGCCCACCGCCATCGCGATCGAGCCGGTCGCGGTGCCGACGCTGTTCCTGCTCGGCGATTCGACCGTCACCGACCAGCCCGCCGAACCCGCGGCGAGCTGGGGACAGATGCTGCCCGTCTTCCTCAAACCCGACATCGCCGTCGCCAATCACGCCGAATCGGGCGAGACGCTGAAATCCTTCATCGCCGAACTGCGCTTCGCCAAGGTGCTCGAATCGGTGAAGCCGGGCGATGTCGCGCTGATCCAGTTCGGTCACAACGACCAGAAGACGCAATGGCCGCAGACCTATGCCGACGCGGCGACCACCTATCGCGACTATCTGCGCACCTGGATCGCCGAATTCCGCCGCCGCGGGGTGACGCCGATCCTGGTCACCTCGCCCGAACGGCGGATGTGGACCGGCGACCGGATCAAGCCGACGCTCGCCGATTATGCCGCGGCGGTGAAGGCGGTCGGCGCATCCGAAAAGGTGCCGGTAATCGACCTCAACGCCGCGAGCATCGCCTTCTACGAAGCGCTGGGGCCGGCACGCGCGCCGCTGGCGTTCAACGACGGCGGCAAGGACGCGACGCACCACGACAATTACGGCGCCTGGGTGCTGGCACGCAGCATCGCGCAGGGCCTCGCCACGCTGCCGGTCGGTGCGCATCTGCAGCCCGGCCTCGCGCCGTTCGACGCGCGGCGCCCGCCCGATCCCGCGACGTTCCGCCTCGCCCCCAGCGTCACCCGCGATGCCACCCGACCGGACGGAAATTGAGATGACCGATCGCCGCACCCTGATCGCCGGCGGGCTCGCCGCACTGCTGCCGCTCCCCGCTTATGCGGACATCCCGGCCGAGCGCTTTCCGCTCTGGCCGGGCGCAGCGCCGGGCGGCGAGGGACGCGCGATCGCCGATCAATGGGTGAAGCGTTCGCCCACCGGCGGCGCGGACGACATCGCCTGGCCGCATGTCGCGACGCCGATGCTCACGGTCGTGCGTCCCGCGAAGCCCAATGGCGCCGCGGTGCTGATCTGCCCGGGCGGCGGCTATGCCCGCGTCGCGGTCGGCCGGACCGGCGGCGGCATCGCCCGCGACTTCGCCGCGCGCGGCGTGACCGCGTTCGAGATGCTCTATCGCCTGCCGCACGACGGCTGGGCGGCGGGGCCGGACGTCGCCTTGCAGGATGCACAGCGCGCGATGCGGGTGATCCGCGCCGGGGCGGGCAAACGCTGGCCGATCGACCCGGCCCGCGTCGCCGTCGCGGGCTTTTCCGCCGGCGGCCATGTCGCCGCCCGCCTCGCCGCGCGCGCCGCCACCCGCGTCTACGATCCGGTCGATGCCGCCGACCGGCTGTCGGCGCGACCCGATATCGCCGGGCTGTTCTTCCCTGTGGTGACGATGGGCGACGACGGCGTCCATGCGCAGTCGCGGCGCGAATTGCTCGGCACCCACGCCGCCGATCTCGACTGGCAGCGGCGCTATTCGGCGGAGGTCGACCTGCCGCCCGACATGCCGCCGACCTTCGTCGCCGCCAACGCCGACGATCCGGTCGTGCCGCCGCGCAACGCGATCCTGATGTGGCAGGCGCTGCAGGCGGCGAAGGTGCCGACCGAACTGATGATCTTCGAACGCGGCGGCCATGGCCCGCCCGCGGCGCATCGCGACGGTCGCCCGGTGCCGTGGATCGACCTGTTCGCCGCCTGGGCCGGCGATCACGGCTGGCACGGCTGAGCCGCGGGAACCATCGCGGCGCGCGCCGGTAGACCGATCATGCTGCCCGCCCGTTACTTCGATCGCGACGTCGCCGCCGTCGCCCGCGACCTGATCGGTGCGACCCTGCTGGTCGACGGCGTCGGCGGCATCGTCGTCGAAACCGAAGCCTATGCGCCCGACGACCCCGCCTCGCACAGCGTCCGCGGCCCGACGCCGCGCAATGCCGCAATGTTCGGGCCGGCGGGCCACGCCTATGTCTATCGCAGCTACGGCATCCACTGGTGCTTCAACATCGTCTGCCGCCCGGGCAGCGCGGTGCTGATCCGCGCGATCGAACCGACGCACGGCCTCGTCGCGATGACCACCAGACGCGGCCTCGCCGATCCGCGCCTGCTCTGCGCAGGACCCGGCCGACTCTGCCAGGCGCTCGCCATCGACCGCACGCTCGACCACGCGCCACTCGACCGCGCCCCGTTCGCGATCCATCCCGCGCCCGCCGCGCCCCCGATCCACGCCGGCCCGCGCATCGGCATCACCCGCGCGATTGACACCCCCTGGCGATTCTGCGCGATGGATTCGGGCTTCCTGAGCAAGCCGGCGCGCCGATAATCGGCGTATCACGCCAGATCATGGTAAGTTCCAACCACGATTCACGCTTCGATCGACGGGCTCACTCCGGGAGAAGGTGTATGGCATGCATAATGCAGTGTTACACGTGTGGCCGATTTTAGGCTGCTCTGTCTGGGAGACACGTCATGCTCATCACCATTATCGCCGCCGCCGTCCTTGCCTCCGGTGCTCCTGCCAACGCCGAAACGGCAACGCCGCAACCCGCCCCCAAGGCAGCCGATGCGACCACCAATCCGCGCGTATGCCTTGTCGATAACGTCACCGGCAGCCGTATCCCGGTTCGGACCTGCAAGCGGTTGGCGGAATGGCGCGCCGCTGGCCTCGACCCCTTCGCCAAGCGCTGACGATCGCGCCGCCTGTCGACGCCGGAGGCCAGGCCTCCGGCGCGTTGCGGTTCTTTGATCCCGTCCGTTCCGCATCGGGACCTTCCATGCTGCACCTGCGTTCATGCGCGGCAAAACCAACTTGGGGGTCCCTGACGTGCACGCATTGCCCGACCGGCTCGAGCCGGGCTCGCCCTATCCGCTCGGCGCCACGTTCGACGGGATGGGCGTCAATTTCGCGGTCTTCTCGGCCAATGCCGATGCGATCGAATTGTGCCTGTTCGATCCCTCGGGCAAGCGCGAGACGCAGCGCATCCGCCTGCCCGAATGCACCGACGAGGTGTGGCACGGCTACCTGCCCGACGCCGCCCCCGGCCTGCTCTACGGCTATCGTGCGCACGGCCGCTACGAGCCGGAGAACGGCCACCGCTTCAACCCCAACAAGCTGTTGCTCGACCCCTATGCCCGCAAGCTGCACGGCCAGATCAAATGGACCGACGCGCTGCACGGCTACAAGGTGGGCCATGCGCGCGAGGATCTGTCGTTCGACAAGCGCGATAGCGCGCCCGCCATGCCCAAGGCGGTCGTCGTCGACGACCATTGGGACTGGTCGCGCGACACCCGGCCCAACACCCGCTGGTCGGAAACGGTCGTCTACGAAGCGCACGTCAAGGGCCTGACCAAGCTGATGGAGCTGGTGCCGCCGCGCGAACGCGGCACCTATGCCGGGCTCGGCCATCCCGCAGTGATCGCGCACCTCAAGCGGATTGGCGTTACCGCGCTCGAACTGCTGCCGATCCACAGCTTCACGCAGGACCGGTTCCTGCAGGAAAAGGGGCTGAAGAACTATTGGGGCTATAACACGCTCGGCTTCTTCGCACCTGAACAGGCCTATATGTCGACCGACAGCCAGGACGAACTGCGCCGCGCCGTCCACCGCCTGCACAAGGCGGGGATCGAAGTGATCCTCGACGTCGTCTACAACCACACCTGCGAAGGGTCGGAAAAGGGCCCGACGCTGTCGTGGCGCGGGCTCGACAACGCCAGCTACTATCGCCTCGTCAAGGACCAGCCCCGCTATTCGATCAACGACACCGGCACCGGCAACACGCTCAACCTCAGCAACGCCCGCGTCGTCCAGATGGTCGCGGACAGCCTGCGCTACTGGGCGACGAGCTTCGGCATCGACGGCTTCCGCTTCGACCTCGGGCTGACGCTCGGGCGCGAGGACGACGGGTTCGATCCCGGCGCGGCCTTCTTCGACGTGGTGCGGCAGGACCCGGTCCTCGGCCGGCTCAAGCTAATGGCGGAGCCGTGGGACGTCGGGCCGGGCGGCTATCAGCTCGGCAATTTCCCGCCCGGCTTCGCCGAATGGAACGACAAGTATCGCGACACCGTCCGCCAGTTCTGGCGCGGCGAGCCGGGGCAGCGTGGCGATTTCGCGGCGCGGCTGTCGGGTTCGGGCGACCTGTTCGATCGCCGCGCGCGGCGGCCATGGGCGAGCGTCAACCTCATCTCCGCGCATGACGGCTTCACGCTTGCCGACACGGTGATGTACGAGGAGCGCCACAACGAGGCGAACGGCGAGGACAATCGCGACGGTCACGACAACAACCATTCGCGCAATTGGGGGGTCGAGGGGCCGACCGACGATCCCGCGATCAACGACGCGCGCGGCCGCGTGCAGCGTTCGATGCTGACCACGCTGCTCGCCTCGCTCGGCACGCCGATGCTGGTCGCGGGCGACGAATTCGGCCGGACGCAGCAGGGCAACAACAACGCCTATTGCCAGGACAATGCGATCAGCTGGCTCGACTGGACGGCGGCGGCGACGCCGGAGGGTCAGACCCAGATCGATTATGTCGCCCGCCTCGCCGACCTGCGTCGCCGCTATCCGGTGCTGCGCGCCGCCACCTTCCTCTACGGGCAGGATTCGCCCGGCCACGGCATCGACGACATCGAATGGTGGGACGAGCGCGGCGAGCAGCTGTCGCCCGACGACTGGCAGAACCCCGAAGGCCGCGCGCTCATGATGCGCCGCGCGACGCGCACCGACGCGGGCGAGATCGAGGCGGTGTCTTTGCTCGTCAACGGATCGGAGGACCCGGTCACCTTCCACCTGCCGCCGCCGCACAGCCAGCGGACGGTGCTGATCGACAGCGCCCGCCCCGAACAGGGCGAGATCGCGATCGAGGACAGCTACGAGGTGTCGCCGCAGGGCGCTGTGCTGCTGACCTGGACCGCCGGCGTCGAGGAGCCAACGGCGTGAGCCGCCGCTGGGGGGCCGATCCGCTCGCCGACGGCCGTACGCGCTTCGCGCTGTGGGCGCCCGATCGGGCAGCTGTGACGCTGGAGATCGACGGCGGCGACCCGGTCGCGATGGATGCCGACGGCGACGGCTGGTTCGTCGTCACCACCGCCGCCGCCGCCGGAACGCGCTATCGCTTCCGCAGCGGCGACCTCGTCGTGCCCGATCCGGCAAGCCGCGCGCAATCGGGCGGCGTCCATGGCTGGAGCCTCGTGATCGATCCCGCCTACCCCTGGACCACCGCCGGCTGGCGCGGCCGGCCGTGGGGGGAGACGGTGCTGATCGAGCTGCACCCCGGCGTGCTCGGCGGTTTCCGCGGCGTGATGGACCAGATCCCGACGCTCGCCGCGCTCGGCTTCACCGCGGTCGAGCTGATGCCGGTCGGCGCGTTCGGGGGAACGCGCAACTGGGGCTATGACGGCGTCCTGCCCTATGCGCCGGCCGAAGCCTATGGCGCCCCCGCCGACCTCCGGGCGCTGGTCGACGCGGCGCATGCGTTCGGCGTGTCGGTGTTCCTCGACGTGGTCTACAATCACTTCGGTCCCGACGGGAATTACCTCGGCGCCTATGCGTCCGATTTCTTCGATGCGGGGGTCGATACGCCATGGGGCGGCGCCGTCGCCGTCGAACGCGAGGCGGTCCATCGCTTCTTCGTCGACAATGCGCTGATGTGGCTCGGCGACTATCGCATCGACGGGCTGCGCTTCGATGCGGTCCATGCGATCGCCAACTCCGGCTTCCTCGACGCGATGGCCGCCGAGATCCGGGCGACCTTTCCCGATCGCCACATCCACCTCGTCCTCGAAAACGAGGAGAATGACGCCGATCGCCTGCGGACGGGCGGCTATGACGCGCAGTGGAACGACGATTTCCACAACGTCCTCCACGTCCTGCTGACCGGCGAGACGAGCGCGTATTACGCCGACTTCGCCGACCGGCCCGCAGAGCGCCTCGCGCGCTGCCTGTCGGAGGGGTTCATCTATCAGGGCGAGGGCTCGCCCAACCATGACGGCAAACCGCGCGGGCGGCCCAGCGCGCATCTGTCGCCGACGCGCTTCGTGTCGTTCCTCCAGAACCACGATCAGGTCGGCAACCGTGCGCTCGGCGAGCGTCTCACTGTCCTCACCGACACCGCCCGTCTGCGTGCCGCGACCGCGCTGCTGCTGCTCGGCCCGCAGATCCCGCTGCTGTTCATGGGCGACGAACAGGGCAGCGAATCGCCGTTCCTGTTCTTCACCGACTTCCACGACGAACTGGCGGACGCGGTGCGCGAAGGCCGCCGCAAGGAATTCGCCAAGTTCGACGCCTTCGCCGATCCCGCGGCCCGCGAACGCATTCCCGATCCCAATGCGGTGGAGACGTTCGATCGCTCCCGTCCGGAGCCGGGCCCGGATGCGACCGGCTGGCGCGACCTGATCCGCGATCTCATCGCACTGCGCCAGTCCGCGATCGTCCCGCACCTGTCGGGCGCGACATCGCTCGGTGCGGACGCCACCGGCGACGCCGCCGTCACCGCCCGCTGGCGGATGGGCGACGGCAGCATCCTGACGATCGCGCTGGACCTGGCCTATGATCCCGCGCCCCTGCCGCAGGGCGAGGGCGAACTGCTCCACGCCGAAGGCGAACGCTTCGCGGCGTGGATCGCACGATGAGGCGCGACGGCGCTGCGACGGGGGCCGGCGGCAGCCCTTCAAGAAGGTTGTTTCACGCGGAGACGCGGAGACGCGGAGGGGATACGCGGCCATCGAATCCCTCTTCTTCTCTCCGCGTCTTCGCGTCTTCGCGTGAACAGACCTTCTTCGCTGCGCGGCTGACACGCACGGCACACGCCGCCGCCCGCCCCTCTGCGCGACCCCATGGCAAGGCGCGTACCCAATGACCGACCTTGCCAGAGACGCCGCCGCCGCCGGTCTCCAGATCGAGTGGCAGGACGCCGACGGTAACCGGCACACGGTCGCCGACGACACCCTCCGCGCGATCCTCGACACGCTCGACACGCGCACCGGTGGCATCGCCTTCGTCACCGCCGATACCGGCAGCCCGGTCGCCACCGCCGCGACGCCCGGCCATGCGACGCTGATCCTCGAAGACGGCACGCGCACCGCCGTCACCATCGCTGCAGACGGCACGATCCCCGCGATCGCCACCCCCGGCCACCACCGCCTCGAAACCGGCGACGCCGCGATCACCCTCGCCGTCGCGCCGCCCCGCTGTGTCGCGCCGCCGCCCGGCCACAGCTGGGGACCCGCGGTGCAGATCCCCGCGCTTCGCGGCGGCACCGCCACCCCCTATGGCGACCTCGGCACGCTCGCCGAAGCCGCCCGCGCCTTCGCGCAGACCGGCGCGGACGCGCTCGCGATCAGCCCGACCCACGCGCTGTTCCCGACCGACGCCGACCGCTTCAGCCCCTATGCCCCGTCGAGCCGCCTCTTTCACCACGCCCTGCTCGCCGACCCGGCCCTTGCCGGCGCGGCGCCCGCGGCACAGGACGGCGACGCTTTGATCGACTGGCAGCATGCCCTTCCGGCGCGGCTCGCGCATCTCCGCTACGCCTTCGACACCGCGCCTGCCGAGCTCATCGCCCGCTTCACCGCCGACCGCGCCCGGCGGCAGGACTGGAACGAGCATGCCCGCTACGACGCGCTGCACGCACATTTCGGTACGCACGGCTGGCAGGACTGGCCGGAGGCGTTCCACGATCCCGCCAGCCTCGCGGTGGAACGCTTCGCCGCCGACCATGCGCGCGAGGTGGATTTCTACGCCTTCCTCCAATGGCTCGCCGACACCAGCCTCGCCCGGGCGCAGGCCGCCGCGCGCGACGCAGGCATGCGGATCGGCCTCATCGCCGACCTCGCCGTCGGCATGGACGCGGGCGGCAGCCACGCGTGGAGCCGCCGCGGCGACCTGCTCACCGGCCTGTCGATCGGCGCACCGCCCGACCCGCTCGGGCCACAGGGGCAGAATTGGGGGATCACCGCGCTGTCGCCGTTCGCGCTGCGCCGCACCGGGTTCGACGCCTTCATCCGCACCGTCCGCGCCGCGCTCTGCCATGCCGGCGGGCTGCGCATCGATCACGCGCTCGGCCTCAAGCGGCTGTGGGTGATCCCCGACGGCGGCAAGGCGAGCGACGGCGCCTATCTGGCGATGCCCTTCGACGACCTGCTCCGCATCCTCGCGCTCGAATCGCACCGGGCGAATGCGATCGTGATCGGCGAGGATCTCGGCACCGTGCCGCCCGGCTTCCGCGATACAATGGCGGCGAGGGGCATGCTCGGCATGCGCGTCCTCCCCTTCGAGCGCGATGCCAGCGGCTTCACGCCGTCCTCCGGCTGGGACGCGCAGGCGGTCGCGATGACCGGCACGCACGACACCGCGACGCTGGCGGGCTGGTGGACGGGGCGCGACATCACCTGGAACCACAAATTGAAGCGGTCGGGGAACGACGAACCCGCCGACCGCCTGCGCCGCATCGGCGAGAAGAAGGCGCTGTGGACCGCCTGCACCGCAGCGGGCGTCGCCACCGGTCCCGTCCCGCACGATCCCGCTCCCGCGGTGGATGCGGCGATCGCCTTCACCGCGCAGGCGCCCTGCCCGATCACGATCGTGCCGCTCGAGGATCTGGTCGGGATCGAGGAACAGCCCAACCTGCCCGGCACCACCGACGGACATCCCAACTGGCGCCGTCGCATGCCCGACACCACCGCCGGCCTGCTCGCCCGGCCCGAGGTCGCGCGCCGCACCGCCCTCCTCTCAGCAAAGACCCCCGCATGACGATCCAGACCTTCCCCCGCGCGACCTATCGCATGCAGTTCCACAAGGGCTTCACCTTCGCCGATGCGGAGGCGCAGGTGCCGTATCTCGACCGGCTCGGCATCAGCCACCTCTACACCTCGCCGATCACCGTCGCCGCGGCGGGATCGACGCACGGCTATGACGTGATCGACCCGACCCGCATCAACCCGGAACTCGGCGGCGAGGCGGGATTCCGCAGCCTCGTCGCCGCGCTCCACGCCCGCGGCATGGGCGTCGTCATCGACATCGTCCCCAACCATATGGGCGTCGCCGGCGGCGGCAACGCCTGGTGGAACGACGTGCTGGCGAAGGGGCAGGACAGCGCCCATGCCCGCGTCTTCGACATCGACTGGTCGCGCCGCCTCGTCCTGCCGGTGCTCGGCGACACGCTCACCGCCACGCTCGCCAACGGCGACCTCGCGATCGAGGGCGACGAGGTCGTCGCCTATGGCGAGCATCGCTTCCCGCTTCGTGCCGACGGTCGCGACGGCGACCTCGCCGCCGTGCTCGACCGGCAGCATTACCGCCTCGCCAGCTGGCGCGTCGCCAACGACGAACTCAACTGGCGCCGCTTCTTCACCGTCAACGACCTCGCCGGCGTCCGCATCGAGGACCCGGCGGTGTTCGAGGCGACGCACGCGCTCTATTTTCGCCTGTACGAGGAGGGGCTGATCCAGGGCGTCCGCGTCGACCATGTCGATGGCCTGACCGACCCGATCGGCTATTGCCGACGCTTGCGCGAACGCCTCGGCCCCGATGCGTGGATCGTGATCGAGAAGATCCTCGGCGCGGGCGAAGGCCAGCCGGTCGGCTGGGGCGTCGACGGCACCAGCGGCTACGACTTCATGGAACAGGCGGCGCTGCTGATCCACGACCCGCTCGGCGCGCTGCCGCTCGAGGAATTGTGGCAGGACGTCAGCGGCCGCTACCAGGGCTTCGAGGCGGAGGAGTTCGAGGCGCGGCAGGACCTGCTGGCGTGGCAGTTCGCCGGCCAGCTCGACGCCTGCGTCGCCGCGTTCGTCGCGCTCAACACCGACGAGGCCGTCACCGCAGCGATGCTCCGGCGCGCGATCGAGCGGCTGCTGTGGGTCTTCCCGGTCTATCGCACCTATGGCACCGGCGACGCCGCCGCGGTGCAGGATGCGCAGATCCGCGGGCTGGTGCGCGAGCGCGTATCGTGGCTGATCCCGCCGGGCGAGGCGCATGTCACGGATCGCATCCTCGCGTGGCTGGCGGGCGAGGGACCGGGCGAGGATCGCGGCAAAGCTGCCGACGCGGTCCGCCGCTTCCAGCAGCTGTCCGCGCCGATCGCCGCCAAGTCGGTCGAGGACACCGCCTTCTACCGCTCCGGCCGGCTGCTGTCGCGCAACGACGTCGGCTTCGACGCCAACGTCCTCGGTATCGGCATCGACGAATTCCATGCGCTGATGGCCGATCGCGTCCGCGACGTGCCGCGTGCGATGCTGACCACCGCCACCCACGACCACAAGCGCGGCGAGGACGTCCGTGCCCGGCTCGCGGTGCTCAGCACGATCCCCGACGCGTGGCGCACCCGCGTCGAGGCGTGGGAGGCGATGTCCTTCGCGTGGAACCACGACGTCGACGGCGGCGACCGCTACATGCTGCTCCAGACGATCGTCGGCGCCTGGCCCGACGCCGGCTCGTCCGACGATTTCGCCGACCGCCTCAAGGCATGGCAGCAAAAGGCGCTGCGCGAAGGCAAATTGCGCTCGTCGTGGGAGGCGCCGGACGAAGCCTATGAAGCCGCCGCCGCGGCGCTGGTCGACAGTTACCTGTCCGACCCGCGGTTCGTCGCGGAGGTCACCGCCTTCGTCGCCGAAATCGCCCCCGCGGCGGAGGCGAACACATTGGTCCAGACCTTGCTCCGCTACACCGTGCCCGGGGTGCCCGACCTGTATCAGGGCACCGAGCTCGCCGACCTCAGCCTCGTCGATCCCGACAACCGCCGCGCCGTCGATTACGCCGCACGTGCAGCCCTGTTCGACGACGACGCCGCGCCGGCCAAGTTCCGCCTGATCGCCGACCTGCTCGCGCTGCGCCGGGCGCATCCCGCCCTGTTCGCGGACGGCGATTACCAGCCGGTCGCGGTCGACGGCAGCGACCGCATCCTCGCCTTCACCCGCCACGCCGATGGCAAGGTGCTCGCGGTCGCGGCCCTCGTCCGCGGCACTACGGTACCGGACGCGACGATCCATTTCGCCGATGGCAGCATCGCCGCCGCCGACCTCTTCGCGGATCGCGCGATCTGGTATCGGGTCGGCTGACCGGTCAGAACCAGGTCCGGATCCCCAGCACCAGCGCGGCCCCGCCGGGATCGCGACCGCTCGCGCGGGCGATCCGCGCGGTGCCGCCGAGCGCGCGTTCCCAGCTCACCCCCACATAGGGCGCGAATTCGCGCCGCACCTCGTAGCGCAGCCGCAGGCCGAGATCGGCCGAGGTGACGCCGCTGCCCAGCCCGATCCGCCGCGTATCGCCCGCCGACAGGTTGAATTCGGCGCGCGGTTGCAGGATCAGCCGCTGCGTCAGCCGCTGGTCGTAATAGGCCTCGACCCGGCCCAGCAGCTCGCCGCGGGTCGAGACGAACGCCGCCGCCTCCACCTCGAACCAATAGGGCGCGAGGCCGGCGACGCCGACCGTGGCGAAGGTCCGCGCCGGGGTCGGCCGGATGTCCTGCCGCACGCCGGCCTGCAGGTTGAAATACGGCCCGATCGCATGGCTGTAGAGCGCGCGCACCTCCGCCGCCTCCAGCCCGCCGCCGGCATCGCCCTCGCCTTCGCTCTTCACCACCAGCCGGTCGATGTCGCCGCCGATCCACGCCTCGCCATCCCAGCGATAGCCGTCGCGGCCGTTGCGGACGCCATATTCGGCGATATTGACCATCACCTGCGCGAACCGCTGCCCGCCGCCGTCCGGCCCCATCATGATCGCCCGGCCCCGCGCCATCGCCGCCGGGTCCCAGATCCGGTCGGCATAATGCGGCAAGGGCGGTGGCGGTGCGGCCGCATCGCCGGGTGGCAGGTCCGTCCCCAGCTTTTCCGCGGCCCCGGCCGCCGGGGCCATCGCGCCGTGATCCATCGTCGCATGATCCATGGTCGGCGAATCCACGGTTGAATGGTCCATTTGCGAATGGTCCATGGTCGAATGGTCCATCTGCGCATGGTCCATCGTCGGCGCGGCCTGCGGCCGTGGCGCTGCGGCACGCGCGGCCGGTTTCGCGGATTGGCGCGCCGGGGGTCGGGTCGCCGGTTTCGGCACCGGCTTCGCTTTGGGGCGGGCGGCGGGTTTCGCCGACGGCATCGGCATCGTCATGCCCGGCATATTGTGCATGCTGTGATCCTGCACCCCGCCGGCGACGAGCAGCGCGCCCAGCAGCGCGCTCATGCCGCCTCTCCGCGCGGCCGCACGCTCACCACGCGCATCATCCCCGCCAGCATGTGATAGAGCATGTGGCAGTGGAACGCCCAGTCGCCCACCGCATCCGCGGTCAGGTCGAAACTGACGATTCCGCCCGGCTGGACGATCACCGTATGCTTGCGCGGCGCATAGGCGCCATGACCGGTGACCAGCTCGAAATAATGGCCGTGCAGGTGGATCGGGTGCGCCATCATCGTATCGTTGACGAGGCGCACCCGCACCCTCTCGCCCTCGGTGAAGGCGAAGGGGACGTGCGTGTCCGACATCTTGACCCCGTCGAACGACCACATGAACCGTTCCATGTTGCCGGTCAGATGGACGTCGAGCTGCCGCCCCGGCGCGCGCACGTCGGGGTTGCGGGTCAGCGCGATCAGGTCGCGATAGGTCAGCACGCGATGGCCGACGTCCTCCAGCCCCTGCCCCGGATAACCGGTGCGGTCGACCGGCATGGGAGAGATGGTCTGCACCCCCGCTCCCTTTTTGACCTGTGGCGCCACCGCGAAATCGCGCATCGCCATCGACCCGTGATCCATCGTGCCATGGTTCATAGCGCCATGATCCATCGCGCCGTGGTCCATCCCGGCCATTCCGCCGTGATCCATGCCGGGCATCGCGCCATGGTCCATCCCGGCCATCCCGCCCATTTCCCCGGCCATGCCCCCGCCCATACCCATGTCGGTCATCGTCGCGAGCGGCCGCGGTCGCAGCGGCGGCACCGCGGCGGCCATCCCGCCTTGCGGCGCCAGCGTCGCGCGCGCCATGCCCGACCGGTCGACGCTCTCGCCGACCAGCTTATAGGCGCGTGCCTCGGCAGGCGTGACGATCACGTCATAGGTTTCGGCGACGCCGATCTGGAATTCGTCGACGTCAACCGGCCGCACCGCCAGCCCGTCGGCGGCGACGACGGTCATCCGCAGCCCGGGTATGCGGACGTTGAACGTCGTCATCGCCGCGGCATTGACGATGCGCAGCCGCACCCGCTCGCCCGGCCGGAACAGCGCGGTCCAATTGTCCGCCGGCCCGCGGCCGTTGACCAGATAGGTGTAGGTCGCGCCGGTGCCGTCGGCGATGTCCGCCGGGTCCATCCGCATCCGCCCCCAGTCCAGCCGCTCGCCCGCGCTCTGATCCTTGCCCGCGATCAGCCCGCCCAGCGTCTGCCGCTGGTAATTGTAATAGCCCGGTTGCAGCTTCATCCGCCGAAAGATCGCCGCCGGGCTCGCCGGGCTGTGATCGGACAGCATCACGATATGCTCGCGGTCGAACCGCACCGGGTCCGCCCCCGCCGGGTCGATCACGATCGGCCCGTACAGCCCCTCCTGCTCCTGCCCGCCGGAATGGCTGTGATACCAGTAGGTGCCGCTCTGCCGCACCGTGAAGCGATAGGTGAAGGCCTCGCCGGTGCGGATGCCGGGAAAGGAGACGCCCGGCACGCCGTCATACTGGAACGGCACGAGCAGGCCGTGCCAGTGCAGCGACGTGTCGGTATCGAGCGCGTTGACGACGCGGATCGCCACCTCCTGTCCCTCGCGCAGGCGGATCAGCGGC
Source organism: Sphingomonas sp. UBA978 (assembly GCF_002292295.1). Lineage (GTDB taxonomy): Bacteria > Pseudomonadota > Alphaproteobacteria > Sphingomonadales > Sphingomonadaceae > Sphingomonas. The sequence goes on from NZ_DBBS01000018.1 coordinate 346,556, forward strand.
CCCGGCGCGCTGCCGTTGATACCGATCGCGCGCGACGGCTTCCCGTCGATCCGCATCGTCTCGCGCGCGATCCGCAGCGTGATCGCCTCGCCCGACACCACCGGCAGCGCATCGGCGAGGCCCTGCGACGCCCCCTGCGACACGCCCTGCGCCCATGCGGGGGCGGGCAGCCCCATCGCCATGCCGCCCCCGGCCAGCGCCGCATCGCGCAGCAGGCCGCGCCGGTCGATCATCCTTGTCATCTCTATCCCATCATCGCCGCGCGCCCTTGCGCCGGCACCAGCTCCACGCCGCCCTTTCGCAGGTTTCGCCCGTCCGAACCATGAACGGGATCGCCGTATCGGCTTTCGGACCCGCGCGCCGCACCGCCATTGCGGCAGGGACAAGACCAACAAAATGAATTAGCTGAACATTTTTTGTTAAACCAAATTACCCAGACTGCGTTTGCAGGGCGGATCGGGTCGAGGAGCAGCCGTGTCGGACGAGCGCTTGGTCGAATTCTGGGCGAAAACGATCGCGATGCGATCCCCCGTCATGCTGCAACAGCTGCACGGCGCCGCGCTCGGCCTGATCGCCGCCCGCCGGGCGATGCAAAGGGCGATGCCGCCCGAATTCGTCCATTGCCCGTCGCTCGACATGCTGCTCGCGCTGTTCGTCGCCGATGGCCATGCGCTGCCGGTTGCCGCGCTGGTCCAGGCGACGCCCGCCGCGCCCGCGGTCGCGCGACGCTGGACCGACGTCTTCGTCCAGCGCGATCTCGTGGCGGTGCGCGACGGGACGGCGACGCTGACCGAGGCCGGTTTCCGCATGATGGCGGACACCTGCCGCGCCGTCATTGAATCGCAGATGGCCGCCCGGGTACCGAGTCTGAACTGAGGCGCGCCGCCGACGCGGCGCGATCGTGGATCGTGTGGAGCGCCTGCTCCAGTTCCGCCGCGGCGAGCGTCTCGTCCGCCGCCACGACCAGCCGGATCGCCCGCTCCACCAGGTCGCGCGCCTCGGCGAGGCGTGTCGCATTGTCAGTCGCCATGTTCGAACTTTCGCTCCGCTTCGCGCGAACCCGAACGCTCCCTGCCATCGCGGCGACCATGACGTCAAACGGCAATCATCCGCCGGAAATCCGAAATCGGGATCAGGCGGAATCGACCCTGTCGGCCGAATGCGCGCCTGCATCGTGCCGTACCGTCCCTCCGCCGCGCCAGACGCCGCGGATCAGCGCGACGAACGCCGCCCAGCGGGACGGACGACGCAGCCCGTGCGGGTCGATCGCCGCACGCCGGCTGGCATAGACGCTGGCGAGGTGGCGATGGACGCCCCTCGCCCGCGGGCAGCGCGCGCGGCGGGCCATGCGCAATTCGCGCAATTCGCGCCGCCACAGATATTCGGCCTCTTGATTCATGCCGGCAAGGCTAGGGGCGGGCGCCGCCGCGGCAACGGGAATTGGTTCCGGAACCGGAACTCAGGAAGCCAGACGGGGGCGGGGCGGTTCATGGTCGTGACGGACCCGCACCCTGCCCGAGTCGCGTAACGACACGGGTGCCGGTCCCGCACAGGGAGACGGTGATGAACGTGGAAGTGATCTCGAAGGCGACCGGTGCGATCACCGAAGTGGCCGGCGACGCGATCGATCTCGACGCCCCGAGCATCGTCCGCCTCGATATCACCCGCGCACAGGTCGCGGGCTTCGAGCAGCAGGGCGCCGACCTCCTCATCCGGCTGGCCGATGGCGAGACCATCCGCATCGTCGATTTCTATCCCCCCAATGCCACCGTCCCCAACGATCTCGTCCTGCGCGAGAATGACGGCAGCCTGTGGCTCGCGAAGCCCGGCGCCGGCGCGCCCCGCTTCTCGCTGATCCAGGACCTCGACGACCTGCTCGCCGCGCACGGCGGCAGCGGCGGCTCGTCGCTCGCCATTACCGCGCTGCTCGGCGGTCTCGCTGCCGCCGCCGGCATCGCCGCGATCGCGAGCGGCAGCGGCGGCGACGACGACGCCCGGCCGAGCGGCGGGCAGGAACCCGATCCCGGCACCCCCGCCCCCGATCGCGATCCGCCCGCCGCGCCGACCGGCGCGGTCCGTGGCGACGGCGCGGCGG
>NZ_DBBS01000021.1:0-177607 GCF_002292295.1 Sphingomonas sp. UBA978
CGAGATGGAAGTGCGCGAGCTGCTTTCGTCGTACCAGTTCCCGGGCGACGACATTCCGATCACCATGGGTTCGGCCAAGGCCGCGACCGACGGCGTGAACCCGGAAATCGGCGAACAGCGCGTTCTGGCGCTGATGGAAACGGTCGACGCCTACATCCCGCAGCCGGAGCGTCCGATCGACCTGCCGTTCCTGATGCCGGTGGAAGACGTCTTCTCGATCTCGGGCCGTGGTACGGTCGTGACCGGCCGCGTCGAGCGCGGCATCGTCAAGGTCGGTGAGGAAGTCGAGATCGTCGGCATCCGTCCGGTCCAGAAGACGACCTGCACGGGCGTGGAAATGTTCCGCAAGCTGCTGGACCAGGGCCAGGCGGGCGACAACGTCGGCGTTCTGCTGCGCGGCACCAAGCGTGAAGACGTCGAGCGCGGCCAGGTGCTGTGCAAGCCGGGCTCCATCACCCCGCACACCAAGTTCGTCGCCGAAGCCTACATCCTGACCAAGGAAGAGGGCGGCCGTCACACCCCGTTCTTCACCAACTATCGTCCGCAGTTCTACTTCCGCACCACGGACGTGACCGGCACCGTCGAGCTGCCCGAGGGCACCGAGATGGTGATGCCGGGCGACAACATCGCCCTCGGCATCAAGCTGATCGCGCCGATCGCCATGGACGTCGGCCAGCGCTTCACCATCCGTGAGGGCGGTCGTACCGTCGGCGCGGGCGTCGTGAGCGGCATCGACAAGTAAGATAGCGGATCGGCGCCCCGGCGCCGGCCCGACACGCGGCGGCCCGGCTCTCCTCAAAAAAGGAGAGTCGGGCCGTTGCCATTTAATGAGGGCTCCTTTAAGGGCGCCCCTTCAAGTTTTACTGAGTTACGGCTCTTTCTCGTCGCCCCCGCCCAGCGTGGGGGTCTCATCCCGCCGGTCCAGCACCAGCGGCACGAGTCCTACGCTTCCATGCGGAGGAGACGGCCGGGGTCGTGCTCCATCGCATCGGTAGGGATCATGGACAGCAACATCCGCATTCGCCTCAAGGCGTTCGATCATCGCGTGCTCGACCAGGCGACCGGCGACATCGCCGACACCGCGCGTCGTACCGGCGCGCTCATCCGCGGTCCGATTCCGCTGCCCACGCGCATCGAGAAGTTCACCGTCAACCGCGGTCCGCACATCGACAAGAAGTCGCGCGAGCAGTTCGAGGTCCGCACCTACAAGCGCATGCTCGACATCGTGCAGCCGACCCCGCAGACGGTCGACGCGCTGATGAAGCTCGACCTCGCCGCGGGCGTTGACGTCGAGATCAAGCTGGCGTAATGGCCCGCATCCCGCGGTCGACGTCGATTCCCGCGGGTTTGCCGTTTCCGCCCTGGCGGAGCGGCCGGTTTGGGAACTCCGTCCTGCGGAGCACCTGACAGACACGAGATACCGCCGGCTCCCCGGAGCCGGGACAGCGTCTCCCGTCATGTCCCCGGCAACGGGGGCGACCAGCCCGGGACGGGGCGACGCAAAGACCTACGGGCTGGACTGGCACCGTTTCGGCGGTGTCGCACGCACGCACGGGAATGGTCCCGGGCGTGCCTCTGTAAAAGGAGTGCAGGATCATGCGTACTGGCGTGATCGCGAAGAAAATGGGTATGACCCGCCTGTTCCAGGACGACGGCCGCCACGTGCCGGTCACCGTTCTGCAACTCGAAGGCCTCCAGGTCATTGCCCGTCGCGAACAAGATCGTGATGGCTATACCGCCGTCCAGCTCGGTGCTGGCGTCGCCAAGGCTAAGAATGTCGCCAAGCCGCAGCGCGGCCACTTCGGCAAGGCCGAAGTCGAGCCCAAGGCGGTCGTCGCCGAATTCCGCGTCACCGAGGACAATCTCCTCGACGTCGGCGCAGAGATCTCGGCAGAGCATTTCGTCGCTGGCCAGCTGGTCGATATCCAGGGTCGTACCCAGGGTAAGGGCTTCGCCGGCGGCATGAAGCGCTGGAACTTCGGCGGTCTGCGCGCGACGCACGGCGTGTCGGTGTCGCACCGTTCGCTCGGTTCGACCGGTCAGCGTCAGGATCCGGGTCGCGTCTTCAAGAACAAGAAGATGGCCGGCCACATGGGCGACAAGTATCGCACGCAGCAGAACCTCGAGGTCGTCGGCACCGACGCCGAGCGCGGTCTGATCTTCGTGAAGGGTTCGGTCCCCGGTTCGAAGGGCGGCTGGCTGTTCGTGAAGGACGCGGTCAAGGTCAAGGCGCATGCCGAGGCTCCCTATCCCGCCAGCCTGAAGCAGGCTGCCAACAGCAACACCGCAGCCGACACGCCCGCAGAGACGAGCGCGCCGGAAGCTACCGACGGCCAGGAGGGCTGAACGTGAAGGTCAAGGTTCAATCCTTCGCCGGCACCGCTGCGGCGGACGTCGAGCTCAACGACGAGGTCTTCGGCCTCGATCCGCGCGCCGACATCCTGCACCGCGTGGTCACCTGGCAGCTCGAGAAGCGTCGCGAGACGGCTCGTGGCACCCGCGAGCGTGCGGACGTCGCCCGCACCGGCAAGAAGTTCGGTCGCCAGAAGGGCGGCGGTACGGCTCGCCATGGCGATCGTCGCGCTCCCGTCTTCATCGGCGGTGGTAAGGCTCACGGCGCCCGCGTCCGCGACTTCAACCCCGGCCTGAACAAGAAGGTTCGCGCGCTCGGTCTCAAGATGGCTCTGTCGAGCCATGCCAAGGCCGGCTCGCTGATCGTCATGGACAGCATCGTGGTCGAGGGCAACAAGACCAAGACGCTGGTCGGCGATCTCGCCAAGGTCGGCTTCGGCAAGACCGCGCTGGTCATCGATGGCGACGCCGTCGAGACGAGCTTCGCGCTGGCCGCTGGCAACCTCCATGGCATCAACGTGATGCCGTCGGCCGGTGCCAACGTCTATGACATCCTGAAGGCTGACACGCTGGTGCTGACCCGCGCGGCGGTCGAGAAGCTGGAGGCTCGCTTCAATGGCTAAGCAGCAGAAGGCCGTCGACAACCGTCATTATGACGTGATCGTCGCGCCGCACATCACCGAGAAGGCGACGCTGCTCTCCGAGCACAACGCCGTCGTGTTCAAGGTTGCGAACGACGCGACCAAGCCGCAGATCAAGGCTGCCGTCGAAGCTATCTTCGACGTCACCGTGACCGGCGTGAACACGATCGTCCAGAAGGGCAAGACCAAGAAGTGGAAGGGCGCTCCCTACCAGCGCTCCGACATGAAGAAGGCCATTGTCACCCTGAAGGACGGCCAGTCGATCGACGTAACCGAGGGGGCCAAGTAAGATGGCACTCAAGCATTATAACCCGACGAGCCCGGCCCGCCGCGGCCTGATCCTCGTCGACAAGTCCAGCCTGTACAAGGGCAAGCCGGTCAAGGCGCTGACCGAAGGCAAGCGCAAGACCGGTGGTCGCAACAACAAGGGCCATGTGACCTCGCGCGGCATCGCCGGCGGTCACAAGCAGAAGTACCGCTACGTCGACTTCAAGCGTCGCAAGTGGGACGTCGAGGGCACCGTCGAGCGGCTCGAGTACGATCCCAACCGCACCGCGTTCATCGCGCTGGTGAAGTATGCCGACGAAGAGCTGGCCTACATCATCGCGCCGCAGCGTCTGGCGCCGGGCGACAAGGTCCTCGCGGCCAAGAAGACCGACACCAAGCCGGGCAACGCGATGGAGATCGGCCAGGTCCCCGTCGGCACCATCGTCCACAACGTGGAGATGAAGCCGGGCAAGGGTGGCCAGATCGCCCGTTCGGCCGGCACCTACGTGCAGGTCGTGGGTCGCGACCGCGGCATGGTCATCGTCCGCCTCAACTCGGGCGAGCAGCGCTACATCCGTGGCGAGTGCATGGCGACGGTCGGTGCGGTGTCGAACCCGGACAACCAGAACCAGAACCTCGGCAAGGCCGGGCGTTCGCGCTGGATGGGCAAGCGTCCGCTGACCCGCGGCGTCGCCAAGAACCCGGTCGACCATCCGCACGGCGGTGGTGAAGGTCGGACCTCGGGCGGCCGTCATCCGGTCACCCCGTGGGGCAAGCCGACGAAGGGTGCGCGCACCCGTCACAATAAGTCGACCGACAAGATGATTATCCGGTCGCGTCATTCGACTAAGAGGAAGGGCTAACCATGGCTCGTTCAGTCTGGAAGGGCCCGTTCGTCGAACTGAGCCTTCTCAAGAAGGCGGAAACCGCGCAGGACGCCGGTGGCCGCGCGCCGATCAAGACCTGGTCGCGTCGTTCCACCATCCTGCCGTCGTTCGTCGGCCTCACGTTCAACGTCTACAACGGCCGCAAGTTCGTGCCGGTGTCGGTCAATGAAGACATGGTCGGCATGAAGCTGGGTGAATTCGCGCCGACGCGCTATTTCCCCGGCCACGCCGCCGACAAGAAGGGCAAGCGCTGATGAGCAAGCCAGTCTCCCCCCGCAAGGTCGGCGAAAAGGAAGCCCTTTCCGTCGGCACGCAGATCCGCGGTTCGGCGCAGAAGCTGAACCTGGTCGCTGCCCTGATCCGCAACAAGCCGGTCGGCGACGCGATGAACATCCTTGCCTTCTCGACGAAGGCGATGGCGGTCGACGCGCGCAAGGTGCTGGCCTCGGCCATCGCCAATGCCGAGAACAACCACAACCTCGACGTCGACGCCCTCGTCGTCGCCGAGGCGTCGGTCGGCAAGTCGATCACCATGAAGCGCTTCGCGACCCGCGGCCGTGGCAAGTCCACCCGCATCCTGAAGCCGTTCAGCCGTCTGCGCATCGTCGTGCGCGAGCAGGAAGAAGCATAATGGGTCACAAGAGCAACCCCATCGGCATGCGGCTCCAGATCAACCGGACCTGGGACAGCCGCTGGTTCGCCGAGGGCCATGATTATGGCCAGCTGCTGCTGGAGGATCTGAAGATCCGCGCCTTCATCATGAAGACGCTGCCGCAGGCCGCCATCTCCAAGGTCGTCATCGAGCGTCCGGCCAAGCTGTGCCGCATCTCGATCTTCGCTGCCCGTCCCGGTGTCATCATCGGCAAGAAGGGCTCGGACATCGAGAAGCTGCGCAAGACGATCGGCGCGATGACCAAGTCCGACGTGTCGCTGAACATCGTCGAGATCCGCAAGCCGGAGATCGACGCCAAGCTCGTCGCACAGGGGATCGCCGATCAGCTCGAGCGCCGTATCGCCTTCCGCCGCGCCATGAAGCGTGCGGTGCAGTCGGCGATGCGCCTGGGTGCCGACGGCATCCGCGTCGCCTGCGGCGGCCGCCTCGGCGGCGCCGAGATCGCGCGTTCGGAAAGCTATCGCGAAGGTCGGGTTCCGCTGCACACGCTGCGCGCGAACATCGATTATGCCGAGGCCCAGGCCCACACGTCCTACGGCGTGTGCGGCGTGAAGGTCTGGGTCTTCAAGGGCGAGATCCTCGGCCATGACCCGATGGCGCAGGACCGGCTGATGATGGAGGCTCAGACCTCCGGCGTCCGCCCGGCCCGCGACGACCGTCGTTAAGGACTGACACGATATGTTGCAGCCAAAGCGCACCAAATTCCGCAAGGCCTTCAAGGGCCGCATCCATGGCGACGCCAAGGGTGGCACCAGCCTCAACTTCGGGTCGTACGGCCTGAAGGCGATGGAGCCGGAGCGGATCACCGCACGCCAGATCGAGGCGGCCCGCCGCGCGATCACGCGTCACATCAAGCGCCAGGGGCGTTTGTGGATCCGCATCTTCCCGGACGTTCCCGTCTCGTCGAAGCCGGCCGAAGTCCGCATGGGCTCGGGCAAGGGTTCGCCGGAGTTCTGGGCCGCCCGCGTCAAGCCGGGCCGGATCCTGTTCGAGCTCGACGGCGTCGAAGGCAAGATCGCTGCCGAAGCGTTCGAGCGCGCCGCGATGAAGCTCCCGATCAAAGTCAAGGTCGTCGCCCGCCTGGGTGACACCAGCCACCTCGGAGGCGAATGATATCATGGCAAAGACCGATTTCGTCAGCCAGAGCGACGATCAGCTGTCCGAGAACCTCGGCCAGCTGAAGCGCGAGCAGTTCAATCTCCGCTTCCAGGCGGCGACGAACCAGCTCGAAAAGCCGAGCCGCGTCAAGGAAGTCCGTCGCGACATCGCGCGGATCAAGACCCTCCAGGCGCAGCGCACCAGCGCCGCGGCTGCCAAGTAAGGATAGTAGCACATGCCTAAGCGCGTGCTGACCGGGCTGATCGTCTCCGACAAGGGCGACAAGACGGTGGTTGTGAATGTCGAGCGCAAGGTCAAGCACCCGCTCTACGGCAAGATCATCCGTCGTTCGAAGAAGTACCACGCCCATGACGAGGCGAACGAATACAAGCAGGGTGAGACCGTGCGCATCGAAGAGACCGCGCCGATCTCCAAGCTGAAGACCTGGAAGGTCGTCGATCGGGTCAACACCCATGCGACGCCCGAGCGGGTCGACGTCGACGCATAATCCGGTGCCGGCTCCGGCCGGCTGACCGGATGAGGGCAGGGGGCTTGCCTCCTGCCAGCGGAGTGGTTACAGGGCCGCTCCCCCGGTGCAGTTCGCTGCGCCGGGGTCATTATTTTAGGCGGGGTTGGGTCGGTATCCACCCCATAGACGAGAAGGAAATGGATCGATGATCCAGATGCAATCCAATCTCGACGTCGCTGACAACAGCGGCGCGAAGCGGGTGCAGTGCATCAAGGTGCTGGGCGGCTCGAAGCGTCGCACGGCATCGGTTGGCGACATCATCGTCGTCAGCATCAAGGAAGCACAGCCCCGCGGTAAGGTGAAGAAGGGTGACGTGCATCGCGCCGTCATCGTCCGCACCGCCAAGGACATCCACCGTGCCGATGGCTCGACCATCCGCTTCGACGGCAACGCCGCCGTCCTGGTCAACAAGAACGAGGAGCCGATCGGCACCCGTATCTTCGGCCCGGTCGTGCGCGAGCTGCGTGGCAAGAAGCACATGAAGATCATCTCTCTCGCTCCCGAGGTGCTGTAATGGCTGCCGCGAAGATCAAGAAGGGTGACCGCGTCGTCGTTCTGTCCGGCAAGGACAAGGGCAAGACCGGCACCGTGACGCTGGCGATGCCCAAGGACGGCAAGGTCGTGGTCGAGGGCGTGAACATTGCGACCCGCCACAAGAAGCCGACCCAGGCGAACCCGCAGGGCGGCCTCGAGAAGATCGAAGCGCCGCTGCACATCTCGAAGGTCGCGCACGTGACCGCCGACGGCGAGCCCACCCGCGTCCGTTTCGAGACGCAGGACGGCAAGAAGGTCCGCGTGGCCGTCAAGACCGGAGACAAGATCGATGGCTGATGCAGTCTACAAGCCCCGGATGAAGGGCCTCTACGAAGAGACCATCATCAAGGCGATGGTCGAGAAGTTCGGCTACAAGAACGTCAACGAGATCCCGCGTCTGGACAAGATCGTCCTGAACATGGGTGTCGGCGAGGCGACCCAGGACAAGAAGCGCGTCGACCAGGCCGCTTCCGAGATGGAGCTGATCGCCGGTCAGAAGCCGGTGATCACCAAGGCGAAGAAGTCGATCGCGCAGTTCAAGCTGCGTGAAGGCATGCCGATCGGCGTGAAGGTCACCCTTCGCCGCGAGCGCATGTACGAATTCCTCGACCGGTTCATCACGATCGCGCTTCCCCGCGTCCGCGATTTCCGCGGGCTCAACCCGAAGAGCTTCGACGGCCGTGGCAATTACGCCTGCGGCATCAAGGAGCAGATCGTGTTCCCCGAGATCAACTATGACCGCATCGACAAGGTGCGCGGCATGGACGTGATCGTCACCACCACTGCGAAGACCGACGACGAGGCGCGCGAGCTGCTGCGTCTGTTCGGTTTCCCGTTTCCTCAGCCCGAGGCTGAAGAGCAGAAGCAGGCTGCGTGAGCAGCCTCGCTTTTCTGAAGTAAGGAAGAGAGCTTAAGTCCATGGCGAAACTGAGTTCGATCAACAAGAATGAGCGTCGCAAGAAGCTTGTGAAGCAATATGCTCCCAAGCTGGCGAAGCTGAAGGCGATGGCCAATGACCAGAGCCTCGACGAGAGCGAGCGTCTGATCGCCCGCCTCAAGATGGCGGAACTGCCGCGCAACTCGAACCCGACCCGGATCCGCAACCGTTGCGAGATCACTGGTCGTCCGCGCGCTTACTACCGCAAGTTCCGTCTCGCTCGCGTGATGCTTCGTGATCTGGCCAACAAGGGCATGATCCCGGGCCTCACCAAGTCGAGCTGGTAAGGATTCAATCATGGCATTGACCGATCCCCTGGGTGATTTGCTCACCCGCATCCGCAACGGCCAGCGCGCGAAGAAGGACTCCGTCCTTTCGCCCTCGTCGAAGCTGCGCATCCGCGTCCTCGACGTGCTCCAGCGCGAAGGCTACATCCGTGGCTACAGCGACGAGCAGATGGGCCCGGCCGCCGGCGTCCGCATCGAGCTGAAGTATTTCGAGGGCCAGCCGGCGATCAAGCACGTCGCGCGCGTCTCGAAGCCCGGCCGCCGCGTCTATTCCGGCTCGCAGGAACTGCCGCGCGTCCGCAACGGCCTCGGCATCACCATCGTCTCGACGCCTCGCGGCGTTCTGTCCGACGCGGAAGCGCGCGAGCAGAATGTCGGCGGCGAAGTCCTTGCGGAGGTCTTCTGATGAGCCGCATCGGTAAGAAGCCGGTTCCCGTCCCGGCCGGCGTGACGCCGTCGATCGACAAGGGCATCATCAGCGTGAAGGGTCCCAAGGGCACCCTCACCATGCCGATGCGCGACGAGATCAGCTACACGATCGAGGATGGCGGCATTTCGGTGCAGCCCGCGAACGACACCAAGCGCGCCCGTGCCTTCTGGGGCATGCAGCGCACGATGGTGCAGAACCTGGTGACCGGCGTGACCGACGGCTTCACCAAGAAGCTGCTCATCACCGGCGTCGGCTATCGTGCCGCGGCGCAGGGTCGCAACCTCAAGCTGCAGCTCGGCTACAGCCACGACGTCAACATCGACGTGCCGGAAGGCATCGAGGTCAAGACGCCGGACGCCACCACCGTCGAGATCAGCGGCTCGGACAAGCAGAAGGTCGGCCAGCTGGCCGCCGAGATTCGTCAGTGGCGCAAGCCGGAGCCCTATAAGGGCAAGGGCATCAAGTACGACGGCGAGTTCATCTTCCGCAAGGAAGGGAAGAAGAAGTAATGACCAAGGGTCTCTCTCTTTTCGCGAAGCGCCGTCGGCGCAATCGTACCGCGCTGAAGGCGCGTGCCGGCACCCGTCCGCGGCTGTCGATCCATCGTTCGGGCAAGCACATCTATGCCCAGGTCATCGACGACGTCGCCGGCAAGACCGTCGCGTCGGCATCGACGCTGGAAAAGGACGTGCGCGACCAGTCGGGCGCCAACGTCGCGGCAGCGACCGCAGTCGGCACCCGCGTGGCGGAAAAGGCCAAGGAAGCGGGCGTGACGCAGGTCGTGTTCGATCGTGGCGGCTTCCTCTATCACGGTCGTGTCAAGGCGCTGGCCGAGGCCGCGCGTGAAGCCGGATTGGAGTTCTAATAATGGCTGACGAGAACAACGTGCAGCCGGCAGCGGCTGAAGGCGCTCCCCAGGAGGCCAATGCGGCCCCCCAGGGTGGCCAGCAGGGCGGCTTCGGCGGTCCCGGCGGTGGTCGTGGTGGCCCCCGCGGCGGTCGCGGTGGTGGCGGTGGCGGTCGTGGTCCGGGTGGCCCCGGCGGCAATCGCGGCGGTCGTGACGGCGGTCGCGGTCGCGACAATCGTGGCGGTCGTCCCGGTCAGGACGATGGCGGCGAAGAGCTGATCGAGAAGCTGGTTCACATCAACCGCGTCTCGAAGACGGTGAAGGGCGGCAAGCGCTTCGGCTTCGCGGCGTTGGTCGTCGTGGGCGACGGCAAGGGCCGGGTCGGCTTCGGCCACGGCAAGGCGCGCGAAGTGCCGGAAGCCATCTCCAAGGCCACTGCGGCCGCGAAGAAGGCGATGGTTCGCGTTCCCCTGAAGGACGGCCGTACGCTGCATCATGACGGCAACGGCCACTTCGGTGCCGGTCGCGTGACGCTCCGTTCGGCGCCGCAGGGCACCGGCATCATCGCGGGTGGCCCGATGCGCGCCATCTTCGAGAGCCTGGGTGTCGCCGACGTCGTGACCAAGTCGATCGGCACGTCCAACCCCTACAACATGATCCGCGCCACGTTCGAGGCACTGGGTGAGCAGACTTCGCCGAAGTCGGTCGCGCAGCGCCGTGGCAAGAAGATCGCCGACCTGCTCGGCCGCGGTGGTTCGCAGACCGCCGAGGCGGATGCTGCGGCCGTCGTGGAGTAATCGACATGGCGACTATCAAGATCAAGCAGACCGGTTCGCCGATCCGCCGGACCAAGGACCAGCGCGCGACGCTGATCGGTCTCGGCCTCAACAAGATGCACAAGATCTCGGAGCTGGAAGACAGCCCCGAGGTCCGCGGGATGATCCGCAAGGTGCAGCACATGGTCGAGGTGCAGGGCTAACCCCCTTCGCGTTCACCTAGTGACAAATACGGGGAAGGGGGCTAACCGGCCCCCTTCCTTTTTCCATGTTTTTCCGTCCGCGCGACAAAAGCGAAAGCGAGTGCATATCATGAAGCTCAACGAACTCCGCGACAACCAGGGTGCCCGCAAGTCCAAGATCCGCGTCGGACGCGGCATCGGCTCGGGCAAGGGCAAGACCGGCGGCCGCGGCCAGAAGGGTCAGAAGAGCCGCGAGGGCGTCAGCATCGCCGGCTTCGAGGGCGGCCAGATGCCGCTCCACATGCGTCTGCCGAAGCGTGGCTTCAACAACATCTTCGCCAAGGATTATGCCGAGGTGAACACCGGGGCGATCCAGAAGGCGATCGACGCGGGCAAGCTGTCGGCCGAGGGCACGATCGACCAGGCGGCGCTGAAGGCAGCCGGCCTCGTCCGTGGTGGCAAGGACGGCGTCCGTCTGCTCGCCAAGGGCGAACTGACCACCAAGCTGGCGTTCCACGTCGCGGGCGCATCGGCCGGCGCGAAGGCGCAGGTCGAGAAGACCGGCGGCTCGCTCGAGATCCCGGTCGTCGTTCCCGCTGCCGAAAAGGCTGCCGCCAAGAAGGGCGTGCAGTATAAGGCACGCCAGGAAAAGAAGGCGTCGTTCAAGGCGTAAGCGCTTCTGTTCCCCGGCGGAGGCCGGGGTCCAGTGACGAGCCGCTCGCGACTGGACCCCGGTCTTCGCCGGGGAACATCGCTCTATAGGTTAGACAACCTTCGGAGCATGACTATATGAGCGGCGGGGCGGTTCAAACGCATCCCGCCGTTTTTGTTTCCAGGACACCGACACGCATGGCATCCGCAGCCGACCAGATGGCGCAAAGCATCAGCCTCGCGAAATTCGCGAAGGCGACCGACCTCAAGAAGCGGCTGTGGTTCACGATCGGTGCGCTGATCGTCTTCCGCCTGCTCAGCTACGTGCCGCTGCCGGGGATCGACCCGACCGCGCTCAACCTGCTCAGCGAGCGGACGACGGGCGGCGTCCTCGATTTCTTCAACACCTTCTCGGGCGGTTCGCTCAGCCGCATGTCGCTGATCGCGCTCGGCGTGATGCCGTACATCACCGCCTCGATCGTCGTGCAGCTCGCCACCTCGCTGTCGCCGCAGCTCGCCGCGATCAAGAAGGAAGGCGAATCGGGCCGCAAGAAGCTCAACCAGTATACCCGCTACGGGACGGTCGCGCTGACCGCGATCCAGGGCTATTTCATCGCCGTCGGGCTGGAGGCGCTCAGTGCCACCAACGGCGTCGCAGCGGTGATCGAGCCGGGCATGACCTTCCGCGTCGCGGCGGTCATCAGCCTGATCGGCGGCACGATGTTCCTGATGTGGCTGGGCGAGCAGATCACCAGCCGCGGTATCGGCAACGGCGTGTCGCTCATAATCATGGCCGGGATCGTCGCGCATCTGCCGACCACGCTCGTCAACCTGCTCGAAGGCGGCCGGTCCGGCTCGATCGACGCGGTCCGGCTGATCGGCATCGTCATCGCGGTCGTCGCGCTGATCCTGTTCATCTGCTTCATGGAACGCGCGCAGCGCCGCATCCTGATCCAGTATCCCAAGCGCCAGACGCAGCGCGGCATGCAGGCCGATCGCAGCCACCTGCCGCTGAAGATCAACACTGCGGGCGTGATCCCGCCGATCTTCGCCTCGTCGCTGCTGCTGATGCCGCTGACGATCAGCCAGTTCGCCGGGCAGCGCGTCGCGGGCGAATCGAAGTGGGGCGATTTCATCATCACCCTCAACCAGTATCTGGCGCACGGGCAGCCGGTGTACATGGCGCTCTACGCCGCCGGCATCATCTTCTTCTCGTTCTTCTACACCGCGGTGGTGTTCAACCCCGAAGAAACGGCGGACAATCTGAAGCGCTACGGCGGCTTCATCCCCGGCATCCGTCCCGGCAAGAACACCGAGACCTATTTCGATTACGTCCTGACCCGCATCACCGTGATCGGCGCGGCCTATCTGACGATCATCTGCCTGTTGCCGGAATATCTCGTCTCGGCGCTGTCGATCCCCTTCTATCTGGGCGGCACCAGCCTGCTGATCGTGGTCAACGTCACCATGGATACGGTGACGCAGATCCAGTCGCACCTGCTGGCCCACCAGTATGGCGATCTCATCAAGAAGGCGAAGCTGAAGGGCGGGCGTCTCCGCTAAAGGCGGGGCGACGCGTGTAAACAGGGGAGTGCGGCTGTGAACATCATCCTTCTTGGGCCGCCGGGTGCGGGCAAGGGCACCCAGGCGCAACGGCTGATGGCCGCCCGCGGCATGGTCCAGCTGTCGACCGGCGACATGTTGCGTGCCGCGGTCAAGGCGGGCACGCCCGTCGGGTTGCAGGCGAAGGCGGTGATGGAAGCGGGGGAACTCGTGTCCGACGACATCGTCTCGGCGCTGATCGGCGAGCGGCTCGACCAGGGCGTCGCCGGCGGGGCGATCTTCGATGGCTATCCGCGGACCGCCGCGCAGGCGCAGGCGCTCGATTCGTTGCTCGAGGCGCGCGGCCTGACGCTCGATCACGTCATCGAACTCGAGGTCGACGAAGCCGCGCTGATCGAGCGCGTCGAGGGGCGCTATACCTGCGCCAAGTGCGGCGAAGGCTATCACGACCGGTTCAAGCATCCGAAGGTCGATGGCGTCTGCGATGTCTGCGGCTCGACCGAGTTCAAGCGCCGGCCGGACGACAATGCCGAGACGGTCCGCACCCGCATGCAGGAATATCGCGCCAAGACCGCGCCGATCCTGCCGATCTACCAGACCCGCAATCTGGTGCAGCGCGTGAACGGCATGGCGGACATCGACCATGTGTCGCAGGCGATCGCGAGCATTCTGGACGGCGACGCGGCCTAGATCCGACCCGCCCCCCGGCACGACGCAGGGACGACCTGCGCTGCCATGGGGCGGGACGTTTGCCGCGTTTGTGATCCCTCTCATACGCCTGCTCCGGCAGCGGCCGGGGGCGGCCGGGCGGGCGTTCGCCGTGACATCCGGCCACCATCCGGCCGGCACATATTGCGACAACCATGATGCTTTTGTCATGTCGTGGTCATCGCCCCGCCAAGCGCCTCCGCCTACAACGAACCCACGGTCGCAGCGCGGCCGGCAAGTTCGATGAGATCGGTGCCCGACACTCCCGGGGGTGCCGTAGGGGGCCGGCGGAAGGGATGCTTTCCGCCGGCCTTTCCTGTAGAAGACTGGCGTGAGGAAGCACCCGTGACCCGCAAGATCCTGATCGTGGAGGATGACAGCTCGACCGCGGCCTATCTTGCCAAGGGGCTGTCCGAGGCCAGCTATTCGGTCGAATCGGCGCGCGACGGACGCGACGGGCTATTCCTCGCCAGCGAAGGGATTTTCGACCTCATCATCGCCGATCGCATGCTGCCGGGCCTGGACGGCCTGTCGATGGTCAGTGCGATCCGCGCCGCGGGCATTGCTACGCCGGTGCTCGTTCTGTCCGCGCTCGCCGCGGTCGACGACCGCGTCGACGGGCTCAAGGCAGGGGCCGACGATTATCTCTGCAAGCCGTTTTCCTTCGCCGAACTGTCGGCGCGGATCGAGGCGCTGGTCCGCCGGTCCGACCGCGCGGCGACCGAACCGACCAGGACGCGGCTCGCGGTCGGCGATCTCGAGATCGACCTGCTCGCGCGTCACGTCACCCGTGCCGGACGGGCGATCCCGCTCGGCGCACGCGAATTCAACCTGCTCGAATTCCTCGCCCGGCATGCCGGTCAGGTCGTCACCCGCACGATGATGCTGGAGAAGATCTGGAACTATCATTTCGACCCGGGCAGCAATGTCGTCGACGTGCATATCGGCCGCCTGCGCCGCAAGCTGGAGGATGGTTTCGCTTCGCCGATCCTCCATACGGTACGCGGCGCGGGATATCGGCTTGCGGCCGATCCGGTCTGACCGCGGTTCGCTTTCGTCCGTGAACCGGCTAAGGCAGGCCATGCGCCTGTCCGTCACCGCCCGCATCGCCTTGTTGTCGATCGGTCTGGCCCTCGTCTCCAACCTCGTGCTGGTCGGATTCGTCTGGAAGCAGACGGATGCGGCGGTGATCGGCACCGTCCGACGCGAGACGATCGAGCAATCTGACGCGATGCGGTCGATCTACCATGTCGGTGGCCTGCCCGCGGTGGTCGAGGCGATCGGCCATGCACGCGCGACGGGCGATACGTCGCTGCTGCTGGCGGTGCTCGACAGCCGCGGCGTACGGATCGCCGGCTTCGCGCCCGCGGGGATCGCGCTACCGCTGACGCCCAGCCCGTTTCGCATCGCTGATCTCGACCCGGCCCGGGCGACCGGCGACATCGGCTATACGCTGCGACCGATCGGCCGCTACTGGCTGCTCACCGGCCGCCGGCTCGATCTGGTCGAGGCGGAGCGGCGCGCGATCGAGGGCGCGCTGGCGGTGGCGGTGCTGCTGTCGCTGGTGCTCGGCGTTGGCGCGGGACTCGTGCTGGCGCGCTATGTCGGCATGCGGCTCAACCGGATCGCCGCGGTGATCGAGGCGGCGGGGGAGGGCGATCTTTCGCGACGCGTGCCGGTGGCAGCGAGCCGGCGCGACGCCTTCGACCGGCTCGCCAACCAGCTCAACCTCATGCTCGGCAAGCTCGAACGGCTGATGGTCGAACTGCGCCTCGTCACCGACAGCCTCGCGCACGACCTGCGCTCGCCGCTCAGCCGGCTGCGGACCAAGACCGAACAGGCGGTGCTGATCGCGGACCCCGCCGCGCGCGAGGCGGCGCTGGGCGGGCTGCTTGCCGAAACCGATCTGGTCATGCGGATGCTGACGATGCTCATCGAGATCAGCCGGTCGGAGGCGGTGTCGCGCGACCGGTTCATCGAGGTCGAGCCTGCCGAACTGGTCGAGGAGATCGCCGAACTCTACGAACCGGTCGCGGAGGAGGCGGGGTTCGCCTTCACCACCGCGATCGACGATACGGCGCCGGCGATGCTGCTCCACCGCGAATTGCTGAGCCAGGCGATCACCAACCTGATCGACAATGCGTTGAAGCACGCCGCGAGCGGCGGGGTGCTGACGCTCCGGCTGGTCTGCCTGCCGCAGGCGATCGCGATCCAGGTCGAGGATCGCGGCAGCGGCATCGCGGAGGCGGACCGGGCGCAGGCGCTGAAGCGATTCGGCCGGCTCGATTCCGCCCGGACGACGCCGGGGGCGGGGCTCGGCATGGCGCTGATCGAAGCGGTGGCGCGGTTGCACAACGGCCGGTTCGAGCTTGCCGACAACGCACCGGGGCTGATCGCGCGGATCGTCCTGCCGGTCTGACGCCGCGACTTCGTCGCATTTCCGCCCCGGCTGAGGGTTAACCACTTGCTAGCCCGGGTCCGATAGTGTGTTGGACGGGCGCGGCCGGGGGGCTGCATCTTATCGAGGGGCTTTGCGCCGGGTTCGGCAAGAAGGAGCGTTATGCTTGGGGCGATCGTGTTCACCTATGGCATGCTGATGAGCTTCGTGTTGCAGGGGGCATCCCGCAACGCGAAGCTGAAGCGGCCCAATCCGCCGATGCTGCAATATGTCGGCTACGTATTGTGCGGCCTGTCCGCCGGACTGTCGGGGCTGCTGCTGCTCATGGCTTTCACCGCGAAGGCCCCGTTTCCCCTGATGTGACCGGCAGGCGCGCTCAGGCAGCGCGGCGGGTGCCGAGGGCCGCGTCGATCCGGGCGATCAGCTCGCCGAGCGCGGGCGGCGACCATGGCGTACCGACGCCGGGCGCGGGGGCCTGCATCTTTCTGGCGATTCGACTATAAGCGTGTTGCGACGGAGCCATCTGCATATCCTCTGACCGGGAGGCGCTGTGGTCCGTCCGCCGCTACCAAATGGTTAACGGGCCGGCAGGACGTTGACCGAACTGTCGAAACCGGAACCGCCAGCCCCGCGGCCCTCCCACAGGATCATCATGGACGCCCTCAGTCTGTTCGGCCTTTTTGCCATTCTGTTCATGCTCCTGTGCTATCTGATGGAGGAACGGTCGCCGTGGTGGACGTTCGGGTTCGCCATCGGATGCCTGCTCAGCTCGACCTACGGGTTTCTGCAGGGGGCTTGGCCGTTCGGTGCGGTCGAGCTGTTGTGGACGGCCATCGCGCTGCGCCGCTGGTGGATCGCGCTCGCCAAGCGACGGACGGTGGAACCGGTCGCTTGACACGGCGTTTGCGCGCGCCTACCTGCCTTTCCCTCCGAAATACCGGTTGCTCCGGCGGCGCTCGTTTGCGCTCGCCGCGTTTTGCGTAGACGCGAACAGGGGCGGGCGGTGTTGCTCGGAGGATGCGACGAGATGGGGGTCGTGCGGCCATGCCGAACCCCGTGGAGCTAGGAGAAACATTTCATGGCACGTATCGCGGGTGTCAATATCCCGACCAACAAGCGCGTGGTGATCGCGCTGACCTACATCCACGGCATTGGTCTGACCAAGTCGAAGGAAATCACGGCCAAGCTGAACATCGCGCCCGAGCGTCGCGTTCAGGACCTGACCGATCAGGAAGTTCTGCAGATCCGCGAGACGATCGACGCCGACCACACGGTCGAGGGCGATCTGCGTCGTGAAACCGCGATGAACATCAAGCGCCTGATGGATCTGGCCTGCTATCGCGGCCTGCGTCATCGCAAGGGCCTGCCGGTCCGCGGCCAGCGCACGCACACCAATGCGCGCACCCGCAAGGGCAAGGCAAAGCCGATCGCCGGCAAGAAGAAGTAAATCGGCCCGGGGACGATTTACTCCGCCGGAGGCTCCCGACGTTCGCCGTCGATCCTCTGGCGTTTCAGCTAGATTAAGGTCAGGACTCATCCATGGCACGTGAACCGCAGCGTATTCGCCGTCGCGAACGCAAGAACATCACCGCCGGCGTCGCCCATGTGTACGCCAGCTTCAACAACACCATGATTACCATCACCGACGCGCAGGGCAACGCCATCTCGTGGTCGTCCGCCGGCATGATGGGCTTCAAGGGCAGCCGCAAGTCGACCCCGTATGCCGCTCAGGTGGCCGCGGAAGACGCCGGCAAGAAGGCCGCCGAGCACGGCGTCCGCACCCTCGAAGTCGAAGTGAAGGGTCCGGGTTCGGGCCGTGAATCGGCGCTGCGCGCGTTGCAGGCGGTCGGTTTCCAGATCACCTCGATCCGTGACGTCACCTCGATCCCGCACAATGGCGTGCGGCCGTCGAAGCGTCGTCGCGTCTGATCTCTCACGCGCCGGCTGACGAGTCGGCGCGTCTTTCTCCCGGCTGGAGCTGCCCCCTGTTCCGGCCCAAATTAGGGGACACCTGTGTCTGTCAATGCAAAGAACTGGCAGGAACTGAAGAAGCCCAACGGCCTTGAGAAGAAGGGCGGCGATGGCAAGCGCAAGGCTACCTTCGTGGCCGAGCCGCTGGAGCGTGGTTTCGGCCTGACGCTTGGCAACGCGCTGCGCCGCGTGCTGCTCTCCTCGCTGCAGGGTGCCGCCGTCACCTCGATCAAGATCGAGAACGTGCTGCACGAATTCTCCAGCCTGGCCGGCGTCCGCGAGGACGTCACCGACATCGTTCTGAACGTCAAGCAGATCGCCATCCGCATGCAGGGCGAGGGGCCGAAGCGCCTCCAGCTCTCGGCGACCGGGCCCGGCGAAGTGAAGGCCGGCGACATCGCCGTGTCGGGCGATATCGAGGTGATGAACCCCGATCTGGTCCTCTGCCACCTCGACGAAGGCGCGACGCTCAACATGGAGCTGACCGCCGACATCGGTAAGGGCTATGTTCCCGCGACCGCCAACCGTCCGGCCGACGCGCCGATCGGCCTGATCCCGGTCGATGCGCTGTATTCGCCGGTACGTCAGGTGTCGTACAAGGTCGATCCCACCCGCGTCGGGCAGGACCTCGATTACGACAAGCTGACGCTGACGATCGAAACCGACGGCACGGTGACCCCGGAAGACGCGGTGGCCTATGCCGGTCGCATCCTCCAGGACCAGCTCGCGCTGTTCGTCCACTTCGACGATTCGGCGATCACGCGCTCGTCCGCGCCGATCGGCCAGGCGGCTGCTCCGGCGGCCGGTGGCGAGACGGCGGGCGACACCCAGCAGATCAACCGTTACCTTCTCAAGAAGGTCGACGAGCTCGAACTGTCGGTGCGTTCGGCGAACTGCCTCAAGAACGACAACATCATCTATATCGGTGACCTGGTCGGCAAGACCGAGGCCGAGATGCTCCGGACCCCGAACTTCGGCCGCAAGTCGTTGAACGAGATCAAGGAAGTCCTCTCGTCCATGGGCCTGCGCCTCGGCATGGAAATCCCGGGCTGGCCGCCCGAGAACATCGAAGAGATGGCGAAGAAGCTCGAGCAGGAAATCATGGGGTAATCGCAGGCAGATAGCCTCGGCTATCTGCCGTCTCGGCGATGACCTCGGCCGACGGGCGGGGAAGCGGCCACGCCGCGACACCGTCCCGTTCGACGTGACCGGTGCGGCTTCGCCGCACCGCCACCCGGCCAGAGTTCAAGAGGTCCCGGCTCGAGCCGGGACGACGGTTACCGGTCGGCTCACCGTCCCGACCAGATCTGGGGTTCCGTGAAACGGCCCCTTAACGAACGAAGGAATTACCCATGCGTCATCGCGTTGGCGGTCGTAAGCTGCAGCGTACCTCGGCCCATCGTACGGCCCTGTTCCGCAACATGTCGGCCGCGCTCATCAAGCATGAGCAGATCACCACCACCGTCGCCAAGGCGAAGGAACTGCGCCCCTACGTCGAGAAGCTCATCACGCTGGCGAAGAAGGGTGGCCTGTCCAACCGTCGTCTCGCGCATGCGCGGCTGCTCGACGATGCGCAGCTGGTGAAGCTGTTCGACGTGCTCGCGTCGCGCTACGCCGACCGCAACGGCGGTTACACCCGCATCATCAAGGCCGGCATCCGCGCGTCGGACGCCTCGCCGATGGCGATCATCGAATTCGTCGATCGCGACGTCTCGGCGAAGGGCCAGGATTCGGGTCCGGTCCAGTCGGACGAGGATTTCGACGAGGCGGCGTAAGAGCCAGCGAAGCTGGACCCGAGGCTGACGCCTCGTCCGGCCGGCGTCGCTACAGCGACGTCCGACGACTCGGCTTTGCCGGGTCGCTACCCATCGAAGGGGCCGCACCAGCGATGGTGCGGCCCCTTTTTGGTTATAGTCCGATACCGACTGCCGCCGCGGCAAAGCCGCGTCGTCGGACGGGGCCAAGCCCCGCCGGCCGGGCTTGGCCTTATGCGGCTGCGCCGCTAAGGCCTGCGCCCATGCAGCACACCGACAGCATCCTCATCGTCGATTTCGGCAGCCAGGTGACCCAGCTCATCGCCCGCCGCGTCCGCGAAGCCGGCGTCTATAGCGAGATCGCCCCCTTCCAATCCGCCGAAGAGGCATTCGACCGGATCAGGCCCGCTGGCATCATCCTGTCCGGCGGTCCCGCGTCGGTGACGCTGGCGACCAGCCCGCGCGCGCCGCAGCGGTTCTTCGAGGCGGGCATCCCCATCCTCGGCATCTGCTACGGCCAGCAGCTGATGAGCGCGCAGCTCGGCGGCAACGTCGTCATCTCCGGCGACGGCGGCGAATTCGGCAAGGCGTTCGTCGACGTCAAGTCCGACTGCGGCCTGTTCCACGGCCTGTGGGCCGAGGGCGAACGCCATCAGGTCTGGATGAGCCACGGCGACAAGGTCGATGCGCTGCCGCCCGGCTTCGTCCCCGTCGCCACCTCCGAAGGCGCGCCCTTCGCGATCGTCGCCGACGAGGCGCGGCGTTTCTACGGCGTCCAATTCCACCCGGAGGTCGTCCATACGCCCGACGGCGGCAAGCTGATCGCCAATTTCGCGCGCCACGTCTGCGGCCTCGCCGGCGACTGGACGATGGCCGAGTTCCGCGACGCCAAGATCGCCGAGATTCGCGAACAGGTCGGCACGGGCAAGGTGATCTGCGGCCTGTCGGGCGGGGTCGATTCCTCCGTCGCCGCGCTGCTGATCCACGAGGCGATCGGCGACCAGCTGACCTGCGTCTTCGTCGATGGCGGCATCCTGCGGGCCGGGGAGGCGGAGCAGGTCGTCGGCCTCTTCCGCGGCCATTACAACATCCCGCTCGTCCATGTGCAGGCGCAGACGCTGTTCATGAACGGCCTCGCCGGCGTCACCGACCCCGAGGCGAAGCGCAAGTTCATCGGCAAGACCTTCATCGACGTGTTCGAGGCGGAGGCGAAGAAGATCGGCGGTGCCGAGTTCCTCGCGCAGGGTACGCTCTACCCCGACGTGATCGAGAGCGTTAGCTTCACCGGCGGTCCGTCGGTGACGATCAAGAGCCACCACAATGTCGGCGGCCTGCCCGAGCGCATGAACATGAAGCTGGTCGAGCCGCTGCGCGAACTGTTCAAGGACGAGGTGCGGGCGCTCGGCCGCGAGCTCGGCCTGCCCGACGTCTTCGTCGGTCGCCATCCGTTTCCCGGACCCGGCCTCGCCATCCGCATCCCCGGCGAAGTGACGCAGGAGCGTTGCGACATCCTGCGCAAGGCGGATGCGGTCTATCTCGAGGAAATCCGCAACGCCGGCCTGTATGATGCGATCTGGCAGGCGTTCGCCGTGCTGCTGCCGGTGCGCACGGTTGGCGTGATGGGCGACGGGCGCACCTATGACCACGTCCTCGCGCTGCGCGCGGTGACGTCGACGGATGGCATGACCGCGGAGGTGTTCGACTTCCCGAGCGACTTCCTGCCGCGCGTCGCGACGCGGATCGTCAACGAGGTGAAGGGCGTCAACCGCGTCGTCTACGACTACACCTCCAAGCCGCCCGGCACGATCGAGTGGGAATGACCTCGCCGCAGCGCGCTTGACCTGCGTCGCTTCTTGTCTGACAAGAGGCGCGGCAAGGGGAGAGGAACGGACGTTCCCCCGCGGACAGGCGCCGGCAGGCGAGGGAGAGCGACCGATGAAGACGATAATGACCGCGCTGGCGTTGGTTCTGGCTGCGTCCGCTCCCGTGATGGCGCAGGATGTGGCCCCTCCCGCCGACACCGTCATCGTCCATGGCGACCGGCCAGCGCCCAGGTTCGACAAGCGCATCTTCGGCCAGTTCGCCGAGCATCTGGGCACCGGCATCTACGGCGGCATCTGGGTGGGCAAGGGCAGCCGCATCCCCAATGTCGACGGCTACCGCCGCGACGTGCTCGACGCGCTGAAGGCGATCCGCGTGCCTGTCGTCCGCTGGCCCGGCGGCTGCTTCGCCGACGAATATCACTGGCGTGAGGGGATCGGTGCTCCGTCGAAGCGCAAGGTGAAGATCAACACCAACTGGGGCGGCGTGACCGAGGACAATGCGGTCGGTACGCACGAATTCATGAACTATTCCGAGATGCTCGGCGCCGAACCCTACGTGTCGGGCAACGTCGGCAACGGCACGCCGAGCGAGATGGCGGAATGGGTCGAATATATGACCTCGCCGACCGGATCGAGCCTCGCCAAGGAGCGTGCCGCCAACGGCCGCAAGACGCCCTGGGCGCTGCCGATGTTCGGGATCGGCAACGAATTGTGGGGCTGCGGCGGCAATATGCGCCCCGAATATGCCGCCGACATCACGCGACGCTACGGCACCTTCCTGAAGATGCCCGAGGGGCAGAAGGTGATGAAGATCGCCAGTGGCGCCAATGCCGAGGATTACAACTGGACCGAAGTGATGATGCGCGATGCCGGCCGTCATTTCGACGGGATCGGCGTGCATTATTACACCATTCCCTATGACTGGAAGCACAAGGGCGCCGCGACCGGCTTCGACGAGGATCAATGGGCGCGGACGCTCGCCAAGACCGTCAAGATGGAAGAGCTGATCGCGAAGCATGCGGCGGTCATGGACAAGCATGATCCGCAGAAGCGCGTCGCGCTGCTCGTCGACGAATGGGGCACCTGGTACGATCAGGAACCCGGCAGTCATCCGGGCTTCCTCTACCAGCAGAATTCGCTGCGCGATGCGCTGGTCACCAGCCTGAACTTCGACATCTTCGCCCGCCACACCGACCGGCTGCGCGGCGCAAACATCGCGCAGATGGTCAACGTGCTCCAGGCGATGATGCTGACCGACGGCAGTCGCATGGTCAGGACGCCGACCTATTGGGTGTTCGACCTCTACAAGGATTATCAGGACGGCATCGTCCTGCCGGCCGACGTCCAGTCGCGCTGGTATTCCAAGAACCAGTGGGTGCTGAAGGCGGTCAGCGCCAGCGCGGTGCGCGGTGCCGATGGCGTGGTTCACATGGGACTGACCAACGTCGATCCCAACCGGCCCGCGACCGTGACGGTGCAACTGGACGGCGTCGCCGGCGGGGCGGTGACCGGCCGCATCCTCACCGCCGCGACGATGGACGCGCACAACACCTTCGACGCGCCGAATGCGGTGGTACCGGCCGCCTTCGCCGGGGCGACGCTGGCGGGGGGCAAGCTGCAGGTAACGCTGCCGGCCAAGTCGGTGGTAATGCTGGATATTCGCTAAGGGAAGGGGAGGGATTGGCGCGCCCCGTATAGCGCCCCGTATAGCGAATGCGGGCACTCAGGCCGTTGGCAGATTTCGGTTCGAATGAAGTGAGGTTGAGCGGAGGCTGACGCATCGCGATCGGGTCGGCACCCATCGGTGTCATTGCTCAGCCGGGTCGGAGCGGCGCGGACGTCCATGAGGCGAAAAACGCCGATGTGGTGCGCACTGCCTGTCCCGCGCATCCGGTTTATGCCAAAAGCCGGACATGACTGTATCCAATCGCCGCCCGATCGGGAATCGCGCATGACCGCGATCGGCATCTATGGCAGCAGCGGCCGGATGGGCCGTGCGATCGCCGAACAGATCGCGGTGGAGGGCGCGACGCTCGCCGGCGGCGTCGATGCGGGCGGCGACCCGGCGGCGCTGGCGCAGCGGTCGGACGTGCTCGTCGACTTCTCGACCTCCTCGGCGCTCGAGGCGCATCTCGCCATCGCCCGCGCCGCCGGCACGCCCTTGGTCATCGGTACCACCGGCCTTACCCAGGCGCAGCATGCCGCGATCGATGCCGCCGCGGCCGATATCGCGGTGCTGCAGACCGGCAACACCTCGCTCGGCGTCACGCTGCTGGCGCAGCTGGTGCGCGAGGCGGCGGCGAAGCTCGGCACCGACTGGGATATCGAGATCGTCGAGAGCCACCACCGGCACAAGGTCGACGCGCCCTCGGGCACCGCGATCCTGCTCGGCGAGGCGGCGGCGGCAGGGCGGGGGACGACATTGTCCGAACTGCGCGTCGACGGCCGCGCCGGGCTCACCGGCGCGCGGACCGAGGGGACGATCGGCATGGCGTCGCTGCGCGGCGGGTCGGTGATCGGCGACCATAATGTCGTCTTCGCCAGCGAGGGCGAGCGGATCGAGCTCGCGCATCTGGCGCAGGACCGCAGTATCTTCGCCCGCGGTGCGGTGCGCGCCGCGCTGTGGATCGCGGACCAGCCGCCCGGGCGCTACCGCATGGGCGACGTACTCGGGCTGTGAGCGCGGTGCGGTGAAGAAGGCGGACGTCTTCGAATTCTACCGCCGGCTGGCGGAGGCGAACCCGCATCCGGAAACGGAACTCGAATCGGGCAATGCCTATCAGCTGTTGGTTGCGGTCGTGCTGTCGGCACAGGCGACCGATGCCGGGGTCAACAAGGCGACGCGCGCCCTGTTCGCGACGGTGACGACACCCGAACAGATGGTGGCGCTCGGCGTTGACGCGCTCAAGCGGCATATCCGCACGATCGGCCTGTACAACACCAAAGCGAACAACGTCATCGCCCTCTCCGAAACCCTGATCGCCGAACACAACAGCCAGGTGCCCGACGACCGTGCGGCGCTGGAGCGCCTGCCGGGAGTCGGCCGCAAGACCGCCAATGTCGTCCTCAACGTCGCCTTCAGTGCGGAGACGTTCGCGGTCGATACGCATATCTTTCGCGTCGGCAACCGCACCGGCCTTGCCCGGGGCAAGACGCCGCTCGCGGTCGAACTGAAGCTCGACAAGGCCACCCCGCAGCCCTTTCGCCTCCACGCGCACCACTGGCTGATCCTGCATGGTCGCTACGTCTGCAAGGCGCGGCGGCCCGAATGCTGGCGCTGCATCGTCGCCGACCTGTGCGCCTACAAGCCCAAGACCCCGCCGCCGAAAGCGGTCGCCGCATAAACCCACTGGCGCAGCCCGCGGGGCTTTGCTAGGCGCGTCGCTCAGGCACCCGTAGCTCAGCTGGATAGAGCGCTGCCCTCCGAAGGCAGAGGCCACTGGTTCGAATCCAGTCGGGTGCACCAGCTTTTCACTGCATGACCGACGCGCCGTGTGACCGAGCGTCGCGGGTTGTGGATCACCAGCCGAACGTCAGCATGTCGGGGGTGAGGTCGTTCCATGTTGCATGTTCGACGAGCACGTCGACATTGCCGAGGTGGAACAGCAGCCCGTCGGCAGTCTGTTCGCCGTGACGGAAGACATCCGCGGCGCTGGTAAAGCCGCTGCCGGCGATCCGGATCATGTCGTGTTCGACATCGTTCAGCCGGAAATCCTCGATCGTCACCCGGCCGGCCCGCGTCGTATCGATGACGAACGTATCGTCGCCGAGGCCGCCGTTGAGCCGGTCGGTGCCGCCGCCACCCGTCAGCCGGTCGTTGCCTTCGCCGCCATAGAGGACATCGTTACCGCCACGGCCGTCGATCGTGTCGTTGCCGGCGCCGCCCGACAGCAGGTCGTTGCCCGCCGTGCCGGTGATCGCGTCGCTGCCGGCGAGGCCGAACACGCGCGAGCCGGTCAACGTGTCATTGCCCGCCGTACCCTGCCGCGCCGCGGTGTAGGCGACGTCCTGATCGAGCGATTCGAAGACGCCGCTCCACGTCATATCTTCGAGATGGTCGGCCGCGAGGGCGTAGGTGCGGCCGATCAAGGGCAGGCCGGCATCGAGGAACGTCACCTTCTCGACCCCCGATACGATGTTGAGGCCGAAGGATTGGGAGAAGAACGCGGTCGTGCCGTCCGACAGGCGCGACACGCTCCAGTCGCTCATCTTGCCGTCCAGTTCCAGCGTATCGCTGCCTGCGCCGCCCTCGACCCGGTTGGCGCCTAGCCCGGTGCGGATGATGTCGTCGCCGGCACCGCCGTCGATATAGTCGTTGCCGACATTGCCACGCAGCCGGTCGGCATAGTCCGAGCCGATCAGGAAGGCGGAATCGCCGACATGGTCGTGCGTGTCCGACGGGCGGCGGACGTCCTCGACCCAGGTGACGCCGCGGGTCAGCCCGGTGAGGTTGGAGACGATGACCAGACTGTCGCGCGCGGTGTAATCATAGAAGGCGGAATGCGTTATGCGCGGGATCGCGTCCGAGACGATCCCGGCGATATGCGCGCTCCATCCGCCGACCAGATTGTACAAAGCGAAGGGTCCCGCCGGCCACAATGGGCTGGCGTAATCGTCGCTGAACAGGATCAGATTGTCCGTCGAGGAGGCGAGGGCGTAATCCTGCCCCTGCAAGCCGGGGGCATGCGCGACCGCATCGCCGAACGTGGGGAAATCCGCCGCGGCGCGGTGCACGACGTCGTTCTCATACCCGATGTTGAGCACGCGGTCCTGCCCCTCGAAGGTATAGGGCACCTCGTGGGCGATATAATTGCTGTTGGCGAAGAAGCCGCCGGCCAGCGTGTCGGCATATTTCGCCATGATGTTGGTATAGGCGGCGCCCAGCGAATAGCCGGTGACGAGGACGTGATCCGCCGCCACGTCATGCGCGAGCGCATAGGCGCGCACCGCGGCGAGCAAGGGTTCCAGCTTGGGTGCGATCTCTCCGCTGTTGAGCTGGGTGTAGTCGGGCAGATCGACGGGGGAGTTCGTTCCGGTGAAGGTCACCGACAGGCGGGTGATCCGCCCGGCGGCATCGCGCTCCTCGAACACCTCGGCCTGCGGGCCGGAATAGGTCCTGCCGGTCAGCGGGCTGTCGATGATGAAATAGCCGTCCGCATCCACCGAATCGGCCGGCAGGTGGAGCGGCGCGGGGCCAACCTTGGTCCATCCCGCGGGCAGCGCGGCATGCGGCGTATTGGCGGTCAGACCGGCCGGCATGATGCTGCCGAACAGGTTGACGACCGCCGCGCCGTCAATCCCGATGATGCGATCGACCTGCCCGAAGGTGGCAAGCTTGAGCGAGGTTTCGGCAAGTTCCGCAGATTCCCTAGCGGAATATCGACGGTAATCGAACAGACCCATGACAGTTTCCTCTCCTCTGGCACCGGTCCCGCGTCGCATTCGCGTATCTGCGGGGGCAGGATATTGACCGAACCCGGTCGTGACGGGCCGATGTGGGTTTCGTCTGGCCGCGTTATTTGCGTGTTGCGCGGTCTATGGCGTTGCCGACGCATGATAAGCGGCTTTCTGCTTGCGTCCACAGAAATGTCGGAAATGGTCAGGCGTGCCCGACCGCGAGATTTACGGTGCTTCCCCCGCGGCGCTTGGCTATGCCGTGGCGACAGCGACCGCGGGCCACCCGGACGAAGGCGCGCCGACGAGAGGGAGGGGACTTGCGATGACCTACGACCATATCCTGGGGGAGCGGCACGGCGACGTGCTTGTGCTGACGCTCAACCGGCCCGACCGGCTCAACGCCGCCCCGCCGGCGCTGTTCGACGAATTGCGCGCGGCGATCGCTAAGCTGGACGGCGCGCGGGCGGTGCTCGTCACCGGTGCCGGGCGCGCCTTCTGTTCGGGCGCGGACGTGGGCGGCGGCGCGCTGGGCAGCGACAATCCGGGCGAGACGACCCATGCGGCGCTGACCGACCATTACAATCCGACGATCATGGCGATCGCGGACCTGGGCGTGCCGGTGGTGAGCGCAGTGCGCGGCCCGGCGGCGGGGATCGGTTGCAGCCTCGCGCTCGCGGCCGATTTCTGCGTCGCGAGCGAGACGGCCTATTTCCTCCAGGCGTTCGTCAACATCGGCCTCGTCCCCGACGGCGGCGCATCGTGGATGCTGCCGCGGCTGATCGGCCGGGCGCGTGCGGCGGAGATGATGATGCTCGGCGAGCGCGTGCCGGCGGCAAGGGCGCTGGAATGGGGCATGATCCACCGGGTCGTCGCCGACGAGGCGCTCGATGCCGAGGCGCTGGCGCTGGCGACGCGGCTGGCGGCGGGGCCGACGATGGCGCTGGGGCTGATGCGCCGGGCGCTCGGGCGCGCGCTGGAGACGGACTATGCCGATGCGCTGGCGGCCGAGGCGGATGCGCAGCGCACGGCACGCGGATCGGCAGATTCGATGGAGGGGGGTATTGCCTTCCTCCAGAAGCGCAAGCCCACGTTCACCGGGCGGTGACCGGGCGGTAACTGGGCGCGTGTCCGCGCTGACACGCAAGCGAGACAAATTGCGACACAAAATCGCTGGACGCCGCCGGGTGTGTTGACCACACAGCACGCCATGGTTCGTGTTCCCGCACTCCTGCTGTTTACCGCTGCGCTGGCCGGCTGCACCGTCGGACCCGATTATCGTCCGAGAAGCGCGACGGAACTGGGCGTGCCGACCGGCTATTCGGTGCCGGCGCAGGCGAGCCCCGAGGATCTGACCCGCTGGTGGTCGAACTTCGACGATCCGGTGCTGGGACAGCTGGTCGAACAGGCGCGGGTCGCCAACACCGACGTCGCGCAGGCGGTGGCGCGGTTGCGGCAGGCGCGCGAGGCGCTGGTGCAGAGCCGCGCGACGTTGCTGCCGACGCTGTCGGGATCGGCCGGATACCAGCGCAACGAGAATCTGCGCGGCGGCGGGCGGTCGTTCACGCTGCCCGACGGCACCGTGGTCGACACCGGCGGCGGTGGCACCAACAACTTTTCCGCCGGCCTGTCGGCAAGCTATCAGGTCGGCCTGTTCGGCGAGATCCGCCGCACGGTCGAGGCGAGCCGTGCGCAATATGAAGCGAGCGGGTTCGACTATGCGACGGTGCTGCTGACGGTGGAGAGCGAGGTCGCGCGCAACTACGTGCTCGCCCGCGCCTATCAGGCGCAGCTCGCCAATGCGCGCGCCAGCCTCGGCATCCAGGACGACAATCTGGAGATCGCCGGTTTCCGCGTGCAGGCGGGGCTGGTGTCGTCGGTCGACGTCGAACAGGCGCGCAGCCAGCGGGCGCAGACCGCCGCGACGGTGCCGCAGATCGAGCAGCAATATGCGGCATCGGTCGCGCGGCTGGGCGTGCTGACCGGGCAGGCGCCGGGCGCGCTGCGCACTGCGCTGGCGGCGGCGAAGCCGATCCCGAAGGGGCCGGCGACGGTCGGCGTCGGCATCCCGGCCGACACGTTGCGCCGCCGTCCCGACGTGCGCGCGGCCGAACGGACGCTCGCCGCCACGACCGCGCAGATCGGCGTCGCCAAGGCTCAGCTCTATCCGGCGCTGGCGATCACCGGCAACATCAACACCAATGCGACCAGCATCGGCGATATCGGCAATGCGATCACCGGCGGCCTGTTCGCCGGGCTGACGCAGGCGATCTTCAACGGCGGCCGGCTGCGCAGTCAGGTCCGCTCTAGCGAAGCCGCCGCCGATGCCGCGTTCGCCACCTATCGCGGCACTGTGCTGACCGCGCTGGAGGATGTCGAGAATGCCATCGTCGCGCTCGACACCGCACGGCAGCGCGAGACGCAGTTCCGCATCGCCTTCGACGCCGCCAGCGCATCGGCGATCCTCAGCCGCAGCCAGTATCGCAGCGGCCTGACCGATTTCACGACGCTCAACCAGCAGGAGGCGGCGCTGCTGTCCGCGCGCAACGGCCTCGTCCAGGCGCGATCGGATCAGGCGACGGCGCTGATCGCGCTCTACAATGCGCTCGGCGGCGGCTGGGATGCGAGCGTCACCCCCGAAGCGCCGCCCGCGACCGGCGTGCAAACCCCCGTGGCAGAGACCCGCTGATGGCCGACGAACAGATCGACGATTTCCTCGGCGTGAAGCCGGTGCCGGCGTGGCGGCGCTACCTGAAATGGGTGTTCGTCGCGATTGGCGTGGTGCTGCTCGCGCTGCTGCTCAAGAGCTGCTTCGGGCCGAAGGCGGAGGCCGGCTATTCGACGCAGGCGGCGGAGCGCGGCAACCTGACCGTCACCGTCTCGGCGACCGGCAAGCTGGCGCCGACCAATCAGGTGACGGTGGGTTCGCAGCTGTCGGGGCTGGTCACCAAGGTGGTGGTCGACGTCAACGACCGCGTCACCGCCGGCCAGCCGCTCGCGCTGATCGATCCCGAGCAGATCGAGGACCAGATCCGCCAGCAGCAGGCGCAGATCGCCGCCAACCGCGCGCAGGTCAATCAGGCGCAGGCAACAGTGGCGGAGAGCCGGGCGCAGCTGGCGCGGCTGGAAGAGGTCTACAAACTGTCGAACGGCCGGGTGCCGTCGGGGACCGAATTGCAGGCGGGGCGCGCCGACTACCAGCGCAGCGTTGCCGCGCTGAAGGTCGCGCAGGCCAACGTCACCGCGGCGCAGGCGGCGCTGGCGCAGAGCCAGACACAGCGGGCGCGGGCGATCATCCGCTCGCCGGTCAACGGCGTCGTGCTCGCGCGCCAGATCGATCCGGGCGCGACCGTCGCGGCCTCTTTCAACACCCCGACGCTGTTCGTCATCGCTAAGGACCTCAGCAAGATGAAGCTGGAGGTTGCGATCGACGAGGCGGACGTCGGCGAGGTCAAGGTGGGGCAGAAGGCGAACTTCACCGTCGACGCCTTTCCGGGCCGGACCTTCCCCGCCGAAATCACCCGCGTCGACCTGGGGTCGAACCTGACGGTGAGCTCGGCAAGCTCGACCGCGACGACCACGACCACGGCAACCACGGGGCAGGTGGTGAGCTATGCGGCCGACCTGACCGTCGCCAATCCGTCGTTGCAGCTGCGCCCCGGCATGACCGCGACGGCGGATATCGTGACGTCGGACCGTCAGAACGTGCTGCTCGTGCCGAATGCCGCGCTGCGCTTTAAGCCGACCGCGGCAGGGGCGGCGGGTGGATCGAGCGGCGGGATCGCGGGATCGCTGACCTTCCGCCCGCGCCGCGACCGGCCGGAGCGGACCGCCAAGCTGGGTCGCGGCGCGAGCCAGACGATCTACGTCAAGGATGCCGAGGGCAAGCCGCAGGCGGTGCAGGTGACGACCGGCGACAGCAACGGCACGATGACCGAGGTGCTGGGTGGCGACCTCAAGCCCGGGCAGCAGGTCATCACCGGGCAGCTGGCGAGCGGCAGCGATGCGGCGGCCGGCGGCGCGCGGCGGGCCGGCGGCCAGCGGCGACAGCAGGGCGCGGCCGGTGGGCAATAGGACGGCGAACGCCCATGGCTGACCCGCTCATCACGATGCGCAACGTCACCAAGGTGTACGGCATGGGCGCAACGCAGTTCCAGGCGCTGAAGGGCGTCGACCTCGACATCGAGGCGGGAGATTTCGTCGCGGTGATGGGGCCGTCAGGGTCGGGCAAGTCGACGACGATGAACATCCTCGGCTGCCTCGACGTGCCGTCGGGGGGCACCTTCCTGTTCCGCGGCCATCATGTCGAGGCGCTGGATCGCGACCAGCGGGCGTTGCTGCGGCGGCGGTATCTCGGTTTTGTCTTCCAGGGGTTCAACCTGCTCAGCCGGACGAGCGCACTGGAAAATGTCGAACTGCCGCTGCTCTATCGCGGCGAGGACAAGAAGGCGCGGCGCGAGCTGGGCATGGCCGCGCTCGCCAAGGTCGGGCTCGACAAATGGTGGGATCACACCCCGGCTGAGCTGTCGGGCGGGCAGCAACAACGCGTCGCGATCGCGCGGGCGATCGTGACGCAGCCCGACGTGCTGCTGGCGGACGAGCCGACCGGCAACCTCGACAGCGAGCGGTCGATCGAGATCATGGAATTGCTGACCGACCTCAACCAGAACAGCAACATCACCGTGCTGATGGTGACGCACGAGCCCGACATGGCGGCGTTCGCGCGGACCGTGATCCATTTCAAGGACGGGCTGGTCGAGCGGATCGAGGCGCAGCATCGGCCGGGCGTGATGCCGACCGCAGACGAACCCCTCCCCTTCAGGGGAGGGGTTGGGGTGGGAGAGTCCGGTGTTGGTCTCGGTAAGATATCCATCACCCCCAACCCCTCCTCTAAAGAGGAGGGGCTTTCCTGATGCTCGGCACCACGCTCATCCTCGCGTTGCGGTCGATCCGGCGGCATCTGTTGCGGTCGTTCCTGACCATCCTCGGCATCGTCATCGGCGTCGGTGCGGTCGTCACGATGGTGACGCTGGGCAAGGCGACGACGGCGGCGGTGCAGCAGCAGATCAGCGCGCTCGGCAGCAACATCCTGCAGATCCGTCCCGGGCAGGGCTTCGGTCGCGGCGGCGGCGGGCCGCAGCCGCCCAATTTCAAGCCCGAGGACGTCGAGGCGATCGCACAGCAGGTCGCGGGCGTCACCGCGGTCGCGCCGCAGGCGAGCGCGTCGGCCACCGCGATCTACGAGGGCGCCAACTGGTCGACCTCGATCAACGGCACGACCAGCGCGTTCCTGACGGTGCAGCCGTGGCCGCTGACGGCGGGGCGTTACTGGACCCCGGCGGAGCAGGAAGCGGGCAAGGCGGTGTGCCTGATCGGCAATACCGTGCGCCAGAACCTGTTCCGCGGCGGTGACCCGATCGGCGCGCGTATTCGGCTGGGCAATATCAGCTGCGACGTGATCGGCGCGCTGAGCACGCGCGGGCAGGGCGGCTTCGGCGATCAGGACGATGTCGTCGTCATGCCGATCAAGACCGTGCAGCGCCGCTTCACCGGCAACCGCGACGTGCGGCTGATGCTGGTCGGCGTCGATACCGACTATCAGACCAGCAACGTGCAGGCGTCGATCACCGACCTGCTGCGCGAGCGCCGGCACCTGACCGGCGCACGCGACGACGATTTCAATATCTTCGACACCAAGCAGATCTCCGACACGTTGACCGGCACGACGACGCTGCTGACCCGCATCGTCGCGGCCGTGGCGGCGATCAGCCTCGTCGTCGGCGGCATCGGCATCATGAACATCATGCTGGTGTCTGTGACCGAGCGGACGCGCGAGATCGGCATCCGCCTGGCGATCGGCGCGGTCGCGCGCGAGGTGCTGTTGCAGTTCCTCGTCGAGGCGGTGGCGCTGTCGTGCCTGGGCGGGGTGATCGGGCTCATCATCGCGCAGGGCGTCATCCTCGCGCTGGTGCCGCTGATGCAGGTGCCCTGGACGTTCGATCCGCAGATCAACCTGATCGCCTTTGCGATATCGGCGGTGATCGGCGTGGTGTTCGGCTATTTCCCGGCGCGGCGGGCGGCGGCGCTCAATCCGATCGACGCGCTGCGGCACGAGTGACGCGGCGGCAACATGGACAACATGAACACCTTGATGGAAACGATCGCCTTCTGATCGTTTCGTATCTGGCGTCGATGCGAAAGAGCGGCGTTTAGGCCCGGGGGATTGACTGGCCCGGACGGTTTAGGACAGACGGGGAGATGTTTGCTTTTGTCCCCAACGGATAACGGCGGGGCCGTCCAACGCCGCGCGGCGGCGGCGTCAGATCTGCCGGCGCCGGGTATAGGCCTCGGGCGCGTTGACCAGTTGGCGCAGCCTTTCAAGTTCCTCGGGCGTGTCGACGTCGATCAGCTCCGCCGGGTTCGTCACGACGTGCTTGCCCGCGCGCACCATGTCGCGGGCGCCGGCATCGCCCTCCAGCTGCAGCAGCGCGTCGAAGCGGGCGCGGCCGAAGACGGCGGGGGGCTTGGGGGAACGGCCGTCGCTGGAGGCGACCACCGCATCCTCGCCCTCGGCGGCGTCGAGCAGCGTGTAGATATGCGTCGCGGTGACGCGCGGCATGTCGGCGAGCGCGACGACCACCGCCTTCGCCCCGCGCGCGCGCGCGCAGTCGACGCCGAGCGCCACCGACCGGCCCATGCCGAGCTGGGGATCGTCGTTGTGGACGAGCGTGTAGCCATGTGCGGCATAGTCGCAGTTCGCCTGGCCGACGACGGCGACGCGTTCCATGAACGGCATGTCCTCCAGCGCGACCGCGACGTGGAGGCCGAGCGGGCGGCCGAGGAAGGGTTCGTCCAGCTTGCTGCCGACGTCGCCCATCCGCCGCGAGCGGCCCGCGGCGAGCAGGATCAGGACGCAATCCCCAGCCGCGATCATGCCCTAGCCGCGATCATGGAAGGCCCCGACCATGGCGGCGGCGATCGACAGCGCGATCTCCGACGGGCCGATCGCGCCGATGTCGATGCCGACGGGGGCATCGATCCGGTCGATCTGTTCCGCGGACAGGCCGGCGGCGGCGAGGCGTTCGCGGCGTGCGGCATGGCTGCGGCGGCTGCCGAGCGCGCCGACATACGGTGCGTTGGTCGCCAGCGCGGCGATCAGCGCGGGATCGTCGATCTTGATGTCGTGGCTGAGCGTGACGACCGCCGTGGCGGGGCCGGGCTTCAGCGCGGCGATCGCCTCGTCCGGCCAGCGATCATCGAGGGTGACGCCGGGGAAGCGTTCGTCGGTAAGAAAGCGCGCGCGCGGATCGATGACCGTCGTGTCGATGCCGAGCGTGGTCGCCAATGCGGCGAGCGCCTGCGCGATCTGCACCGCGCCGACGATCAGCAACCGGCGGGGCGGGTCGTAGCGGTTGACGAACACCTCGCCGGTTTCGGCCGGCCGGAGGTCGCTGTGCCCGGTGGCGAGATCGGTGGTGACGGTGAGCGCCGCGCCATGGTCGCGCGCCTCGGCGATGCGGTCGAACAGTTCGGGATCGAAGCCCGCGGCGGAGACGGGCTGCACCATCACCGCGATCTCGCCGCCGCAGGGCAGGCCGACCTCCCATGCCGCAGCGTCGGCGACGCCGTAATGCTTCACCTGAAAAGGCGCGCCGGCGATGACGTCGGCAGCGGTCTGCAGGATGTCGCTCTCGACGCAACCGCCCGAGACGGAGCCTTCGAAGCGACCGTCGGCGTGGACGAGCATATGGCTGCCCCTCGGCCGGGGCGCGCTGCCCCAGGTCGAGACGACCGTCGCGATGGCGAGCGGCTCGTCCCTCCAGTTGCGGGCGGCGGTGAGGACGGAATCGTTTTCGGCCATGGTTCTTCTTCTCTCGCGTTCCTCCCCGTGTCGGGGCGGAACCTACAGGTTCGGCAAATCTGCCAGCAGTTTGTCCAGCGTCACCGGGAAGTCGCGCACCCGTATGCCGCATGCGTCGCAGATCGCGTTGGCAACCGCCGCGCCGGCGCCGGAGATGCCGAGCTCGCCCACGCCCTTCGCACCGACCGGATTGGCGGAATCGTCGATCTCCTCGATGAAATGCACCTCGATCCTCGGCACGTCGGCATGGACCGCGACATGATATTCGCCGAAGTCGGGATTGGCGAAATGGCCGCTGCGGGTGTCGACCACCGCCGCCTCGCCGAGCGCGTAGGACAGGCCCCAGACCATGCCGCCGATCAGCTGACTGGCGGCGGTCTTCGCATTCAGCACCCGGCCGATGTCGAACACGCCGAGCATGCGGTGGACGCGGACCTCGCCGGTGACCGCATTGACCGCGACCTCGACGAAATGCGCGCCGTGGCTCGCCTGGCTGGTGCGCTTCGTTTCCGCGCCGGGGCCGGTCGTGCCGGTGGCGACGATCGGATCGCCGCGGATCAGGTCGGCGAGCGCGACGCTGCGGCCGCCGGCGGTGACGCAGCCGTCGTGGAGCGACAGATCCTCGGGTGCGGCATTCATCCGCCGGGCAAGTTCGGTGATGATGTCCTCGCACGCCAGCACCGTTGCCGAACACGCGCTGCCCGCGCCGAACGAGCCGCCGGAGCCGGCGCTGGCGGGCAGGTCGCTGTCGCCGATGCGGACGTCGACGGATGCGACCGGCAGGCCGAGCATTTCGCCCGCGGTCTGTGCAAGGATGGTATAGGTGCCGGTGCCGATGTCGGTCATGTCGCATTCGACCGTCGCGCGGCCGTCGGTGCCGAGCCGCACCCGCGCCGAAGCCTTGACGGTGAAATTGCCACGCAGCGCCGCGGCCATGCCGTGGCCGATCAACCATTCGCCCTCGCGCCGTTTGCGTCGCCGATCCCAGCCGAAGCGGCGTGCGCCCTCGTCATAACAGTCGAGTAGGCGGCGGGTGGAAAAGGGCTTGCCGTTGACCGGATCGACCGCGGGTTCGTTGATGCGGCGCAGTGCGATCGGATCGATGCCGAGCCGTCCGGCGAGTTCGTCCATCGCACATTCGACCGCGAAGGTGCCGATCGCTTCGCCCGGCGCACGCACCGCGCCGGTCGCGGGCAGGTCGAGCCGGATCAGGTCGGTTCGGAAGCGGCGGTTCGCGCCGGCATAGAGCGGCAGCGAGCCGAACGGGATCGGTTCGAGGAAACGCGCATCGTCGTTCTGCGCGGCGACGCCCTCATGCGCGAAGGCGGTGATGCGCCCGTCGCGGCTGGCGCCGATGCGGACGCGCTGCGTCGTCGCCGACCGGTGGTGGACGAGATAGGCGGTCTGCGCGCGGGGCAGCGCGATCTTGACCGGCCGGCCGATCCGTTCGGCGGCGATCGCGGCGAAGATCACCTCCGGCCCGACGCCGGTCTTGCCGCCGAAGCCGCCGCCGACGAAGGGCGCGAGCACGCGGACGTCGCCCTTGTCGATCCCGAGCGCTGTGGCGATCGTCGCGCTGGCGGCGCCGATCACCTGGTTGCTGGTGCGGACGGTCAGCCTGCCCGCATCCCACGAGACGGTGCTGGCATGCGGTTCGAGCGCGGCGGGGAAGTGGACGGGGGTGGTGTAGCGCGCGTCGAGCGTCACCTCGGCGCCGGCGAGTGCGGCGTCGAGGTCGCCGATGTCGATCGAGGGTAGGAAGCCGAGGTCGTGGTCGGTCTGCACCGGCTGCGCGGCGGCGTCGAAGCGGTCGCGGCCCGGCTCGGCATGGACGACGACCCGCGTCGCCGCGTCGCGCGCGATCGCCTGATCCTCGGCGACGACGATCGCGACCGGCTGGCCGTAGTGGAAGATCGTGTCGGTATCGCTGTGCGCCGCGGCCTGCGAGTTGCTGCCGCCGGTCACGATGCGGGGATCGTCGTGGATGATCGCGATGACGCCGGGCAGGGCCGCCGCGGCGGTGGTGTCGATGCGGATGACGCGGCCGCTGCCGATCGGCGCGCCGACGATCGCGGCGTAAGCGATATCCGCCGGCGCGCCCTCATAGGCGTAACGCGCGGTGCCGGTGACCTTGGCGGGACCCTCGATGCGCGGAACTGGCTGACCGAGCAGGGCCTGCCGTGCGCGCGTGAGGGCGTCGGAGCGGTGCGCCCGGTCCATGATGCTGTCGGTCATGCGCGTCGATCCTTGCCCGAAGCGGGATGGAGCCGATGTAAGATGATGGAAGCGCGCGGCAAAGGTGTGGCGCGGGTG
Source organism: Sphingomonas sp. UBA978 (assembly GCF_002292295.1). Lineage (GTDB taxonomy): Bacteria > Pseudomonadota > Alphaproteobacteria > Sphingomonadales > Sphingomonadaceae > Sphingomonas. The sequence continues at coordinate 36,877 of NZ_DBBS01000021.1, forward strand.
AGTGGACGAAAACATTGCGGTCACCCCGGATCGGCACCGGGGCGACCGCGAAGGTCAGACCGTCGGCAGTCCGTCCAGCAGCTTGTCGAGGGTGATCGGATAGTGGCGGACGCGGACGCCGGTGGCGTTGTAGACCGCATTGCCGATCGCCGCCGCCGCGCCGCATATGCCGAGCTCGCCTAGCCCCTTGGCGTGGAGCGGATTGGCCTGGATGTCGCGTTCGTGGAGGAATTCGACCTCGAGCTGCGGCACGTCGGCATTCACCGGCACGTGATACTCACCCAGATCGCGGTTGACGATCTTGCCGTTGCGGGGGTCGTGGACCAGTTCCTCGGTCAGCGCGCAGCCGATGCCGAAGGTCATGCCGCCGAGGCATTGCGAGCGCGCGGTCTTTTCGTTGAGGATGCGGCCCGCGGTGAACACGCCGAGCATCCGCTTCACCCGCACCTCGCCGGTGACGACATGCACCGCGACCTCCGCGAAATGCGCGCCGTAGCTCGCCTGGTTGAAGGTCTTTTCCTGACTGCCCGGGCTGACCTCGCCGGTCGCCTCCAGCCCGTCGCCGACCAGTTCGGCGAGCGGCACGCTGCGGTTGTCGGCGATGGCGCGGCCGTCCTTGAGCGTCAGGCCGGTTGCGTCGACCTTCATCGCCTTGGCGATCTTGTCGCGGAGCAATTCGCAGGCGAGATAGACCGAGGTGCCCGACGAGGCGGCGCCCCACGATCCGCCCGAACCCGCGCCCGGCGGCGCATCGGTGTCGCCGAGGTGGACCGTTACGTCCTCGATCGGCAGGCCGAGAAGTTCGGCGGTGATCTGCCCGAGGATCGTGTAGGTGCCGGTGCCGATATCGGTCATGTCGGTTTCGACGATCGCCTTGCCCTGGCCATCGATCGACACCCTGGCGGCGGACTTGATGAGCATGTTCGACCGCGTCGCGGAGGCGACGCCGATGCCGTACAGCCAGTCGCCGCGCCGGTCGGTGCCCGCCGGCTTGCGCCGCGACCAGCCGAACGATTCGGCGCCCTTTTCGAGGCAGGGGATCAGCAGGCGCGACGAATAGGGCACCTGCTTTTCGGGGTCCTGCTCAGGTTCGTTGCGGCGGCGCAGCTCGATCGGATCGATCCCCGTCGCTTCCGCGAGTTCGTCCATCGCGCCTTCCAGTGCGATCAGGCCGACCGCTTCGCCGGGCGCGCGCATCGATCCCGCCAGCGTCCAGTCGAGCCGGACGATGTCGTGGGTGATGAGCCGGTTCTCGCCCGCGTAGAGGAAGTGCGTGGCGACGCCGGCGGGTTCGAAATAATCCTCGCCCGGCAGGTTCGACACCAGCGTCTCGTGCCCGATCGCGGACAGTTTGCCCTCGGCATCGGCGCCGAGCCGCAGCCGCTGTTCGGTGTTCGAGCGGCGGACGGTGGCGTCGAACACCTGCTGGCGCGCCATCACCGCCTTGACCGGGCGGCCGAGACGCTTGGCCGCGATCGCCGCGGCGACGCTTTCAGGGGCGATGCCGAGCTTCGACCCGAAGCCGCCGCCGACATAGGCGGCGACGATGCGGACCTTGTCCGCCGCCACGCCGAGCGCCTTGGCAAGCTGCAGCTTGTCCGACGAGGGCATCTGATAGGCGCCGTACAAGGTCAGCGCGCCGTCTTCCCACACCGCAAGGCTGGCGTGCGGCTCCATCGCCGCCGAATTCTGGCTGGGCGTGGTGTAGGTGACGTCGATCCGGTGTGCGGCGTTCGCCATCGCCTTGTCGACGTTGCCCTGGCTGTGGTGCGGCGGGATCTGCTGCGCGGCGGGCTTTTCCGCCTCCTCGCGATGCGCGAGGAAGCTGTAGCGGCCCTCGGCAGGGGCATATTCCACCGTCATCTGCGTCGCGGCGTCGCGGGCGGCCTCGTAGCTTTCGGCGATGACGATCGCGATGATCTCACCGTGATAGGCGACGTTCTCCACCCCTTGCGTCGGCGCGGCGGTCTCGCCGCCCTGCTGCGGGTTGCGGATGAAGCTGGCGTAATCGGTGACGACGTCGATGACGCCGGGCATCGCCTTCGCCCGCTCCGCGTCGAGTGACATGATCTTGCCGGCGCCGACGGTGGCGCGGACGAGATAACCGTAGGCGAGGTCGTCGAGCGCATATTCCGCGGCGTAGGTCGCCGTGCCCGACACCTTCTTCGGGCCGTCGATACGGTCGATCGGCTTGCCGACGATGTCCTGCGCCGCCGTATCGAGCAGGCTGTCGGGATGCGCCTTGTTCATGGTGAGCGAATTGGTGTCGCCGCTGCCGAAACCGAACATGCTTATTCTCCCGTCAGATCGCGCAGCGTGGCGATCAGGACCCGCCGCGCGAGCGGGATCTTGAAATCGTTCGAGCCATAGCCCTTCGCGTCGGCCAGCAGCGCGTCGGCGGCGGCGCCGAACACCGCGTCGGACGGGGCCTGCCCGACCAGCGCGGCCTCGACCGCCGGGTTGCGCCACGGCATCGGCCCGAGGCCGCCGAAGGCGAGCGCGGCGCTCGCGATCCGGCCTTCCTCGACGCTGACGACGCCGGCGACCGAGACCAGCGCGAAGGCATAGGAGGCGCGGTCGCGGACCTTGCGATAGACCTGCCGGCCCTTCGGCGGCGCGGGCAGTTCGACATGGGTGATGAGCTCGCCCGACTGCAGCACGGTCTCGATATTCGGGGTGTCGCCGGGCAGGCGGTAGAAATCGTGGATCGAGATGCGGCGCCTGTCGCCGTCCGACGTCTGCGTGATGATCGTCGCATCAAGCGCGCGCATCGCCACCGCCATGTCGCTCGGGTGGGTGGCGATACACTGGTCGGAGGTGCCGAGCACCGCCAGCACGCGGTTGAAGCCGCCGACCGCGGAACAGCCGGTGCCGGGCTCGCGCTTGTTGCACGCCATCGCGGTGTCGTAGAAATAATAGCAGCGGGTGCGCTGGAGCAGGTTGCCGCCGGTCGATGCCTTGTTGCGCAGCTGGCCGGACGCGCCGGCGAGCAGGGCACGGCTCAGCACCTCGTATTTCGCGATCACGCGCGGGTCGGCGGCGAGGTCGGAATTGGGGACCAGCGCGCCGATCGTCAGTCCGCCATCCTCGCGCTCCTCGATCTCGCCGAGCGGCAGCCGGCTGATGTCGACCAGCTTCTCGGGCGTCTCGACCTGCAACTTCATCAGGTCGAGCAGATTGGTGCCGCCGGCGATATAGCGGGCGCCGGAGACGTGCGCGTCGCGTACTGCCGTGTCGGTGGTGTCCGCGCGGGTGTAGGTAAAGGTCTTCATGCGCCAGCCTCCGCCTTGTGACGAAGCGCGACGTCGACGACGCCCTCGGCCTCGGCGACCTCACGGATCGCATCGACGATATTGGGATAGGCGGCGCAGCGGCACAGGTTGCCGCTCATCCGCTCCGAAATCTCCTCGTTGTCGAAGCGCGGTGCGTCGAGATCGCCGGTGACGTGGCTGGCCCAGCCCTTGCGCACCTCGTCGAGCATGCCGACCGCGGAGCAGATCTGGCCGGGCGTACAATAGCCGCACTGATAGCCGTCGTGGCGGACGAACGCGGATTGCAGCGCGTGCAGGTCATCGGGCGTGCCGAGCCCCTCGATCGTGGTGATCTCGTCGTCCTGATGCATCACCGCGAGGCTGAGGCAGCTGTTGATGCGGCGGCCGTTGACCAGCATCGTGCAGGCGCCGCACTGCCCATGGTCGCAACCCTTCTTGCTGCCGGTCAGGCCGAGGTGTTCGCGACACAGGTCGAGCAGCGAGGTGCGGATATCGGGATCCGCGTCATAGGATGTGCCGTTGATGGTGAAGTGCATGCGCCGCCTCGCGAAATTCGGGTGTCTCGCCCGTGTAGGATTGATGCCCTAACGCGCCCGGTCATGATGGTTTCCGCTTTGCGAATCGCTCTCACTGCCGCAGCGCTGGCCTCGGCGCCCGCGCCCGGGCAGGATCGCAGCATGAACAAGCCGCTGTCCCCGCCGATCGTCATCGCCCACCGCGGGGCGAGCGGATCGCGCCCCGAACATACGCTCGCCGCCTATGAACTGGCGATCGATCAGGGGGCGGATGTCATCGAGCCCGATCTGGTGCCAACCAGGGACGACGTGCTGGTCGCGCGGCACGAGAATGCGATCGGCGGCACGACCGACGTCGCCGCACATCCCGAGTTCGCCGACCGGCGCACGACGAAGACGATCGACGGGCAGGAGCTGACCGACTGGTTCGTCGAGGATTTCACGCTCGCCGAACTGAAGACGCTGCGCGCGCGGGAGCGACTGCCCGCGCTGCGGCCCGGCAACACCGCCTATGACGGCCGGTTCGCGATCCCGACGCTGGCGGAGATCATCGCGCTGGCGCAGCGACGGCACGTCGGCATCTATCCCGAGACGAAGCATCCGACCTATTTCGCGCGGATCGGCCATCCGACGGACGTGGCCCTGGTCGCCGCGCTGAAGGCGGCAGGGTGGGACAGCGCCGATGCGCCGGTGTTCATCCAGTCGTTCGAGGTCGCCAATCTGCGGCGTATCCACGCGCTCACCAAGGTGCGGCTGATCCAGCTGGTGGCGGGGCAGGGGGCGCCGGCGGATGGCGCGGCGCCGTCCTATGCGGACATGCTGACGCCCGACGGGCTACGGCAGGTGGCACGCTATGCCTGGGGGCTGGGGCCGGACAAGGCGCAATTGTGGGCGGGCGCGGTGCCCACGTCGCTGATCGCGGACGCGCATGCCGCGGGGCTGCGGGTGCATCCCTGGACGTATCGCGCGGAGAATGCGTTCCTGCCGGCGCGGTTTCGCCGCGGGGATGCGCCGGATGCGCATGGCGATGTCGCCGGGGAGATCGGTGCGGCGCTACGCCTTGGTATCGACGGATTCTTCACCGATTACCCGCTAACCGGCGTCGAAGCCCGCCGTGCGGCCAAGGATCATCGGTAATGCGTATCGCCCCCCTCGTCTGTCTGCCCCTGCTGCTCGCCACCGGCGGCTGCATCAACACCGCCGCCTCGATCGTGAAGGCGCCGTTCCAGGTCGCCGGCAAGGCGGTCGACTGGACGACGACCAGCCAGGAGGAGGCGGACCGCAACTACGGCCGCAAGATGCGCAAGCAGGAAGCGAAGGAAGGGCGCGAGCGCAAGGAAGCGGCGAAGCAATGCCGCAAGCACCCCGAAGACCGCCGTGCGTGCGAATATTCGGGGTATCGCGCCGGGTATTGAACGCGGGCCGGAGGGGGCGGGGCATTCTTCCGGGCATGTCGGTGTCACTCTGCGACCGGTTGGGGACGTCCCCGCTGCGCGTTCGCGTCTGCGCGAGCATGACCCACCGATTGTGATCTCCGTGACGGCGGGGGGCATTGACGCTAACGGCAGTGATGACGGACGAGGTTCGCCAGTCTGGATGCTCGCCTGCGCGGGGATGACGGATGGTGGGTGGACATTCTCCGCCCGATCGAACGGAAATCCGTTCTAGCGGTCCTGCACGACGGTATCGCCGGCGAGTGCCGCCGCGACGGCGATCAGCACTTCTGGGTGGATGTGGACGCCGAGATGGCCGCTGCTGACCTCCACCGCCTCGGCGGTGGGATCGTGGCAGATGAAGCCGTTGACGAAGCCGTCGCGCGCGCTCCAGATCGCGGTGCAGGGCACGGGGAGCGGTGCGGCGATCGCCTCGCTGCGGGCGATCACCGCCGGGTCGTCGACGCGCTCGCCGGTCGCCCATTCGAACGCGCGCCAGACATTGGTGGCGCGGCCGCTGCCGGCATAAGGCGAGCTGACCGTCACGACGCGCGCGACCAGTTCCGGACGGCGATGCGCGACCAGCCGCGCGAGGATGCCGCCGAGACTGATCCCAACCAATGTCACCGGCCCCGCCTCCGCATGCAGCGCCGCGACCCGGGCGATCAGCCGTTCCGCGTCCGCGCCGACGCTCTTGACGCCGAGGTTGCGGCCGAGGCCCCAGCCTTCGGCGCGATAGCCGGCGCGTTCGAGGAAGCGGCGCAGCACGAGGCTCGATCCGTCGGCGTCGAACAGGCCGGGCAGGATCATCACCGCGCCGCCACGCCCCCGCGGCACCGCCGCCAGCGCCGCGGCGTGGCGCCAGCGCGTCGCGAGCATCCAGGCGACGCGCGGCACCTCGCTCGCCGCCAGCGTCTTGGGCGGCGGTGGCGGCGCAAGGAAGCCGGTGCCGATCCGCGCATGCGGCGGCGCACGATCCTGCCAGCGGGCGAGGCCGGCGGCGAGGCGGTCTAGAACCATGCCAGCACCGTCACCGGAAACGGCGTCCATCGGCCGATGCGCACGCCGGCGTGACGAAGGGCGTCGCCCGCCCAGGCGTTGCAGGTGCGGATCGCGTCATAATGGCCGCGTGCCGCGTAGAAAGCGTCGTTGGCGCCATAGCCGCGGTGGCTTTCGCGCGACGGCGACAGGCTGGCGCGGATATAGGCGGCGAGGCGGCGATATTCCTCGGGGCGCAGCAGCACGCTGCGCACGGCGCCGTCCGGGTGCGGCGCCGGGACATGCTCGACATGCAGCAGCGTCGCGTCGCTGCCGCCCGCGGCGGCAAGCAATGTGCGCAGCTTGAGGTCGGCCCAGGTCGCCGTATCCAGGAAGAAGGCGCGTTCGCCCCAGCCGATCGCCAGATGGTCATAGGCGGCGTAACGCGGATCGGCGAGGTCCGCTCCCGGCGCCAGCCCGCGCCAATCGACCCCGCCCGCGACCTTCGGCACGACGATGCCGACGTGGATGCCGTTCGATTCGACGTAGATGCGCACGCCCTGCGTCGGTGGCCGCCATCCCGCATTCGCCGGCAGCGCGCCGCCGACGAGGCCCGCGACGCCATAACCGCCGATCAGCACCGCCAGCACCAGCGCACACAGGCCGAGCCAGCGGAGCGGGCGGCGCAGTTGGCGTACGGCAGGGGCGTCACTTGGTATCATTCGAAACCTTATGCTAGGCCATGACCATGGCAGATGAATCGCACGCTCTTGATACGCTCCCCGCCGGTGCCACGCCCGACTGGACGATCGACCAGGACTGGCAGCATTACAGCGCGGAGGATCACGCGACCTGGGATACCCTGTTCGCGCGCCAATCCCAACTGCTTCCCGGTCGCGCCTCGGAGGCCTATCTGCGCGGGCTCGATGTGCTCAAGCTGTCCAAGCCCGGCATTCCCGATTTCGCCGAATTGTCCGAACGGCTGATGAAGCTGACCGGATGGCAGGTGGTAGCGGTGCCGGGACTGGTGCCGGACGACGTCTTCTTCGACCATATGGCCAACCGGCGCTTCGTCGCGGGCAATTTCATCCGGCGGCCCGACCAGCTCGACTATCTGCAGGAACCCGACGTCTTCCACGACGTGTTCGGCCATGTGCCGATGCTCGCCGATCCGGTGTTCGCCGATTACCTCGAGGCCTATGGCCGCGGCGGGCAGCGGGCGCTGGGGCTGGATGCGCTGAAATATCTCGGGCGGCTCTACTGGTATACGGTGGAGTTCGGGCTGATCCGCGAGGGCGACGACCTGCGCATCTATGGCTCGGGCATCGTGTCGAGCTTTGCCGAAAGCCGTTTCGCGCTGGACGATCCGAGCCCGAACCGGATCGGCTTCGATATCGCGCGGGTGATGCGGACAGAGTACCGGATCGACGATTTCCAGCAGAATTACTTCGTCATCCCGAGCTTCGACGAACTGCTGCGGGTGACGGTGGAGACGGACTTCGCGCCGCTGTACGAACAGCTGAAGGCGCAGGAGGACATTCCGGTCGCGGCGATCGTCGCGGGCGACGCGGTGCTGACGCAGGGCACGCAGGCCTATGCACGTCGCAAGGCGCTAGGCTGACGGATCAGGTCACAGGTCCAGGGCCCAGCCGTCGCGGCCCTTGGGATCGAAAGGGGCGGTAGGGACGTAGCGCGTCGCGCCGGCGGTGAGGCGCAGGACGGTCCAGTCGCCACGGCGGTCGATCGCGTCGAGCGTGCAGCCGCAGGCGGCATAGGCCGCGACCACCGTCTTGCGCTGCGTTTCGAGCAGGCCGGCGAGGACGATCGTCGCGCCGCCATCGGCGATCGCGGCGAGTTCGGGCGCCATCGACACCAGCGGGCCGGCGAGGATGTTGGCGATGACGAGGTCGAAGGGCGCCTGTGCGTCGATATCGGGATGGCGCGCGCCGTCGGCGACGAACAGTTCGACCCCCGCCACGGCGTTCAGCACCGCATTCTCGCGCGTCACGTCGACCGCGACCGGGTCGATGTCGGTGGCGATCACCCTTGCGTCGGGCCACAGGTCGACCGCGGCGAAGGCGAGCAGGCCGGTGCCGGTGCCGACGTCGATGACGCTGGCGAAACGCTTGCCCGCCGCCTCCAGCGCGTCGAGCATCGCGAGGCAGCCGCTGGTCGTGCCGTGATGGCCGGTGCCGAAGGCCTGCCCCGCCTCGATCAGGAAGGAGCGGCCGCCCGCGGGCACGTCGACGGCATGCGCACCCGTGTGGACGACGAAGCGGCCCTCGCGGATCGGCTCGAGCCCCAACTGGCTCATCGTGATCCAGTCCTCGTCCGCAAGGCGCACGACCAGCGGATCGGTTGCCGACGCGCTCGGCACCAGCGCGTGCAGCTGCGCGAGCAGCGCGCCATCGGGCTCATACTCCATATAGGCGTCGAGCCGCCAGCGTTCGACGTCGTCCTCGACCTCCTCGGTGGTCATCAGCACGGCGTCGATCGCGAGGTCGGACGCGCTGTCGATCGCTTCCGCCTCGGCACGGGTGCAGGGCAGGGTGACCTTCCACGAGTCAGCGGACATAGCTGGCTCCGTTGACGTCGAGCACCGCGCCGGTCATCGATGCCGGCGCGTCCAGCGCGCAGAAGCGCGCGACCGCGGCGACTTCTTCGGGGTCGGCGACCTTGCCGAGCGGGATGTCGGCAAGCAGTTTGTCGCCGCCGCGGCTGGCGAGATAGTCGTCGGCCATGCCGGTCATGGTGAAGCCGGGGCAGATCGCGAAGGCGAGGATGCCTTCGCCGGCATAGCCGCGGGCGATCGTCTTGGTCATCGCGACCATGCCTGCCTTGGCGGCGGCATAATGCCAGTGCGCGGGGCTGTCGCCGCGATAGGCGGCGCGGCTGGCGATGTTGACGATGCGGCCGCCGGTGCCGCGTGCCTGCCAGTGGCGTACCGCGAGGCGGCAGAGTTCGGCGGAGGCGGTCAGGTCGATCCGCAGCGTCCGCTCCCAGTCGGCGACCCAGTCGTCGTGCGGCCGGTCGAGCGGATTGGCTTCGAAGACGCCGGCGTTGTTGACGAGCACGTCGATCGTGCCGCCGGCGCGGTCCAGCGCGGCGTCCCACAGGGCGCGGGGCGCGGCGGGATCGGCGAAGTCGGCGGCGATACCGCTCTGCGTACCGTGGCCGATGACCGAAGCGCCCGCCGCGGTGAGCGTGTCGAAGATGGCCGCGCCGATGCCGCGGCTCGATCCGGTGAGGAGAATGGACATGGCCGCGGCATTAAGCGGGTAGGGACGGCGCGCAACCCCCATCCGTCGCGCCGGGGGTCAGCCGACGCTGGCGGAGAAGCTGTCGGCCGAGGCGCGGAGCTGGCCCAGACGGTCGCCGACCTCGCCGAAGCCGGCGCCGAGGCTGTCGATCTCCCCCGCCACCGCCTGCGTGTCCGCGCGGATCGCGTCGATCGTCTGCGACATGGAATCCGCCGCCAGCGCGGTTTCGTCGACGGCGGCGGTGATCGCGGTGACGGTGTGCGCCTGCGCCTCCATTGCGAAGCGGATGCGGTCGGCCGACCCCTGCACCTCGGCCACGGTCGCCTTGATGCTGGCGTTGGTCGCGACGGTGGTGCGGGTCGCATGCTGGATCGCGGCGATCTTGGCGGCGATGTCGTCGGTGGCGCGCGCGGTCTGGTTGGCGAGGCTTTTCACCTCCTGCGCGACCACCGCGAAACCGCGACCGGCATCGCCCGCACGGGCGGCTTCGATCGTTGCGTTGAGGGCGAGCAAGTTGGTTTGTCCGGCGATGGCGCGGATCAGGCCGAGGATCGATTCGATCGAATGGGCGTGATCGCTCAGCAATTCGCTCGCCCGCACCGCGTCCTGCGCATGTTCGCTGGCGCGGGTCGCAATGGTGGCGGCCGAATCGACCTCGCTGCGCGCATCCTCGATCGCGCGGATCAGGCCGGCCGCGGTCTGCGCCGCCTCGCGCATCGCCAACGCGGATTGTTCGGCGGCGGCGGCGACCTGGCTCGCCTTGCCGAGCACGTCGCGGGTCGAGGCGGAGGCGGCGTTCGCCTGCACGCGGATGCGCGCGCCGAGCGTCGCCGCACCCTCGATCGAGGTCGCGATGCTCTCGCGGAACGCCGCCGACCGGGTCTGGCGCTCCTCGCGCGCCGCCTCCGCCTGCATGGTCGCGAGATGGCCGGTCATCAGATCCGATTCGACCAGGGCGGTGCGCTGCACGCCGTCGAACAGGCGCAGCAGGCGCTGCGTGTCGCCCGCGCAATGCGGTTCGAGCGTCGCCATGGTGAAGCTGTGCGACTGCGCCAACGCCGCCTGCAGACATTGCAGCGGCACGCCCGATTGCGCCGCCTGCTCGGCGTGGCGGATCGCGACGTCGACCCATGCCTCGTCGAACGGGGCATTGTATTTGAGGAAGGCGTAATGCGCACTGTCCTGCACGCGCCGCTCCAGCCGATCGGCGGTGAAGATGTGGCGGATGCCCCGGGTGGCGGGCAACGAGAGATAATGCTGCCAGAAGCGGCTGGCGATCCGGTGATAATCATCCGCGTCGAGCAGCGTGCAGATGTCGCGGCAGGCATCGGCGATCAGCCCGTCGCGGTCATATTCGCCGAGATGTTCGACGATCGTGCGTCTTGCCGGCGTCACCGCCCCCAACGGCAATGCTTTGGCCATGCGTTCGTCCTTCCCGTCCTCACGCCGCGACCTTGGCGACGAACTCGCCGGCGCTGGTCTTGAGGGTGTTCAAGCGCCCGTCGAGCCGGTCGAACCCGCGGCCGACATTGTCGATCTCGGCGGCGACCGTCTCGGTATCCTCGCGGATCGCGGCGATCGTGCTCGACATCGAATCGGCGGCGAGCGCGGTTTCGTCGACGGCGGCGGTGATCGCGGTTACCGTCTGCGCCTGCGCCTCCATCGCATAGCGGATGCGGTCGGCGCTCTCCTGCACCTCGGTCACCGTCGCCTTGATGCTGGCGTTGGTCTCGACCGTCGAGCGCGTCGCCGACTGGATCGAGGCGATCTTGGCGGCGATATCGTCGGTGGCGCGCGCGGTCTGGTTGGCGAGGCTCTTCACCTCCTGCGCCACGACCGCGAAGCCGCGACCGGCATCGCCCGCGCGGGCGGCCTCGATCGTCGCGTTGAGCGCGAGCAGATTGGTCTGCCCGGCGATGTCGCGGATCAGGCCCAGAATCGACTCGATCGACTTGGCGTGGTCGCTCAGCGCCTCGGACATGCCGACGGCGTTGGTCGCCTGTACGGAGGCGCGGCTGGCGATTTCGGCCGCGGCCTCGACCTCGGTGCGCGCATCCTCGATCGCGCGGATCAGGCCGGCGGCGGTCTGCGCCGCCTCGCGCATTGCGACGGCGGATTGTTCGGCGGCGGCGGCGACCTCGCTCGCCTTACCCAGCATGCCGCGCGCCGAGCCGGAGCTGCGCTCCGCCTGTTCGCGCAGCGTATGGCCTTCGTCGGTGGCGGTTTCGACCGCGGTGGCGATGCCCTCGCGGAATTCGGCGGACAGCCGTTCGCGGGCGATCCGGGCGTTGTAATCGGCGAAACCGGCGAACAGTTCGACGGTCAGCTCGGTTTCCATGCCGAACAGGCGCATCAGCGCGTCGACCAGCCCGGCCTGGCGCGGATCGTCGGCCGGCACCCGCCCCATCAGCGCCTTCAGCGCGGCGCGGTCGCTGGCGCAGGACATCGCCAGTACCTCCATCGTCGACACGCCGGCGGCATAGGCCGCGGCGACAGACCGTTCGAGCGATTCGACCCAGGCGCGGCCGTCGAGGTGGCAGCAGCGGTTGCGCAGATAGGCGACGCCCGCGGCGATCCGGCGCTCGGTTTCCAGCGGCGTCCATTCGGCCGCGCCGGGATTGGAGACGCGCCAGTGCGACCAATAGGCCTCGACGATTTCCGGCGCGGCGGGCTCGATGATCGCCCACAATTCGGCGGCGCGCCCGAGCAGCGTGTTTTCGCCACCGTCGAACGCCGTGATGCGACTTTTCAGGTCGACGGTGGCCGCGATGCTGGTCGGCGGGGGCAGAACGATATCGGGCAAGTGCGTCTCCGGCGATCGACAGGCATGGCCAACGGGCATGGGCTCGTGCCTGTTGGTACGCCTCGCTGGTTAACGCGAAGTTAGAGCCGGCGCCTGCAACCGATTGAGTCGCGGCGGGACGGGCAAACCGGCCGGATGCAAGGATGCCGTGAGGTTACAGGGGGTTGCGGCGGCGAATCGCGCACGGGGCGCTGTGGCGCGGAGCGCGGCGCGCGCCATGGCGGCCGGTCGGCCGCGGGACGGCGGCGATGGCGCGATGCGGCGGATACGAAAGCCGGGCCCCGCCCGAATGGTCATCGAGTGGCGGAGCCCGGTCGGGGCAGTATCAGGGTCCGCTCAGACCGTGGTTCGTTTTGTCAATTCCAGAAGACGGCGAACAGGCCGTTGCAAGGTCCGCCGGCGTTTACGAGTACAGGGTGACGCTTTGTGCGCCTCCGGTGACGCGCCGATGCAACTGCACAGAGGATTGGCGCGCCCGGCAGGATTCGAACCTGCAACTCCAAGCTTAGAAGGCTCGTGCTCTATCCAGTTGAACTACGGGCGCGCGGGGGGACCGGTTAGCGCGGTTTGCGCCGGACTGGAACCGCCATATAGTCCCGTCATGAGCAAAATGGGGAACGGGCGCGCGGTGGATGCCGGCGCGATCGGGGGCGGGGCGTTCCGCTATTACGATTTCGTGATGGCGGCGTTCGTCGCGATCCTGCTGCTGTCGAACGTGATCGGGGCGGGCAAGGTCGCGCAGATCGTGCTGCCGGGTATCGGGCCGTGGCCGTTCGGCGCGGGCATCCTGTTCTTTCCGATCAGCTATGTGATCGGCGACGTGCTGACCGAGGTCTATGGCTATGCCCGCGCCCGCCGGGTGATCTGGGCGGGGACCGCAGCGGTGGTGTTCATGGCGTTCATGAGCTGGGTCGTCGTCGCGCTGCCGCCGGCGCCGAGCTGGGGCAATCAGGCGGCCTATGCGACGATCTTCGGCCAAGTGCCGCGGATCGTGCTGGCGAGCGTCTGCGCCTTCTGGGCTGGCGAGTTCGTCAATTCCTATGTCATGGCGCGGATGAAGGTGCGCACCGCGGGGCGGCATTTGTGGATGCGGACGATCGGGTCGACCGTGCTGGGCGAGGGCGTCGACAGCCTGATCTTCTATCCGCTCGCGTTCCTCGGCGCGGAAGGCTTCACGCCGCGGCTGGTCGTCACCGTGATGCTGACGCAATGGGCGCTGAAGGTGACGTGGGAGGTGCTGCTGACGCCGGTGACCTATGTCGTTGTCGGCGCGCTGAAGCGGGCCGAAGGGGTCGACGTGTTCGACCACGGCACCGATTTCACGCCGTTCGCGACGCGGGTGTGAGCGCGGTCGACCCGCCCGACATGGACACCTGAGCGGAAACCGAAACCTTCCACCGTTTCCGTACGTGCGATGACGGTCGACGATGAACAGAGCCGTGCATTCGTGCAGCGGCTAGCATCGCCGCTGGCGTGTAGGACAGCGGGGGCGGTTTGACGAGCGCGTGCAGCGGGTTGGCTATACCCCGCACCCATCCCATGCTGCGCGATGGCTTCCGTGTCCCGCCGGGGCAGGGAGGGGTGTTACGCTCCGATCGTCTCCAGCACGCCTTCGAACAGGCGGCGGCCGTCGGTGCCGCCATGCGCGGTTTCGATCTTGCGTTCGGGGTGGGGCATCATGCCGAGCACGTTGCCGGTCGCGTTGAGGATACCGGCGATGTCGCGGGCGGAGCCGTTGACCGGTTCGCCATAGCGGAAGGCGACGCGGCCGTCGCCCTCGAGCCGGTCGAGCGTGTCGGCATCGGCGAAGTAATTGCCGTCGTGGTGCGCGACGGGGACGCGGATCGTCTCGCCGGCATCGTAGCGGCTGGTGAAGGTCGATTGCGCATTGTCGATCCGGAGCGCGACGTCGCGGCAGACGAAGTTCAGCCCGGCGTTGCGCATCAGCGCGCCGGGCAGCAGCCCGGCCTCGGTCAGCACCTGGAAACCGTTGCAGACCCCGAGCACGGGCAGGCCGCGGCCGGCCTGCTCCACGACCGCCTGCATGATCGGCGAGCGCGCGGCGATCGCGCCCGAGCGCAGGTAATCGCCGTAGGAGAAGCCGCCGGGGACGGCGACGAGGCCGATGCCGTCGGGTAGCGCGGTGTCGCCGTGCCAGACCATTGCCGGCGCGACGCCGGTCACCGCCTCCAGCGCGACGGCGAGGTCGCGGTCGCAATTGGAACCCGGAAAGACGATGACCGCGGTTTTCATCTCAGATCCGCTCCACGCGATAGTTTTCGATCACCGTGTTGGCGAGCAGCTGGCGGCACATGCCGTCGATCGCCTCGTCGGTGGTGGCGTCGGCGACCTCCAGCTCGAACACCTTGCCGGCGCGGACGTCGTCGACGCCCGCGAAGCCGAGGCTGCCGAGTGCGTGATGGATGGCGCGGCCCTGCGGGTCGAGCACGCCGGGCTTCAACGTCACGAAGATACGCAGCTTCATCTTACTTACCCCGGCGCTTGCGATGGCTGTCGAGGTCGAGCACGGCGCTGTCCTCGCCCTCCGGCATCAGGCCGAGACGGCGCGCGACCTCCTGATAGGCCTCCGCCTCGCCGCCGAGATCGCGGCGGAAACGGTCCTTGTCCATCTTCTCGTTGGTGTCCATGTCCCACAGGCGGCAGCCGTCGGGGCTGATCTCGTCCGCGAGGATGATGCGGCCGTAGTCATTGTCCCAGATGCGGCCGAATTCGAGCTTGAAGTCGACGAGCTTGATGCCGACGCCGGCGAACAGGCCCGACAGGAAATCGTTCACGCGGATCGCGAGGTCGGCGATGTCGTGCATCTCCTCCTGGCTCGCCCAGCCGAAGGCGGCGATATGTTCGTCGGTAATCATCGGATCACCGAGCGCGTCGTCCTTGTAATAATATTCGATGATCGTGCGGGGCAGCTTGGTGCCCTCCTCGATCCCGAGCCGCTTCGACAGCGAACCGGCGGCGATGTTGCGCACGACGACCTCGATCGGCACGATCTCGACCTGACGGATCAGCTGTTCGCGCATGTTGAGGCGGCGGATGAAGTGCGTCGGCACGCCGATGGCGTCGAGCATCGTGAAGATATGCTCGGAAATCCGGTTGTTGAGCACGCCCTTGCCGTTGATCGTGCCCTTTTTCTGGGCGTTGAAGGCGGTGGCGTCGTCCTTGAAATACTGGATCAGCGTGCCGGGTTCGGGACCCTCGTACAGGATCTTGGCCTTGCCTTCGTAGATCTGGCGGCGCCGAGCCATGCGCATGTCCCCTGGAAAAGAGCAGCCCCGGCGGCGCGGGTGATCCGCGAGCCGGGGCCGGAATGGGCGGGCCTATAAGGGATGGGGGGCGGGGGCGCAATGCGGTGGCGCTATCTCGGGTCCGGCGGCGGCAGGTCGCGGTCGCCGACGGCGATCAGCCGGTTCCAGAGCGGGCGGCCGAAGCGGATCCAGAGCAGGATCAGCACCAGCAGGCCGAGGAAGGGCGGGCCGAGCGCGGCGAGCAGCCAGAGCGCGGCGCCGAGCGTTGCGGCGGCGGATGCGAGGGCGGTGTCGCCCGAATCGCGCAACCGGTTGACGAAGCCGGCGCCGCGTCCGGTGGCATAGGTGAAGCGAACCGGCGCGGTGACGATGCTGGCGCGCGCGCCACTGCGGGTGGCGGCCGCGATGCGCTGGTCGGCGAGGCGGGCCGACCGCTGCGCCTGCAATTCGGCGCGTTCGGCCGACGGCAGGTCCGATCGGGCAAGCTCGCGGTCGATGCGGGCAAGGTCGGCGCCGGCCTCGTCCGACTGGCCGGCGGCGACCCGCACCTCCTGCGCGGCTTCGGTGCCGCCGATATGCGCGCCGGTCAGCGTCGCGCCGGCCCGTTCCGCGGCATCGACGGCGTCGCGGCCGAAGCGGCGCGCGATCGGCGCGGCGACGTTGGCGGACAGGCTGGCGGACACGTCGCCGGCGGCATCGACGTCATAGGCGATGCCGGTGATCCGGCAGCGCTCCGGCCCCAGCGCCTCGCAGGCGGCGGCATGCGCTTCCTGCAGTTCGTCGATCGCCCGGGCGGGAAGCGTCAGGCTGTATGCATAGGAGAAGGCGAGGCCGGCGGTGCTGGCGTTGCCCAGCGTCGGACCGGGGTCGCCGCCATCGGGCGCCTTGCTGCACCCCGCGAGCGCCAGAGCGGCGATGCTGACGGCGGCGGCGATGCTGCGCATGATGGTCCCTCCCCGGATGTCGGATATACCATCGGCGCACCGGGAAATGGGGTCAAGCGGCGCGGTCGGGTGACAAAGCGATGACAAGCCCGATGCGGGCGGTTAATGGGCGGTCATGTTGCCGCTTCGTTACCTGAGGCTGTCGTGCCTGTTGCCGGCGTGCATGCTGGCCGTGCCCGCGCGGGCGCAGCAGGAGGACGAGCAGCTCTGGACGCAGATCAACACCAATGTGCCGGTGACCGAGGACGTGCGGGTGACGCTGGAGCAGATCGCGCGATTCAGCGACCGGCAGGACGGGCTGTACCAGACCGAATTCGGCGTGCTGCTGGGGGCGAAGGTGGCGAAGAGAATCGAGCTCGGCCTCGGCTATCGCAAGGTCGGCGCGCATAACGGCAACACCGCGGCGAACGAGAACCGGTTCCGCCAGCAGGTGGTGGGCACGTTCGGCGCGTTCACGACGCGGTTCCGGATCGACGAACGCGTCAACCCGCGCGGCGACGAGGTGGGGTTCCGCATCCGGCCGCTGGTCCGCTACAATTACCGGCTGGGCGGCCGGACGACGGCGCTGTTCGTCAGCCACGAGAGCTTCTTCCTGCCGAACACGACGCGCTGGGGGCAGCGCAGCGGCTATGAGCGGATGCGCAACATCGTCGGGCTGATGCTGCCGATCGGCCCGCGGATGGTGGCGGATATCGGCTATCTCAACCAATATCGCTTTGCCCGGTCGGGATCGCGCGCGCAGATGGACCATGCGCTCAACCTGCAGCTGACGATCAACATCCGCGGCGTGCTGTTTCCGCATGTGCACGACTGAGGCGGGCGGCATCGCCCGTGTTGCCGGTATGTTGCGGAACCGATGCCGAATGTGAACGCTTCATCCATCGCCCCACAGGAGTCGATCATGATGAAGCCGTTGCTCGTTCTCGCCGTCGCCGGTCTCGCTTTAGCCAGCCCCGCCTTCGCCGACATGCCCGGGCGCGACTGGATCAGTAGCGCCAAGGTATCTGCGATGCTGGCGAAGCGCGGCTATCGCGTGACCAAGATCGAGGCGGACGACGGCCATTGGGAGGGCGAGGCGGTGCGCAAGGCGATGCGCTACGACTTCCACGTCGATCCGCATTCGGGGCAGGTGACCAAGATGGAGCGCGATCGCGACTGATCGTCAGGTGACCGCCTGACGCTCGGCGAACCGGGGATCGCGCCATGTCTCCGTTGCGACGATGTCGCGCAGCTGTTCGCCGGCCTGCCAGACGTCTTCATGACTAAGGTAGAGCGGCGTCAGGCCGAGGCGGAGGACGTCGGGGGCGCGGAAGTCGCCGATGACGCCGCGGGCGATCAGCGCCTGCGTCAGTTCGTAGGCGTAGTCCGCGCGAAAGCTGATATGACTGCCGCGCCGGGCGGGATCGGCGGGGCTGACGCAGCTTAGGCCGGCGGCGGCGCCGGCCTGCGCGAGGATGTCGAACAGCGCGGCGCTTTTGGTGGCGATGGTCGCCATATCGACCTCTGCCCACAGGTCGAGCGCGGCTTCGAGGCTGGCCATGGCGAGGATCGACGGGGTGCCGACCAGCCAGCGCCTCATGCCGGCGGCGGGGCGATAGCCGTCTTGGAAGGCGAAGGGTTCGGCATGGCCCATCCAGCCGCTGACCGGGTTGACGAGCGCCTCCTGATGGCGGCGCGCGACGTAGAGGAAGGCGGGCGCGCCGGGGCCGCCGTTGAGATATTTGTAGGTGCAGCCGACCGCGAGGTCAGCCTGCGCGGCAGTGACGTCGAGCGGCACCGCGCCGACGCTGTGGCTGAAATCCCAGAGCATCAGTGCGCCCGCGGCATGGGCGCGGGCGGTCCATGCGGCGAGGTCGAAGCGCTCCGCCGTCTTATAGTGGACGTGGGTAAGGAGCAGCAGCGCGGTGTCGTCGTCGAGCGCCCCGGCGAGAGCGGCGCGATCGACCACCCTGAGCCGTGCGCCGGGGACGCAGGCGACCGCGCCCTCGGCGATGTGCAGGTCGGTGGGGAAATTGCCGGCCTCGCTGACGACGGTGCGGCGAGCGGGGTCGTGGCGGAGCGCGGCGACGATCGCCTTGAACAGATGCGTCGACGTGGTGTCGCCGACGATCACCTCGTCCGCCGCGGCGCCGATCAGCGGGGCGATCCTGGCGCCGAGGCGCTGCGGCGCGTCGATCCAGCCCTCGTTCCAGCTGCGGATCAGCCGCTCGCCCCATTGGCGCGTCGCCGCATCGGCGAGCGCGGCGGGGACGGCGCGGGGGAGGGCGCCGAGCGAATTGCCGTCGAGATAGAGGATGCCGTCGGGCAGGTCGAACCGGTCGTGGAGGGGGGCGAGCGGGTCGGCGGCGTCGAGGGCGCGGGCGTCGTCGCGGGTCATGTGGTGCTTTCAAGGGCGGCGAGGATGAGGGTGCGCGCCAGCGTCCATGCGGGCGTGCCGGGGGCGATCAGCTCGACATGGCCCGTGTCGGGCACGGTGTGAAGCTGCGCGGCGTCGCCGGCGGCGGTGGCACGGGCGACATAGTCGGTGGCCATGCGATAGGGGACGATCCGGTCCTCGCGGCCGGCGACGATCGTCTGGATGGCGCCGATCGGCAGCAGCGGCGGGATCGACGTGTCGGCGAAGGGGGCGGGGCGGTCGCCGACGAGCCGCGCGATCACATCGGTGCCGCAGCCGTTGTCGGGACTGGCGGCGACCGCTTCCAGATCCGGCAGGCCGCCGAGGACGACGACATGGCGGATCGCCAGCGGGTCGGGATCGTGGAGCGGGCTGGCCGCGGGCAGGCGGTGGCGCGCGGCGAGCCAAAGCGCGAGATGGCCGCCAGCGGAATGGCCGACCGCGACCATGCGGGCGAGGTCGAGGCATTGCGCGTCGGCCGCCACGCGCAGCCGGTCGGCCGACGCGGCGGCATCGCGGAAGGTGCCGGGATAGCCGCCGCCGTCGCGGTCGACGCCGCGATAGTCGATGTTCCACACCGCGACGCCATGGTCCCGCAGGTCGGCAGCGACCCAGTCCATCAGCCGGCGGTCGGCGATGCCGGTCTGCCAGCAGCCGCCATGGACCATCAGCACGACCGGATGCGGCCCGTCGCCGGCGGGGCGCCACAGATCGATGCGCTGGAGCGGATCGGCACCATAAGCAATGGTCGCGTCGGGCATCGCGCGCGGGCGTGCGGTGAGATCGGGCCAGGTGAGATAGTCGGTCATCAGCATCGCCCGGTTAGCCGAAGGCGCGGTCGCGATCCACGGCTTCCCGGGGAAGGGCGGGTTGTTAACGGTGGGGCGGGTAGGCGGTCGTTCGTCACGCGAGGTCAACACGGGGGCGGCGATGAAGATCCTGGTGCTGTCCAGCCTGTACCCCAATGATGCGCAGCCGCGGCACGGCATCTTTATCGAACATCGCGTCGCGCATCTCGCCGCGCTGGGGGATGACATACGGGTGGTGGCACCGGTGCCGTGGTTCCCGAGCGCGCATGCCGCCTTCGGCCGCTATGCCGCCTTCGCGCGGGCGCCGCACAGCGCGGTGCGGCGCGGGATCGCGGTGACCCATCCGCGCTATCCGGTGGTGCCGAAGGTCGGGATGACGGCGGCGCCGTGGCTGATGGCGGCGGCGCTCTATCCGCATATCGCGCGGCTGCGGCGGACGTTCGATTTCGACGCGATCGACAGCTATTACCTGTACCCGGACGGGGTCGCGGCAGGGCTGCTCGCGCGTGCGTTCGACCGGCCGTATCTGATGAGCGCGCTTGGCACCGATGTCAGCCTGATCCCGCAGCATCGCGCCACGCGGGCGATGATCCTGTCCGCGGTTCGGCGGGCGGCGGCGGTGACGACGGTGTGCGGCGCGCTGCGTGACGAGCTGTTGCTGCTGGGCGCGGCGGCGGACGGGGTATGCGTGGTCGAGCATGGCGTCGATCTGACGCTGTTCCGCCCGCCGGCCGATCGCGACGCATTGCGGCGGTCGCTGGGGATCGAGGGGCCGGCGATCCTGTCGGTCGGGCATCTGATCGACCGCAAGGGGCATGATCTGGCGATCCGCGCGGTCGCGGACCTGCCGGGCGCGGTGCTGATGATCGCCGGCGACGGGCCGCGCGCGGGCGCGTTGCGGGCGCTCGCCGCGACGCTGGGCGTGGCCGAGCGGGTGTGCTTTCTGGGGCATGTCGACCAGCCTCGGCTGCCCGATCTGTACGGCGCGGCGGATATCGTCGTGAACGCCGCGGATCGCGAGGGGATCGCCAACGTGCTGCTGGAGGCGCTGGCGTGCGGGACGCCGCTGGTGGCGACGCCGGTGTGGGGATCGCCCGAGGTGGTCAAGGTGCCGCAGGCCGGGGTGCTGAGCGCCGACCGGTCGGCGGCGGCGATCCGCGATGCGATCGCGCATCTGCTGGCCGCCTTGCCCGATCGGGCGGCGACGCGCGCCTATGCCGAACGCTACGACTGGCGCGAGACCGGGCGGCAGCATCGCGCGCTGCTGGCCCGCGCGGTGGGGGACGTTGCCGTTTCCCGCCCCGCCGCCTAGGGTGTTCCCGATATGGCCACCGACTTTCAGGAACCGCCGATCGGCATACTCGATGCGCCGTTCGATACCGCTCTGTCCGACCGTTATCTGGTCTATGCGCTGTCGACGATCACCGCGCGATCGCTGCCGGACGTGCGCGATGGCCTGAAGCCCGTCCACCGCCGCCTGCTGTGGGCGATGCGGCTGCTGAAGCTCGATCCGTCGCAGGGCTACAAGAAGTGCGCGCGCGTCGTCGGCGACGTCATCGGCAAATACCACCCGCATGGCGACCAGTCGGTCTATGACGCGATGGTCCGCCTCGCGCAGGATTTCGCGCTGCGCTATCCTTTGGTCGACGGGCAGGGCAATTTTGGCAACATCGACGGCGATAATGCCGCGGCCTATCGCTACACCGAGGCGCGGCTGACGCAGGTCGCGATCGACCTGATGGACGGGCTGGACGAGGATGCCGTATCCTATCGCCCGACCTACAATGGCGAGGAGCAGGAGCCGGAGCTGTTCCCCGGCCTGTTCCCCAATCTGCTCGCCAATGGCGCCAGCGGCATCGCGGTCGGCATGGCGACCAGCATCCCGCCGCACAATGCCGCCGAGCTGCTCGATGCGGCGATCATGCTGGTCGACAGGCCGGACGCGCCCGACACCGCGGTGCTCGACTACGTCAAGGGCCCGGATTTCCCCACCGGCGGGCTGGTGGTCGATCCGCCGGCGGTGATCGCCGAAAGCTATGCGACCGGGCGTGGCAGCTTCCGGGTGCGCGCCCGCTGGGGGATCGAGCGCGAGAAGGGCGGCGGCTGGCAGCTCGTCGTCAGCCAGATCCCGTACGGGGTGCAGAAGGGCAAGCTGATCGAGCAGATCGCCGGCCTCATCAACGATCGCAAATTCCCGATCCTCGCCGACGTGCGCGACGAATCCGATGCCGAGGTGCGGATCGTGCTCGAACCGCGCAGCCGCACCGTCGATCCGCAGGTGCTGATGGACGGGCTCTTCCGCTTCTCCGATCTGGAGACGCGGGTCAGCCTCAACCTCAACGTGCTCGACAAGGATCGCACGCCGCGGGTGATGTCGCTGGGCGGCGCGCTGAAGGCGTGGGTCGAGCACCAATTCGTCGTGCTCGACCGGCGGACGCGGCACCGGCTGGGCAAGATCGCCGACCGGATCGAGCTGCTCGACGGCTATCTGGTCGCCTATCTCAACCTCGACCGGGTGATCGAGATCATCCGTACCGAGGACGAGCCCAAGCAGGTGATGATCGCCGAATTCAGCCTGACCGACCGGCAGGCGGAGGCGATCCTCAACATGCGGCTGCGCAGCCTGCGGCGGCTGGAGGAGTTCGAGATCCGCGGCGAGCGCGACAAGCTCGACAAGGAGCGCGCCGAGCTGGAAGCGCTGCTCGCCGATCCGGGCAAGCAGAAGCGGCGGATGAAGCGCGACCTCAAGAAGGTGCGGGACCGCTACGGCCCCGAGACTCTGCTCGGCGCGCGGCGGACGACGATCGAGGAGGCGGCGCCGACCCGCGACATCCCGCTCGAGGCGATGATCGAGCGCGAGCCGATCACGGTGATCCTGTCGCAGCGCGGCTGGATCCGCGCGATGAAGGGTCATTCCGACCTGTCGTCGGCGGAGACGCTGAAGTTCAAGGAGGGCGACGGCCCCGCCTTCGCCTTTCACGCGCAGACCACCGACAAGCTGCTGCTCGCGGCGGAGAACGGGCGGTTCTACACGCTGGCGGCGGACAAGTTGCCGGGCGGACGCGGCTTTGGCGAGCCGGTGCGCGCGATGATCGACCTCGACGGATCGGTCGGCGTCACCGCCTTCCTCAACGCGCGCGCGCAGGAGCAATTGCTGATCGCGGCGACCGACGGGCGCGGATTTCGCGTGCCGGTGGCGGACGTGATCGCGGAGACGCGCAAGGGCAAGACGGTGATGACGCCGCGCGTCGGAGCGAAGCTGCTGATCGTGCGACCGGTCGCGCCCAATGCCGATTACGTCGCCGCGATCGGCGACAACCGCAAGTTCCTGGTCTTCCCGATCGCCGAGCTGCCGGTGATGACGCGCGGGCAGGGGGTGCAGATCCAGCGCTTCCGCGAGGGCAGCCTGTCGGATGCGACGACGTTCGTCTTCGCCGAGGGGATGAGCTGGCCGATGGGCGGCGACACCGGTCGCACGCGCACCGAGAGCGACCTGTCGCTGTGGCGGACCGCACGCGGCGCCGCGGGGCGGACGCCGCCGACCGGATTTCCGCGCGACAATCGCTTCGGCGGGTAAGCGCCCGCGTCCCGACTCGCCGATTACGTCGGGTTAGGACCGAATTCGCAAGAATTTTCAGCGGCTCTTAACGTTCACCGCCTAGTCAGGTCGGCATGGCCATCGCCTCGCCCGATCTGGTTTCCCTGCCGCTTGCCGAGCTGGAACTGTTCGCGCGGGACCTGGAGCTGATCCCGATCCCGACCGTGCAGGTGGTGCGCGAAGGGACGGGGTTCGATTTTCTGGCGGTAAACCGCGCCTATCGGCTCGCCGGGCTGGGGGTGATCGCCGACCGGTCGCCGATGCTGGCGCTGCTCAGCAGCCGGATCGACGCCTTCCTGCGCTCTACCGACATGCGCAGCGACTTCGACTGGTCGATCGGGCAGGTGATCGATTCGCGTTACTATCGCGTCACGCTGGCGCGCCCGACGCCGGCGCTGCGCGACCGCTGCCAGATTGCCTTTATCGACCTGACCGCGCAGGTCCACACCGAACGCTCGCTGCGCCGCGAGATGACGACCGACAGCCTGACCGGCCTGCCCAACCGCGAAGGCTTCAGCGACATGATCGAGGCGGTGCAGGCGGACCGCAGCCGCCATGCCGTGCTGGTCATCGACATCGACCGGTTCGGGCGGCTCAACGCCTGTCTGGGCGGGTTGGCGGGCGACGAATTGCTTATCACCGTCGCGCGCCGGATCAAGGGCGTGCTCCGCGCCCGCGATGCGCTGGCCCGGATCGGCGGCGATGAATTCGGCATCCTGATGGCGGTGGACGACGACGCGGAGGAGGCGGCGCGGCTCGCCGAGCGCATCCAGCGCGCGCTGTCGGCTCCGTTCCGGCTCAGCGATTACGAGATCGGCGTCGAATGTTCGATCGGCATCGCGCAGGGCGACGATGCGATCGAGGACGTCGAGGAGCTGATCCGCAACGCGCAGTTCGCGGTGAAGCGCGCCAAGACCGGGCGCCATGTCGAAAGCTACCAGACGCAGGCGTTCACGCTGGCGCGCGAACAGTTCGCGATGGAGACGGCGCTACGCCGCGCGATCGAGGAGCGGCAGCTGCGGCTGGCGTTCCAGCCGATCTGCGACCTGTCGAGTGGATCGATCGTGTCGTTCGAGGCGCTGGCGCGCTGGCGCGACCAGAATGGCGTCGAGCACGACCCGGGCGACTTCATCCCGGTCGCCGAGGAATCGGGGCTGATCGTGCCGCTCGGCCGCTGGGCGATGGACGAGGCGGCGCGGACATTGCGCTGGTGGGACGATATGTGCGGCGGCGATTGCGGGATGCGCGTCGCGGTCAATCTGTCGGCGATCCAGATGCAGCGCGACGATATCGCGCCGGTGGTCGAGGCGGCGCTGATCCGCCACGATCTGGCGGGCAGCCGGTTCAACCTCGAACTGACCGAAAGCGCGATCGTCAGCGATCCCGATCGCATCGCCGGCATCATGCACGCGCTGAAGGCGCTCGGTACCAGTCTGGCGATGGACGATTTCGGCACCGGCTATTCGAACCTCGCCTATCTGCAGAAGCTGCCGATCGACATCCTGAAGATCGACCGCAGCTTCGTGTCGGGCATGCTCGCCGACCGCGACAAGATCGCCATCGTGCGCGCGATCCTGAGCCTGGCGCAGGCGCTGGGGATGCGCACCACGGCCGAGGGGATCGAGAGCAACGAACTGGCGCAGACGCTGGCGGCGCTGGGCTGCACCTATGGCCAGGGTTATCTCTACGCGCGGCCGCTCGAGGCCGACGCGGCGCTGTCGATGATCGTGGCGGCGAGGGCGGCGGCGACCGCTTCGTCGGCGAGCTGATCGACGCGGGGGGCGTCGGGGAAGCCCTCGGCGATCCAGCGATCCTCGATTCCGCGCAACACGCGCGCGACCTCCGGCCCCTTGCGCAGGCCGCGCTGCACCAGCGCGCCGCCACCGATCGGCAGGGCGGGTGGGCTCCAGCCGGTGAGATCCGCGGTATCGGCACCCGCGATGAGCAGGCGATCGGTCGCACTGGCGAGGCCGGCACGATAGGCGAGCGCGCGCGACCCTTCGTCGCCGGCGCCCTGCGTTGCGGCGATCAGCCGCTTCCGATCCGCATTCGACAGCTTGAGCCGCGCCCCGACACCGTCGGCGGCATCGGCGGGCAACAGCGCGGCGAGGCGGCGGATCGCATCGGGGGGAATGCCGGCCGCCGCCTCGCGCGCGGCGAGCGTCGCCAGCGTTCCGGCATCGGTGATCTCGGGCAGGACGGCGCAGAAGATGCCGTGCTCGATCATCAGCGCGATCACCGGCACCGCGTGGCGCGCGACCAGCAGCTTGAGCAGTTCGGCGGCGATGCGCTCGCGCGACAAGGCCATCAGGTCGTTGGCGCGCGCGGCGCAGGCGGCAAGGCCTTCGGGGTCGATCGCGGACTGGTCCGCCGCGCCGAACCGGGCGTGGAAGCGGAAGAAGCGCAGGATGCGCAGATGGTCCTCGGCAATGCGGCGGTAGGCGTCGCCGATGAAGCGGACGCGGCCGGCCGCCAGATCGTGGAGGCCGTCGAACGCGTCGAACACCGCACCCGTCTCCGGATCGGCGTAGAGCGCGTTCATCGTGAAGTCGCGGCGGGCGCCATCCTCCTCCCATGCATCGGTGAAGGCGACGACCGCATGGCGGCCATCGGTCGACACGTCGCGGCGCAGCGTCGTCACCTCGATCGGGCCGTCGGGCAGGATCGCGGTGACGGTGCCGTGCGCGAGGCCGGTCGGCACCGCGCGGATGCCCGCACTCTTCAGGCGATCGAGCACCACCTCCGGCAGCAGCCGGGTAGCAAGGTCGATATCGGCGGGATCGAGGCCGAGCAAGGTGTCGCGCACCACCCCGCCAACCAGCCGCGTCTGTTCCGCGCCGCCGAGCGCGGCGATCAAAGCGGCGAAGCCGTTGCGCGGGGCAATCCGGTCGAGCGGCAGCGTCAGGCCCATGCGAGCTGCCGCGACAGGTTGACGATCATCGCCGCGGTGGCGCCCCAGATGCGGCGATCGGCCCAGCGGATCTCATAATAATGGCGGGTGCGGCCCTGCCACTCCGCGCTCGCCTCGACCTGATTGGCGGGATCGAGCAGGAAATCGAGCGGCACCTCGAACACGCTCGCCACCTCCGCCTCGCTGGGGACCAGCGTCAGGTCGGGCGGGATCACGCCGAGCACCGGCGTCACCGTAAAGCCGGTGACGGTGCGATAGCGGTCGACCTCGCCGACCAGCATCACCGCGGAGGGCGGCAGCGCAATCTCCTCGTCCGCCTCGCGCAGCGCTGCGGCGATCGCGGTTTCGCCGGGGTCGATCCGGCCGCCGGGAAAGGCGACCTGCCCGGCGTGGTTGCGCAGCGTCTCGGTCCGCTGGGTCAGCAGGACGCCGGGGCGCGCGCGATCGGTCACCGCGACCAGCACCGCGGCGGGGGTCAGATCGGCCTCGTCGCGCACCTCCAGCTCGCGATGGTCGCCGGTCAGCAGCACCGGGCGCGTCGCACGGCCACGATCCAGCGCCTCGCCCAGCCGTTCGACCAGGCTCATGCAGTGGGTTCCGATGGGGCGGGTTCCAGAGGGAAGAAGGCGCCGTCGCTCCACACGCCGGGGCGCGCCGCATCGTCGGCGAGGGCGCGCTCGGCGAGGTCGTAATAGACCGCACGCGCGACCAGCGCTTCCAGTCCGCCGCGGACGTGGAGATAGGGGCGCGGACCGTCCTCGCCCTCGGCGAAGCGCAGCGGATGGTCGGGGCCGGCGGTGACGAGATCGCCGGTGTTGAGCCGGAAGGCGAGGCGGGCGGCGCTGCCCTCGCCCTCGGCCTTCATCTCGACCGCGACGAACGGCGCATCCTCGACCGCAATGTCGAGCTTCTCGACCGGGGTGACGAGGACGTAGCGGCCATCTGCCTCGCGGCGCAGGATCGTCGAGAACAATCGCACCATCGCCTGACGGCCGATCGGCGACCCCTGGTGGAACCAGGTGCCATCGCGCGCGATCCGCATCTCGCTGTCGCCGCAATGCGTCGGGTTCCATTGCTCGACCGGCGGCAGGCGCCGCTGTTCGATCAGGGTCGCGATCTCGGCCAGGCTGAGCGTCGCGATGTCGGGCAGGTCCTCCATCGGCATCGGGGCGAGGTAGGGATTGTGGCGGTGCGCGTAAAGGCGCGAGACCGGTCAGGTGACGGCGGCGACCGCGGGGCCGAGCAGACCGGCGACGGCGGGGACGGCGTCGCCGCGGGCGAGCAGCCGGTGGCGCTCGACCGGACCGGGCAAGCGCCAGTCGGCGGTGCGATTCGCGTCGAACCCGAAGAAGCGGCCGTAATATTCGGGATCGCCGATCAGCATCAGCGCGTCGTCCAGCCCCTCCGCATGCGCCGCGTCGAGCGCGCGCGTCATCAACTGCCGGCCGATGCCGTCGCGCTGGAAGCCGGGGTCGACCGCGACGGGGCCGATCATCACCAGCGGCCGGGCCTCGCCGTCGTCGCCGTGCAGCCGGACCGGCCAGCACTGGATGGTGCCGATCAGGCGCCCGTCCGCGACCGCGGCGAGGCTGAGCGCGGCCAGCGGTGCGGCGAGGCCGCGAACCTTGTAGGCGGTGCGGCTGTGCCGATCGGGCCCGAACGCGCGGTCGAGCAGCGCCTCCACGGCGGCTCCGTCGACGGTGCTGAGCGGCACGAATGCGATCACGGCGGCGTTCCTTTCCGGCCCGCCGGTGCGATCCAGCGGCGGGCGGGCCGCGCGCATGGCGCCCGGGGCGGGCGAACGCAAGCGGAATGCGATTCGCGTGGGCGCGCGGGTCTTGCTAGAGGGCCGCGCCATGCAAGACAGTCTACAGCTGGAGGTCCACGACCTCGAGGTCCAGGTGCTCACCGGTATCTATTCGGAGGAAACGCACCTGCCGCAGCCGCTGCGGATCGACCTGACCGTCGACCTGCGCTGTCCCGATCGCTTTGCGCCCGAGACACCGTTGTCGGCGTCGAAAAACTATCTCGATCTGAAACATGCGGCGACGAGCGCGCTGCCCGAGGGGCTGCATTTCACGCTGATCGAGGCGGTGGCGGATCACATCTGCGAGACATTGTTCCTCGGCGACGAGCGGGTGCTGCGCGTGCGGGTCAAGATCGTGAAGCTGGCGATCGCGGAGGCCGGCGAATCGATCGGCATCACCCTGGTCCGCAATCGCCGCTGATCCGGCGTCAGCGCAGCTGGCGCGTCCGTCCGCAGGCGCCCAGTTGCTGCACGACGAAGGCATAATCCTCACGCGCGATCCCCGCATTGGCGGGGTCGAGCGAGGCGGTGCTGCGCTCCGGCAGGCTCGCGGGCAGTGCGCAGGCGAGCCGATACCACAGCAGCGTATCGCGCGCCGGCGGGGCGGCGGCCTCGTCGACGATCTCCGACAGCGCGACCGCATAGCGCGGCTGTTCGCCCGGGCGGCGCAGCACGGTCAGCGACACCGGTGCACCGTTGGCGGTGGTCAGGAACACCTGCGTCTCGCCCTCTCCGGGCAGTGCGCCGGGGACGTGGAAGGCGTTGCCGATGCCGGTGATGACCGGCGGCGCGTCGGCGGCGACGAGCCCTTGCGCGATGGCGCGGATGCGCTGGTCGTCGGCGGGCGTCCAGGCAACCTGCGCGTCGGGCGCGACGAGCTGGATCTGCCCCGGCATCCCCGCCACCGGGCGGCCGAACAGCAGCACGCGCAACTTCTTCAACTTCGGCATGCGACCGGTGGCATCGGGCGCGACATCAAGCAGATAGCCGATTCGCGGCGGCAGGCCGCCGGTACCGCGGACGAGCGCGACGACGTCCGCCTCGACATAGAAGCGCGTCGATCCGGGCGCGACCCCGGTGGCGTCGGCGCCCTTCAGCCGGATCGCCGAGCGGATCGTCGCGTCGGCGATGATCGGCGCGGCGATGACCAGATCGGCGAGGTCGGCATAGCCCGTTCCCGTCGCGGCCGGAGCGGCGGCCTGCGCGGGCGTTGCCTGTGCAGGGGGGCGTGCGGGGGTGGGGGGCGCGGCAAGCTGCATCGCGAGCGCGATGCCGGTCGGCAGGACGATGCGGAAACCCGGTGTCATGTCGCTTTCGCTAGCCGAGTGCACCTGAACGATACAGAAATAATTCTGTCTCGAAGCGATTGTACGTTTGTTGCGTCCGACAAAGCGTTTGCGTGCCGGGAAACGGGACGATAGGGTTCGGTCACTGCCACGCACGGCTTCAGCCGGGGCAGGGGCCTACGCGCGTTCTTCCCCCGGGCGCTGCGAGGACCACGAGATTAGGGAGTGTCGTTGCTGAATGGCCTATGCTGACCAGAAGATGTCCGGTGGCAGGGTGGTCGCGATCGTCATCGTCGTGCTCATCCATGCCGCGCTGGGCTATGCCTTCGTCACCGGGCTCGCGTACCAATACGTGAAGAAAGCCCAAGAAAAACTTAATACGTTCGACGTGGAGGAGCCGCCTCCCCCGCCGCCGGACGAGCCGCCGCCCCCTCCGCCCGACACGCCGATGACGCCGCCACCGGTGGTTTCGCCTCCGCCGATCGTGCAGAATCCCAATCCGCCGCCCGTGGTCATCCAGACGGTCTCGACGCCGCCGCCCGCCGTCAATCTGACGCCGATCGCTGCGCCGCCGGCTCCGCCTGCGCCCCCGGCACCCGCCGCCCCCGTCGTCAGCAAGGCGGCAGGCGCGAAGGGCAATCCCGCGGAATGGATCTCGCAGGACGACTATCCGCCCAGCTCGCTGCGCGGAAACGAGGAAGGGACCAGCGCGATCGCCTGGACGATCAACACGCAGGGTCGCGTCGAGAATTGCCGCGTCACGGCGTCGAGCGGTTCGGCCGCCCTGGATCGTGCGGCATGTCAGGCGATCACGCGGCGGGGTCGTTACACCCCGGCGCAGGATGCGTCCGGCAACCCGATCGCCACGTCGTCGTCGCGTCGCGTGGTCTGGAAGATCCCGAAGGAATGATGCGGTCCCCGCCTGACCGTCCGGAATTGGCCGGACGGGCAGGCGGGTCCTCCCCGAACTTCTACCCCGTTTGATAAGGACTCAATTCACCATGCTCACCACCATTCTCGCGGCCGGCGGCACCGCGGCAGCCGAAAACCAGTTCGGCCTCCAGGCCGCGCTGAAGGAAGGCGGCCTGATCTCGCAGTCGGTCTTCACGATCCTCGTGCTGATGTCGATCGTCTCCTTCTACATCCTGTTCTCGAAGCTGTTCGAGCAGCAGAAGATCATGAACCAGGCGAAGCGCGTCCGTCAGGGCTTCTGGCAGTCGACCTCGCTTCGCGAGGGTTCGGCCAAGCTCGAGAAGAACTCGGCCTACAAGCAGCTCGTCGACGACGGCCTGCAGGCGCAGGACCAGCACGCCAAGCTGACCGATCCGGTCGAGGCGCACGACTGGCTGCACGGTTCGCTCGCCCGTTCGGAAGCAGCGATCAACTCGAAGCTGGGTGGCGGTCTCGCCTTCCTCGCGACGGTCGGAGCGACCGCACCGTTCATCGGTCTGTTCGGCACCGTGGTCGGCATCTACCGCGCGCTCATCAAGATCGGCGCGTCGGGCGATCCCTCGATCGACAAGGTCGCCGGCCCGGTCGGTGAGGCGCTCATCATGACCGCACTCGGCCTCGTCGTCGCGGTTCCGGCCGTGCTCGCCTACAACTGGCTGCAGCGCCGCAACAAGTCGATCGCGGAGGACCTGTCGGCCTTCTCGAACGACGTGCTGGGCTTCCTCGCCTCGAACGGCGCGGTGAAGCCGACGCTGGCCGGTGCGCCTGCGCCGAAGGCAGCTCCGGTGAAGCCGGCAGCGGCTACCACGACCGCCGGCCAGACCGGTGGCGTGCAGACCCGCCCGTAAAGACCAAAGGCTGCGGGGCCGCCACGATGGCGGTCCCGCTACCGGTCGATGGCCCGAAGCCATCGGCAAGAGGAATGGATAGGATAGCTCGCACATGGCGATGAGCGCTGGCGGAGGAGGAGGTTCCTCCGAAAAACCACTGTCGGACATCAACACCACGCCCCTCGTGGACGTGATGCTGGTGCTTCTGATCATCTTCCTGATCGCCGTTCCGGTCGCAATCCAGACGGTCAAGGGCATCGTCCTGCCCAAGGTGCGTTTCGATCCGACGACGACCAAGCCCGAGAACGTGTTGCTCTCGGTCACGACCGGCCCGGACGGCAATTGTCTGGTGTATTGGGGCACGTCCCCGATCACGAGCAAGGACCTGCTGACCCGCGCGGTCGACAAGCTGAAGCTGGAAATCGAACGTCAGGGCGGCGCAGGCAACCCCGATCTCGAACTTCCCGAAGTCCACATCCGCGGCGACGTGAACACGCCGTACAAGTGCATCGGCGGTTCGGTGTACACGATGCAGCAGGCCGGGTTCGCCAAGGTCGGCTTCATCTCGCAGCCGCCACCCGCGGGCGGCGCGTCCTAATCCGTACCGGCCGACCCAGGAGTATCTGACATGGCAATGAGTGGTGGTTCGGAAGACGGCGAACCGATGATGGAAATGAACACGACGCCGTTGATCGACGTCATGCTCGTGCTCCTCATCATGTTCATCATTACGCTTCCCATCCCGACCCACGCGGTGAAGGTGGATCTGCCGGTTAATGACCCGCGGAACCAGACGCCGCCGGTCGATCCGCAGAAGAACAAGATCATCATCGATGCGGCAGGGACGGTGTCCTGGAACGGCGCGCCGGTCGACGAGGTCACGCTGCGCCAGTATCTCGATACGGCAGCGGCGATCAATCCGGAGCCGGAGCTGCACTTCCAGCCCGACCCGCAGGCGAAGTACGACAAGGTCGACCAGACGCTGGCCGTCATCAAGCGGTCCGCGGTCACCAAGCTCGGCTTCATCGGCAACGAGCAGTATCGCAACGACTTCTAAGGTCGCTTCGATAGATAGACGACGATAGGGCGGTTCCGCGAGGGGCCGCCCTTTCCGTTTTGGTGGGCTTGCAAGCGCGTTCCGGCAGTCAGCGATGGAAAGCAGACCTGCGGTGTTGCCGGGAAGAGCCGGCTTACTCTGGGCGGCTTCGCCTTCCCCGTCGTGGGCGGGTACTCATGACCTTCGGGCGGTAGGCCCGGCCCTGAAAAGATTGATTCACGCGGAGGCGCGGAGGACGCGGAGAGTTGCGCCCGCGGCAACGTGGTGCTGCCATCGACGTGGTCCGGTGGGAAGGTGATCGATCAGGCATGCGGAACACCTTCGCGCCTTCGCTTGAATCCAATCCTTCGTGCGATGCCTGTCAGCGCACCTTACGTCTCGACTGGACTGAGGTCGACGAGAAGTCGGAGCCACCCCGCTCATCATGCTGCCCGCCGGGGGCGGCGGCTGGAACTGCGTTACACCGGCCTTCAAACCCAGAGGCTGTCCGCCATGCCCGGGGCGCGGAGGACACGAAGGGGTTGCGCTCGCGGCAGCACGCCGCTTCTAATTAGAAAGCCGATGGGGAGGGCGACCGAACAGGCAGCCGGAACACCTCCGCGTCTCTGCGTCTCCGCGCGAAAACAATCTCTCAGGACCACCAGTGCGGGCCGTCACACCCGCCCGGACGACGATTAGCGGCGGATCGCCAGGTTCCGTCGATCAGTGGCATCGGCGAGGAACCGCGTCACGCTTCCCGTAATGATCTGATTGGTGATGCTGTGATAGGTCGTGTTAAAGTCGTGGCCCGAATAGGGGAACTCGACCAAGCGAACCCGCGCACCGATCGCATGCGCGCGACGGGTGAAGTCCCGTGCCGCAGCGATCGGCAGCAGCGGATCCTCGACCCCGGCAAGGATCAGCGTCGGCGGGTTGGAGTCGTCGAGCAGGCGACGCAGGTCGAGCGCGGCGTAGCGTTCGGGAACGGCGCGCGGCGGGCCACCGATATAGGTGGTCATATACGATCGCTGTACCGGCTGCAGGTCGCCGGGGTTGTTCCACGACCCGGCGGGATCGATCAGCGGCACCCGCGCGGTGACGGCAACGATGCGCGGCAGGCGCGGGCCGCAGCGGGGATCGGCCCGCGCCGTATTGACCGTATAGGCGGCCGCGATCGCGAGGTTGCCGCCCGCGGAGGCGCCGTTCAGCGCGACCCGGTCGAGATCGAGCCGCAGCGCGCGGGCATGCGCCACCGTCCAGGCGAGCGCGCAATGCACGTCCCGGATCGCGAGGTTCCACGTCGGCCGCCCGGGCCGCGCGAGGCGATAGTCGATGCTGATGACCGTCCAGCCGCCGCGCGCATAATGGCGCATGTTGGCCGCGCTGATCCGCCGGTCGCCGCCGACGAAGCCGCCGCCATGGACGACGACGATCACCGGGCTGAGGCGGGTCGGGCCGGCGACGGTGGGGCGATAGATGTCGAGCGACAGCGGCTCGCCGCCGGGCGTGGCATAGACATGGGTTTCGTCGGGCGTGGCATGTTCGCTGAAATGGCGGGTCGACAGGCTGGCGATCAGGTCGATCGCTATGCCGTTGTCGTGCGCGAGCGCCAGCAGGCGCCCGACGACGAGCGCGGCGGCGGCGGTGGTGGCGATGGCGGTCGCCAGCAGCGCGCGGGTCGGTGCCGTCGCTCGCCGGCGATGCGCGATCAGGCCGACCGCGATGCCGCCGCAGCCGATCAGCAGCAACCAGGTCGCGCGGTTGGGCACGACCTCGACCGCTTCGATACGGACCCAGGGGATGACCGGGACGATCGCGGAGAACAGCAGGATGAGGCAGGGCAGCAGGACCAGCCAGGTGACGGTCAGTATGGCCGTGCGGCACAATTGGCGGAACATGGTCACGCCACCGGCTCGCGGTTGGACGAATCGAACGACAGCGACGGTCCGGAGGACCGGTGCCCGACGATTCCGAGAACGACCGCGATGCCGCCGCAGCCGATCAGCAGCAGCCAGGTCGCGCGGTTCGGCACCAGCTCGACCGCCTCGATACGGACCCAGGGGATGACCGGGACGATCGCCGAGAACAGCAGGATGAGGCAGGGCAGCAGGACCAGCCAGGTGACGGTCAGCACGGCCGTGCGGCACAATTGGCGGAACATGGTCACACCACCGGCTCGCGGTTGGGCGAATCGAACGACAGCGACGGTCCAGACGACCGCGGCCGGACGATCCCCAGGATGCGGGCGAGGCTCGCGTGGTGGGCGAGCAGCGGCACCAGCGCGACGAGCGTCGCGAGCGTCAGCGCGAACAGCGCGAGCCCCCGCACATGGTCGGCGTGCCACAGCGCGAAGATGAGCGGATGCCAGAGGTAGTAGAACAGGCTGTTGCGCCCGATCGCCGCGATCCCCGGCAACGGGATCGGCAGCCCCCGCACGACCGGCAACAGATAGATCAGCGGCAGGCAGGCGATGAGTTCCGCGGCGACCTCCGCCGCGACGTTCGGCTGGTCGTATAGCGAACACCACCACAGAAAGCCGATCGGAGCGAGGATCACCGCCGCGCCCTGTCGCACCCGGTCGGGTTCGCGCTGCGCGACCAGCAGGCCGTAGAAGAAGTAGACCGGATAGATGAAGAAGCGTCGGTCGGGCATCCAGTGGTGGAGGGCGGGCGGCAGATGGCCGACGCCGAGCAGGTACATCGCACCGATGCTGACGGGGATCGCGAGTCCCAACATCGCCGGCGGCGTCCAGCGCGATACGGCGGCGATGAGGATGAAGGCCATCATCACCGGCACGAACCAGAGGTGGAACGGCGGCCATAGCAGGAGCGACAGCGGCGTGCCGATATGCAGTTCGCGCGTGAGCGTGACATGGACGAGGCTGGCGACGATCCACGGCAGGATCAGCCGCGGATAATAACGGCGCAACAGCGCGGTGATCGAATCGCCGCGGGCGCGCTCGAGATTGAACAGATAGCCGGTGAGACCGATGAACAACGGCATGCGCAGGCCGGCGCCGATCCAGGCGGGAAAGCTTTCCCCTTCCGTGATTTCGAAGAAATGGCCGAGGATCACGCCGAGGACGAGCAGGCCACGGACGCCGTCGATCCCGGTGCTGCGGTGGCCGGCCGTTCCTGATCGCATCGTCCGCCCCACCCCCCGAGAATTCAGGGTGTTAGCGTGGCCGTCCTAGCGGGGCGTTAACGGCCCGCGCATTCCGCTTGCAAGGCTGTCTTCGAAGTGACACAACAATGTCACAAAAGTGAAACCTGCCATCAAGGCGGGGGAAGGAGACGATGACATGCGTTTGATTGTAGCGACGATGCTGGCGGGTGCATGCCTGACGACGCCAGCGCTGGCCAACGACCGGACTGGCTATCAGGCGATCGCCGCGGGCAATTATGCCGAGGCGACCAAGCGGATCGAGGCGGAGCGGCGGATCTTCCCCCAACGGCCCGAACTGATGCTGAATCTCGCCGTCGCCTATGCGCGGACCGGCCGCACCAGCGAAGCGCGCGCGCTCTACAGCGATGTGCTGCAGCGCCCGGTGGTGGCGATGGACATGCCCGATGGCGCGGTGGTGTCGTCGCACGACGTCGCGACGCTCGGCCTGTCGCGATTGACCACGACGCTCGCGAGCCGCTGACCCGTCGGCGCTGGTCGAAACGCTGCGGCCCGCTCGGTGAGCGGGCCGTTGGCATTTGGGGACCGGCGGTTCGATAGCCGGGGACATGCCCGATGGCGCGGTGGTGTCGTCGCACGACGTCGCGACGCCCGGCCTGTCGCGATTGACCACGACGCTCGCGACCCGCTGACCCGTCGGCGATGGTCGAAACGCTGCGGCCCGCTCGGTGAGCGGGCCGTCGGCGTTTGGAGGACCGGAGGTTCTGGTCCGGCCGGTCAGGGACCGGTAACGGTCAGAGGCGGGGGAGCGTCACCCCGCGCTGCCCCATATATTTGCCGGCGCGGTCGGCGTAGCTGATCTCGCACGGTTCGTTGCCCTGCAGGAACAGGAACTGGCAGGCGCCCTCGTTGGCGTAGATCTTGGCCGGCAGCGGCGTGGTGTTGGAGAATTCGAGGGTGACATGCCCCTCCCAGCCCGGCTCCAGCGGCGTCACGTTGACGATGATCCCGCAGCGCGCATAGGTCGATTTGCCGAGGCAGATGACCAGCACGTCGCGCGGCACCCGGAAATATTCGACCGTCCGCGCCAGGGCGAAGCTGTTGGGCGGGATGATGCAGACGTCGGTCTTGCGATCGACGAAGCTGTTCGACGCAAAGTCCTTGGGATCGACCAACGCATTGTCGACATTGGTGAAGATCTTGAATTCGTCGGCGACGCGCGCGTCGTAGCCATAAGAGGACAGGCCGTAGCTGATGCAGCCTTCGCGGCGCTGGCTCTCGACGAACGGCTCGATCATGTTCTGGCTCAGCGCGGCTTCGCGAATCCAGCGATCGGACAGGATGGACATGGCGGCTCCCCTTCGATGCGCCTCTTCGCCGGTTCGGCGGGGCAGGGCAAGGCTGGCGTCACCCCGCCGTCCGCCCTAGCATCGCGGCATGCGGCCGTTGATCGATCTCGCCTATCGGATGCGCCGGCGGCTGATGGCGCTGGTCGGCTGGCGGACGCGGGGCGTCAAGGTGATGGCGGTCGATGCGGACGGGGCGCTGCTGCTGGTGCGGCATCGTTATGGCCGGTCCGACCTGTGGATGCTGCCGGGCGGCGGCATCGACCGGGGCGAGGCGCCGATGGCGGCGGCGGTGCGCGAGCTGCGCGAGGAAACCGGCTGCGTGCTGCGCGACGCGGCGCCGGCCGGGACGTTCGAGGCGCGGGCGGAGGGACGGCGCGATACCGTGTATCTCTTTCGTGGCACGACCGCCGGGCCGCCGCAGGTCGACGGGGTCGAACTGGCGGAGGCGCGATTCTTTCCGGCCGATGCCCTGCCCGAGGCGATCTCGCCGGCGACGCGGCGGCGGATCGAGGAATGGCGCGGCATGCGCGCGGCGGATGGCCGCTGGTAGGCTTGCCGCCGCGACCGATCGCGGCCACGGTCGCCGCAGACCATGAACGGAGGAGATGGACATGACGGTAAAGGTGATCGCATTCGTGACGGTCAAGCCGGGCCACGAGGACGCCTTCGTCGAGGCGGCGCGCGTGTGCGTCGCGGCGTCGCGCGCCGAGCCGGGCGTGCTCCACTACGAACTGTGGCGCGAGGCGGAGGGCGAGCGGCGCTTCGTGTTCAACGAACTCTATGCGGACGAGGCGGCGGTGCAGGCGCATATGGCGTCCGATCATTTCAAGGCGTTCGGCCGCGCCGCCCGCGACCTCGCCGCCGCCCGGCCGGAAATCATCGCGACGCAGCCGGTCGACGTCGCGGGGTAAGGGCCGCGGGTCGACGGCGCGATGGGGGGATCCCGACGCGGCTGGTGGCTGACGGGCGAAAACGCTAAGGCGCGGGCATGCTGCGCATTACCGAGTTAAAGCTGCCCCTCAACCATCCCGAGGAGGCCCTGGCGGCGGCGATCCGCAACCGGCTGCGGATCACGCCGCGCGATCTGGTGCGCTATACGGTCGCGCGGCGGGCGCATGACGCGCGCGACAAGATGGACATCCATTTCGTCTATTCGGTCGACGTGACGGTGAAGAACGAGGCGCCGGTGCTCGCCCGCTGCAAGCGCGACCGCCACGTCAACCCAACCCCCGACACCGGCTATCGCTTCGTCGCCAAAGCGCCGGCCGACTATGCCGGGCCGCGCCCGGTGGTGGTGGGGGCGGGGCCGTGCGGCCTGTTCGCCGGGCTGATCCTCGCGCAGATGGGGTTTCGCCCGATCATCCTCGACCGCGGCAAGCTGGTGCGCGAGCGGACCAAGGACACCTGGGGCCTGTGGCGGCGCAGCGAACTGAACCCCGAATCGAACGTCCAGTTCGGCGAGGGCGGGGCGGGGACCTTCTCCGACGGCAAATTGTGGAGCCAGATCAAGGACCCACGCCACCTCGGCCGCAAGGTGCTGACCGAATTCGTCAAGGCGGGCGCGCCGCCGGAGATCCTGACCGAGGCGCACCCGCATATCGGCACGTTCCGGCTGGTGACGATGGTCGAATCGATGCGCGCGACGGTCGAGGCGCTGGGCGGCGAATATCGCTTCCAGCACCGGGTCGATGATATCGAGGTGGAAACGGCCGCGGACGGCAGCCGGCACTTGCGCGGGCTGACGCTGCAGACCGGCGAGCGGATGGCGACGGGGCCGGTGGTGCTGGCGCTGGGCCATAGCGCGCGCGACACCTTCCACATGCTGCACGAACGCGGCGTGCATCTGGAGGCCAAGCCGTTTTCGATCGGGGTGCGGATCGAACATCCGCAAAGCTGGATCGACGAGGCGCGGTTCGGGCCCTGCGCCGGCCATCCCGATCTGGGCGCCGCCGCCTACAGCCTGTCGCATCACTGCCGGAACGGGCGCACCGTCTATAGCTTCTGCATGTGTCCGGGCGGCACCGTGGTGGCGGCGACCAGCGAGCCGGGGCGCGTCGCGACCAACGGCATGAGCCAATATTCGCGCAACGAGCGCAACGCCAATTCGGGCATCGTCGTCGGCATCGACCCGGCGCGCGACTATCCGGGCGGTCCGCTCGCCGGGATCGAACTGCAACGCGCATGGGAAAGCCGGGCGTTCGAGGTCGGCGGGGGCGATTATAAGGCACCGGCGCAGCGGCTGGGCGATTTCCTCGCCGGACGGCCCTCGACGACGCTGGGCGGCGTCATCCCGTCGTACCGGCCGGGCGTGCAACTGACCGATCTGGCGGCATGCCTGCCCGATTTCGCGGTGACCGCGATGCGCGAGGCGCTGGTCGCCTTCGGCCAGCAGATCCCCGGTTACGACCATCCCGACGCGGTGATGACCGGGGTCGAGACGCGGACATCGTCGCCGGTGCGGATCACCCGCGGCGACGATTTCCAGAGCGTCAACACCGCGGGCCTGTATCCGGCGGGCGAGGGTGCGGGCTATGCCGGCGGCATCCTGTCCGCCGCGGTCGACGGCATCAAGATCGCCGAGGCGGTCGCGCGCGACCTGATCGGACGGGCGGGCGCCGACCGGCCGGCGGCGGCGCGCGCGGCGTGACGATGGGTTTCAGTCCGCAACGGTCTTGTTTATCGCTGCGCAAATTTCTATACTGAGCGATATGGAAATGGTTGCCACTCTCCCCCCGAAAGGGCGCCCCCGCGAATTCTGCACCGAGGCGGCGCTGGCGGCGGCGCTGCGCGTGTTCTGGAGCAAGGGCTATGAAGGCGCCTCGCTCGCCGACCTGACCGAGGCGATGGGCATCACCCGGCCGAGTCTGTACGCGGCGTTCGGCAACAAGGAGGCGCTGTTCCACAAGGCACTCGACCTCTACGAGGCGGAGAAGCTGGACTATACGCGCGTCGCGCTGCGCCAGCCGACCGCGCGCGGCGTCGCCGAGCATTTCATGCGCGGTGCGCTTGAGATGCAGACCAGCCAGTGCGACCCCAAGGGGTGCCTGGGCGTCATCAGCGCGATGGCCTGCGGCGCCGAGGCCGAGTCGATCAAGGCCGACGTCATCGCCCGCCGCGCCTCGTCTCAGGCGGCGCTGATCGAGCGGTTCGAGGACGCGAAGCGCGACGGCGACCTGCCCGCGCATGTCGACGTGCTCGGGCTAACCAGCTATCTCTACGCGCTGTTGCAGGGGATGGCGGTGCAGGCCGGGTCGGGCGCGAGCCGTGCCGATCTCGAGCGGCTGGTCGATACCAGCCTGGCGGTCTGGCCGAGCCGCTGATCGCGCACCGGCCGCGGATTTCGCGCGGTCGTCGACGGAATCTGTGGCAGCATCGGGGACGATGACCGGATCGCGTCGCATCGGATGGGGGCTGCTCGTCGCCGCGCTGCTGGCGCTGGCGATGGTCGTCGCGGGCAGCCGCTGGGCAAGCCTGTCGGCGCGGACCGCCACCGACCGCGCCGCAACGACGATCGCGCGCAGCCATCTGGGGCTGCTGACCAGCGAATTGCAGAAATTCCGCCTGTTGCCGCTGGTGCTCGCCGAATATCCCGGCGTCGCCCGCGCGCTGGCCGGCGGCGATGCGGCGGCGGCGCGGCGGCTGGACGAGACGCTGGAGCTGCTCGCGTCGCGCACCGATGCCGCGGTCCTCTATGCGGTCGATGCCCGCGGCCGCGCGATCGCGGCGAGCAACTGGCGGTCGCCGACCAGTTTCGTCGGGCAGGACTACACCTTCCGCAGCTATTTCAACGAAGCGATGGCGCGCGGCCAGTCGGAGGTGTTCGCGCTGGGCAGCGTCAGCCGCCGGCCCGGCCTGTACCTCGCGCGCCGGATCGATGCCGGCGGCCGGCCGCTGGGGGTGATCGTCGTCAAGGTCGAGTTCGACCGGCTGGAGCGGGAGTGGGCGCAATCGCCAGGCGCGACCGTCGTCGTCGATGCGCGCGGGCTGATCCTCGTCACCAGCGTGTCGGCGTGGCGGTTCCACCCGACGCGGTCGCTGTCCGCGCCGGCGATCGCGGCGCTGCGCCGTTCGCGGCAGTTTGGGGCGTCGCCGCCGACGACGCCGGCCTTCACGCTCGCGGGGCGCGATGCCGTCCAGCGGACTGCGCGCTATCGCGTGGCGGCGGTCGCGGCGCCGATCGAAGCGACGCGGCTGCTCCATCTCGCGCCGCTCGCGCCACCGCTGGCGGCGGCACGGACGCAGGCGCTGTTGTGGGGATCGGGGCTGCTGCTGCTCGCGGCGCTGGCGGGCGGCATCGGGCTGCGCGGTGCGGAGCGGCGGCGGATGCAGGCGCAGGCGCAGGCGGCGCTGGAGCGTGAGGTGGTGCGCCGCACCGCCGAACTGCGCGACACCAATGCGCGGCTGGTGGTTGAATCGGAGGAGCGCGCCGAGGCCGACCGCCGCTTCCGCGCCGCGCGCGAAGAGCTAGCGCAGGCCAATCGCCTCGGCTCGCTTGGCCAGATCACCGCGGGTGTGGCGCATGAGATCAACCAGCCGCTCGCCGCGATCCGCACCTTCGCCGAGAACGGCGTCACCCTGCTCGATCGCGACGCGCCCGATCGCGCGCGCGACAATCTGTCGCGGATCGTCGCGCTGACCGACCGGATCGGGACGATCACCGCGGAGCTGCGCGCCTTTTCGCGCCGGCGTACGCCGTCGCGCGGCGCGCCGACGCTGGCGGAGGCGATCGCGGGTACGCTGCTGCTGATCGGCGACCGCGCGCGCGGCGTGGTCGAGGA
Organism: Sphingomonas sp. UBA978; assembly: GCF_002292295.1. Classification (GTDB taxonomy): domain Bacteria; phylum Pseudomonadota; class Alphaproteobacteria; order Sphingomonadales; family Sphingomonadaceae; genus Sphingomonas. Next base: position 78,221 of record NZ_DBBS01000021.1, read on the forward strand.
CAGGGTGCCCGCCGACATCCGCGGGCTGCGGGTGAGCGCAGACCGCATCCGGCTGGAGCAGATCCTCGTCAACCTGCTCCAGAATGCGCTCGATGCGGTGGCGGGCGTCGCCGACCGGCGGGTGACGATCGCGGCGGAGCGCAGCGACGGCGTCGTCGCGCTGCGCGTCGCCGACAATGGCAGCGGCGTCGACCCGGCGCTGGACGCGACGCTGTTCACCCCCTTCGCCTCGGCCAAGCCGGAGGGGTTGGGGCTTGGCCTCGCGATCGCGCGCGATATCGCCCGCGAATTCGGCGGCGAGCTGGCGCTGGCGCCGGGCGATGGCGGCGCGGTGTTCGTGCTGACGTTGCGCCTCGCATGACGCGGCAGACGGTCCTGCTGGTCGAGGACGACGAGGCGCTGCGCTTCGCGACGCAGCAGGCGCTGGAGCTCGCCGGCCTATCGGTGCGCGCCTTCGCAGGGGCGGAGGGGGCGCTGGCGGCGCTGTCGCCGGATTTCGACGGCGTCATCGTGTCCGACATCCGCATGCCGCGGATGGACGGGCTGCAATTGCTGGCGCGAGTCCGTGCGCTCGACGGCGACCTGCCAGTGATCCTCGTCACCGGCCATGGCGGCGTGCCGATGGCGGTCGCGGCGCTGCGCGACGGCGCCTATGATTTCCTGACCAAGCCGTTCGCCACCGACCATCTGGTCGCGACGATCGGCCGTGCGCTGGAACGCCGCGGGCTGCTGGTCGAGAACCGGCGGCTGCGCGCGGTCGCCGAAAGCGCCGGCGAGGAGAGCCCGCTGATCGGGCAGAGCGTCGCGATCACGCGGCTGCGCGCCGCGATCCGGCCGCTGGCGACCGCCGGGCTCGACGTGCTGGTCGAGGGCGAGACGGGGACGGGCAAGGATCTGGTCGCGACGCTGCTCCATCGTCAGGGACCGCGGCGGGCGCGGCCGTTCATCGCGGTACAATGCGCCGCTTTGGGCGAGGAGCAGGCGGCGCAGGCGCTGTTCGGCCATGCCGCGGACAGCGTCTCGCACACGCGGCTGTCGCGCACCGGCAGCATTGCGACGTCGAGCGGGGGGACGTTGTTGCTCGACGAGATCGATGCGCTCGCTCCCGCGGTGCAGGCGGCGCTGCTGCGCGTGATCGAGGAGCGCGAGGTGCAGCCGATCGGCGCGGAGCGGGCGGAGGCGGTCGACCTGCACGTCGTTGCGACGAGTCGCGGCGACCTTGCCGACGCGGTGGCGGCGGGGCGGTTCCGCGCCGATCTCTACCACCGGCTGGCGGCGACGCGGCTACGGCTGCCGCCGCTGCGCGAGCGCGAGCATGACCGGACCTTGCTGTTCGTCGCCTTCGTCGAACAGGCGCGCGTCGCGCTCGAACGGCCCGGCCATATGATCCGCGAGGTCGAGCGCCGCCATGTGCTCGACCATGGCTGGCCGGGCAACGTACGGGAATTGCGCAATTATGCGTTCGAATGCGTGCTCGCCTCGGGCGGCGATCCCGGCGCGCAGGACGTGCAGGACCTGCCCGCCCGCGTCGCCGAATTCGAGGTGACGGTGATCGTCGACGCGCTGCGGGCGAGCGGCGGCAACGTCATGAAGGCGGTCGAGCGGCTCGGCATCCCGCGCAAGACGCTCTATTACAAGCTCGGCCGCTACGGCATCGATCCCGACGCCTTCCGCACTTTGCGCTCGGGCGGCTAGGATCGGATGACATCGGATTGATCCGAATGTTCGTCATTGCTTCGCGGCGCTCGCAATGACGGATCAGTTCGATGTCATCCCGCTCCAGGATTCAGGCGGGGACGGCCTGCGCCTGCGCCTTGCCCCTGATCGCATCGATATCGCGGTCGATGATCGCGAGCATCGCCTGCACCATCGGCGCCAGCGTCGCCTTCGGACGGACGATCTGGTGGTGGAGCAGGCCCAGCGACATGGTGAGGATGACGTCGGCGAGCGCGGAGCGGCGCTCGGTCAGCGCGGCCCCCGGGGCGAGCATGTCGAGCGCGGCGAGCATCAGCCGGTGGACGTCGTTGTGCGTCCGGTCGAAGATCGCGGCGATTCGCGCATTGCGGCCCGCCTCGGCCATGATCTCGGCGAACAGGCGGCCGTCGTCGGGGTCTTCGTCGGGCAGGACGAACTGGCGAATCCAATCCCTTACCTGTTGTTCGTCGCCCTTTTCGATCGCGAGTCGCAGCGAGTCGGCGGCCATGAAACTGCGGCAATCGGTGTCGACGATGGCGGCGACGATGTCTTCCTTGGCCGCGAAGTCGCGATACAGCTGGCCGACTGCGACGCCCGATTCCCTGGCGATCTGGGCGATGCCCGTGGCATGAAAACCGTTGTCTATAAATAACTTACGTGCCGCATCGATCACCCGTTCACGGCGGAGGGCAGTTCTATTTCGTGGTGCGTCGCAACAAAATCCGGAATCGATCATTCCATCCTCGTACCACGAGCCTTGACGCTCGTTCCTGAACGGTTGTAGCAGGGCGTGAGTGATCGATCACTCACAATTTTTTAGCGGACATTTTGGCATGGCGATGAAGCGACACGGAGTGGCGGTGCTCGCGTTGGCACTGGCTCTGGCGGCGTGCGGCGGCGGCAACGAGCAGCAGCAGCAGGCGCCACAGGGGCCACCGACCGTCGGCTATGTCCTGGTCCGGCAGGAGGCGGTGACGCTGACCACCGAGCTGCCGGGCCGCACCACCGCCTTCGAAACGTCGGAAGTCCGCCCGCAGGTCAATGGCCTGGTGCTGGAGCGCCTGTTCGTCGAGGGTGACGTCGTCCGCAAGGGGCAGCCGCTCTACCGCATCGATCCGTCGCCCTATCAGGCGCAGGTCGCCAGCGCCCGTGCGGCGCTGGCCCGTGCGCTGGCGAGCATCGCGTCGAGCGCGGCGCTCGCCCGCCGGTATGGCGAGCTGGTCAAGATCAACGCGATCTCGCGTCAGGACCTCGAAAACGCGCAGACGACGGCGCAGCAGGCGCAGGCCGATGTTGCGGCGCAGCAGGCCGCGCTGCGCACCGCGCAGATCGATCTCGCCCGTACGACCATCCGCGCGCCGATCACCGGCCGCATCGGGCGGTCGGTGTTCACCACCGGCGCGCTCGTGTCGGCGGCGCAGACGGAGGCGCTGGCGACGATCCAGCGGATCGACCCGATCTATATCGATATCCAGCAGTCGAGCGCCGACCTGCTCAAGCTGCGCCAGCAGATCATGAGCGGCCAGCTGACGCGCGACGGCAATGCGCCGGTCAAGCTGAAGCTGGAGGACGGCAGCGACTATGGTCCGCAGGGGACGCTGCGCTTCGCCGACGTCACCGTCGATCCGACGACGGGCTCGCAGATCATCCGCGCGCTGTTCCCCAATCCCAACGGGCTGCTGCTGCCGGGCATGTTCGTCCGCGCCTCGCTGACGCAGGGCACCGACCAGAAGGCGATGCTGGTGCCGCAGCGCGCCGTCACCCGCGATGAAAAGGGCGGGGCGACCGTCATGGTCATCGGCGCCGACAACAAGGTGCAGCCGCGCGTCCTGCAGACCAGCCGCACGATCGGCGACAACTGGCTCGTCACCGGCGGCGTGAAGCCCGGCGACAAGGTGATCGTCGAGGGCGGCATGATGCTGCGCCCGGGCATGCCCGTGCAGGGCAAGCCGTGGAACCCCAACGCCCCCGCTGCCGGAGCCCAGCCGGGCAACGGCGCCGGCGCGCCCGCAGCTCAGGCGAAGTAACCGCTGATGTCCCGTTATTTCATCGATCGGCCCATCTTCGCATGGGTCATCGCCATGGTGCTGATGCTGGCGGGGATCATCGCGATCCGCAGCCTGCCCGTCGCCCAGTTCCCCGAGATCGCGCCGCCCGCGGTCGCGATCACCGCCAGCTATCCCGGCGCCGATGCGGAGACGCTGGAGCGCACGACGACGCAGATCATCGAGCAGCAGCTCAAGGGCATCGATAACCTGCGCTATTTCTCGTCCTCGTCGTCCTCGGCGGGCACGGTGACGATCACGCTGACCTTCGAACAGGGCACCGATCCCGACATCGCGCAGGTGCAGGTGCAGAACAAGCTGCAGGCGGCGACGCCGCTGCTGCCGCAGGAAGTGCAGCGCCAGGGCATTCAGGTGACCAAGTCGGCCGCCAGCTTCCTGCTGGTCGTCGGCCTCGTCTCGACCGATGGCTCGCACACCAACACCGACCTGTCCGACATGGTCGTGTCGAAGTTCCAGGACCCGGTCAGCCGCGTCTCCGGCGTCGGCGAGCTGCAGGTGTTCGGCGCGCAATATGCGATGCGCATCTGGCTCGATCCGGTGAAGCTCAACAGCTACGCCCTCACCATCGGCGACGTCTCCGCCGCGGTGCAGGCGCAGAACGCACAGGTGTCCGCCGGACAGATCGGCGCGCAGCCCGCGCCCAAGGAGCAGATGCTCAACGCGACCGTCTCGGTCCAGTCGCGCCTGCAGACGCCCGAGCAGTTCGGCAACATCCGCCTGAAGACGACCACCACCGGTGCGGTCGTGCGCCTCAACGACGTCGCCCGGGTCGAACTCGGCGCGGAAAATTACGGCTTCGACGTCCAGTATAACGGCAAGCCCGCCTCGGGCTTCGGCGTCCGCCTCGCCGCGGGGGCCAATGCGCTCGACACGGTCGAGCTGGTCAAGGCGCGGGCGGAATCGATCGGCAAGACGCTGCCCGCCGACGTCAAGGTCATCTACCCCTACGACACCACGCCGTTCGTGCGGCTGTCGGTCGAGCAGGTGATCCACACGCTGATCGAGGCGGTGGTGCTCGTCTTCCTCGTCATGTTCCTGTTCCTGCAGAACTGGCGGGCGACGATCATCCCGACCATCGCGGTCCCGGTCGTGCTGCTCGGCACGTTCGGGGTGATGGCGATGGCCGGCTTCACCATCAACACGCTGACGCTGTTCGGCATGGTGCTCGCCATCGGCCTGCTGGTCGACGACGCGATCGTCGTGGTCGAGAACGTCGAGCGGTTGATCGTCACCGAACATCTCAGCCCGAAGGAAGCGGCGCGCAAGTCAATGGACGAGATCAGCGGCGCGCTGATCGGCATCGGCCTGGTGCTGTCCGCGGTGTTCCTGCCGATGGCCTTCTTTGGCGGGTCGACCGGCGTGATCTATCGCCAGTTCTCGATCACGATCGTCTCGGCGATGGTGCTGTCGGTCATGGTCGCGCTGATCCTGACCCCGGCGCTGTGCGCGACGATCCTGAAGCGTCACGATCCCGACAAGAAGGAAGGCAACGGCCTGCTCGCGCGCTTCTTCCGCTGGTTCAACGAGAAGTTCGACAACGCGCAGCACAAATATGAGGGCGGCGTGAAGCGCACGGCGCGCAGCTGGAAGCGGTCGCTGCTCGTCTATCTGCTGATCGTCGCGGGCATGGTGTTCGTGTTCACGCGCCTGCCGTCGGGCTTCCTGCCCGACGAGGATCAGGGGACGGTGCTCGCGCTGGTCCAGGGTCCGGCGGGTGCGACGACCGCGCGCACCGACAAGGGGCTGACCCTCGTCCGCGACCATTTCCTGAAGCAGGAAAGCGCCAACGTCGCCGGCGTGTTCACGATCAACGGTTTCAGCTTTGCAGGGCAGGGCCAGAATGCCGGCCTCGTCTTCGTCAACCTGAAGCCGTGGGAGGAACGCGGCGGTGCCGAGAACAAGGCGCAGGCGATCGTCGGCCGGGCGATGGGCACCTTCGCCCAGTATAAGGACGGCATGATCTTCGCGCTGGTGCCGCCGGCGGTGCAGGAGCTGGGCAATGCCACGGGCTTCGACGCGCAGCTGGTCGATACCGGCGGGATCGGTCACGAAAAGCTGGTGCAGGCGCGCAACATGATGCTCGGCATGGCCGCGCAGAATCCGAACCTCGCGCAGGTCCGCCCGCTCAGCCTCGACGACGCGCCCCAGCTCAAGGTGCAGGTCGATGAGGACAAGGCCCGTGCGCTCGGCCTCGACCTCGCCGACGTCAATTCCACCATCTCGACCGCCTGGGGCGGCACCTACATCAACGACTTCATCGATCGTGGCCGCGTCAAGCGCGTCTACATGCAGGCCGATGCGCCCTATCGCCTCGCGCCCGATGACGTCGGCGACCTGTACGTGCGCAGCAGTAGCGGCCAGATGGCACCGTTCACCGCCTTCTCGACGCTGGAATGGGCGAATGCGCCGGTGCAGTTGACGCGCTACAATGGCCAGCCGGCGATGCAGATCCAGGGTTCGCCCGGACCGGGGCTGAGCACGGGCGCGGCGATGACGGCGATGGAGGAGATCCATGCCAAGCTGCCCCCGGGCACCGCGCTGGAATGGACCGGCCTGTCGTTCGAGGAGCGGCTGTCGGGCGGTCAGGCGCCGGCGCTGTACGGCCTGTCGCTGCTGATCGTGTTCCTGTGCCTTGCCGCGCTGTACGAGAGCTGGTCGGTGCCGATCTCGGTGCTGCTGGTCGTGCCGCTCGGCGTGCTCGGTGCGGTGCTGGCGGCGTGGCTGACCGGGCTGAACAACGACATTTACCTGCAGGTCGGCCTCATCACGACGATCGGCGTGTCGGCGAAGAATGCGATCCTGATCGTCGAATTCGCCGAGGAGCGGATCAACGAGGGGATGAAGCCCTTTGAGGCCGCGGTGGAGGCCGCCAAGCTGCGCCTGCGACCGATCCTGATGACCAGCCTCGCGTTCATCTTCGGCGTGTTGCCGCTGGCGATCTCGACCGGTGCGGGTGCGGGCGGGCAGAATGCGATCGGGCGTGCGGTGGTCGGCGGCATGCTGTCGGCGACGGTGCTCGCGATCTTCTTCGTGCCGATGTTCTTCGTCGTCGTCCTGCGCCTGTTCGGCCATGGCGGCCAGGCGAAGCCGGTGGCGGAGGATCGGCCGCACGACGACCATGACGATGACGCGCGTGACGATAGCGGACGGGGTCCCAACCCCGCGCCGCAGGGAGCCTGAGTGGTGATGAACAGCAAGTGTGTCCTGGGCCTGCTCGCGGCCACCGCGCTCGCCGGGTGCAATCTGGCGCCCAAATATGTGCGGCCGGTGGGCGCAGTGCCGGCGGCATTGCCGCAGGGTGGCGTCTATCCGGCGGCGGCGACCGACGCGCCCGACGTCACCAAGATCGGCTGGCGGACGTTCTTCACGGACGACCGGTTGCGCAACACGATCGCGCTGGGGCTGGAGAACAATCGCGATCTGCGGCTCGCCGCGGCGAACGTGTTGCAGGCGCGGGCGCAATATCGCGTCCAGCGTGCCGATCTGGTGCCGTCGACGACGGTGTCGGGGTCGGGGACTTATACCAACAACATCTTTGGTGGCGCGGGCGCGGCCGGCGGCGGTGCGGCGGCCGGCGGGGCCGGCGCGGGTGCCGGAGCGGGGGCGGGTGCCGGGGCCGGCGCAAATGTCGGCAGTACCTCGTCGAACCTCGAATTCTATTCGGTCAACGCCGGTTTCTCGGCATTCGAGCTCGATCTGTTCGGCCGCGTGCGCAACCTCAGCCGGGCGGCGCTGGAACAATATTTCGCGACCGAGGAGGCGCAGCGGTCGACGCGGATCAGCCTGATCGCGGAGATCGCGACGGCATGGCTGACGCTGGCGTCGGATCAGGACCAGATGCGCATTTCGCAGGATTCGCTCAAGTCGTTCGCGCAGACGCTGGAGTTGACGCGGGCGCAGTTCCGCATCGGCGTGGCGTCCGAGCTGGAGGCGCGGCAGGCTGAGACGACCTACCAGAGCGCACGCAACGATATCGCGGTGCTCAAGACGCGGGTGGCGCAGGACAAGAATGCGCTCGACCTGCTGGTCGGCGCGCCGGTGACGTCCGCGCTGCTGCCGCAGGGGCTGGGCAATGGCGATACGGCGTTGCAGGTGCTGCCCGCGGGGATCGCCTCCGACGTGTTGCTGCGGCGGCCAGACGTGCTGGAGGCCGAGCATCAGCTGATCGCGCAGAACGCCAATATCGGTGCGGCGCGCGCGGCGATGTTCCCCAGCATCTCGCTGACCGCGACGCTGGGGACGATCAGCACCGCGCTGAGCGGCCTCTTCGCGGGCGGCAGCTTCACCTATACCGGCTCGCCGGCGGTCTCGCTGCCGCTGTTTGACGGCGGGCGGCTGCGCGGCAATCTCGATTCGGCGCGGGCGCAGCAGCAGGGCGCGGTCGCGACCTATGAGAAAACGGTGCAGACCGCGTTCCGCGAGGTCGCCGACGCGCTGGCGCAGCGCGGCACGATCGACGAACAGATCGCGGCGCAGACGGCGCGCGCGAATGCGGCGAACGTCGCGTTCCGGATCTCCGACGCGCGCTATCGGGCGGGGGTGGATTCCTTCCTCACCACGCTCGATTCGCAGCGCAACCTCTATACCGCGCAGCAGCAGCTGGTGACGACGCGGCTGTCGCGGGGGAGCAATCTGGTCGAATTGTACCGGTCGCTCGGCGGCGGGCTGGAATAAGCGCCCGCCGCGATCGGGCGGTCAGGCCGCCTGCGCGGTACAGGTGCGGATCGGCGCGAGGCTGTCGAGGAACTGGCGCGCGCTGTTCGCCCAGGTGAAGCGCGCCGCATAGGCGGCACAGGCGGCGCGGTCGCGGGTCAGCGCCCGACGGATTCCCGCGGCCAGATCGTCGTCGATCGCCCCGACGCTGCCGTCGAGCACGTCCACGGGCCCCGGCGCGGGCAAAGCGGCGACCGGGGTGCCGCAGGCGAGCGCCTCGATCATCACCAGTCCGAACGTGTCGGTGCGGCTGGGGAAGGCCAGCACGTCGGCGCTGCGATAGGCGGCGGCGAGCGCGTCGCCGAACTTCGGCCCGAGGAATTGCGCGTCCGGATAGCGCGCGGCGAGCATCGTGCGGGCGGGGCCGTCGCCGACCACCACCTTGGTGCCGGCGATATCGGCGTCCAGAAACGCCTCGACGTTCTTCTCCACCGCGACGCGGCCGACATAGAGCAGGATCGGGCCAGCAAGCGCCGTGATCGCCGGATCGGCCGCACCCGCGGTGGAGAAGGTGGCAAGGTCGACGCCGCGGCCCCAGCGGCGCAGCCGGCCGAGGCCATGGCTGCGCAACACCGCATCGACCGAGGGGGTCGAGGTCAGGATCGCATCGGCGGGGGCGTGGAACCAGCGGATATAGCGCCAGATCCATTCGGCGTTCACGCCGGTGCGCGCCGCGACGTAATCGGGAAACTGGGTGTGATAGGCGGTGGTGAAGCGCAACCCTTCGCCGAGGCACCAGCGGCGCGCGGCGAGGCCGAGCGGCCCTTCGGTGGCGATGTGGATGGCATCGGCGTCGAAGGCGCGGATCAGCCGGCCGATCGTGCTGCTGCGGGCGAGCGCCAGCCGGATCTCGGGATAGCTGGGGCAGGGCAGGCTGGCGAAGCGGTCGGGCGAGACGACCAGCAACTCATGGCCCTGCGCCTCCAGCTCGCGCTTGATCGAGGTCAGCGTGCGGACGACGCCGTTGACCTGCGGCTGCCACGCGTCGGTGACGAGGGCGATCCGCATCAGGCGGCGATCGCCGCGGCGGCCCGCGCATCGGCATCGCGCCGCGCGATCTCGTCGGCCCAGTGGAGCAGTTCCATCCGCCCGTCGAAATGCTCGACGAGCGCGGTGCAGCCCTCCACCCAGTCGCCGTCGTTGTAATAGGCGATATCGCCGATCTGGCGGATTTCCGCGGTGTGGATATGGCCGCAGACGACGCCGTCGACGCCGCGCGACCCGGCGGCATGGGCGACGACCTCCTCGAAATGCGAGATGAAGGCGACGGCGTTCTTGACCTTCGCCTTGGCGTGCTTCGACAGCGACCAATAGGGCATGCCGAGCCGGCGGCGCGCGACGTTGAGCCACTGGTTGACCACCATCAGCGCGGTGTAGGCACTGTCGCCGACGAACGCGACCCAGCGGTGCGCCAGCGTGATCGCGTCGAATTCGTCGCCGTGCAGGACGAGCAGGCGGCGGCCGTCGGCGGTGGTGTGGATCGCCTTGCGCCGGATCTTCACCCCGCCGAAGTCGAGCCCGGCGAACTGGCGGAACGCCTCGTCGTGGTTGCCGGGGATATAGGTGACGCGGGTGCCGCGCTTGGCGCGCTTCATCAGGCGCCAGACGACGTCGTTATGCGCGGCGGGCCAGTAGAAGCGCTTCTTGAGCCGCCAGCCGTCGATCATGTCGCCGACGAGGTACATGTGCTCGCTGTCGACATGGTCGAGGAAGTCGATCAGCATCTCCGCATTGCAGCCGCGGGTGCCGAGATGGACGTCGCTGATCCAGATCGTGCGGAAGCGGCGGCGGGCGCCGTCGGCCCGTTCCGGCACCGTCGGCCGCTGCGGTACGAAGGCGAGGATATCGGCGGTCTGGTCGCTCGTGCAGTCGCTGGTGGTCATGATCGGCCCCCCGGAACGCGCTGTTCCTGACGGAGCCTATGCCCGTGCGATGTTACGCCGCGGTCACGGGAGCGTGACGGATGTGTTGCGGTCAGGCCATCGTGGTGCGCAGCACGGTCAGCAACAGCCAGTAGAGCGTGCCGGCGAGCAGCATCGCCGCAGGCAGCGTCAGCACCCAGGCGAGCGCCATGTTGCGGATCGTGCGCCATTGCAGCCCGGCGCCGTTCGCGACCGAGGCACCGGCGACACCCGACGACAGGATATGCGTCGTCGATACCGGCATGCCGAAGCGTTCGGCGAGCAGGATCGTCGCCGCGGTCATCAGTTCGGCCGACATGCCCATGCCATAGGTGAGATGCGTCTTGCCGATCCGTTCGCCGACGGTGACGACGATGCGGCGCCAGCCGACCATCGTGCCGAGGCCGAGGGCGATCGCGACGGTGACCTTTACCCACAGCGGGATATAGCGGGTGCCGCGTTCGAGCGCGCTGCCATAGCCCTTGATCCCCTGGATCTCCTGCGCGGTGAAGCGCGCCTGCGCGCCCTCGTCGGCGATCACCATCTTGCTGGCGTCGAGGACGAGATACATGTCGCCGCGCAGGTTGGGCGTGGCGGCGGCGGGGACCTTGCCGAGCGAGCCGTAGCTGGCGAGCCGGTCGCCGACGTCGCGCGACAGCGACGACAGCGCGCCGTACATCGCCTGGCTGTCGACGCGGCGGGCGGCGAGGCCCTGCGTCACGGTGGCGCGGGCGGCATCGATCGAGGTCGGCTCCGGCCCGGGCTGGCGCGCGAAGATCTGCTCGGCGGTGCGCGCCTGCTCGACGAACGCCGGCGTGGCGCTTTCCGGCACGGTGCGGTTGAGCGCATAGGCGGTGGGGGCGCAGCCGATCAGGATGAGCATGATGAGGCCCATGCCCTTCTGCCCGTCGTTGCCGCCGTGCGCGAAGCTGACCGCGGTGCAGGTGAGGATCAGTGTCGCGCGGATGCCCCGGGGCGGCGGCGCGTTGGTATCGGGCGCGCGGTACAGCTTGGGATCGCGCAGGAAGCGCTTCATCACGAGCAGCAGCAGCAGCGCGCCGCCGAAGCCGATCAGCGGGCTGACCATCAGGGCCGTCAGCACCTTTTCCGCCTGGTGCCAGTCGACGCCCGACGTGCCGCCGGTGTTCGACAGCAACTGGTTGGCGAGGCCGACGCCGAGGATCGAGCCGATCAGCGCATGGCTGGAGGAATTGGGCAGGCCGACGTACCAGGTGGCGAGATTCCACAGCACCGCGGCGAGCAGCAGGGCGAAGATCATCGCGAATCCGCCCGCCGAGCCGATGTGGAGGATTAGTTCCACGGGCAGCAAGGTGATGATCGAATAGGCGACCGCGCCCGACGACATCAGCACGCCGAGAAAGTTGAAGAATCCGGACCAGACGACCGCGAGCGGTGCCGGCATGGCGTGGGTGTAGATGACCGTGGCGACGGCATTCGCGGTGTCGTGGAATCCGTTGACGAATTCGAACCCGAGCGCGATCAGCAGCGCCAGCCCGAGGAACAGGAAGACGCCGGTCGCGAGGGTTTCGCCGACCTCCGCGGTATCGGTGACGATGCTGACGCCCGCATAGCCGAGCGCGCCGACCAGCACGGCGAGGAACACCCAGCGGCTCGCGGGGTGCAGATTGCCGTCGAGACGCGGGCCGCGCGCAGCCGTGGGGGAAGGTGCTGCAGAGACCATGGTAGCCATGACGCTGCCGGTGGACCCGCAATGTGACGGGTTCGTGACAGGCGTGTTGCGGCGGTGGGATCGACAGGGCTTTCCCGGCCGCGACGCAGGGCGATGACTTGGCGCGCGCGCTTCCCTAAGACGGCGGGCGTGACCGCCCTGCGCCGCCTTTCGCTGAACCATCGCACGCTCGCCCTGTGGCTGGCGCTGGTGGTGCTCGGCGTGAAGCTGCTGGTGCCGGCGGGGTTCATGGTCGGCGTGGTCGATGGCCGGGTCGCGTTGCAGATCTGCAGCGGCTTCGGCCCGGTCGCGGCGGCGCCGATGGCGCATCATGCGATGGCCGACGCGGCCATGGCCGATCACGGCGCGAAGGGGCATGCGGCGTCCGGCCATGCGCAGTCGCGGCACGGCGGGGCGGACCATCCCGGCGCCGACATGCCCTGTCCGTTCGCCGCGCTGGCGCATGGCGTGGCGATGCCGGTCGATCCGGTGCTGCTTGCGGCCGCGCTGGCGTTCGTGCTGGCGCTGGGTTTCGTCGCCGTCGTTCGTACTTACCTGCGATCCGTGCCGTTCCTGCGGCCGCCGCTCCGGGGACCGCCGCTCCCCGCCTGATCCGCCCCTATGCACAGCGACGGCGCCGTTCCCCGCAAGCGGGGACGCGCGCCCGGATCGGGATTATACCATGACCTATCTTCGAACCGCCGCGGCGGCAGGCCTGATGCTTGCCGTCTGTCCGGCGGTGGCGGCGCAGTCCGCCCATACCGACCAGGACCACGACCCGCGCGCGGCGCGCGACACCAGCTTTTCGGTCGGCGACATCGTCGTCACCGCGCGCGACATGGCGGGATCGACCGCGACCGTGCTGACCTCCGTCGACCGGCTCGGCGGCGACATCGCGCAACGGCAGAGCGTCGACAATGCGTGGGAGCTGTTCGCGCGGCTGCCCGGCGTGACGCTGACCGATTTCAACCAGGGGACGACGTCGGGACGCTTCTCGATCCGCGGCTTCAACGGGGAGGGGGAGATCAACGCGGTCCGGCTGTCGATCGACGGCATCCCCGCCAACACCAACGACGGCGGGATGGCGTTCATCGACGCGGTGATGCCGCTCGACATCGCGCGCGTCGAGCTCGTGCGCGGCACGGCGGACCCGCGCCATGGCCTGCATGCGATCGCGGGCAGTGCCGATATCGCGACGCGGATCGGCGGCGACTATCTGGACGTGCGCGCGCTGGCGGGGGCGTTCGGCACCGCGGAGGGGCAGCTTTCCGCCGGGGTGGAGACGGGGCGGCTCAGCCAGAATTACTTCGTCGGGTATCGACGCAGTACCGGGTTCCGCGACCATGCCGGGCTCGACCGGGTCAGCCTCGCGGGCAAATGGTTCTACGATCGCGGGCCGGTGCGGATCGGCGGGATCGCGCGCTATGCGCAGGCGGAGGCGGACGAGCCGGGCTATCTGACCGATGCCGACGCCTATACCGACCGGCGCCGCTCCTATGCGGTGTCGGCGAGCGACGGCGGGCGGCGGCGGCTGAGCCAGTACAGTCTGCATCTCGACGCCGACGTCAGCGACGATCTGGCGCTGAGCGCGAAGGGCTATGCCAACGGGTTTTACGACGATCGCTATGTCCGCTTTTCCGCCACGGTCGCGCAGCAGCGGCGGCTGACGCGCGAAAGTCATTATGGCGCGATGGCGACGCTGCATCATCACCCTACGGTCGCGTTCCTCCACCGCCTGATGCTGGAGGCGGGCGGCGACGTGCAGGTGCAGGACAATGAGAGCCTGCGCTGGCTGACCGCCGAGCGCCGCATCACCGGCCGGACGCGCGATCAGGCGTTCGGGCTGACCGTCGCGGGCGGCTATGCGCAGGCGGTGATCGAGCCGGCCGGCTGGCTGAGCATCACCCCCGGCTGGCGCTTCGACACCGTGTCGGGAACGCTCCGCAACCGATTGAATGGGCAGCGTTATCCGATCAACGCTTATGGCACGATCAGCCAGCCCAAGGTCAGCGTCGCGATCACCCCGGCGGCGGGCGTCACCGCTTATGCGAATTACGGGCGGACGTTCCAGATCGGCGTCGGCGCGGGCGCCTACAAGGTGCCGCCGCGGACCACCGACCTCGATCCGTCGATCAACGAAGGCTGGGAGGCGGGCGTCAAGCTGACGCGGGGGCGCTGGCTGGAGGCGCGTGTCGCGGTGTGGGAACAGACCGCGAGCGGCGAGATCAAGCGGCGGCTCAACGACCCCTCGGGCGACAGCGACAATCTGGGCGCGACGCGGCGGTCCGGGCTGGACGTGCAGGCGAGCGTGACGCCGGTCCCGGCGGCGAGTCTGTGGGGTGCCTATTCCTACCAGCGCGCGCGGATCGTCACCCCCGATCCGGCGATGCCGTCGCAGGCGGGCAATCGGATCGACCATGTGCCGCGCCACCTGTTCTCGGCGGGGCTGGACGTGGTGCCGGCCGAGCGCTGGCGCGTGTCGCTGTGGGGGAACGGCCAGTCGCGCTACGAGCTGACGCCGGCCAACACTTTGCCGCGCTACGGCGCCTATCTGGTCGCGAACGGCGAGGTCGCATGGCGGGTGCTGCCGCGACTGGAGGTCGCGGCGCAGCTCAAGAACATCGGCGACCGCGCCTATGAATATGTCTGGTTCGACGGCAGCCAGGTGCTGCATGCGCCGGCGGACGGGCGTGCGCTGTACGGCAGCGTCCGGCTGACGCTGTGACGACGCCGGCGCAGCGGGTGCGCGTCCTGGTGCGGCGCGTGCATCTATGGCTGGGGCTAGGCATCGGCCTGCTGTTCGCGGTGACCGGGCTGACCGGCAGCGTGCTGGTCTTCTATCCCGCGATCGACGGCGCGATGCATCCGGGGCTGGCGCGCGTCGCCGCAGGCGCGCGGCCGCCGTCGTGGCAGGCGGTGTACGACGCGCTCCGGCGCGACAATCCGGGCCGCGACGGTGCGTGGCGGATCGAGGTGACGCCCGATGGCGGGGCGATCCCGATCCGCTATTACCGGCCGGTCGAGACGCGCGGGCGCGATTTCGCGCCGCTGATGCTGTGGCTCGATCCGGTCGGGCTGCATGCCGTCCGCCGCGGCTATTGGGGCGATTACTGGACGACGTGGATCTACGACCTGCATTACCGGCTGCTGCTGCAGAAGCCCGGCGGCATCGCGATGGGGATTGCGGGGATCGCGATGCTGGCGCTGCTGGTCAGCGGCCTGTGGGCGTGGTGGCCGCGCACCGGCGGCTGGCGCCGTTCGCTGGCGTGGAAGCGCGCGGCGTCGCGATCGCGGCGCCTGTACGACCTGCACAAATGGACCGGGATCGGCGGCGGGATCGTGCTGATCGTGGTGACGGTGACGGGGGCGATGCTCGATCTGCCCGACCAGGTGCGGCCGGTGGTGGCGCGCGCCTCGCCGCTGTTCGCGACGCCGACGCTGGAGAGCGTGCCGCGGGCGGGCGGCATGCTGCCGCTGGATGCGCTGGTCGCGCGGGCGCGGGCGGTGCTGCCGGGGGCGGCGCTGGCGTGGATCGAGACGCCGGCGGGGCCACGCGGTGTGGTGCGGGTGAACCTGTTCGTGGCGGGCGAGCCGAGCCGCCGGTTCCCGCGCAGCAACGTCTGGCTCGATCCCTATGACGGGCGCGTGCTGGCGGTACGCGATGCGCGCCGCGACGGCGGCGGCGACACGCTGCTGACGTGGCTGCACCCGCTGCACGACGGCGAGGCGTTCGGGCTGGCGGGGCGGTGGCTGGTGTTCGTGTCGGGGCTGCTGCCGGCGATGCTGTTCGCGACCGGCGTGTGGCGGTGGTGGGGGCGGCGGCGGGTGGCGAGGGGGTGACGAAAAAGGCCGCCCGGTGTGATCCGGACGGCCCTTTCGTGCAGTGGTGCAGATCGGATCAGAGGCCGATGCGGACGCCTGCATAATAGCGACGGCCGAGCGCGTCATAGGTGCCGGCATCGGTGTCCTGCCCTGCCGACGCACCGATATCGGCGAGGTAGGGCGGCTTGTTGTTCAGCAGATTGTCGCCGCCGACATAGAATTCGAAATTGTCGGCGGTGCGGAAGCGGAGCTGCGAGTCCAAGTAGAATTGCGGACGGACGCGGTACAGCGGGTTGCTGCCCGGGCGCGCCCCGGTCAGCTGATCGTCGAGGCTCGACTGGCTGATCCACGTACCGGTCGTCGTTAGCCCGACCCCGTCGATATCGAACGAGCCGTTGATCGTGAACTTGTCACGCGGCGCGCCGATTTCCCCGGCGAAATAGTCGCGATCCGAATCCGGCAGCGGGATCGAATAGCCGCTGATGAGGTGCGTGTACGAGCCACGCAGACCGAGCGTGCCGCCGAGGCCCCAATCGGCCAGATTCTGGCGCCACGTCACCGTCGTGTCGATGCCCGACGTCTTCACACCGCCGCTGTTCGACGGACCCGAGTTGACCTCGTCCAGCGAGCCCGCGCTGTTCGGGCCGACCACCGCCGAGCGGCGGGTGACGAGGTCGCAATAGGACTGGATCGAGTTGGCGTAGCATTGATTCAGGATGAACTGCAGCGGCGTCGAGACGATCGCATCCTTGATGCGGATGTTGAAATAGTCGACCGTGACGACGAGGTTGCGCAGGCCGCGGATCGAGCGCGGATTGATGACCACGCCGGCGGTGAACGAATCGCCCTTTTCTTCCTGCAAGTTAGGATTGCCGCCCGCGAAGCTGGTGATGCCCTGCAGATCGGCCTGGTTGGCGACGAACGCCCCGTTTGCGGCGATGTTCGCATTGACGCCCGGTGCCGCGCGGCAGTTGGTCGACACGGTGCCCGTGCTGGTGGCGGTGACGCCAACGCACGGGTCCTGCAAGCCGGACGGGAAGTCCTGCTGCGGCGCCTGGAACAATTCGTTGATGTTCGGCGCACGCACCGACCGTGCCTTGATGACGCGGAAGCGGATGTCCTCGATCGGCGCCCATTCGCCGCCGTAATTGTAGCTGAACGTCGTGCCGACCGTCGAATAGTCGGACACGCGCACCGCGCCGCGCAGGCTGAGCGAATGGAAGAACGGCCGGTTCTGCACGATCGGTACGATCGCCTCGCCGAAGCCTTCCCAGAGGTCGAACTTGCCATAGGTCGATGGCAGCGCATTGTTGCCGTTCAGGCCCTGCTGCGTGAGCAGATCGAACACGTTGCTGCTGGTTTCGCGGCGGTATTCGGTGCCGACGTTGATCCCGATCGGATCGGCGCCGAACAGCGAGAACAGCTTGCCGGTGACGTTGGCGCCGGCAACGGTCTGCGTCACCTTCGTATCGAGCGTCGTCGGTGCGGCCAGATAGGCGGCGGTGTTGGCGAGCGTGCCGATACCGTAGATGTTGGCGGGGATGCAGCCGGCCGCACGGGCCGCCGGATCGGCGCAGACGATCTGGCCGGTGGCGGGATCGCGGTAGGAGTTCAGCGCCTGCACGAAGTTGGCGCTGTTGAACTGGCCGTTGCCGTTCTGCTTTTCCTTGGTTTCACCGTAGATGCCATAGGCTTCGTAGCTAAAGCGATCCTCAAGGAACTTGCCGTTGATGCCGCCGGCGATGCGGAACAGGTCACGGCTGGCCGATTGCGTGCGATTGCCGAAATCGGCGAGGCGACGATCGAAATAGATGTCGCGCAGGCCATCGCCATCGGTGTCGGTCGCGGCGTTGAAGATCGCGTCCGGTACGAACGGATTGCGATAGGTCACGCCGCCGACGACGGTCTGGATCGGCACCTGACCGCCCGATGCGATCGCCACCAGGTCCGAGCTGAGCGGGAACGGTTCGATGACCGTCTGCACCTTGGTCTTGGCGTAATTGCCTTCGAGCCACAGGTTGGCGGCGTCCGACACCTCGAAATTGGCGCGACCGGCGGCGACATAGCGCTCGACCGGAACGGCGAGGTAGCGGAAGTCGGACCGGTTGAACCCGCCGCAATTGGCGCCGGTGCAATTGACCAGCGAACCGGTGTTGTAGCTGAACGTCTGGTCGCCGGCATAGATGCGTCCGCCCGGCGCGAAGCCCGACAGCAAGGTCCGCGGCGTGAACAGATCCTCGTCGCGACCGGTCGAAAGACCCAGGCTGCTCGAATCGATCGCACTGGAGCCAGCCTCGGTCGAGCGGTCCTTCTTGAAGACGGTGCCTTCCTTCGAATAGCCGCCGAACAGCATGATATTGCCGCGACCGTCGGCAAAGTTCTTGCCGGCGAGGATGTTCACCTGCCGGTCGAAGCCGTCACCGCGCTCCGAAATGCCGAGCTGGCCGTCCATCTGCAGACCATCGAACTTGGTCTTGTAGACGAAGTTGACCACGCCGGCGACGGCGTCGGAGCCGTAGACGGCCGAGGCGCCGCCGGTCAGCGTGTCGATCCGCTCGATGAACTGGGTCGGGATGACGTTGAGGTCGACCGCCTGGCTGCCCGGCTGGCCGGACACGAACCGCCGGCCGTTGACCAGCACCAGCGTGCGATCCTCGCCGAGGTTGCGCAGATTGACCGTCGCGGCGCCGGCGCCCTGCGTGGCGAAGCTGGAATTGGTACGACTGATCCCCGGGGTACCGAAGGCCGGGTTCTGCAGCAGCACTTCCTGCACGTTGATCGCGCCCTGCTGCTGGATCTGCTCGGCACCGATGACCTGCAGCGGCGAGGCGGATGCCGCCGCGGGCGAGGCGATTCGTGAACCGGTGACGACGATGTCGGCCCCGCCGGCATCTGCGCCGATCGCCGTGGCGGCGTCGCCGGCGGGCGTCACGCCCGTCGCGGACTGGCCGGCGGCCTGATCGTTGGTGGTCTGCGCCGGCGGGCAATCCGGGCTCGTGGCATTCGGGGGACAAACCGTCTGCGGCGCGACGGGCTGGCCGGCATCCTGGGCCACGGCAGGCGTTGCGAGCATCGCGGCGCCGACGAAGAGGGAGGTTGCCAGCAGCTGCCGGCGGTACGCGAGGGTCATAATGATCGTCCTGTCACTAGCGCTTCAGAAGGGCAGCAAACCTGTCCTGAGCTACAGGGCGGGTAGCTCCGCAAAATCGCGCCGACGAGGGCAAAGTATCCGATATGTCGCGGATTTCGCCCTGGTGTTGCGTCTGTGTAACAGCGGCACGAGGAGAAATTAGGTCAGTATCGTTACATCGCCAGAATTCCGAAGGATGCGGCGAATGGAGGTCCTTCGTTCAGCTTTTCGCAAGGTTTCCAGTAGGCTGAATCGCACTGTCAGGCAGGGATCACATATTGCTGCGATCTGTGCCGGCTCGATCGACATTTTATTTCGACCAGTTACGCTGTCCTAACATGATTGGTCACAGCGCGCATTCTTTCGCGCCCGCAGCAAAGTTCGACCCTGACGCGGGACCCTTCGTCCCCCTCAAGCGTGTTAGCGCGATGCACATCCCCTATCTCGACATCGACCTGCCCGGATGGGCGCAGCGGCTCGCCGGAGTCGCGATGTTCGTGCTGGTGCTGGCGCTGCTGCATCGGGTGCTGCTCGCCGGACTGCGACGACTGGCGAAGCGGACGACGACCAAGACCGACGACATATTGATCGACCGGCTGGGGCGGCCGTCCTTCTGGCTGGTCGTGGTCATCGCGCTCGCCGCGTCGGGGCCGGGGCTGGACCTGCCGCGCTATTGGGAGACGATCTGGCAGCGCGTGCTCGGGCTGCTGACGCCCGGCGTGTTCGGCTGGATGCTGCTCGCCGCGCTGACCGTCTATCGCGATATCAGCGAGGTGCGGTTCGATATCACCGCGTCCGACAATCTGCGCGCGCGGCGGCGGCGGACCAGGATCAGCATCCTGCACCGCATCGGCGTGTTCGTGCTGGTGATGCTGACGGTGATGATGATGCTGATGAGCATCCCGTCGGTGCGGACGATCGGGGTGACGCTGGCGGCGTCCGCCGGTGTCGCTGGCCTCGCGATCGGTGCGGCCGCGCAGCCGGCGCTGAAGAACGTGATCGCCGGGATCCAGATGGCCTTCACCGAACCGATCCGGATCGACGACGTCGTCATCATCGACAACGAATGGGGACGGATCGAGGATATCCGCCTGACCTATGTCGTGGTCCGCATCTGGGACGACCGGCGGCTGGTGGTGCCGGTGTCCAAATTCCTTGAGAACAGCTTCCAGAACTGGACGCGCGAGACGAGCGCGCTGCTGGGATCGGTGTTCTGGTATCTCGATCCCGCCGCGGACGTGCCGCGGATCCGGGCGAAGCTGGAAGAGGTGGTGCGCGCCAACCCGCGCTGGGACCAGCGCTTCTTCAACCTGCAGGTCACCGATTCGAAGCCCGACGGGACGATGGAGGTGCGCGGACTGATGACCGCCAAGGACGCCTCGACCGCGTTCGACCTGCGCTGCGACGTGCGCGAGGCGATCTATGCCTTCATCCGCGCCGAGATGCCCGAGGCGCTGCCCCGGGAGCGGTTCATGCGTGCGCCGGCTGGTCCTGCGGCTCCATCTCCAGCGGACCGGCCATCAGCGTTTCGGTGAAGGTCTTGCGCCACCAGCCGATATCCTCGCGCAGGATGGTGTCCATCATCTTCTGCCAGCGCTCGATCCGCTCCTCGCGCGGCATGCGCAGCGCGAGCATGATCGCGTCGGACATCTCCTCCGCCGAATAGGGGTTGATGAGCACCGCGTCGGTCAGCTGGCAGGCGGCGCCGGCGAAGCGCGACAGGATGAGAACGCCGGGGTCCTCCGGATTCTGCGCGGCGACATATTCCTTGGCGACGAGGTTCATACCGTCGCGCAGCGGGGTGACGAGGCCGATCTTGGCGGCGCGGTAGATGCCGGCGAGCACGTCGCGCGGATAGCCCTGGTTGACGTAGCGGATCGGCACCCAGTCGATATCGGCATAGGCGCCGTTGATCCGGCCGGCGAGCCCTTCGAGATTGCTGCGGATCTTCTGGTAGCTGCCGACGGTCGCGCGGCTCGGCGGTGCGATCTGGAGGAGGGTGACCTCCTTGCGCTCCTCGGGATGCTCGACGAGGAAGCGTTCGTAGCCGAGGAACCGCTCCTCGAGCCCCTTCGAATAGTCGAGCCGGTCGACGCCGACGATCATGTCGCGGCCAACCGCGGCGTCGCGCATCTGACGGAAGGCGAGGCGGCCGCGCGTGCTGGTGGCGAGGTCGGCGAATTCCTTCGCATCGATGCCGATCGGGCAGGCCATGACCTTGACCCGGCGATCGTCGAGGACGAGCTCGCCGTCCTCCATATGCGCGCCGAGTTCGTGCGTCGCATAGTCGCAGAAGGACTGGAGCCATTCGTCGGTGTGGAAGCCGATGACGTCATAGGCGAACAGGCTGCGCACCAGCGCCTGCGCCTCGGGCAGGATCGCGAGCAGGCGGCGCGGTGGCCAGGGGATGTGGAGGAAGAAGCCGAGACGGTTGTTGGCGCCGCGCTTGCGCAGCTCCTCGCCGAGCGGGAACAGGTGGTAATCCTGAATCCAGACTGCGTCGTCCTCCTCGATCAGCGGCTGGACGGTGTCGGCGAAGCGTTCGTTGACACGCTGGTAGCCGCCGGCGAATTCGCGTTCGTATTCCGCCAGATCGACGCGGTAATGGAACAGCGGCCACAAGGTCCGGTTGGCGTAGCCGTTGTAATATTCCTCGATATCCTGCTCTTCGAGGTCGACGGTCGCGGTGGTGACGCCCTCGTTGCGCTGGAAGGTGATCTGGCCGGTATATTCGTCGGTCTGCTCGCCTGACCAGCCGAACCACATGCCCTTGTATTCGCGCAGCGCCGAGGCGAGCGCGACCGCCAGCCCCCCTTGCGCGCCGGACTTGGAGCCCGACGGGGCGGAGACGCGGTTGGATATGATGATGAGACGGCTCAGCGGATCGAACTCCAGGGTTTGGACAGCAGGGCGGCACAGTTAATCATGCCGACCAGCGAATAGGTCTGGGGATAATTGCCCCACAGCTCGCCCGATGTCGGGTCGATATCTTCGGAAAGAAGGCCCGCTGCGGTACGGCGTGCCAGCATCTCGTCGAACAGCGCACGCGCATCGGCCTCGCGGCCGGTGAAGTGCAGCGCCTCGATCAGCCAGAAGGTGCAGACGTTGAACGCAGTTTCGGGCAGGCCGAAATCGTCCTCGGTATCGTAGCGCAGCATGTGGCTGCCGCGGCGCAAGCCCTTTTCCACCGCCTCCAGCGTGCCGATGAAGCGCGGATCGCCGGGTTCGAAGAAGCGCAGGTCGAGCAGCTGGATCAGGCTGGCGTCGAGGTCGTCGCCGGAGAAGGTCGCCGACATGCGATTGGTGTCGGGACGCCAGGCGCTGGCCTCGATATGCTTGCGGATCGTGTCGGCACGCGCTTGCCAGAAATCGCGGCGGTCGGGCAGGTCGAGGACGTGTGCGGCATTGGCGAGCCGGTCGCACGCCGCCCAGCACATCGCGCTCGAATAGGTGTGGACGCTCTGCCGGGTGCGCAATTCCCACAGGCCGGCATCGGGCTGGTCGTGGAACTGCCAGGCGCGTTCGCCGACATGCTCCAGCCGCTGGAAATCCTCGATACCGGACTGGCGGAACAGGCGCTGGTCGAAGAAGGCGTGGACGCTGCACAGCACGATCTGCCCATAGGCGTCGTGCTGGATCTGCTCATACGCCTGATTGCCGACGCGGACCGGGCCCATGCCGCGATAGCCGGGCAGGGCGGGGGCGAAGCGCTCCTCCAGCGTCGCCTCGCCGAGGACGCCGTAGAGCGGCTGGATATGGCCGCCCGCCGCGCTGTCGACGATGTTGCGCAGATAGCCGAGATAGCCCTCCAGCACGTCGAGCGCGCCGAGCCGGTTGAGCGCCTGCACGGTGTAATAAGCGTCGCGGACCCAGCAATAGCGATAGTCCCAGTTGCGCTCAGACCCGGCATGTTCGGGGATCGAGGTGGTGAGCGCGGCGACGATCGCGCCCGTCTCCTCATGCTGGCACAGTTTCAGCGTGATCGCCGAGCGGATGACGACATCCTGCCATTCGAGCGGAATGGCGAGGCCGCGCACCCATTCCTGCCACTCGCTGATCGTCTGGGCGAGCATCGCGTCGAGCGTTTCGGCAAGGTCGCCGCTGAAGCTTTCATCCGGACCGAGGAAGAAGTGGAGCGGGCGTTCGAGGCGGAAGGTGCGCTCTTCCTGCACCATGCCGATCGGCGCGGTGGTGGTGAGGCGCAGCTGCATCGAATCGAGCAGGATGCGCAGATGGTTCGATCCGCCGATCTGTTCGCGGCAGGTGCCGCCCCAGCCGCAGGTGGTGCGCAGCTGCATCGTGACGCGCGGGCTGCCGCGCAGCGGGCGGACGATGCGGGCGAAGGCGACCGGGCGATAGGTGCGGCCGGAGCGGACGAAGCGCGGGCAGAAGTCGATGACCTCCAGCGCGTTGCCGGCATCGTCGGTGTGGACGCTGACCAGGATCGGGGTGTTGCGGATGTAATGCTGTTCGACGCTGACCGAATGTTCGATCGCGATGCCCCAATAGCCGCTGTCGGGCTCGGCGCCGCCGATCAGCGCCGAGAATAGCGGATCGCCGTCGACGCGGGGGACGCAGGCCCAGACGAAGCGGCCGGCGCGATCGACCAGCGCGCTGACCTGGCAATTGCCGATCGGCCAGAGGTCGACGCTGGTCGTAGGGGGCGTGCTGGTCGGCGCGGCGGTCATCGGGCGAGGCTTTCGGTTGCGGCGGCGAGCCAGGAGAGGGTCTGCGGCACGCCGTCGAGGCGCCAGGCGGCGGCGGTGGCGCGCGGAGCGCCGATCAGGATGCCGGCGCCGCCGAGGGCACGCGCGGCGACCATGGCGGGCTCGTCGGTGTCGTCGTCGCCGAGGAAGACGGGCGTGCGGCCGGCGAAGACCGGCGCGCGCATCAGCGTGTGGAGCGCGGTGCCCTTGTCGGCGCCGGGAACACGCACCTCGATCATCATCTTGCCCGTCTGCAGGTGCAGGCCGGCGTCGGCGGCAAGGCCGCGGGCGAGGTCGGTCGCGGCCGTCTCCGCTGCAGGCGCGGCACGATAATGGAGTGCGGCCCCGAGCGGCTTCTCCTCGACCAGCACGCCGTTTGTTGCGGTTGCGAAGGTTTTCATCCGATCGACTATACGGTCGAGGGCGGCGGGACGTTCCGCACGGTCGTGCCGCCCGTCGGGCCAGGCGACCTCCAGCCCGTGGCTGCCGGAGATGGCGAAATGCGGATCGCCGAACAGCGCGCGGATGCCCGCGACCGGCCTGCCGGAGATGATCGCGACCCGCCCGTCGAGCGCGGCGCTGAGCCGGTCGATCAGCGCGGCGAGATGCGCATCCACGGCGACGGCGTCGGGATGATCCTGCAGTTCGACGAGGGTGCCGTCGAAATCGAGGAACAGCGCGGCATTGCGCAGCAGGTCGGCAGGGGGCGGGGGAAGGTGCGTCACCCAGCCGCGTGTCGGGGATCGGGCGGGGAGGGTCAAGCGGGTGTCTGCGCCGGTCGGTTTCGGTGGTCGGAGGGCGTTCGACCGAGAGGCGGTGGGAGGTCCATAGATGCGCGCTCAAGCGCGCAATACAGGTCACCACAAGTCGCGATCATCTGTCGCGTTACTCCGCTTCCGGATGGCAATGCGGGAAAGAGCCATCGGGAACAGGTTTCGGGAGGGATACCTTTGACCACCACCGGCGCGGTCGAGCGGGATCGCCGTCTCGTTACGCGTTCCTCTGTGGGAAGGTTTGAAATCGACCCTATTCCATGATCCGACCAATTCGAACGAGAAGGCCGCTGGGATCGTTGACGGCAAACTCATACGTGCCCCAAGGCTTGGCGTGTGGGGCACCGTCTTCGATTATCAGCTCCCGAACGGCATCCGCCATCGCGTCCACATCTTCGACATACAGATACAGGCCAAAGGGATTGTCGTCGATATTCTTCGGCCATCCCGCCGCATAGGTCAGATGGAGGTGCCAGCCGCGTCCGTCTTCGAGGATCCGATAATGACCATAGTCACTGACGACCGTAAATTTCAGACGCCGGTAGAACGCCTCGCTCGCGTCGAGATTGCTGCTTGGTATGATCGCAACGGCACGATGTTCCATCTCTCGGCGCTCCATGAATGATGATCGGAGCGATGACGGTCGGGATCAGCCTTGGCGAGTGTAAAAACCCCCTTCGAAGGCCGAAGCGGACTATCGCCCCCAATAGTCCGGTGCCCCAATGCTTCCTAGGTGATCCTCGCATGGTAGATCGGGCTATGGCAGAATCCGCTTCCTGGAATGCACGGCAGCTTTCGAGCACCGAGATCACCATCGTCGAAGCGTTCCGCACTTTGGCGATCGAACGGCGATATGGCGCAATTCGTGTGATCGACATCATCGACCGTGCCGGCGTCGCCAAATCCACGTTCTACGAGCATTTCCAAGGAAAGGACGATGTTCTTCTGACAGCGCTGCGGCCGATCCTGCTGGCGCTTGCTACCGCTGCGTCGGGACGGGCAGCACGGTCCTACGTCCGGCCCACCATCGAACATCTCTGGGAGCTGCGTTCATTTGCTAGGTCGATCCTGGAATCGCCCGCCGCTTCGGTCCTGCAGCGCCGTTTGGCCAATGCCGTCGCAATGCACGGCGGGAGGCAGATTGACGCCGAAGGCGTTCCCCCTTTCGCGGTCGGTATAGCCGCGGCCCAATTGGCGATGCTGCGATGCTGGTTGGCAGGCCACGTCGCCGTGACAGTCGATGCGATGACCGACCAATTGATCGCTTGCTCGCGGCTCAACGATGGTGCTTGGCCGTCATGACAGTGTCAGCCGAAGCAAATTACACCTTTTCTCTTTTCGCCATCCTTCTCGGAAAGGGCGGCAGTGCTGCGCGATGTCGGCTATCGCTGACTGCCTCCTGAAGCGGACGATCCACTAGCCATCCTTGACAGTCGTTTGGCACGCAGGGGCATCGGGGACTCCTGCCGGGCGGCAGAGCTAGGCCCGGCGCCAAGCTCCTGATTCCAGCCCGTCCAGCGTCCAGTCGCCGATGCGCCAGCGGATGAGGCGTAGCGTCGGGTGGCCGACCGCGGCGGTCATGCGACGGACCTGGCGGTTGCGGCCTTCGGTGATGGTGAGGCGCAGCCAGGTGTCCGGGATGGACTGGCGGACGCGGATGGGGGGTGTTCTGGGCCAGATGGCCGGTGGATCGATGCGGGCCGCCTCGGCGGGGCGGGTCGGGCCGTCGTTCAGGGTGACGCCGCGGCGCAGGTGGTCGAGCGCGGCGTCGTCGGGCACGCCTTCGACCTGGACCCAATAGGTCTTGGGCAGCTTGAATTTCGGGTCGGCGATGCGCGCCTGAAGGCGGCCGTCGTCGGTCAGCAGCAGCATGCCCTCGCTGTCGCGGTCGAGGCGGCCGGCCGGATAGACGCCGGGCACATCGATATGGTCCGACAGCGTCGCGCGGGTGGTCGGGCTGCCGCGGTCGGTGAACTGGCTGAGGACGTCGTAGGGCTTGTTGAACAGGATGAGCATGTGCCGCCGCGGTTACGCCGCGAGTTTCGTCATCCAGCCTTCGGCATGCGCGAATGCGGGGGCGTCGTCGACGTCGAGCCAGTCGAGATCGCTGCAATCGACGATCCGGGCGTTGCCCTCGGCGGCGAGGATGCGGACGCCCTCGGTCAGCGACGGGCTGTCGAGCGTCGCCAGCGCGGCGAAAAACGCCTGCGACACGGCGAAGATACCGGTGTCGTAGCAATCATGCGGCTCGAGCCCCTTGCCGATGGCGGTGATCGCATCGCCGCGCGTGGCGACGCAGGTGACGTCGAGCGGGTCGACCCAGGCATGACCAAGCCGCCGGTCGATACCGAGGCGGAGGCCTGCCCCTGCGCCCGCCTTGGCCAGCCGGCGGTAGTGGCGCGGCTGGACGAGGTGATCGCACATCGCGAGCACCGCGCCCTCCGCCCCGATCAGCGGTCGCGCCGCGAGCGCCGACACGCCGTTGGGCTGGAGATAGTCGGTCATCACCGTCACCACCTCCAGCGGCCACGGCCGGCTCCCCAGATGCGCGGCGATCGCGTCGGCGCCATAGCCGAGCGACACGATTGCGCGCGTCAGGCCCGCCGCGGCCATGCCGTCGAGCGCATGGTCGATCAAGGCACGCCCTGCGACGAGGCAGAGCGGCTTGAACGGCGTGACCGAACGGAGCCGACTGCCCTGTCCGGCGGCGAGCAGCAGGCCCGTGGTTATCATCAGGCGGCCTTGATGAAGTCCTCGACCGCGATCTGGGCGAGGTCGTCGGTCATCTGGTGGCGCGGATGCTTGCAGAAATAGGCGGATGCCGGGTCGATGACGCCGGCGATGCCGCGGTCCTTGGCGATCGCGGCGCAGCGGATCATGTCGATCGCGACGCCGGCGCTGTTGGGCGAATCCTCGACCGACAGGCGCAGTTCGAGGTTCATCGGCACGCCGCCGAACAGCTGGCCTTCCATGCGCAGGAAGCAGACCTTGTTGTCGTTCTGCCATGGCACGTAGTCCGACGGGCCGATGTGGACGTTGTCGTCGTCCATGCGCTCGGCCGCGACCGACTGCACCGCTTCGGTCTTCGAGATCTTCTTCGATTCGAGGCGACGGTGGTTCGACATGTTGAGGAAGTCGGTGTTGCCGCCGGTGTTGAGCTGGTAGGTGCGGTCCAGCTTGACGCCGCGCTTGGCGAACAGGTCGGTCAGCACGCGGTGGACAATCGTCGCGCCAAGCTGTGCCTTGATGTCGTCGCCGATGATCGCGACGCCGGCGTCCTCGAACTTCTTGGCCCAGACCGGGTTGGAGGCGATGAAGACGGGGATGTTGTTGACGAAGGCGACGCCGGCTTCGAGCGCGCATTCGGCGTAGAATTCGGTCGCTTCCTGGCTGCCGACGGGCAGATAGTTCATCAGCACGTCGGTGCCAGACGCCTTCAGCTCGGCGACGATCTCGGCCTTGGTCGGCTGCGTGTCGTTGGCGACGATGAAGGTGCGGTCGTCCTTATAGTCGGACATATGCTCGGCGACGCCGTCGAGCACGGCGCCCATCTTCACGATCGTGCCGGTGGCGGGCAGGTTGGCGGCGAAGACCGCGGTGCAGTTGGGCTTGGCGAACACCGCCTCGGCGACGTCCTTGCCGACCTTGCGCGCGTCGACGTCCCAGGCGGCGACGACCTTGATGTCCGACGGCTTATAGCCGCCGAGCTCCCAGTGCATCAGGCCGACGAGATCGTTGGCGCCTTCGCGATAATGCTCCAGCCCCTGGACGAGCGAGCTCGCGCAGTTGCCGATGCCGACGATGGCGATGTTGATGCTCTTCATGAATGACCCTGTTCGCTTGGAAGTAGAATGGACTGCGGCGCGAGGCCGTGGACGAAGCGGCGCTCGATGCGCCGGTGACGGTAGAGGCCGACCGCGGTGACCAGCGTCAACGGTACGATCTCGAACCACCAGAAGATGCGCGGATTGCCCGCGAGGCAGGCGATACAGATCGCCCAGACGCGCACATTGGCGGTCAGCAGCGATTGCAGCCGCATCACCGGTACCGCGGCGGCGGCATAGGCGGCGGCGAAGGCGGTGCGGTCCTCGGCGGCGCCGAACCGGCGTTCGAACGGCATCGAGATGCGATCGACGCTGCCGGCGACGCTGTCATAGAGGCGGACGAGCACCATGCCGGTCGGCGTCGGCACCGCGGCGAGAGGCGTGCCGCGGGTGCGGCGGTGGAAGCGGGCGCGCTCGCCCTCGTACAGGCTCGACTGAACGGCATGGCAGGCGGCGGCGGTGAGCGCGAGCACCCAGCCTTCAAGCGTGCCGACAGTCCAGGCGAGCGAGAGATAGATCAGCGCGAAGACGCCGTGGTCGCACAGGCCGTCGAGCGTGCGGCCGAGCGCGCTCGCGGTCTTGGTCGCGCGCGCGATCATGCCGTCGAGCCCGTCCGCGATCAGCCAGGCGACCGAGAAGACGAGGCCGACCAGCGCCAGCGCCGGCACCTGCCAGTTGGCATAGGCGATCGCCGCGACGGTGCCGCAGGCGAGCCCGATCAGCGACACCGCATTCGCCGACACCCCATGCCGAAGGGCAAAGGGGAGCAAGGCGTGAGACGCGGGGTGGATCAGGTAGAGATTCGATGGGTCCTCGATCCGGCGATCGCGTGAGCCATCCCGGGGCGGCGGTGTCATCAGGCCTTCATATTGCGCCTCTATAGGCGCAAAGGCAATATTTATGGGACGTTCGCGGGAACGTTTCGCCGCAACTCGTCCAGCCACGGTGCTGCGGTGCCGTCAGACGGCGCCCGCCAGTCGCCACGCGGGCTCAGCGCCCCCCCGTCCGAGACTTTCGGACCGTTGGGAATCGCCGAGCGCTTGAACTGGCTGAGCTGGAAGAAGCGCAGCAGGAACCGTTCCAGCCAGTGGACGATCGTCGGCAGGTCGTAGGCGACGCGCGCCGCCTCAGGGAAATCCTCCGGCCACGACCCCGCCGCCGCGTCGCGCCAGGCGTGCCAGGCGAGGAAGGCGATCTTCGACGGCGCCAGTCCGTAGCGGATGACGTAATGCGCGAAGAAGTCGTTGAGCGCGTAGGGGCCGATCATCGATTCGGTGCTCTGCATCGCGCCGGTTTCGGCATCGGCGGGGACGAGCTCGGGCGAGATCTCCTGCGCGAGGATGGTCGACAGGATGCGGTCGGTCGCCGCATTATACTGCGCCGTCCGGATGCACCAGCGGATCAGGAACTGGATCAGCGTCTTGGGCACGCCGCTGTTGACCGCATAATGGCTCATCTGGTCGCCGACGCCATAGGTGCACCAGCCGAGCGCCAGTTCGCTGAGGTCGCCGGTGCCGAGCACGATCCCGCCGCGCTGGTTGGCGAGGCGGAAGAGGTAATCGGTGCGCAGTCCCGCCTGTACGTTCTCGAACGTCACGTCGTAGACCGGCTCGCCCTGCGCATAGGGATGGCCGATGTCGGCAAGCATCTGGAGCGCGGTGGGACGGATGTCGATCTCGTCCGCGGTGCAGCCGAGCGCGCGCATCAGCGCCCAGGCGTTGGCCTTGGTCGCGTCGCCGGTGGCGAAGCCGGGCATGGTGAAGCCGAGGATGTCGCTGCGCGGCCGGCCGAGCCGGTCCATCGCCTTGGCCGCGACGATCAGCGCATGGGTCGAATCGAGGCCGCCCGAGACGCCGATGACCAGGGCCTTCGACCGCGTCGCGGACAGGCGCTTGGCGAGCGCCTCGACCTGGATGTTGAAGGCTTCGTAGCAATCCTCGTCGCGCCGGGCGGGGTCGTCCGGGACGAAGGGGAAGCGGGCGACCGCGCGGGCGAGGCCGGTGTCGGCAAGGGCGGGAGCGTGAGTGAAGCCGATGCGGCGGAAGCGCGTCTCGGGATGGCCGGCGGTGATCGCCGAATCGTTGAACGTGCCGTTGCGCAGCCGCTCCTGTACGATCCGTTCGAGGTCGATATCGGCGGCGACCAGTTCGGGCTCGGCGGAGAAGCGATGCGATTCGGCGAGCAGTTCGCCCAATTCGTGGATCATGCCCTGGCCGTCCCAGGCGACGTCGGTGGTGCTCTCCCCCGGGCCGGCGGCGGCATAGACATAGGCGCAGGCGGCGCGGGCGGATTGTGCGGCGGCGAGCAGCATGCGTTCGCGCGCCTTGCCGATGACGATGTTCGACGCGGACAGGTTGCAGCAGATCGTCGCCCCCGCCAGCGCGCCGGTGGTGGAGGGCGGGACGGGCGCCCAATAATCCTCGCAGATCTCGGCATGGACGACGAGGCCGGGCAGGTCGTCCGCCGCGAAGATCAGGTCGGGGCCGAAGGGCACGTCGGCATCGCCCAGCCGGATCGTCAGGCCGTGCAGGCCGAGGCCGGGCGCGAACCAGCGTTTCTCGTAATATTCCCGGTAGTTGGGCAGAAAGCTCTTCGGCACGACGCCGAGGATGCGGCCGCGCGACAGCACGGCCGCGCAATTGTAGAGCCGGCCGTTGCGGACCAGCGCGACGCCGACGAGCAGCATCGGGGCGAGGCCGGCGGTCTGCGCCGCGACCGTCAGCAGGGCGGCTTCGCTGGCGCGCTGCTGCGCCGATTGCAGGTGCAGGTCGTCGATCGCGTAGGAGGTGAGGTTGAGTTCGGGGAAGACGACGAGGTCGATCCCGCGTGCATCGGCCTGCTCCGCCATGGCGACGGTCGCGGCGATGTTCGCGGCGACGTCGCCGACGGTGGCGAGCGGCGTCGCGGCGGCGACGCGGACCATCTGGTGGCGGTGGATCGAATGAAAGGCGTGCGTCATCGCCGGCGATGCTAGCCCGGTTGGCCGACGGGTGCCACCGTTGCGCGTTTTCGCGTGGCAGAGGTTCGCCGGCGGGAGCCGAAGGGTTGGGGTGCGATCGCGCGAATCACCCATTCTCTGCTCCCCGGCGAAGGCCGGGGCCCGGTTGGGCGAAGGGTCGTGATGACCCGCAACGGCTTTCCCAACTGGGCCCCGGCCTTCGCCGGGGAACGTATTCGCCGGGGAACTGAAGGGGCGTTCCAGAAGGCGATGGCTTGTTCCGGCATGCATCGCGCGGCAGATGGCGCCTCGAACCGCCCGCCGCGTGGTTGCGGCGGTTAATGGGGAGTGGGGCGATGACGACGCTGTACGGGATCAGGAACTGCGACACCGTGAAGAAGGCGCGCGCCTGGCTGGATGCGGCGGGCGTCGCCTATGACTTCCACGACTATAAGACCGCCGGCGTCGATCCCGACCGGCTCAGGGGCTGGGTCGACCGGCTGGGGTGGGAGACGTTGCTCAACCGGGCGGGAACGACGTTCCGCAAGCTGCCCGATGCGGACAAGGCCGGGCTGGATGCGGAGCGGGCGATGGCGCTGATGCGCGCGCAGCCGTCGATGATAAAGCGACCCGTCGTCGAACAGGGCGAGACGCTGCTGGTCGGGTTCAGGCCCGATGCCTGGGACGTGCTGCGCTGACGCTCATGCCTTGTAGAGCGCGTCCAACCGCTCGCCGTAGACGCCGCGGATGACATGGCGGCGAATCTTGAGGCTGGGGGTGAGCTGTTCGTTCTCGATCGCGAAGGGCTCGTCCGCCAGCACGAAGCGGCGGATGCGTTCGGTGACGGACAGGTCCTTGTTCACCCGCTCCACCGCCTGGCCGATCGCGGTGCGATAGGCGCTGTTTTCGGCGAGGCGTTCGAACTTGCACGAGGTGCCGTTCGCGGCGCACCATTCCTGCGTCCAGTCGGGGTCGGGTACCAGCAGCGCCACCATATACGGCCGCCGGTCGCCGGCGATCATCGCCTGCACGATCTCGGGCTGCAGCGTCAGCATGCCCTCGACCTTCTGGGGGGCGACATTCTCGCCCTTGTCGTTGATGATGAGGTCCTTCTTGCGGTCGGTGATCGTGATCCGGCCGGCGTCGTCGATCTCGCCGATGTCGCCGGTGTGCAGCCAGCCGTCCTTAAGCACGCGGGCGGTCTCGGCCTCGTTGCGCCAGTAGCCGTGCATCACCAGTTCGCCGCGGACGAGGATCTCGCCATCGGCAGCGATGACCACCTCGGTATCGTCAAGCGCGGGGCCGACCGAATCCATGCGGATGCCCGCCTTGGGCCGGTTGCACGAGATGACCGGCGCCGCCTCGGTCTGGCCATAGCCCTGCAGGAAGGTGACGCCGAGCGACTGGAAGAACAGCCCGACCTCCGGCGTCAGCGGCGCGCCGCCCGACACCATCGCCTTCATCCGGCCGCCGAACTTCTTGGCGATCTTGGGCTTGAACAGCGTCGCCACCAGCAATTGCGCCGGGCGATCGACCAGCCGCAGCGTGCCGCCGTTCGCCCGGGCGCCGACGTCGAGCGCCTTGGCGAGCAGATAGGACGACATCCCGCCCTGTTTCTCGATCGCCTTGCTGATCCGCGTCCGCAGCACCTCGAACAGGCGCGGCACCACGAACATGATCGTCGGGCGGACCTCCTCGATATTCGACGCGAGCTTGTCGAGCCCCTCGGCGTAATAGATCTGGCCGCCGAGCCCGATCGGGAAATGCTGGCCGCCGGTGTGTTCATAGGCGTGGGAGAGGGGGAGGAAGGACAGGAACACCTCGTCGTCCCAGCCGAAATCCTCCGAGATCACGGCCGCGCAGCCCTTGACGTTGTGCAGGATCGCGCCGTGGTGCTGCATGACGCCGCGCGGGGCGCCGCCGGTGCCGCTGGTGTAGATGATGCAGGCGAGGTCGCCGCGCTCGAACGTCGCCGCCGCTGCCGTCACCGCCGGGTCGGTCGGGTGATCCGCGATCAGCGCATGCCAGTTGTGGAAGTCGATGCCGGCGGAGGGTGCGCGGATCGTGTCGATGCCGATCACCGGCTGGCCGCGGTTGGAGCGCAGCACCGCCTGCAACAGCGTCCGCGCCAGCTTGTCCGTCGAGACGATCACCGCGCAGGCGCCCGAATCGGCGATGATATGCGCGTGGTCGCGTTCGGTGTTGGTGATGTAGGTCGGCACCGTGATCGCGCCGGCCGCCATGATCGCGAGGTCGCTGATGCACCATTCGGGGCGGTTCTCGCTGACCAGCATCACCCGGTCGCCCGGCTGGATGCCGATCGCCCGGAGCCCGGCGGCGAGGCTGGCGACCTGTCGCGCCGCCTCCGCCCAGCTGGTCGAAACCCAGGCGCCATCGGTCTTGGCCCAGAGAAACGGCGCGTCGCCCTTCTCGCGTGCCCGGGTGAAGAACATCGTGACGAGATTGGGGAAATGTTCGAGGCTGCGTGGGCGGGACGCCTTGGGGCCGGTCATCATGTCTCTCCTGCCGCGGCGGGCTCATGGCCCGCCGTCGTCGTTCATTCCGAGGGGCGATTGACGACCGGCGCCATCCGCGAGATGTCGCTGATGCTGCCATCCTCGCCGATCGCTACGCCTTCGCTGCGCGGATCGGCGGCGCCGACCCAGCGGCCGCGACGCCATTCGATCGCATTGGCCTTCAGCCCCATCGGCGCGACCTGCACCCGCTCGCCGAGCGCGGTCAGCCCCGCCTGCAACGCGGCGGCGGACGATCCGGCTTCCAGGGTCGCACCCGGGCCGGGCGCGTAGACGAGGCCGAGCGCGATCGATTCCTGCGCCGACAGGTTCCAGTCGAGCACGCCGACCAGTGCCTTGGCGATCTGCGCGATGATCGTCGACCCGCCCGCCGCGCCGACCGCCAGCCGGACCTTGCCGGCGGCATCGTAGACGATCGTCGGCGCCATCGAGCTGCGCGGCCGCTTGCCGCCTTCGACCCGGTTGGCGACCAGATAGCCCGCGTCGACCGGAACGGTGTCGAAATCGGTGAGTTCGTTGTTGAGGACGGTGCCGTCGACGACCAGCCCCGACCCGAACGGCCCCTCGACCGTCGTCGTCACCTCGACGACATTGCCGTCGCGGTCGGCGACGGCGAGGTCGGTGGTGCCGGCGACCTCGCTTACCGGTGCCGGCGTCCGCGCCGGTGCGCCGGGCGGCGTGCCCGCGGCGACGCGCGCCATGGTCGCGGCGGGCGAGATCAGGGCGGAACGCGACGCCAGATAGGCGGGATCGAGCAAGCCCGCGACCGGCACGCGGACGTAATCGGGATCGCCGACGTAGAGGTTGCGATCGGCATAGGCGAGGCGCGAGGATTCGGCGAACAGATGCCAGGCGACGGGCGAATCCTTGCCGAGCTTGCCCATGTCGAACCGTTCGAGCTGCTTCAGGATCATCATCACCGTGACCCCGCCCGACGATGGCGGCCCCATGCCGCAGATCCGGTAGCTGCGGTAGGGCACGCACAGCGGATCGCGCGGCTTGGCATCGTAGCTGGCGAGATCGCCGGTCGTCATCTTCGACGGGTTGCGCGCGGCGCCGTTGACGGCGGCGACCAGCTTCTGCGCCTGCGGGCCGACGTAGAAGCTGTCGGGACCCTGCGCGGCGATCCGCCCGAGCAGCGCCGCCTGCGCCGGATTGCGGACGATGCCGCTGGCGGGGATGTTGAAGGTCGCCTGCGCCTCGGGCGTCAGGTGCCTGCCATAGGAGGCGACCGAATTGCGGAACCGCGGCGTCGCCTGGAAGCCGTCGCGCGCCAGCCGGATCGCGGGTTCGAACAGCCTGGCCCAGGGCAGTCTGCCCGACTGGCGGTGCGCCAGCGCCATGCCGCGCAGCGCGCCCGGTACGCCGACGCTGCGCCCGCCGGGGACCGCCTGCATATGGTCCATCGGCGTGCCGTCGGGGGCGTAGAACCAGCGCGTGTCGGCGGCGGCGGGGGCGGTTTCGCGCGCGTCGATCGTCGTTACCTTGCCCGTCTTCGCCGCATGGCTGACCCAGAAGCTGCCGCCGCCGATCCCCGAACTCTGAGGTTCGACGACGTTGAGCGCCAGCATCGTCGCGATCGCCGCATCCGTCGCGCTGCCGCCCGCCTTCAGGATCTCGACCCCCGCCGCCGATGCGCGCGGATCGGCGGCGCTGACCATGCCGGGGGCTTTGCCGGGCGCGGCGCGGGCCGTCTGCGCGGCGCAGGCGGTGAGCGGCAGCGTCGCGGCGACGAGGGCGATCGACAGGGTCTTCATCGCGGCAAAGCCTAACGGCTGGCCCGGCGAGGGCAACCGATTATGCCGCTACGGCTTCGGCAACATTCGCAAAGCCGTCGCGCGCGAGCCGCGCGTCGAGGTCGCGCAGGATGCGGCGGGGCAGGCCCGGCCCCGCGAACACCAGCGCCGAATAGAGCTGGACGAGGCTCGCGCCCGCCCGGATCCGCGCATAGGCTTCCGCCCCGCTGTCGATCCCGCCCGCGGCGATCAGCGCGATGCTGCCGCCGGCGGCGCTGCGCACGTCCGCCAGCCGCTGGCGCGCGAGCGTGGCGAGCGGTGCACCCGACAGGCCGCCGGTCTCGCCGGCCTCCGGCGCGCGCAGGGCGGGGCGGGAGACGGTGGTGTTGCCCATGATGAGCGCGTCGATCCGGTTGCCGATCGCGGCGCGGACGATGCCGTCGATCGCCGTCGTATCAAGGTCGGGTGCGATCTTGAGGAACAGCGGCGTGTCCCCTCGCGCCGCGGTGCAGGCGGCGAGCAGGTCGTCGAGCGCCGCGCCATGCTGCAGGTCGCGCAGGCCGGGCGTGTTGGGCGAGGAGATGTTGATCGTGACGTAATCGGCGATCGGCGCGGCGGCGGCAACGCCCGCGACATAATCGGCGACGCGGTCCGCGGCGTCCTTGTTGGCGCCGACGTTGATCCCCAGCCGCCCGGTGCCGCGCGTCGCGACCCGCGCCCGCGCCAGCCCCGCTTCGAGCCCGCCGTTGTTGAACCCCATCCGGTTGATGACCGCGCGATCGGCGACCAGCCGGAACAGCCGCGGTTTCGGATTGCCCGCCTGCGGCACCGGCGTCAGCGTCCCCATCTCGACCGCGCCGAAGCCGAGCCCGAACAGGCCCTCGATCGCGACGCCGTCCTTGTCGAGGCCGGCGGCGACGCCGAGCGGGTTGGCGAAGGCGAGCGCACCGATCCGGGTGGCGAGGCGCGGGTTGGCCTTCGCGGCGGGGTAGGGGAGTGCCGCCCGGACCGCCAGCGCCCGCAGCGTGAGGGCATGGGCGCGCTCGGCGTCGAGGGCGAAGAGGAGCGGGCGGAGGGCGTAGGACATGGGCGCGCCCATCGCATTGCGGTCGACGAAGGTCAAAGCGCGGCGTCGTTTCGCCTTGGTCACCCCCTTTCGTAACACCTCTTCGTCATCCCCGCGCAGGCGGGGATCCATATACGCCACTGTATCATACGCCACTGTATCGGCGTGGGCGCAGCGTCAGCGTGTATGGATCCCCGCCTGCGCGGGGATGACGGCAGGAGGGTTGTCGGCGTCGCCATCACCCCCGCCGATTGCCCCCGCACCTTGACCGCAGCGCACAAAAGCCTATCTGGCAATCGGATCGAATTGATCCGATTTGCGAATTGCTCGCAACAACTGATCCGGAGCCGATGCGTCTCAGCAGCCTAGCCGATTATGCGGTCGTGATGATGTCCGCCGCCGCGCGCCATTGCGGCGGCGAGGCGCGACTCAATGCGACGCTGCTCGCTGAGGAGACCGGCGTGCCGCTGCCGACCGCGCAGAAGCTGGTCAGTCGGCTGTCTGCGGCCGGGCTGATCGAGAGCGCGCGCGGCACCGGCGGCGGCTTCCGCCTCGCGCGGCCGGCGGCGGCGATCAGCCTCGCCGACATCATCGAGGCGGTCGAAGGGCCGATCCAGATGACCTCCTGCGTCGAGGGCAGCCGCCACGATTGTGCGATCGAGGGCAATTGCCAGGTCCGCCCCCATTGGGGCGTGGTCAACGAAGCGGTCCGCGGCGCGCTCGCCGGCGTGTCGCTCGCCCGCCTTTCCCGCGCGCCCGCTCCGACCCACGATATCGTGTCCAGCCCCATTCCCGCCCTTCTCGGCGAACAGGTGTAACCATGGCGACCAAGAACGCAGAGGCCTATGCGGCCGTCTCCAAGACCTACGAATGGGGCTTTTCGTCCGATATCGAACAGGATTTCGCACCCAAGGGCCTGAACGAGGACACCGTCCGCTATATCAGCGCCAAGAAGGGCGAGCCGGAATGGATGCTCGACTGGCGTCTGAAGGCGTTCCGCCTGTGGCAGACGATGGAGGCGCCGGACTGGGCCAAGCTCAACGTGCCGCCGATCGACTATCAGGACGCCTATTATTACGCCGAGCCCAAGGCGAAGCCCAAGCTCGGCAGTCTCGACGAGGTCGATCCGGAGATCCTGCGCGTCTACGAGAAGCTCGGCATTCCGATCGCCGAGCAGAAGATGCTCGCCGGTGTCGAGGATCTCGACGCGGAGGGTAATCCCAAGCGCCGCGTCGCGGTGGATGCGGTGTTCGACAGCGTCTCGGTCGCCACCACCTTCCGCAAGGAGCTGGAGGCCGCCGGCGTCATCTTCCGCTCGATCAGCGAGGCGATCAAGGAATATCCCGACCTCGTTCGCAAGTGGCTGGGCAAGGTCGTGCCGCAGCGCGACAATTATTTCGCGACGCTGAACTCGGCGGTCTTCAGCGACGGCACCTTCGTCTACATTCCCGAGGGCGTGCGCTGCCCGATGGAGCTGTCGACCTATTTCCGCATCAACGCGGAAAACACCGGCCAGTTCGAACGCACGCTGATCGTCGCCGACAAGGGGAGCTACGTCTCTTACCTCGAAGGCTGTACCGCGCCGATGCGCGACGAGAACCAGCTTCACGCTGCGGTGGTCGAGCTGGTCGCGATGGACGATGCCGAGATCAAATATTCGACCGTCCAGAACTGGTATCCGGGCGACGAGAACGGCGTCGGCGGCATCTACAATTTCGTCACCAAGCGCGCGCTGTGCCAGGGTCGGAACAGCAAGGTATCGTGGACGCAGGTCGAAACCGGCTCGGCGATCACCTGGAAATACCCCAGCTGCGTGCTCGCGGGCGAGAACAGCGTCGGCGAATTTTATTCGGTGGCGGTGACCAACAACCGCCAGCAGGCCGACACCGGCACCAAGATGATCCACCTCGGCAAGGGATCGCGCTCGACGATCGTGTCGAAGGGGATCAGCGCCGGCCGCTCGGACAACACCTACCGCGGCCTCGTCCGCGTCGGCCCGACCGCGGAGAACGTCCGCAACTTCACGCAATGCGATTCGCTGCTGCTTGGTGATCAATGCGGCGCGCATACCGTGCCGTATATCGAGGTGAAGAACCCCTCGGCGCAGATCGAGCACGAGGCGACCACGTCGAAGATCAGCGAGGACCAGCTCTTCTACGCGATGTCGCGCGGATTGGATCAGGAGGCCGCGGTCGCCCTGATCGTC
This sequence comes from Sphingomonas sp. UBA978, assembly GCF_002292295.1. Taxonomy (GTDB): domain Bacteria; phylum Pseudomonadota; class Alphaproteobacteria; order Sphingomonadales; family Sphingomonadaceae; genus Sphingomonas. Next base: position 117,021 of record NZ_DBBS01000021.1, read on the forward strand.
AACGGCTTCGCCCGCGAGGTGCTGCAACAGCTGCCGATGGAATTCGCGGTCGAGGCGCAGAAGCTGCTGGGGATCAGCCTCGAAGGCTCGGTCGGGTGATTAGGCCGATCGCCGTGGCGTTGTTGGCAGTGGCGCAGGCGCCGCCCGCCGATGAGATCAGCGTCGTCGGCAGACGGCTTCGCAAGCTGCAACTGGATTTGAATATCGACGCCGGGCAATTGCGCGGCTGTCGAGCGCGGGTGTCGAGCGGCGATCGATTTATCGATGAAGCGGCCTGCTCGGCTGCGCGCATCTGTGTCGGCAGACGTTCCGTCGCCCGCACCGGATTGCTGACCTGCATTAACGAAGGCGTCTTCGCAGCCGTGGCTCGCGATCGTGCCAAGGAAGAAAGCCGCAATGCTCAAGATTGAAAACCTCCACGCCGAGATCGACGGCAAGCCGATCCTCAAGGGCCTCAGCCTCACCGTGAACGCGGGCGAGATCCACGCGATCATGGGCCCGAACGGTGCGGGCAAGTCGACGCTCGGCTATGTCCTCGGCGGCCGCCCCGGCTATGAGGTGACCGAAGGCTCAATCACCTTCGACGGGCAGGACCTGCTCGAACTCGCGCCCAACGAACGCGCCGCGGCGGGGGTGTTCCTCGGCTTCCAGTATCCGGTCGAGATTCCCGGCGTGAGCAACGTTCAGTTCCTGCGCGAGGCGCTCAACGCCCAGCGCGGCACGCGCGACGAAAAGCCGCTGTCGGGCGCCGAATTCCTCAAGCTCGCGCGCGAGGAAGCGCGCAAGCTCGATATGGATGCCGAGATGCTCAAGCGCCCGGTCAACGTCGGCTTTTCCGGCGGCGAGAAGAAGCGCAACGAGATGGTGCAGATGGGCGTCGTCAACCCGAAGTTCGCGATCCTCGACGAAACCGACAGCGGCCTCGACATCGACGCGCTGCGCATCGTCGGCGACGGCATCAACCGCATCATGCGCGCCCCCGACAAGGCGGTGCTGCTCATCACGCACTATCAGCGCCTGCTGGACTATGTGCAGCCCGACTTCGTCCACGTGCTGGCGGACGGCCGCATCGTCCGCTCCGGCGGCGCCGACCTCGCGCATGAATTGGAGCGCGAGGGCTATGCGGGGGTGACGGCGTGATCGGTTTTCACGCGAAGGCGCGAAGCCGCGAAGAGGGTGTGGCCCTTGGCAGGTCGTTGGGCATGATCGAGAAGATTTTTGTTCGCGCGGAGGCGCGGAGGCGCGGAGATGGCGTGGCGGAAGGCTTGCTCCCGTCGATCATCGCCAACGATTTTTGCAGTACGCTGACGCGCACGAAGCAGCCCCGCGCCGCAGGCGCCATCACATCTTCTCCTCTTCTTCTCCGCGCCTCCGCGCCTCCGCGCGAACAAAATCCTTCTTCTCTTCGCGTCTTCGCGCCTTCGCGTGAATCCATCTTGCAGCGAGCCGCCGCATGACCGCCGTCCTCGATCTTCCCACCACCCGCGAGGAAGCCTTCCGCTGGGCCGACATGCCCGCGCTGCAAGCCGCCCGCGTACTGACGCCCCGATCGGCCGCGGTGCCGGATGCAATCCTCCCCGACGCGGCGAGACTGGTGTTCGTCGATGGTTGTCTCATTGACCATCTAAGCCGCCCCGGCGACCTCGCCATCGCTCCGACAACCGTCAGCAGCGATCACGCGCTCGCCCGCCACGCCGCGGGCCAGGGCCATGCGATCACGCTCGCCCCGCGCACCGTCACCCGAATCGAGATCGCCCGCGTCAACGCCGGCGAGGACAGCCACACGCCCCTCGTCATCACGCTCGGCGACGACGCCGTGCTGACGCTGGTCGAGAGCTTCACCGGCGCCGGCTGGACCAACACGCTGACCCGATTCGAGCTGGGGCAGGGCGCCCGCGTCATGCGCGCCGTCCGCATCGTGCAAGACGCCGGCTTCGTCTCGACCCGCGACGAGGTGGCGATATCCGAAGCCGCCAGCTTCGTTTCGGTCGCGCTCGGCGCCACCGCGGCGGGCACACGGCTCGACGCGGCGCTGACGCTGAACGGGGACGGCGCCTATGCCGAACTCGGCGGCGCGCTGCTGACCCGCAACGACCAGCGCCAGGAATGCGCGGTCCGCGTCCGCCACGCCCACCCCAACGGCCAGTCGCACCAGCTGTGGCGTGCGGTCGCTGCGGATCGCTCGACCGTCAGCCTCGCCGCTGCGGTCGAGGTCGCGCGCGACGCGCAGAAGACCGATGGCGAACAGTCGCTGCGCGGCCTGCTGCTCCAGCGTACTGCGACGGTGAACCTCAAGCCCGAGCTCGAGATCTTCGCCGACGACGTGAAATGCGCGCATGGCGCGACGGTCGGCGAACTCGACGCGCGCGCGCTGTTCTACATGCAGAGCCGCGGCATCCCCGCCGCGCGCGCCAGGGCGCTGCTGACGCGTGCGTTCGTCGCCGATGCGATCGACCGGATCGCCCATGAAACCGTGCGGGAGGCGTTCGCCGCCGATGCCGACGCGTGGCTGGACGGGGCTTTGTGACCACCACCGAAACCCCGCTCGACGCGCTCGCCGATTTCCCGGCCATCCCGCAGGACTGGGCGTATCTCGACACCGCCGCCACCGCGCAGAAGCCGCAGGTCGTCATCGATGCGATCACGCGCGGCTATGCCGAAACCTATGCCACCGTCCATCGCGGCGTCTACCAGCGCAGCGCCGACATGACGCTCGCCTATGAGGCCGCCCGCGGCAAGGTCGCACGCTTCATCGGTGCGACGACGCCGGACGAGATCGTTTTCGTGCGAGGCGCGACCGAAGCGATCAACCTCGTCGCGCACAGCTGGGCAACGACGCAGCTCAAGGCCGGCGACCGCATCCTGCTGTCGATGCTGGAGCACCACAGCAACATCGTGCCGTGGCAGATGGCGGCGGAGCGCGTCGGCGCGGCGATCGACGTCGTGCCGCTGACCGCGGACCATCGCATCGACCTCGATGCGATGGAAGCGATGCTGACCGAGCGCCACAAACTGGTCGCGCTGGCGCATGTCTCGAACGTGCTCGGCTCGGTCCTCGATGCGAAGCGGGCGACCGATCTGGCGCACCGCGTCGGCGCGAAGATCCTGCTCGACGGCTGTCAGGCGGTGCCGCGCATCGCCGTCGACGTCGCCAAAATCGGTTGCGATTTCTACGTCTTCTCCGGTCACAAGCTGTACGGCCCGACCGGGATCGGCGTGCTGTGGGGCCGGGGCGAGCTGCTGGCGCAGATGCCCCCCTGGCAGGGCGGCGGATCGATGATCGACCGCGTCAGCTTCGCGCGCACCACCTACGCGCCCCCGCCGGGCCGCTTCGAGGCGGGAACGCCGCATATCGTCGGCGGCCTCGGCCTCGCCGCGGCGATCGATTACGTCGAAGGGATCGGCATCGATCGCATCCATGCGCACGAAGCCGCGCTGGTCCGTGACGCCCGTGCCGCACTCTCGTCGCTCAATTCGGTCCGCCTGTTCGGACCGGAGGACAGCGCCGGCATCGTCAGTTTCGAGGTTCGGGGGGTGCATCCGCACGATGTCGGCACCATCTTGGACGAGGGCCGGGTGGCGATCCGCGCCGGGCATCATTGCGCGCAGCCGCTGATGGAGGCGCTGGGCATCGATGCCACCGCGCGGGCGAGCTTCGCGGTCTATAATGGGCCGCAGGATATCGAGGCGCTGGTCCGCGGCGTCGAACGGGTAACGAGGATTTTCGGATGAGCGATACGATCCGTGTCGAGGAAGTGGAGGCGGTCACCCCGCCGCCCAGGGCGCGCGTCGAGGATGCGGCGGATGCCCAGACGGCGTCCGGGCGCGAACGCGACTATCTGTCGGGCTTCCTCCAACAACAGCCGCAGGGCGATGCCCCCGGCGAACCCGGCGGCGCGCTCTATGAGGCCGTCATCGACGCGCTAAAGGAAATCTACGACCCGGAAATCCCGGTCAACATCTACGACCTCGGCCTGATCTACGGTGTCGAGGTCAGCGCGGAGGGGCAGGCGGTCGTCACGATGACGTTGACCACGCCGCATTGCCCGGTCGCCGAATCGATGCCCGCCGAGGTCGAGATGCGCGTCGCCGCGGTGCCGGGCATCGCCTTCGCCGACGTCAACCTGATCTGGGACCCGCCCTGGGACCCGCAGAAGATGTCGGACGAGGCCAAGCTCGAACTGGGGATGCTGTGATGGCCACCACCTTGCGCCAGCGCCCTGCGCCGCTGATCCTCACCGCCGCGGCGGATGCGCGGATCGCCGACCTGATGGCGCGTGCGCCGGAAGGGGCGATCGGCGTCAAGCTGTCGACGCCGCGCCGCGGCTGTTCGGGCCTCGCCTATTCGGTCGATTACGTCACCGAAGCGAAGCCGTTCGACGAGCGTATCGAGACGCCGGGCGGCACCCTGTTCGTCGACGGCGGGTCGATCCTCTACCTCGTCGGATCGACGATGGACTGGATCGAGGACGATTTCACCGCCGGCTTCGTCTTCGCCAACCCCAACGCCAAGGGCGCCTGCGGCTGCGGCGAGAGCTTCACGGTGTAACGACGCCGTCGAAGGGGACCGCCTACAGGTCCTTGCCGTAGACGTTGTAGACCTTGTTCACCCGGCTATCGATCGTCTCGGCGATCGAGCGCATCCCCTGATTGTCGTCGAGGATCCAGCCGATCTCGCCGCGGCTCGCGCCATAATGCGCGACCGAGGCGCGGCGGATATATTCGATCATCATGAAGGCCAACTGGCTCGCCATCCGCGACGCCTGCAATTCCTTGACCACGCCCATCAGCGGCACGCGCATCGTCCGCACCTTCGGTTTACGCAGCCAGAGCAGCAGCTTCGCCCAGCCGAACGGCAGCAGCGAACCATTGAGCGGCTTCAGCGGCTCGTTGAGGTCGGGCAGGGTAATCATGAACGCGACCGGCTTGCCGTCCAGTTCGGCGATGCGGATCAGGTCGTTGAACACGATCGGCTTCAGCTTGACGCCGACGTCCTTGATCTCGGGCGGGGTGAGGGGGACGAAACCCCAATTGTCGCTCCACGCATCGTTGAGGATCGACAGGATGATCGCCGCCTCTTCCGCAAACTTGCGCTTGTCGACCTCGCGCACGACGATCCGCGGGTTGTTTTCGCCCGAGCGGATGATCCGCTTCACGATCGGCGGAAACTCCTGCGTGATGTCGAGTTCATAGGTGAACAGCTGTTTCACCGTTGCGTAGCCGGCGCGCTCGATCCAGCCCTGATACTCGGGCTTGGCATGGCCCATCATGATCGTCGGCGCATGGTCGTGGCCCTGCACCAGCAGCCCCGGCTCCTCCCAGATCGACTGCGAGATCGGGCCGAGCGCCCGCGTCATGCCCTGTTCGCGGAGCCAGCCCTCGGCCTTCGCCAGCAGCGCCACGAAGATTTCCTCGCGCTCGGCATCCATCAGCCCCCATTGGCCGACGCCGGGACCGAAGCCCTGTTCGACCGGCATCGTCAGTGCCAAGGTATCGATATGCGCGGAGATGCGCCCGACGATCCGTCCGCCCTCATGCGCCAGGAAAAGCTGGGCCTTCGCATGGCTGTACCAGCCGTTCTTCTCGGGCGTGAGCAGCCCCAGCGCCTCGCCCTTCAGCGGCGGCACCCAGGCCGGATCGTCCTTGTAGAGTCGGAACGGCAGGTCGACGAACGCCTTGCGCTCGCGCTTGGTGGTGACGGGCGTGATCGTCAGGTCGCTCAATTCGGGCCTCCCATTTGGCCTGCGATCTAGCACGCCCCAGCGGCGAAGCGAGTGACGATTCCGTCATCTGTGATCGGAACGTTGCCGCGGCGTGCAACCGCGCCGACCTGTAAATGCCACGCTGTCGCCACTATCTGGGGGCAATGGAACAGGCCATGGAACACTCGCTGACCCTATCGCGCGCGACCGCTGCGGCGGATGCGCAGGCACGCGCGCCGCGCCAGCGCATCGCCGACGACAAGGCGATGCTGCGCACGGCCGCCGAACTGACCCGCGACCTGATCGCGCCGCGTCCCGGCATCTACTGGGCCGACCTGATCGCCTCGGCACTGGTCGGTTACGGCGCGCTCGCGGTGGCGGTGACGGTGCAGGGGACGGGCTGGGTGGTGCTCGCCGCGCTCGTGTCGGCGCTCGCGCTGTACCGCGCGCTGAGCTTCATCCACGAAGTCAGCCATATGAAGCACAGCGCGCTGCCGCGCTTCCGCGGCCTGTGGAACGTGCTGGTCGGCGTGCCGATGCTGGTGCCGAGCTTCATGTACGAAGGGGTGCACAACCTCCACCACGCCAAGACGCGCTATGGCACGTCGGAAGACCCCGAATATCTGCCGCTCGCGCTGATGAAGCCTTGGACGCTGCCGGCGTTCGTCGTCATCTCCGCGCTGGCGCCGGTCGGATTGCTGATCCGCTATGCGATCCTGTCGCCGCTGTCGCTGCTATCGCCGAAGCTGCGCACGATCGTGATGGAGCGCTATTCGGCGCTGGCGATCAACCCGTCGTTCCGGCGCCGTGCGCCCGAGGGGGCGGCGCGCACGATGTGGAACCGCGTCGAGGCCGCCGCGAGCCTGTGGGCGATCGCGGTCGTCGGGCTGACCGCGACCGGTGTGTTTCCGCTGCGCAGCGTGCTGATCGCCCTAGGCGTCGGTTCGGCGGTCGCCGTGGTCAATCAGGTGCGCACGCTCGTCGCGCATCTGTGGGAGAATGACGGCGAGGCGATGTCGGTCACCGCGCAATATCTCGATTCGGTCAACGTGCCGCCGCCGTCGCTGCTGCCCGCACTATGGGCGCCGGTCGGGCTGCGCTATCACGCGCTGCACCATCTGCTGCCGAGCCTGCCCTATCACGCATTGGGCGAGGCGCACCGCCGCCTCACCGCGGCGCTCGATCAGGCCTCGCCCTATCACAAGGCGAGCTATGCCGGCCTGCCCGGGCTGGTGAACAAGATCGTACGGAGCACCTTGGTCGCCCGCTGACATCCGGATCGGCGCGGCCTGTCGGTCGCCGATCGGTTTAACAGGGGCTACCCCTGTCTCACAGGTAGGGGGCGGGCGACGTTGGACGAACCCGGCCTTCCGTTCGCTCTGAACCTGCCGACGGCTGGCTTTTCCACGCTGACCAGGGGCCTGTCGTCCTCCTTGGCGGAGACGCGGAAACGATAGGCGGGAATAGTTTCCGCTCAGGCGTTCATGTGTCCATGTTGCCCGCACCGACGAAGCGCGCGGGCCCTATTCCTCGGTCCGGATCAGCACCGCCTCGCCGATCAGCAGGAACAGCAGGAATGGCGCCCAGGCGGCGAGGAACGGCGGGTAGGCACCCAGATTGCCCATCGCCAGCGCAAAATTGTCCGCGACGAAATAGGCGAAGCCCAGCGCCATGCCGATCACGGCGCGCACGAACAGTTGCCCCGATCGGGCGATGCCGAACGCCGCGACCGCGCCGAGCAACGGCATCAGCACCGCCGACAGCGGCCCCGAGAATTTGTGCCACAAGGTGCCCTCGAGCGACTTGGTCGGCCGGCCCGCGTCGCGCAGGTCGCCGATCGCCGCCGCCAGCGCGGTGAAGTCGAGCCCCTCGGGATTGACCTTGCCGAGCGTAAACTGGTCGGGTCGCACCCCCGGCGCGACCTTGACCGTGCCGAGGCTGGAGAGCCGGCCGGTCGCGACGTCGAAGCGGGTGGCGGGGCCGATCGCCCAGCCGTCGCCGGCATGGCGGCCCTGCGGCGCGCGGATGATCGCTACCAGCTCGCCACCGGTCCGGTCGTAGACGGTGACGGTGCCGAGCCGGGTCTGCTCGCCGCGCCCGCGCACCTGCTGCACCGCGATCAGGTCGTCGCCGTCGCGTACCCAAACGTTGGTCCGCTCGCCGCGGTCGATCGGCAGCGGGCCGTAGTCGACGTCCTTCCATTGATCGAGCGTCGCGGTGGCGCGGGTGACGATCCGTTCGTTGAAGACGAAGCTGACGGCGGCGACACCGAGGCTGGCGACCAGCAGCGGCGCGAGCACCTGATGCGCCGACAGCCCGGCCGCCTTCAATGCGATGACCTCGCTGTTCTGGTTCATCGTGATGAGCGTCAGGATCGTGCCGAGCAGCACGGAGAAGGGGAGGAGGAAGGCGACGATCTGCGGCGCGCGCAGTCCGACATATTCCCATACCTGCGACTGGGTGTTGCCCGGATGCGCGAGGATCGCACCCGATTCGCTGAGCAGGTCGAGCGTCTGGAGGATCAGCAGCAGCGCGGCGAGCAGGCCGAACGTGCGCACCAGGAACATCCGGCCCATGTAGATCGCGACGGTGCGCGACGGGAAGAAGCTGGTCATGCCGCAGCCCCCTTCTTGCGGCCGCGGCCGGGCAGGTAACGGGTCAGCAGCTTGGCGACCTTCGAGAAGGCGCGCTCGAGCGCGCCGATCGGCTGGCCGCCGGGGACATAGGCGATCTGATAGTACATCCAGAGGATGATCCCGGCAAAGATGCAGAACGGGACCCAGAGGGCGATCAGCGGATCGATCCGCCCGAGTTCGCCGATCGACGCGGCATATTCGTTCACCTTGTGATAGGCGACGATCATCACGATCGCGAGGAACACGCCGAAGCCGGAATTGGACCGCTTCGGCGGCACGCCCAGTGCGATCGCGAGCAAGGGCAGCAGGAACATCGTCGCCACCTCGACCAGGCGGAAATGAAATTCCGACCGGCTGCTGTCGCGCTGTTCCTCGCTGGGCGAAGCGCGGCCCAGCCTGGCCAGCTCGGGCAGGGTGAATTCGAGGTTGCGGCCGCCGCGCGACCGGAAATTTTCATAGCGCGGCAGCGGGATCGGCAGATCGTGGCTGGTAAAGGTCAGCACCCGCGGCACCGCGAAATTGGGCGCCTTGTGGACCAGCGTGCCCTTGGTCAGGCGAAAGATGATCGTGTTAGGATCATCGGTCGCGAGGAACTGGCCCGATTGCGCGGTGACCGAATAGCTCGTGCCCTTGTCGTTATAATAAACGAAGATGCCGTCGAGCTTGCGGCCCTTGTCGTGGCTCTGCTCGATGCGCAACGTCATGCGGTCGCCGAAATGGGTGAATTCGCCGACCTTGATCGACGCGCCCAGCGCGCCGGTGCGCAATTCGAAGCGCAGCTGCTCGTAATAATAGCGCGCCTGCGGCTGGACGAAGCCGACGATCGCGATGTTGAGCGCGGCGAGGATGAGCGCGTACATGAAGGGGACGCGCAGCATCCGGGTATAGCTGACCCCGACCGCGCGCAGCACGTCGAGTTCGGAATTGGCGGCGAGCCGGCGGAACGCCAGCAGGATGCCGAGCAGCAGCCCGATCGGGATGCCGAGGCCGAGATATTCGGGCAGCAGGTTGGCGAGCATCCGCCACACGACGCTGATCGGGCCGCCTTCGGTCGCGACGAAGTCGAACAGTCGCCGGATACGGTCGAGCACCAGCAGCATGGCGGCGATCGTCAGCGTCGAAAACAACGGCAGCGCGATCAGCCGGGCCATGTAGCGGTCGAGGGATGTCATGCGGGAAGGGGCTCGGGCCGGGATAAGAAGCGACCGGTATAGGCGCAGGGCGGGCGGGCGTCAGCTAGAAAAGCCGTGCTATTCCGCTGCGATCTGCTGCGGCGGTGCGGGTCGGTCCTCGGCCATCGCGCGGCCGATCGCGCGCTCAAGTCCGACGAGCGTGAACGGCTTGCGCAGCAGCTGGTGCGCGCCGAACTCGCTCGCATTCGCCTCGCCGGCAAAGCCGGTGACGAACAGCACCGCGATATGCGGATATTGCGGGCCGAGGCTGGCGATCATCTCCGGCCCGGTCTGCCCCGGCATCAGCACGTCGGAGATGATGAGGTCGATGTCGTCATGCGCGGCGAGCAGGCCGGCCGCCCTCTCCGGCGCGTCGCAGCCGATGCCGTGATGGCCCAGCTCCTCCAGCGCGCCCAGCGTCGCGGTCAGCACCCGCGGATCGTCCTCGACGACGAGTACGCGCAGCCCCGCGGCGGCTGGCTCCGGCGGCGCGATATCGACCACGGCGGTGCGGCCGGTGCCGTCGGCCGCGGTGTCGCGCGGCAGGTAGAGCGTCACCGTCGTGCCCCGACCGGGGGCGGTGTCGATCGTGATCGCACCCAGCAACTGGCGGACGAGCGCGAAGATTTGGCTGAGCCCCAGCCCGGTGCCCTTGCCCGCTTCCTTGGTGGTGAAGAAGGGTTCGTAGACGCGCTCGACCACGTCGGGGGTCATGCCGGCGCCGTCGTCGGCTACCGCCAGCGTGACATATTCGCCCGCGGAGCATTGGTCGACCTGATGCTCGGCCAGCGTCGCGGTGCCGGTCGCGATCACCAGCCGGCCGCGGCCGTTCATCGCGTCGCGGGCGTTGACGGCGAGGTTGAGCACCGCATTCTCGAGCTGGACGCGGTCCGCCCGCACCTGCCAGCCGCGCGCATCGTCGCGGGTGACGACGGTGATCGCATCGCCCAGCGTCCGGTCGAGCAACTCGGACATGCCCGATACCAGCTGTGCGGCCGCGATCGCTTCGGGTTTCAAGGATTCCTCGCGGCTGAAGGCGAGCAGGCGGCGGGTGAGCGCGGCGGCGCGGTTGGCGCCGTCGGTGGCATTGTCCAGATGCCGCGTCACCGCCGCGGGATCGACCGCGACCGACCGTTTGGCAAGTTCGAGTCCGCCCAGAACTACTGCCAGCATGTTGTTGAAATCATGCGCGATGCCGCCGGTCAGCTGGCCGACCGCCTCCATCTTCTGCACCTGCCGCAGCTTGGCTTCCTGGACGCGCAGTTCGTCGGTCGCCTGCGTCACCGCGGCGGACAGTTCCTCGGCGCGCTCGCGTTCGGCATCGGCCTCGGCACGGGCGAGGGCGCGTTCGCCGACCGCCTGCAGCGTGAACCAGCCGAGCACCAGAGCGCCCAGCACGATCAGCACGCCGAAGATCGCGAGCACGCCGGCGATCCGGCTCGACCGGTCGACGGTGCGCATCGCGTCCGCGGTGCGCGCATCGAGCAAGGCGCGTTCGCCCGAGATGATCTCGTCCAGCGTCCGGTCGATCGCGGTGAGCGTCGGCGACGAGCGCGATGCATAATAGCGCGCCAGCGCCTGGCTGTTCTTGCCATAGGTGGTGCTGAGCGCGGTCAGCGACAGCTCCTCGCCGCGCCGCATATAGGCGTTGCGCAACTGGGCGACGCGCGCGCTCTGCTCGCCTGTCGCGCGCGTCAGCCGTTCCAGCCGGCCGAGCTGCGTGCCCGCCAGCCGCCATTGGTCGAAATAGATCTGGCCGAGCGCCTGCTGACCCTTGCCGCTGATGACGTAGCGGCCCAGCGACGCCTCAGACCGCGCGATCGTCCCCGACACGGTGCGCGCGAGGATCATCACGTCGTAGCTGTGCGCCTGTGCCTGCAGCGCGCGGTCGCGTTGGCGGTTCGCCTCGCCCAGCGTCAGGATGAGCGCGACCAGCACCACCGCGCCGAGCAGACCCATCACGACCAGCGTAATCATCCGCCAGGCCGCGTCGCCTCCCGGGGCCCCCCCCGGGACCGTCTCGGCGTCATCCCGCATCACGGCAGCGATGCTAACGCGTTTCGCTACGCCTGGAAAGCGCCTGCGGGAAGCGTCAGCCGATCGCGCCCACGGCCTGTCCCGCAGCGCGGAAATGCGCGAGCACCGTATCGAGCTGCGCGCTGCTATGCTCCGCGCACAGCGAGCAGCGCAGCAGAAAGGTGCCGGCCGGCGTCGCGGGCGGGCGCGCCATGTTGACGTAGACGCCCGCCTCCAGCAGCCCCTGCCACATCGCGACCGCCTGTTGCTGGTCGTCAAGGATCACCGCGACGATCGCGCTGTCGGGCGCCTCGGTGCCGAGTCGGAACCCCATCGCCTTGAGCCCGCCGTGCAACTGGCGCGCGTTCGCCCACAGTTGCGCGCGCTTGGCATGCGCGGTCTTCAGCTTGCGGATCGACGCGGCGGCGGTGGCGACCACCGACGGCGGCAGGCTGGCGGTGAAGATGTACGGGCGGCAGGCGAGGCGGATCGCCTCGAACTTCGGATGGTTCGACACGCAGAAACCGCCGACCGTGCCGACCGATTTGGAGAAGGTGCCGACGACGAAATCGACGTCCGCCTCCAGTCCCTGTGCCTCGTACACGCCGCGGCCGTTGGGGCCATAGAAGCCCATCGAATGCGCCTCGTCGCTCAGCACCATCGCGCCGTGCTTCTTGGCGACCGCGACCATCTCCCTGAGCGGCGCGATATCGCCGAGCATCGAATAGACGCCCTCCAGCACGACCAGCTTGGCCGGCTCCTTGGGCAGGCGACCGAGCCGCTTGTCGAGGTCCTCGACGCTGTTGTGGCGGAAGCGGACGATCTCGGCATTGCCCTGCTGGCAGCCGTCGTAGATCGACGCATGGCTGTCGGCATCGAGGATGACGTACTCGCCCTTGCCGGCCAGCGTCGAGATCATGCCGAGGTTGGCCATATAGCCGGTCGAGAAAACGATCGCGCCGGTCGTGCCATAGAATTCGCGCAGTGCCGCCTCGGCGTCCATATGGTCGCGGAAGGTGCCGTTGAGCATGCGGCTGCCGTTGGTGCCGGAGCCGAACTGGTCGAGCGCGGCATGACCGGCGGCGATCACGTCGGGGTCGAAGGTCATGCCCATGTAATTGTAGGTGCCGAGCAGGATCGTGTCGCGACCGGCGATCACCGCCTCGGTCGGGGACTTCACCTGATCCATCACGATCGCGAACGGATCGGTGACGCCGGTGTCGATCAGCGCCTGGCGTTCGGCGATCAGCGCGTCGAACTTGCTCATCAGGTCGCGTTCGGGCGCGATCGCCGGGGGATCGACGGGAAGCGCCTCGGCCTGCAGTCCGGTCTCGGTCATGTCAGCCCTTCAGTTTCTCGACGGCGTCGGTCAGCTGGCCGATATTCTCGATCTCGGCCTGCATGTTCATCGTGATGATGATCTCGAATTCGTCCTCGATCGCCGCGACGAAGTCCATCACGGTCAGGCTGTCCCATTCGAGGTCGCCCTGGAAGGTGGTGGTTTCGGTCAGCGCGACGCCCTTCTTGTTGAAGGGTTCGATCTGCGCCTTGATGGTGTCGAGGATCTGGGTGCGGTCGGTCATGATGCTTATCCGTCTGACGGCCAAATACGGCAGGGTTGCGGCGCTATAGCAGCCCGTTGGCGCGATACCATCGCGCGGTTGCGGCCAGCCCCTCCGCTAGCGGGATCGCCGGGACCCATAAGGCGGGCGGCGGACGGCGGGCGGGATCGGCGGCCCAGTCGGGGTGGACCAGATAGGACACCCGGTCCTGCGTCAGCCGCGCGCCGTCGCCGCGCAGCCGCCGGTCGATGCGCGCGCCGGCCGCGAGCAGCGCGCGGGGCAGGTGGATGGCCAGCACGCGCCGGCCGACCGCCGCGCCGATCGCCCGATGGAAGGCGCGGTGGCTCCACGCTAGCCCGTCGTCGACCTCGTAGGTCGCACGGTCGGCTGCGTTGTCCGCGAGGATCAGCAGCAGTCGCGCCAGATCGTCGACATGGACCAGTCCGACCTTGCCCGGCGGCGGCATCAGCGCCAGTCCGTAGCGCGCGACGCGAAAGATATCGCGCATGTCCATGTCGCCGGGGCCGTAGACGCCGCTCGGGCGGACGATCGTCCAGTCGAGCCCGCTGTGCTCGACCAGGGCCTCCGCCGCCGCCTTCGACCAGCCGTAATTGGACAATTGTGGTTCGCGCGCGGAAAGCGACGAGACATGGACGAAGCGGTCGACGCCCGCCTGCACGGCGGCGGCGAGCATGGCGCGCGTGCCATCGATGTTGCCCGTGGCGAAACCGGCGCGGTCGCGGGCGTTCACGACTCCGGCGACATGGACGATCGCATCGGCGCCGGTGGCAAGCCGTGCGAGGCTGTCGGGGCGATCGAGCGCACCCTCGATCCACGTCACGCCATCGCGCGGCGGCTGCGCGCGGCGGGTGAGGGCGCGGACCTGGTGTCCCGCGGCCAGCGCCCGCGCGACGAGCGCGCCGCCGACGAAACCGGTCGCGCCGGTGATGGCGAGTATGGTCATGCCCGTCCGGTCGCCCGGGCATTACCGTTGTCCGCGCGCCGGCGGGGAACGGGGATCGCAAACGTCAGTGCCCGAACCGTAAGGCCAGCCAGTCTGGATCCCCGCCTGCGCGGGGATGACGGCCTCTTGATTGCCGTTGCCAGCGTAACACCCGCGCCCCGCACGGCGCGTAGCCAGCGAGCATCGCCCGCTCGCCCGGCTGCAAGGCGAACGGCCACGCGGCCGCGTCGCCGCACCTCCCGGCCTGCAGTTCCCCGGCGAAGGGCGGGGGCCAGGTGGGAAACCTTGGTTAATAGAGCCGCGACGGCACCCGAATCAGGCCCTGGCCGTCGCCGGGGAACCGAAACCCCCGACGTCATCACACCAGCGCCAGATGGTTGCGATGCACCAGCGCCGCGCGCGGTGCATAGCCGAGGATCGCCGCCTGCTCGTCCGACCGGGTGCCGATCAGTCGCACGGCTTCGCCGGCATCATATTCGGACAAGCCGCGCGCGAGCAGGCCGTCCGGCCCCGCGATCGTCACGAGATCGCCGCGCGCGAACCCGCCCTCGATTCGCGTCGCGCCGGCTGCAAGCAGGCTGCTGCCCGCCGCCAGCGCCCGCGCCGCGCCGGCATCGACGTGGATCGCGCCCTTTGCAGTCAGCCCGCCCGCCAGCCACGCCTTGCGCGCCGGTGCTGCGCGTTCCGCCACGAACATCGTATGGCGTTGCTCGCCGGACAGCGGATGGTCGAGCCGCCCGCTCGCGATCGCCAGATTCGCGCCGGCGCCGGTCGCGATCCGCGCCGCGGCGATCTTCGACACCATCCCGCCCGACCCCATGCCGGATGCTGATCCGGCATCCGCCATCCCCGCCACCGCGTCGATCCGCTCGACCGTCGCGATATGCCGCGCCGCCGGATGGGTGTGCGGGTTGGCGTCGTACAGCCCGTCGACGTCGGACAGCAGCGTCACGCCCTGCGCGCCGGCCGCCTGCGCGACGCGCGCGGCGAGCCGGTCGTTGTCGCCGAAGCGGATTTCCTCGGTCGCGACGCTGTCGTTCTCGTTGATGACCGGCACCACACCCAGCCCGAGCAGCCGGTTGAGCGTCGCCGCCGCGTTGAGATAGCGCCGCCGGTCCTCGAGGTCGTCGAGCGTCACCAGCATCTGCGCGGCGGTGATGCCGTGCGTGCCGAGCAGTTCGGCCCAGGTCTGGCTGAGCGCGATCTGGCCGGTCGCGGCGGCGGCCTGCGCATCCTCCAGGCTGGCGCGTCCGCCCTTGGCAAGGCCGAGCCGCCGCGCGCCCAGCGCGATCGCGCCCGACGAGACGATCGCGACCTGCTGCCCCGCCGCAACCCGCGCGGCGATATCCGCCACCAGCGTCGCCAGCCACGCCCGCCGCACCGCGCCGTCGGGCGCGACGAGCAGCGCCGAGCCGACCTTGACGATCAGGCGCGGGCAGGTGGCGGGCGGGAACAGCATCGTCACACGGGTGACCAGGTCAGCTCGTCCTCGCCCTCATCGTTCGCGGGGACGGCTTCCGGGCCCGGCCCGATCGCCTCGAGCAGCCGGTCGAGCACCCAGTCGACGCCGGTGCCGGCCGCACCGGACAGCGGGATCACGTCCGTACCGCTTTCGTCCGCCAGCTCCGCCGACAGCGCCTCGATCAGCTCGTCGTCGAGCATGTCGATCTTGTTAAGCGCAACGACGTGCGGCTTGTCGATCAGCCCGCCGCCATAGGCGGCCAGCTCCTCGCGGACGATGCGATAGCTTTCGCCGACGTCGTCGTCATTGGCGTCGACCAGATGCAGCAGCACGCGGCAGCGTTCGATATGCCCCAGGAAGCGGTCGCCGATGCCGGCGCCGTCCGCGGCGCCCTCGATCAGGCCGGGGATGTCGGCGACAACGAATTCGCGCTGCCGGTGGCGCACTACGCCCAGCTGCGGGCGGGTGGTGGTGAAGGCATAGGCGCCCACCTTCGCCTGCGCGTTGGTGACCGCGTTGATGAAGGTCGACTTGCCGGCATTGGGCAGGCCGACGAGGCCGGCGTCGGCAAGCAGCTTGAGCCGCAGCCACACCCATGCCTCCTCATAGGGCCAGCCGGTGCCGTGCTGGCGCGGCGTACGGTTGGTCGAGGTCTTGTAGCTGGCATTGCCGCGGCCGCCGTCGCCGCCGCGCAGGAACACCTCGCGCTGGCCGACCTTGGTGAAGTCGAGCAGCACCTCTTCCTTGTCCTCGGACAGGACCTGCGTGCCGACCGGCACCTTGATGAGCAAGTCATCGCCGCCGCCGCCGGTGCGGTTGCTGCCCGAGCCGCCCGATCCGCGCGGCGCCCGGAAATGCTGGGTGTAGCGGAAGTCGATCAGCGTGTTGAGGCCCGCCACCGCCTCGAAGATGATGTCGCCGCCCTTGCCGCCGTTGCCGCCGTCTGGGCCGCCATATTCGATGAACTTTTCGCGGCGGAAGCTGACGGCGCCGGGGCCGCCCCCGCCGGAGCGGACGAAAATCTTGGCCTGATCGAGAAAATGCATGGCGCCTCTTTAGCGCGATGGGCGGGAACGGCCACCCCCGGCGGCGGTGCGCCGCTGCCGGCGGCGCGACGACAAGGCCGCTGGACCATATGTGCGGCAACGTTATGGGGATATTGGTGAAGTACGCGCCCGAATCCATGGTGCCCGCGGGGCCGCAGTCGGGATCGCAGCCGCCCCTGGCATGGGGGCGGTTGTTCGAGAGCGATCTGCTGCCCGAATCGCAGCGCTACAGCTGCTGGCGTGATTCCGACGTCGGTGGCTACCGGCGGCGGTTCGACACGGACCCGCACGAACCGTTCGCCGCCACGATCGATGCGCTCGACCTGGGTCCGCTGGTGATCGGCCATGCGCGTTTTACCGCACAGGACTGGATTCGCGACCGGGCCAATATCGTCGCGGACGATTGCGACGACCTTGTCGTCAACATCCGCCATCGCGGCGGCGCCGTGGGTGAGATGGAGGGGCGGACCGTCGTCGCCCCGGCCGGATCAATCGTGCTCGCCGACATGGCGCAGGTCGGCCGCCATACGTCGGACGCGTCGGTCACGTCGGGCTTCGTCCTGCCCCGGGCGGTGGCGGAACGGATGCTGCCGTCGGTCCGCAGCCTGCACGGCCATGTCATCGCACCGCAGCACGCCGCGCTGCTGGCGTCGCACCTGACGATGATTCGCCATCACGCCGGGCAGCTTCCCGCGAGCAGCGGGCCGCTACTGGCGCAGACCATTCTCGACCTGTTCACGGTCGCGGTGACCGCGAGCCTGGGCAGTGTGCCCGCCGATGCCGGGCAGCACGAACGCGGCCTGCGCCACCAATTGTGCGATTCGATCGAGCGGCATCTCGGATCGCCCTCGCTCAACACCGCGCGGCTGAGCCGGATGCTCGGCGTGTCGCGGTCGACGCTCTATCGCCTGTTGCAGGCCGAGGGTGGCGTCCAGGCCTATATCCGTGCGCGCCGGCTTGCCCGCGTCGCCGAGACGTTGCGCGGCGACGGGGATCGCGAGACGATCGCGGCACTCGCCGAACGATGGGGTTTCTGCGACGCGGCCTATCTCGGGCGGGCGTTTCGCGAGGTCTATGGCGTGACGCCGGGCGACTATCGCGCGCTGCACGGCGGCGGGCGGCCGTAACGGGCCCATGGCGGACGGCGCGAGAAAGCCGCCGGCCAATCCCGCGACCCCCATCGCGAACACCGGCCGACGGCCCCTTCGGGCGGGCGCCTGGAGCACCCGCCGGTCCGAACATCCCCTCCCGATCCGCGTCAGGCTGCGCTGACGTCGCGTCCGGTTCGATCGAGGGGCATCCCCGTTGCGTCCCGGCGTCGGTCGACAGCGCGCGATCCCGCGACCCGTCCGACCAGACGCGGCACCGCGCAACGCTTTAGACCGACCCGGCCACCGTCTGTACGGTGAAACGACCCCTGTTCTCGAGCCGCGTCCATAGCGCAGCGGCGAGGGCGAAAGGAGGGGCGGCGCCATTGCTCTGGTGCCAGCGGCTATTGTCGCTGGTTCAGCCGCATCCTGCGTCGTCCGAACCGCCGGTCAGCATCGCGACGGCGAGATCGCGCGCCTTGCTGCGCGGCAGGTCGAGCGCCCGGGCCATCGGTGCGCCGAGCAGGGTGTCGCCGAGAGCGAGCAGGACGAGGTGCAGCGTTTCGTCCTGGATCGGCCGTTCCGCCGGCTGCATCCCAACTGCGAGTTCGTCGACCAGATCGTGCACCGCCGACAGGATGGGATCGAGTGCGTCGCGATTGCCGGACAGGATCATCCAGCTCGCCAGCGCGCCCGCACCCCCGCTGTCGAACGCATCGAAGACGAGGTCGACGATCCGGCGTGGATCGGGTTCGCCATCGCGATTGCTCAGCACGGCGTCGCGGATGGTCGAGGTGATATAGGTCGCCATGCGGGCGATCAGCGCGCGCTGCAGTCCCTCCGCCGAACCGAAATGGTGGAGCAGGTTGGCGTGCGTCCGGCCGATTCGCGCACCCACGGCCTTCAGCGTCACCGCCTGCGGACCGCTTTCGATGAGCAATTGCTGCGCGGCCGTCAGCGCGGCGTCGCGGCTTTCGCCCGGAGACAGGCGGCGGCGGGGAGGGGCGGTAGGGGTTGCAGCGGACAGGGCAGGGGCCTATTTACAATGGTGTCAGTAAGTAGCGTAGCCCTGTGTTCGGAGGATTCCATGGCGAAAGCAACCACCCCGCACGATCTGGTCATCACGCCGCGCGACCGCCGCTTCGGTCGCGGCGTCCGCATGGGCCGCTGGTGGCTGAACGACGACCCGATCGCGACCGCCTTTTACAACGCCTTGTCGGTGACCTTCCCCAAGGGCGAGGGCTATTTCGTCGACAGCGTCCGCAAGTTTCGCGAGGGCACGCCGCCGCGGCTGACCGCGGAGATCAACGCCTTCATCAAGCAGGAGGTGATGCACACCCGCGAACATGTCGCGTTCAACCGGCACGTCACGGATCAGGGCTATGACGTAGGCCTGCTCGACCGTGACGTCGACGCCGCGCTGGCGCTGACCCGGGACCGGCCGCCGATCGCGAGCCTGGCGGCGACCACCGCGCTCGAACATTTTACCGCGATGCTCGCGCACCAGTTGATCGCCGATCCCCGCCATCTACGTGGCGGCGAGGAACAGGCCAAGGCCCTGTGGCTGTGGCATGCCGCCGAGGAGATCGAGCACAAGGGCGTCGCCTATGACACCTGGCTGCACGCGACGACGGGCTGGTCGCGGTTCGCGCGCTGGCGCATCAAGTCGCTCGTGATGCTGGTGACGACATGGCGGTTCTTCGGCGGGCGGACGCGCGGGATGCTCGAACTGCTGCGGCAGGACGGGCTGACGGGGCCGAAGGTATGGGCGCGGCTGTTCTGGTATGCGTTCGGCAACCCCGGCATGGCGCGCAAGGTCGCGGGCGTCTGGGCGGCCTATTTCCTGCCCGGCTTCCATCCGTGGAAGCATGACGACCGCGGGCTGATCGGCCTCGCGGAGAGCGATTACGAGGCGGCGGTGCTACCCCGCGCCGCCTGATCGCGGCGTCGGGCTTCAACCGACCGCGGCAAAGGCGCTAAGGTCGGAGCATGACCCGATATACGAAGCGCTTCTGGATACTGGGTGCGGCGACGGCTGGCCTCGCCGGCTATGTCGATGCGATCGGATTCCTCAAGGTCGGAGGATTGTTCGTCTCGTTCATGAGCGGCAATTCCACGCGGTTCGCGGTCGGGCTGGCGACGGCAGGGCCGGTGGCCGGGATCGCCGCAGGACTGATCGGGGCCTTCGTCGGCGGAGTGGTGGCCGGCACGATCGTCTCCGCGATGGCGGGCGTATGGCGCAAGCCCGCGGCGATGATCGGGGTCGCTATCCTGCTCGCCGGTGCGGCGGCGGTCGATGCACGCGTGCCCGTCGGCGTCACCACCGCCCTGCTCGCCGCGGCGATGGGGATGGCGAATACCTTGTTCCAGCATGACGGCGAGGTGAGCGTCGGCGTGACCTATATGACCGGCGCGCTGGTCAAGTTCGCCCAACGGCTGGCGATGGCCATGCTCGGCGGACCGCGCTGGGCGTGGCTGCCCTATCTGCTCCTGTGGGGCGGCCTCGTCGCGGGCGCGATCGTCGGCGCGACCGTCTACCCGCACGTCGGCACAGCGGCGATCAGCGCGGCGGCCGGCGGCGCAGCGTTGCTCGCGTTGTACGCGGCGCTGCTAGGGCCGGCGGAGCGGCGCTAGGTCTTTACGCGCTACATCGGCAAGAAATCACGTTCGCGCAGAGGCGCAACGGTGATGCGCCTGCTGCTGCCACGGCCATGCCTCTCACCCGTCGAGACGTCAGGGCCGAGGCCCATCCAGCTCGATACACGTCCGCGTCCTCTGAATGAACGCGATCGTCCCTGCGCCGCGTGCCCGCACGAGCCCGATCGCCGCGTTCCGGTCACGCGGCGATCGGCATCGGTTCACGTTGGTCGTCGAGGTCGAGGTCGTAACTGACCGCCGGTGCCGCCTCGCGGCGTGCCAATGATTCGCGCATCACGGTCTGGCCCGTCGCGCGGAATCCGAGCTTGTGCAGGACCGCGCCCGATGCCGGATTGTCGGCGAAATGCCAGGCGGACAGGCGGCGCAGCGGCAATGCGTGCCGCGCCATGTCGACCACCGCACGCCCCGCCTCGGTCGCATAGCCGCGTCCCCAGGCGGATGGCGTCAGCCAGTAACTGAGTTCGACGCCACTCGCGCCACCGTGATCGGTCAACGCTATTCCGCCGACAAGTGCCGGTTCCACCGCCTGATGCGACAGGATCAGAAAACGCGGTTCATGTGCCGCCCGGGGCCGCGCGGCAAACGCCTCGGCATCGGCGACGCCATAAGGGAAGGGAACGCGCATCAGCATGCGGGTGACCGCTTCGTGGCCGATGGCCTGCGCCAGAGCCGGCGCGTCCTCCGGCCACGCGGGCCGCAGCGTCAATCTGTTGGTTCTGGCGAACATTCTTGCTCTCTCCTTGGCCACGCCGCTGCCACGCGCCTGTGACGCGGCAGGGACAAAGGGTTGGGGAGCAAGAAAAAAGGGAGCCGGGGCGGACCCGTCTCCCTTGTTGGCTGGTCCCTCGCTGCCGAGGAACCCGGGTCACCCTGGTGGGCAACCCGTCTGGTTACCCGATTATTCGGCGGCTTCCGCCATAATCTGCACCGAGCAGAATTTACGGCCGAGCTTGCCCTCGTGGAACGCCACGCGGCCGTCGACGAGCGCGAACAAGGTGTGATCCTTGCCGATGCCGACGTTGGCGCCCGGATAGAATTTGGTGCCGCGCTGACGCACGAGGATGTTGCCCGCGATCGCTTCCTGACCGCCGAACTTCTTCACGCCGAGACGACGGCCGGCCGAATCACGACCGTTGCGCGACGAACCGCCTGCTTTCTTATGTGCCATGCTGCTCTAACTCCTGTTCGCTGCGCTGGGCTCAGCCGACCGAAACGATCTTGAGGATCGTGTGGTTCTGGCGATGACCGTTCTTGCGGCGGTAATTGTGACGGCGACGCTTCTTGAAGACGATGACCTTCTCGCCCTTCGCCTGTGCGACGATCTCGGCGGCGACGGTCAGGCCCTCGACGCTCTTTAGCTCGGAGCCTTCGCCCGCGAGCAGGACGTCACCCAGCGTGATCGATGCGCCGGCTTCGCCGTCCAGCTTCTCGACGACGATTTTGTCTCCGGCGGCGACGCGATACTGCTTGCCGCCCGTGCGCACGACTGCGAACATGGCTCTAGTCACTTCCCAAAAAACTGCGCCCGCTCGGGTATACCCCGGCGGGATGAGGGGTGGCAGCTAAGGAAAAGCCGCCAGCCTGTCAACCTCCCGCCGCGGTGAATCTGCGATGGCGGCGGATTTCGACCGGGCTAGTGGCGATGCTCGCGGCGCAGGGCGTAACGCCCGTCGGCAAAATCGTTGAACAGCCCGGGAATCGCCGGATGATCGATCGGTTCGTCGCTTTCGTCCGGCACCAGATTCTGCTGGCTGACATAGGCGACGTAGCTCGATTCCATATTCTCGGCGAGCAGGTGGTAGAAGGGCTGGTCCTTGTCGGGCCGCACCGCCTCCGGAATCGCCTCATACCATTCGTCGGTGTTGGCGAAGACCGGATCGACGTCGAAGATCACCCCGCGGAAATCGAACAGGCGATGGCGCACGACCTCGCCGATCGAGAATCGCGCATGCGCGATCGCGGGCGCGTCGAGCCCGATATTGGGCGACGAGGCGCCGGAGGACGTGCCGATAGGATCGTGGCGGGGCATGCGGGCAATTTAGTGGTCTTTCTGCGCTGCACAAGCGCAAGGGTGCTTGCCTCCTGAAAACGAACCCGTTAGAGGCGCGCCCTCGACCGACCGACCAGACCCCTAGCGGACCTCTGGAAACGTCTTCTGCGGAGAGGTGGCAGAGTGGTCGATTGTACCGCACTCGAAATGCGGCGTGCCTTTGCGGGCACCGAGGGTTCGAATCCCTCCCTCTCCGCCAGTTTCCTTATTGATCGGTAGATCCGACGCGACACGCCTCAACGCGTCGCGGTCGTTTGCCCTGCCAGATAGCGCGCGACCGGATCGATCATCTCCTTGGGGATGCGGCGCGCGATGACGGGCATCGTTGCGGCGCTCTTGCGCGCGTCGACGATCGTGTCGTCGCCCTGCCAGTGGCGCAGGCGCTGCGCGATAAAGTCGGCGCGCTGGCCGGCGATCACGGGATACGGCTTGCCCGGCGCGTGGCAGCTGGCGCAGGCGGGCAGTTGGATGCGGGCGATACCCTGCGTCACGATCCGCGCGGCCGCGGCGCTGCCGGCGGGCGCCGCGCCGAGGCCCGGCATCGCGGCGAAGCGGCGCGCGGCGTCGGTCATGGCGGCGGGCGTCATGCGCATCGCGACCTGCTGCATCACGGCGCTGGAGCGTGTGCCGTCGGCATAACCCTTCAATGCGGCGAGCAGATAGGCGGGATCCTGGCCGCCAAGCACGGGGATGTCGGGGGCGCCGCGGCCCTTGCCGTCGGCCCCGTGGCAGCCGGTGCAGCTGGCAAGGTCGTCGCCCGGATTCGCCTCGTTCACCAGCGCCTCGTATTGCGCCGGCGTCACGCCGGGCAGGCGGCGGACGAAGGCGACCATGCGGCGTACCTCATCGGGACGGTCCTGCACCGCCCAGGCGGGCATACCGGTATATTTGACGCCGTGCTGGAGGATCCAGAACAGCTGTTTGTCGCTCCATTCGCGCGCGTTGATCGCGAGGTCGGGCGCGGGCGGGGTGGCGGATTGCATGACCGGCGCAGGCTTTACCCCGGGCGCGCCATGGCAGACGGCGCAGGCATTGGCGAAATGGCCCGCGGCGCTAACCAGACCGGTCGCGTCGGCGGGATCGTCGGGGCTGGTGAAGGCGGCATGGGTGCGCACCGAATTGCGCATCGTCCAATGCAGGAACCAGTCGGTGATCGGCCAATGACCGCTGGAGGCGGCGATGTTGAACAGTCCCGACCAGGCAAACAGCAGGCCCGCCGCGCCGAGCCCGACCAGCGTGGCGATGGCGCGCGCCCAGGTGATGCGGATCGTCATGCGGCGGGTGCCTCCGGGCGGGTCTGGAGCAGGCGGCCGAGCATCGCGAGCCCGCCGACGAGATAGGCTATGCCGCCGACCAGCAGCATGACGACGCCCGCGACCTGCTGGTCGGTGAGCGCGTCGGCACCATGGTGCATGTACAGCGGCCGGGGGGCGAGGCCGATCAGCGCGCCGAGCAGGGTCATGTGCATCGAGGTGACGAGCAGGGCGCCGACGCCGGCGGCGCGGTGGCGCGGGGCGAGGACGGCGGACCAGAGCAGCAGTCCGGCGGCGAGGAAGCTGGCCTGTTCGACGACCAGCGCCAGCGGATGATGCGCGGCGAGGTTGCGCAGTGCCGGCACATGCCAGCCCCAGACGATCACCGCCTCGATCATCGCGGCGGGCAGGGGGGTGGCGAGTCGCGGCCAGCGCATGGCCGGATCGAACCGGCCGCCTTGCACGCCGATTGCAATCAGCGGCGCGGCGATCGCGACCGCGATCATATGCGCCGCCATATGGCCCGACATGCCGTAGCGGCTGAGCGTCCAGCCGATCGGCAGCAGCGCGAGGCCGGCGACGAGCGTCGGCGGTTTCACCGGCAGTCGCTCAGCACGATGACCGGCGCGGCGGTGAACAGCACCGCGATGAAGCTCAGCCCTGACAGTAATAATGTCGAATAGGCGAGGAAGCGCAGACGGTCGATCTCGGTGCCCTCGTCGTGCGGGGCGGGTGCACCGGGGGTGCGCGCCTGCTGCCACGCGATCAGCCCCGCCGCGACGATGATGAGCAGCGCCGCCACCGTCCCGATCGCGAAGGCGGTGGGAAAGCGCGCCCAGCTGCCCAGTTTCGCGCAGGACACCGCCGCCCACAGATAGGAGAAGAGGAAATGCACCGCCCACGTCGTCGGCGGCACGATCAACGTCCACAGCGTGACGCGCAGATCGCGTGCGCGGCGCAGCCAGCGCCTCACAGTCCCGCCTCCGGGAACAGGCCGATGGTCAGATAGGCGACCAGCGCCGTCAGCGCGAAGAAATGCTGGTAGACGGTAATGTTGCGCAGGTCGGCGTCATGCGCGGGGTCCATGCGGCCGGCCAAGCTGCGTGCGAGCGTGTAGAGCTGCATGATCGCGCCGACCGCCGCGTGGACTACGGTCCAGATCACCAGTACCCAGACGATCGCCGGATAGACGTTCGCCTTTGGATCGAGCCCGTCGAGGCAGCGCAGCCCGACGGCGAGGCTGGCGAGTGCGGCGACCGCACCGGCGATCAGCAGCGCGCGCGCCGGCGGCACCGCGCCGCGGGCGTGGACTTCCCGCGCGGCGAGCGTCGCGGCCCAGCTGGCGAGCGACAGCAGCAGCGCGACGATCGGCCAATAGGTGCCCGGTCCGTCGAAGCCGGCGCCGAAATCGGGATGGATCGTCCAGTAGAAATAATAGCCGAAGACGAGGCCCGAGAAGGCGGTGGCGTCCGCCATCATCGTGATGAACATCGCCCACCAGCCCGGCGCTGCGGGACCGGAAATATAGAGCGGCATATGCATACCATGGCCGATCGGCTTTTCGGGCTTCTCCGGGATCTCGGCCGTGTCCCACAGCCACCAGAGCACGCAGGCGAGCGTCACCACGCCGCTGAGCGCGGACAGCAGGTAGAGGTGGTAGGTGGTCAGGATGAACACCCCGCCGAGCGCGACCGCGGTCATCATCGGCTTGACGCTGGGGGTGCCGAGCCGGATCACCGACACCGGCTTCGCATCGAGGACGGAGGTGATGATCGTCTCGCGGCGGCCTTCCTCGGCATCGGGCAGGAAGAAACGGCCCTCGTCGACCTTGGCGACGAAACCGGGCTGGTCCCAGATCGGGTAGCGGCTCTCGATCAGCGGCACCGAGCGGATGCCCCAGTCCTCGTCGTCCGGATGCGCGAGCCATTCGAGCGTGCCGGCGTTCCACGGGTTGCGGACCGCCTTCTTCCGCGTCGGCGACAGTGCGAGGTCGACCACCAGCACCAGCACGCCGGCGGCGAACAGATAGGACCCTGCGGTCGAGGCGAGGTTGAGCCAGCCGATGTTGAGATCGGCGGGATAGGTGAAGACGCGGCGCGGCATCCCCTCCAGCCCCGACAGATGCATCGGGAAGAAGGTCAGGTTCACGCCGACGAACATGATCCAGAAGGCGATGCGGCCGAGCCGGTCGCTCAGCTTCTTGCCGGTGATGAGCGGCCAGTAATAATAGAGGCCGCCGAACAGCGGCAGCAACGTGCCGCCGATCAGCACGTAATGCAGGTGGGCGACGATAAAGTAGGTGTCGTGCGCCTGCCAGTCGAACGGCGCGATCGCGACCATTACGCCGGTCAGGCCGCCGATGACGAAGATCGCGAGGCTGCCCGAGGCGTAGAGCAGCGGCGTCGACCATTTGACCTTGCCCGCCCAGAGCGTCGCGATGAAGGCGAAGATCTGTACGCCGGTCGGGATCGCGACGGCTTCGGATGCGGCCGAGAAGAAGGCGAGGCTGATCTTGGGCAGCCCGGTCGCGAACATGTGGTGCACCCACAGGCCGAACGACAGGAAGGCGGTGCCGACCGCGGCTAGCACGATCCACGGATAGCCGAGCAGATGTCGTTGGGCGAACGTCGGGATCAGCATCGCGAATAGCGCGATCGAGGGGAGAAAGACGATATAGACTTCCGGGTGGCCGAAGATCCAGAAGAGGTGCTGCCACAGCAGGGGATCGCCGCCCTTCGCCGCGTCGAAGAACGGCCAGCCGAGCAGCCGCTCCATCTCGAACAGCAGGTCGCCGGCGATCAGGGGGGGGAAGGCGAACAGGATCATCACTGCGACGACGAGGATGTACCAGGCGTAGAGCGGCATCAGGTTGAGCCGCATGCCCGGCGGGCGGCACTTGAAAACGCCGACGATCAGCTCGACCGCGGCGGCGACCGACGATACCTCGATGAAGCTGAGGCCCAGCATCCAGATATCGGCGCCAAGCCCCGACAGGTCGGTGCGGGTCGTCAGCGGCGGGTACATGAACCAGCCGCCATCGGGCGCGGCGTTGAAGAAGATCGATCCCCCGACGAAGACGCCGCCGAGCAGGAAGCTCCAGTAACCGAACGCCGACAGACGCGGGAAGGGCAGGTCGCGTGCGCCCAGCAGCTGCGGCAGCAGGATGATCGACACCGCCTCGAACATCGGCACCGCGAACAGGAACATCATCATCGAGCCGTGCAGCGTGAACAGCTGGTTGAAGGTGTTCGCGGAAACGAGATCGTTGTCCGGCACCGCCAGCTGCGTGCGCATGATGAGTGCGAGTACGCCGGCGAACAGCATGAAGCCGAACGCGGTCAGCGTATACCAGACGCCGATCCGGTTGTTGTTGACGTCGGTCCAGCGGAAGAACCAGCCCGTGGGCGGCTTCCACACCTCGCGCAGGCGCGCTTCCTGCTCGCGGCGAAGCTGCGGATCGTCTTGCGCGTGGAGGCTCATTTCAGGCCCTGGAGATAGCGGGCGATGGCGGTGGCCTCACCTGGCGACAGTTGCGGGAAGGCGGGCATGCGCACGCCGGGTTTGGTCGCCTGCGGATGGCGGATGAAGGCCGCGACATTGGCGGTGGTCATCGGCAGGATGCCCGCGGCGAGCGTCGGTCGCGCGCCGAAATGGGTGAGGTCGGGACCGATCCGCCCGGTCGCGGCGGTGCCGCGGATCGCGTGGCAGGCGTTGCAGCCGTTGGCGGCGAACAGCGCGGCGCCCTCGCCGGTCGCGGTGGCGAGCCGGCGCTGGTCGGCAAGCCAGGCGTCGAAGGCGGCGGGCGGCATCGCGACGACGTCGAGCGCCATCAGCGCATGACTCAGCCCGCAGAATTCGGCACACTGGCCGCGATAGCGCCCGGCCTTGTCGGCGCGCACCACGAGCGTGTTGGTGCGGCCGGGGATCATGTCCATCTTGCCGCCGAGGCCGGGAATCCAGAAGCTGTGAACGACGTCCGCCGCGCTCAGGCGGAAGGCGACGGTGCGCCCAACCGGGATGCGCACCTCATTGGCGGTTTCCACCGGAGCGGCGCCCGCCGGGCGATAGAGGACGCGCCACCAGAATTGTTCGCCCTCGACCGCGATGGTGAGGTCGGCGGGGCCGACCGGTCGCGGCTTCATATAGGGGAGCGACCAGACGAGCAGGCCAAGCAGCACGACCGTCGGCACGATCCCGCCCAGCCACAGCACCAGCCGCATGCCGCCGGCATGCGTCAGCTCGCCCTCGGGCGCACGCACCGCATGCCGCATCAGCAGCGCGACGGCGATAGCGATCACCAGCGCACCGCACAGCATGACGAGGAACAGATAGCGGATATCGGCCGCGTCCGCGCCGAACGGCGCGAGCGTCGATTGATGCGTGTTGCAGCCGGCAAGCAGCATGGCTGCGCCGCCGAGCGACGATGTTCTGAGCCCCCTCATCCGCATCGTAACGCGTCGGGTCCGGAACGGTTCGTTTTTCCAGGGCGTTTTGTTGTGACGAAATGTTGCCGTCTATTGATCCGCGGCGGCAAGTTCTTCGCCGTTGCGGGTCGCGAAGTGCAGCGGCATGTCGTCCGTCCCGCCCGACGCGACCAGCGCGAGGTCGCTGGCGCCCTGCATCAGCCCGTCCTCGATCTCCGGCTCATGCGCCTCCGCGGCAGCGACCGTCGCGGCAAGCAGGTTGCGCGCCTCGGCCTCGCCATAGGTCATGGCGAATGCGGTGTGGGCGATGGTGAAACATTCGTGATCGCTTGCCGGTGCCGCGCTCTGATGCTGGAGCGAGGCGCAGGCCGCGCCGAGTATGTAGCCGCGCGACCAGGCCGACCCCGTCGGTCCGTCGTGCGGCAACTCGCCGGCGGGCAGGTGCAATCGCTCGAACTGCGGCAGCAGCAGCGCGCCGAGCGGCGACCGCAGCGTCGCGGCCAGCGTCTTGCGCTTCGGCCGCTTCGGCGCGATCAGATGGTCGAGGACCCCCATCGGTCAGATTCCCTATCAATGTGCTGGCGACCGCTGTGCACGAACGAGGTTAACCGACGCCTAAGCGGGGGTGCCGCCGCCGCCGCGAGATCCGGCCCGCATCGCAATTCCTTCGCATCACCGCATCCTTCTTGTATAGCCGGTCGTATTTACCCCCCGGGATGAGGTGACGTTTTCCGTGTTCAAGGGCCTGAAGCCGATCGTGTACAATGGCCGTGAGGTCTGGCCGCTGGTCGAAGGGGGCAAGGGCGTCGCCGCGACCAACCACGCCTCCGCCGGCGCCTGGGCTGCCGCCGGAGGGATCGGTACGGTATCCGCCGTCAATGCCGACAGCTACGACCCCGACGGCAAGATCATCCCTCAGGTCTACAAGGCGCTGACCCGCCGCGAACGCCACGAGGAACTGGTCGAATATGCCATCGAAGGCGCCGTGCAGCAGGTGCAGCGCGCGCACGAGATTTCCGGCGGCAAGGGCGCGATCAACATCAACGTGCTGTGGGAGATGGGCGGGGCGCAGCGCATCCTGCACGGCGTGCTCGAGCGCACCCGGGGCATGGTGTCGGGCGTCACCTGCGGGGCGGGCATGCCGTACAAGCTGTCCGAGATCACCGCGTCCTACGGCGTGTCCTACCTGCCGATCGTATCCTCGGGCCGCGCCTTTCGCGCGCTGTGGAAGCGCGCCTATTCGAAGGCGGCGGACTGGCTGGCGGCGGTCGTTTACGAGGACCCATGGCTCGCCGGCGGGCATAACGGCCTGTCCAATGCCGAGGACCCGCTGAAGCCGCAGGATCCGTTCCCGCGCGTCGCCGAACTGCGCGCGGTGATGCGCGAGGGCGGCATTCCCGACACGACGCCGATCGTGATGGCGGGCGGCGTCTGGTATCTGCGCGACTGGAACGACTGGATCGACAATCCCGAGCTCGGCACGATCGCCTTCCAATATGGCACGCGGCCGCTGCTGACGCAGGAGAGCCCGATCCCGCAGGACTGGAAGGACCGGCTGACGCAGATCGAGGAAGGCGAGGTGCTGCTCCACCGCTTTTCGCCGACCGGTTTCTATTCGTCTGCGGTGCGCAATCCGTTCCTGCGCAACCTCGAGGCGCGTTCGGAACGCCAGATCGCCTTTTCGACGCAGGAGGCGGGGGACCACGTCTTCCAGCTCGACGTCGGCGTGAAGGGCAAGAATTTCTGGGTCACGCGCAACGACCTGCTACGCGCGCGCCAGTGGTTCGGCGAGGGCTATACCGACGCGCTGAAGACGCCGGACAATACGCTGGTGTTCGTCTCGCCGACCGAGAAGGGCATCATCCGCAAGGATCAGGCGGATTGCATGGGCTGTCTGTCGCAATGCTCCTTCTCGAGCTGGGCGGATACCGAAACCAATTCGACCGGGCGGCTCGCCGATCCGCGCAGCTTCTGTATCCAGAAGACGCTGCAGGACATCGCGCATGGTGGCGACGTCGACCAGAATTTGATGTTCGCCGGCCATGCTGCGTACAACTTCAAGCGCGACCCCTTCTATTCCAACGGCTTCGTGCCGAGCGTGAAGCAACTGGTCGATCGCATCCTGACGGGGGACTGAGTGTGGCGGCGGTCGCACCGCCGGCATACCGGCGTGACGCCGGTGATTGAGACGGGTGTCGCGACAGCGCTGACGGCGGTCGCTGCCGCGATGCGCGACGCCCGTGGTCCGTGGTGGGTGATCGGCAGTGCGGCGGTCGCGCTGCATGGCGTTGTGACCGATGTCGCGGATATTGATCTGCTGGTCGGCGAAGAGGATGCAGCGGATCTGGTGTCGCGATTGGGACTGAGTGCGGAGCGGCTGGATCCTCATCCGCTGTTCCGGTCCGGGATTTTCGCGCGCTGGCCTAGGCTAGACCGCACGGTCGAGATCATGGGGGGCTTTGCGATCTGCGAAGGCGGCGCGTGGCGACCGCTGGTTCCTGTCACTCGCATTGCTCTGGATGGCGTGTACGTGCCGGATCGCGAGGAACTGATGACGATCCTGTCCCGGTTCGGCCGGGCCAAGGATATCGAGCGCAGGCAGTTGCTCGCCGCGCTGTAGATGTACGGGAGCGCCGGGTTGAGGCGCTCGACGCTCCCGAACCTGGTCAGTCGGCGACGGTGCCGACCACCGCGCCACCGGTGCCGCCGATCGCGGCGCCCTTTTCGACGCTGCCACCGGTCGCTGCGGCGACGCCCGCACCACCCGCGGCACCGATCCCTGCGCCCTTCAGCGTCGAGCAGGCCGACAGGCTGACGGCAGAGGCGAGCAGAAGGGCGGTGGCGGCGATGGGCTTGATGGACATGGCTGAAATCCTTCGTTGCGGGGATGCGGAGGTAATGTCGCGGCGCAGCAAAGGTTTCCGTTCAGCAATCATTTATCACGAACAATGCGCGCGTTACGCCCAGCCTTCGAGCACCTGATCGGGCGGGCGGTGGCCGTCCGCCCACATGCGGATGTTCTGGATCACGCGCTCACCCGACGCCTGCCGCCCCTCCAGCGTCGCGCTTCCCATGTGCGGGGTCATCACGACGTTGTGCAGTGCGAGCAGCCGCGGATCGATGCGCGGTTCGTGCTCCCATACGTCGAGGCCCGCGCCGGCGAGGCGGCCGGCCTCCAGCGCGTCGACCAGCGCGCCCTCGTCGACAATGCCGCCGCGCGAGGTGTTGATGAGATAGACGTGGGGCCGCATCAGGCCGATGCGGCGGCGGTCGATCAGGTCGCGGCTGTCGGCGTTGAGCGGGGTATGGATGCTGACGATGTCCGCCGCCGCCAGCATCGCGTCGAGATCGGCGTGGAAGGTCGCGCCGAGCTCCGTCTCGACCACGGCGGGCAGGCGGTGGCGATTGTGATAATGGATCGACAGGCCGAACGCGCGGGCGCGGCGTGCCACCGCCTGGCCGATGCGGCCCATGCCCACGATGCCCAGTGCCTTGCCGCCGATACGATGGCCGAGCATGCCGCCCGGGCTCCAGCCGTGCCATTCGCCCGATCGCACCAGCTTCTCGCCCTCCGCCAGCCGGCGCGGGACGGAGACGATCAGCGCCATCGCCATGTCGGCGGTATCCTCGGTCAGCACGCCCGGCGTGTTGGTGACGATGATGCCACGCGCGCGTGCCGCCTTTAGCGCGATATGGTTCACGCCCGCGCCATAATTGGCGATCAGGCGTAGCCGCTCGCCGGCGCCGGCGATCAGCGCGGCGTCGATCTCGTCGGTGACGGTCGGCACCAGAACGTCGCAATCCGCCATCGCCGCGGCGAGCTGCGCGCGGGTCATCGGGGCGTCGCCCCGGTTGTTGGTGGTGTCGAACAGCGCCTCCAGCCTGTCCATCACCGTATCGGCGAGTTCGCGGGTCACGACGACCTTGGGGGTGCGGCGGGAATCTGACATGGCGCCACCGGCTTGGCGAAGCGCGCGGCGGGCGTCAACGGATCGTTGCCGTTCATCCGCGCCACGCTAGAGAGGACGAAGAGGAAAAGGACAGGAACGATGCGGTTTTGGGCTTTGGGCGCGATGGCCATCGCCGGGCTGGCGATGGTGACGGCGGATGACGCAGCGCGTGCCGCGGACGGCAAGAAGACGCTGCCCTATTACGCGTCGATCAACGCTGGCCGCGCGCGGATGCGCACCGGTCCCGACAAGACCTATCCCGCAAGCTGGCTGTACCAGCGTGCCGATCTGCCCGTGCGCGTGATCGCGACGTTCAAGCAGTGGCGCAAGGTGGAGGACCCCGACGGCACGCAGGGCTGGATGCTCGCCGCCTTGCTCAGCGAGCGGCGGACCGGGATCGTGCGGAGCGCGCAGCCGGTCGAGATGTATGCGCGCCCGTCGGCGGGGGCGAAGCTGTTGTGGCGGGCCGCGCCGGGCGTGGTCGGGCGCCTGTCGGAATGCGGCGGCGGCTGGTGCCGGCTCGACGTGAAGGGGCAGGCGGGCTTCGTCGAGGTTGCCGATTTGTGGGGCGTCGAAGGCGGCGAGCGGCTGCCGTAACATCGCGCGCCGCCTAACGGGATGTTAGGACCGCACCGCTACCGATCCGGCTCCCCATGCGAAGGCCGCCATCGTGACGCCGACCGAACCGCTGCAACTGCATCATAGCTGGCCCATGGTCGAGGTCGACCAGCGGTTCGATCTCGGCCGGCTGTCCGACGATCCGCGCGGCGCCGATGGCGAGGCCGCCCCACCGAACGCGACCCTGGGGCTGTGGGCGTGCGACCTTGCCGACAATCGTCTCAGCTGGTCGCGTGAGGTCTATCGGTTGTTCGGCCTGCCCGAGCATGTCGCGCCCGCACGCTGTACGACCGTCGCGCTCTATGCCGAGGCGTCGCGGGTGGCGATGGAGCGGCTGCGCGCGCATGCGATCCGCCATCGCCGCGGCTTCACGCTGGATGTCGCAGTCTTTCCGCATGATGCCGGCCAGCGCTGGCTGCGGTTGGTCGCCGCGCCGGTGTGCGAGGGCGGGCAGGTCGTCCGCCTGCCTGGCAGCAAGTCGGATGTCTCGCACCTCTATCGCCGCTGATTTACTGCATCAGCTCCACCGCCATCGCGGTCGCCTCGCCGCCGCCGATGCACAGCGACGCAAGGCCGCGCCTTTGTCCGGTCGTCTGCAGGGCCGACAGCAACGTCGCGAGGATGCGCGCACCGCTCGCGCCGATCGGGTGACCCAGCGCGCAGGCGCCGCCATGGACGTTGAGCCGTGCAGGGTCGATTCCGAGGTCGTGGATCGCGATCATCGACACTGCGGCGAACGCCTCGTTGACCTCGAACAGGTCGATGTCGTCGCGATCCCAGCCGGCGCGCTCCATCGCCTTGCGCATCGCGAACACCGGCGCGGTGGTGAACTTCGCCGGATCGTGCGCATGCCCGGCATGCGCGACGACGCGGGCGATCGGCGTCAAGCCCAGCCGTTCGGCGACGCTGGCACGCGTCATCACCAGCGCCGCGGCACCGTCGGAGATCGACGAGGCGTTGGCGGCGGTGATCGTGCCGTCGCGCGAAAAGGCGGGCTTCAGCGTCGGGATCTTGGCGACGTCGCCTTTGGCGGGCTGTTCGTCGAGTGAGACCGTGGTGCTGCCCTTGCGGCCCTTCACCTCGACCGCGACGATCTCGCGATCGAACGCGCCCGCTAGTTGCGCCTTTTGCGCGCGGTTGAGCGATTCGATCGCATAATCGTCCATCGCGGCGCGGGTGAACTGATAGTCGGCCGCGGTTTCCTCGGCGAAATTGCCCATCAGCTTGCCGGGTTCGTAGGCGTCCTCCAGCCCGTCGAGGTACATATGGTCGTACAGCGTGTCATGGCCGATGCGCGCGCCGGCGCGATGCTTCTTCGATAGATAGGGCGCGTTCGTCATGCTCTCCATGCCGCCGGCGACCAGCATCTCGACCGATCCGGCGGCGAGCGCGTCCGCGGCGAGGATCGCCGCCTGCATACCCGATCCGCACATCTTGTTGACCGTCGTCGCCTCGACATGCGTGCCGAGGCCCGCGCCGATCGCCGCCTGCCGCGCCGGCGCCTGGCCGAGGCCGGCAGGCAGGACGCAGCCCATGTAGATGCGCTCGATCGCTTCTGCCGAGGCGCCCGCGCGTTCGACCGCCGCCTTCACCGCGGCCGCGCCGAGTTCGGTCGCCGATGCGCCGGCGAGCGCGCCCTGAAACGAGCCCATCGGCGTGCGGGCATAGCCGAGGATGACGACGGGATCGGTGGACATGGGCTCTCCGGTATTTTGTGTTGCCAGCTATCTAGGATGCGGGGCAGGGCGGGGCAATGAGCGTGCCGGCCCGCATCTGTCCAGCATATGGCGAGCCCGGACGGATCGATCCGCGACCCCGCGCGCTGGGCGGTGATGGAAGAATTTATCGAGCCAGTACGGTGGTTTGCATCGATCAGCGGGATGATTGCCGCCGGCGTGGTCGCACTGGACTGGGGGCGTCGGGACACCGGCTGGGCGATGGTGCTGTTTTGCCTGTCGGCGGTGGCGTGGATTACCGGCGCGGTGCTGATGCGCGACTGGGCGCTGGGGTCGCAGAACATCGTGCTGCTCGGCATCGATCTGCTCGGCGTCTATCGCTATCTGATCCGCGAGCCCGACCCCGGCGAAGCCTGACATGAGCGCGGCCATCGTCTGGCCGCTCGCACTGGCCGTGCTGGGGACGATCTTCGGCAGTTTCATTGCCGCGCTGGTGATCCGCTGGCCGCAGGGGCGATCGGTGATGCGCGGGCGTTCCGCCTGCGACGGGTGCGGGCGGCCGCTGTGCGCGGGGGAGCTGGTGCCGTTGCTGAGCTTCGCCGTGCAGCACGGGCGCTGCCGGGGTTGCGGTGCCCGAATCGATCCGTGGCATGCGGGGATCGAGCTTGCCGCTTCGGCGATCGGCCTGGCCGCCGGCATCGTCGCACCCGATGCGGGCGGGATCGCCGGTGCTGTATTCGGCTGGCTGCTGCTCGCGCTGGCTGCGCTCGACGTCATCGCCTTCTGGCTGCCCGACCGGCTGACCGGCCTGCTCGCCGCGACCGGTCTGGCGGCGGGGGTGGCGGGGCTCGACCCGTCGCTCGTCGACCGGCTGATCGGCGGCATCGCCGGTTATGCGAGCCTCGCGCTGATCGCATGGGGCTACAAAGCAGCGCGCGGGCACGACGGCATGGGTGGCGGCGACCCCAAATTGTTCGGTGCGATCGGGCTCTGGCTCGGCTGGCGGATGTTGCCGGCGGTGCTGGTGATCGCCAGCCTGATCGGACTCGGCGTGGCGCTGTTCGCGCATCTGACCGGCCGGGGCGTCGCCCGCGATACCGCCCTGCCGTTCGGCGCGCTGCTGGCGGTGGCGGCTTACCCTGCGTGGCTCGCCATGATATCCCTCGCGCCATGATCGCGCTGTTGCTCGCCGTCGCGGCCCAGGCCGCCCCTGCCGCCCCGGTGTTGGGGGCGATCGGCCGCCAGCAGCTGCCCGACAAGGGCTGCGCCGCCTATCTGTGGAGCGCGACCGACCGTCAGCTGGTCGCGATGGCGACCGCCGACCCCGCGACGATCCGCATCGCGATCGGCGGCCGGACGATCGATCTTGCGCGCAGCGCCGGCGACGGGCCGGGCAAGCTCGGCTTTGCCGACGCCGCGGAATATCGCCGCGACGACATCACCGCGCGGTTGACGATGGATATCGTTCAGCAGGAGGGGCTGACCGCGGGCGCGAAGGTGCCGACCGGGTCGTTGCAGATCGACCGGCCCGGGCAGGACGGCATCGTCGTTCCCGTCGCCGGGCTGATCGGCTGCCGAGCATGACGATGGACGCGCTGCTGGCGGCGCAGCGCGCCGCCTTCATCGCCGAACTGCCGGTGACGCTTGCGGTACGCAAGGACCGCCTCAGGCGGGCGGCGGCGATGATCCGCGACCATGCCGTCCGCTTCTGCGACGCGCTGAGCGACGATTTCGGCCATCGCAGCCGCGACCAGTCGATGCTGACCGACATCGGCGGATCGATCGCGCCGATCGCGCATGCGCTGAAGAAGCTCGACGGCTGGGCGAAGCCGGAGAAGCGCGCGGTCCAGTTCCCGCTCGGCCTGCTCGGTGCGCGGGCCTGGGTCGAATATCAGCCCAAGGGGGTCGTCGGCGTGATCGCGCCGTGGAACTTCCCAGTCAACCTCGTGATGGGGCCGGTCGCGGGCGCCTTTGCGGCGGGGAATCGGGTGATGGTGAAGGCGAGCGAGTTTACTCCTGCGACCGCGGCTTTGTTCGAGGAGGTGGTCGGCAGCTATTTCGCGCCCGACGAACTCGCTTTCGTGTCCGGCGGGCCGGAGGTCGGCAAGGCGTTCGCCGCGCTGCCGTTCGACCATCTGCTGTTCACCGGCGCGACCGGGATCGGCCGCCACATCCTGCACGCCGCGGCGGACAATCTGACGCCGGTGACGCTCGAACTCGGCGGCAAGAGCCCGGCGATCATCGGCGCCGACGTCGACCTCGCCCGCGCCACCGAGCGAATCGCGCTCGGCAAGATGCTGAATGCCGGGCAGATCTGCCTCGCCCCCGATTACGTCCTCGTCCCCGCCGCACAGGAACGCGCGCTGGTCGACGGGCTGACGGCGGCGGCGAGCGCCATGTATCCGACGCTGCTCGCCAACCCCGATTACACCGCGATCATCAACGATCGCCATTACCAGCGGCTGACCGACTGGCTCGACGATGCCCGCGACAAGGGCGCGCGGATCGAGACGGTCAATCCCGCCAACGAGGATTTCGCCGGTTCCAACAGC
The DNA here is from genome assembly GCF_002292295.1 of Sphingomonas sp. UBA978. Taxonomy (GTDB): domain Bacteria; phylum Pseudomonadota; class Alphaproteobacteria; order Sphingomonadales; family Sphingomonadaceae; genus Sphingomonas. Next base: position 153,850 of record NZ_DBBS01000021.1, read on the forward strand.
CGCAAGATGCCGCTCCACATCGTTACCGATGTCACCGACGACATGGTGCTGATGCAGGAGGAGATTTTCGGGCCGATCCTGCCGGTCGTCCGCTACGACGGGATCGACGCGGTGATCGCACGCATCAACCGCGGTCCGCGCCCGCTCGGCCTCTATCATTTCGGCCGCGATGCCGACGAGCGCCGCCGCGTGCTCGACCGGACGATCTCGGGTGGGGTGACGCTGGACGACGTCCTCTTTCACGTCTCGATGGAGGACCTGCCGTTCGGCGGCGTCGGGCCATCGGGCATGGGCAGTTATCACGGCGTCGACGGGTTCCGGACCTTCAGCCACGCCAAGGCGGTCTTCAAACAGGCGCGGCTCGACGTCGCGAAGATCGCCGGGCTGAAACCGCCGTACGGCAAGGCGCTGGCGGCATCGGTAAAGCGGCAGATGAAGGCCTGATTCTGCCGACGACAGCATGTCGTACAAATAGGCCGCCTCCCATCCCGTTGATCGCCCACCGGAAATTCCGGCGGTTCCGACAAAAGTCCTCGCTGCGATGCAACCAAGATGCGGGCGGCGGCGTTATCGGCGTGCTTGGGGGTGGATTCGAACGCGAACGCTCTCGCAAAGGGGAACGAACACGCGTGCGAGTATCGACCGGACGACATTACTGGCTTGCCATGGCTCTGGTCGCCGCGGCCCCGGCTCATGGCCAATTCAACCAGCAGCAGGGCGTTGCACCTGCCCGCGGTCCTGACGCGCCCAAGGTCGAACGCGACAATGATGGCGTCCAGACGGGCGTCACCGACCCGAACGGCAACGCGCCGATCGTGCCCGACAGCGAATTCAATGCCGCTCTGCCGCCGCTGAGCGGTGATATCAACGCGCCGCTCGAACCGATGCCGGCAGAAGCCCCCGTCGTCCGGACGCCGCCGGCCCAGACGTCGACCCCAGGCGCGACCGTGGCGCAACAGCCGCTGGTCAACCCCGACGGGACGCTGCCGCCCGCCGCGGCGGAGAATCCGGAACTGGCGCAGCCGCTCCAGCCGCTCGGCACCTTCGATTCCGCGCCGCTGCAGACGGTGGCCGACGTCAAGGACGCCGACGCGCCGCAGATCCGCTACGACACCGAGCTCAAGGGGCTGGAGAAGCTCGACCTTGCCGCGCAGTTCAAATCGCTGTCGGCCCTGCAGGAAGGCGGCGGCAAGGCGGCCAATGCGACGCAGGTCGCCGCGCGGGCGCGCGAGGACGAGGCGCTGGCGGTGCGGCTGATGAAGTCGCTGGGCTATTATGACGGCACCGCGATTTCGATGGTCGAGACGGTGCCGAACGCCGATGCGACGAAGGCCGGTCGTCTGCGCGCGACGGTGACCGCGACGCCGGGCCGGCTCTACACGCTGTCGTCGGTCGCGATCGAGGCGCAGCCGGTGACCCCGCCGGACCTGCTCAGCCGCAACCTGCCGCTGCGCGTCGGCGATCCGATCGAGGCGGCGCGCATCCAGGGGGCGGAGGCGAACGTCAGCCTCGTCCTGCCGCAGCAGGGCTATCCCTTCGTCAAGCTCGGCGATCGCGATATCCTGCTCGACGACCAGTCGGAAAAGGCGACCGGCGCCTATACGCTGCCGGTCGATACCGGTCCGCGGTCCAGTTTCGGCAATCTCGTCACCACCGGCGACCCGGTGTTCGACCTGAAACATCTCAACGTCTTCCCGCGGTTCGACGCGGGCGACCTCTATGACAGCCGCAAGCGCGACGATTTGCGCGACGCGCTGGTCGCGACCGGTCTGTTCTCCAGCGTCTCGGTCGAGCCGCAGCGGACCGGCCGCACCAATGCCGACGGCACCGAGGCGGTCGACCTGCTCGTCCGCCAGAGCAAGGGGCCGGCGCGGACGCTGGCGGGCAGCGCCGGCTATTCGACCGGGCAGGGCTTCAAGGCCGAGGGCAGCTGGACGCACCGCAACCTGTTCCCGCCGGAGGGCGCGCTGATCGGCACGATCGTCGCCGGTACGCAGGAACAGGGCGCGTCCGGCACCTTCCGCCGCTCCAACGCCGGCCGGCGCGACAAGACGTTCACGGCGATCGCCAGCGCGGTCCACCAGAATTATGACGCCTTCGACGCCTTCACCGGCACGCTGTCGGCGCGCTGGAGCTATGTCTCGACACCGATCTGGCAGAAGCGATTCACCTATTATTACGGCGGCGAACTCGTCGGTACGAACGAGAGCGTCTACGATTTCACGGAAGGGCGGAACGTCCGCCGGACCTATGGCATCGTCGCGCTGCCGGGGCAGGTCGAATGGGACACGTCCGACAGCCTGCTCAACCCGACGCGCGGCTATCGCCTGCGCCTGAACGTCAGCCCGGAAGGTGCAGTGAGCGGCGGGTTCAAACCCTATGTCCGTACGCAGATCGAAGGCACGCTTTATTATCCCGTCTCGAACAGCCTGGTGATCGCGGGACGCGCGCGTGCCGCGTCGATCCAGGGCATCGCGCGCGACGACCTTGCGCCCTCGCGCCGCTATTATGGCGGCGGCGGCGGATCGGTGCGCGGCTATGGCTATCAGCGGCTCGGGCCGTTCGACCCCAACGGCGATCCCGTCGGCGGTCGCAGCCTCAACGAATTCGCGCTGGAGGCGCGCTACCGGTTCGGCAATTTCGGCATCGTGCCGTTCGTCGACGCCGGCAACAGCTATGAATCGAGCCTGCCCAAGGGGTCCGAACTGAAGTTCGGCGCCGGCATCGGCGGCCGCTTCTATACCAATTTCGGGCCGATGCGCATCGACGTGGCGACCCCGCTCAACCCGCGGCCCGGCGACGGCAAGGTCGCGCTTTACATTTCGATCGGGCAGGCATTCTGATGGCGCAGGATATGCCCGTGACCGAACCGACCGATGCCGCCGTCGTCGTCAGACGGCCGCTCTGGCAGCGTATCCTCAAATGGGTGCTGTTCCTCATCCTCGGCCTCGCGGTGCTGGTCGGCGTGGTGGTGCTGGGGATCAACACCGATCCCGGCCGCCGCTTCGTCGCCAACCGGATCGGCGGCTATACGACCGCATCCGGCCTCAACATCAAGGTCGGGCGGATCGATGGATCGCTCTATGGCCGGATGGTCCTGTCCGACGTGCGCGTCGCCGATCCCAAGGGCGTGTTCCTCACCAGCCCCCGGTTGAGCGTCGACTGGCGCCCGTTCGCGTTCGTGGACAATCACGTCGACGTGCGCGCGCTGTCGACCGAACTGGTCACGCTGGCGCGCCGGCCGGAACTGAAGCAGACGCCGAGCGATCCCAACGCGCCGCTGCTGCCCGATCTCGACATCGACGTGAACCGCCTGCACGTCGGCCGGCTGGTGCTGGCCAAGCCGGTGACCGGCGAGACGCATATCGTCCGCATCGACGGCGCGGTGCATATCGCCGATCGCCGCGCGCAGCTCGTCACCGATGCCGCCGCGCTGCGCGGTGCCGGTGTCGCCGGGGGCGATACGCTGCACCTGAAGCTCGACGCGGTGCCGGAGCGCAACCAGCTCGACATCGACATGAAGCTGAACGCGCCGGTCGGCGGCGTCGTCGCCACCATGGGGGCGCTCAAGGCACCGCTGACCGCGACCGTCGACGGGCGCGGCAGCTGGCAGGCTTGGCAGGGCAAGGCACGCGCCACGCTGGGCGGCCGGCAACTCGCCGACCTCGACGTGACCGCACGCAACGGGCGCATCGCCGTGCGCGGCTTCGCGACGCCCGGCCTGTATCTGCAGGGGCCGGTCGAGCGTCTGACCGCGCCGCGCCTCGACCTCGCGCTCGATACCACGCTCAACGACCGCAAGGCGGATACGCGGCTGACGCTGAAGTCCGATGCGCTGGCGGTGGATGCGGGCGGGCTGATCGACCTTGCCAACAACACGTTCGGCAATTTCGCAGTCAACGCGCGCCTGCTCACCCCCGGGGCGATCGCGCCCAACCTGCGCGGCCGCGACGTGATGGCGCGCGTCGTGCTCGACGGGGCGTTCGCGACGCCGACGGTCGATTACAAGATCAACGCCGCGGCGATCGGCTTCGGCACGACGACGGTCGAAAATGTCTATGCCGAGGGCCTCGCCCGCGTGAACGCCGACCGCATCCTGGTGCCGGTCAAGGCCCGCGCGCGTCGCATCACCGGCCTCAACGCCGCGGTCGGCGGGCTGGCGAACAACGTCCGGATCGAGGGCGACTTCGCCATTTCGATGCCTAACATCCTGTCGGACAACCTCCGCATCCGCTCGGACAATATCGACGCGACTGCGATCGTCGTCGCGAACACGCAGACCGGCCGCTACACCGGTGCGCTGAAGGGGCGGGTCAACAACTACCGGCTGGAGAGCATCGGCATCCTCGACCTGTCGACCGACGCCAAGCTGGTGCCGGGCGCCAATGGCGGCTTCGGCATCACCGGCCGCGTCGTCGCGCAGACGAAGCAGCTGTTCAACAGCGGCGTGCGCGATTTCCTGGGCGGGAATGCGATCGTCCGCAGCGACATCGGCTACAGCCCCGAGGGCATCGTCACCTTCCGCAACCTGCGGATGAACGCGCCGCAGTTCCGCATCACGCGCGGCGAAGGGCGCTTCAACCCGGCGAACGGCGGCGTGCTGGTCAATGCCGACGCCTATTCGACGCAATACGGGCCCCTATCCGCACGCGTCACCGGCAGCGCGGATGCGCCGGTCGTCGTGCTGCGGGCGGCGCGTCCCGGCGTCGGCATCGGCCTCGTCGATCTCAACGCGCGCGTCGTCGGGCGGGGCGGGGCCTATGCCGTCACCGCAACCGGCGGCACCGATTACGGGCCATTCACCGCGGACGTGCTCGTGCGTCCGAGCCCGCAGCTGACCGTCGACGTCAATCGCGTCGTGCTCGCCGGCATCACCGCGCGCGGTCGCGTCGCGGCGACCGCCGCGGGACCGTTCGCCGGGTCGCTGCAATTCGCCGGTCGCGGCGTCAGCGGCAACGTCCGCCTCGGCAATCAGGGCGGCTACCAGCGCGCGGACGTCGCGGCGCGGGCCTATAACGCCAGCATCCCGGGCATCGCCGATTTCACCATCGGCCGGGCGATCGTGAATGCGAACGTCGTCATGTTCCCCAAGGCGCCGCAGGTGATCGCCGACGTGCAGGTCGCCGACACGCGCTACAATGCGTTCGTCATCCAGGCGATGCGCGCCAAGGTGAACTATGTCGGCGGTCGCGGCACCGCGCAGGCGCTGCTGACCGGATCGAGCGGCGTGCCGCTGCGGATCGCGCTCAATGCGCAGCTGTCGCCGGGCAATTACCTCGTCGCGGCGCAGGGGCAGGCGAACAACATCCCGTTCCGCACCGTCAATCCGGCCCGCATCACCGCGTCGGGCAATGCCTATCGCCTCGCCGCGACGCGGATCGATTTCGGGCAGGGACCGACCGCCGGTTCGACTCGCATCGCCGGATCGTTCGGCGGCGGCGTCACCGCGGCGCAGGCCCGGCTCGATCGGCTCAACCTGTCGATGCTGTCGGCGTTCGTGCCGAACCTCGGCCTGTCGGGCGCGGTCACCGGCAGCCTCGACTATCGCCAGCAGGGCAGCGCCATTCCCGCCGCCGATGCGCGGATGACGATCGCCGGTTTCCAGCGCACCGGCCTTGCCGCGGTGTCGGAGCCGGTCGACGTGCAGTTCGTCGGTCGCCTGGTGCCCGATGGCGGCGAGGCGCGGGCGCTGGTCAAGCGTGGGCCGAACACGATCGGCCGCATGCTCGCGACACTGCGGCCGCTGCCGCCGGGCGCCGGATCGTGGACGACGCGTCTGATGCAGGCGCCGCTGTCCGGTGGCATCCGCTACAACGGTCCGTCGGGGGTGCTGTTCAGCCTCGCCGCGCTGCCCGAGCAGCAGCTGACCGGGGCGATCGCGGTCGCGGCGGACTTTTCCGGCCGGGTCGCGGCACCGCGGCTCAACGGGCTGATCCGGGCGGACAACCTCACCTATGACAACGAGACCTTCGGGACGCGCCTGTCGCAGATGAAGATCGCGGCCCGTTTCACCAACGACCGGCTCGACCTGACCAGCCTGACCGCACGTGCGGGCAAGGGCAGCGTACAGGCGCAGGGCAGCGTCGGGCTGGCGGCGGACAGCGGCTTCCCGATCGACCTGCGCGCCAAGTTCGACAATGCGCAGCTCGCCAAGAGCGACGCGCTGGCGGCGACGACCTCGGGCGACATCCGCTTCACCTACGGACGCGACGGCGGGCTGCTGCAGGGCAACCTCAACGTGCCCGAGGCGCGCTACCAGATCATCCGCCAGGGTTCGGCGGAGGTTCCGGAACTGACCGGTATCCGGCGCAGGAGCCAGCTGGTCACCCCGCGCCCGACCGACCGGGCGAAGCCGGCACCGGTTAGCGTGATCCGGCTCGACCTGACGGTGCGTGCGGAAAACCAGCTGTTCGTGTCCGGCATGGGCCTCGAATCGGAATGGGAGATGAACCTGAAGGTCGGCGGCACTTCGGCGGCGCCGGTCATCACCGGCGGGCTGGACCTGGTGCGCGGCACCTATTCCTTCGCCGGCAAGCGCTTCGAGGTGACGCGCGGCACGATCCGCTTCCGCGGCGGCCAGCTGACCGACCCGGATATCAACATCCAGGCATCGACCACGGTCAACGGCATCACCGCCCTGATCGCGGTCACCGGCACCGGCCAGCGCCCGCAGATCGCCTTCACCTCGACGCCGGCGCTGCCGCAGGACGAGGTGCTCAGCCGCCTGCTGTTCGGGACCAATCCGGAAAATCTGTCGGCGACCGAGGCGATCCAGCTGGCGAGCGCGCTCAATTCGCTGCGCGGGTCCGGCGGCGGCGGGTTGAACCCGCTCGGCAAGCTGCGCTCGGCGACCGGGTTCGACCGCCTGCGGGTGCTGGGCGCCGACGAGGCGAGCGGGCGCGGCACCAGTCTGGCGGCGGGCAAGTACCTGACCGACGACATCTATGTCGAGATCGTCACCGACGCCCGCGGCTTTACCGCGACGCAGCTGGAGATCGCGCTGACGCGGGCGCTGAGCCTGCTCACCTCGACCGGTTCGGCGGGCGGGTCCGATGCGCGATTGAAATATTCGAAAGACTATTGAGGGCGATTAGGGTAGGCCTCTCCACCAAACCGAATAACGGGTATGGTGGAGGGGCCGATGGCCGAGCATGTCGACGTGGTCGTGGTGGGCGCCGGTATTTCGGGCGTGGGGCAGGGCTATCACCTGCAGACACGGTGCCCGGACCGCAGCTATGTGATCCTCGAGGGGCGGGCGGCGCTGGGAGGCACTTGGGACCTGTTTCGGTATCCGGGTATCCGATCCGACAGCGACATGCACACGCTCGGCTTCTCCTTCCATCCCTGGACGGCGGCCCGATCGATCGCGGACGGCCCGTCGATCCGCGCCTATGTCGAGGAGACGGCACGGACCTACGGCATCGACCGTCACATCCGCTTCCGCCACCACGTCACCAGTGCCGCCTGGTCGACCGAGGATGCGCGCTGGACGGTCGAGGTCATCGGCCCCGACGGTGAGCCGCTGACCTTCACCTGCAATTTCCTGTGCATGTGTTCGGGCTATTACAATTATGCCAAGGGCTACACGCCCGAATTCGCCGGCGCCGAGCGTTTCGGCGGCCGCATCGTGCACCCGCAATTGTGGCCCGAGGATCTGGACTATGACGGCAAGCGCGTCGTCGTGATCGGCAGCGGCGCGACCGCCGTGACGCTGGTGCCGGAAATGGCGAAGAAGGCCGCGCACGTCACCATGTTGCAGCGATCGCCGACCTATGTCGTTTCCCGTCCTGGGGAGGACAAGATCGCCAACTGGCTGCGCACCAAGCTGCCCGCCAAGGCGGCGTACGGCGTCACCCGCTGGAAGAACGTGCTGACCAGCATGGTCTTCTATCGTATCGCCAAGAAGCGGCCGGAGAAATTCAAGCAGCGCCTGATCGGCATGGTCCGCGACCATCTCGGCCCGGACTATGACGTCGATACGCATTTCACGCCGCGCTACAATCCGTGGGACCAGCGGCTGTGTCTCGTGCCGGACGCGGACCTGTTCGAAAGCCTCAAGCGGGGCGATGCGTCGGTGGTCACCGATACGATCGACGGTTTCACCGAAACCGGCATCCGCCTGCATTCGGGCGAGGAACTGCCTGCGGACGTCATCGTCACCGCGACCGGCCTGGAGCTGCAATTGCTCAGCGACGTGCGCTTCAGCACGGACGGCGTGCCGATCGACCTGTCCAAAGCGCTGCAATATAAGGGGATGATGTTCTCGGACGTGCCGAACCTCGCCTATACCTTCGGCTATACCAATGCTTCCTGGACGCTGAAGGCGGACTTGGTCGCGATGTACGTCTGCCGCCTGCTCAACACGATGAAGAAGCGCGGCTTGCGACAGGCGACGCCGCACAACAGCGATGCGAGCATGGCGACCGAGCCGTTCGTCGATTTCAGCTCGGGCTATATCCAGCGCGCCGAACATACGCTGCCCAAGCAGGGCGCGCGCAAGCCGTGGAAGCTCAACCAGAATTATGCGCTGGACGTACTGGCGCTGCGGCTGGGGTCGGTGGACGACGATATGGTGTTCGGGAATCCGGCACCGAGGTCGGGGCGGTTGGCGGCTTAAGTCCTGTATCGGGGCATGTAGCGTCCCCGATTCGCCTGACCGCATTCAGTCAGAGATCAGCGCAATCGACCAGCCGTTCGGCTGCGTCGGAGCCCCTGTCACGCCAGCGAGACCATCGGGATATGGTTCCGCATGGGTCCGCACGGGCGCGTGCCGCGTCATCGTCGCGGGCTGAAAACCGCACTTTTGCGAAGAATTCCGGCTCGGCCCCCTTCAGCGGAGTCACGCGACTCACGCGTCAAAGCGACCGAGCCGGGATCGATGTCACCAGGGCTTGATGTTGATCGAGATGGCGGCGAGCACCAGAGCGAAAAGAACCGACATGCTTATCTCCCTATTTGGCACCTTTAGGATGCGTGCCAACGTTAACAGAAAATTAAGCATTTTCCAATCGCATTCCCGGGAGGGGCCCTGTCAGGGGGAGTTAATGCATTCTTCAACACTCGGGCTTAGTCGGAATGGGTCATGACCGTCGCGCAACGCCCGGAAACCGTGGATAAGTCCGCCTCTCAGGCCCGGGGAGAAACCGCGCAGGTGGCGACGGACGCATGGCGGTTTCACGTGCTGCTCGAGATCGCGAACTTTACGGATCTGCGCCGTCGCCTTGGCTGCCAGCGCGCGGACCTGCTCGTCGGGCTGATATCGGACCGAATCGGGAGGGTGGCTCCGGTCGCGAGCATCGCGCCCATCGGACGGACGCAGATTGCCTGCGCATTTCGCGATGCCCGACCGGATGCGGCCGACACGATCATCACTGCGATCAAGGCGGCCTGCGCGCGGCCGTTTGTGATCGACGATCAGAACGTCATCGTCATGATAACGTCGGGCGCAGCCAGTGCGCCCACATCCAATGTCGACGAAGTGGCGATGGTGGAACAGGCGGAGGTGGCTCTGGCCGAGGCGCGTGCGGGATATCGCGCGGTGACGCATGCGCTCCCTCCACGCACCATGCCGGATGTGCTGCAACTGGCGAGCGAACTGGCGATCGCGATCGACGACGAACAACTCGTGCTACATTACCAGCCGAAGGTGCATGTACGCCGGCAGGAGATCACCAGTGCCGAAGCATTGGTGCGCTGGCGTCATCCGACGCGCGGGCTGGTCATGCCCAACGACTTCATTCCTATCGCGGAAGAATGCAATCTGATCGGTCGGATGACGTTGTGGACTATACGTCAGGCCATTGAAGATCAGCGCAAGCTCGCCGCGCGGGGGCATCAGCTGCGGCTGTTCATCAATATCGCCGGGCAACTGCTTGGCGATGCGGCGTTTGTGCGTGAGGCGTGCGACCTCGTCGGCGGCAGCGATGCCAAGCTGGGGTTCGAGATCACCGAAACCTCGGTCATTCGCGATCCGGCCGGCGCGATCGCCAACCTCAACATCTTCGCCGACTTCGGCATCACCATCGCGATCGACGATTACGGCGCCGGCCTGTCGTCGCTCGCCTATCTCAAGCAATTGCCCGCACGCGAGCTGAAGATCGACAAATTGTTCGTGACGCAGCTGACCAGCTCCAACCGCGATCCGCTGATCGTGCGGTCGACCATCGATCTCGCACACGCGCTGGAGATGGAAGTGGTCGCCGAGGGCGTGGAGACGCATGCGGCGCTCGCGCTGCTGACGGTGATGGGCTGCGACATGGTGCAGGGGTTCCTCATCAGCCGCCCTGTCGTGCTCGAATCGCTGTTCCAGTATCTGGAGGAAGGGCGCCATCGCGCGCCGACGCCCGACCCGCTTGCCGCATTCGCAGGTTTCGCCACGCCACGCCGCATGGCCTGAACGATGGCGTTGCGCATGGTGATGTTCGTGTGCGCCCTGCTGCTGATGCCGGCGGGGGCCGCTGCGCTGGACAGTCGGACCGCCGCGTTCGATGCCCTGATCGCCGATGCGAAGGCGGCGATGCTGACCGACCCGCGCGAAGCGGAGACCAAGGCGCATGCCGCCGAGCGTCTGGCGGATAGCCAGCCGCCGACGCGCGGGCATGCCGTGCAACGCGCGACGGCGATGTGGCTGCGGGGCGAAGCGCTGTCCCGGCTGAACGATCTGGCGCGTGCCGAGCCGCTGATTACCGGTGCGGTCGAACTGACGTCGCGCGTCGCACCCGGGTCGAATCTGCAGGGCGACGCCTTGCTGGCGAGCGGGTGGATCAACACCGCGCAGGGCGATGTCGCGGCGGCGCTCAGCGCCTATCAACGCGGCTATGCGATCTTTCGTGCGTTGGGCGAAACGCGCAGTCAGGCGAAGGCGCTCCAGTCGATCGGCTCGCTCTATGCCGATGCGAACGACTATGCGAACGCGCTGCGCTATTACGGGCAGGCGCTCGAAGCGTACAAAGCCGATCCGATGCTGGCGATGACGCTGTACAACAATCGCGGCAATGCCTTCAAAGACCTCAAGCGCTATCGCGACGCCGAGGCGCAGTTCCGTCAGGCGCTGGCACTGACGCAGGAGATGGGCAGCCCGTTGCTGCGCATCGTCGTGCTCGCCAATATCGCGGAGGCGCGTCTGCTCGGCCGCGACGTCGCGGGTGCCCAGCAGGCGATCGACGAGGGATTGCGGCTGGCCGAGCGGGGCGAGGCGGCGTCGTATCGCAAGTTCCTGATCGGCCTCGCCGCGCAGGCAGCCTATCAGCGCGGCGATCCGCGCCGTGCCGCGGCCCTGATCGGCGAGCGGTTCGCCGGCGAGGATCTGGACCGTACGACCCTGATCGACCGGACCGCCCATCAGAGCGCCTACACCATCTACAACGCGACCGGCGCGCACGACCTTGCGCTCCGGCATCTGGTCGCGTTGAAACGGCTCGACGACGAGGCGACGACGCTGGCGCGGTCGACGGGGGCGGCGCTGATGGCGGCGCGGTTCGATTTCGCCAATCAGGAACTCAAGATCGCCAATCTGCAGCGCGACGAGGCGCGGCGGAACGTGGCGTACGAACAGACGCGGGCGCGGACGCAGCGCAACATCTTCCTCGGCGTCGCGGCGGCGGCGGTGCTGATCGTGGCGATGCTCGCCTTCGGCCTCGTCACGCTGCGCCGCAGCCGCAACAAGGTGCGTGCGGCCAACGCTGACCTCGCCGTGACCAACACCGCGCTCGGCAAGGCGCTGGCGGCGAAGACGGAGTTCCTCGCGACCACCAGCCACGAGATCCGCACGCCGCTGAACGGCATCCTCGGCATGACGCAGGTGATGCTCGCCGATCAGGGCGTGGCGGGGGCGACGCGCGACCGGCTGACCGTGGTGCACAGCGCGGGCGTGACGATGCGCGCGCTGGTCGACGACATCCTCGATGTCGCCAAGATGGAGACGGGCAATCTGGTGATCGAGGCGGCACCGTTCGACCTCGATGCGATGCTGCGCGATTCGACGCGGCTGTGGGACGATCAGGCGCGCGCCAAGGGGCTGACCTTCGCGCGCGATCTGGACGATTGCCCGGGCATGATCGTCGGCGATGCGGTGCGGCTGCGGCAGGTGGTGTTCAATTTGATGTCGAACGCATTGAAGTTCACCGCAACCGGCGGGGTGTCGCTGAGCGTCGCCGCCACCAGGGACGACCGGCTGCACATCGTCATCGCCGATACCGGCGTCGGCATCGCGCCCGACAAATGCGAGGAGATCTTCGAATCGTTCCGTCAGGCCGACACCAGCACGACGCGCCAGTTCGGCGGCACCGGACTGGGCCTGTCGATCTGCCGCAACCTCGCGCGCGCGATGGGCGGCGACGTTACCGTATCGAGCGCGCCCGGCGCCGGATCGCGCTTCACGGTCGACCTGCCGCTGGTGCTCGCCCCCGCGGTCGATGCCGAGAGCGCCGGGGCAGCGCCGACGCCGGCGCTGCTGATCGTCGATCGCAGTCCGATCACCCGCAGCATGCTGAAGACGCTGCTGGCGCCGCATGCCGGGGAGATTGCGCTGGCGGCATCGCTGGACGATGCCCTGCCGATCCTCGCTCGCGGCGGCGTCGAGCGCATTCTGATCGACGCCGCGGTCCTGTCGGCGACCGGCGATGCCGTCATGGCGGCAGAACGGCTGGCACAGCAGGGCGGCGGCGCGGGGATCGTCATCCTGTGGCCCGCCGGCAGCGATCCTCATTGTGACGGTATCGCAACGACGCCGCGTTTTACTAACGTTATCAAACCGGTCAGCGGCGTGTCATTGGTCGCATCCTTATATGCGTCGGGTGACGACGCCCTTGTATCGCAGGCGGCATGAAGCGTAGACGCAAGACCATGCTGCCGCCGAAACCGCCTACCAAGCAGATGTCCGGGCGATGAACGTCCTGTTCATCGAGGACGACCGGATGAATCGGCGCGTCGTACGGGACATGCTGGACGTCGCCGGCGCCAGCATGACCGAGGCGGAGAGCGCCGAAGCGGGTCTGGCGACGCTCGATGCGCAGACGTTCGACATGCTGCTGATCGATCTGCGGATGCCCGGCATGGACGGGATCACCGCGATCGAGCACATCCGCGCCCGCGCCGATGCCAAGGCGACGGTGCCGATCATCGTCATCACCGCCGATACCGCGCTCGACCTGCGCGAACGATGCATAGCGGCGGGGGCGGACGAGGTGCTGTTCAAACCGGTCGCGATGGACGCTTTGTTCGAGGCGATGGGCCGCATCCTGGCGCGCGGCGCACAGGACGGCATGATCGCTTGATCCGTCAGCCCTTTGCGGGCGGCACCTGCAAGGCGGCGGCCAGCGAGGCGGTGGCGCTGCCACGGCGGGCCGGCTTCGGCTGCGAGGCATCCGGCGCCCAGCCGGTGACGAACACGATCGCAAAACGTTCGGTGGTGCGCCCGTCCGGACCGGCGGCGCCGGCGAAGGCCGCGGCGGCGCGCGCCAGCGTGTCGCGCGTCATGCCCGACCGGCCGGTCAGGATATTGCTCGCCGCCATGCCGCGCAGGTCGTCGAGCAATCGCCCGAGATGCGCGTAGCGGACGTCGAACGTCTCGACATCGGCGACCGGCAGCGCAAAGCCGGCACGCATCAGCAGGTCGCCGGCGGAGCGGACGTCGATCTGCGGATGCAGCCGTGCCGCGGGGCGATCGCCCTCGGCGACGCGCAATGCCGCGCGCAGTGCGGGCAGGCTGCCCCCGCCGAGGAAGGCGCCGAGAAACAGGCCGTCGGGACGCAGCACGCGCCGGATCAGGGTCAGCGCGCCGGGCAGGTCGTTGACCTGATCGAGCACGCCCGCGCTGAGCACGCCGTCGAAACTGGCATCGGCGAAGGGCAGGCGATCCTCGTCGCCCTGCACCCCGCCGACGGCTCGGGCGAAGCCGAAGCCGGGGTCGAGGCGGGCGATCCGTGCGCCGGGCACGCGAAGGCCGGCATCGGGGGCGCCGATGTCGAGCATGTCGTCGAATCCGCGCTTCACCGCGTCGAGCCGTTCGAGCAGCCCCTCGACCATGACGTCGCGCAGGAAGGCGTGGGCGGGATAGTCGCCCGCGGCGGCGCGGTCGCGGCGCCGGCGGCGGGACGGGCGGTCGAAGATGTCGGCAGGGGTCTGGGCGGCGGTCACGGCGCGGCTTGTGCCTGTTGCAGCGGTGCGCGACAAGCGGCCATGCGGACGGGGGGTGGCGCGATCGGACAGGCGGCGGCGGTGGCGCGACGGGCCGTCGGCGCGATATCGGGCACCGTATCGGGTTGGGCATTGCCGCCGCGCTGCCCGGGTTGCGGCACGCCGGTGTCCGCCGATCACCGCTTCTGCGCTGCCTGCTGGAGTGGCTTGCGATTGCTGGCCCCGCCGTGGTGCGCCGGCTGCAACCGGCCCTTCGCCTTCGATCGTGGCGAGGGTGCGCGTTGCGCGCCCTGCCTCGCCGATCCGCCGCAGCATCGGGGCGTGCGTGCCGCGGTCGCCTACGGCCCGGTGGCGCGGCAGCTGGCGCTGAAGCTCAAATACGGGCGCCGGATCGGCATCGCCGCGACCATGGCGGAGCGGATGGCGCCGGGGATGCCGGAGGGGCTCGACCTGCTGGTGCCGGTGCCGCTGCACCGCTGGCGGCTGTGGTCGCGCGGCTATAACCAGGCGGGGCTGATCGCGGCGGCGCTGCACCGCCGCACCGGCGTCGCGCACGATCCCTTCGCGCTGGTCCGCCGTCGCCGGACCGTCGCCCTGAAGGGGCTGGGCGCGCGCGCGCGGCGCAAGGCGGTGGCGGGCGCCTTTGCCGTGCCCGACCGCGACCGGGTGCGGGGCAGGGCGATCGGGCTGGTCGACGACGTCTACACCAGCGGCGCGACCGCGGCCGCGTGCACCCGCGCGCTGATCGCGGCGGGCGCGGCGTCGGTCACGATCCTGTGCTGGGCGCGCGTGATCGCGGACGAGGCGGCGGCCGCCGATTGACAAGCCTGGTCACAGACCACACGTCCTGACCATGGCAAAGGTCGAAATCTATACCAAGGCGTTCTGCCCCTATTGCTCGCGTGCGATGCGGCTGCTCGCGTCGAAGGGCGTCGAGGCGCAGGAATATGACATCAGCATGGGTGGCCCGCAGCGGCAGGAGATGATCCAGCGCGCCAACGGCCGCACGACCGTGCCGCAGGTCTTCATCGACGGGCGGCATATCGGCGGGTCCGACGACCTTGCCGCGCTGGATGCCCGCGGGGGGCTCGATCCGCTGCTGACGGCGTGACGCCGGCATGAGGATCGCGCTGCTGCAGATGACGAGCGGGATCGATCCCGCCGTCAACGCCGCCGATCTGCGCCACGGCATCGCCGCCGCGGCGGTGAACGGCGCGGGCATGATCTTCGTGCCGGAGATGGCTGGCCTGATCGACCGCGATCGCGCCCGCGCCGCCGCGGCGATCCATGCCGAGGCGGACGATCCGGTGCTCGCCACCGTGCGCGATGCGGCGGCGGCGGCGGGGATCTGGGTTCAGCTCGGCTCGCTCGCGCTGCGGCGCGGGGACGGACGGCTCGCCAACCGCAGCTTCGTCATCGACGCCAGCGGGGCGATCCGCGCCCGCTACGACAAATTGCATCTGTTCGACGTCGATTTGCCGACCGGCGAGAGCTGGCGCGAATCCGCTGCCTATGCGCCTGGCGAGGGTGCGGTGGTCGTCGATACGCCGGCCGGGGCGCTGGGTCTGTCGATCTGCTACGACCTGCGCTTTCCGGCGCTCTATGCGGCACTGGCGGAAGCGGGCGCGGTGCTGCTCGCCATTCCGGCCGCCTTCACCCGGCCGACCGGCGCGGCGCACTGGCATGCGCTGATGCGCGCGCGCGCCATCGAGAACGGCTGTTTCGTCATCGCCGCCGCGCAGGCGGGCGCGCATGAGGACGGGCGCAGCACCTATGGCCATTCGCTGGTCGTCGACCCGTGGGGCGAGGTGCTGCTCGACATGGGCACCGCGCGCGGGCTGGGCTTTGCCGAGATCGACGTGGCGCAGGTCGCCGAGGTGCGCGGTCGCATCCCGGTGCTGGCGCATCGTCGCGCCATCCCGCCGATCACGCGGGCATGATCGTCTTCGACCTGCGCTGCGACGCGGGCCATGTGTTCGAGGCATGGTTCGCGTCCAGCACCGCCTATGCCGATCAGGCGGCGGCGGGGCAGGTCGCCTGTCCGTTCTGCGGCGACACGGCGATCGAAAAGGCGGTGATGGCGCCCGGCATTCCCACCAAGGGCAACCGGCGTGGCGAGGCACCGCCGCCTGCGCTGGTCAAGCAGGCGCTGCACCAGCTGGCGGCGGCGCAGGCCAGGGCGCTGGAGGGGTCGCAATGGGTCGGCGATGCCTTTGCCAGCCGCGCCCGGGCGATGCATCAGGGCGAGGAAGACCATAAGCCGATCCATGGTCAGGCGAGCATCGCCGAGACGAAGGCGCTGGTCGACGAGGGGGTGAAGGTCGCGCCTTTGCCGCTGCCGGTGGTGCCGCCCGAAAAGTCCAACTGACGCCGGCGCGACGTGGCTAGACCGGCGCGGCGCCGGCCGGTATCAGGGTGCGCGACGGCCCCGTAGCTCAGCAGGATAGAGCGCCAGATTCCTAATCTGTAGGTCGCGCGTTCGAATCGCGCCGGGGTCACCATCGTCTCGCGCGTGCCCGCGTCGGTCACGTCCGAATCCCGCTGCGGTACAGCCGGTTAATTTTCCAGCAACACATTGGCTTGCCCTGGATCAGGATCGGGCTCATAGCTTTTCGGGCACGGCGGTCGGGTCTCCCCCCGGTGCTCCCGCCGTGCCACTGCAAGATCGCCGCAACAATCCCGTGCTAGGGCGCAGGTCAGGCTGACAGGATCATCGCCATGACATGCGGCGCATTGCCGAAACCGACTTCCATTGCTGCGCTGCGGTCGGCCACGCCGGTTGCGCGGTCGGCGTCGGGTGCGCGCCGATGACCCTGCGTCCGATCGGGTTCTGGCTCTATGTCGCTGCAGGTGTGGTGATGATCGTCGCGTCGACGCTGGCGATGCCGTTCATGGCGTCCCGCACGCGCTGATCCGAGCGTCGCGGGGTCGATCCGCGACAGATGTTGCTATTCCCGGCTGGACGGATCGGCCGGCCGCTATCCTGTCGGGAGCATCGCCGGCCGGTCGCGGCGCGATGCTCCCGATGAAATGCCGTTTCGGGTCAGGCCTTCACGTGCTGCGAGATGTATTTGTTCATCTCGAACATGGTGACCTTGTCCCGGCCGAACACCTTCTGCAGCTTGTCGTCTGCGAGGATCTCGCGCTTGTTCGCAGGGTTCTGCAGGTTGTTGGACTTGATATATTCCCACACCTTGCTGATGACCTGGCTGCGCGGCAGCTTCTCGTTGCCGACGATCGCGCCGAGTTCGGGCGAGGGCTGCACGGGGGCGTGGATGCCGCCGGTTTTGGGTGGTGTCGTAGCCATCGCATTCCTTCCTGTCTGCGCCCGGTCCAGCCCGGACGCGCTTGAGTGTCACGCCTTTTTGAGCGCGGCCGCCTTGTGCGCCGCCTTTCCCCCGTTGTCACTCTTTACAATATATTGCGGCTCCTCCTTCGAGGCGCGCACCGTGTGCCCCTTGATCTTGGTGTCGCTCGTCTGCTTTTTCTCGACTGTGCCGTGCGCGGTGCCGCCATGGCTCTTCCACGTCACGTCGTCGCCGACCTTCACATCAGCCATCGTTCGTCTCCTGCTGCCCCCCGCACGATGGAATCGCGCGGAGTGGCAAAGGGTTGCAAGCGAGCGGGGCGGGGATCAGAACTTGAACCCGACCGCGGCGCCGTAGCGGCGCGGTTCGATCGTGAAGATGTTGGTGTAGAGGCCGGACGACTGGTCCGCGACCGCCTGGCCGGTGATCGCGTCGTTGTCGGTCAGGTTCTGCACGAACGCACGCAGGTAGAAGCGGTCGTCGGGCGCGTTGACCTGGATCTGCGCATTGACCACCTCATAGCCCGGCACGCGATCGACGTTGAGGTTGAACACGCTCGCCGAGAAATTGCCGGTGTAATTGAGGTCGGCGCGCGGCACGACCGTCCAGCCGCCGGCAAGGTCGACGGTATATTGTGCGCCAATCGCCCATTTGTAGGTCGGCGCCTGGGGCAGCTTATTGCCGTTCAACCCGACCGGTACGCCGTCGGTCACGGTGAACGGCAGGGCGCCGGTCGGCACGCCGAACGCCGCGCGCAACGCCGCCGACGGCGATGCCGCGGAGGCGGCGAGTGCGGAGCAGATGCCGTACGCCCCTGTCGTGCCGGTCGCCGGGATCGCGGTCGGCGCGCGCAGCCCGATCGCGCCGTTGACCGCGCCGACATAGGCGTTCGCCGCCGCCGCGCCGCCGGCATTGGGGATGACGACGCAATTGGACGCGTTGGTGATGTCCTTGATGAGGACCGTGTCGCTGCGCCCGCCCGACGGCAGGCGCGGGTTGATGAGCGCCTTGTCGCCGGTGATCTCGGTCTTGAGGTAGCTGGCGTTCATGTTGACCACGAAGCGCGCGATCGGCGAGATGATCGCCTCCGCCTCGACGCCGTAGATATTGGCGTCGACATTGTCGTTGACGGCGGTGCGCGCGACGATGCGGCTTAGCTGCAACCCCTTGTACTTATAGTAGAAGCCGGTGAGGTTGAGGCGGAGTGTGCCGTTGCCGAAGGTGTTCTTCGAACCGATTTCGAACGCGTCGACCTTTTCGGGCGTGAAGGTCTGCGGCACCGAGAAGCTGGCGGCGACCGGCGGGTTGATGCCGCCCGATTTATAGCCGCGCGAATAGGAGGCGTAGACCAGCTTGTCGTCGTCGATCTTGTAGTCGAACACCGCGCGCCCGGTCAGCCGCCCGAACGCGGCGTCGCGCCGCGCATAATCCTGGATGCCCGCCGTCGTCGGGTCGAAATCGACCGCGGCGTAGTTCAGCCCGCTCTCGATGCCGCCCGCATTGTACGGCGTCAGCACGTTCAGCGTCAGGTTGCGCGCCTGCACCTCCTTTTCGTCGTGATTGTAGCGCAGCCCCAGCGTCAGCTTGGCCCGGTCGCTGAACGCGACATAGGTTTCGCCGAAGATGCCGTAGGATTTGAGGCGGAACCGCCGGGTGTCGTTGCGGTAGAAGGGCGGCCCGACGAAGGCGTTGCCGCCGACGCCGGGGATCGCCGCGGACGAGGCCGCGCCGAGGATGCCGGAGGCGTAATCGAGGCCGAAGGCGTTGACGAAATAGTCGTTGTCGCGGCTCAGGCTGTCCAGATAGATGCCGCCGAGCAGGAAGTTGAACGGGCCGTCGAAGTTGCTGTCGATATGCGCCTCGGCGGTGAACTGCCGGTTGCGGATTCGCGACCGGTCGAAATCGAGGCTCTGCGGGAAGCAGCCGATGCTGTTGCCGCCGAACACGCCGACGTTGCTCGGGTCGGCAGAGGACTGGCAGACGCCGCCGGCGGGGCCGTTGGGGATCAGCGTCTGGCGGACGCCGTTGAGGAACGGTGCCGGACCGCCGGGCCGCCCGAAGGCGTTGAGCGCCGCCAGCCCCGGATTGGTGGCGAGCGATCCCTCGACCGCGAGGTTATAGTCGACCGTGCTGTCGACCGAATTGCGGGCATAGCCGCCGGTGAAGTTGAAGCTCACCGGACCGAAATCGTGGAAGATCTTGGCGGTATATTGCTCCTCGTCGGCGAAATAGGTCGGGTTGTAGTCGATCCGCACGGTGCGGACGTCCGTCGGGTTGACCACGCCGGCATAGGGATCGGTGCCGTAGAGGCTCTGCAGCGCGAACGGCGCCAGCGCGGCGTTGTTGACGCGGAAGAATTCGGTCGAGGTCAGCACCGCCGCCAGCGTCGACAGGCCGTTGGTCGTCTCGAACCCCTTGGTGTCGGGCAGGCAGCCGAGCACGCCGGTGGGATCGCGGTGGCACAATTGCTTTTGGATGCGGCTGCGATTGTCCTTCTCGTGGAAGTAATAGCCGATCAGGTCGATGCGCGTGTCGGCGGACGGCTCCCACGATAGCGTGCCGCGGATCGAATAGAGGTCGCGCCCATCGATGCGGCTGTCGTCGTAGGTGTTGCGGGTATAGCCGTCGCGCTTCAGATAGGTGCCGGCGATGCGGATGCCGAGCGTGTCGCCGATCGGCAGGTTGAACATGCCGCGCGCCCGCTTCGAATCGAAATTGCCATATTCGAATTCGCCGGCGGCATGGACGCCGCTGAGGTCGGGCTTGGCGGTGATGAAGTTGACGACGCCCGATGTCGCGTTGCGGCCGAACAGCGTCCCCTGCGGCCCGCGCAGCACCTCGACGCGCTCGAGGTCGAAGAATTCGCTTTCGAACAGGCGCGTCGTCGACAGCGGCATGTCGTTGACGTGAATCGCGGTCGCCTGATCGCAGGTCGCACCGACGCACAGGTCGCCGATGCCGCGGATGGTAAAGCTCGACGTGGTATAGCCGGTCTTGGTGAAGGTGACGTTGGGCAGCGTCTGCTGCAACGCGATCGGGTTGACGATCTGCTGCTTCTCGAGATTCTGCGCGGTGAAGGCGCTGACCGCGATCGGCACGTCCTGCAACCGCTGCGACTGGCGCTGCGCGGTGATGACGATGTCGCCGACGTTGCTGTCGGTCGCGGCGCCGGCGGGTGCGGAGGGCGCTTCCTGGCCGGGGCCGTTGGTGGGTGCCGTGTTCTGGGACGACGTGGTATCGGCCGTCTGTGCGGCGGCGGGAATCGCCGCCAGCATGACGAGGGCCGATGCCGCAAGCAGGTCATACTTCTTCATGATGGCGTCCTCTCCCGGTCCCGTTCCTCCGGTCTGTCGCCGGTGATACGGAAGTTCCTGTTTTGGGTATGGCGAAACTAGCGTCGGAAATTTTGTCGCGTCAATCGAATTCTCCTACGTAAATACGCAATGTCGGGCCGCGGCGTCAGGGTGGAACAGTTGCAGAATCGAACTTAAGGTTGGGTGCAATGCAGCGACGCGGTCGTATCGAAAGGCTTATCACATGACTGATCCCATCGCTTCGCCGGACAACGGCGACCTGATCGAGGCGGCCGCGGCGGATGCCGTGCCCGCGGACGTCGCCGAGGCGATCCGCACGCTGATCCGCTGGGCCGGCGACGATCCGACTCGCGAAGGGCTGGTCGACACGCCGCGCCGCGTGGCCAAGGCGTGGAAGGAATATTGCGCGGGCTATGGCGACGATCCCGCCAGGCACCTCGAACGCGTGTTCGAGGAGGTCGGCGGCTATGACGAGATCGTGCTGCTCAAGGACATTCCGTTCCAGTCGCATTGCGAACACCATATGGCGCCGATCATCGGCAAGGCGCACATCGCCTACCTGCCGAAGGACCATGTCGTCGGGATCAGCAAGCTCGCCCGCGTCCTCCACGGCTTCGCGCGCCGGTTGCAGGTGCAGGAGCGGCTGACCGCCGAGGTCGCCGACTGTATCTGGGACAATCTGAAGCCGCAGGGGGTGGCGGTGGTGATCGAGGCGAGCCACGCCTGCATGACCGCGCGCGGCGTCCGCACGCCCGGCGTGTCGATGGTGACCAGCCGGATGATGGGCGTGTTCCGCGACGACGACCGCAGCCGCAAGGAAGTGCTGGCGCTGATGGGATGCTGATGCCGGGGACGGTGCTGGTCACCGGCGGTGCGAAGCGGCTGGGGGCGGCGATCGCGCGTGCGGTGGCGGCGGCGGGTGCGCGCGTCGTGATCCACTACGGCCGGTCGGCGGGGGAGGCGGAGGCGCTCGCCGCGGAACTGGATGGTGCGACCGTGCAGGGCGACCTCGCCGATACGGCGGGCGCGGCGGCGCTGTTCGCGCGGGCGCGGGCCGCGGCGGGCGGTCCGATCGCTGGCCTCGTCAACAGCGCGTCGATGTTCGAATATGACCGGCCCGAGGGAATCGATCCGGCGCTGGCGGCGCGGCTGCATGCGATCAATGCGGTGACGCCGGCGCTGCTCGCCGCCGCGCTGGCGGCGCAGGACGACGTGGACGACGGCGCGGTGGTCAACCTGCTCGACCAGAAGCTCGCCAATCCCAATCCGGATTTCTTCAGCTATTCGCTCAGCAAATATGCGCTGGCCGGCGCGACCGAGATGCTGGCGCAGGCGCTCGCCCCCCGCGTGCGCGTCAACGCCGTGGCACCGGGCATCACCCTGCCGAGCGGCGACCAGAGCGAGGCCGACTTCGCCGCGGTCGCGCGCGACAATTTGCTCCGCCGCCCGGTCGGGGCGGCGAACGTCGCCGAAGCGGTGGTCTATCTGCTCGGCGCGCGCAGCGTCACCGGGCAGACATTGTACGTGGATGGCGGCCAGCGCTTCGTGAAGCGCGACGGCGACGTGATGTTCGAGGGGCGCGATGGCTGAATATACCATCATCCTCGAAGGGCTGGAGGTCGCGATGCGGCTCGGCATCCACCCGCACGAAGCCGTGCCGCAACGCGTCCGCCTGTCGGTGTGGATGACGGTCGACTATGCCGCGCCACCCGGCGCCGATCGGATCGAGGAGGTGCTCGATTACGACTTCGTCCGCGACGGCATTCGTGCGCTGGTCGAGGGGCCGGGTTTCGCCTTGCAGGAAACGCTGGTCGATGCGGTCGCCGCGCTCTGCCTCGCCGACCCCCGCGTCCGCGCGGTGCGGGTCCGATCGATGAAGCCGGACGTCTATCCGGATGCCGCGGTGGGGTGCGAGATCGTGCGGGAGCGTTACGCCGGGTGAGCGGTGGACCGGATCGTGACGATAGCGGCCGCGATCGATAGCGCCGGTCCGGTCGAATCCTTATGGGCGCAGGGATTCCCGACGGACGATGGCGTCCGCGGGGCGGGGGTGATTCGGTGATGCGCGGGATGATGACGGGGGCGATGTGCGGGCTGATGCCGCTGCTGTCGGGTTGCGGGGGCGGCGGAGCGGGCGACGATGTCGTGGCAGCGACGCCCGCGCCCCCGTCGACATCGGCGCCGACGCCGGCACCGACGACGGCAGCGCCGCAGCCCGGTGCGACGCCGACCAGCCGCTGGACGCCGCGCGTCTCGGACACGTGGCAATGGCAATTGAGCGGTACGATCGACACCCGGCCCGACGTCGCCATCTATGACGTCGACCTGTTCGATACGCCGCGGGCGACCGTGACCGCGCTGCACGCGCAGGGGCGACGGGTATTGTGCTATTTCTCCGCCGGCAGTGCGGAGAACTGGCGGCCCGATTATGCGCGATTCGCTGCTGTCGATCTCGGCAATCCGCTCGACGGCTGGGCGGGCGAACGCTGGCTCGACATCCGCCGCGCCAATGTGCGCAGCATCATGGCCGCGCGCCTCGCCGAGGCGGCGGGCAAGGGGTGCGACGGCGTCGAACCGGACAATGTCGACGGCTTCGAACCCGACAACCGGTCCGGCCTGTCGTTCACCGCGAGCGACCAGATCGACTTCAACCGCTTTCTGGCGACCGAGGCGCATCGGCTCAATCTGGCGATCGCGCTGAAGAACGACCTGGCGCAGATCCCGGCGCTGGTCGGCGACTTCGATCTGGCGGTCAACGAGCAGTGCCACGAATATGACGAATGCGGCGCCTATCGGGCGTTCGTCGCGGCGGGCAAGCCGGTGCTCAACGCCGAATATCGCGCCGGCTACCGGACCAATGCCAGCGGCGAGCGCGACCGCCTGTGCATCGCCGCGCGGAGCGAGGGGTTGCGTACCCTCGTGCTGCCGGTCGCGCTCGACGGCAGCTTCCGCTTCGCCTGCGACTGAACCGCAAGGCCGGCGGAGCGGGGCGTCGGCCTC
>NZ_DBBS01000021.1:177678-178089 GCF_002292295.1 Sphingomonas sp. UBA978
GCGGCATTCGACATAGGCGGCGGCCTGCGCATCGGCGCCGTGGCCGATCGCATGCTCGCTGTAGTCGACGACGTCGAGGTCGGGTCCGGTTTCGCCCAGCGCGGCGATGACGCCGGAGATCAGGCCGTTGCCGCGACCGGAGATCGAGCGTTCGACCCCGTCGACCGCGACGCGGCCGACGAACAGGCGGGCGCCGGCGCTGCCGGTTTCGTCATAGTCGCGCAGCACGAACCGGTCGCCCTCGCGCGGCAGATAGGTCGCCTCAAACCGGCCCCAGATGTCGGCGGCGCCGAGTTCGCGGCTGGTTTCGTCGGCGAGCGCCTGGACGTGGCGGCTGAAATCGGCCTGCAGCCGCTTGGGCAGCTTCAGTCCCTTGTCCTGTTCGATCACCCAGGCGACGCCGCCCTTGCC
>NZ_DBBS01000021.1:178103-524885 GCF_002292295.1 Sphingomonas sp. UBA978
TCGATCGGCAGATAGGGCACTTCCCACAGGGCGTCGTTGCGCGCCGCCTGCGCGGCGAAGCCCTTCTTGATCGCATCCTGATGGCTGCCCGAGAAGGCGGTGAAGACAAGGTCGCCGGCATAGGGGGTGCGCGGGTGGACGGGGATGTTGGTGCAATAATCGACCGTCTTCACGATGGCGTCGATGTCCGACAGGTCGAGGTTCGGCGATACGCCCTGCGTGTACATGTTGAGCGCGACGGTCACGAGGTCGCAATTGCCGGTACGCTCGCCGTTGCCGAGCAGGCAGCCCTCGACCCGGTCGGCGCCCGCCATCAGCCCCAGTTCGGCCGCGGCGACGCCGGTGCCGCGGTCGTTGTGGGTGTGGAGCGAGATCACGACGCAGTCGCGGTTGGGGATGTTGCGGCCGAACCATTCGATCTGGTCGGCATAGACGTTGGGCGTCGCGCATTCGACCGTCGCGGGCAGGTTGAAGATGATCGGCCTGTCGACGGTCGGGCGCAGCACGTCCATCACCGCGGCGCAGACTTCGACCGAGAAATCGAGTTCGGCGGTCGAGAAGGTTTCGGGGCTGTATTCGAAATGCCAGTCGGTGTCCGGGCGCTTCGCCGCCTCGTCGCGCAGCACCTTGGCGCCCTCGACCGCGATCCGCTTCACCTCGTCGCGGGTCATGCCGAACACGATCTTGCGCCATGCCGGCGAGACGGCGTTGTAGAGGTGGACGATACCCTGCTTCGCGCCATCGAGCGAGGCGAAGGTCGTTTCGATCAGGTCGCGGCGCGACTGGGTCAGCACCTGTACGAACACGTCGTCGGGGATGCGGCCGGTCTTCACCAGCCCGCTGATGAAGTCGAATTCGGTCGCGCCGGCGCTGGGAAAGCCGACCTCGATCTCCTTGAGCCCGGTCTTGACCAGCAGGTCGAAGAAGCGGGTCTTCTTCTCCGCGTCCATCGGGTCGATCAGCGCCTGATTGCCGTCGCGCAGGTCGGTCGACAGCCAGCGCGGCGCGCGCGTGATGACGTTCGACGGCCAGCGCCGGTCGGGCAGGTCGATGGTGGGGAAGGGGCGGTATTTGGTCGATGGATCGCGGAGCATGTGTCGGTCCCGTCTTGGCGCCGCGGACCATCGGGTCACACGCGGCGGGGGTGGCGCTGAAGCGTTATCCGGCCCTTAGGGAAGCGTGCAGGAGCAATCGCCGCCCTAAGGGCGGATAAGTCGCAGCAGGGTGCAGGCGCGCTCCATAGGAGCGGGTTCATGGCCGAGCCGGTCGGACTTGTCCACCCCGGGCGACGGCACGGTGGCGGGCGCCGTAGCCGTGGTGACCAATGGTTAACCCGCCTGCGGTATCGGCAAGAGGGACGGTCGTTCGTCCCCTTAACCTGTGTTGGGAACGACTTACGATGCGGCAACTCGTCTATATCAGCAGCATACGGCGTCAGGCGGCGGTCGATCCGGCCGCGATCCTTGCCCAGTCGCGCCGCAACAATGCCGCGGCGGGGATCACCGGACTGCTGTTTTTCGACGGCAAGCGGTTTTTGCAGGCGCTGGAAGGCGAGGCGGCGGCGGTCGACGCCACCTTCGCGCGCATCCAGCGGGACGAGCGGCATCATGCGCTCGTGCTGCTGTCGAGTCGCGATATCGCGATGCGCGAATTCGGCGCATGGGCGATGGCCTATAAGGCGCCGGGCGAAGAGGACGCATCGGCGCTCGATCGCGTCGCGCATCTGACCGCCAACGCCGACCCGACGGTGCGCGCCACGTTCGAGGGGTTCGCCAAGGTCCGGCGCGCGGCGTGATGCCGCGCGCCGGCGGGGATCATTGCGCGGCGAAGGCGGCGTTGATGTCGAGCTTCACCGAATCGGCGACGACCGGCGTCGCATAGCCGAGGCCGAAGTCGCTGCGCTTGATCGTCGCGGTGCCGCGGAAGCCGAAGTTGACCTTCTTGCTCATCGGATTGGTGCCGGCGCCGACGAAGGTCGCGTCGATCGTGACCGGCTTGGTCTGGTCCTTGATCGTCAGGTTGCCGGTGATCTTCGCGGTGTCGCCGCTGGCGACGACGCCGGTCGAGACGAAGCGCGCGGTCGGATAGGTCGCGGCGTCGAAAAAGTCCTTCGACTTCAGGTGGCCGGCGAACTGCGCCGAGGTGACCGACAGCTGGTCGATCGCGAAGGTGACGTCGAGCTTGGTCGCGGCGGGCTTGGCGGGGTCGATCGTCAGCGTGCCGTTCTGCGCGCCGAACTGGCCGCTGAGCATGCTGAACCCCATGTGGTTGAGCGTCCACGTCACCTGCGTGTGCGCGGGATCGACCTTGTAGGTGCCGGCGGTGACCGGAGCCTTGCTCTGCGTGCCCGGCAGGCCGGTCTGGGCAATGGCGGGGACCGCCGCGGCGGCGATAAGGGCGGCGAGAATGAGGCGCATGGTGGAAGCTCCGAAGAATTGTTTCGAAGGTTTAGCCATGGCTTGGCGCGCTGAGGAAGCGCTAAAGCCGAAACGGATCGTTCGTGGGTGCGTCGCCCTCACCCTTCGCCGCCTTCGGCGTCTTTCCCCTCCCCCGATGGGAGAGGGAAGGAGGCGCGAAGCGGCGGGAGGGTGAGGGTGAGCGCCGATCGTCAGTTCTTGTCCTTGTCGACCAGCTTGTTGGCGCCGATCCACGGCATCATCGCGCGCAATTCGGTGCCGACCTTCTCGATCGGATGCGCGGCGGCCTGCTTGCGGCTGGCCTTGAGCTCGGGCTGGCCGGCGCGGTTGTCGAGGACGAAGTTCTTGACGAAGCGGCCCGACTGGATGTCGGCGAGGACGCGCTTCATTTCGGCCTTGGTCTCGTCGGTAATGATCCGCGGGCCGGTGACGATGTCGCCATATTCGGCGGTGTTGCTGATCGAATAGCGCATGTTGGCGATGCCGCCCTCATAGAGCAGGTCGACGATCAGCTTGGTTTCGTGGAGGCATTCGAAATAGGCCATTTCCGGCGCGTAACCGGCCTCGGTCAGCGTCTCGAAGCCCGCCTGGATCAGGTGGGTGATGCCGCCGCAGAGAACGGCCTGCTCGCCGAACAGGTCGGTTTCGCATTCCTCGCGGAAGTTGGTTTCGATGATGCCCGAACGGCCGCCGCCGACGCCCGATGCATACGCAAGAGCGACGTCATGGGCGTTGCCGCTGGCGTCCTGATGGATCGCGATCAGGCAGGGGACGCCGCCGCCGCGGACGTATTCGCTGCGCACCGTGTGGCCGGGGCCCTTGGGCGCGATCATGATGACGTCGATGTCCTGCGGCGGCTCGATCAGGCCGAAGTGCACGTTGAGGCCGTGTGCGAAGGCGAGCGCGGCGCCGGGCTTCATGTTGCCCTTGAGGTCCGCGTCCCAGATCGCCGCCTGATGTTCGTCGGGGGCGAGGATCATGACGATGTCGGCCCATTGCGCCGCTTCCTTGTTCGACAGCACCTTGAAGCCGGCGTCGATCGCCTTCTTCGCGGTCGCCGACCCTTCGCGCAGCGCGATCGCCACGTCCTTGACGCCGCTGTCGCGCAGATTCTGCGCATGGGCGTGACCCTGCGATCCGTAACCGACGATCGCGATCTTCTTGTCGGTGATGAGATTCAGATCGGCGTCGCGATCGTAATAGACTTTCATGTCATGTCCCTTTGCTATCTCTGCCTCTCCCATCGGGAGAGGATACGAAGGCTTGGCAGCGTGCTGCCTAGCCAGAGTTGGTGAGGGTAGGGGCCGCTACTGCCCTCACCCTTCCGCGACTGCGCCGCTCCCTCCCTCTCCCGACGGGAGAGGGAATCTGCTACGCCGCTTCCTTGCCGCGGCTGATGGCGACGATGCCGGTGCGGGCGACCTCGATCAGGCCGACCTCGCCCATCAGCTCGACGAACTTGTCGATCTTCTCGATCGAGCCGGTGACCTCGAACACGAAGCTGCTGGTCGTCGCATCGACGACGCGGGCACGGTAGACGTCGGCGAGGCGCAGCGCCTCGATCCGGTGGTCGCCGGTGCCGCGCACCTTGATGAGCGCCAGCTCGCGCTCGACGTGCGCACCCTGCGCGGTCAGGTCGGTGACCTTGTGGACCGGCACGAGGCGATCGAGCTGCGCCATGATCTGTTCCATCGTCGCCGGCGAGGCGCTGGTGACGATGGTGATGCGGCTGACCGATTTGTCGGCGGTGATCTCCGACACCGTCAGGCTTTCGATATTGTAGCCGCGCGCGGTGAACAGGCCGGCGATCCGGGCGAGGATGCCCGGTTCGTTGTCGACGATCACCGCCAGCGTATGGCGTTCGGAAGCTTCGGTCTTGATGTGCATGTTCGTCTCTCGCTCCCCTCCCTTGCGGGGAGGGGTCGGGGGTGGGTGGCGTCCTGGCGGTGTACGGAGAGCGGGGCGCCACGTTGCGCCGTATCGCGAGCACTCCACCCACCCCAACCCCTCCCTTGAAAGGGAGGGGCGTGTTTCGGTCAGACCAGCGCCTTGGCCTCGTCGTCCATCGTACCCGACACCTCGTTGGCCTGCAGGATCATGTCGGTGTGCGCCGCGCCTGACGGGATCATCGGGAAGCAGTTCGCCAGCTTGGCGACGCGGCAGTCGACGATGACCGGGCCGTCATGGTCGAGCATCGCGGCGATGCCATCGTCGAGCTCGCCCATCGTGTCGATGCGGATGCCCTTCCAGCCATAGGCCTCGCCGAGCTTCACGAAGTCGGGCAGGCTGTCCGAATAGCTTTCGGCATAGCGGCTCTCATAGGTCAGCTCCTGCCACTGGCGGACCATCCCCATATATTCGTTGTTGAGGATGAATATCTTGACCGGCAGCCGGTATTGCGAGGCGGTCGCCAGCTCCTGGATGTTCATCTGGATGCTGGCTTCGCCGGCGATGTCGATGACCAAAGCCTTGGGATTGCCGAGCTGCGCGCCGATCGCGGCGGGCAGGCCATAGCCCATCGTGCCGAGGCCGCCGCTGGTCAGCCACTTGTTGGGCTTTTCGAACCCGAAATGCTGCGCGGCCCACATCTGGTGCTGGCCGACCTCGGTCGTGATGATCGGATCGCGGGCGTGCGTCGCCTCCCACAGCGCGCGGATCGCGCGCTGCGGCATGATCGCCTCGCCGTTTTCCGGGAAGTCGAGGCTCTTGACCGCGCGCCAGCCCTCGATCCGGTGCCACCAGTCGCGCGTATCCGGTTTCGGATGCTGGCGCGATTTCCAGATGCGGACCATGTCCTCCATCGCATGGCCGGCATCGGCGATGATCGCGAGGTCGACGCGGACGTTCTTGTTCACGCTCGACCGGTCGATGTCGATATGGACCTTGCGGCTGTTCGGGCTGAACGCGTCGAGCCGGCCGGTGACGCGGTCGTCGAATCGGCTGCCGATCGCGACGACCAGATCGGCCTGGTTCATCGCCATGTTCGCCTCGTACGTACCGTGCATGCCGAGCATGCCGAGGAACTGGTCGGACGAGGCGGGGAAACAGCCGAGGCCCATCAGCGTCGAGGTGACCGGCGCACCGGTGATCCGCGCCAGCTCGCGCAGCAGCTGCGATGCCGCAGGTCCCGCATTGATGATGCCGCCGCCGGTATAGAGGATCGGGCGCTCGGCCGCGGCGAGCATGTCGACGACCTGCTCGATCTGCGTCTGCGGCGCCTTCACCTGCGGGCGATAGGTCTTGTGCTGGATCGGACCGGGCTTGGTGTAGCGCGCGGTCGCGACCTGCACGTCCTTGGGGATATCGACGACGACCGGACCGGGGCGGCCCGAGGTCGCGATATGGAACGCCTCATGGATCGTGTCGCCGAGCTTCGCCGGGTCCTTGACCAGATAATTGTGCTTCGAACAGTGGCGCGTGATGCCGACCGTGTCGGCTTCCTGAAACGCGTCGGTGCCGATCAGCGCGGTCGGGACCTGCCCGGTGATGACGACCATCGGGATCGAATCCATCAGCGCGTCGGTGATGCCGGTGACCGCATTGGTCGCGCCGGGACCGGAGGTGACGAGCACGACGCCCGGCTTGCCGGTCGAGCGGGCATAGCCCTCCGCCGCATGCGTCGCCGCCTGTTCGTGGCGGACGAGGATGTGCTTCAGCCGTCCCGACCGGAACATGGCGTCGTAGATCGGCAAGACCGCCCCACCGGGGTAGCCGAACACGACCTCCACGCCGAGATCGCACAGCGCCTCGACCAGGATGTCTGCTCCGCTCTTTTCGCCCACGGTTCGTCTCCACTTGTGTTGCACTGGGTTGCTGGCAGGGGCGGGTAGACGTGCTGCACCGCGGGGTCAACCCTGTCCTTGTAACAAACTTGCTATCGAAGAACGTAATTGGATTGAATCTGTCGTCCTTACCCAGTCGGACGGCGGTTGGTTGCGGAACCATGTGTACTGTCGCTTGGCGTAGCGGCGCGTGTCCAACTGCACCTGCGCGAGGGCGTCCGCGCGGGAGCAGGCGCCCGAGAGCATCGCGGCGATCGGGGGAACGCCGATCGCGCGGCGGATCGGCGCATCGGTCGTGATGTCGTCGCGGCCGAGCAGGGTAGCGACCTCCTCGACCGCGCCGCCGGCGAACATCGCTTCGCACCGGGCATCGATGCGGGCGAGCAGAGTGTCGCGATCGGGCAGCAGGATCGCAGGCGCAATCGCGATGGCATCGCCGATCCCGCCGACGCGCGCCTGCTGCCATACGCCGAGCGGACGGCCGGTCGAGCGCACGACCTCGAGCGCGCGGGCGACCCGCGTCGTGTCGGCGGGGGCGAGGCGGGCGGCGGCCTGCGGATCCTCGATCGCGAGGCAGCGGTGCGCCTCGGCAACGGGCAGCGCGCGGACCGCGGCGCGGACGTCCGGATCGATCGCGGGGACGGGGGCGATACCGTCGAGCAAGGTGCGCAGGTACAGGCCGGTGCCGCCGACGAGGATCGGCAGCCGGCCCGCCTCATGCGCCGCGGCGATGGCGGCGCGCGCCTCGGTGGCCCAGCGCGCGGCGGAATAGCCGGCGTCGGCGGCATCGACATGGCCGAACAGGCGGTGCGGCGCCTGCGCCTCCTCTACCGCGTCCGGGCGGGCGGTTAGGACGCGAAGGTCGGCGTAGACCTGGCTGGCGTCGGCGTTGATGACGACGCCGTCATGGGCCTGTGCCAGCGCGATCGCCGCGGCGGACTTGCCGCTGGCGGTCGGCCCTGCGATGAGCGCCACCGGCAATTTTGGCCCCGGTTTCGGGTGGGAGGCAGCGATGTTCACGGCGACGCTCATAGGCGATGCACTTGCCGCAGGCGATATCCCGGCGGCGGCCGATCGGCTGGCGGCGGCGGGTTGCGCGCCGGGCGCGGGGGCGTGGCTGGAGGAGGGCGTCGCCGCCGACCTGCCGTTCGCCGCCGATCTCGGCGCGGCGCGGATCGCGCTGGAGGGGGCGTTCGCGGCGGTCGACGTGGTGGTCCAGCCGACCGCGACACGACGCAAGGCGCTGATCGTCGCCGACATGGATTCGACGATGATTACCGTCGAATGCATCGACGAGCTGGCCGATTATGCCGGGATCAAGGCCGAGGTCGCGGCGGTGACCGAGGCGGCGATGCGCGGCGAGCTCGATTTCGAGGGCGCGCTCGATGCGCGCGTCGCGCTGCTGGAAGGGTTGAGCGAGAGCGTCATCGCGCAATGTCTTGCCGAGCGGGTGCAGATCATGCCGGGCGCCAGGGCGCTGGTGCGGACGATGCGGGCGCATGGCGCGGAGGCGGTGCTGGTGTCGGGCGGTTTCACCCGTTTCGCCGAACCGGTGGCGGCCGGGATCGGCTTCGACCGGGCGATCGCCAACGTGCTGCTGATCGCGGACGGCCGGCTGACCGGCAAGGTCGCCAAGCCGATCGTCGGGTCGGCGACGAAGGAGGAAACGTTGCTCGCGGCGATCGATCGCCGCGGGATCGACCCGGCGGTGTCGCTGGCGGTCGGCGACGGTGCGAACGATCTGGCGATGATCCGGCGCGCCGGGCTGGGCGTGGCCTATCACGCCAAGCCGATCGTCGCCGCCGCGGCCGGCGCGCGGATCGATCACGGCGACCTGTCGGCGCTGTTATATGCGCAGGGGTACAGGCGGTCGGAATGGGTGGCCTGACGGTCGGCGCCTGACCTTACCCGATGGGAGGGGGAGATGGGCGCGCGGGAGTCATGGCGCGACCACCACGCACGACACGCCCGACGCGGTGCATGCCTTTTGCGCCGCCGCCTTCGATGCGAAGCCGCCCGCCTGCAGGCGGATGACATTGCCCGCCTTGGCATAGACCGGCTGTGCGTTGCCGAGCTTGCCGCGGACCCGCGACCATTGCGTCTGGGCGTTCGCCTGCGTGCTGAATGCGCCGAGCTGGATCTTCCACGCGCCGCCGGTTGCGGCGGGCGCGGGTTTCACCGGGGCCGGCCGCGCCGGAGCCGGGCGCGATTCGTGCGCGGCGATGCGATCGTTGACCGGGCGGTCGGGCGAGGGCGCCGGCACGCGCTCCGGTCCGCCACGCGGCGGCAGCTTGACGGGGCGCGGCTGCGCGGCAGGGATGGTGGCGACCGGGCGGCGCGGAGCGGTGGACTCGATCGCCATCATGCCGCCGCGGCTGCCTTGCGCGGGCGCATTGCGCAGGTCGGCGGTGTAACGGCGGGTCAGCGCGGTGCCGCGCTCGCGGTCGGCGGGGGTGATATACTGGTCCATCTGCGCGAGCGTCTCCGACGCGGACTTCAGCCCCGCCTGCGACGCCAGCGTCATCAGCGCATAGGCGCGGGGATAGTCGCGCGCGACGCCGTCGCCGTTAAACAGCATCGTGCCGAGCACCAGCTGGCCGCGCGGCTCGCCGCGCTGCACCGACTTTTCCAGCCACGGCGCGGCTTCGGATTTGCGACCCGCCTGAAACAGGGCGAGGCCGTAATTGTCCTCCGCCTGCTGATGGCCCTGCAGCGCCGCCCTGCGGAACCAGCTTTCCGCCAGCGCCGGGTCGAGCGGAACGCCGCGGCCGAGCTTGTACGCCTGCCCGAGGTTGAACTGCGCATCGGCATCGCCCGCCACCGCGGGGCCGCGCCACTGCGTCACCGCCGCATTGAAGTCGCCGCGCCCCCAGGCGTCGACGCCGGCCTTGACGTTCTGTGCCGCCGCCGGCGCCGCTCCGGCGAGGCTCGCGGCAAGCACAGCGCCCGCGATCCAACCCGTATTCCGCATGCCTGTCACCCTTTCGACCGTCCCGGCCGCATCATGCCCCGGCTGTGCCCGCAGGCAAAGCGCGATCGCACGATTGCCCCCATTAACCGCTTCTTAGCCCCGCTCTGGCAGGTCTGCGTCCGGAAATAGCGATAATTTTTAAAGGGGGCCTATGCGCGTTCTCGCGATGGCATCGCAAAAGGGTGGATCGGGCAAGACGACCTTGTCCGGGCATCTGGCCGTGCAGGCGCAGCTGGCGGGGCATGGCCCGGTCGTGCTGATCGACATCGATCCGCAGGGCAGCCTGTCGGAATGGTGGAACGAGCGCACGGCGGAATATCCGGCGTTCGCGCAGACCACCGTCGCGCGGTTGCAGGCCGATCTGGAGGTGCTGCGCCAGCAGGGCTTCAAGCTCGCGATGATCGATACGCCGCCCGCGATCACCATGGCGATCCAGAGCGTCATCAACGTGTCCGAACTGGTCGTGGTGCCGACCCGCCCCAGCCCGCACGACCTGCGCGCGGTCGGCGCCACCGTCGATTTGTGCGACCGCGCCGGCAAGCCGCTGATCTTCGTCGTCAATGCGGCGACGCCCAAGGCGCGGATCACCTCCGACGCCGCGGTCGCGCTGTCGCAGCACGGCACCGTCGCACCGATCACCATCCATCAGCGCACCGACTTCGCCGCGTCGATGATCGATGGCCGTACCGTGATGGAGGTCGATCCGAACGGCAAGTCGGCGGGCGAGATCGCGCAGCTATGGACCTATGTCGCCGACCGGCTGGAAAAGAACTTCCGCCGCACCGTGTTCAGCGTGCCGACCGTCTCCGGCGGACCCGGCTTCGGCCAGCGTCCCGCGGCGAGCGGCTTCGGCCGCCGCGTGGTGGGAGGGTGAGCATGTTCGGATCGTCCAAGCCGATGGCATCGCTGTCGTCGGGTCTGCTCGCCCGCAAGGGGCAGGCGCGGCCGGCGATGCGCAGCCAGGGGTTCGGCGGCTTCGGCGGCGGCCAGGCGGCCGACGATCTCGGCTGGAACGACATGGGGACCAACGAGGCACCTGCGCCAGTCGCTGCACCCGTGGTCGCGGCACCGGTCGTGGCGGCAGGTCCGGTTTCTACCGGCCCGGTGCCGACCGTGCTCGTCCAGCGCGAATTGCTCGCCGCGCAGATCGGATCGCCCGAAGCGACCAAATCGGTGTCCGTCGCCACCGCGACGCGCATCCGGCGCGAGACGCAGCATGGCGGCAAGGCGGCTTTCACGCTGCGGGTCGATGCCGACCGGCACCTGCGGTTGCGGCTCGCCTCCGCGATCACGAACCGCTCCGCGCAGGACCTGGTGACCGAGGCGCTCGACGCGCTGCTCGGTGCCGTACCGGAGGTGGAGGCGCTCGTCGCGCAGCTGCCGCCGGCCAAGGCCGCCCGGTAACCGACCAAGATCTGGGGAAACACCCGATGACACCACGTCTGATCCTGACCTTCGGCATGTCCGCGCTGGTGCTCGGCGGCACGATGGTCGGCTGCACCGGTTCGACCGGCCGCATCGCCTCGGCGGGTGACCGCAGCGACGCGCAGGCGGCGAAGGCCGCGGCGCGCAACGCCGACAAGGCGGCGCGCGCGCTCGCCAAGCGCGACGTCGCCACTGCCGTGCGCTTCGCGGAGGATGCGGTGGCGCTGGCGCCGCGCGACGCCGGCTATCGCATGCTGCTCGGCCAGAGCTATCTGCAGGCAGGGCGTTTCCCGTCGGCGCGCGACACGTTCGCGGACGTCGTCCAGCTGTATCCGGCGAACGGCAAGGCGGCGCTCAACCTCGCGCTGACGCAGGTCTCCACCGGCGACTGGGCGGCGGCGCAGGCGACGCTGCACGCCAATGCGGCGGCGATTCCGGTCGGCGACCTCGGCCTCGCGACCGCACTCGCCGGCAATCCCGCGGCCGCGATCGAGATCCTCAACGCCGCGGCACGCGCGCCGGGGGCGAACGCCAAGATCCGGCAGAATCTTGCGCTCAGTTATGCGCTGGCCGGGCAGTGGAACATGGCGCGGGTCGCGGCGGCGGCGGACCTGTCGGCCGCCGACCTCGACGCGCGGCTGGAACAATGGGCGGCGTTCGCGCAGCCGCGGGGGGCGTCAGATCAGGTCGCCACGCTGCTCGGCGTGATCCCGGTGGCCGATGGCGGCCGTCCGGTCGCGCTCGCGCTCAACGCCGCGGTACCGGTGACGCCGGTGCTGGACGCGCCGGAGCAGGTCGCCACCGCGGCGCCTGTCGCCGCGCCGGCGCCTGCCGAAACGCCCGAGGCGCAATTCGCCAAGGTGTCGCTTGCGAAGGTGACGTTCGGGCCGCGGATCGAGGTGGTGCAGCCGCTGCCCGCGCCGCTGATCCGCGCCGCCGCCACGCCGACCCGCGTCGCGCTGGCGACGCCGGCCGCGTCCGCGCGGGTGGTGCAGATGGTGCCGGCCGCCAAGCCGTTCGTCCGCGCGCGTGCCGCGGCCGGCGGCGACTGGTTCGTGCAGATCGGCGCCTTCCGCAACGCCGCGGTCGCCCGGTCCGGATGGGACAGCGCGACACGCCGCTTCGCCACCTTGTCGGGCCACCAGCCGACGGGGACGATGGTCGCCGCGGCGCAAGGGTCGCTCTATCGTCTGTCGGTCGGCGGCTTCACCCGCGACGCGGCCGACGACATGTGCCGCGCCTATCGCGCCAGGGGCGGTGCCTGTTTCGTCCGCCGCGAGGCCGGCGACCGCATGGCGCAATGGCTGCGCACCCCGGTGCAGATGGCCTCGCGCTAGGGCCGATCTGCAAACAGCGGTTTCGCGCGCTTCCGGCGCTCACTTACCGTTAGCACGCTGCGCTCCGGGTCGCGCGAAACCACCGTTTTCGGCACGTCATCATCTGAATGGCGATCGACCCTAGGCGATCTCCCGGCCCGCCTTCCACAGCCGCAGCACGCGGCCCTGGACGGGCAGGCCGTCGAAGGGGGTGTTGCCCTCCGACCCGACGAAGGCGGTGCCGTCGATCTGCCACGGCGTGTCGGCGTCGAAGAGCATCAGGTCGGCGGGCTTGCCCGGCTCCAGCGTACCCGTGTCGAGCCCCAGCACCTTTGCCGGATTGGCGGACAGCATCGCCAGCAGCCGTTCGAGCGGCAGCAGGCCGTCGCGCACCAGCATCAGCCCGAGCGGCAGCAACGTCTCCGCCCCGGCCATGCCCGCCGCCGAATCGGCGAAGGGCAGGCGCTTTTCCTCTGGTCCGTGCGGATCGTGGCCCGAGGCGAGCACGTCGATCGTCCCGTCCTTCACCGCGGCCAGCGCCGCCTGCCGGTCGCCCTCGCTGCGCAATGGCGGCGAGAGATGGGCGTAGGTGCGGAAATCGCTCATCGCGATGTCGGACAGATGCAGATGCGCCGGCGTGATGCCGCAGGTGACGCGCACGCCGCGTCGTTTGGCGGCGCGGATCAGGTCGAAAGCGGCGGCGGTGGTCGCCTGACGGATGTGCAGCCGCGCACCGCTCTCCTCCGCGAGCATCAGGTCGCGTGCCACCGCCAGCGCCTCGGCCACCGCCGGCGCGGAGGGCAGGCCGAGCCGCGTCGCCGTCTCGCCATCGGTGGTCACCGCGCCCGCGGTGAGGCCGCCGTCCTCGGCATGCGCGACGACCGCGATGTCGAGGTCGCGGGCGTAGGCGAGCACGCGCAGCATCACGCCGCTGTCCGCGATCCAGTGCCGCCCGGTGCCGACCGCCCGTGCGCCGGCGGAGGCGCAGACCGCCATTTCCGCCATGTCACGGCCCTCGAGGCCGCGCGTCGCCGCGGCGATCGGGTGGATCCACAGGTCCGGCTTGCCGATCAGCGCGGCACGCTGGACGATGCCGGGATCGTCGAGCACGCGGTTGCCGTCGGGCATCAGCGCGACGCGGACGATGCCGCCGGCGCGGAAGGCGGCGCGATCGATCCGGAACACGCCGAGGTCGACGATGCCGGGCGCGAGCGTCCGGCCGCCGCAGTCGACGGTCGTCGCGTCGGACGGCATTTCGAACGTCCCCGATGCGACGATCGCGCCGTCGCGGACCAGCAGGCCGCCGGACGTCACGCCGCCGACCGGGCAGGCGAGGCGGGCGTTCAGGAAGGCGATCGTGCTCATGCCCAGCCCTCCACGCCGCGCGCGCGGCGGGTGAGGACATCCAGACACGCCATCCGCACCGCCACACCCATCTCCACCTGTTCCGTGATCGCCGATTGCGGCCCGTCGGCGACGGCCGAATCGATCTCCACCCCGCGGTTCATTGGGCCGGGGTGCATGACCAGCGCATCCGGCAGCTTCGCCAGCCGCTCCGGTGTCAGGCCGTAGCGCATCCGGTATTCGCGGCTGGAGGGGATGTAGCCGCCCGCCATCCGCTCGTTCTGGACGCGCAGCATCATGACGACGTCGGCACCGGCCAGCGCCGCGTCGAAATCGGTGAACGGCGTCACCCCCATCCGCTCGATCGCGGCGGGCATCAGCGTCGACGGCGCGCAGACCCGCACCTCCGCCGCGAGCGCGGTCAGCGCGAGGATGTTCGAGCGCGCGACGCGGCTGTGCAGCACGTCGCCGCAGATCACCACGTGCTGCCCGGCGATGCTGCCCCGGCGCCGGCGGATCGTCAGCGCATCGAGCAGCGCCTGCGTCGGATGTTCGTGGCGCCCGTCGCCGGCGTTGAGCACCGGGCAATCGACCTTGTCGGCGATCAGCCGCACCGCGCCCGACGACATATGGCGGATCACGATCACGTCGGCGCGCATCGCGTTCAGCGTCTGCGCGGTGTCGATCAGCGTCTCACCCTTCTTCACGCTCGACGTCGCGGCATGCATGTTGACGACGTCCGCGCCGAGCCGCTTGCCGGCGATCTCGAAGCTCAGCAGCGTGCGCGTGCTGTTTTCGAAGAAGGCGTTGATCTGCGTCAGACCGGCGAGGCGCTTGTCGGGCGCGGCATGGCTGCGGTTGGCGCCGACCCACGTCTCCGCCTCGTCGAGCAGGAACGCGATCTCATGCGGCTGAAGCCCGTCGATGCCGGTCAAATGCCGGTGCGGGAAGACGGCGCCTCCCTCGATCAGGGCGGCGGGGCGGTGGTCCGAGCGTTGCATCAAGGGCGCCGGGTAGCGCCGGGGCGGGGCGGGGGCAAGCGGGGGACGCGTGGAGTATCACTCGCGAATTCATTCTGGATAGTTGTAACCTATGATGCGATTTGACACCTGGCTTGACGGTGCACTGTGACTGATCCCACTTCCCAGCTCATAAAATCACAACCCCGAAATTGGGAAAAGGTAATAATCTCGTCATCTGGATGGATTGCCGCTGTATTCATGGGCTTTCTCAATTGTCCGGGAAAGATAAACGAGTTCCGAAAGGAGTTCCCGTCAGCAGCGGAAAGCATGGGCCTTTGGAATCCGGTGGATTACCGTTTTTCCGGGGATTGAAGTTTGGTGCAGAGCTGCGAATTTAATCCATATGAGGTTGGAAATATTGACGAAATTGAGGCCGGGGCTGAAATGCGCAGTAGTGGACTGGACGTGAGTCTCCGCTTTGAAAATAGGAAGGGCCTAGTCACGGGTGAGATTATGTCTGAGGGGCTGAGTAAACACTACGTTTTTCCGGAGGCGCAGATGAAAGGTGCTGCTTCAGGCGAAAATATTAAACTTCGTGTTTTTGACTGGATCAATGCCAAGCCAGTGACCCTAGCAACTGTAAAGTTTAGGCGCGTCAATGAAGACTGCCTATCATTCGAGTTAGTTGATGGATCAAGCAGTATTCTACCCAGAAAAGCCTATTTGACCAGGCAAACCAAAGGCTATTATCAGAGTCGTACGAGGGAAGGTGGGTTAATGCAAAACGCGCTTCGCAAAGTGATTGAAAATATTAGACATGATGAGGCATCTAAAAGCTTAACAAGTAAATAATCTCACAGATCGCGCTACACTGGCTGCCCTAGGAAAAGTCATTTTGATATTCGGTCTTTCGTATAATGGTTGCGTCAGACCATCACCAGCGCGTCGATCGCCGCCTGCAGGATATGCGCCGCGGCGAGGTTGTCGATGCGTTCGGCCCGTTTCGCGCGGCTCATGTCCTGTTCGATCATCGTCCGTTCGACCGCGACGGTCGACCAGCGTTCGTCCCACAGCAGGATCGGCAGGCCGAGGTCCTGGCAGTTCTTAGCAAAGGCGCGGGTCGACTGGCTGCGCGGGCTTTCGGTGCCGTCGAGGTTGAGGGGCAGACCGAGCACCCAGCCGCGGACGTGCTGTGCGGTCCCGAGCGCGACGAGTGCGGCCTTGTCCTGCGTGAACTTGCTGCGGCGGATGAGGTCGGCGGGGCTGGCGAAGCTCCAGCCGGCGTCGCACAGCGCGGTGCCGATCGTCTTGGTGCCGAGGTCGAGGCCGAGCAGCCGGCCACCCTGCGGCAGCGCCTCGCGGAAGACGGCGCGGTCGAGCGTTATCATCGCTTCGCTCCGAACGCCGCCAATCGGCGGAGCGCGTCGGCCCGGACGTTGGCCCAGAACAGGCTGTAGTCGTAGACGTGGTAATTGTTACCCGGCAGCACATAGCCGCCGACCTCCGGTGCCTCGCCGATCAGCAGGAAGCCGCGCGGGCCGCAGCGGGCGGGGACCTTGCCCGGCGCGATCGTCGCGGTGGTGAGGTCTTCGCTGGGGTAGAGCGTGCCCTGATTGGCGGTGGCGGGCGCGGCGGCGCCCGGCGTGCCGGTCAGCGGGTTGGTGCAGACCATGTCCGTATCCTTGCGGGGGCGGCCATCGAAGCCCTTCGTCCGGTCGTAGATATCGGTAATCATGCTCGGATCGGCGGGTTCGGCGAAGCTTTCCCACGACAGCAGGCAGCGCGGCTGGTCGGGGCGGGTGCATTGCGGCAGGCCGAGCGCGGCGAGGTCGGTGCTCGCCGATACCGGCCAGCCGACCACGTAGGCCGCGACCACCCGCTTCGCGATCGGCTTGCCGGCGATCTGTTCGCGCAGCAGGCGGGTGAGGTGGAGCGCGCCCTGGCTGTGGCCGGCGAGGATGAGCGGGCGTTTCCGGTCGACCTGCTTGACGAAGGCGGCGAAGGCGGCGGCGACGTCGCCATAGGCGAGGTCGAGTGCGCGATTGGCATCGGCGACGCTGGTGAGGAAGGCGCCGAACGTCGCCTGCCGGTAGCGCGGCGACCAGATGTCGCCGGCGGCGTTGAACGCGCTCGCCTGCCCGCGCAGGAAGATCGCGGCGCGGGCGTTGGTCTCGGCATCGTCGAGCGCCGCGTTCCAGTGATCGCGGCCGATATAGGAGGTCGGGTGGATGAAGAAGACCGCGGCTTTCGGTTTCGCCTCCGGCGTATAGCCGGCGGGGGTCCAGAGCGCGGGGTTGCCGGGAATGTCCGGGCGGGCGATCCACATCGCCTTGTCGGCATAGATTGCGGGATCGACGCCGGGCTGCGCCCTGAACGCCTCCGACGGGACCAGCGCCATGCGCAGGATCTCGGTGCCGTAGATCCGGTAGGCGAAGGCGCCGGCGATGACGAGCGCGATCAGGAACGCGAAGACGTAGAGGAATTTGCGGGCCAAGGCGTCGGGTTCCGGACGGGGCAGGGAGCGGCTCTGATGGACGAGGGGCGCCGGACTGGCAACATGCGGTTGCGCAGGGCAAGCCGCCGCTGCTAGGCGCAGCCGCATGTCCGTAGACACCGCCACCGTGAAGAAGGTCGCCGCGCTCGCGCGCATCGCGATCACCGAAGAGGATGCGACCCGCCTCGCACCCGAACTGTCCAACATCCTCGGCTGGATCGAGCAACTGGGGGAGGTCGATACGGCGGGGATCGAGCCGATGACCGCGGTCATCCCCAACCAGCTGCGGCTGCGCGACGACGTCATCAACGCCGATCCGCTGACGGGGGGTGGCATCCGCGATGCGCTGATGGCCAATGCGCCCCAGGCGGAGCATGGCTTTTTTACCGTTCCCAAGGTGATCGAATAATGGCCGACGTAACCGATCTCGGCATCGCCGGCATCCGCGATGGCGTGCGCAGCGGCGCCTTTTCCGCGGTCGAGGTGGCCGACGCCTTCGTCGTGAAGGTCGCCAAGGCCAAGCCGCTCAACGCCTTTCTGGTCGAGACGCCCGAGCATGCGCTCGCTGCGGCGCGCGCCGCCGATGCCGCGCGCGCGGCGGGCGAGACGCTGAAGCCGCTCGCCGGCGTGCCGATCGGGATGAAGGACCTGTTCTGCACCAAGGGCGTCGCGACGACGGCGGCGAGCCATATCCTCGAAGGGTTCGTGCCGACCTACGAATCGACCGTCTCGCAGAATCTGTGGGATGCGGGCGCGGGGATGCTGGGCAAGCTCAACATGGACCAGTTCGCGATGGGGTCGTCGAACGAGACGAGCGCGTTCGGCAACGTGATCTCGCCGTGGCGCAAGCTGGGCAGCAATGCCCCCCTCGCACCCGGCGGGTCGTCGGGCGGCAGCTCGTCGGCGGTCGCCGCGGGCCTGTGTCCGGGCGCGACCGGCACCGACACCGGTGGTTCGATCCGCCAGCCCGCGGCCTTCGTCGGGATCAGCGGGATCAAGCCGACCTATGGCCGCTGTTCGCGCTGGGGGACGATCGCCTTCGCCTCGAGTCTCGACCAGGCGGGGCCGATGGCGCGCGACGTGCGCGACTGCGCGATCATGCTGGAGGCGATGGCGGGATTCGACGCGAAGGATGCGACGTCACTGCAGCTCGACGTGCCGCGCTGGGAGCAGGGCCTGTCGCCGAGCCTCGCCGGCAAGCGCGTCGGCATTCCCAAGGAATATCGCGTCGACGGCATGCCCGGGGAGATCGAGGCGCTGTGGCAGTCGGGAATCGACTGGCTGAAGGACGCAGGCGCGGAGATCGTCGAGGTATCGCTGCCGCATACGAAGTATGCGCTGCCCGCCTATTACATCATCGCGCCGGCGGAGGCGTCCTCCAACCTCGCGCGCTATGACGGCGTGCGCTACGGCCTGCGCGACCTGCCCGAGGGGGCGGGGCTGCAGGATATGTATGCCGCGACCCGCGCCGACGGCTTCGGCGCCGAGGTGAAGCGCCGGATCATGATCGGCACCTATGTGCTGTCGGCGGGCTTCTACGACGCATATTATACGCAGGCGCAGAAGGTGCGGGCACTGATCGCGCGCGACTTCGCGGCGGCCTGGAAGACATGCGACGTGCTGCTGACCCCGACCGCGCCGTCGGCGGCGTTCGCGTTGGGGGAGAAATCGGCGGACCCGATCGCCATGTACCTCAACGACGTGTTTACCGTACCCTCCAGCCTCGCCGGCCTGCCCGCGATGAGCGTGCCGGGCGGGCTCGACAAGGACGGGCTGCCGCTGGGGTTGCAGATCATCGGCAGGCCGCTCGACGAGCAGGGCGTGCTCAACGCGGGCCTCGCGATCGAGCAGCGCGCGGGCTTCGTGGCGCGGCCGCAGGCGTGGTGGTAGACGATCGGGAGCGAAAGTGTTACCTCTTGTAATACCGGAGTAACGCGATGAACGCCCAAAGCTCGATCACGGAGTCGGCCGACGGTAACATGACCAGCAAGGGGCAGGTGCTGATTCCCAAGCATCTGCGCGACCATGTGGGTCTGAAGCCCGGTGGCGAAATCACGGTCGGCCTCAACGCCGATGGTGAAGTCGTCGTGCTACCGCGCCGGGCCGCCGAGACGCACGAACAGCGTAAGGTGCGCATCCGCGCGCAGATCGAGTCGGTTGCAGGAACGATCGATACCGGCTTCGTGACGACCGACGATTATATGGATTTCATCCGTCCGTGGCGGAAAGAGGATTGGTGATCTTCGTCGATACCAACGTCGTCATCGACATCTTTCGCCGTGATGCCCGGTGGTTCGACTGGTCGGCTGATCGACTGGCCATGGTGACGGAGCAGGGCGAGGTGGCCGCCAGCGCCGTCGTGATCGCGGAACTCAGCTGGAGTTTCGATAGGTTGGAGGATCTGTTGGCGACGCTTGACCGACTGTCGCTGGTCCCGCGACCCCTGCCTGCCGCCGCCGCCTTCCTTGCGGGCAAACGGTTCCAGTCGTTCCGGCGTACCCGGTACGAAGACGATCATCCCCGGGTGCTGCCGGACTTTCTGATCGGCGCGCATGCTTTTTTCGAAGGCGCATCGTTGCTGACCCGCGACCCAAAACTATACCGCCGCTATTTCCCCGACCTCACCCTCATCACGCCAGAGACCCATCCATGACCGACACCAGCTATCGCATCCAGGGCGCCACCGGCGAGTGGGAGGTCGTGATCGGGCTGGAGGTCCATGCGCAGGTCACGTCGAACGCCAAGCTGTTCTCGGGCGCCGCGACCGAATTCGGTGCGGAGCCGAACACGCAGGTGAGCCTGGTCGATGCGGCGATGCCGGGCATGCTGCCGGTGCCGAACATGGAATGCATCCGTCAGGCGGTGCGCACCGGCATGGCGATCGACGCGCAGATCAACCGCTGGTCGCGGTTCGATCGCAAGAACTATTTCTACGCCGATCTGCCGCAGGGCTATCAGATCAGCCAGCTCTATCATCCTTTGGTGGGCGAGGGTTCGATCGAGATCAGCCCGGACGACAAGAATCCGGACGCGACCAAGGTGATCGGCGTCGAGCGCATCCACGTCGAGCAGGATGCGGGCAAGCTGATGCACGACCAGCATCCCAGCCGCTCCTATGTCGACCTCAACCGTTCGGGCGTCGCGC
The DNA here is from genome assembly GCF_002292295.1 of Sphingomonas sp. UBA978. Classification (GTDB taxonomy): domain Bacteria; phylum Pseudomonadota; class Alphaproteobacteria; order Sphingomonadales; family Sphingomonadaceae; genus Sphingomonas. The sequence continues at coordinate 197,960 of NZ_DBBS01000021.1, forward strand.
TGATGGAGATCGTCAGCCGGCCGGACATGCGCTCCCCCGCCGAGGCCGGCGCCTATCTGCGTAAGCTGCGGGCGATCCTGCGCTATGTCGGGTCGTGCGACGGCAATATGGAAGAGGGGTCGATGCGCGCCGACGTCAACGTCAGCGTCCGCAAGCCCGGCGAGGACCTCGGCACGCGGACCGAGACGAAGAACGTCAATTCGGTCCGCTTCGTGATGGCGGCGATCGAATATGAGGCGAAGCGGCAGGTCGAGGTGCTGGAGGACGGCGGCCGGATCGTCCAGGAAACGCGGCTGTTCAACGTCGAGAGCGGCACGACGCGGTCGATGCGGTCGAAGGAAGACGCGCACGATTACCGCTACTTCCCCGATCCCGACCTGCTGCCGCTCGAGCTGGAGGAGGATTTCCTCGACCAGTGCCGCGCCAGCCTGCCCGAACTGCCCGACGCCAAGCGCAAGCGCTACGAAGCGCTCGGCATCTCCGCCTATCAGGCGAACGTGCTGACCGCGGAGGTCGAGGCGGCGCGCTGGTTCGACGCGTTGCTGGAGGCGGGCGCAAAGCCGGTCGCGGCGGCGAACTGGACGACGTCAGAGCTGTTCGGCGCGCTCAACCGGACCGGACGCGATATCGCCACGTCGCCGGTGTTGCCGACGCAGGCGGCGGAATTGCTCGCGCTGGTCGCGGACGGCACCCTGTCGGGCAGCCTCGCCAAGCAGGTGTTCGAGGTGATGCTGGAGACGGGTGACGCGCCCGCCAAGATCGTCGAGGATCGCGGCCTCAAGCAGACCAGCGACACCGGCGCGATCAAGGCGGTGATCGCCGAGGTGATTGCGAAGAACCCCAATCAGCTCGCGCAGTATCGCGGGGGCAAGGAGACGCTTTTCGGGTTTTTCGTTGGCCAGACGATGAAGGCGATGGGCGGCAAGGCCAATCCGGCGGTGGTCAACGACCTGCTCAGGAAGGCGCTCGGCTGACCGGTGACGCGGATCGAGCTGGACGCGGGCGGATGGCGGACGCGGGCGGATTTTTATGCCGCGCTGCTGCCCCGGCTGGGGGCGCCGGACTGGGTCGGCGGCAATCTGGACGCGCTGTTCGATTGCCTCGGCGGCGGCATCTGTACTTTGCCGGTGCCGTTGCGGGTGACCGTCCGCAACAGCGCGGGCATGCCGGCGGAGGAACTCGCCTATATCCGCCGCGCCGAAACCGTGTTCGACGATGCGCGTGCGGCATTCGGGCAGGACGTGTATCTGCGTTTCGCATGACGGTGGGAGCAGGGATGTGAGCGGATTGCGTTTGGGCCTAGCGCTGATGGTCGGGCTGGCGGGTGGTGCGGCGTCGGCGCAGCAGGCCGCGCCTGTCGCGGCGTCGTTGCCGCGGGTGGCGCTGGAGACGACCGCCGGGCGGATCGTGATCGAGGCCGATACGCTGCACGCGCCGGTCACCGCGGGCAATTTCCTGAAATATGTCGACGGCAAGCGGCTGGACGGGGTCGTCTTTTATCGCGCGGTCAAGGTCGCGGACCGGTTCGGCTTCGTGCAGTTCGGCACCAATGGCGATCCGAAGCGGGCGCTGCCGCCGATCAAGCATGAGCCGACGACGCAGACCGGCCTGCATCACACCGAGGGCGCGATCTCGGTCGCGCGGTTCGGCCCGGGGACGGCGACCGGGGATTTCACGATCAGCGTCGGCGACCAGCGCGCCGCGCTCGATGCCGACCCGGGCAAGCCGGGCGACAACCTCGGCTATGCGGCGTTCGGCCGGGTCGTGGAGGGGATGGATACGATCGTCACGATCCTCGATGCGCCGGTGTCGCCGACCGCGACGGTGCGCGGATCGTTCAAGGGCGAAGTGCCGGTGACGACGGTCAAGGTGCTGACGGCCCGACGGGTGGCGGCGAAATAGCATGTCCGGCCCGGCGGCCCTTGCCGTTGTAAATTGCGTGCTTGCCGTCAATTGGGCGAGTGCCGGAAACCATAGTTTCGACGGTATGGGTGTAGCGGACTAGCAGTACCGTCAGCGCGTCCATGGGTCCCGACGTTCGTCGGGATGACGGAAGAGGGGGCCGTCGGTTTACGTCGCTCCCTCTGCGTCCTCCGCGCCTCCGCGCGCAAAGAAAAGGGGCGGCCCGGGTAGGGACCGCCCCTCGGCACAGAAACAGCGCAACTATTGCTGCGTGAGGTCCTGATTCTTCACCTCGCCGCCGGTGCCGCTGTTGCCGTCGAACGCGCCGGTGTCGGTAAAGCGGACGGGTTCGTCACCGCCTTCGCCGCGGGCCACCGCGTCGGCACGCGCCTCGACCGCCTGCTGGATGTCGGAGCGTTCGTCCTCGCGCGCATCATCGGGGCGCGGATCGGCCTTGGGGTCGGTATCGCTCATCGTCAGATCTCCGCGGGCTGCGAGGTGCCGGGGTCGCCGGCGGGCGTGCCGGGCGAGGGGATGTCGATATCCGGCGCCGGCGTCGTCACCTCGGGCGGCGGGCCGTCGGGCTGGACCGGCTGGGGCGTCGGTGCGGGCGTCTCGGGTGGGGGCTGGGTGGCCATGGTCGTCTCTCCTTCATCCCGCCCAACGCCCTGAAACCGGCCGGGTTGCCTCTTTGCTTGCTAGACGACGCCACGCTGGTATAGACGCGCGCCCAAGGGAATGCCCGACGCATGTCGTGCACGCCCACGGCGGGTCCTTCGTGCGGGCGTGGCGGAATTGGTAGACGCAGCAGGTTTAGGTCCTGCCATCGCAAGATGTGGGGGTTCGAGTCCCTTCGCCCGCACCAGTCCCGTCGCCTGCGGCGCGGGGCGGCAGCCTTAAAGAATTTTCGTCAGATTTCTCAAGATTGAAGGCCGGATATGCAGACTGTCGAGACGTTGAACGAGGGCCTGAAGCGCGCCTATACGCTGACCATCACCGCGTCGGATATCGATGCGAAGGTCGATGCCGAAGTGAAGCGCGTCGCGCCGCAGGTGAAGATGCCCGGCTTCCGCCCCGGCAAGGTGCCGGCGAACCTGGTGCGCAAGATGCACGGTGAATCGCTCGCCGCCGACGCGCTCAACACCGCGATCCAGCAGGGCGTGCAGCAGATGCTCGCCGACAACGCGCTGCGTCCGGCGATGCAGCCGTCGGTCGCGCTCAACGACGATTATGCGCCCGGCAAGGACGCGGTCGTCACCGTCGAGCTCGAAGTGCTGCCGACCGTGCCGGCCCCGGCGATCGACGCGCTCAAGCTCGAGCGCCTGACCGTGCCGGTCGCCGACGAGGCGGTTGACGAGCAGCTGCAGAAGTTCGCCGACCAGTCGAAGAAGTGGGACGATGCCGACGACAAGACCGCCGCGATGGGCGATCTGGTCACCGTCGATTTCGTCGGCAAGACCGCCGACGGCGTCGCCTTCGAGGGCGGCACCGGCACCGACATGGGCGTCGAGCTGGGTTCGGGCCGCCTGATCCCCGGTTTCGAGGAGCAGCTGGTCGGCGTGACGCTGGGCGAAGAGAAGACGCTCAACGTCACCTTCCCCGAGGATTACGGTGCCAAGGAACTCGCCGGCCAGCCCGCGACGTTCGACATCGTCGTCAAGAAGATCCAGGTCGCGGCCGAGAGCAAGATCGACGAGGATCTCGCCAAGAACCTCGGGCTCGAGAGCCTCGAGCAGCTGCGCGGCCTCATCAAGGGGCAGATCGAGCAGGAGCATAATGGCCTGACGCGCACCCATATGAAGCGCAAGCTGCTCGACCAGCTCGCCGAGGGTCACGATTTCGAAGTGCCGCCGTCGATGGTCGAGGCCGAGTTCGCGCAGATCTGGCAGCAGCTGGAGCATGAGGCGACGCACGAGGAAGATCCCGCCGCGGCGCTGGCCGAGATGGAATCGGAGCGCGAGGACTATCGCAAGATCGCCGAGCGCCGCGTGCGCCTGGGCCTGCTGCTGTCCGAGATCGGCCAGGCGAACGGCGTCGAGGTCAGCCAGCAGGAGATGAACCGCCTGATCGCGCAGGCCGCGCAGCAGTATCGCGGCGAGGACCAGCAGCGCTTCATCCAGTACGTCCAGCAGGAGCCGATGGCGGCCGCCCAGCTGCGCGCGCCGCTGTACGAGGACAAGGTCGTCGACTTCCTGTTCGAGAAGGCGGACGTGACCGACCGCGACGCGACCCGCGAGGAGCTGGAAGCCGCGATCGAGAGCGAGGACGGTTTCGCGACCGGCACGCACAGCCACGATCACGACAACCACAAGCCGCGCGCCAAGAAGGCCAAGGCGGACGGCGAGGCCAAGCCCGCCAGGAAGGCGGCGGCGAAGAAGCCGGTCGCCGAGGGCGAAACCGCGACGACGGAGGCCGAGCCGTCCGCGACGTCCGACGAAGCGCCCGCCAAGAAGCCGCGCGCTAAAAAGGCCGCCGCGCCGGTCGAGGCGGAGACGCAGGTGACCGAATCGTCGCCGGTCGCTGCCGAAGCGGCTGAGGGCACCGAGGCCGCCGACGCACCGGCCAAGAAGCCGCGCGCGAAGAAGGCGGCGGCGAAGACCGAGGGCTGACACTGATGGGGGAGGGGGCGTCGTCCCCTTCCCGCCATCGTCATCCCCTCGGGAGGCGGGGATCCAGACGCGCAGCTTCCCGATGGAGCCGCAGCGTCGGCGTCTATGGATCCCGGCCATCGCGGGGATGACGAACCGGGTGGTGCGGGCGGTCCCGCACCCTTGCTGACCCAAAGAGGACGGACGTGACCCAGCCGACGATCGCCGTCCTGTTACCCTGTTACAACGAGGCCGCGGCGATCGCGCAGACGGTCGCGGGCTTCCGTGCCGCGCTGCCGGAGGCGACGGTCTACGTCTACGACAACAATTCCACCGACGCGACGGTCGCCGTCGCGCGCGCCGCGGGCGCGATCGTCCGCACCGAGCGGATCCAGGGCAAGGGCAATGTCGTCCGCCGGATGTTCGCCGATATCGATGCCGACGTTTACGTCATGGCCGATGGCGACGCGACCTATGACGCCGCCTCCGCGCCCGCCCTCGTCGCGCGGCTGCTCGGCGAGCAGTGCGACATGATCGTCGGCAGCCGGATCAGCCAGGTGCAGGACAGCTATCGCCGCGGCCATCGCTTCGGCAACGCGGTGCTGACCGGCATGCTCGCGCGGCTGTTCGGGCGCAGCTTCACCGATATCCTGTCGGGCTATCGCGTCTTCTCGCGCCGTTTCGTCAAGAGCTTCCCGTCGCTGTCGTCGGGGTTCGAGATCGAGACGGAGATCAGCGTCCACGCGCTCGAACTGAAGATGCCCTGCGCGGAGATCGAGACGCCTTATTATGCGCGCCCCGAAGGATCGGCGTCGAAGCTCAGCACCTATGGCGACGGCTTCCGCATCCTCGGCACGATCCTGACGCTGTACCGTATCGAGCGGCCGCTGCTGTTCTTCGGGGCGATCGGCGCGCTGTTCGCCCTGCTCGGCGTCGTGCTCGGCATCCCGCTGGCGCTCACCTACATGCAGACGCATCTCGTGCCGCGCTTCCCGACCGCGATCCTCATCACCGGACTGATGATTATCGCCGCCTTGTGCGTGTTCGCGGGCCTGATCCTCGACACCGTCGTGCGCGGGCGGCGCGAAGTGCGGCGTTTGGCCTATCTGGCACATCCCGCCCCTGCCAGCGGGGGTTGAACTCCCCTGCGGGAGCGCCGATGTTGGCGTCTCTAAGGGCATAAGAGAGACACCCATGCACAATCCGTTCGAGACCGGCGACTTCATGAGCCCCATCGCCCACGCCGGCCTTGGCTTGCAGCAGACCCCAATGTCCCCCGGGGCGGGTCTGGTGCCGATCGTCATCGAACAGTCGAATCGCGGCGAACGCTCGTTCGACATTTTCAGCCGCCTGCTGCGCGAGCGGATCATCTTCGTCACCGGCGGGGTGGAGGACGGCATGGCCAGCCTCATCACCGCGCAGCTGCTCTTCCTCGAGTCCGAGAACCCGAAGAAGGACATCTTCATGTACATCAACTCGCCGGGCGGCGTCGTCACGGCGGGCATGGCGATCCACGACACGATGCAATACATCCGTCCGCGCGTCGGCACGGTGTGCATCGGTCAGGCGGCGTCGATGGGCAGCTTCCTGCTCGCCAGCGGCGAACCGGGCATGCGCGTCGCGCTCACCAATGCGCGGATCATGATCCACCAGCCTTCGGGCGGGGCGCAGGGCATGGCGTCCGACATCGAGATCCAGGCGAAGGAAATCCTGCGCATCCGGGCGCGGATGAACCAGCTCTACGCGCAGTACACCGGCCAGCCGATCGACGAGATCGAGCGCCGGATGGACCGCGATACGTTCCTCGAGGCGCACGAAGCCAAGGCGTTCGGCCTCGTCGACGAGGTATTCGACAAGCGCCCCGCGCCGACCGAGGACGTGGCGAAGGCGGCGTAAGGGCGCTGATGCGCGCCCGGCCGTGTCCATTAAACACGTTTGGGCGTTGTGGTTTGCGTATCGGCCGGGCTACCATACCCGGCCTCACCGGCGGGTCCGATCCCGCGACAAGGAAGTGTGAATGACGAAACTGAGCGGTGGCGACTCGAAGAGCACCCTCTACTGCTCGTTCTGCGGCAAGTCGCAGCACGAGGTGCGCAAGCTCATCGCAGGGCCGACCGTGTTCATCTGCGACGAGTGCGTGGAGCTGTGCAACGACATCATCCGTGAAGAGACCAAGTCCGCGCTTGTCTCCAAGAAGGACGGTGGCGTGCCGACGCCGCAGGAAATCTGCGACGTGCTCGACGATTACGTCATCGGCCAGAAGCAGGCGAAGCGCGTGCTGTCGGTGGCGGTCCACAACCATTACAAGCGCCTGAACCACGGCGCCAAGGGTGCGGACGTCGAGCTCGCCAAGTCGAACATCCTGCTCGTCGGCCCGACCGGCTGCGGCAAGACGCTGCTTGCGCAGACGCTGGCGCGCATCCTCGACGTGCCGTTCACGATGGCGGACGCGACGACGCTGACCGAGGCGGGTTACGTCGGCGAAGATGTCGAGAACATCATTCTCAAACTGCTCCAGGCGTCCGACTATAACGTCGAGCGTGCGCAGCGCGGCATCGTCTACATCGACGAGATCGACAAGATCAGCCGCAAGGCGGAGAATCCGTCGATCACGCGCGACGTGTCGGGCGAGGGCGTGCAGCAGGCGCTGCTCAAGCTTATGGAAGGCACCACCGCGAGCGTCCCGCCGCAGGGCGGCCGCAAGCATCCGCAGCAGGAATTCCTGCAGGTCGACACGACGAACATCCTGTTCATCTGCGGCGGCGCGTTCAGCGGTCTCGAAAAGATCATCGGCGACCGCCTGCAGGGCAAGTCGATCGGCTTCGGCGCCTATGTCGCCGCACCGGAAGAGCGTCGTACGGGCGAGATGCTGCGTCAGACCGAGCCGGAGGATCTGCTCAAGTTCGGCCTGATCCCCGAATTCGTCGGCCGCCTGCCGGTGATCGCGACGCTCGAGGACCTCGACATCGATGCGCTGGTCAAGATCCTGAAGGAGCCGAAGAACGCGCTGGTGAAGCAATACCAGAAGCTGTTCGAGATGGAATCGGTCGACCTGGGCTTCACCGACGACGCGCTGGTCGCGGTCGCCAAGAAGGGCATCGAGCGCAAGACCGGCGCCCGCGGCCTGCGGTCGATCCTCGAGGCGATCCTGCTCGACACGATGTTCGACCTGCCCGGCATGGACGGCGTCGACGAGGTGATGATCGACAAGGACGTGATCGAAGGCCGCAAGGAACCGATCCGCGTCTATGCCGAAAAGAAGAAGGACGGGGCGGGCGCCGCCGCCTGACCGGTCCGTCTTGGAATGGGGAAGGGCGTCGCGAGAGCGGCGCCCTTTTTCGTGGCGGCGGAGACGCGCTCCTCATCCGGCGTTAACGCCGCGCGGGCGATGACGCTCGGGCAAGCGACAGGATGACGATGACAGCGACACGGATCGAACCGGCCCCGGAGATCAGTTCCGGCTGGCAGGCGGGCAGGGGACCGCTCGCCATTCTCCCGCTCGCGCTGTTCCGCGATTCGCGGCCGTGGCTCGCGATCCTGATCGGCTGGATGCTGACGATCGCCGGCAGTACGATGCTGAGCTATGCGATCGCCTGGCTGGTGCCGGACAATGCCGGGCCTGACCTCGGCGACGCCTCCGCGCCGGTGAAGCTGTTCCTGATCGCCGGTTTCAGCCCGGTGGTCGAGACGCTGCTCATGGCCGCGATCCTCGCGATCCTGCTGCGTGTCCTTGCCGGCTGGCAGGCGGCGGTCGCCAGCGCGGCGATCTGGGGCGTGCTGCACAGCCTCGCGGCGCCTTTGTGGGGTGCGGTGATCTGGTGGCCGTTCCTGATCTTCTCGACGCTCTACGTCACCTGGCGCCCGCGCGGCTTCTGGACGGCGGTCGGCATCGTCATCGCGGTCCACGTCCTCCAGAACCTCTTCCCCGCGCTCCTCATCGTCCTGGGGCACTGACGCGGCGCCCGCGGTTCGATGTGCGGATCGTGTCAAAAGGTAAACGGGTAACGCCGCCGGACCCACAACGGACCTTTCCGCGCGCCGAAGCATTGGCTTTGCGTAACGATATCGGGGACGGGCATGACCGCAACGACGAACGAGGCCATCACGCGGCAAGCGGCGCCGAAGGGCTGGATGGGGCTGCCGCTCTGGGCGATCCTGTTTCCGGCGCTGGGCGTGCCGGCGGTGTTGCTGTCGATCTATGCGATGGGCACGGTCGGTACGATCGTCGCCGCGCTGGTGCTGATCGGCTCGGTCGTCGCGGCGGTGCATCATGCCGAGGTCGTCGCCCATCGCGTCGGCGAGCCCTTCGGCACGCTGGTGCTCGCGGTGGCGGTGACGGTGATCGAGGTGTCGCTGATCGTCTCGCTGATGCTGTCGGGGTCGGGCGACGTCGCGGCGCTGGCGCGCGACACGGTGTTCGCCGCGATCATGATTATCCTCAACTTCATCATCGGCCTGTGCCTGCTGACGGGCGGGATGAAGCATGGCGAACAACGCTTCACGCTGCGCGGGATCAGCGCGGCGCTGGCGACGCTGGCGGCGCTGGTCGTGCTGTCGCTGATCCTCCCCAATTACACGACGAGCGCCGCGGGACCGACCTACGCGCCCTCGCAGCTGATCTTCGTCGCGATCGTCAGCCTCGTCCTCTACGGCACGTTCGTACTGGTGCAGACCGTGCGCCACCGCGACTATTTCCTGCCCGCCGGCGACGTCGAGCCCGAGGCGCATGCCGCCCCGCCGAGCGACCGCACCGCCTGGACCGCGTTCGGCATCCTGCTGCTCGCGCTGGTCGTCGTCGTGATGCTCGCCAAGGGCCTGTCGGCGCAGGTCGAGGAGGCGATCCTCGCGGCGGGCCTGCCGCTGGCGATCGTCGGCGTGGTGATCGCGGCGCTGGTGCTCGCGCCGGAAAGCCTCGCCGCCTATAATGCCGCGCGCCGCGACCGGCTGCAGACCAGCCTCAACCTCGCGCTGGGATCGGCGCTGGCGACGATCGGCCTGACCATCCCGGCGGTGGCGATCGTCAGTCTCGTGCTCGACCTGCCGCTGGCGCTCGGCATCGGCGCCAAGAGCATGACATTGCTCGCGCTGTCGCTGTTCGTGACGACGATCTCGCTGGGGACGGGGCGGACGACGGTGTTGCAGGGCGTCGTCCATCTGGTGATCTTCGCCGCTTATCTGTTCACCACCGTCATTCCCTGACGGTCCGGTGACCGGAGCCAGCTCCGCCAGCGCCCGCGACGTTCAGCGCGGGCGCTGGCGGCTGGCGAGCCACAGCCCGGCGGCGATCTGCGCCGCCGCATAGAGCCGCCGCCGCCCCGGCCGGTCGACGAACGGCGCGACCATCACTTCGGTGCCGAGCGCATCCTTCTTCCACAACTCGACATGGCGGCGCGGCTGGGCGAGGCCGATCAGGCCGTCGCCGACCATGAAGATCGCCGCCATTTCGGCGGTGCGGGCGACCCAATTGGCCATCATGTCCTGCTCCCGTTCGCCGCGATGCCCCGTCATTTCGCCGGCTTCTGCTCCGCCTTCCACGCCTGGAAGGCGTCGACGGCATCGTCCTGCTTGAGCAGCCGCGCCATCGGATCGACGACGACATGCGCGTCCGCCGGCACGGTGATCGTGGCGAGGCCGCCGGTCATCGGCACCGTCTGCAAGACATCGTCGACCGCCACCTCGACCGGCAGCGGGAAGGCCTTTGGCAAGGGCGTCACCCATTTCAGCGTCAGTTGCGTCGCATTGCGGTTCACCACCAGCTTGGGCAGCGCTGCCTGATAGAGGTAGACGTCGAAGAACCACTGCCAGTCCTGCCCGGTCACCTGATTGACGATCGCGATGAACTCCGGCGTCGTGCGGAACTGCGGGGTGAAATTGCCCGGTGCGGGATCGGGGCGGCCATAGACCTCGCGCCGCAGGATCTCGGCGAACGCCTTGTCGCCGACCGTATTGCGCAGCGTGTGCAGGATCCACGAACCCTTGGTGTAGATGTCGCCGCCGCGTCCGGGCGCGCGTTCGTAGACGTCCTCGGCGCTCTGCGGCTTGCCGGTCACCAGCGGCGAGGTGTTCTGGATGCCGGTGCGGCTCGCCAGCATCATCGCGGTGTAGCGCCCGTCGCCCTCGCGCCAGCGACCGTAGAGCGGCTGCATATAGGCGGTGAAGCCCTCGTGCAGCCAGAAATCGTCCCAGTTGCTCGCGGTGAGCTGGTTGGCGAACCATTCGTGGCCGAACTCGTGCTGGAACAGCCAGTCGAACCCTTCCGGCGCCTTGGCATATTCGTTGCCGTAGGCGTTGATCGTCTGGTGCTCCATGCCCTTGTGCGGGGTTTCGACGACGCCGACCTTCTCGTCCGCCCAGGGGTACGGACCGACGACGCTTTCGTAGAAAGCCAGCGTCGGGGCGAATTCAGCGAACAGCTTTTCGGCCTTGTCCTTCTCGCCGGGCAGGTACCAATAGAACATCGGTATCTCGTTGCCGAACTTGCTCTTGTAGGTGCCCTTGATCTCCTCATACGGCCCGACGTTGAGCGCGATGCCATAGAGGTTGGGGCGCTTCACCTCCCAGTTCCAGGTGCTGCGCCCGTCGTCGAACCGGTCGATGCCGAGCAGCTTGCCGTTCGACGGCGCCTTCAGCCCCGCCGGCACGGTGATGTGCAGCGTGATCTTCTCGGGCTCGTAGGTCGGATAGTCGATGCACGGCCAGATCAGGTCGCACCCTTCCATCTGCACCGCCGTCGCCACCCAGGGCTTGCCGTCGCGCGTCTTCGACCAGACGAAGCCGCCATCCCAGGGTGCGCGGACCGCGGTGTGCGGGCGGCCGCCATAGACGATCTTGACGGATAGCTTGGCGTCCTTGGCGACCTTCTTGGCGAGGGTGATGGTCATCCGCCCTTCGGGATTGGCGAAGCCCGCATCGACGCCGTCGACCTGCACCGACGTCACCGTATAATTCTTGTCGAGATCGACGACGATCCTGTTTGTCTTTTCCAGCGCGGTGAAGGCGAGGGTCGCCGTGCCGTTGATGACCTCGCGCACCGGATCGACCTCGATCTGCAGGTCGGCACTGTCGAACGTCACCTTCTTCTGCGCCGGGTCGAGCGGGCCGCCCGACATGGCGGTCTGCGGCGTGATCGGCGGCTGGCCCTTCTCCGCGGCGATCCCCGCGGTCGACAGCATCAGCAGGGCGGCGAACGGCAGGCGAAGCGACATTCTGTACTCCCGATTGGGCGTTGCGGGTTTCGGCGCAAGCGACGGGGCCGGTTTCGACGCTCGCCCCGGCGATGACAAGTCCCGCCGTGCCGTACGCGCGACGATTGATGGATGCCGTGGCATCACCATATAGTGTATCAAAGCCGCCCCGTTCGAAGCGGCACCGGAGTATCCATGACCACATTCCCCGTTCTGCCGCTGCGCGATATCGTCGTCTTTCCGCACATGATCGTGCCGCTGTTCGTCGGACGCGACAAATCGGTCGCCGCGCTGGAAGCGGCGATGGGCGCCGACAAGGAGATCTTCCTCGTCGCGCAGCTCGACCCGGCCGAGGACGATCCCGGCCGCGAGGACCTGTACGAGGTCGGCGTCACCGCCACCGTGCTCCAGCTGCTGAAACTGCCCGACGGCACCGTGCGCGTGTTGGTCGAGGGCAAGGCGCGCGGCCGGCTCGGCGAGCTGACCGAAGGCGCGGACTATCTCCAGTCCACCGTCGAGATGATGGAGGAGCGCGAGGCGGAGGGGATCGAGGTCGAGGCGCTGATGCGCTCGTCGGTCGAGCAGTTCGAGGCCTATGCCAAGCTCAACAAGAAGCTGCCGGCGGAAACCGCGGTGCAACTGTCCGAGCTGACCGATGCCGCCAAACTGTCCGACGCGATCATGGCGAACGTGCAGGTCAAGGTCGCCGACAAGCAGGCGCTGCTGGTCGAGCCCGATCCGGTCAAGCGGCTGGAGATGGCCTATGCGCTGATGGAGGGCGAACTCGGCGTCCTGCACGTCGAGAAGAAGATCAAGAGCCGCGTCAAGCGCCAGATGGAGAAGACGCAGCGCGAATATTATCTCAACGAACAGCTCAAGGCGATCCAGCGCGAGCTGGGTAACAGCGACGACGAGAGCGACGGCGACGAGATCGCCGAGCTGACGCAGAAGATCGCGACGCTCAAACTGTCCAAGGAGGCGCGGACCAAGGCGACGTCGGAGCTCAAGAAGCTCAAGACGATGGCGCCGATGAGCGCCGAGGCGACGGTGGTGCGCAACTATCTCGACGTGCTGCTCGGCCTGCCCTGGGGCAAGAAGTCCAAGATCAAGAAGGACATCGCCGCCGCGCAGGCGGTGCTGGACGAGGACCATTACGCGCTCGAGAAGGTCAAGGACCGGATCGTCGAATATCTCGGCGTGCAGGCGCGCACCAACAAGCTGAAGGGGCCGATCCTGTGCCTCGTCGGCCCGCCGGGCGTCGGCAAGACCAGCCTCGGCAAGTCGATCGCCAAGGCGACCGGGCGTGAGTTCATCCGCCAGAGCCTGGGCGGCGTGCGCGACGAGGCCGAGATCCGCGGCCATCGCCGCACCTATATCGGTTCGCTGCCGGGCAAGATCGTCACCAACCTCAAGAAGGCCGGCACCAGCAACCCGCTGTTCCTGCTCGACGAGATCGACAAGCTCGGCCAGGATTTCCGTGGTGATCCGGCATCGGCGCTGCTCGAGGTGCTCGACCCCGAACAGAACGGCAAGTTCAACGACCATTATCTCGAGATCGACATCGATCTCAGCGACGTGATGTTCGTCTGCACAGCCAACACGCTCAACTTGCCGCAGCCGCTGCTCGACCGGATGGAGATCATCCGGCTGGAGGGCTATACCGAGGACGAAAAGGTCGAGATCGCCAAGGGCCATCTGATCGAGAAGCAGATCGAGGCGCACGGGCTGAAGCCGGGCGAGTTCACGCTGACCGACGAGGGGCTGCGCGCGCTGATCCAGAAATACACCCGCGAGGCGGGCGTGCGCACGCTCGAGCGCGAGATCGCCCGGCTGGCGCGCAAGGCGCTGCGCCAGATCCTCGAGGGCAAGGTGACCAGCGTCACGGTGACGCCCGACAATCTGGGCGAGTTCGCCGGCGTGCAGAAGTATCGCCATGGCCTCGGCGAGACGGAGCATCAGATCGGCGCGGTCACCGGCCTCGCCTGGACCGAGGTCGGCGGCGAATTGCTGACGATCGAGAGCGTCACCGTGCCGGGCAAGGGCGGGATCAAGACGACCGGCAAGCTCGGCGACGTGATGAAGGAATCGGTGCAGGCTGCCTTCAGCTTCGTCCAGGCGCGCTCGCCGTCCTATGGCATCAAGCCGTCGCTGTTCCACCGCAAGGACATCCACATCCACCTGCCCGAAGGCGCGGTGCCTAAGGACGGGCCGTCCGCTGGCATCGGGCTGGTCGTGTCGATCGTCTCGACGTTGACCGGCGTGTCGGTGAAGAAGGACGTCGCGATGACCGGCGAGGTGACGCTGCGCGGCCGCGTGCTGCCGATCGGCGGATTGAAGGAAAAGCTGCTCGCGGCGCTGCGCGGCGGCATCACCACGGTGCTGATCCCGCAGGAGAACGAGAAGGACCTCGCCGACATCCCGCAGAACATCAAGGACGGGCTGGCGATCGTCCCGGTGAGCCATGTCGACGAGGTGCTCAAGCTCGCGCTGACCGAGCCGCTGGAGGCGATCGACTGGACCGATGCCGACGAACTCGCCGCTTTGCCGCCGTCAGGCGTCGCTCCGGCCGGTGGCGAGTTGCATCACTGATCGGGCAACCTTAGGATCGGGTCGTTAACGTTTTGGAACCGCTGCGCCTGCCAAGGCGCGGCGGTATCCATTGACTCCGCCGGTCCGGACAGCATTACTTGCCGTTCTGGCTTGGTAACGATTCTTCTAAAGTATACGAAGGGGGCAGTATTTCCATGAACAAGCAAGAGCTGATCGCGACGGTCGCGGACACCTCGGGCCTCGCCAAGGGCGATGCGATCAAGGCGGTCGAGGCGGTGTTCGACGCGATCTCGGCGAGTCTGAAGAAGGGCGACGAAGTGCGGCTGGTTGGTTTCGGCACCTTCTCCGTCTCGAAGCGCAAGGCGTCGACCGGCCGCAATCCGCGCACCGGCNNGGCCTCAAGGATTCGGTCAACTAAACACCCCGGGGCCGGCGAAATCCGGGCTGGACAGGCGAGGCGGCGCCCCGTAAAGGCCCGCTTCCCGACGGCGCGTGTCACGACATGGCCTAGGATCGGGGGCGCGTAGCTCAGTGGTAGAGCACACCCTTCACACGGGTGGGGTCACAGGTTCAATCCCTGTCGCGCCCACCATGACAGCCCGCCAGGTCGCCCGACCGGCGGGCTTTCTGGTCTCTGGCGCCCTTCGTAGGGCGCGGGGGCGCTGCGGCGATCCGCTGCGCCATGTTAACCGTCTGCGTCCCGTTCATGTCCGCTTTGGTCGTTGCGGATCGGGAACAATCTGCTTTGATCGGGATTAAGTCTCTCACAAATCGATCAAAGGGAGAGTGAACATGGTGGAATATACGACCGACCGTAACGGCGACCGCGTGGTGGTGGAACGCCGTGGCGGCGCGGGCCGCGTGCTCGGGATCGTCGCCATCGTCGCCGTCGTCATCGTTGCCCTGCTGTTCCTGACCGGCTTCTGGAGCGCGGACGTCAAGAAGGGCGCACTGCCCGACGTCGACATCAGCGCCAAGGGCGGCACGCTCCCCGATGTCGATCTCGATTCGAAGAAGGTCGTCGTCGGCACCAAGGAAACCACCGTCGAGGTTCCCAAGGTGCAGACCGAAAAGGAGACCGTGTCGGTCCCCGTGGTCGGCGTGAAGGACAATGGCGAGAAGTAATCGCCGATCGACATTGCTGGCCTGACGAAAGGGCGTCCCTCGCAGGAGGGGCGCCCTTTTCGCGTCCCGGATCGGGCGGTGTCACAAAATCGTCCCACGGACGTAACGAGATCGTCTCGAAACCCTCACGCAGGAGTCATGTGCCGCCCCTAACGGCGGCGTCAGGGATCGGCAGAGGGGGAGCCTTGGCCGATCGCGGACGACGCCGTCCGACCATCAGCAACGATTTCGACCCGGGAGCTTTTCGACATGGCGAGCAACATGCGTATCGGCACATTCCTCATGGCCTCGACGGCCTGCCTCGCGCTGTCGGGCTGCGGCGGTGCCGACAACGTCGCCTCGCCGGGTGCCGGCAGCGTCGTCATCAACCAGCCGATCGCCACGCCGACGCCGACCGCGCCGACCCCGACGCCGACCGCGATCACCGCGGCGCAGTTCGCCGCCGTCACCAGCGTCAACGGCATCTCGGTCACCTCCGATGAGCAGCTCGCGATCGTCAACGCCGGCACCAACAACAACGTCAACGGCACCGGCGCCACGCTCAACGGCCTCTACCCGGTCGGCACCGCGCCGCTGACCACCGCGACCGACCCGTCGTCGATCAACAGCTTCTTCACCAGCACCAACTTCGTCGGCGCGCTGAACGGCCCGAGCGACACCAGCTTCCAGGGCTGGACCTGCAATTCAACCTCCGCGGAGTTCGGCGGTTCGGGCGCGCGCTGCACCGCGGTGCCGAACGTCGGCGCCCGGGTCGCCGCCTCGGTCTGCCCGACCGGCACGACCACCAGCGACGTCGTCGGCGGGTTCCAGGGCTGCCTGATCCCGCAGAACATCACCACCAACCTGACGCTGCCGAAGATCGCCGGCGTCTATTACCGCCTGCGTGGCCAGACCGAGGTCGGCACCGATCTCGGCACCACCGGCGCGGCCGGCGTCACGCTGACGATCGAGCCGGGCGTGGTCATCGCCGCCGATTCGTCGGAGCCAACCAACGACCTGCTGCTCGTCAATCGCGGGTCGAAGATCAACGCCGTGGGCAACCGCGACAATCCGATCATCTTCACCTCGCAGCAGAATCTCGCCGTCAACGGCGTTTCGGACGCGACGCAGGGTCAGTGGGGCGGCATCATCCTGCTCGGCCGCGCGCCCGTCGGCGTCTGCGCCGCCGGCACCGGCCCGAACAACGCGGGCGGCACCTCGACCACCTGCCAGCAGGCGATCGAGGGCGTCACCGGCCGCTTCTACGGCGGTCCGACCGCGGCGGATTCGAGCGGCCAGATGTCCTACGTCCAGATCCGCTATTCGGGCATCGCGATCAGCGATGGCAACGAACTGCAGGGCCTGACGCTGGGCGGCACCGGTTCGGGCACCGTGCTCGACCATATCCAGAGCCACAATTCGGCGGATGACGGCATCGAGATCTTCGGCGGCAACACCAACATCAAATATATCGCGGTCACCGGCGCCGACGACGACGGCTTCGACATCGACAACGGCTATCGCGGTTTCATGCAGTTCATGATCGCGGCGCAGCGCACGCTGGGCGCGACGCCGGACAGCTTCTCGACCGAGATCGACTCGAACAACGCCGAGGACCTGCTGCCGCGCACCTTCTCGACCTACGCCAACTTCACCTTCATCCAGACCGCGCTGGCCCCCGCCGCGATCCGCCAGCGTGGCGGTTCGGACATGCGCTTCGTCAACGGTGTCGTGAAGACGGTCAACACGGTCGCCTGCGTCAACATCATCGCCGGCGAACAGACCAGCGGCGGTCGCTCGACGGTCCGTCCGGCCGACTCGGCGCTGCAGGACTTCGGCCCGCCGTCGTTCAACTCGGTCTACTTCGCCTGCCAGGGCCGCTGATGATCGGGGGCACGCCGCCCCCGCTCACAGCATCGGGTCCGGGGTGGCGGCAGCGCCGCCCCGGATACCTTTATAACAGCCTCTTGATCCGGGATTGACGGTCATGCCGCAGCGGCTCGCTTTCGCCACCCTTCTATTGATGTCCTCCACCCTCGTGGCGCCGGCGGTCCTCGCGCAGGCCGGAGGCACCGCGTCGCCGGCCCCCGCCGCGCCGCTGCCCGCGCAGACGTCGACGCCCGCCACCTCCGACGCCAATGGCGCGACGAACCCGCAGAGCGCGGAGCCGACCGCGAACGATCAGCAGGACGCGCCGGTCGAGATTTCCGCGCCGGGCGCAAGCGGCGACAGCGCCGATATCGTCGTCGTCGGCCGCAACATCCCCAATGTCGTGCGCGCCACGCCGCAGATCGTCGCGGTGCTGTCGAGCGCCGACATCGCCCGCACCGGCGAAGGCGACATCGCCGGTGCGCTGACCCGCGTCACCGGCCTGTCGGTGGTCGGCGGCGGCTTCGTCTACGTCCGCGGCCTCGGCGACCGCTATTCGTCGTCGCTGCTCAACGGCTCGCCCCTGCCGTCGCCCGAGCCGCTGCGCCGCTCGGTCCCGCTCGACATCTTCCCGACCACGATCGTCGGATCGGCGCTGGTCCAGAAGACCTATTCGGTGAACTATCCGGGCGAATTCGGCGGCGGCGTCATCAACCTGACGACCAAGGCGATCCCGGACAAGAACTTCATCTCGGCCGGCGCGACCATCTCGGCGGACGACGCGACGACCAGCGAGCTGGGCTACACCTATTACGGCGGCGATGCCGACTGGATCGGCTTCGACGACGGCACGCGCAAGGTGCCCTCGTTCATCAAGAACGCGCCGACCGGCACCGGCATCATCCCAGCGGCGCAGGTCGCGCAGCTGTCGAACGCCTCGACCACGCTGCTCCAGCGCAACAACCAGTTGCCGGCGAACTGGTCGGGCGAGATCAGCGGCGGCTCGGTCTACGACATCGGCGGGTCGCGTCTCGGCGTGATCGCCTCGCTCAGCGCCAGCAACACCTTCCGCACCCGCTCGGCGATTCAGCAGGATACGGTGTCGGCGGACGGCACGCTCCGCAACGATTATCGCACCCTGCTGACCGACAACCGCATCGTCGCCAACGCGCTGATCGGCCTCGGCCTCGAATTCGGCGAGAACACGATCCGCTGGACCAACGTCTATATCCACGACACGCTGAAGCAGGGCCGCGGATCGGCGGCGACGCTGTACAACAACGCCAGCGGCCTGCGTTTCCAGCAGAACACCAACTGGTTCGAGCGTCAGCTGATCGAGAGCCAGCTGGTCGGCGAGTTCAAGCTGACCGACGCGCTCAAACTCGATGGCCGCTTCGCCTATGCCAATTCGAAGCGCAACGCCCCGTACGAGCGCCAGTTCGACTATCTCTGCTCGGCGACCACGTCGAACGGCCTGCCGATCACCAGCGACGGCGGCCAGCAGGCCGAGGGCTTCCAGTGCAACGGCGCCTATCAGGTGTCGCAGCGCTTCACCCCCTTCGCCTCGATCGTGTTCAGCGAGCTGAACGAGGACCTGTTCACCGGCCAGGCCGACGCCTCGTACAAGATCGACGGCGATCGTCCGATCACGCTGTCGGCGGGCTATTTCTACCAGGGGACGGATCGCACGTCGTCGCGGCTCCAGTTCAACTACCAGACCTCGGCGGGCGGCGGCACCGCGCCGGGCTATCCCTACAACCTGCTGCGCCCGGACTATCTGCTCAGCCCGGACGTGCTCAACAACGCCTGCCCGTTGCAGGGCACCGGCGCCTGTACGATCCAGCTGCAGTTCAACACGCCGCTCGGCGCCTATGCCTATGATGCGTCGCTCGACGTGCATGCCGGCTATCTGCAGGCGGAAGCGGAGGCGTTCGATGGCCTGCGCGCGGTGATCGGCCTGCGCTACGAAACCGGCACCGAAAAGGTGACGCCGGTGCAGACCGCGACCACCCGGCTCAAGAACAATTACTGGCTGCCGGCGGCGACGCTGACCTGGAACTTCGCCTCCGACATGCAGCTGCGCGCCAGCGCCGCCAAGACGATCTCGCGTCCGCAGTTCCGCGAGCTAGCACCGCAGCAGTTCCGCGATCCTGATTCGGATCGCCTGTTCTTCGGCAACCCGCTGTTGCAGGACAGCGAGCTGTACAATCTCGAAGCGCGCTACGAATGGTTCTTCAAGCGCGACCAGCGCTTCACGCTGGCGGGCTTCTACAAGCGGATCGACAATCCGATCGAGCAGGTCGGCTTCTACACCGGCGCCGACGACCGGTTGCAGACCGGCTTCACCAACCTGCCCAAGGCGACGCTGTACGGCGGCGAGGTCGAGCTACAGAAATACTTCCGCCTTGCGGACGTGTTCCAGGGCGATTTCTTCGCCACCCGCCGCGCGCTGTTCGTCGCCAACTACACCTACACCAAGTCGAGCATCACCGCGGACGGTTCGTGCGTCCCCAACGTGCTCAACCAGACGCTGGGCGGCTGCCGCACCGGCTTCGGCCCGGCCTCGCTCCAGTTCCGCGACGGCGCGCCGCTGACCGGCCAGTCGGACCATCTGGTCAACGTGCAGATCGGGCTGGAGGACACCGCCTCGCTGTCGCAGATCACGATGCTGTTCAACTATGCCAGCGACCGCGTCACCAACCGCGGCCCGTCGAACCTGTCGGGCGTCGGCTTCCAGCCGGACGTGATCGAGCATCCCGGCATCCGCCTCGACCTCGTCGCGCGGCAGGGCGTCGAGCTTATGGGCGGCAAGTTCGAGATCAAGGCCGAGGCGCGCAACCTGACGCGCACCAAGTATCGCGAGAGCCAGACCTTCCCGAGTGGGAACGAGGTGTTCATCAACAAATACAACCTCGGCCGCGTGTTCAGCCTCGGCGTCAGCGCGACCTTCTAGGTCGCACATCCTCCCCGATACGGGGAGATGGCATCGCGCAAGCGGTGACGGAGGGGGGC
This sequence comes from Sphingomonas sp. UBA978, assembly GCF_002292295.1. Lineage (GTDB taxonomy): Bacteria > Pseudomonadota > Alphaproteobacteria > Sphingomonadales > Sphingomonadaceae > Sphingomonas. The sequence continues at coordinate 218,169 of NZ_DBBS01000021.1, forward strand.
TTTCCACGCGCGTGTCGCGGGTGGAAGCCCCCTTTTCATGCCGGGGAGGTCAGCCCCAGGGCAGTTCGCGATACCATTTCGTGATGACGTATTTCACCCCGGCGCGCACCTTCATTCCTTGATGAAGCGTCGCCGGATTGAGCGATCCGTCCGGCCGCCGGTTGTTCCACGCGACCAGCTTGCCCGTTTCCGGCTGAACGATCTTGTCGACTGCCTTGAAGCGGGTCGCGCCACCTGCCTCGGGGGCGTTGAGATAGACCATGACCGTCCAGGTGCGGTTGCCCGCGACAGAGCAATATCGCGCATAATCCGCGCCCTGCGGCTCGAAATAGTCGGTGTGGCCCTTGAACTCCTGCCCGACGGCATAGCGCTGGCCCTGCAACGGCTCGCCGTGCGCAGGGTCGAGGCCGGTGAACATCGCGAGCCGCCGTTCGACCGCCTGCACCACCGGGTCGCCCGCGAACAGGTCGCCCGTCTCGCTGGTCCGGAACGCCGAATCGCCATTGGCGTCGGCGATCGTCGAGGGCCGGCGCACCGCGTCGATCCGCTCGATCAGCGCCGCGCACAATTCCGGCCCGATGAAGTTGCGCGCGAGGAACAGGTCGAGCTTCGGGCTCGGCACCTTTTGCACGCCCGGTTGCGCGAGCAGGCGCGCGGCGATCGGGGCGGGGTCCAGCCCGTTGCCGAGGGGAGGTGAGTCGTTCATGCACCGCATCCTACCGCCACGCGTTCGGCGAGGGGAAGACGCCAGACTATGGACGCGTGCATCTCACCCCTTTGACGCAAAAGCGTAACATGGCATGCGTAGGCGCTAGGGTGCGGGACGGGACTGATACATGCGCTTGAACATCGACGCGCGCACGCGGCGTATCCTGCGCCGCCTGCCCGTCGTGAACGTCTATTCGCTGGCCGAGCTGCTCCTGATCGCAGGGCTGGCGACGCAATGTGCGCGCCTGTTGTGGACGCTGGTGACGCCGGTGTCGCCGCTCGGCGACTGGCGCCCGGCGGAGATCAGTGTGCCGGGCCGCCCCTATGACGTGCTGGCGGGCTTCGATCCCTTCTTCCGGCTGGGCGGCGCGCAGCCGGGCCCGGCCACCGTCACCGCGCTCCAGCTGACCCTGTTCGGCATCCGCGTCGACGAGGCGTCGGGGCGCGGGTCGGCGATCGTCGCGGGCGCGGACAACGTCCAGAAGAGCATCGCGGTCGGCGAGGAGATCCAGCCCGGCGTCCGGCTGAAGGCGGTCGCCTTCGACCATATCACCATCGATCGCGGCGGCACGACCGAGGACCTGTTCCTCGTCCAGTCCGACGCGCCGCAGGGCGGTCCGCCGCCCGGCGTGCCCGCCCCCGCTGGGGCGCTGCCGGTGGTGGGGCAGGCTGCGCCGCCGCCGATCGCCGCCAACCAGATCCGGGGCGAGATCGGTTTCATCCCGCGCATCGACGGCGGCCGCATCTCCGGCCTCGTCGTCCGCCCGCAGGGCACCGGAAACCTGTTCCGCACCGCCGGCCTGCGCGAAGGCGACGTCGTCACCGCGATCGGCGGCCGGCCGGTCACCGGCCCGCAGGACCTCGACCGCGTCACCGCCGATTTCGCCGGCGGCGGCAACATCCCCATCACCGTAGAGCGCGGCACGCAGACGCTGGCGCTCGCCATCACGATCGCGCAAAATCCATGACATTGGCCATGAAGACGCTTGTCCCCGCCCTGATGCTGTCCACCGCCGCGCTGACGCTGCCGGTGCAGGCGGTCGCGCAGACCACGCTAAACGTGCGCGATGCCGATATCCGCGCGTTCATCGCCGATGCCGCGCGGGTGACGGGCCGCACCTTCATCATCGATTCGCGGGTGCAGGGCAAAGTCACCGTCGTCACCGACCGGCCGCTCAGCCGCAGCGAATATTTCGAGGCGTTCCTGTCGACGATGCGCGCCAACGGCCTCGTTGCGGTGCCGACCGGCAACGGCGCGTTCCGCATCCAGCCGATCGACAATGCCGCCTCGCAGCCGAGCCGCGTCGGATCGGCGGGCGCCAGCCGCAACAGCTTCGTCACCGAGATCGTCCGCCTGCGCGCGATCGACGCGACTCAGGCGATCGAGACGGTGCGCCCGCTGGTCAGCGCGCAAGGGTCGGTCAGCGCCAATCGCGGCTCGAACGCGCTCGTCATCGTCGATTTCGCCGACAACATCCGTCGCATCCGCGAGGTGCTGCGCCGCGTCGACAGCGACAATGCCGCGACCCGCGTCGTCGCGCTGAAGAACGCCTCCGCCAAGGAGATTGCGGCGGCGCTGCAGGGTCTCGCCGCCGGGGTTCCGGGCGGGCAGGGGATCGGCGCGCCGGGTGGCGTCGGCAGCAGCGTCACCGCGGTCGACAGCAGCAATTCGGTCATCATCCGCGGCGATGCCAACAGCGTCGCGCGCCTCGTTGCGGTCGCGCAGGACCTCGACCAGAAGGCGAAGAACGGCACGGAGATCCGCGTCGTCTTCCTCGAAAACGCCGATGCGGCACAATTGCTGCCCGTGCTCCAGCAGCTGGTCGGGCAACAGCCGGATGCCGTACAGGAAACGCAGTTGTCGCGGTCGCAGAGCGGCTTCGGCGGCGCCAGCGGAGCGAACACCAACAGCGCCGTCCAGCAGCGCACCGTGACGCAGGCGCCCGTCGCCAGCACCGGCGGCGGCACGAACGGCAGCGGGCAGCCGGCGATCACGACGCAGGGCGGGCGCACCGCCGCGGTCGTCACCCGCTTCCAGGGCGCGAACGCGATCGTCATCGCCGCGCCCGCGGATATCCAGCGGCAATTGTCCGACGTCGTCCGCCAGCTCGACACCCGCCGCGAACAGGTGCTGATCGAGGGGATCGTCGCCGAAGTCTCCGACGCGACCGTCAACCAGCTCGGCGCGCAGTTCATCCTCGCCAACCCGTCGGGCGGGGCGTTCGCCGCCTCGACCTTCTCGAACAGCGCGCCCAACATCCTTCAGATCGCGGGCGCGATCGGTGCGCGCGAACTCGGCCGCAACACGACGACGACGATCGCCAACGGCGTCACGACGACGGTCACCACCAACAACGCCTCCGACCAGCTGACCCAGTCGGCGATCAGCTCGATCATCGGCTCGTCGGGCGGGTTCGGCGGCTTCGGCGGCCAGATCGGCGATTTCATCTTCGGCGCGATCATCAACGCGGTGAAGAGCGACACCACCTCCAACCTGCTCCAGGTCCCGCACCTCGTCACGGTCGACAATCAGGAAGCGCACAGCCTCGTCGGACAGGAAATCCCGATCACCACGGGCCAGGCGCTGTCGAACAATTTCGACAACACCTTCCGCACCACCCAGCGCGAAAACGTCGGCATCGAGCTGACCGCGCGGCCGCAGGTCAATTCGTCGGGCACGGTCAAGCTCAACCTGCGCCTCGAAGTCAGCTCGATCGCCGGTCCGGTGTCGAGCGACAACAGCGACCTGATCCTCAACAAGCGCGAGATCGAGACGACGCTGACCGTCGACGAAGGCCAGATCGCGGTGATGGGCGGCCTGCTGAGCGACGAGGAGCGCCGCACGATCGAGAAGATCCCGCTGCTCGGCGACATTCCGCTGCTCGGCAACCTGTTCAAGTCGAAGGCGAAATCGCGTAACAAGACCAACCTGATGATCTTCATCCGGCCGACGATCCTGCGCAGCGCCGCCGACAGCCGCAAGCTGGCGGAGCAGCGTTATGGCTATCTCCGCCTGCAACAGGGGCTGCAGTCGCCGAACGAGGAACCGTCGATCGACCAGCTGGTCCGCGATTACATGGGCGCCGCCCCGCCGATCCCGTCCGCGCCGATCCCCGGCAACATCGAGGACCCGCGCGTCGCCGTGCCGATCCAGACCAACACGACGAAGGTCATTCGCCCGAGGGACCGGTGAGCATCGCCCGCCACCCGCCGCTATCCCGCCGGTCATCGCGGCAAATGCGGGGACTCATGGGCGCGCCAACACGTGCGTCGACGCCCGCCAACGGCGCTCCGCAATTCTCCCACTCGTCGTCCCGGTCAACGCCGGGACCCATGGATGCGGTAAACCCGGTGTCGGCGCGCATCGCCAGCGTCCCGCAACCATGGATCCCCGCCTGCGCGGGGATGACGGGAAGGGGAGGGCACGGTCTCATGTCGCCCACGACGAGGCTGGGATGCGGCCCCACGTCGCCGTCATCCCCGCTCAGGCGGGGATCCAGACTGGCGAACCCGTTGGATCCATCGCGCCGCTTGCTCCCATGGAATCGCGCCTGCGCGGGAGTGACGGGAAGGGGAGGATGCATTCCCATGTCACCCAAGCCGTCGTGGGTAAACGGCAAGGCCGGGATGACGGCGAGAGCGGGATGCGAACCCATATCACCGTCATCCCCGCGCAGGCGGGGATCCATACTGGCGACCGTCCCGGCTCTATCGCTGGTGATGCGGGTCTCGATTCCCGCCTTCGCGCAAATGGCGATCGAGCGGAGAGGGCGCGCATGATAATCCGCCACGGCTCCGATACCGACACCGAGACGCTGCTGATCGACGTCGCCACCCCGGTCGCCCCCGAACCCTTGCCGATGCTCGCCATCCCCTATGCCTTCGCGCGCAAATTCGGCGTCGTCGTCCAGCATACCGATACCGACGCGCATCTGACCGTCGCGATGCGCGCCGGCGCCGACCCCAAGGCGCTACTCGAGATCCGCCGCTACCTCGCCCGTCCGTTCGACATCGCGATCGTCGAGGCGCCCGCCTTCGACCGCCTGCTCTCCGACAATTATGCGATGGACGGGCAGGCTAACGCGCTCGCCGCGGTCGGCATGGGCGACGAACTCGACAGCCTCGCCGAGGGGCTGCCGACCGCCGAGGATCTGCTCGACACCGCCGACGACGCGCCCGCGATCCGCCTCATCAACGGCATCATCGCCGATGCCGCGCGCAACGGCGTGTCCGACATCCATATCGAGCCCTATGAAACCGGCCTGATCGTCCGCATGCGCATCGATGGCGTGCTGCGCGAGACGCTGCGCATGCCGCCGCACGTCGCCCCCGTCGTCGTCAGCCGGATCAAGGTGATGGCGCGGCTCGACATCGCCGAACGCCGCGTGCCGCAGGACGGCCGCATGGGCCTGACGCTCGGCGGCAAATTGCTCGACGTCCGCGTCTCGACCCTGCCGAGCCGGGCGGGCGAGCGCGTCGTGCTGCGTATCCTCGACAAGGATAACGCCGGCATCGACCTCGATGCGCTCGGCATGGATGCGGGCATGTACGCGCTGCTGCGCGGCGCGCTGTCCGAACCCAACGGCATCATCCTCGTCACCGGCCCGACCGGATCGGGCAAGACCACCTCGCTCTACGGGGCGCTGCGCCTGCTCAACGACGGCAGCCGCAACATCCTGACCGTCGAGGACCCGGTCGAATATGCCGTGGAGGGCGTCGGCCAGACGCAGGTCAATCCGAAGGTCGGGCTGACCTTCGCGGCCGGCCTGCGCGCGATCCTGCGGCAGGACCCCGACGTCGTCATGGTCGGCGAGATCCGCGACCGCGAGACGGCGGAGATCGCGGTGCAGGCGTCGCTGACCGGCCACCTCGTGCTGTCCACCGTCCACACCAACGACGCGATCGGCGCGATCACCCGCATGCGCGACATGAAGGTCGAACCCTTCCTGCTCGCCTCGACGCTGCGCGCGGTGATCGCGCAACGGCTGGTGCGGCGGCTGTGTCCCGTCTGTCGCCGGCCGGTGCCTGCGGCGGGCGGTGTCGCGGCGTTGCTCGGCATCGAACCGGACGCGATCGTCCACGAGGCGGTCGGCTGCGGTGAATGCAACCACACCGGCTTCAAGGGGCGGATCGGCGTGTTCGAGGCGGTGCGCGTCGACGACACGATCCGCCGCTTCATCAACGACGGCACGGATGAAACCGCGATCGCCGCCCACGCCTTCGCCCGCACGCCGAACCTCGCGCAGGCGGCAGAAACCCTGGTGCGCCGGGGCCTGACGACGGCGGAAGAGGCGATCCGCGTGTCGAGACGCGATGCGACCGATCCGGTGGCGGATGATGCGTGATCGACCGCACCCTTCGTCGCCTTCGGCGTCTCTCCCGCTCCCGGTGGGAAGGGTGAGGGCGACCAGTCATGGCTGACTTCGACTATCTCGCCATCGACACCCGCGGGCAGGAGCAGCGCGGCCATGTCGCCGCCGCGACCATCGACGCGGCGCGCTCGACGCTCGACCGGCGCAAGCTCTACGTCGTCCGCCTCGAACCCGGCGCACCGCCCGCCACCACGACCCGACCGCTGTTCGGCATCCGGCTCGGCCGCGGCAAGATGAGCAACAAGCAGCTGACGCTCTTCACCCGCCAGCTCGCCACGCTCAACCGCGTGTCGCCGCTCGAGGAATCGCTGCGCACGATCACCCGCCAGACCGAACAGGACAGCGTCCGCACGATCGTCGCGCAGGTCCATGCCGGCGTCGTCGAGGGCCGCCGCCTCGCCGATTCGATGGCGCGCGAGGCGAAGAGCTTCCCGCCGCTCTACCGCGCGATGGTGTCCGCGGGCGAAAGCTCGGGCAGCCTGCCGACGATCCTCGACCGGCTCGCCGCGTTGCTCGAACGGCAGGCGGAAATCCGCGGCAAGCTCATCACCGCGCTCGCCTATCCGACGATCCTCGCGGTCGTCGCGCTGGGCGTCGTCACCGCGCTGATGATGTTCGTCGTGCCGCAGGTGGTCGAACAGTTCGACACCGTCGGGCAGGAACTGCCTTTGCTCACCCGCGTGGTGATCGGCCTGTCCGATATCCTCGTCGGCTATTGGTGGGTGATGGTGCTCGTCGTCGCGCTGGCGGGGGCAGGGGGCTGGTATGCGTTGCGCGATCCGGCGCTGCGCCTGTCGTTCGACACCGCGGTGCTGCGCATCCCGCTGCTCGGCCGGCTGCTGCGCGACCTCCACGCCGCGCGCATGTCGCGCACGCTCAGCACGATGGTCGCCAGTCGCCTGCCGCTGCTTGAGGGCCTCGCGCTCACCGCGAGCACGATCCACAACCGCCGCCTGCGCGCCGCATCGGACGAGATCGTCGATGCGATCCGCGGCGGCGGCAGCCTGTCGGCGGCGATGCGCCGCACCAACGTCTTCCCGCCGCTGCTGACCTATCTGGCGGCGAGCGGAGAGGCGGCGGGCCGGCTCGACGAGATGCTCGAACGCGCCGCCGATTATCTCGAGCGCGAATTCGACCGCTTCACCGCCACCGCGCTGTCGCTGCTCGAACCCGCGATCATCGTCGTGATGGGCGGCATCGTCGCCACCATCGTGCTATCGATCCTGCTGCCCATCCTCCAGCTCAACACGCTGGCCGGACAATGAGGAAAGTCATGCGTACCGACCCGAAAAAGCCGCATCGTCGCGAAGAGGGCTTCACGCCCATGAGGCGTTCCGCCGAACACGGCTTCACGCTCGTCGAACTGATGGTCGTCATCGTCATCATCGGCCTGCTCGCCGCGATCGTCACCTTCAACGTCCTGCCCGCGGGCGACAAGGGCAAGATCACCAAGGCGAAATCGGACATCAGCACGATCGAGGGCGCGCTGGAGATGTACCGGCTCCAGATGAATACCTACCCGACGACGAGCCAAGGCCTGCAGGCGCTGGTGACCGCGCCGGCCGGCGTCAACGCCGCGGAATACCAGCGCGGCGGCTATATCAAGAAGCTGCCGCCCGATCCCTGGGGCCGCCCGTACCTCTACGCCTCGCCCGGCCAGCACGGCGAGGCCGACGTCTGGAGCCTCGGCGCCGACGGCAAGGACGGCGGCGAGGGCGTCAACGCCGACATCACCAGCTGGCAATAGAATAGGCATGCGCCCGTGCCGCAACGGTTTTACGCTGATAGAGCTGATGGTGGTCGTCACCATCATCGGCCTCGCCGCGGCCGTTGCAGTGTGGAACATGCCCGACCCGCGCGGCCGGGTGGCCGACGAGGCCGCGCGCTTCGCGCTGCGCGCCCGCGCCGCGCACGATGCCGCGATCGTCGAGGCGCGCCCGGTCAGCCTGTGGGTCACCGCCGGCGGTTATGGCTTCGACCGGCGCGCGGCGGGGCAATGGACCGCGATGGCGGAGAAGCCGCTGCGCGTCGAACGCTGGTCCGATGGCACGCAGGCCGCGACCGGCGAGGCGAGCGGCAGGTTGCGCATCGTCTTCGACCCCACCGGCCTCGCCGACCGCGATGCGCAGGTGACGCTCACCCGCAACGGCGCGCGCGCGGTGATCGACATGGCTGCCGACGGCACCGTCCGGATCGCCAGCTGATGCGCCGCAACGGCTTTGGCATGTGGGGGCGTTCCGCCGAGCACGGCTTTACTTTGAGTGGGCGTTCCGCCGAACACGGCTTCACGCTGATCGAGATCATGGTCGCGCTCGCGGTGTTCAGCCTCGCCGTGCTCGCGCTGCTCCGGCTCGAGACGGCGACGATCCGCGGCGCGACGACGCTTGACGACAGCCTCGTCGCTGGCCTCGTCGCGCGCAACGTCGCCAACGACGCGATTACCGAGGCGCAGCCGCCCGTCGCCGGCCGCACCGCTGGCAGCGAGGTCAACGGCGGCAAAAGCTGGAACTGGGTGCGCAACGTCCGCGGCACCGGCAACGCCAGCATCGTGCGTATCGATGTGGCGGTGACCAACCGCAGCGGACAGGTCGTCGGCAAGACCACCGCGATCCGCCCCGCGGACACGCCGTCGTGATGCGGCGCAACCGACACGGTGTCATCGTCGGCGGGCGTTCCGCCGATCACGGCTTCACGCCCGTGAGGCGTTCTGCCGAACACGGCTTCACGCTGGTCGAAGTGATGATCGCGCTGATGATCTTCGGCATGCTCGCCGCGGCGGGGGTGGCGATCCTCACCTTCAGCGTCCGCGCGCAGACCGCGACCGGCAAGCGCTTCGACGATATCGCCGCGCTCAACCGCACCACCGCCCTGCTCTCGGGCGACCTCGGTCAGGCGATCGACCGGCCCGCGCGCGACGAGGGCGGCACCGTCCTCCCCGCCTTCACCGGCGAGGCCGACGGGCAGATCCGCTTCGTCCGCACCGGCTGGGCCAATGTCGACGCCGCCCCCCGCGCCAGCGCGCAGAAGGTCGCCTATGCCGTCCAGGACGCCGCGCTCGTCCGCATCGCCTATCCGATGATCGATGGCGCCGCGCCGCTCCCCCCCGTCACGCTGCTCGACAGGGTCGCCGGTGTCTCCGCCCGCTACCGCTACAAGGGCGCGTGGAGCGATCGCTGGGACGGCACGCAGGGCGCGGCCCTGCCGCAGGCCGCCGAGATCGTCCTGCGCCGCACCGACGGCAGCGCCTTCCGCCTGATGCTGCTGGTCGGCTCCGGCTACGGCCCTGCGCCCCAGCCCAACGGGTTCCCCGGCCCGCAACCCACCGCCACGGCCACCCCCAATGGTCCCTGAGCGCGAACGCGGCGCCGCGCTGCTCACCGTCCTGCTGCTGGTCGCGATGATCGCCGTGCTCGCCGGCACCGCGCTCGAACGGCTGCGCCTCACCACCCGCCTCGCCGGCAACGCGCTCGGCGGCGAGCAGGCGCGCGACTATGCCCGCGCCGCCGAGGCGCTCGCGACCAGCAAGGTTACCGACATGCTCGGGCCCAGCCGCGATCGCGTCACGCTGGCGGGCGGCTGGAGCAACCGCCCGTTCGGCCTGCCGCTCCCCGGCGGCGGCCTCGCCGTCGCGCGCGTCACCGACGGCGGCAATTGCTTCAACCTCAACAGCCTCGTCAGCCGCCAGGGCCCCAATGTCTACAGCTCGACGCAGAGCTTCACCCAGCGCCTCCAGTTCGTCCGCCTGATGCGGCTGGTCGGCGTGCCGGCGCAGGCCGCCGAGCGGATCGCGCCCGCCACCGCCGACTGGATCGATACCGATGCCGACCAGCAGGGCGGCGGCGCCGAGGACCCGGCCTATCTGGCCAAGGCGACGCCCTATCGCACCGCCGGCACGCTGATGGCCGATCCCAGCGAATTGCGCGCGGTCGACGGCGTCACGCCTGAGATCTACGCCAAGCTGCGCCCCTGGATCTGCACCCTGCCGGTCGCGGAAACCTCGCCGATCAACATCAACACGCTGACCCCCGAACAGGCACCGCTGGTCGCGATGCTGTTCGCCGGTACCCTATCGGTCGATGCGGCCCGCGGCATGATCCTGCGCCGCCCGCCGCAGGGCTACAAGGACGCCTCCACCTTCCTCAACTCCGCCGGCAACGGCGCCACGCCGGAGGGCGGCGCGGGCCTCGCGATCACCTCAAAATGGTTCGCGCTCGGGATCGACGTCACCAACGGCACCGCGCGCCTGCAGGAAAGAGCCTTGATCGACGCAAGCACGCTTCCCGCACGGCTCGTGGCACGGCAATGGGGCGACGAATCATGACGACGCTGCTGTTCCTTCCCGCCGCCGCCCAGGGCTATCGCTGGCTGCGCATCGCCGACGACGGTGCGATCACCGAAGGCGAGGGCGTTCCCGCGTCCACCGACGAGCGGATCGTCGCCGTCGCGCCGGCCGAGGCGATGACCCTGCACTGGGCCGAGCTGTCCGCCCGCTCGCCGGCGCAGGCGAACGCCGCCGCCCGGCTGCTGGTCGCGGAGGCGAGCGCGACGCCGCTCGCCGAACTCCACGTCGCGGTCGGTGCGGACGGGGAGGGCGAACGCCCGATCGCGGTCGTCGGCATGGGCGCGATGGCGGGCTGGCTCACCGACCTCGCGCTGCACGGCATCGATCCGGCGGCGATGCTGCCCGCGGCCTTGCTGCTGCCGCGCCCCGACGAGGGCTATGTCCGCGGTATCGTCGCCGGCGCCGCGCTGGTGCGCAGCCGCACCACCGGTTTCGCCGACGAGGCGCGGCTGACCGACATGATCGTCGGCGACGCGCCGATGGCGACGCTCGATCGCGAGGGCCTCGACATCGCGGTCGCCACCGCCGCGGCGACGCCGCCGCTCGACCTGCGGCAGGGACCGTTCGCACGGCGCCGTCGCATCGGCATCGACTGGGCGCTGATCCGCCGGCTCGCCCTGCTCGGCGCCGCGATCCTCGCGGTGACGCTGGCGATCGACCTCGTCCGCATCGCCAAATACAGCTTCGGCGCCGATGCGTTGGAGGCGCGCGCCGAGGCGCTGGGCCGCACCGGACTTGCCCGCGGCGAGACGGTGACCGACGTCGACCGCCAGCTCGACGAGCGGCTGTCGGGGGTACGCGGCCCGGGTCTGGGGTTCAGCACCACCACCGCCGCGGTCTATGCGGCGGTGCGAGCAACGCCCGGTACGGAACTGACATCGCTCGATTTCCAGTCCAACGGCACGTTGCGCATCGGCGTCGGCGCGGCGCGCGAATCGCTGCCGACCGATCTCAAGCGGACGCTGGAGGCCGCGGGCTTCACCGTCACCGCCGGCACCTTCCAGTCCGCCAACGGCAGGGTCACGGGTGAGATGACGGTGGAGCGGCCATGACCGGATTGCGCACATGGTTCGCCGGCCGCGCGCTGCGCGAACGCCGGCTGATCCTCGTCATGCTGGCGCTGCTGGCGGTGACGATCGTCTGGGGCGGGATCATCCTGCCCGTCCGCGATGGCCTGTCGAGCGCGCGCGAACGCCATGCCGATGCGGTGGTGCGGCTCGGCGCGACGCAGGCGGAGGTCGAGCTGATCCGCGCCGCCGGCCGCCGCGTGCCGCTCACCGGCAGCCTCGCCGACACGCTGCGGCTGCGCGCGGAGGCGGCGGGCTTCGCGCTGGCGAGCGTCGAGGACAGTGCCGGCGGCCGCGTCCATGCGACGATCCAGGCGGCGAAGCCCGCGGTCCTCGGCCGCTGGTTCGCCGGGCTTGAGGCGAACGGCATCCTCGTCGAATCGGCGGCATGGCGCGACAATGCCGACGGCAGCGTCGCCGCCGATTTCGTCGTCCGGGCGCGCGCGTCGTGAGGCGCATCCGTCTCGCCACCGGGCCTGCCGCGCTGTTCGGCGGGCTCATGCTGGTCGCGTTGCTCGTCTTCCTGCCGATGCGGCTGGTGCTCGGCTGGGCCGGCCTCGGCGATCAGGGGTTCAGCGCGCGCACCGTGTCGGGCAGTATCTGGGCCGGGCGGCTCAACGAGGCGCGCTTCGGCGACCTCGCCCTCGGCTCGCTCGACGCCAGCGTATCGCCCTTCGCCCTGCTGATCGGCCGCGCGCGCATCGCGCTCGACGGCGATCCCGGCCTGCTCCACGGCGCGATCACGCTCAGCCGGCACGGGCAGGGGGTGGACGACATGACCGCGACGCTGCCCACGGGCCGCGCCTTCGCGCCGCTGCCGGTGACCGAACTCGGCCTCGAGAACGTCACGGTCCATTTCGTCGACGACACCTGCGACAGGGCGGAGGGCCGCATTCGCGCGAAACTGGTCGGCGAGGCGGCGGGCGTCGCGCTGCCGTCGGAGCTGTCGGGCATCGCGCGCTGCGACGGCGGCACCCTGCTGCTCCCGCTCGCCAGCCAGGCGGGGACGGAGAGCATCGAGCTGCGCATCACCGGCGCCGGCCGCTACACCGCCGCGCTCCGCATCGCCCCCTCCGACCCGACCGCTGCCCAACGCCTCGCCGCCGCGGGGTTCGTCGCCGGGCAGGGCGGTTACCGCCTGTCGATCGAGGGCCGGTTCTAGGGCGCGCTGATCGCACGCGACATCACCCTGCGCCGCCTTCGGCGTTTATCCCTCTCCCGCCGGGCGCGCCGGGCACACAGCGCGGGAAGGAGCGGCGTAGCTGCGCAAGGGTAAGGCCAGTGCCTCCTGTGTGGCCCGTCCTTCGTTTTTCTCCTTCGCAACCCCGCCTTCCGTCTTGACGCACCGCCTCCACCCCCGCTAGGGGCGCAGCCTTCGCGGCGACCGTAGTTCAATTGGTTAGAGCGTCGGCTTGTGATGCCGGAAGTTGCGGGTTCAAGTCCCGTCGGTCGCCCCATTTTTTCACCCGATTGCATGATGTACCGCCCGACGTGGCGCCGGTGTCATCGGGACTAGCCAAAGCGGCTGCGAAATAATATTACCGCCGCTCGCAATATTCAGCCAAGCGGAGCAGGCCATGACCTCGGTGTGGGATCTTCCCGATTTCGACAGCCATGAAGGCGTCCATACCTTCACCGATCGCGAATCGGGCCTGCGCGCGATCATCGCCGTCCATTCCACCCATCTCGGCCCGGCTGCGGGCGGTGCCCGCTTCTGGCATTATGCCTCGGGCGACCAGGCGGTCACCGATGCGCTGCGTCTGTCGCGCGGCATGAGCTTCAAGAATGCGATGGCCGGCCTCGCCCTGGGCGGCGGCAAGGGCGTCATCCTCGCCGACCAACCCGGCGCGGTCATCGGCGAGGAGCGGCTGAGGGCGTTCGGCCGCGCGGTCGAATCGCTCGGCGGCCGTTATGTCACCGCGGAAGACGTCGGCATGTCCGAAGCGCGCATGAAGGTGATCGCGGGCGAGACGAAATACGTCAGCGGCCTGCCCGTCGAAAGCGGCGCGGCCGGCGGCGATCCCGGCCCTTACACGGCGCACGGCGTCTACCTCGGCGTCCGCGCCGCGGCGAAGCGCGGCCTCGGCACCGACGACATGCGCGGCGTCCATGTCGCGATCCAGGGCGTCGGCTCTGTCGGCGGCGGGCTTGCCCGCCTGCTGGCGAAGGACGGCGCGCGCCTGACCCTCGCCGACGTCGATGCGGAGCGGGCGAAGGCGCTCGCCGCGGAACTCGGCGCGGAAACGGTCGCCGCCGGTGCGATCCTCGGCGTCGAGGCGGACATCTTCAGCCCCAATGCTTTGGGCGCGATCCTCACCGAAGCGACGATCCCGACGCTGGTGGCGAAGGTCGTTGCCGGCGGCGCGAACAACCAGCTCGCGACGCGCGAGGATTACGACCGCCTCCACGCCCGTGGCATCCTCTACGCGCCCGATTACGTCATCAACGCCGGCGGCATCATCAACGTCGGCCTCGAATATCTCGGCCAGGGCGACGAGGCCGAGGTCATGGCGCGCATCGCCAGAATCCCGGCGCGCCTCGACGAGGTCTGGGACGAGAGCGAACGCACCGGCCGCCCCGCGGCGGAGGTCGCCGACATGATCGCGCAAAGGCTGATCGGCCGCGGCTAAAGCAGTCCGCCGGTTCTCCCTCGCGGAACGGGGAGAACCGGTCGCGGACAGCGCATCGAAAACGCCCTTGGGCGCGCACGTGTGGGACACTCCGTCCCGGTGCGAATTCGCGCGAAAACCGAAACGACAGTCCGGGATGGGTCCCGTCGGTGTGTTCCTGTCGCCCAGACCGGCCATCATCGTCGACCGCGACCACCAACGCAGGTGACGCCGCCCGCAAAGCTTCGTATGGCGGACGCAGCCGTGTCGACCCTTCATGCCCTTGCCAACCCTGCGCGTTTCCTCAAGCTCGCCCGTCCCCTGACGCCGGCGCTGCTGGTCGGCGGCTGGCTGCTGCTTGCGATCGGCTGCTGGGCGGGACTGACGCAGACGCCGCCCGACTATCTGCAGGGCGAGAGCGTCCGCATCCTCTACATCCACGTTCCCGCCGCCTGGCTCGGCATGGGCGGGTGGAGCGGCCTCGCGATCAGCAGCATCGCCTTCCTCGTTTGGCGCCATCCGCTCAGCCATCTCGCCGCGCGCGCGATCGCGCTGCCCGGCGCGACCTTCGCCGCGGTCTGCCTCGTGACGGGGTCGATCTGGGGCCGGCCGACCTGGGGGACGTGGTGGCAATGGGACGGGCGGCTGACCTCGATGCTGCTGCTCTTCTTCGTCTATTGCGGCTATATGGCGCTCGCCCGCGCCGATGCCGATCGCGGCGGCGACGGCCGGATCCCGGCGCTCTACGGCATCGCCGGCACCGTGCTGCTGCCGATCATCCGCTATTCGGTGATCTGGTGGAACACGCTGCATCAGGGCCCGTCGATCGGCCTGACTCGGTCGAGCATCGCCGGCAGCATCCTGTGGCCGCTGGGCTTCACCATGGCTGGCTTCACCCTGCTGTTCGCCGCCATCGTGCTGATGCGGATGCGCACCGCACTGGCGCGGGTGAAGGCCGAGGCGCGGCTGCGGCGGATGGCACGCGCATGAACGCCTGGCCGTTCATCGCCGCCGCCTATGCCGTCACGATCGGCGCCGCCGCGGTGCTGACCCTCGTCAGCTATGTCGCGATGAAGCGCATCGAGAAATGAAGGCCAAGCATCAACGGCTGACGCTGGCGCTGCTCGGCGTCGCGGCGGTGGTCGCCGCGGCGCTGCTCGCCATGTCGGCGCTGAAGGATCAGGCGTCCTTCTTCTACGCGCCCGCGGACGTGCAGCGGCAGGGCCTGCCGCTGGGCCGCGCGGTGCGGCTCGGTGGCATGGTGCAGGCCGGTTCGATCCGCCGCGCGCCCGACGGCGTCACCGTCCATTTCGTCGTTGGCGACGGCATCGCGACCACCCCGGTCACCTTCGCCGGCATCACGCCCGACCTGTTCCGCGAACGCTCCGGCGTGGTCGCGGAGGGGCAGTTCAACCGTGACGGCAGCTTTACCGCGACCAACCTGCTCGCCAAGCACGACGAAAAGTACATGCCGCCCGAACTGGCCGGCAAGATGCACGAAACCAAGACGCTGGAGCCGTGATCGCCGAGGCCGGCCTCGCCGCGCTGTGGTTCGCCGCCGCGCTCGCCGCGCTACAACTGGCGATGGCGGCTTTGGGCCTGTGGCGCGGGCAGGCCGAGCCGGTCGCCGCCGTCCGCCCGATCGCGATCGTCCAGGGCGGCCTCGCCGCCGTCGCGATGGCGGCGCTGATCGCGCTCTTCCTCGCCAGCGACATGTCGGTGCGGCTGGTGGTCGAGAACAGCCACGCGGCCAAGCCGTGGCTCTACAAATTCGCCGGGGCGTGGGGCAATCACGAAGGATCGATGCTGCTGTGGGTGACGATCCTCGGCCTCGCCGGCGGAGCGGTCGCGATCCTCGAACGGCGGCTGCCCGAACGCACGCTGATCGCCACATTGGGCGCGCAGGCTGGGATAGCGCTCGGCTTCTACGCCTTCCTCCTCTTCGCCTCCAACCCCTTCGCCCGGGTCAGCCCCGCGCCCGCCAATGGCCTCGGCCTCAATCCGCTGTTGCAGGACCCGGGTTTGGCCTTCCACCCGCCGACGCTCTACATCGGCTATGTCGGTATCTCGGTCGCCTTCTCCTTCGCGGTCGGCGCGCTGGTGACGCGCGACGTCGGCCCCGCCTTCGCCCGTGCGATGCGGCCGTGGGTGCTGGGGGCGTGGATATTCCTGACGCTCGGCATCACCGCGGGCAGCTATTGGGCCTATTACGAGCTTGGCTGGGGCGGCTGGTGGTTCTGGGACCCGGTCGAGAACGCCTCGCTGATGCCATGGCTGGCGGCGACCGCGCTGCTCCATTCGGTGACGGTGCTCGCCACCCGCGACGGCCTGCGCGCCTGGACGGTGATGCTGGCGGTGGTCGCCTTTTCGATGTCGATGATCGGCACCTTCCTCGTCCGCTCCGGCATCCTTACCAGCGTCCACGCCTTCGCCGTCGATCCCGAACGCGGCGCCTTCATCCTCGCGTTGCTCGCCATCTACATCGGCGGCGCGCTCGCGCTGTTCGCCGCCCGCATCGGCACCGTCCGCGCCGGCACCACCTTCTCCCTCGTCAGCCGCGAGGGCGGGCTGGTCGTCAACAATCTGCTGCTGTCGGTCATCCTCGGCATCGTCCTGATCGGCACGCTCTACCCGCTGGTCGCCGCCGGCTTCGGCGTGCAACTCTCGGTCGGCCCGCCCTTCTTCAACAAGGCGGCCGGCCCGATCGCGCTCGCGCTCGTCGTGGCGATGGCGGTCGGACCGCTGCTGCGCTGGCGACGCGACGATGCCGGCGCGCTGCTCGACCGGCTGATCTGGCCGATCGCCGCGGCCGGCTTCACCGGCGCCGCGCTGGTCGTGCTCGCGCCGCCGGGCGTGCTGCCGCTGTTCGGCCTGTCGCTCGCCGCCGGCCTCGCGGTCGCCAGCGTGTTGCCGCTGGTCGGGCGCAACCTGCGCCGCACGCCGCTGTTCACCTGGGGCATGGTCGTCGCCCATCTGGGGATCGCCGTCAGCCTCGCCGGCATGGCCTGCGACAGCGCCTATACCAGCGAGACTTTGGTCGCCGCCGCCGTCGGCCAGCCGGTCCGCGTCGGCCCCTATGTGGTGAAACTGGACGGCATCAAGCCGGTCGTCGGACAGAATTGGTCGGCGCTCGAGGCGCGGCTCAGCGCCAGCCGCGACGGCGAGACGATGGTTCTGCGCCCGCAGTCGCGCTATTTCTCCGACCCCGTCACCACCACCAGCGAAAGCGCGATCGCGACCGAATGGGACGGCCAGCTCTATACGGTGCTCGGGCAGGCGGACGGGCAGGGGCGCTGGCAGCTGCGCTTGTGGTGGAAGCCGTTCGTGACGCTGATCTGGTTCGGCGGCGTGTTGATAGCGCTCGGCGGGGCGCTGTCGCTGGTCGGCCGCTGGCGCCGCGAACGCCGCATCGCCGCGCGGGAGGCCTACGCATGAGGCGCTGGCTGATCTGGACGCCGCTGGTGCTCTTCGCCCTGCTTTTCGCGATCGTCGCGGGCGGCCTCTTCAAGCCCGCCGATCGCGTCGTCCGCTCGGCGCTGGTCGGCAAGCCGCTGCCCGATTTCACCCTGCCGCCGATCGCGCCGGGCAAGCCGGGCCTGTCGAGCGCCGCCTTCCGGCAGGGGCAGCCGCGCCTGCTCAACATCTTCGCCAGCTGGTGCATCCCCTGCGCCGCCGAATCGCCGCAGCTCGTCCGGCTGAAGGCGATGGGCGTGCCGATCGACGCCATCGCAATCCGCGACACC
Source organism: Sphingomonas sp. UBA978 (assembly GCF_002292295.1). Taxonomy (GTDB): domain Bacteria; phylum Pseudomonadota; class Alphaproteobacteria; order Sphingomonadales; family Sphingomonadaceae; genus Sphingomonas. The sequence goes on from NZ_DBBS01000021.1 coordinate 236,010, forward strand.
GCGCCCGCGCTGGTCGACTTCCTGCGCCGCAACGGCGATCCCTACGACCGGATCGGCGACGACCGCCAGAGCGCGGTGCAGCTCGCGCTCGGCTCGTCGGGCGTTCCCGAAAGCTTCGTGATCGACGGCCGCGGTCGCATCGTCCTCCAGCATGTCGGCGATATCCGCGCCGACGATGTCGCAACGATCGCCGCCGCGATCCGGGACGCGAAATGAGGCGGCTGTTGCTCCTGCTCGCGCTCGCTGTGGCGGCACCCGTATCCGCCGATCCGTCGACCCCGCCCGCGGCGCTCGCCTATACGCAATTGCGCGACCCGGCGCAGGAAGCACAGGCGCGCGACCTCATGGCGACCCTGCGCTGCGTCGTCTGCCAGGGCCAGTCGATCGCCGACAGCGACGCCAGCATGGCCGGCGACATGCGCGCGCTGGTGCGCAGTCGCATCGCCGCCGGCGAGACGCCCGAGGCGATCCGCGCGTGGCTGGTCGAACGCTATGGCGATTACGTCACCTATGACCCGCCGTTCGGCGCGGCGACATGGCCGCTGTGGCTGGCTCCGGTCGCGCTGCTGGTGATCGGCGCGCTGATCGCCCGGTCGAGTTTCCGGCGGACGCGGCGCTGATGGGCTGGGTGATGCTCGTCCTGATCGCACTCGCCGCCGCCGCGGCGCTGGTGCTGCTGCGCGTCAACCGGCTGTTGTGGTCGATGGTCGGGTCGGCGCTGATGCTCGGCGCGGCGGGCTATGCGTGGCAGGGTTCGCCGTCGCTGCCGGCGAGCGATGCCCGAGCCGATGCGCAGCGCCTCGCCGACGATCCCTCGCTGATCGATCTGCGCGAACGGATGCTCGGCCGCTTCACCGCCGATTCGGCCTATCTCACCGCCTCCGACGCGATGGCGCGCGCGGGCGACCGGCGTTCCGCGGTCCGCGCGATCCTTGGCGGGCTGAACCGCTATCCGCGCAGCGTCATGCTCTGGACCGGGCTCGGGACGACGCTGGCCGCGCATGACGGCAACGTCCTGTCGCCGCCGGCGCAATTCGCCTTCGATCAGGCGATCCGCGTCGCGCCGCTGCATCCAGCGCCGCATTTCTTTCTGGGTCTCGCCCATATCCGCGCCAACGACTATCGCGCCGCGCGTGGTCAATGGGCCAAGGCGCTTACGCTGTCGCCCGAAGGCGCGTCGTACCGCCGCGACATCGCGCTGCGCCTGCAACTGCTCGACCGCCTGCTTGCCGAGCAGGGCGGGTAAGGCGACGGATCGGCTTCTGTAAAACGTCCCGCCCTCACCGCATCGGCGGCAGGGGCGGGACGCCGGATCACTGACCGCGACCGGTCTTGTCCTGCAGGGCATCGATCCGCTTCGACGCATCCGCCTTGGTCAGCGTGTCGTCGAACGTCTCGCCGGCTTCCTCGCTCAGGGTCTTGAGATAGCTCGCCTGCGCGCCGGTCATCGCCTCGTCGCCGGTGGTCCAGTCGTCCGGGTCCTTCTCGGCGTTCGAAGTCGGGTGCGTTTTGGGGTTCTCGGGTTCGGACATGGTTGAAGCCTTCCTTGGTTCGAAGGCTTCAACCATCGTGTTCCTTATCCGTTCCACGCCTCGTACGGCAGCGACAGGTCGTCGGCGACCGCCTTGAACGCGATCTTGCCCTTGTAGACGTTCAGGCCGTTGGCGAGGTGCGGGTCGGCCTTCATCGCCGCCTCGGCCCCCAGATTGGCGAGCTTCAGCGCGAACGGCAGCGTCGCGTTGTTGAGCGCAAAGGCGGAGGTGCGCGCGACCGCGCCGGGCATGTTGGCGACGCAATAATGGATCACGCCGTCGACCTCGAACACCGGGTCCTCGTGCGTCGTCGCATGGCTCGTCTCGAAACAGCCGCCCTGGTCGATCGCGATATCGACCAGCACCGCGCCGCGCTTCATCGTCCGGACCATCTCGCGCGTCACCAGCTTGGGCGCCGCGGCACCCGGCACCAGCACCGCGCCGATCACCAGATGCGCATTCTTCACCGCCGCCGCGATCGCCGCCTTGCTGGCATAGGCCGTCTTGATCTGGCTGCTGAAGAACATGTCGAGTTCGGCGAGGCGATCGTTCGAGATGTCGTAGATCGTCACGTCGGCGCGCATGCCGACCGCCATCTGTGCCGCATTGACGCCCGAGACGCCGCCGCCGAGGATCGCGACCTTCGCCGGCGCCACGCCCGGCACGCCGCCGAGCAGCACGCCGCGGCCGCCCTGTTCCTTTTCGAGGTAATGCGCGCCGACCTGCACCGACATGCGGCCCGCGACCTCGCTCATCGGCTTGAGCAACGGCAGGCCGCCGCGCGCCGCGGTGACCGTCTCATAGGCGATGCACGTCGCGCCCGACTTCATCAGCCCCTCCGCCTGCGGCTTGTCCGCGGCCAGATGGAGGTAGGTGAACAGCACGTGCCGCGGTTCGAGCAGCGTGATTTCGCTCGGCTGCGGTTCCTTGACCTTCACGATCATGTCGGCGGCGGCGAACACCGCGGCGGGATCGGGCAGGATCGTCGCGCCTGCGTCGATATAATCCTGGTCCTCGAAATCGATGCCGCTGCCGGCCTTCGTCTCGACGACGACCTCGTGGCCCGCCGCGACCAGCTCCGCCACCGACGGCGGCGTCAGACCGACACGATATTCGTGGTTCTTGATTTCCTTGGGAACGCCGATGCGCATGATTATCTCCTCTTCCGCTGCGGGTCATACAGCGTGTCGCGCGGGAGAAGGTCGCAATGTGATCCAGCCGGCGACGTACCGACAGGATATCCTCGCGTCGTATATGCGTGTAGCGCGAAATCCATGCTCGACGCCCTCGACAACCGGATTCTCGCCCAGCTGCTCGCCAATTCCGACCTCACCAGTGCCGAACTGGGCGAGGCGGTCGGCCTGTCGCCCAGCGCGGCGCACCGCCGCGTCGGGTCGCTGAAGGAGCGCGGCTATATCGCCGGTTTCCGCGCGGTGCTGACCAAGGCGGCGCGCGGCAATCCCAGCGTCGTCCTCGTCAACGTCACCCTGCGCGACCAGCGCGAGGAGACGATGGCCGCGTTCGAGCGCGAGATCGCCGAGATTCCCGAAATCCGCGACTGTTTCCTGATGAGCGGCGAGGCGGACTATATGCTGCATGTCGAGGTGCGCCGCGACGACACCTTCGAACGCATCCACCGCGAAACGCTCGCGCGCCTGCCCGGCGTCACCCGGCTCGCCTCGCATTTCGTGATTCGCGAGGTGTTTAGGCGTCCCTGACCGGCACGGAACGGCCGCGCGATCGATGCGGATCAATGGCGTCGGCGTTGCTCCGGTCGTTCAGCCCATGCTAAGGCCCGCGGTTATGGAACAGGTTGGGAACAGCGCCGGTCTTCGCATCATGTCGGATCGGCCGGGCCGCTCGTGAGCGCTCCCGTACCGGCCGCGCTCCCCGCCGTGCGCAGCGAAGAGGGGGATCACGGCCACCACGACGGCATGATCAAGCTGGCGGTCGGTGCGATCGGCATCGTCTTCGGCGACATCGGCACCAGCCCGCTCTACGCGTTTCGCGAAACCTTCGCCGGGCATCACCAGCTCGCGCTCGACCCGCTGCACATCATGGGCGTGCTCAGCCTGATGTTCTGGTCGATGATGATCGTCGTGACGATCAAATACGTCGCGATCATCATGCGCGCCGACAACAAGGGCGAGGGGGGCAGCCTCGCCCTGCTCGCGCTCGTCTCCGGCCGCACCAAGAGCAAGCGCTGGTCGACCGGGATCATCCTGCTCGGTGTCTTCGCGACCTCGCTCTTCTACGGCGATTCGATGATTACCCCCGCGGTTACCGTGCTCAGCGCGGTCGAGGGGCTCGCCGTCGCCGCGCCCGCCTTCGCCGGGTTGGTCCTGCCGATCGTCATCGCGATCCTGATCGCCCTGTTCTGGGTGCAGAAGAGCGGCACGGCACGGATCGGGCTGGTGTTCGGGCCGATCATGCTGGTCTATTTCAGCGTGATCGCCGTGCTCGGCCTCATCAGCGTGGTGCAGACCCCGGAGGTGCTCTGGGCCTTCTCGCCCCACCATGCGGTCGAATTCTTCCTGCTCGATCCGGTCCGCGCCTTTCTGGCACTGGGGTCGGTCGTGCTCGCGGTGACCGGGGCGGAGGCGCTCTATGCCGACATGGGGCATTTCGGCCGCAAGCCGATCGGCCTGTCGTGGCTGGTGTTCGTCCTCCCGGCGCTGATGTGCAACTATCTGGGGCAGGGCGCCCTGTTGTTCCGCGAGGGGCAGGAAGCGCTGCGCAGTCCGTTCTACATGCTCGCGCCCGACAGCCTGCAGCTGCCGCTGGTGATCCTCGCGACGATGGCGGCGATCATCGCCAGCCAGGCGGTGATTTCCGGCGCCTTCTCGGTGACGCAGCAGGCGATCCAGCTCGGCTTCATGCCGCGGCTGCGTATCGAGCATACCAGCGCCGCCACCGCCGGGCAGATCTACATCCCGCTCATCAACTGGATGCTGATGGTGATGGTGATCCTGCTGGTGCTGTTCTTCCGCACCTCGTCCAACCTCACCTCGGCATACGGCATCGCCGTGACCGGCGCGATGTTCATCGATTCGTGCCTGCTCGGGGTCGCGCTGACCCGGCTGTGGAACTGGCCGCTCTACGCCGCCGCGCCGCTGCTGGCGTTGTTCTTCCTCGTCGACGGCGCCTATTTCTCGGCGAACCTCACCAAGGTGCCGGACGGCGGCTGGTTCCCGCTGATGGTCGGCTTCATCATCTTCACCTTCCTGACGACCTGGTCGAAGGGGCGGCAGCTGATGATGGACCGGCTGCGCGAGGCGGCGATGCCGATCAAGGTGTTCATCACGTCTGCCGCCAATTCCGCCAGCCGCGTGCCGGGCACGGCGGTGTTCATGACCTCGACCGCCGATGGCGTGCCGCACGCGCTGCTCCACAACCTCAAGCACAACAAGGTGCTGCACGAGCGCGTCATCCTGCTGACGGTGAAGATCGTCGCCCAGCCCTATTGGCCCGAGGCGGAGCGGGCGACGAACGATGCGATGGGCGAGGGCTTCTACCGCCTCGTCCTGCGCTACGGCTTCATGGAGGAGGTCGACGTGCCCGCCGCCTTGAAGCGCGTCCACGAATGCGGCGCCGACTTCAAGATGATGGACACCAGCTTCTTCCTGTCGCGGCAGACGCTGCTGCCGTCGGAACGGCCCGGCATGATGCTGTGGCGCGAGAAGCTGTTCGCCTGGATGCTGCGCAACGCCGAAAGCGCGATGGAATTCTTTCGCCTGCCCACCAACCGCGTGGTCGAGCTCGGCAGCCAGGTCGAGATTTGAGCGACGCGTCCGGGCCCGCGGCCACCCCTGTGCCGATCCCAGCGCCTATCATCGTCACCGCCGTCTTCGGGCGGCGCGATCAGGGCTGGTTCGACGCGCAGCGTGCCGCGCATTTCCCGCCCGAACGCAACCAGCTCGCCGCGCACCTGACGCTGTTCCACCATCTGCCGCCCTCCGCGGCGGGCGAGCTGAAGCATCGCCTGTCGGCGCTGACGCGCGGCGTGCGGGCGCCCAGAGCGCGCGTCGGCGGCCTGATGTCGCTCGGCCGCGGCGTCGCCTATCGGATCGAATCGCCCGAACTGGTCGCCATCCGCCGCGATCTCGCCGAGGCGTTCACCGGCCTGCTGACCCCGCAGGACGCTGGCGGATGGCGGCCTCACGTCACCATCCAGAACAAGGTGCAGCCGAACATCGCCAAGCTGCTGATGACCGCGCTCGGCCGCGATTTCACACCCTGGGACGTCGAAATCGCCGGCCTGGCGACCTGGTGGTATCGCGGCGGGCCGTGGGAGGCGCTTTCCCGTCACATGTTCGCTTGACGGACGCCGCATCCCCCACTTATAGGCGCGCCCTCACACGGCGGGGCGGAGTAGCTCAGCTGGTTAGAGCACGGGAATCATAATCCTGGGGTCGGGGGTTCAAGTCCCTCCTCCGCTACCATTTTTGGTAGTGCCGCCGTCGTGATCCGAACGATTTGGTAACGCTCGCCGTGCGAGAATCGGGACAGGTCCCGGTCGAGGCGCGACGATGTCGTATCATTTTCCCAACGAGCGCCGTCGTATCGAGCGGCGCGTCCTGCCCGCCACGGGCCATGCCGGACCCGAGCGCCGGCTGGCGCAGCGCCGCGCGACCGAGGTGAAGCTGGTCCGCAAGCCTGAACCGATGCACCGCGGCGTATTATGGGCCGCCGTGCTCATGACGATGGTCCTCGCCGACAGCGTCTTCCTTGAGGGCGCCTATCGCCACATGGCGCTGGACTGGATCTCCGCCTGCGCCGCCAGCGTGCGCGAATGGTCGGCGCACGTCTGGGACTGGGGGCACTAGCCGAACAGGCCCCAGGGGTCGTTCAGCGCCAGCATCGTATCCGCGCGGGCGAGCGCGACCAGCGTCAGGCCATGGGCGCGGGCGTGATCGATCGCGAGGCTGGTGGGCGCGGAGATGCCGACCAGCAGCGGCGTCTTCGACACCAGCGCCTTGTCGACCATCTCGAAACTGATCCGCGACGTCACCAGCGTGAATGCCGCCGGCTCCGCGCCCGCGCGATGACCGATCAGCTTGTCGAGCGCATTGTGACGGCCGACGTCCTCGAACAGCGACAGGATCGCGCCCGCATCGGACGCGGCGGCGGCGGCATGGACCGCGCCCGTCGCCGCATTCAGCCGCTGGTGGTCGCGCAGGTTGGCAAGCGCGGCGAAGATCGCGCCCGGACGCACGGCTGGGCGGGGCGGGCGGCTCGCGACGGGGCGAACGAGCTGTTCGAGGCTGGCGATGCCGCAGAGGCCGCAGCTGGTATCGCTGGTCCGGTGGCGGATGCGATCGCGGATGCGGTCGCGGCAACGGTCGGCGAGCGCGATACGGACGATCCAGCCCGCCGGCGCTTCGAAGGCATCGACGTCGATCACGTCCGCCGGCGTATCCGCCAGTCGCTCGGTCAGCATGAAGCCGGTCGCGAACGCCTCCAGATCGGCGGGCGTCATCATCATCACCGCATAACCCAGCCCGTCGACCTCGATCGCGACCGGCGCCTCGACCGCGATCTCGCGGGTGCCGGGGGCGGTGGTGCCGTCGGGGTAGAGGATGCGCGTGGGTTCGGGGCGGGACGGCGTCATAGCGCCGCCAGATCCTCCGGCGTGTTGACGTTGGCAAGCGGCACCGGCGACGGCAGCGGCAGCGCGCCGATGCTCCGCGCCCAGCCCTGCACCGACCGCCGGTCGGACGCGGCGATATGCGCGAGCAATCCGTCCGCCAGCGCCGCGGGCCAATGGCCGAGGATCGGTGCATCGACGCAATAGCTCGGCGCCCGCCGCAGCAATGCGTCGATCAGGCCGGGCGGCAGGCGCGGCATGTCGCAGCCGATGGTCAGCACCGTGTCGAAGCCGTGACGCGCCGCATGGTCCAACGCGCCCGCGATCCCCCCCAACGGCCCAAGGCCGGGGCCGGGCAGGTCGGCGACGCCGCCCGCACGCCCGACGACGATCACCGCATCCACCCGCGCGCCGACGACGTCCCGCGCATGCGCCAGCAGCGCCTTGCCATCGAGCATCGCGACCGCCTTGTCGCTGCCGAAGCGGCTGGACCGGCCGCCGGCGAGGATCGCGCCGAGGATCAGCCTGCCTTCTCCAGCCGCACCGGCACCGACTTCGCCGCCGGCACATGGCTCTGTTCGGCCTTGTGGGTGACGGGGATCAGCACGTTGCACTCCGGATAATAGCCGCCGACGCAGCCGCGCGGGATGTCGTACGGCACCACCAGCAGCTTGGCGACGCGGCGGTCGGCATTGGCACCGGCATCGCCGACCATATCGACATGGTCATGCTCGGCGAGGCCCATCTCGGCCATGTCGGCGCGGTTCATCAGCACCACGTCGCGGGTGCCCTTGATGCCGCGGAAACGGTCGTGATAGCCGTAGACGGTGGTGTTGAACTGGTCGTTCGAACGCAGCGTCATCAGCCGGAACCGGCCCGGCGCCTCGGCGAAGCCGGTGGCGTTCAGCGCGGTCGGCACGTTGAATTCCGCCCGGCCGCTCTCGGTTTCCCATTCGCGATGCGCCGCCGGCACACCCTTCCAGAACCCGCCCGGCGTCCACATCCGTTCGTTGAACCGGTCGAACTTGTCGGGATAGGTCGCCTCGATCGCGTCGCGCACCAGCCCGTAATCGCCGACCCATGCGTCCCAGTCGACTTTGGGATTGGGCGCCAGCGTCGCCTTGGCGATCCCCGCGACGATCGCGGGTTCGGACAGCAGGGTATCCGCCGCCGGCGTCGCCCGGCCGCGCGATCCGTAGATGCGGCTGAAGCTGTCCTCCATCGTCACCGCCTGTGCGCCGCCGGCCTGTTCGTCGGTCTCGATCCGGCCGAGGCAGGGCAGCAAATAACAGGTCTTGCCCGGCAACAGGTGCGTGCGGTTGAGCTTGGTCGCGATGCTGACGGTCAGCCCGAGCCGCTGCCACGCCGGCTCGATCGTCGCGGTGTCGGGGACCGCGCGGGCAAGGTTGCCGCCGAGGCCGACGAACGCCTGCGCGCTGCCGTCGATGATATGCTCGCACGCCGCCACCGTGTCCCAACCCTTTTCGCGGGGCGGTTCGAAATCGTACAGCGCCTTCAGCCGGTCGAGCGGCGCAAGCTCGGGCTTTTCGGTGATCCCGACCGTCCGCTGCCCCTGCACGTTGCTGTGGCCGCGCACCGGTCCGAAGCCCGCGCCGGGTTTGCCGACGTTGCCGCGCAGCAGCATCAGGTTCACGAGCGTGTGGATATTGTCGATGCCGTGGACGTGCTGGGTCAGGCCCATACCATAGACGCAGATGACGCGTTCGGCCTTCGCATAGACCGCGCCCGCCGCCTCCAGGTCCTGCCGCGTCAGCCCGCTCTCATGCTCGATCGTCGCCCAGTCGGTCGCGCGGGCCTTGTCGGCGAAGGCCTCGAACCCCGTGGTGTGCCGGGCGATGAAGGCGTGATCGAGGATCGCGGGCGCGCCGATCCGCTGGCACTGGTCGTCCGCCTCGATGACATATTTGCAGATGCCCATCAGCGCGGCGATGTCGCCGCCCGCCTTCACCTGATGATATTGGCTGGCGATCGGGGTCGACTTGCCGGTCGCCATCTCGATCGGATTCTGCGGATCGGTGAAGCGTTCGAGGCCGCGTTCCTTCAGCGGATTGAACACGACGATCTTGACCCCGCGCTTGGCGCAGTCCCGCAACGGGTGGAGGAAGCGCGGGCTGTTGGTCCCGGGGTTCTGCCCGAAATAGAAGATCGCGTCGCAGCTCTCGTAATCCGACAGATGGATCGTGCCGACCGGCGATCCGATCGCCGATTTGAGCCCGACCGAGGTCGTCTCGTGGCACATGTTCGACGAATCGGGCAGGTTGTGGCTGCCGTACATCCGCGCCATCAGCGCCCACATATAGCTCGTCTCGAGGCTGGCACGACCGGAGGCGTAGAAGACCACCTTCGTCGGATCATATTCTTTTAGGTGCGTGCCGATGTCGGCGAACGCCTCGTCCCAGCCGACGGCGACATATTTGTCGGTGGCGGCATCGTATTTCAGCGGATGGGTCAGCCGCCCGGCCTGTTCGAGGTCGAAGTCCTTCCAGCCGCGCAGTTCGGTGACGGTATGCTCGGCGAAGAAGGCCGGGGTGTTGCGATAGTTGGTCAGCTCCCATGCGGTCGCCTTGGCGCCATTCTCGCAGAATTCGGCGATGTGCGGATGCGCGGGCTTTCCCCAGGCGCAGGACACGCACATCACGCCGCCGGGCTTGTTCAGCCGGGTGAGTTCGCGCGCGGTCTCGGGGCCGACCTTCTCGCGAATCGAAATCTCCGCAAGGGACTTCATCGATCCCCAGCCCCCTGCCGCGCCGGTATAGGGCCGGGTATCGATCGTATCTTCGCTCACAATGCGCACCCTTTTCGTTATCGGTCCTGCAACGCTCCGCCGACGGAGCGGTTCAAATCCGCGTCGCGATCTCCTAGATCATGGACCGAATCCCTTCCTGACGACAGGCACCCGTTTCCATGACGACTCACACCACGCGCATGCTCATCCTCGGTTCGGGTCCGGCCGGGCTGTCGGCGGCGATCTATGGCGCGCGCGCGGGGATGGCGCCGATCGTCGTGCAGGGTATCCAGCCGGGCGGCCAGTTGACGACGACGACCGATGTCGAGAATTATCCCGGCTTCGCGGACGTGATCCAGGGGCCGTGGCTGATGGAGCAGATGCAGAAGCAGGCCGAGCATGTCGGCACCCGGCTGATGTGGGACACGATCGTCGACGTCGACCTGTCGCGCCGGCCGTTCCGCCTGACCGGTGACGGCGGCGACGTCTACGAAGGCGACGTGCTCGTCATCGCCACCGGCGCGCAGGCGAAGTGGCTCGGCATCGACAGCGAGGAGGCGATGAAGGGCAAGGGCGTCAGCGCCTGCGCGACCTGCGACGGTTTCTTCTATCGCGGCAAGAAGGTCGCGGTGATCGGCGGCGGCAACACCGCGGTCGAGGAGGCCCTGTACCTCACCAACCATTCGGACGACGTCACGCTGATCCACCGCCGCGACAGCCTGCGCGCCGAGCGCATTCTGCAGGAGCGGCTGCACGCGCATCCCAACATCACCGTGCTGTGGAACAAGGAAGTCCGCGAATTCGTCGACGGCGGCGGCAATGCCGGTCTGGTCGCGCTCGCGCTCGAGGATACGGTGACCGGCGAGGCGTCGCGGCTCGACGTCGAGGGCGGCTTCGTCGCGATCGGCCATCACCCGGCGACCGAGCTGTTCCGCGGCCATCTCGCGCTCGACGACGACGGCTATATCGCGGTGGAGACGGGATCGACCCGCACCAGCGTGCCGGGCGTGTTCGCGTGTGGCGACGTCGCCGACAAGATCTACCGCCAGGCCGTCACCGCCGCCGGCACCGGCTGCATGGCCGCGCTGGACGCCGAACGCTTCCTCGCCGCGGCGGAGTTCGAGGAAATGGCCGAAGCGGCGGAGTGATCTGCCGTCAGGTCAGGGCGGCCAGCACGGCCTCGTGCAACGCCCGCTGGTCCGCGTCGCGGGCGAAGCTGTGCGATGCCGTCTCGATCTGCGCCGCCGGCAGGTGCCGCGCGGCGGCGGCATAGGCCTGCGCGGTCGCATCGCCGGTCGCGAGGATGACCTGCGCGGCGCCGTCCCATGTCGCGATCGCCTCGACGATCTGCGTGGCGAACGGCTGTTGCGGGTTCTGAGATATCTTGCGCAGGCCCCTGATCGCCTTGCCGATGGCGATCCTGCCGGTCAGCAGCCGCCGCCATGCCGCCGGACTGGTCAGCCGCTGGCGATAGGTGGCCCGGATCGCGGCAGCGGGGGGCAGGTCGTCGGCGTCCGCGATCGTCCACGGGTTGGCGAGCAGCAGTCGGTCGATGCCGGAGGCGCGGCCGTGCACCGCGAGCGTGCTCGCCGCATCGCAATTGCCGAAACCGACCAGCGTCGTGACCTGCGGCGCGTGGCCGCGAAAGGCGGCGACGGCGGCGGCAAGGTCGGGACCGGCGGTCCGGAATCCGTCGTTCCGCCCCGTCGAATCGCCGATCCCGCGCCGGTCGTAGCGAAAGACGGGGTGCCCCTCCGCGGCGACCCGTTCGGCGAGCAGCGTCATGCCGCGATGCGCGCCGCAGCGGATCTCGTTGCCGCCGGACACGATCAGCAGCCCGGTGGGGCCGGGCGCGGTATCGAGCGTGCCGATCAAGGTTTCGCCCTCGCATGGAAAGGCGATCACGCTTCGCATGCTGTGACCCATTCTGCGATATCATCGGCAAGCTGTTGGACCAGAACGGGATCGGTGCCGGGCTCGGCGCGGTGCCATAAAGGCGCGGCGTCGATTCTGCGATCCGCCTTGGCCGGATCGCTGGCGAGGCGGACGACCCGATCGGCGACGCAGGGCGCGGCCGGCAGCGACGACAGCAGCGTCGAGGGCAGGTGGTTGCCCGCGACCTCGACCATGTCGCTGCGCAGCATGCCGTCGCGATCCCCGGTGTTACCGGCCGCGCGCCACGTCCGGTGCAGGTCGCGGAGCAGCGCCTCGCCCGTCTGGGGGCTGAAATGCCACCGGCCGCGATGCGGGGTGGCGTGATCGAGCAGCGCGCCGCTGCGGATGCCGAGCGCATAGGTGCGGCGGTCCGGCGCGACCACGGCGAGCGCCGCGGCCATGCGCGGCAGCGTCAGCCCGGTGAGCGGCGTCACGCTCTCGTTCTGGCCCGGTACGTCGGGCAGCAGGCCGGCGATGCCGCGTGCCGCCAGCGCGCGCAGCAGCGCGACGACGAAGGTGCGGGTGCGGTTGGCCTCCTCGAACAGCGGCAGCGCGGCGACGACCGCGGGGCCGGTGTCGGGGCCGAAGCGCAGCAGCATCTCGCGGCCGCCGCTCCAGTCGTAATGATCGATCCGCGGGGCCATGCCGAAGGCAGGCTAGACGAGCGCCTTGCCTGCGGCAAATTCGGTGAGAGCGCCGAAGGTTTCGAGCATGTCGCCGTCGACCTCGTCGTCCTCGATAAGGATGCCGAGCCGGTCCTCGATCTCGGTCAGCACGCCGGCGACCGCCATCGAATCGAGTTCGGGAAGCGCGCCGAACAGCGGGGTGGCGGGTTCGAAGGCCGCGACGCGTTCCGCGCTGAGGCCGAGCACGTCGGCGAGCACGGCGCGGACGGTCGATTCGACGTTCTGATAGCCTTCGGGAAGCAAAGCGGCGGCCCTGATCGGTTGCGGATCGCGACCCGTTAGAGGCTGGGGCTGCATTCGGCAACGGGGTGGCGCTATGAGGGACGCATGGCGCCGCCCGACCCCCGTCCCGAACCGATCGATCACCTGCTGCGCGGACGCGCCGGCGACCCGGCGCTGATCGAGCGCGTGCGGACGTGGAGCTTCGCCGAACTGGAGGCGGCGGTGGCGAGCGCGGCGGGGTGGCTGGCGGGGCAGGGGCTGGCCCCCGGCGCACGCGTCGCGACCTGGCTGCCCAAGACCGCGCTCGCCTGCGTCCTGCCGCTGGCGGCGGCGCGGGCCGGGCTGGTGCACGTCCCGGTCAACCCCGCGCTGCGCCGCGCGCAGGTCGCCCACATCCTCGACGACAGCGGCGCGGCCTTGCTGGTGACGCAACCCGCCCGGGCCGCGACGCTGGCGCCGGGCGACGTGCCGGAGCGATGCCGCGTGGTCGAGGACGCCGCGGTGCCGCTGGCCGGTCCGGGGCCGGGCGCGTCGGATCACGACCCGCAGGCGCTGGCGGCGATCCTCTACACCTCCGGGTCGACCGGCCGGCCGAAGGGGGTGATGCTCAGCCACGCCAACCTGTGGCTCGGGGCGGTGTCGGTCGCGCATTACCTGCGGATCGCGCCGGAGGATCGCGTGCTCGGCGTGCTGCCGCTGTCGTTCGATTACGGCCAGAACCAGCTCTTCTCGACCTGGTATGCCGGCGCGGCGGTCGCCCCGCTCGATTATCTGACCGCGCGCGACGTGGTGAAGGCGGTCGAGCGGGTGGCTGCGACGACGCTCGCCGGCGTCCCGCCCTTGTGGGTGCAGTTGCTCGAGGCGGACTGGCCGGCGGAGACGGCGGCGCGGCTGCGGCGGCTGACCAATTCCGGCGGCGCGCTGACCGAACGGCTGGTGCGGGGCCTGCGCGCGCGCTTCCCCGCGGCGGATCTGGTGGCGATGTACGGCCTGACCGAGGCGTTCCGCTCGACCTGGCTCGACCCGGCGCTGATCGACGCGCATCCTGACGCGATGGGCCGCGCCATCCCCTTCGCCGAGGTGATGGCGGTCAAGGCGGACGGATCGCGTGCGATCGGCGAACCGGGGGAGCTGGTCCATGCCGGCCCGCTGGTCGCGCAGGGCTATTGGCGCGACCCGGATCGGACCGCCGCGCGCTTCCGCCCCGCGCCCGACTGGTCGGCGAGCGGCGGCATGGCGGTCTGGTCGGGCGACACCGTGATCGAGGGGGCGGACGGGCTGTTCCGCTTCGTCGGCCGCGACGACGAGATGATAAAGAGCGCAGGCAACCGGATTAGCCCGCTTGAGGTGGAGGAAGCGGTGCTGGCAGGTGGGGAAGCGCGCGAGGCGGTGGCGATCGGCGTCGCCGATGCGCGGCTGGGGCAGGCGATCGTCGTGGTGCTGGCGGGCGATCCGGCGGGCGAGGACGCGCTCCGGGCACGGCTGCGCACGCTGCTGCCGAGCTTCATGCAGCCGGCGCGCTACGACTGGCACGCGACGTTGCCGCACAATGCCAACGGCAAGCTCGACCGCGCCGCGATCCGCGACGGGGTGCGCGCATGAAGCCGATGGGGCCGCTGCCCGCCGAATTCGCCGCCCAGTCGGGCATGCTGACGATCGCCGGCACGACCGCGGCGGACTGGGCGACGACGACGCCGGTCTTCGTCTACGACGCGGGGATCGTCGCGGCGCGGGTCAACCGGTTCCGCGCCGCCTTTGCCGGCGTCGACCTTCATTACGCGATCAAGGCCAATCCGCTGGCTGCGCTGCTGGAGCGGGTGGCGCCGATGGTCGACGGGCTCGACGTCGCCTCGGGCGGCGAGCTCGAAAAGGCGCTGGCGGTGAAACCCGCCGCCGCGATCAGCTTCGCCGGGCCGGGCAAGCGCGATGCGGAGCTGATCGGCGCGATCCGCAGCGGCGCCACGCTGAACGTCGAATCCGAAGGCGAGGCGGAGCGCGCGCTGCAGCTGGGCGAGGACCTCGGCGTCGCGCCGCGGCTGGCGGTGCGGGTCAATCCCGATATCGAACTGCGCGGATCGGGGATGAAGATGGGCGGCCGCCCGTCGCCGTTCGGCGTCGATGCGGTGCGCGCTGCGGCGCTGGTGCGGCGCATCGTCGCCGCCGGCGCGGACTGGCGCGGCTTCCACATCTATGCCGGCAGCCAGGCGCTCGATGCGGGCGCGATCGCCGAGACGCAGGCGGCGACGCTGGCGCTGGCGGCGCGGCTGGCGGAGGAGGCGGGGGAGGCGCCGCCCTTGGTCAATCTCGGCGGCGGCTTCGGCGTGCCCTATTTCGCCGGCGACGTGCCGCTCGACGTCGAGCGGGTCGGCGCGGCGCTGGCGGACGCGATCGCGGCGCGCGCGGACGTGCTGCGCGACGCGCGCTTCGCGATCGAGCTCGGCCGTTGGCTGGTCGCCGAGGCGGGCGTCTATCTGACGCGGATCGTCGATCGCAAGCAGAGCCAGGGCGAGACGTTCCTCGTCACCGACGGCGGGCTCAACCACCAATTGGCGGCGTCGGGCAACTTCGGCACCGTGGTGCGCCGCAACTATCCGCTCGCGCTCGCCAGCGACATCGGTGGCGCGGCGGCGGAGACGGTGTCCGTGGTCGGACCGCTCTGCACGCCGCTCGACCGGCTCGGCGACCGCATCGGCCTGCCCGCCGCCGAACCGGGCGACCTGATCGCGGTGTTCCTCGCCGGCGCCTATGGCGCCTCCGCCAGCCCCGCCGGCTTCCTCGGCCACCCGGCCGCGCCGGAGATCGTGGCCGGCTAGGGCGGGATGACATTAAACTGATCCGTCATTGCTTCGCTGCGCTCGCAATGGCGAACATTCGGATCAATCTGATGTCATCCGAGTCTAGGCTGTATCGACGTACAGGGTTCGCGCGGAGGCGCAGAGGCCGCAGAGGTGGTGCGCGCGCAGCACCGAACACGTTTCCCTCAGCGGTGGCGATGACAGGACCACGCCGACGGACGCGACACCTCTCCGCGTCCTCCGCGCCTCCGCGCGACCATCATCCTTTCATCGCAGCGCGCCGCCTCAGTCGATCGTGATCTCCGCGGTCAGCGTCTGCGCCGGCAGGTTCGCCGACATGTCCTGCACCGTCACGATCGTGCCCGGAGGCAGCGCGCCGAGGTGGTAGGTGGTCTCGACCCCCGTCGTGACCTCGCCCGGCCGGCACGCGCCCGCGGTCACCGCCGCGCCGCACAGGGCGCGGGTGGTCGACGGCGGCGCGGCCGGTGCGCCGTTCAGCCGCAGCATGCGCGCGCGGCCGATGCCCTTGCCGCGCACGACCAGCGTCACCGGGCCGCTGTGGCGCCGCGCGGTGGCGTTCTGGCCGGGCGCGATCCGCTCCGCCTGGCTGGCCGAGGTGACGGCGACGATCTGCAGGTCGGTCAGCGGCGGCGCGGACTGGCCCGCGGCGGGCGTGGCGAGGATCGTCAGGGCGAGCGGCAGGATGCGGGGCATCCGCCGATCCTAACGCCTTGTGCCGAGGGGGGAAGGGTTCCCCGGCCGGTCGTGGTGACCAGGCGTTCCTAACGCTATCTTCACCTCTCCCGCCGCATAGCGCGCTGGAAGCCCGTGCCGCGTCCAGGCGCGCCGGGCGGCCAGGAGAAGACTCAATGCGTTCCGGTGTTTCCGTCCGTGTCCTGCTTGCCGTCGGCGCCGCCGCGTCGGTGCTGTCCGGCTGTGCGGGCGGCAGCGGCCGCCCCGCACTGCCGCCCGCCTCCTATGTCGCGAGCAAGGAACAGCCGGGCGAGGAATATGTCATCGGCCCGCTCGACCAGCTCAACATCTTCGTCTGGCGCAACCCGGAATTGTCGGCGAAGATCCAGGTGCGCCCCGACGGCCGCATCACCACGCCGCTCATCAACGACATGCCCGCGGTCGGCAAGACGCCGTCGATGCTCGCCGCCGACATGAAACAGGCGCTCGGCCAATATGTGAAGGACCCGATCGTCTCGGTCATCGTCGAGAATTTCTCGGGCACCTACAGCCAGCAGGTGCGGATCATCGGCGCGACCGAAAAGCCCGCCTCGATCCCGTATCGCGCCAACATGACGCTGCTCGACGCGATGATCGCGGTCGGCGGCCTCAACCAATATGCCGCGGGCAACAAGGCGAAGCTGGTCCGGCACGACCGCGACACCGGCGAACAGCACGAATACAAGCTCCAGATCGCCGACCTGCTGAAGAAGGGCGATTCGAGCGCCAACGTCGGTTTGCAGCCGGGCGACGTCATCATCATCCCCGAATCGATGTTCTGAGGCACCCGCGGATGAACGGCCTCTACGACGAAGCGCGCCTCGCGCTGCATGCGATCTGGACGCGGCGCTGGCTGGCGCTCGCCGTCGCCTGGGGCGTCTGCGTCGCCGGCTGGTTCGTCGTCAGCCAGATGCCGAGCCGTTATGAATCGCGCGCCCGCGTCTTCGTCCAGATGCAATCGATCCTGCCCGCGTCGATGGATGCCCCCGCGCAGACGCAGCAGAAGGACGTCGACACGATCCGCCAGACGCTCATCAGCGCGGTGAACCTCGAAAAGGTCGTGCGCGGCACCGACCTCGCGCAGACCGTGTCGAGCGACCGCGACGTCGCCGACCGCGTCGCCGGCCTCGCCTCCGCGATCAAGATCGACAGCCAGCAGGACAATCTGTTCCAGATCACCACCACGGCCGCCTCGCCGAAGCTGGCGCGTGCGATAACGCAGAAGCTGATCGACATCTTCGTCGAACAGAATCTGGGCCGCGACCGCAGCCAGACGACGCAGAGCCTCGATTTCCTCAACAAACAGCTCGACCAGCTGCAGAAGCAGCTCGCCGATGCCGACGCCAAGCGGTCGGATTTCCAGACGCGCTATCTCGGCTCGCTGCCCGGCACCGGCTCGGTGAGCGACCGGATGGGGGCGTCGCGCAGCCAGATGGCACAGGTCGACGGCGATCTCGCCGCGGCGCAGTCCAGCCTCGCCGCGGTGCAGGGACAGATGGCGGGCACGCCGCAGACGGTGCCAGGCATGGGCGGCGTCGCCGCCGGGCCGGCGCGCGCCGCACTGAACGCGATCCAGGGCCAGCTCGCCGATGCACGCGCCCGCGGCTATACCGACCAGCATCCCGACGTCGTCGCGTTGAAGCGCCAGCTCGCCGCCGCGCAGGCCGCGGCGAAGGGCGAACCGATGGGCGGCGGCACGGCCGGCACGCCCAACCCGCTGTACCTCTCGCTGCAATCCATGCTCGCCGACAAGCAATCGGCGGTCGCCGCGCTGCGCATGCGCAAGGCGCAGCTGCAGGGCGACCTCGACCAGCTCAACGCCAAATTGTCGGGCGATCCCGAGGTCGCGGCGGAGCAGGGCCAGATCGATCGCGACTATCAGGTGCTGAAGGACCAGTACGACCAGCTGCTCACCCAGCGCCAGCAGATCGCGCTGCGCGGTCAGGCGCAGACGCAGACCGACAACGTCAAATTCTCCGTCATCGACCCGCCGACGATGCCGCGCGCGCCGACCGCGCCCAACCGCATGCTGTTGCTGACCGGCGTGCTGATCGTCGGGCTGGGCGCCGGCGTCGGCGCGGCCTTCGCACTGGGGCAGCTGCGCGCGACCTTCGCGACCGGTCCGCGGCTGGAAAAGGCGACGGGCATGCCGGTGATCGGCTCGATCGGCGAGGTGGTGACGCGCATCCAGGCGGACCAGCGCGCGAAGCGGCTGAAGCTGTTCCTCGGCGGGGCTGCGGGCCTCGCCGCCGCTTATGTGCTGCTGCTGGGCGTCGAAGTGCTCCAGCGCGGCATGGCGGCGTGAGCGCGGGGGAGGACGAGATGATGCACAAGCCGATCCGTCGCGATTCGCTGCTCGAGCGTGCGGCCAGGACCTATGATTTCGGGGCGCAGCTGCGCGCCCGTACGCCGCAGTACGCGCCGGTGCCGGACCTGCCCGAGCTTCGCGAACAACGCGCGGTCGTCGAGCCGGTCGAACCGGCCGCGCCCGTCGACCGGCCCGACGCGCCCGAGCTGGACCCGACCTTCCTCGCCATTCCGGCGGAGCTGCGCGCGCCGGTGGGGCAGGAGCTGCCCGATTCCTTCTACGACACGCCCGAACTCACCGACATCGCCGGGATCGACCGCGGCATGCTGGCCGAGGCGGGGATGATCGTGCCGGGCGCGCCGGTCGGGCCGCTCGCCGAGGAATTTCGCCTCATCAAGCGGCAACTGCTCATCACCCGCGAACGCATCGCCCAGGCGTCCGGCGGATCGGGGCAGGCGGACAAGGCGCGCACCGCGCTGGTCTGTTCGGCGCGGCCGGGCGACGGCAAGACCTTCTGCGCGGTCAATCTCGCGCTGTCGCTGGCGGCGGAGCGGGATACCGAGGTGCTGCTGGTCGATGCCGATTTCGCCAAGCCCGACGTGCTGGCGCAGCTCGGCATGGCGGAACAGCCCGGGATGCTCGATGCGCTGGCCGACAGCCGGATCGACGTCGAGACGCTGGTGATCCGCACCGATGTCGGCGGCCTGTCGATCCTGCCGGCCGGGACCAAGACCGCGACCGACACCGAATTGCTCGCCTCCGCGCGCACCCGTACGGTGCTGGCGCGGCTGCTGGAGGCCAATTCGCGCCGCATCGTCATCTTCGATTCGCCCCCCGCGCTGGCGGCGTCGCCCGCGGCGGTGCTGGCGATGCTGGTCGGGCAGGTGATGCTGGTCGTGCGCGCCGATCGCACGCCCGAAAGCGAATTGCGCGAGGCGGTGCAGCGGCTCGACGGCTGCGACGAGATCGCGCTGGTGCTCAACGCCGTGTCGTTCGTGCCGGGGGGGCACCGCTACGGCACCTATTACGGCCAGGAGTCTGGCAAGTGAGGGGGCTTCTGTCCATCGGCGTCGCGCTCGGCGCGCTGGTCGCCGCCACCGGGGCGCAGGCGCAGAGTCGCCGCGTGCAGGTGACGCCCTATGTCGAGGTCGGGCAGGTCCTCGACGCCGATCTCAACAGCGGCGACGTGCTGACCTATTCGACCATCGCCGCCGGCATTGACGTCGCCGCCAGCACCGCGCGGGTGACCGGCCAGCTGTCCTATCGCTACGAACGGCGCATATCGTGGGACGACGATATCGGCGACGACGACATCCACACCGGGCTGGCGCGCGTCTCGGCACAGGTCGCGCGCGGGCTGACGCTGGAGGCGGGCGGCATCGCGACGCGCACCCGTTCGGACATCCGCGGCGCGGCGCCGGGCGTGCTGGTCGGCAACGTCGACAACATCAGCCAGGTCTATGCCGTCTATGGTGGGCCGAGCTACGCCACCCATGCCGGCCCGGTCGCGGTCGCGGCGAGCTATCAGGCGGGCTATACCAAGGTCGAGAGTCCCAGCTTCGTCGCGGTGCCGGCGGGGCAGCCGCGGCTGGACTATTATGACGATTCGTTCGGGCAGGCGGCGGGGCTGAGCCTCGGCGTGCAGCCGGGGCAGATCCTGCCGGTCGGCCTGACCGCGAGCGGCGGCTGGGAGCGGGAGGATGCGGGCCAGCTCGACGGGCGGTACGAGGGCTGGCGCGTGCGCGGCGACGTGCTCGCCCCGGTGTCGCCCTACGTCGCGCTCACCGGCGGCGTCGGTTACGAACGGATCGAGACGAGCGGCCGCGCCGCGCTCACCGATGCCGCCGGCGCGCCCGTGGTCGATCGCGACGGCCGCTTCGTCACCGACGAGTCGTCGCCGCGCCGGATCGCCTATCGCACCGACGGCGTCTATTACGATGCCGGCGTCATCTGGCGGCCCAACCGCCGCACCTCGGCGGAGGCGCATGTCGGCCGGCGCTACGGCTCGACCAGCTATACCGGCCTGCTGACCTATCGGGCGTCGGAGCATGTCGGCCTCGCCGCCGACGTCTATGACAGCGTGACGACCTTCGGGCGCCAGCTGCGCACCGGCCTGTCGAACCTGCCGACCAGCTTCATCGCCACCCGCGACGCCTTCACCCAGCAGTTCAACGGCTGCGTCTTCTCGACCAGCGGCGCGACCCCGGGCGGCTGCCTCAACGACGTGTTCCAGTCGATCTCGACCGCCAGCTATCGCGCGCGCGGCGCGGATGCATTGCTGTCGGTGACGCGCGGGCGGTCGGTCTACGGCGGCGGCGTCGGCTATGCCAACCGCAAGCTGTTCAACCGCGACGACGTGCCGGGCGTGACGCTCTACGGGATCGAGGACGAGAGCTATTACGGGCAATTGTTCTTCAACCGCACGCTGACGCCGGTGTCGAGCGTCGACGCCAACCTGTTCGTCAACTATTACGAATCGGGCGTCGCGCAGTCGTTCGGCGTCTGGTCGTACGGCGGCACCGCGAGCTACGGGCACAGCTTCGGCCGCCTGACCACCACGGCGAGCGCAGGCGTTTACGCGTTCGATACCGGTGACGTGGATACCACATGGTCGGCGCAGGCTTTGCTCGCCGCGCGCTACTCGTTCTAGGGACGACAGGATGTACGACGAGCATTTCGGACTGACGGGCCGCCCGTTCCAGCTGACGCCGGACGCGCGCTTCTGGTATGAAACCGCGACGCATCGCAAGGCGATGGCCTATCTCGGCTATGGCCTCGCGCAGGGCGAGGGCTTCGTCGTCGTCACCGGCGATATCGGTGCGGGCAAGACGACGTTGGTCGGGCATCTGACCGCGCTGCTCGATCCCGCCGCGCTCAACGTCATCACCATCGTGTCGACCGCAATCCCCGCCGACGACCTGCTGCGCATCGTCGCGACCGGGCTGGGGGTCGATCCGGCGGGCCTCGCCAAGGCGCAATTGCTCACCGCGATCGAACGCGGCCTGCACGCGGTGGCGCGGTCGGGGCGGCGCACTTTGCTGATCGTCGACGAAGCGCAGGCGCTGCCGGTCGACGCCCTCGAAGAGCTGCGCATGCTGTCCAACTTCCAGGCGGGCGGCCATGCGCTGCTCCAGATCCTGCTGCTCGGCCAGCCCGAATTCCGCGAACGGCTGCACGGCTCCGAACGGCTCGAGCAATTGCGCCAGCGCGTCATCGCGATCCACCATCTCGAGGCGATGGAGCCGCACGAGGTCCCCGATTACATCGCGCACCGCCTGTCGGTGGTCGGGTGGCAGGGGCGCCCCGACTTCGTCGACGACGCGTTCGAGGCGCTGTACCAGGGGTCGGGCGGCGTGCCGCGGCGGCTCAACCAGCTCGCCGGGCGGGTGATGCTGCAGGCGGCGATCGAGGGGCTGGAGATCATCGACGGCCGCGTCGTCCGCAGCGTGCTGCGCGACCTGCATGCCGACCTGCCGATGCTGGCGGTGGATGCGCCGCCGGCTCCGGCGCCCCAACCAGAGCCCGAGCCCGAGCCCGAAGTCGAGGACACCACGGTGCGCCGTTTCGTGCCCCGTACGGTGCAATGGCTCGATCCGATCGCCGAGCCCGAACCCGAACCCGCCGCCGACGCCCCCCCCACGGCCGCCGATCCCGCGGTGACCGAGGATCGCATCGCCGCGCTGGAAGGGCGGATCGCCGAGCAGGAGGCGGCGCTGCGGCGCGTGCTGACCCTGCTGGTCGACTGGGTCGAGGCCGATCGCGGCGAGGTCGCCGCCGCCGCCTCCGCGATGGTCGCCGGCGTCGCCGAGATCACCGACACCACCGAGGACCATGTTCCGATCCGTCCTCCGGCCGCGTGGGACCATGCAGCGTAGCATGCTCAACGGCCTGTCGGTCGATGTCGAGGAATGGTTCCAGGTCGGTGCGTTCGAACGCGTCATCGCCCGGTCCGACTGGGATTCGCACGCCAGCCGCGTCGAGGCCAACACCGCCGCGGTGCTCGACCTGTTCGCCGAAAGCGGGGTAAAGGCGACCTTCTTCACGCTCGGCTGGGTCGCGCAGCGCCATCCGCGGCTGGTGCGGCGCATCGCCGACGCGGGCCATGAGGTGGCGAGCCACGGCTGGGACCACCAGCGCGTCTTCACGATGGACGCCGCCGCCTTCCGCGCCGACCTCGCCCGCGCCCGCGCGGCGCTGGAGGATGCGGGCGGGCAGGCGGTCACCGGCTATCGCGCGCCGAGCTTCTCGATCGACCCGCGCAACCTCTGGGCGTTCGACGTGCTGGCGGAGGCGGGCTACGCCTATTCGTCCAGCGTCGCTCCGGTGCGCCACGACCATTACGGCTGGCCCGACGCGCCGCGCTACGCCTTCCGCCCGCTCAAGGATTCCGCGCTGATCGAACTGCCGGTGACGGTGGCGAAGATTGGCGCGAGGCATCTGGCGACCGGCGGCGGCTTCTTCCGCCTGCTCCCCGCCGCGCTTACCGATTTCGCGGTGCGGCAGGTCAACGGCGAGGGGCATGGCGGCATCTTCTACTTCCACCCGTGGGAGGTCGATCCCGGCCAGCCGCGCGTCGCCGACGCGCCGCTCCGGTCGAAGGTGCGGCATTACGCCCGGCTCGGCGCGATGGCGGGCAAGCTGCGCGGCCTGATCGCGCGGCACCACTGGGGCCGGGTCGATGCCGTCGTCGCGCGCGAAGCGGCGCTGCTGTCGTGATGCCACTGCTGGCGATGCCGCTCGGCGTGCGCGAGGCGCAGCTGTCCGACATCGGCGACTGCGGCGCGATCGACGCCTTCGTCCGCGGCACCGCGGGCGCGACGCCCTTCCACCTCACCGCATGGAGCCGCGCCATCGAGCGCGGCTGCGGCCAGCGCGCCCGCTATCTGGTCGCGGAACGCGCCGACGGCGGCATCGCCGGCGTCCTGCCGCTGACCGAGATGCGCTCGCCGCTGTTCGGCAAGGCACTGGTATCGACCGGCTTCGGCGTCGACGGCGGCGTGCTCGGCGAGGGCGCGGACGCGCTGGGATCGGGCGCGTGGGAGCTGGCGCAGCGGATCGGCTGCCCCGGCGTCGAGCTGCGCGGCGGCCCGGCCCCTACGGGATGGGAAACGGACGACACCGCCTATCTCGGCTTCGCGCGCGATCTCGCCGCGACCGAGGAGGGCGAATTGCTCGCCATCCCGCGCAAGCAGCGCGCCGAGGTGCGCCGCTCGCTCGGCCTCGATCTGGAGGTGGTGACCGGCGGCGAACCGCTGCTCGCCGAACATCATCGCGTCTATGCCGAATCGGTGCGCAATCTCGGCACCCCGGTCTTCCCGGCGACGCTGTTCCGCCACGTCGCGGCCGCGATGGACGCCGACGTCCTCACCGTACGCCATCAGGGCCGGGCGGTGGCGAGCGTCCTCAGCCTGTATTTCCAGGGCACGGTCTTCCCCTATTGGGGCGGCGGCACCGCGGCGGCGCGGGCGTTGCGCGCCAACGACCGGATGTATTTCGCGCTGATGAACCATGCGCGCGGGCGGGGCTGTGCGCGGTTCGACTTCGGACGGTCGAAGACCGGCACCGGCGCGGCGGCGTTCAAGAAGAACTGGGGCTTCACGCCGGTGCCGCGCAGCTATGCGACGCGCAGCGCGGGCCCGGTGCGTGAGGTCAATCCGCTCAATCCGAAATATGCGCTGATGGTGCGGACGTGGCAGCGCCTGCCGCTGCCGGTCGCCAACATCGTGGGGCCGTGGATATCGCGCGGGCTGGGGTGATGGAGCTCCTGTTCCTCGCCCATCGCGCGCCCTTTCCGCCCGATCGCGGCGACCGGATCCGCAGCTATCACGTGCTGCGCCATCTCTGCCGCCGCGCGCGGGTGCATCTGGTCGCGTTCGGCGAGGGCGCGGCGGATGTCGCCGTGCCGCCCGATCTCGCCGCACGACTGGCCAGCGTGACCATCGTGCCGCGCTGCAAGCCGCAACCCGTCGCGGCGCTGGAGGCATTGGCGCGCGGCCTGCCGGTGTCGCTGACCGCCTTCGGATCGGCGGCGATGCGCGCGGCGGTGGCGCGGGTCCGCGCTGATGCGGTCTATTGTTTCTCGGGCCAGATGGCGCAGTATCTGCCCGCGGGCGTGCCGGCGGTGATGGATTTCGTCGACGTGGATTCCGCCAAGTTCGCCGGTTTCGCCGACAGCGGCACGCCGCCGATGCGCTGGATGATGCGGCGCGAGGCGCGGCTGCTCGGCGCGTTCGAGCGGCGCGTCGCCGCCGATGTGGCGGCGAGCGTCTTCGTCAGCGAGGCCGAGGCCGCGCTGTTCCGCGCCGGCGGCGCGACGGGCCGGATCGTCGCGGTCGAGAACGGCATCGACGCCGCGGCGTTCGATCCCGCCGCCGTCGCCGCCCATGGGTCGAACGCCCCCCTCGTCGTCTTCACCGGACAGATGGATTACCGGCCCAATATCGCGGCGGTGACGTGGTTCGCCGCCAGCGTGCTGCCGCATCTGCGCGCCGCGCATCCCACGCTCCGCTTCGCGATCGTCGGCCGCGCGCCGACGGCGGCGGTGCAGGCGCTCGCCGGCGATGGCGTCATCGTCACCGGCGCGGTCGCCGACGTCCGTCCCTGGCTCGCCGCGGCCGATGTCTGCGTCGCGCCGCTGAGCCTCGCGCGCGGCATCCAGAACAAGGTGCTGGAGGCGATGGCGATGGCCCGGCCGGTGGTCGCATCCGTCGCCGCCGCGGAGGGGATCGACCACGCCGGCACCCTGTGCGTCGCCGACACCGCCGCCGATCACGCCGCGCAGATCCTGACGCTGCTCGCCGATCCATGCGCCGCCGCCGCGCTCGCCGCCGCCGCCCGCGCCCGCGTCCTCACCCGCTACGACTGGGACGCGCGGCTCGCGCCGCTCGACGCGCTGCTCGGGCTCGCGCCATGACCCCGCCGCGGGCGTGGCGGCGACATGGCCTCGCGCTGGCGCTCGCCGCCGTCGCGATCCTGCTGCTGCTGCGCGACGACGTCGCGCACCTGCTGTCGATCTGGTGGACCAGCACCACCTTCGGCCATTGCCTCTTCATCGGCCCGGTGATCGCCTGGCTGGTGTGGCAGCGTCGCCGCGAACTCGCCGCGCTGACCCCGGTCGCCTGGTGGCCGGGGCTCGTGCTGGTCGCGCTGGGGGGGCTCGGCTGGCTGATGGGCGACGCCGGATCGGTCAGCTTCGCGCGGCAGTTCGGGCTGGTGGTGATGCTGCAGGGCACCGTCGTCACGCTGCTCGGACCGCAGGTGGCGCGCGGACTGCTCTTCCCGCTCGCCTATGCGCTGTTCCTCGTCCCGTTCGGAGAGGAACTCGAGCCGCCATTACAGGCAGTGACGGTGCGGATCGTCATGCCGCTGCTGCATCTGGCCGGCGTGCCCGCCACCTCCAACGGCGTGCTGATCCACGCCGGCCGCTACTGGTTCGAGGTGGCGGAGGCCTGTTCGGGCGCCAAGTTCGTCATCGCCATGCTCGCCTTCGGCGTGCTCGTCGCCAACCTCTGCTTCGTGTCGTGGCGGCGGCGCGCCGGGTTCATGGTCGCGGCGATCGTCGTGCCGGTGCTCGCCAACGGCCTGCGCGCGTTCGGGACCATCTATGCCGCGCATGTCACCAGCGTCGAGGCGGCGACCGGGTTCGACCATATCGTCTATGGCTGGGTGTTCTTCGGCCTCGTGATGGCGGCGGTGCTGGGCATCGGCTGGCGCTGGTTCGACCGCGCGCCCGATGCGCCGGCCTTCGATCCGGCGCGCCTGCCAATCGTCCGGCGCGGCCTCGTCGCCCTGCCGCTGGCGACGCTGCTCACCGTCGCCACCGCCGGCGTCTGGCCGCTGTGGAGCAGTGCGATCGCGCATCGTGCAGCCCCGCTGCCGGCACACATCGACCTGCCGCCGGTCGCCGGCTGGGCCCGCGTGCCGCTCAGCCGCGCCGCGCCGTGGCAGCCTTATTATCCCGGCGCCGACCATGTCCTGTTCGGCCGCTACGCCCGCGACGGCGCCGCGGTCGACCTCGCCGTCGCCGTATTCGGCAGCCAGGGCGAAGGCCACAAGATCGGCGCGTTCGGTACCGGCGCGATCCGCGAGGAGGATCGCTGGGTCCGCATCGCCGACGACGCGCCGATCGCCGGCGGCGCAGTATTGCGGATGACCGCCCCCGGCGGCGCCGGACGACCGGTGGAGCGCATCGTCGCGACATGGTACGTCGTCGGCGACGGGGTAACGGCGGACGAACGCGTGGTGAAGATCGAGACGATGAAGGCGAAGCTGCTCGGCGGCCCGCAACGCGCGGTCGCGGTGCATCTGTCGGCGGAGGTGGTGCCGGGCCGCGACGCGCGCGCCGATATCGCCGCGCTGGCGGCGGCGCTCGGGCCGGTTCCCGTATTGGCCGACCATCTCGCGGCACCGCGCTGATGTGCGGCATCGCCGGCATCTTCCACCCCGGCACGCCCAAGC
The DNA here is from genome assembly GCF_002292295.1 of Sphingomonas sp. UBA978. Taxonomy (GTDB): domain Bacteria; phylum Pseudomonadota; class Alphaproteobacteria; order Sphingomonadales; family Sphingomonadaceae; genus Sphingomonas. The sequence continues at coordinate 263,010 of NZ_DBBS01000021.1, forward strand.
CGGTCGATCCCGCCCGGATCGCCGCGATGATCGCGGCACAGGCGCATCGCGGTCCCGACGGCGATGGCATCTGGACCGCGCCGGGGGTCGGGCTCGGCCATCGCCGGCTGTCGATCATCGACCTCGCCGGATCGCCGCAGCCGATGCAGGCGGGCGCGCTCACCGTCACCTATAATGGCGAGATCTACAATTTCGCCGAGCTGCGCGCCGAGCTGGAGCTGAAGGGCGCGCACTTCGTCACCGCCGGCGATACCGAGGTGCTGCTGCATGGCTGGCGTGCCTGGGGACCGGCGATGCTCGACCGGCTCAACGGCATGTTCGCCTTCGCATTGCACGATGCCGACACGGGAACGCTGTTCCTCGCCCGCGACCGGATGGGGGTGAAGCCGCTCCATTACGTCGAACTGTCCGACGGCAGCCTCGCCTTCGCATCCGAACTGAAGGGGCTGCTCGCGCATCCGCTGCTGCGCCGCGTGCCGGACGTCACCGCGGTCGAGGATTTCCTCGCTTATGGCTATGTCCCCGACGATGCCTGCCTCGTCGCCGGCGTGAAGAAGCTGCCGGCGGGGACGTTCCTGTCGGTGCAGCGCTGGCAGGGCGTGCCGCGGCCGAAGCGCTGGTGGGACGTCGGCTTCGCCGACCGGGCGACGGGATCGGCGAAGGCGCTGGGCGAGGAACTGCTGGCGCGGATGCGCGACGGCGTGCGCAGCCGCATGGTCGCGGACGTGCCGCTCGGCGCCTTCCTGTCGGGCGGGGTCGACAGCTCCGCCGTCGTCGCGCTGATGGCGGAGGCGAGCAAGGCGGCGGTCAGCACCTGCACGATCGGCTTCGACGAGGCGGGCCACGACGAACGCGCCTATGCCGCCGCGGTGGCGCAGCGCTTCGCCACCGATCATCACGCGCAGGTGGTGCGGCCCGACGATTTCGGCCTGATCGATACCCTGGTGCACCATTTCGACGAACCCTTCGCCGACGGCAGCGCGCTCGCCACCTATCAGGTTGCGGCGCTGGCGCGGCAGAGCGTCACCGTGGCGCTGTCGGGCGACGGCGCGGACGAAGCGCTCGCCGGCTATCGCCGCTACCGCTTCCAGGCGGCGGAGGAGCGCGTGCGCAGCCTGCTGCCGGCCGGCTGGCGGAGCGCCGCGTTCGGGACGCTCGGGCATTATTACCCCAAGGCCGACTGGGCACCCCGCCCGCTGCGCGCCAAGGCGACGCTGCTCGCGCTCGGCACCGATGGCGACGAGGCCTATGCGCGCGCGGTGGGTGTGACGACGCCGGAGTTGCGGTCGCGACTGCTGAGCGCGGAGGCGCGGGCGGCGCTGCAGGGCCATCGCGCCGAGGACCGCTACGTCGCGGCGATGCGGGCCGCACCGGCGCGCGACCCGCTCGATCGCGCGCAATATGCTGACATCCGCATCTGGCTGCCCGGCGACATCCTGACCAAGGTCGATCGCACCAGCATGGCGGTGGGGCTGGAGGCGCGCGAGCCGCTGCTCGACCACCGGCTGGTCGAATTTTGCGCGACGCTGCCGGCCGGCATGCGGCTGCATCGTGGCACCGGCAAATGGCTGATGAAGCGCAGCCTCGAACGCCATCTGCCCCGGGACATCCTCTACCGCCCCAAGATGGGGTTCGTGACGCCGATCAGTGCGTGGTTCCGCGGCCCGCTTGCCGCCGAGGCGGCGGGGCTGGCGCGGTCGCGGACCTTGGTCGACAGCGGCTGGCTCGACATGGCGACGGTGGCGCGGCTGGCGGAGGATCATCGCACCGGCCGCGCCGATCACGGCCGGACGCTGTGGCAGTTGCTGATGCTGGACCGCAGCGCGAAGCGGCTGTTCGGGTGAAAAACCGCCGCTGAAAAACCGTCGCTGTCATCGCGGTGTCACCAAACCCTAACCCCGGGTTTACCAGCCGCGGCCTAGCTGGTGGGCATGTTCTTCGATCTCGACCTGTTGCGGGACGGCTCCGTGTCGCTGGCGGCACGACCGCAGGGCGATGGCCGCTGCCTGCCGCGCCATGCGACGCTGGCGGCGGCGATCGACCTGTTCCGCGGCTCGCCCGACCTGCGCCTGCTCGCGATCGTCGACGAGGCGCGCCGACCGGTCGGGGTGATCCGCGAAAGCGACGTCCGCAGCATCCTGTTCAACCCCTATGGCCACGCCCTGATGCAGAACCCGACCATCGGCGGGTCGCTGGACGGGGTGATCCGGCCGTGCGGCACCGCCGACGTCGGGCTGTCGATCGATGCGCTGCTGGCGGCCTATCTGCGCGCGCGCAGCGAGGGGCTGGTGCTGACGCAGGGCGACAGTTTCCATTCGGTCATGGATGCGATGGCGTTCGAACGGCTGGCGGCGGAGCGGCAGACGCAGATGGCGGCGGAGCGTGAGGCACGGGCGGCGCGGATCGACGCGGCGGGGCAGGCCTTCACCGCCGATGTCGCCGTGCTGGCCGGCGAACTGGCCGACGCCGCCGGCCGGATCGGGTCGATGGCGGCGCTGCTGGTCGATCGCGCCGGCGCCTCGCGCGACGATGCCGCCTCGGTCGCGGCGGCGACGGGGCAGATGGTCGGCGCGCTCGACACGATCGCCGGGCTCGGCCGCTCGCTGGCGGCGACGCTCGACGGCATCGCCGGGGACACCGCGGCGGCCGACGGGGTCCGCCGCCATGCGCGCGGGGCGATGCAGGGGGCAGGCGAACGCGTCGCCGCCCTCGTCGCCAGCGCCACCGCGGTCGACGACATGCTCGGCCTGATCCAGGCCATCGCCGCAAGAACAAACTTGCTCGCCCTCAACGCCAGCATAGAAGCCGCCCGCGCGGGCGACGTCGGGCGTGGCTTTGCGGTGGTGGCGAACGAGGTCAAGACGCTCGCGAACCAGACCAGCGCGGCGGCCAAGGACGTCGCGACGCGGGTCGCGGAGATGCACCACCTGCTCGGGGAAGTCGTCGGCGGACATCGCGTGCTGGACGGAGCGATGGCGACGATTTCCGACACCGGCATTTCGATCGAGGACGCGCTGGCCCGGCAGAGCGACGCGACGCGGCAGATCGCCATGAACGTCGAACAGTCCGTCGATGCCGGCGGCGATATCGGCGTCCGCGCGGCCGCGATCAGTGGTCAGTCCGCGGCGCTGGGCGCGGATGCGGCGGCGCTGGCGGAGGTATCCCGCGTCCTCGCCGAGACAACCGTGAGGCTACGGACGCGGGCGCAGGCGTTCGTGACGCTGGCCGGCAGCGCCTGACCGCTCAGCGCAGCTTGGCGATCGACAGGCCGTCAGCCTTGGCGCGATCCTTGGTCGATTCCTCGCTGCGGGTCAGCGCCTTGGCGATCGCCTTCAGTGCCATGCCCTTCTTGGCGAGTGTGTGGAGCTTCTGGATCTCGTCCTGCGTCCAGGGCTGACGGTGGCGCTCGAAGCCTTCTCCCCTGGCCATCAGAACACCGCCATCGAGGCGTGGAGCGTCAGGGCGGCGAGCGCGACCGTGGAGGCGAGATACAACATGAAGCGAGGCCCTACCCGGTTCACCGTCGCCTGCACCAGCGAATGTATCACGCGGAGGGCGACATACACCCAGGCGATGGCCGCGTTGACGCCATTCCCGGTGCCGCTGAGCGCGATGACGGTGCAGACCGCGTAGAACAGCGTCGGCTGTTCCATCAGGTGGTTGTGATTGTGCGCGATCCACTGGACGTGCGGTGGCAGTCCGCGATCGGCGTCGGCCGCCTTCGTACCGACGAGCTTGCCCAGATCGAGGCCGGCGGCTTTCATCGCCGGCAATCGGGTGGCCAGCATCCAGACGAGCATCACCAGCGTCCCGGCGATGAGCGCCACCATCGGTCGCAGGATTTCGCTGTGCATCGTGATGATTCTCCCCGCCTTTCGGCAAGGGTGCATCACCGCCCGGTGAGACACAAGCTGGTCCATGCCCCGCGGGGAGGGGGCGTGGTCGCAACGAAACGGGGCGGAGTCCCCTCCGCCCCGTGCCCTTGTATTACTTGTCGAACAGCGTGCCCCAGCGGTGGACCGGGCGGTCCTTCCACAGGCCGCGGTGATAGGCGTCGGACGCGAGCAGCGGCATCACCGAGCCGGCCTCCGCGAAGACCATCTGCTCGATACCGGTGTTGACCTTGCCCCAGCTCGCCGCTTCCTGCAGCGTCGAGGACGAGCAGGCGCCGTCGCGCACGTCGGCGACGGTGATCTGCACCGCATATTTGTGCACCTGGACGTCGTCGTGGCCGAGGATCTCGGCGCAGACGACGGTGTCCTGGATGAAGTTCTTGGGCACGCCGCCGCCGATCATCAGCAGGCCGGTGGTGCCCGCGGCGATCTTGATCTCGGTCAGCTCGCGGAAGTCCGCGACCGCGTCGATCATCAGATACGGGCGCCCTTCCTTGGCGGCATCGACCTGATGCTTGACGAGGCCGAAGCCCGCCGAGCTGTCGACGAACGCCGGGCAGAAGATCGGCACGTCATGCTCGTAGGCGAGCTTGACGAGGCTGTTGTCCTTCTTGCCGTGCTCGACCAGATACTTGCCCATCTCGCGGATGAAGGCGCGGCTGGAATAGGCGCGCGGTTCCAGGCTCTCGGCGATCTCGAAGATCGTGTGGTCGACGTTCTGGAGCGCTTCCTCGTCGATGTAGGTGTCGTAGATGCGGTCGATGTAGAGCGAGCGCAGCGTGTCGTCGTCGGGGATTTCGAGCGCCTGATAATGCTTGTGGCCGAGCCCCTCGAAGAAATCCATGTCGACGATGGTCGCGCCGGTCGCGACGATGCCGTCGACCATGTTGTTGCGCACCAGCTCGGCATACAGGTCCATGCAGCCGCCGGCCGAGGTCGAGCCCGCGATGACGAGGAAGATCGAGCAATCCTTGTCGGCGAGCATCTGGTTGTAGATGTTGGTCGCGCGGCCGAGGTCGCGGCTAGTGAAGCTCATGTCCGCCATCGCATCGACGATCGGGCGCGCGTCGAAGCTCTTGATGTCGATATGCTTGACCTGCTTCGACAGCAGTTCGGCCTTGCGATTGTCGTTGATCGGCGCGTTGGCGCCGGCGGTCTTGGTCAGCGTGTCGGTCATGGTTCGCCCTTGGCTATCCAGAACCCGTCGTCATTCACCGTTGGGGACGCGGAAACCCAAAAACCGCCCCTCCCGCGCGATCGCGGGAGGGGGGAAGATCATCGGTATAGAGCAGGCGTTACAGCTTGACGACGTTGGTCGCGCGCTCGTCCAGCCGCTCGTCCTCGATATAAACCGACAGCATCGGTTCATCCGCGACGACGACATTCTCGCTGACGCCGAAGCCGTTGAACGCGGTCCGCATCGCGGAGCCATAGGCGCCGAGCATGCCGATCTCGAAATAGTCGCCGGTGTTCGTGTCCGCGGGCAGCGGGAATGGGCCGGCCATATAGTCCAGGTCGTCGCAGGTCGGACCCCAGAAGGCGAAGTCCATGTCCCGCGCGTCGCTGTCCGGCTGACGGAGCAGCTGCACCGGATACTTCCAGCCGATATGCGCCGCATCGAACAGCGTGCCATAGGCGCCGTCGTTGATGTACAATTCGGTGCCGCGGCGCCGCTCGACGCGGACCACGACCGAGGCATATTCGGCGCACAGCGACCGGCCCGGTTCGGCCCACAATTCGGCCGAATAGCTGATCGGCAGGCTCTCGAACGCGCGATGGATCGTCTCGAAGAAACGCTCCAGCGGCGGCGGGGTCATGCCCGGATAGGCCGAGGGGAAGCCACCGCCGACGTCGATGACGTCGACCGTCACCGCCGCCTCGACGATCGCCGCGCGGGCGCGCTCCATCGCGTTGGTATAGGCGTCGGGCGACATCGTCTGGCTGCCGACATGGAAGCAGATGCCGAGCGCATCCGCGACCTGGCGGGTCGCCATCAGCAGTTCCTTGGTCTCGCCCGGGCCGACGCCGAACTTCGAGCCGAGGCTGAGCTTGGCATATTCCGACGACACGCGCAGCCGGACGCAGAGCGTCAGGTCGCTCGCGCCACGGGTGGCGGCGACGATCTTGTCCAGCTCTTCCATGCTGTCGAGCGAGAAGGTCTTCACGTCGTGGCGGAAATACGCCTCCGCGATCGCCTCCTCCGACTTGACCGGATGCATGAAGCAGCAGGTCGCATCCGGAAGGGTCGCCTTGACCAGCCGGACTTCGGCGATCGAGGCGGTATCGTAATGGGTGATGCCATTGTCCCAGAGCACACGGAGCAGGTCCGGGCTGGGGTTCGCCTTCACCGCATACATCGAGCGACCCGGAAACTTCTCGACGAAGAATCGGGCCGCGCGCGCGGCGGCGTGCGGGCGAACGAGCGTAACCGGATCGACCGGTTTGCTCCTGGCGATGTCGATGCCCCCGCGGATGTTAGCGGAACGGGCGGTCGAGAGGGGCGCTAACCCCAACGCGCTATGGTGCTTGGCCAATTCAAGGGACCTCCAATTGCCTTACGGCATACGGTGACAAAAGCTGCCTTGCGGTTGGAAGTCCCATGGGGCAGCGGAGGCGCGATCTATGGTCGCTGGCCGTGCATGTAAAGTGGCTTGGCGCACGAAAGGACGAAAAGTGACGATTCTGCGACAGCCGACACGGGCGGGGGTACGCGACGCCGCCGAGAAAATCGTCCGCATCCTGCCGCCGACGCCGCTGTATGTTAAAGAAATCAAGGCGATAGAGGTCGCATTCAAGGCGGAATCGCTGCAGCCGATCGGCGCATTCAAGATTCGCGGCGCATGGCATCGACTGACTGCGCTGGACGAGGATGCGCGGCGTCGCGGGGTGGTCGCCTTCTCGTCGGGGAATCATGCGCAGGGGGTGGCGTGGGCGGCGAAGCGGCTGGGAATCGCCGCGACGATCGTGATGCCGGCGGACGCTCCCAGGGCGAAGCTGGAGGGGACGCTGGCGCTGGGGGCGGAGGTGGTTCGCTACGACCGCGCGACCGAGAGCCGCGAGGCGATTGCGGGCCGGCTGGCCGAGGCGCGCGGCGCGACTCTGGTGCCGAGCTTCGACGATCCGTGGATCATCGAGGGGCAGGGCAGCGCGGGAATCGAGGCGGAGACGCAGATGGCGGCGCTCGGGCTGGGGCCGGTCGCGCGCGCGGTGGTCCCGTGCGGCGGCGGCGGCCTGTCGGCGGGGATCGCGCTGGGTTTGAAGGACGCGAGCATCACCGTCGTCGAGCCCGAGGGCTGGGACGACATGCGCCGCTCGCTGGAGGCGTCGTGGATCGAGCCGGTGGGGCCGAACCCGCCGCCGACCGCCTGCGATTCGCTCCAGACCCCGCGCGTATCGCCGCTGACCTTCGACGTGCTCTCGCGGCGCGATGCGACCGGCGTGGCGGTGAGCGAGGCGGAGACGGCGGCGGCGCAGCGCTGGGCGGCGGAGCATCTGCGGCTGGTGATCGAGCCGGGCGGCGCGGTCGCGTTGGCGGCGCTGCTGGCGGGCAAGGTCGCGATGGAGCGCGGACTGCTGGTGGTGCTGTCGGGCGGGAACGTGGATATCGACGCCTATGCGCGGGCGATCGGGTAGGCGTTGGTGGTTGAGCGGCGGGGGACGCGTCGACGCATGACCGGGCGGCGACGCCGGTGCGGGAAGGTCGCGATGGAGCGCGGGCTGCCGGGGAGTGGCGGACAGGAATTGCACGTTAGTACCCCGGCGGAGGCCGGGGCCCAGTTGGGATGTCGGATGTTGGCTGATGCCGGGGTCTGCCACGATGGTTCGCCCGTCTGGGCCCCGGCCTTCGCCGGGGAACTAGGTGGGAGGGTTCGGCTTCGATGCATGGCGGGGCGGCGATGCCGGCGAGGAAGGTCGCGTAAGCGCGCAGGCCGCCGGGGTAATGCCGGACGGGATTACACGTCAGTTCCCCGGCGGAGGCCGGGGTCCAGTTGCGATGTCGGATTTTGGCGGACGCCGGGGGCCGCCACGATGGTCCGCCCAACTGGGCCCCGGCCTTCGCCGGAGTACTGGGGTGGGAGGGTTCGGCTTCGATGCATGGCCGGGCGGCGACGCTGGCGGTGAAGGTCGTGTCAGCACGCGGGCTGCCGGATTACTGTCGGACGGGAATCCCACCTCAGTTCCCCGGCGGGGGCCGGGGCCCAGTTGGCATGTCGGATTTTGGCGGACGCCGAGGGCCGCCACGATGGTCCGCCCGACTGGGCCCCGGCCTTCGCCGGGGTACTGGGGTGGGAGGGTTCGGCTTCGACGCATGGCCCGGCGGCAATGCTGCCGGGGAAGGGCGCGTCAGCGCGCGGGCTGCTGGATTGGTGTCGGACGGGAATTATACGTCAGTACCCCGGCGGAGGCCGGGGCCCAGTCGGCATGTCGGATTTTGGCGGATGCCAGGGGGCCGCCACGATGGCTCGCCCGACTGGGCCCCGGCCTTCGCCGGGGAACTGGGGCGGGTTTGTGCGGCTTTGACGCATGACCGGGCGGCAATGCTGGCGAGGAACGTCGCGTCAGCGCAAAACCCACCGGGGTTACTGTCGGACGGGAAGCAAGCCACAGTGCCCCGGCGCAGGCCCCGGGTGCGACCGTCCGATGTTGGACGGTCCCGCCGTCCGCCGCGACAATGCTCCCAACCGGGCTACGGCCCTTGCTCGGAAACCGGAAAACGGCAGCGCTCGACATCCCGTACCAGGCACGGCACACTTGCCGCATGGATGGCCCGCTCGGATCGATCGCCAATGCCGCTCCCGCCATCGCGATGCTGGGGTGTTTCGCCTGCCTGATCGGGGGCGGGGCGCTGATCGCGCGGGGTGGCGACCGGCGGAAGGGCGTGTTGCTGCTGGTGATGGCGGCGGTGCTGCTCGGCAACGTCGTCATCTGGCAATTGTGAAGCAGGCCGCGCCTAGGTTGTGGACTCATAAGTTCTAAGACGGATGCGTGTTGACGCGAGCATGACGGCGGCGAGGAAGTTTCGGGCGAGCTTGTCGAAGCGGGTAGCGACGCGGCGGAAGTGCTTGAGCTTGCAGAAGTATCGTTCGACGGCATTGCGTCTGCGGTAGATAGCTGGATCGATCGAACGCTGTATCCGACGATCTCGCTGGGTCGGGATGTGAGCGCATCCGCCATGTAATCGGACGAGATCGATGACCGCCCTGGCGTCGTAGCCGCGGTCGGCGACGAGTGCCCTGGCCGGCGGCAGGCCGTCGATCAGCGCCCCGACGGCGGCCTTGTCGGAAGCCTGCCCTGCTGAGAGCGTGATCCTGAGCGGCAATCCGTCCTGATCGACCAGCGCGTTGATCTTGGTGCTCAATCCGCCACGAGAACGGCCGATGGCGTGATCCGCACCCCCTTTTTACCTCCTGCCGCATGCTGGTGGGCGCGGACGATCGAACTGTCGATCAGATGCATCGATGCAGGCGCTCCCGCCGCCAGCGTCTCGAACACCCGGACCCACACACCCGCCTTCGCCCACCGATTGAAGCGGTTGTAGACGGTCGTATGTGGGCCATAGCGGGCTGGCAGGTCGCGCCACGGCGAACCGGTGCGCAGCACGTAAAAAATGCCGTTCAGCACCCGCCGGTCGTCCACCCGCGCCACACCACGCGGCTTGTTCGGCAGCAACGGTTCGATCAGCCGCCACTCCGCCTCGCTCAGATCAAATCGCGCCATTCCAAGCCTCCTCCTCAGAAACCTTGAATCAGCCGCCTTTCATCGCCGCAACCTTTATGAGTTCACAACCTAGGGCAGCGTGAGCGTCGCCGTCGCGGCGGAGGCAGGGTCGAACCGCTCCGTCAGCGATGCCCGGATCGCCGCGGCGGTGCGCGGCACGCGGCCGGAGAAGACCTGCCGGCCGTCGACCGTGACACGGACCGGCCGGTCGAGATCGATCAGCCGATCGGACAGGCGCAGCGTCATGCCGGCCGGAACCGTGCCGGTCAGCGCGATCGTCTGCCCGTCGACCGTCGCATCGGTGCGATCGCCTCTCTTGGCCGCCGCCGCGTCGGGAATGCGCAGCCAGTAGAAGCGGTCGGCGGTGACGTCGTCCTGCACCCAGACGATGCGGCGCGGCCAGGGATCGCGGGTGAAGCGCGCCATCCACGGCACCGCTTCGGCATCGCGCCGGTTCATCCAGTGGGGCAACCCTTCGTAGATGCGCGACAGGTAGACGTAACCACCCGGATCGGCGGCGTGGAGGCGCGCGAGCTCCGCCGTCTTCTCCGCCGCCAGCCGGTTGCGGTCATAGGCGTCGTCGGCACCGCCCATCAGGATCGCGAAGGGCAGGTCGCGCAGCGGCAGCAGCGAGGCGTCGCCGGGATGGCCCGCCATCATCGCGGCCGCGGCGAACCGGTCCGCCATCCGCGGCGCCAGCTGCCAGACGCCGTCGCCGCCTGCCGAATAGCCCATCAGATAGACGCGGTCGGGATCGACCCCGTTGATCGCGACCTGCGCGTCGATCAGCCGCTGGAGCAGCGGATCGATATGAGGCTCATGCCACAGGTTCCACGTATCGGTCGGCGCGCGCGGCGCGAGATACAGGCCCTCGGCCGGCTGGTAGAGACGGATCTGGTTGTGCCACTGGCCCTCGTTGACCTCGGGCGGGGCGTTGCCGCCGCCGTGGAGCGATATCCACAGGCTGCGGCCCTGCGCGGGGGCGGTGCCGAACGTGCGGTCGCCCCATTTCATCGTCTTGCCGCCGACCGTGATCGTTTTGGCGGCGATCGCCGGGCCGTAGGCGACGCGGATCGCCTGCCGGCGTTCGGCCGCGATCCGTACCAGTGCCCGCGCCGCCTCGACCCGGGTCAGGGCCCGGGTTTCGGACGGAGCGGACCGGTGTCGTTCCGCCGGCTGCTGGGCTTGGGCAGGCGCAAGCCCGGAGACGGGGGTCAGCGACAGGCCGATAGCGGCCGATACGATCGAACGGAGCATATTGGTACCATACCAATATGTCCAATGCTGTCCATTCCCCGATCAGCGGATCGGCGAATTCGGATCCAGCCGCATGTCCAGATAGCTGTCGACCGAGCGCATCAGCTCCGGCGTCTCGTTCTCGAAGAAGTGGTTCGCCTTCGGAATCGTGTCGTGATGGATGGTGATGTGCTTCTGCGTGCGCAGCTTGTCGACCAGCTTCTGCGTCGCCCCCGGGGTCGCGACCTCGTCGGCCTCGCCCTGGATGATGATGCCCGACGACGGGCAGGGCGCGAGGAAGCTGAAATCGTACATGTTCGCGGGCGGCGCGACCGAGATGAAGCCGCGGATCTCCGGCCGGCGCATCAGCAGCTGCATGCCGATCCACGCGCCGAAGCTGACCCCGGCGATCCAGGTGGTCGAAGCCTCCGGGTGGAAGCTCTGCACCCAGTCGAGCGCGCTCGCCGCGTCGGACAGTTCGCCGACGCCGTTGTCGAACGTCCCCTGGCTTTTGCCGACGCCGCGGAAGTTGAAGCGCAGGGTGGCGAACCCGCGGCGCTGGAAGGTCTTGTAGAGCTCCTGCACCAGCCGGTTGTTCATCGTACCGCCTGCCGACGGGTGCGGGTGGAGGATCATCGCGACGGGCGCGCGGGGACGGGGAGCCGGGGCGAAACGCCCTTCGAGACGGCCTTCGGGACCGGGGAAAATGACTTCGGGCATGAGCCTCGCCGCATAAGAAGGGGCGCGCTGGTGGAGCGCAGAATGTTGCGCGCTATATAGGCGTGACGCTCCCTTGCGCAATTGGAACGAATCCTGCCCCATCGTATCTATCTGGATCATGCCGCGACCACGCCGATGACCGCCGCCGCGCGCGATGCCGTCGTCCACGGGCTGGCGCTTTGGGCGAATCCGTCCTCGCCGCATGCCGAGGGGCGGGCGGCGCGCGCGGCGCTGGAGGCGGCGCGGCGCGAGATCGCGGCGGCGCATGGCTGGCGGGGCGAGGTGCTGCTGACCAGCGGCGCGAGCGAATCGCTCGGCATCGCGCTGGGGCGGACGACGCTGCCGCGGCGGCTCATCACCGCGGTGGAGCATGATGCGGTGATGCGCGCTGGCACTGGGGCGGCCGTAGTGCCGGTCGGTGCGGACGGGATCGTCGATCGCGAGGCGCTGGCGGCGATGCTGGCGGACGGGCCGGCGCTGGTCTGCGTGCAATGGGCGAACAGCGAGACGGGCGTGCGCCAGCCGATCGCGGCGATCGCCGATGCGGTGCACGCGGCGGGCGGCATGCTGCTGGTCGATGCGGCGCAGATGCCCGCGTCGGACGAACTGGCGGCCGTCGCCGACATGGTCGCGCTGTCCGCGCACAAGCGCGGCGGGCCGCCGGGCGTCGGCGCGCTGCTGGTCCGCGATCTGCGGCTGCTCCATCCGAGCGGCGGACAGGAGCGGGGCTATCGGCCGGGCACCGAGAACCTGCCGGGCGTGCTCGGCTATGCCGCGGCGCTGGCCGAACCGGAGCCGGACCATGATGCGCTGCGCGCGCGGCTGGACGATGCGATCCTGCGGTCGGGGGGCGAGATCGTCGCCGCCGACAGCCCGCGCCATCCGGCGATCGGGTCGTACCGGCTGCGCGGTGCGGCGGCGGCGGCGCAGCTGATCCTGCTCGACGGTGCGGGCTTCGCGGTGTCGGCGGGCAGCGCCTGTTCGAGCGGCAGCATGAAGCCGAGCCACGTCCTCGCCGCGATGGGCTGGGACGAGGCGGCGGGACGCGAGGTGATCCGGGTGAGCTTCGGGCGGACCACGACCGCCGCGGAGGTCGACGCCTTCGTCGCGGCATGGCGGCAGATGGCGCGTACGACGCGGCGCGCGGCATGATCTACCTCGACTATCAGGCGACGACGCCACTCGCGCCAGAGGCGCTGGCCGCGATGCTGCCGTGGCTCGAATCGCAGCATGCCAATCCGCATTCGGCGCACCGGCCCGGGCGGGGGGCGAGGGCGGCGGTGGAGGTGGCGCGCGACCAGGTCGCGGCGCTGCTGCCGCCGGGCGGGCGCGTGATCTTCACCGCCGGCGCGACCGAGGCGCTCAACTGGGCGATCAAGGGCAGCGGCGGGCCGCTGGTCACGCTGGCGACCGAACATGCCGCGGTGCTCGACACGGTGCGGTATCTCGCCGCCAACGGTCGTGCCGCGACGGTTCGGACGGTGGACGCGTGCGGGCTCGCCGATGACGCGGCAATCGCACCCGGGACCGGGCTGGTCGCGGCGATGCTGGTCAACAACGAGATCGGCGTGATCCAGCCGATCGCGGCGCTGGCGGATGCGGCGCATGATGCGGGCGCGCTGTTCCTGTGCGACGCGGTGCAGGGCTATGGCCGGGTCGCGATCCCCGACACCGTCGATCTGGTCGCGCTATCCGCGCACAAAGTCTATGGCCCCAAAGGGATCGGCGCGCTCTGGATCCGCGACGGGGTGACGCTCGATCCGTTGCTGCACGGCGGCGATCAGGAGGGCGGCCGTTCGGGCACGCTGTCGCCGGCGCTGTGCGCGGGATTCGGCGTCGCGGCGCGTCTGATGGCGGAGAGGCGCGAGGCGGATGCGGCGCATGTCGCGTGGCTGTGGGCGATGGCCATCGAGCGGTTGCCGGGCTGGGCGGTCAACGGGGCGGTCGAGCCGCGCTACTTTGGCAACCTCAACGTCCGGCGGGACGGGCTGGATGTGGCGCGGCTGATGTCCGACTGCCGCGGCATCGCCTTTTCGGCGGGATCCGCCTGCGCCAGCGGATCGGGCCGGTCGAGCCACGTGCTGCGCGCGATCGGGCTGACCGAGGCGCAGGCGCGCTCGAGCATCCGGCTGGGGTTCGGGCGCTACACGACGGAGGAGGAACTGCGTAACGCACTCGATGCGATCCTCGCGGCGGCGGATCGGCAGCGGTCGTGATCCGGGTGCGCTTCGTGGCGGCGGACGGCGGCGTGCGCGAGGCGGCGGGCGGCGAGGGCATGCGGCTGCTCGACATCGCGCAGGCGGACGGTCAGCCGCTGGAGGGGACGTGCGACGGCGATCTCGCCTGCGCGACCTGCCATGTCATGGTGGCGGCAGAGGATATCGCGCGCCTGCCGGCCGCGGCGGAGGAGGAGGAGGACCTGCTCGACCTCGTCCCCGCCGCGACGCGGACGAGCCGGCTGGCGTGCCAGATCCGGCTGACCGCCGCGCTGGACGGGCTGACGGTGTGGGTGCCGTCACCCTGACCGGCATGGTCCGGCAGTCAGTCTGACATTTCGACAACGGCGAATTCAGGAACCGTGCATGGCCGCGGCGCGATGGTGCGTGATGCCCGGTCGCCCGGGTGCGTGAAAGGAGTATCCATCATGAAGCTGATTGCACTGTTCAGCGCCGCCGCCCTCGCCGCGGGAACGCTCATGGCGCCCGCGCCGGCCGAGGCGCAGCGGCACGGTTACGACCGGGGCTACGAACGTGGTTACGATCGCGGCCATCACCGCGGCTACGATCGCCGCTGGAACCGCGGGCCGGACCGGCGCTGGGATCGCGGCCGTCATTACGGCTATGATCGCGGACGGGGCTATGGCTACGGGCGCGGCTATGGCCGCAGCCGGGTCGTCTGCCGGGTCCAGCGCGGCTATTACGGGCCGGTGCGGCGCTGCTTCCGTGTCTATCGTTGATCTGAACGCTTGATCCCGCCGCCCGACCCCGCCATATGGCCCGCGGGAGTCGGGCGGACGTGGTCGTCGCCAACCCGGTCAGGTCCGGAAGGAAGCAGCCGCAACGATTTCGCCGCGGGTCGTCCCGGCTCCCACCGTCTCGCATCGGCAAGCCGATGCCGGCGGCGCACGGCGTTTTTCTGACGTCACGGCGTCGCCGTGACGTGCTCCCCCACCAAAACCGTTACCGCTTGAGCCACGACCGCTCGCGGAACCACTTGGTCACGATATATTTCGTTCCCTCCACCACCGCGGTGCCTTCGTGCAGCGTCAGTGCGTTCGGCGTGCCGTCCGGGTTCATGTTGTTCCAGGCGAGCAGCAGCCCGCGGCGCGGCGCGATCTTGAAGCCGGCTTGCGGGAACCAGGTGGCGCCGCCGTCGGCGACATCGTTGAGGTAGATCATCGTCGTCCACGTCCGCTGGCCGCCGGAGGCCTGCATCTGCTGCCAGTAGCTTTCGGTATCGTGGAAGTAATCGTGATGCGCGCGGAAATGCTGGCCGGGAGCGTAGCGCTGGCCCTGCATCGTCTCGCCATGGTCGGGCGCCATGCCGAGCAGGCCGGCGATCGCTTCGTCGATCGGCTGCACTTCGGGGGCGTAGCGGTTCATGTCGCAGCTGTCGCTGGTGCGGAAATCGGGATCCTGGCGATCGGACAGCAGTGACGACGGCCGCCGGTTGGCGTCGATCAGCGCGATCAGCGTATCGCACTGGGCCGCGTCGAGGAAGTCGAGATGATAATAGACCTGCACGCCGGCGATCCCGGCCGCGATCATCGCCGGATTGGCGTCGAGACGCGCGGCGACCCGTGCGCCGATCTGCTGGCGGAGCGGGGAGGCGGCGGGCGCTTTCTTGCGAGCGAACATGACGCGAGAGATGCCGTCACGGTTCGCCGATGACAAGGGGGCGATGACAGGGGCGGCGGGGGGCAGGGGAGGCCCGGCGCCGATGCCGGACCTCCCGCCAGATCAGTAGAAGATGCCGTAGACGCTATCGATGACCTGTCCGGTGCGGATGTCGACCAGCAGCGCGTCGTCGTAATAGCGCACCCAGCGATACGGGCCGTACGCCTCGGGCAGGCGATAGGTGTAGGGATCCTCGATCCAGTAGTTGCGATTGAACAGGATCGAGGACAGCGAGACGCCGACCGAGAAGCGACGATAGCCCTGACCCCAGCCCGACGGCGCATAATAGCGCGGCAGGCGATAGGCGCCGCGGTTCAGCTGGCGATTGCGGTTCCAGTCGTACCGGTTGTCGTTGCGCCAGCCGCGGTTCCACGCGCCGCTGCGGTTGTCGTAGCGGCGGCCGTCGTTCCAGTCGTTGCCACGGCCGTTACTGCTGCGCCAGTCGCCGCGTCCCGGATCGAAGTTCTGGCCGTAGCCGGGACGGCGATCGTCCTGCCGGTCGTTGCGGAAGCCGGGACGGATTTGGTCGCGTCCGTCGCGGTCGGGCTGGCGCCAGCCGTTGCCGGCCTGTCCGCGATCGCCGTTCCAGCGACGGTCGTCGCCACGATCCGGCCGGTCCTGGCGGTCGCCGCCGCGGTTCCAGTCGCGCTGGCCGCCATCGGGGCGATTGCCGTCCGCGCGGTTCCAGCCGCGGCCGTCGCGATCGCCGCGTGGCGTGTCAGGGCGGGCTTCGGGAGCCGGCTGCTGGCGCTCGCCGCGGAACTCGGCGCGCTGCGGGCGTTCGGCGCGCACCTGCGCGTCGACGCCGACCTCCGCCGATCGATCGGGGCGGTCCGCACGCTGGCCCCATTCGCCGCGACGGCCCTGGCCCCGTTCGCGGCCGTCCTGCTCCTGCGCCTGGGCGGCGATCGGCATCAGCATGGATGCCGCCAGCAGGGCCTTGATTATGCTCTTCATGACGATCCCGTCCTCAATCCGCCGGCGCACGAGCCGGCTCCGATGATGGGACCCCTCTACGCCCTCCGTCGTGTGCTGAAGCTGAATTGGTTCGTCAGCGTTCCGACAGCTAGTCGCGCGTCGTCTCGCGGGGCGGCGGCACCAGCGCGGGGACGATGCGCGCCGCGTCGGCGGGGTCGATGCCGGGCCGGGCGCCCGCCGCGATCGTCTCCTCGCCGCGGGCGGCGCGGCCCGCACGCTGGATCGCCTCGATCAGGCGGGGATAGATGCCGCAGCGGCAGATGTTGCGGATCGCGGCGCGGATGTCTGCCTCGCCGGGGTCGGCGTTACGTTTGAGCAGCACCGACGCCGCCATGATGATGCCGGTGATGCAGAAGCCGCATTGCGGGACGCTGGCGGCGATGAAGGCGAGCTGCAGCGGATGGTTGCGCTCGCGCGACAGCCCCTCGATCGTGGTGACGTACGTGCCCTCGACGCTGCCGACCGGGACCTGGCAGGACAGGACCGCACGGCCGTCGATATCGACCGTGCAGGCGCCGCAATGGCCGGTGCCGCAGCCGTATTTGGTCCCCGTCAGGTTCGATGCGTCGCGCAGCGCCCACAGCAGCGGCGTCGCGGGATCGAGGCGATATTCGACCGGCTGGTTGTTGACGGTGAGGCGCGACATGCCGCCCTCTTAGGCGAAACGCGGCGTTTCGATCCAGACGATTGCGGCGGGCGTCGATCGCGCCGACCTTGTCGTCATGACGCTTCCGACGCTGTTCGTGCCGCATGGCGGTGGCCCTTGTTTCTTCATGGACCCGGAGGGCGGCCCGCCCGATCCGATGTGGCGGCCGATGCAGGCCTATCTGGCCGGGCTGATCGGGTCGCTGCCCGAACGGCCGCGGGCGATCCTGATGGTGTCCGGTCATTGGGAGACGCAGGAGGTGACCGTGCATATCGGCGAGCGGCCGGCGTTGCTGTTCGATTACTATGGCTTTCCCGACCACACCTACCGGCTGCGCTGGGATGCACCCGGCGCGCCGGCGGTGGCGCGCCGGGCGGCGGACCTGCTGCGCGGCACGGGCCATGCCGTCGCCGAGGAGGCGGAGCGGGGGTGGGACCATGGCGTCTTCATCCCGATGATGGTCGCTAACCCCGCCGCGGACATTCCGCTCGTGCAGATGTCGCTGCGTGCCGACCTCGATCCGGCGGCGCATATCGCCATCGGCCGCGCGCTGGCGCCGCTGCGCGACGAGGGGGCGCTGATCGTCGGATCGGGAATGAGCTTTCACAATATGCGCGCCCGCGGGCCGCAGGTGACGCCGGTGGCGACGCAATGGGACGCGGCGCTGGCCGATGCGGCGACCGATCCCGACCCGGCGCGGCGGGCGGCGCGGGTCGCCGACTGGGCGTCGTTGCCACACGCGCGCTTCGCGCATCCCGAGGCGGAGCATCTGCTGCCGCTGATGGTGGCGCTCGGCGCAGGGGGCGACGGGCCGGCGGTGCGCGACTATCGCGACGTGGTGATCGGCTGGGCGGTGTCCGGATTCCGCTTCGGCTGAACGGCTTGCCAGCGGCGGTGGACGCCGCCTATGCCGGGGCAAACGATCCCGAGAGGCTGCCTTTCCTATGGCCATGCACATCGATACCAGCAATGCCGGCGCGTCGGGCGACGCGAGCCACGGCTATGACGCCCCCGACCTGCGCGTGTTCGTCATCGCGCTGTTCTTCATCTTCGGCGGCATCACCAGCCTCAACGACATCATCATCCCGAAGCTGAAGGAGCTGTTCACGCTCGACCATGCGACGTCGATGCTGGTCCAGTCGGCGTTCTTCCTCGCCTATGCGCTGTTCTCGCTGCCGGCCGCGGCGATCGTGCGGCGGGCCGGCTATATGCGCACCGCCTCGATCGGCCTCGTCACGATGATGGTCGGCTGCCTGTTGTTCATCCCGGCCGCCAAGAGCGCGACGTTCGGCATGTTCCTGGTCGCGCTGTTCGTGCTCGGCGCGGGGATCACCATCGTGCAGGTCGTGGCCAATCCGCTGATCTCGCTGCTCGGCAAGCCCGAGACGGCGTCGAGCCGGCTGACCTTCGCGCAGGCGTTCAACTCGCTCGGCACGACGATCTTCCCGCGCGTCGGCTCGGCGCTGATCCTCGGCGGCCTCGCCAGCGTCAGCGCGGCGTCGCTGTCCGGCGCCGCGCTGGTCGCCTATCGGCAGGAAGCCTCGCAAGTCATCGTCCACACCTATCTGGGCCTCGCGGTCGCGCTGGCGGTGATCGCCGCGGTGGTGTGGACCCGCCGCAACCGGCTGAACGAGGAGCAGGATCACACCGGCAGCATCTTCCACGCCTTCACCCTGCTGAAGCGGCCGCGCTTCGCGATGGGGGCGGCGTGCATCTTCCTCTACGTCGGGGCGGAAGTGGCGATCGGATCGGTCATCGTCCTCTATCTGATGCAATCGTCCGTGTTCGGGATCAGCGATCAGGCGGCGGGCAATTACGTCGCTTATTATTGGGGCGGGGCGCTGGTCGGCCGTTTCATCGGGTCGTACGTGCTGACCCGCGTCGCGCCGGGCAAGGTGCTG
The DNA here is from genome assembly GCF_002292295.1 of Sphingomonas sp. UBA978. Classification (GTDB taxonomy): domain Bacteria; phylum Pseudomonadota; class Alphaproteobacteria; order Sphingomonadales; family Sphingomonadaceae; genus Sphingomonas. The sequence goes on from NZ_DBBS01000021.1 coordinate 281,998, forward strand.
GCGACGGTGGCGACCGGCGCGATCGCGCTGATCCTGATCTCCGCCAACACCACCGGCGTGCTGGCGGGCTATACGCTGCTGGCGATCGGGCTGATGAACGCGGTGATGTTCCCGACGATCTTCAGCCTCGCGAGCGAGGGGCTGGGTAAGCGCGCGGCCGAGGGATCGGGCGTGATCGCGACGGCGATCGTCGGCGGGGCGATCGTGCCGCCACTGACCGGGCTGATCGCGGACATCACCGGGTCGATGCAGTTTTCGCTGCTGCTGCCCGCGGTCTGCTACGCGATCATCCTCGCTTACGGCCTGTACGCACGGCGTCCGGTGGTCGAGGCGGAGCGGGCGGCCTAAAGCCCGAGGTCGGCGATCTCCGCCGCCGAGAAGCCGAGATCGGCGAGCGCCGCGGCATCGTCGCGGGCGGTCGCCATCGCCGGCGGGACGGTGGTGCTGGCGGAATAGCGCGGCGCCGGAGCGGGCTGGGTGACGCCGCCCGCGGACGGCAGCATCGCGCGATGCCGGTTGTGGGGATGCGCTGCGGCTTCGGCGGCGTCGAGGACCGGCGTGACGCAGGCCTCGCTGCCGGCGAAGGCGGCGACCCAGGCGTCGCGGCTGCGGGTCAGGAAGCGCGCGGCGAGCGCCTCTCGCATCGCGGGCCATGCGGCGGGATCGAACTGGCGGGTCCAGAGCGGGTCGTCCAGCGCAAGGACGCGGCGCAGCGCGGCATAGAAGGCGGGTTCGATCGCGCCGACCGCGATCCATTTGCCGTCGGCGCACGCATAGGTGTCGTAGAAGGGCGCGCCGCCGTCGAGCAAATTGGTGCCCCGCGCGTCGCTCCACTGGCCCATCGCGCGAAAGCCCCAGATCATGCCCATCAGCAGCGCCGATCCCTCGGTCATCGCGGCATCGACGACCTGTCCCTCGCCGCTGCGCTGCGCATGGAGCAAGGCGGCGAGCATGCCGAAGGCGAGCAGCATGCCGCCGCCGCCGAAATCGCCGACCATGTTGATCGGCGGCATCGGCCGGTCGCCCGCCCGCCCGAAGGCGTGAAGTGCGCCCGACAGCGCGATATAGTTGATGTCGTGGCCCGGCTCCTGCGCGAGCGGGCCGTCCTGCCCCCAGCCGGTCATGCGGCCATAGACGAGGCGCGGATTGTCGGCGAGCAGCCGGTCGGGGCCTAGCCCGAGCCGTTCCATCACGCCGGGGCGGAAGCCCTCGATCAAGCCATCGGCGGTGGCGGCGATGCGGCGGACCGCGGCGATGCCCTGCGGCGTCTTGAGGTCGAGCGCGATCGACCGGCGCGAGCGGAGCAGGGGGTCCCTGGCGGGATCGCTGAAGCCGGGCTGGACGCCGCGGTCGATGCGGATGACCTCCGCGCCGTGATCGGCGAGCATCATGCCGCAGAACGGGCCGGGGCCGATCCCGGCCATCTCGACGATGCGCAGGCCGGCGAGCGGGGGCGGGGCCATGGTGTCTCTCCCAGTTTTTCGGAAAGACTAGGTCGGGTCGCGACCGAGCACAACAAATGTTATGGCTGGCGTCAATGCTGTGAAGGACGCTGGCCGCACTATGCTATCGGGACGGAACTACTCCCGTATGCCTCCCGGAATTCAGCGCCGGAGCGGGCCGGTCGGTGGCGAGGTCGGCGTCGGAAAAGCGGATCGGGGTGCGCAGACCCCTGATCGGCTCCAGGTCGAGGACCATGCCGCGGGCGACGACCTGCGGGTCGTGCAGGGCCTGTTCGACGGTGTTGATCGGGCCGGCGGGAACGCCGGCGACCTCCAGCCGGGCGAGCAGGTCGTCGCGCTCGAAGCGGCGGGTGGCGGCGGTGATCGCCGCGAACAGCGGTTCGCGATGCGCCAGCCGGAGCGCGTTGGTGGCGTAGCGCGGGTCCGCCGCGTCGAGGCCGACGACGGCGCAGAAGCGGCGGAACTGGCCGTCGTTGCCGACCGCGAGGATGAACCAGCCGTCGGCCGTCTCGAACACGGCATAGGGGCAGACGTTGACATGCGCGTTGCCGACGCGGGTCGGGGTGACGCCGCTGCCGAAGTAGTTCGCCGCCTGGTTGGCGAGGACGCCGGTCATCGTGTCGAGCAGCGCCATGTCGATCTGCTGGCCGCGGCCGGTCCGCTCGCGCATCGCAAGCGCGGCCTGGATGGCGATGACGGCATAGAGGCCGGTGGCGATGTCGGCCATGGCGACGCCGATCTTCTGCGGGGCGCCGGCGGGTTCGCCGGTCAGGTCCATCATCCCGCTCATGCCCTGCACGATGAAGTCGTAGCCGGCGCGCGGGGCATAGGGGCCGTCCTGCCCGAAGCCGGTGATCGAGCAATAGACGAGGCGCGGGTTGAGGGCGGAGAGGCTGGCGTAATCGAGGCCATATTTGGCGAGGCCGCCGACCTTGAAATTCTCGATCAGCACGTCCGCTTCGGCGGCGAGGGCGCGGACCTGCGCCTGGCCTTCGGCGGTGGTAAAGTCGATGACCCGGCTGGTCTTGCCGCGGTTGCAGGCGTGGAAGTAGGCGGCGTCCTGCGTGCCGTCCGGGTTGTCGACGAAGGGCGGGCCCCAGCGGCGGGTGTCGTCGCCGGCGGGGGATTCGACCTTGGTGACGGCCGCGCCGAGGTCGGCGAGGACCTGACCCGCCCATGGCCCGGCAAGGATGCGGGCGAGTTCGAGGACCTTGAGGCCGGCGAGGGGGTGGTCAGGCATCGGCCGGCCGCCGTTCGTCATTGCGCGCGTCGCGCGGCAATCCAGCGCGTCCTGGCTCGGCTCCGGATCGCTTCGCTTTGGTCGCAATGACGGACACAGTCAGAACGCCGCGATGCCGGTGATGGCGCGGCCGAGGATGAGGGCATGGACGTCGTGCGCGCCTTCATAGGTGTTGACCGTTTCGAGGTTCATTGCGTGGCGCATGACCTGATATTCGCCCGAGATACCGTTGCCGCCGTGCATGTCGCGCGCCGTCCGGGCGATATCGAGCGCTTTGCCGACGTTGTTGCGCTTGACGATCGACACCATTTCGGGGGCGAAGCGGCCTTCGTCCATCAGCCGGCCGACGCGCAGCGAGGCCTGCAGGCCGAGCGCGATCTCCGTCTCCATGTCGGCGAGCTTCTTCTGGTAGAGTTGGCGACCGGCGAGCGGCGTGCCGAACTGCTTGCGGTCGAGGCCGTACTGGCGCGCGGCGTGGAAGCAGAATTCGGCCGCGCCGAGCGCCCCCCAGCTGATGCCGTAGCGCGCGCGGTTGAGGCAGCCGAACGGCCCCTTCAGCCCCTCGACATTAGGCAGCAGCGCGTCGTCGCCGACCGCGACGTCCTCCATGACGATGCCGCCGGTGATCGAGGCGCGCAGGGACAGCTTGCCCTCGATCTTGGGGGCGGACAGGCCCTTCATGCCCTTGGTGAGGATGAAGCCGCGGATCGCGCCGCCATGCGCGTCGGACTTGGCCCAGACGACGAAGACGTCGGCGATCGGCGAGTTCGAAATCCAGGTCTTGGCGCCCGACAGGACGTAACCGCCCTCGACCTTGCGCGCGCGGGTGGTCATGCCGCCGGGATCGGAGCCGGCATCGGGTTCGGTCAGGCCGAAGCAGCCGATATATTCGCCGCTGGCGAGCTTCGGCAGGAAGGCGCGCTTCTGCTCTTCGGAGCCATAGGCGTAGATCGGATACATGACGAGGCTGGACTGGACGCTCATCATCGAGCGATAGCCCGAATCGATCCGCTCGACCTCGCGCGCGACGAGGCCATAGGCGACGTAACCCGCGCCGACGCCGCCATATTCCTCCGGCACCGTCGGCCCGAGCAGGCCGAGTTCGCCCATCTCGCGGAAGATGTCGGGATCGGTGTGTTCGTGCTGGAACGCCGCGACGATCCGCGGCGCGAGCCTGTCCTGCGCGTAGCTGCGCGCGGTGTCGCGGATCATCCGTTCGTCCTCGCTCAACTGATCGTCGAGCAGGAAGGGATCGGCCCAGTCGAACTTGCCCATGCCGGCCATCGCATCGTCTCCTTTTGAAGATGCGGTACGGGGGAATGGGTGAGGGGGCAAGGGGGCGCCTTTCCGTCACCCCGGACGTGTTCCGGGGTGACGGGGGTGTTCAGAGGGGCGTTACAGCCCGAAGCGGAGCGTCACGCGGATGTCGCGGCCGGCGAGCGGCGCGAAATCCTTGAGGAAGCTCGAATGGCGGCGCGCGACCACGTCGAACAGGTTGTTCGCCGAGAGCAGCAGGCTGGTCTTGCTGTCCTTGCCAAACGGGCTGATCGATGCGCTCGCGTTGACCATCGTGTAATCGTCGGTGCGCGTCTCGAATGCGGCGAGGCGGTTCTGCGGGAAGACGTGCTCGACCTCGACCCGGCCGCCGAGCCGGTCGCCCTGCGCCTCGATCCCGCCGAGCACGCGCGCGGGCGGGATACGGGGAACGGGGCCGGAATCGACGATATTGGCGTGGACATAGTCGCCGAGCAGGTCGGCGTTGATCGCATAGCCGCCGATCTGCGCGAGCCGCACCGAGGCGTCCGCCTCGAAGCCGTAATAGCGCGCGTCGCCCTGCTGATACTGGAAGCAGGGCAGGCCATCGAGTTCGTCGGTGCGGGTCAGGCAGACCGAGGGATCGACGCGGTTTTCCGAGATATAGTTGGAGAACCAGTTGTAATAGGCGGAGGCATCGAAGCTGTAGCCGTCGCCATGCGCGTGCAGCGTCGCCTCGAGACCCCATGATTTTTCGAGGCGGAAGTCGGGATTGCCGAGCTCATAGGCCTGCGTGCCGGCGTGCGGGCCGTTGGCGAGCAATTCCTCCGCCGACGGCGCGCGTTCGGTGCGCGAGCCGTTGAGGCCGATGCGGATGCCGTCGCTGATCGCGTAGGACGCGCCGATCGAGCCCGACAGCGCCTCGAAATGGCGATTGCCGCCGAAGAAGCGGTCGTTGCCGGCCGGTACGCGCCCGGCGACGTCGGTCAGTTCGTAGCGAAGGCCGCCCTCGGCGCGGAACGGACCCGCGCTATATTGTTGCAGCGTGAAGAAGCCGGTCTGGTTGGTTTCGTTCTTCGGCAGAAAGGCCTCGTCGCCGACGACGTTGAAGATGCGGTTGAAATACTGGACGCCGGACGCGCCCTGCCAGCCGCCGCGATTGGCCTGGACGACCTCGAGCCGCCCCTCGAGCCCCTTGTTGTAGAAGGCGGTGCCGACGCTGCCGTCTTCCTCCAGCTCGAAGTGGCGATAGCTTGCCTGGCCGGCGCGGATGCGGATCTTGTCGAGGAAGCCGCCGCCGGTGTTGACCTCGCCGCGCAGGTCGACGCGGTTCTGGACGACGGAGAGGCGCGGCGCCTCCTGCTCCTGCCCGACCGCGGTCGCGTAGCGGATGGGGACGCCATAGAGGCTGTCGTAATGGCTGTAGGAGACGCCGAGGTTGCCGGTGTCGGTGATGATCGACGCGCCCGCGCCCGCGGTCCACGTCTCGGCGGCCGAATTGGGCAGGCGGTTGCGCAGCGCGGCGGTGCCGGCGAAGTCGATCGGCTCGTCGCCGTCCTGCGGCAGGCCGACCTGACTCAGCGCGGCGGCGCGGGCGGCGGGGGACAGCAGATAGCCCTTGCCAGTGCGAAGGTCGTTCGCCTTCAGATACGACCCGTCGGCATGCAGGACAAGGTGTTCGCCGACCGCCACATCGCCGGCGGCGCCGCCCGAGCGTTCGTCCGCGGCCGAGCCGTAATTGGCGATGCCGTTGAGGCGATAGCCATTTTCGGGGACGCTACGCGGGATGCGGGTGTCGATGACGTTGACGACGCCGCCGACCGCGGACGAGCCGAACAGCAATGCCGACGGGCCGCGCAGCACCTCGATCCGCTCGGCGAGCAGGGGATCGATGATGACGGCATGGTCGACGCTGGTGTTGCTGACGTCGATCGAGCCGATGCCGTCGGTGAGCACGCGGATGCGATCGCCCTGGAAGCCGCGCAGGATCGGCCGCGAGGCGCTGGGACCGAAGGAGGTCGCCGACACGCCGGGCTGGCGGGCGAGCGTCTCGCCGATCGTCGGGCGCAGGTTGCGGGTCAGTTCCTCGCCGGAGATGACCGAGGTGCCCTGCAGCACGTCGCGCTCGCTCTGCGGCAGTGCGGCAGTGACGATGATGTCCCGGCCATGCGGCGCGGCGGCCGCCGCCGGCGCGGGCGGGGTGGCGGTTTGCGCGACGGCGGGACTGGCGATCAGGGCGGCGCCGGCGAGCAGGGTGAACTTCAGCATCGATACTCCGGGAAACAGGCGATTGTGCAGACGCGCTGTCTCATAACGGCGATGTTACGTTATATCAAAATGAAATCCATGTCATGTTGGGTGCAGTGCAGCACTGTGGTTTTCCTGCCACAGGCCGGAGCGTCAGAGGCTGGTGCGGACGTCGAGCAGTTCGGGGAAGAAGCGCTGTTCGACGACGCGCGCGAGATAGGGCACGCCAACGGTGCCGCCGGTGCCGGTCTTGAAGCCGATGACGCGCTCTACCGTCTTGAGATGGCCGAAGCGCCAGAGCTGGACGTGATATTCGAGGTCGACCAGCTTTTCAGCGAGTTCGTACAGGTCCCACCAGGCGGACGGATCGCCGTAGACGGTGGCCCAGCAGGCCTCGACCGAGCGCGACGGCGCGGCGATGGTAGCGAAATCGCGGTCGAGCCGGTCGGTGGGCACCGGCAGGCCGCGGCGGGCGAGAAGGCGCAGCGCCTCGTCGTACAGGCTCGGCCGGGCCAGTTCGGCGGACAGGCGGTCGCGTACCTCCGCCTCCTCGAACACCGCGACCATCGCCGGATTGCGGTTGCCCATGATGAACTCGAGCTGGCGATATTGATCGGACTGGAAGCCCGAACTGGTGCCGAGGCTGCCGCGCATCGCCGCGTAATCGGCCGGCGTCATCGTCGCCAGCACCTCCCACGACTGGATCAGCTGCGTCTGGATGCGGCTGACACGCGCCATCATCTTGAGCGCCGGCGGCAGGTCGTCGTCGGCGATGCGGCGGCGCGCCTCGCCCAGTTCGTGCAGGCACAATTTCATCCACAGTTCCGACGCCTGATGGATGGTGACGAACAGCAATTCGTCATGGACGTCGCTGAGCGGCGTCTGGACGGCGAGCAGTTCGGGCAGGCGCAGGTAGCTGCGATAGGTGATCGTCATGGCGGGCAGGTGTAGCGGAGCCGCGGTCATGTCTCCAGCAGCAGCACCTGCAGCGTCGCGGTGGTGGCGGTGGCGGTGACGACGGCGAGGTCGGCGACGAGCCGGCCGGGGACCGGCAACTCCGCCTCGGGCAAGGCGGCGAGCCATGCGGCGGGATCGGCGCCGTCGATCGCGAGGACGAGGTCGAGCCGCACGCCGGTGAAGGTGGCGCTGGACCATGGCTGCTCGGCGGCGTCGCGCAGGGCCAGTGTCACGCCATAGGGCCGCGCGTCGGCAGCCAGCGCGCGCAGCATCATCCCTGCCGCCCGGCCATGAAGCGTTCGATCCGCGCGACATTCTCCGGCCCGATCACCCGGCCGCGCATCATGTCGGTGACGAGACGCGGATCGTTGATCGACAGCCGGCCGAACTGGCTGCGCGACATGCCGGTGTGGCGGAGATAGCGGTCGATCTTGATGAGCAGGCACATCGATTCCCTCACGAGTCCATCTGTTCTGTTCGCGATCTGTTCCGGTTGATCCAACTTGTCTAGGAAAATTTCCTACGCTATCGCATCCTATGTGGAGACGATCGAACCGAGGGGCCGGTTGACGGCGCTGGCGGCGGCGCGGGGCGACAGCCTGGCGGCGCTGTCGGCCATGCTCGGGCGCAACGCGGCCTATCTCCAGCAATTCGTCGCGCGGGGATCGCCGCGGCGGCTGGCCGACGACGACCGGCGCCGGCTGGCGGACTATTTCGGGGTGGACGAGGTGGAGCTAGGCGCGGCGCCCGGGCGGCGGCCGTTCACCCTGCCGCGACTCGATATCGCCGCCTCGGCGGGGCCGGGTGCGTTCGTCGATGGCGAGATCGCGATCGGGGCGGCGGCGATCGACCCGGCGCTGGCGACGCGGCTGGGCTTGCGTGAGGGGCAGGCGGCGATCGTGCGGGTGCGCGGCGATTCGATGGAGCCGGGACTGGTCGACGGCGACCTGATCGTGGTCGACCGCGTCCGGCGAACACCCGATGCGCGCGGCGGGGTGTACGTGGTGCGGATCGACGATGCGGTGATGGTGAAGCGCGTCAGCCGCGGACGCGCCGGGTTGAGGGTAGTGAGCGACAATCCTACGGCGCCGCCGGTGCCGGACGGCCCGGTCGAGGTGATCGGCCGCGTCGTCTGGCTGATGCGCGAACCGCGCTGATTACCGACGGTGGTCGCGTAGCCAGATGGCTACCGCGCCGAGGCTGCCGATGACGAGCCCGGCGAGGAACCCGATCGTCACCTGGCCCTGCGTCAGGCCGACGACGGTGCCGCCGATCGTGCATAGCGCGATGAGGATGCCGCCCGCGGCGGAAGGAGGAGTGTCGGCCATGCGAGCGCCCTGCCACGTCCCGCCGCGGGACGCCAGCGTGCCGGGACGGGACAGGCGGCACAAGGCGGCGGTGGGCCCGGCCGCGCCGTTTACCATCGACGCCCGCCGGATGGGGGCGATGCGGTTGAAGTGGCACGGCGATTGTAGGATGAGCGGCGTCCGTATCGTACCCGGGAGTATCGCATGTCCGCCCTTTATCTCGCCGACGCCCAGCAGGTCGTCGAGGCAGCGGAGCTGATCGCGACCTTCGGCGACGAGGCCCCTATCGAGGCGGCGATCCGGGCGGGGCGGATGCGGGACATCGGCAACCATCTGCATTTCTGCCGCTGGCGCCAGACCGAACGGCTCATCGCGCTGATGGCGTCGGACGAGGCGGTCGGCACGGTGCATTGAGGGGCGGGGTGGGCACGCGCGGTTCATGGGGTGCCGTCGTGTGACCAAACCCCGACCCCGCCATTTGACGGTCGCCATGCCCGCTTGATCGGAAAAGGGTCTGATATGGGACTGTTGCGGCGGGATCGCGCACGCTAGGACCGTCGCCATGGTGGCGCGTGTGGGGTGGTTCGGGCTTGGCGCGACTGCCATGCTTCTTCTCTCCGGACCGGCCGCGGCGCAGACCATGCCCGCCGAGCCCCTTCCGCTCGACCCCGTGACGCCGCTCGATCCCAACGCGCCGCTGGCGCCGCTGCCCGATATCGGCGTCGCCTGGCCGGACCTGGGGGCGGACGCCGGCGCCACCGTCGCGACGCAGGCGACCGATGGTGCCGCCGAGACGCGCTATGCGTGGCGGATCGACGGGGTAGACGCGGCGGCGACGCCGCTGCTGCGCCAGCGCTTCGACGATCTGTCGACGCTCAACGCCAACGACGGCAGCGCCGCCAATGCCGCGCAGATCGACCGCCGCGCGCGCGAGGATGCGGACCTGCTCCAGTCGCTGCTGCGCGGCGAGGGCTATTATGATGCGCGGGTGTCGACGCGGGTCGAGCCGGGGGCGAAGCCGCTCGTCGTGCTGCAGGCGGAGCCGGGGACGCTCTATCGCTTCAAGGGCGTGACGCTGGGCGGGGTCGCGGCGGCGGAGGACAAGGCGGGGGCGCTGCGCGACGCCTTCGGCGTGAAGGCGCAGGACGCGGTCAATGCCGATGCGATCGTCGCGGGCGAGGCGCGGCTGAAGACGCGGATCGGGCAGGAGGGCTTTCCCTTCGCCGACGTCGGCGAATCGCAGATCGTCGTCGATCATGCGACCAAGACCGCGACGCTCGACCTCGCGGTGGCGCCGGGGGCGGAGCGGCGGTTCGGCAGCGTCGTCGCGCTGCCCGGCAACGGCGTGTTCGACGCGCATCACGTGCAGGAGATCGCGCGCTTTGTGCCGGGCGAGACCTATGACGCCTCGTCGCTCGACGACCTGCGGCGGGCGCTGATCCAGACCAGCCTCGTCTCGTCGGTCGTGCTGAAACCGGTCAAGGGGACGGTGCCCGGCACGGTCGATATCGGCGTAAAGCTGGAGCCGGCGCCGCCGCGGACGATCGCGGGCGAGGTGGGCTATGGCACCGGCGAGGGCGCGCGTGCAGAGCTGAGCTGGACGCATCGCAACCTGTTCCCGCCCGAGGGCGCGCTGACCGTGCGCGGCGTGGCGGGGACGCGCGAGCAGCTGGGCAGCCTCGTGTTCCGCCGCAACAATTTCGGGGGGCGCGACCGGGTGCTGACCGCACAGGTCGCCGCCGCGCACCTGCAGCGCGATGCCTATGAGGCCAACACCTTCTCGCTGTCGGCGACGCTGGAGCGGCAGACGACGATCTTCTTCCAGAAGGCGTGGACCTGGTCGCTGGGCGGCGAACTCGTCACCTCCGACGAGCGTGACGTCATCGCCGCGACCGGGCAGCCGCGGCGCCGCACCTTCTACATCGCGGCGGCGCCGACCAGCCTCAATTACGACGGCACCGACGACCTGCTCGATCCCCGGCGCGGGTTCCGGCTGGGCGGGCGGATCAGCCCCGAATTCTCGCTGCAGGGCGCAGCTTTCGGCTACGCGCGCATGCAGCTGGACGGCAGCGCCTATCAGCCGGTGAAGAGCGGGCTGGTGCTCGCCGAGCGGATCCGGCTGGGATCGATCCTGGGTGCATCGCGCGACAGCATCGCGCCGTCGCGGCGGTTCTACGCGGGCGGCGGCGCATCGGTGCGCGGCTATGGCTATCAGGCGATCGGACCGCGCGACGTCAATAACGATCCCATCGGCGGGCGCAGCCTTGCCGAATTCTCGATCGAGGCGCGGGTCAAGGCGTTCGGCAATTTCGGCATCGTGCCGTTCCTCGACGGCGGCACGATCTATACCAGCGCGCTGCCCGGGCTGAGCGACTTCCAATATGGCGCGGGCGTCGGCGTGCGTTATTATTCCAACTTCGGCCCGATCCGCCTCGACGTCGGCACGCCGCTCAACCCGCAGCCGGGCGACAGCCGGGTGGCGGTCTATGTGTCGCTGGGACAGGCGTTTTGAGCCGCTGGCTGCGGCGGATCGGGCTGGCGCTGGCGGCGCTGGTGGCGGTGTTCGCCGCCGCGCTGCTGATCGTCGACACCGATATCGGCCATCGCTGGGTCGCCGAGCGGATCGGCACGATCCGGACGAGCAACGGGCTGCGCTTCACGATCGGACGGATCGACGGGTCGCTGTACGGGCGGGCGCGGCTGAAGGACGTGCGCGTCCACGACCTCGACGGACTGCTGGTGCAGGCGCCGGCGGTGACGCTCGACTGGACGCCGTGGCTCTGGTTCCGCAACCGGCTGGAGATACGGGCGCTGGCGATCCCGCAGGCGACGCTGTTCCACGCGCCGCGCACGCGCGCATCCGCGAAGCGCGGCCCGATCCTGCCCGATTTCGACATTCGCATCGGCCGGCTGGCGATCGACCGGCTCGTGCTGGCGAAACCCGTGCTGGGCACCGAGCGGGTCGGGCGGGTCGCGGGCCGGGCGGATATCCGGCGCGGGCGGGCGCTGGTGCGGCTCGATGCGGCGGTGGCGGGATCGGACCGGCTGGCGCTGCGCATCGATGCCGAGCCGGACCGCGACCGGTTCGATATCGACGTGCGGGCGGCGGGCGCGGCGGGCGGCGTGCTGGCGCGGACCATCGGCGTCCGCCGTGCGCTGACGCTCGATATCGGCGGCGACGGCAGCTGGTCGCGGTGGCGCGGTCGCGCGGTGGGGCGGGCGAGCAAGTTTCGCGCGATCGACCTCGCGCTGGCGGCGGACGCGGGGCGCTATACGCTGTCGGGGCAGATGGCACCCGGCGGGCTGGTCGGTGGACTGGCGCGGCGGCTGGCAAGCCCGCGGGTGCTGGTGAACGGCAGCGCGACCTTCGCCGGGCGGCGGCTGGACGGGACGCTGTCGCTGCGCAGTCCGGCGATCGCGGCGGAGGCGACCGGGCTGATCGATCTGGGGGCAAGCGCGTTCCGCAACGTGCGGGTCCGGGCGCGGCTGCTGCGCCCCGCGGCGGTGATCCCGACGATGAGCGGCAGCGGCATCGAACTGCGCGGGGTGATCGACGGCGGCTTCGACACCGCACGTTTCGATTATCGGCTGCGGGCCGACCGGCTGGGCGTCGACCGGACCGGGATGCGCGGCGTGCGACTTGCCGGCAGCGGGCGGCTGGGACAGCGTGTGCTGACGATGCCGGTGCGCTTCGCCGCCGCGGAGGTGACCGGCGTCGGCAATGTCGCGGGCGGCATCCTGCGCAACCTCAGCCTCGACGGGTCGTTGACCCTCAAGGGCTCGCTGCTGACCGGGGACGCGCTGCGGCTGCGTTCGGACAAGCTGGCGGGGCGGATCATGCTGGCGGTGGATTTCGCCACCGGCCGCTATGAGGTCGGGCTGAACGGCACGCTCAACCGACTGTATATCAAGGGGCTCGGCATCGTCGACCTGCGCAGCGACCTGCGCGTCGTGCCGGGCGCGGGCGGGCGCGGCACGCGGATCGTCGGGCGCGGCACAGTGCAGGTGGTACGGCTCGACAATGGCTTCTTGCGCGCGCTGACCGGCGGCCTGCCGCGGATCGTCACCGGGCTGGAGCGGACGCCCGACGGCGTGCTCCATTTCGCGGACATGGTGCTGACCTCGCCGCGGCTCACGCTGCGCGGCAACGGGCTGCGGCGGCGCGACGAGACCTTCCATATCGAGGCGGTCGGGCGGCACACGCAATACGGGCCGGTGACGCTGAAGCTGGACGGCAGGATCGACCGGCCGACGCTCGACCTCGTGTTCGCGCGGCCCAACGACACGCTGGGCCTGTCGCAGGTGCGCGCGCACCTCGATCCGACGTCGCAGGGCTTTGCGTGGCGGGCCGAGGGCGGGTCGCGGCTGGGGCCGTTCAGCGGCGCGGGCGCGATCCTGCTGCTGCCGCCGGGGGTGGACGACGTGATCCAGGTCGACCGGCTGGCGGTGAGCGGGACCAATGCGTCGGGGCGGCTGGGAATCGTGACCGGCGGGTTCGCCGGGCGGCTGGGCGTCGCCGGCGGCGGCCTGTCGGGTGAATTGCTGTTCCGACCCGTAGGGACGGTGCAGCGGATCGAGATCCATCTCGACGCGGCCAACGCGCGGCTGGACGCCGCGACGCTGCGGCGCGGGCGGCTGGATGCGACGATGCTGCTCGATCCGGCCGGCACGTCGATCGACGCGACCGCGACGGGGCTGGGCCTGCGACAGGGGCGGCTGAGCCTGGCGCGCTTCGCCGGCAATGCACGGTTGCGCGGCGGGACGGGCGAAGTACGCGCGTCGATCGCCGGGTCGCGCGGGCGGGCGTTCGATATCCAGACGGTGACGCAGGTGTCGCCCGACCGCTATGTCGTCGCGGCGGAAGGCACGCTCGACCGGCGACCGCTCAAGCTGCTGACCCCGGCGGAGATCGTGCGCGACGGCGACGGCTGGCGGCTGGCGCAGACCAGACTGGCCTTCGCCGGTGGCGAGGGCGCGGTAAGCGGACGGTTCGGGGCGGGGGGACTCGCGGTGGATGCGTCGCTGACGCGGATGCCGCTCGCGATCCTCGACATCGGCTTTCCCCGGCTGGGGCTGAGCGGCACCGCGTCGGGCACGTTCAGCTACGACGCGGTCGACGGGCAGGCGCCGACCGGCAAGGCGAACGTCACAGTGCGTGGGCTGAGCCGCGCCGGGCTGGTGCTGTCGTCGCGGCCGATCGACGTCGGACTGGCGGCGGCGCTGTCCGCGGACCGGCTGGGCGTGCGCGCGGTGATGGCGTCGGGTGGGAAGACGATCGGGCGCGGGCAGGCGCTGCTGCGGCCGCTGGGCGCGGGCGACCTCGCCAGCCGGATCGCCGCCGCGCCGCTGTTCGCGCAACTGCGCTATCAGGGGCCGGCGGACACCCTGTGGCGGTTGACCGGGGTCGAATTGTTCGACCTGTCGGGGCCGGTCGCAATCGGCGCGGACGTCAGCGGCCGGATCGGCGCGCCGGTGATCCGCGGCGTGCTGCAGGCGAGCGGCGCGCGGATCGAGAGCGCGAACACCGGCACCGTGCTGACCAACGTCACCGCGACCGGGCGGTTCGGGGGATCGCAGTTGCAGATCGACCGCTTTGCCGCCGACGCCGGCAAGGGCGGGCGGGTGACCGGCAGCGGCGGGTTCGACTTCGCCGCGGCGCACGGGATCGGCATCGACATCCGTCTCGCAGCCGATCGCGCGGTGATGATCAACCGCGACGATATCGGCGCGACGGTGACCGGGCCGCTGACCTTTACCTCCGACGGGTCGGGCGGGCGGATCGCGGGCGACGTGGTGCTCAACCGCAGCCGCTACCGGCTGGGACAGGCGACCGCGGCGACCGCGGTGCCGCGGCTCAACATCCGCGAGATCAACCTGCCCGACGGCGGCGAGGAGGACGAGGCGCCGGTCACGCCATGGACGCTGGCGATAAAGGCGAAGGCGGCGGACAAGGTCATCGTCAGCGGCCTCGGCCTGTCGAGCGAATGGTCGGCGGACCTCGGAATCGCGGGCGAGCCGGCCAATCCGGCGATCACGGGCACGGCGACCATGGTGCGCGGCGATTACGAATTCGCGGGCCGTAAGTTCGAGCTAAGCCGCGGCATCATCCGCTTCGCCGGCGAGGTGCCGGCCAATCCGGCGCTGGATATCGAGGCGAATGCGGACAGCACCGGCCTCAGCGCGTCGATCCGGGTGACGGGGACCGCGCTGAAGCCCGAGATCGGCTTTTCGAGCGTGCCGACGCTGCCGCAGGACGAATTGCTGTCGCGGCTGCTGTTCGGCACGTCGATCACCAGCCTGTCGGCGCCGGAGGCGTTGCAGCTAGCGTCGGCGGTGGCGGCTCTGCAGAGCGGCGGCAACGGGCTCAACCCGATCAATGCGGTGCGGCGGGCGGCGGGGCTCGACCGGCTGCGCATCCTGCCGGCCGATCCGCAGACCGGGCAGGGGACGTCGATCGCGGCGGGCAAATATGTGACGCGGCGGCTGTATGCGGAGATCGTGACCGACGGTCAGGGCTATTCCGCGACTCAGGTCGAGTTTCAGGTGACGCGCTGGCTGTCGCTTCTGTCGAGCATCTCGACGCTGGGCCGACAAAGCGCCAACGTGCGGGTGTCAAAGGATTATTGAGGGGGCGGGAATGGCCCGTTCGCGCCACGCGCTATGTCATATGTGAGTCGCCACGCCTGCCGCAAATGATCCGTCACCGCGGAACGGATGCGTGGTGACGGTTAAAGGGGTGGCGGTCGTGGGTCCCGCGGCCGTACCGCGGGACCCGACGCGGTGTCAGCGCTTGCCGACGCGCTGCTTGCGGGCGGCGTAGCGGGCGTCGCGGGCGGCCTTCATCTCGGCTTCGGTCGGAATCTTGGGCTTGGCCTTGGCGGCGGCTTCGGCAGCGGCGAGCGCTGCGGCTTCCGCGGCGGCCTTCTTCTCTGCGATTTCGCGTTCGCGGGCGGCCTGCTTTTCCGCACGCTTCTGGGCGAGGGCGGCTTCCTTCGCGTCCGCCGCAGCCTTGCGCTCGGCGACAATCGCCGGGTCGAGCGGGGGCTTGGCGCGCAGTTTGTCGAGCGCGGCCTGCTTGGCCTGGGCGGAAAGGGCGGCGCGCTCCTGGAACGTCTGGGGCTTGTAGGCTGGCATGTGGGTAGTGAAGATCCTGTCGGTTTCGTGCGGCGGCCACGCGGCGTGCGTGGTCGTCCGGACCGTCCGTTAGAGCAAAACGCCCCATTCTCCAAAAACGTGCCATCGCCATGACGGATGGGGCGCGGTACGGGCCCGGTTACAGCACGAGGGAGTGACACGGGCATGACGCCGCGCGAATTGTTGGGGACGGCCGATGTGCCGGGCGGCGAGCCGCTGCGGCTGTTCCGGCGCGGGGGCGATTTCATGATCGTGCTCGAGCGCAACGAGCTGATGAACAGCCGGATGAGCGGATCCGAAGAGGCGCTGGCGGTGATGACGATCGACCGGCTGCGCACGCCCGCGCCGCATCTGCTGGTCGGCGGGTACGGGATGGGGTTCACGTTGCGCGCGGCGCTGGCCAGGCTCAGCGGCCAAGCGCGGGTGACGGTGGCGGAGCTGGTGCCGGCAATCGTCGACTGGGCGCGCGGGCCGATGGCGGCGCTGACCGATGGCTGCCTCGACGATCCCCGAGTCGCGGTGGAGTTCGCCGACGTCGCCGAGCTGATCGCGGCCGGGCGCGGCAGCTATGATGCGATCCTGCTCGATGTCGACAACGGGCCGGACGGGCTGGTGCGTGCGGCGAACGATCGGCTCTATTCCGCCCGCGGCCTCGCGATGGCGCGCGCGGCGCTGCGGCCGGGCGGCGTGCTGGCGGTGTGGTCCGCCGCCAAGGATGCCGCCTTCGCACGGCGCTTGCGCGAAGTCGGGTTCGACGTGGACGAGGTGACGGTGCGGGCACGCAGCAATGGCAAGGGCGCGATGCACACGATCTGGTTCGCCGTCGGACGGTGACGGCGATCGGCCCCTCCGCTCGAAGGGGCCGATCCCGGGGTCAGGCCGGTTCGCCGACGATCGTCTTCAGCTCCATGAAGTCGGCGATACCGTATTTGCCGCCCTCGCGGCCGTTGCCGGATTGTTTGTAGCCGCCGAACGGCGTGCCGCTGGGGCCGCTCCAGGCGTTGATCGTGACCAGCCCGGCGCGCAGGCGCGGCGCGACCCGGGCGGCGGCGGCGGGGTCGCCGGAGATGGCGGCAGACAGGCCGTATTCGGTGGCGTTGGCAAGCGCGATCGCCTCGTCCTGCGTGCCGTAGCGGGTGATCGTCGCGACCGGGCCGAACGTCTCTTCGCGCGCGATCCGCATGTCGGGCGTCACGTCGGCGAAGACGGTCGGGCGGATGTAATAGCCCGCGTTGCGGCCGTCGGGCCGGCCCGGACCGCCGGTGACCAGCGTCGCGCCCTCGTCGATCGCCGACTGGATCAATTCCTGGATCTTGTCGAACTGCGCCTTGTTGACGACGGGGCCGATGTGCGCGCCCATCTCGGCGGGGTCGCCGATCGGCGTCGCCTCGAAGATCGCCCGGGCGACCTGCGCCGCCTCGTCCGCCTGGCTTTCGTGGACGAGCAGGCGGGTGGGGGCGATGCAGCTCTGCCCCGAATTGGCGAGCACGCCCTGCAAGGTCGGTGGCAGCACCGCGGCGAGGTCGGCGCCCTCCAGCACCAGATTGGGGGCCTTGCCGCCCAGTTCCTGATGAACGCGCTTGACGGTCGCGGCGGCGGCCTGCGCCACCGCGATGCCGGCGCGGGTCGATCCGGTGAAGCTCACCATATCGACGTCGGGATGCGTCGACAGCGCCGCGCCGACGGTGGGACCGTCGCCGTTGACGAGGTTGAAGACGCCCGCCGGAACGCCGGCGTCGTGCAGGATCTCGGCGAGGATCAGCGCGCAGCTCGGCGCTTCCTCGGACGGCTTGAGCACGATCGTATTGCCGCCGGCGAGGGCGGGGGCGACCTTGGCGCAGATCTGGTTGAGCGGCCAGTTCCACGGCGTAATCATCGCGACGACGCCGATCGGTTCATGGACGACGCGCGCCTTGCCGACCTGTTCGGAGAAGGTGAATTCGCGGAGCGCCTTCACCGCCCCCATGATGTGGCCGAGCCCGGCGGGCGCCTGCGCCGCCTGCGCGAAGCCGATCGGCGCGCCCATTTCCTGGCTGACCGCCTTGGCGAGATCGGGAATGCGCGCCTTATACGCCTCGACGATGCGGTCGAGCAGGTCGGCGCGCTCGTCCGGGCTGGTCTGCGAGAAGCCGTCGAACGCCTTGCGCGCGGCGGCGACCGCCTTGTCGACGTCGGCCTGCGTGCCGAGCGTGATCGTCGTCACCGGCTGTTCGGTCGACGGGTCGATGACCTGATGGCTGCGGCCGCCCTCGCTGGGGACCCAGGCGCCGTCGATGTAGAAGTCTTGGGCATGCATCGCATCGCTCTCCATATATGTTTGCCAGCGGTGTGCGGCGCGGCGGGAACAGTTGCAACCCGAAACGCGTATGCCCGGACGAGCAAAAGGAAAAGCGGCCGATGAGCGAACGGGTAGCGCGGATTGAACGGACGGGCGGTCCGGAAGTGATCGAATGGGTCGACGTCGACCTGCCGCCGCCGGGGCCGGGCGAGGTGCGGATGCGGCATCGCGCGGTCGGGCTGAACTATATCGACACCTATCACCGCCGCGGCATCTATCCGATCGACCTGCCCGCCGGGCTGGGCAGCGAAGCGGCGGGCGTGGTCGAGGCGGTCGGCGACGGCGTCGCGGATTTTGCGGTCGGCGATCGAGTCGGCACCTTCGGGCCCGCGCGCGGCGCCTATGCGACCGCGCGCAACGTCGCCGCGACGCAATTGCTGCACCTGCCCGACGACGTCGACGACGAGACCGCGGCGGCGCTGCTGCTGAAGGGCTGCACGACCGAATTGCTGGTCGAACGCTGTGCGCGGGTCGAGGCGGGGCAGACGGTGCTGGTCTGGGCGGCGGCGGGCGGCGTCGGCCAGTTGCTGGTCGGCTGGCTGAAGGCGATCGGCGCGACCGTGATCGGCACGGCGGGATCGGCGGACAAGGCGGCGCATGCCCGCGAAGCCGGTGCCGATCATGTCATCCTGCACCGTGACGAGGATGTCGCGGCGCGGGTGCGCGAGATCACCGGCGGGCAGGGCGTCGCCACGGTGTTCGACGGCGTCGGCATGGCGACGTGGCAGGCGACGCTGGCGGCGGTCGCACGGCGCGGGCTGATCGTCAGTTACGGCAATGCCGGCGGGCCGGTGAACGGCATCGACCTGGGTATACTGGCGGCGAAGGGATCGCTGTTCGTCACGCGGCCAACGCTGTTCGACTATTACGTCACCCCCGAGGAGCGCCGCGCCGGGGTCGAGCGCGTGTTCGCGATGCTGCGCGAGGGGGCGATCCGGCCGGCCATCGGCCAGCGGTTCGCGCTGGAGGATGCGGCGGCGGCACACCGGGCGCTGGAGGCGGGGGAGACGCACGGGAGCAGCATCTTCACCGTCGATTGATCCGCCGGTCGTCAGGGCCATTGCGGGATCGCCCGACGGCTGGGATAAGCAGGAACGTTGCGTCGGCGCGGGGGTGTCGGCGCCCTGCGATGGGAGCGGCGGGACATGGGGGTCTGGGGATCGATGCGGGTGGCGGCATTCGCCGGCGCGATGCTGGCGACGGCGGGAGTCGGCGCGCAGACCGTGCCGCCGGCCGATCCCGGCGCGGCCGCCGACCCGATCGTGGTCGAGGGCCGGGCTCTCGCGGACGAGGTGAAGACCCGGGCGCTGGCCCGCGCGATCTCGCCACGCGTCGGCTTCGACCAGCCGCTGGCGCGCTTCACCGATCCGGTCTGCTTCGCCACCGCGGGGCTGCCGTTGCCGATGCTGCGGACGATCGGCGCCCGGCTGGCCGAGAATGCCGATGCGGCGGGGATCGCGCTGGCCGGGGACGGCTGCACGCCCAACATCCTCGTCATGTTCGTCGACGACAGCCGGGCGGAGGCGGAGCGGCTGATGAAGCGCAGGCCCTGGATGTTCCGCGATTACCAGCCGAGCGAGATGCGCGAGATCCTGAAGGAGCCCGGGCCGGTCCACGTCTGGAGCGTCAGCGAGGTGCGCAGCCGCGATGGCGATCGCCTGTCGCAGAGCACCGACGGGCCGCCGACGTTGCAGGTGCCGATCGCGACGCGGATCGGGCTGGCGATCCGTCGCGACATGCTGTCGACGGTGATGCTGGTCGATCGCAAGGCCGTGCTCGGCCACAGCCTGCAGCAGATGGCGGATTATGCCGCGATGCGGACGCTGGCGATGATCCGTCCCAAGGGCGCGACCGGCGGCGACACGATCCTGACGCTGTTCGATCCCGCCGCGGCGCCGCCGACGGAAATGACCGCCTTCGACCGCGGCTATCTGAAGGCATTGTACGATGGATCGGGCACGCAGCGCGGCGCGACCAAGGTGGCGATGATCGCCCGCAGCATCGTCAAGGCTGCGGATAAGGACCGGACGGACGCACCGGCCGGCAAACCCGCCGATGGCAAGGGTGCCGGGGGCAAATGACCATCGGCGCGCCGGGCCAAATGACGTCGCAAATGACGTCCCAAATGACGTCTTTGTCATCGCGATGACGTGATCGCGCCATCGGCCGCGGTGCAAGGCGGTCGGCGGAGTGTCGTCTATGTCTCAATTGCCCGTGTTCTTCGATGCCAGCGGTCGGCGCAAGCGGCGGTTCACGCTCGGCGTGGTCGCCTTCGTGCTGCTGCTGGTGCTGTCGGTCGCCGCCTTCGCCGTGTCGATCGGGGCGGTGCCGGCCGCGCCGCTGCTGCCGGTCGAGGCGGAGCACCATATGCTGCACCGGCTGTCGCCGCCGCATGGCGTGATCCGCCGCGCCAAACGGGGGCTAGACTATTATGCCGGCCGCCTGTTCGGCACCGGGCGGGGCAAGGCGGGGGCGTCGGGCAATCCGGCGCTCGCCATCGCCTTTCACACCCCATGGGACCCGTCGAGCGCGGCGAGCCTCGAACGGCATGTCGAACAGCTCGACTGGGTGATCCCCGGCTGGGTGTCGGTGACGGGCTCGGATCACCGCATCACCGTGTTCCGCGACACAGCGGGGCGGAGCATCCTCAACCGCGCGGTGCATCGGCCGGTGATCGTGCCGATGATCCAAAATGCGATCGGCGGGACATGGGACGGGGCCGGCACCGCCGCGCTGCTCGCCGACCCCCGCGCGCGGGCCGCGCTACTCGACCGGCTGGTGCCGTGGCTGGCGGCGAACCGCGCGGGCGGCGCCTTCTTCGACTTCGAGGATCTGCCGGCGGGCGCGCAGGGCAACTACCGGACGTTCCTCGGCGAGGCGCAGCGGCGGTTCGCACCGCGCGGCTGGGTGGTGGCGATCGCCGCGCCGGTTGGCAATCCGGACTGGGACCTGCCCGCCTATGCGCGGGTCACCGACAAGATCTTCCTGATGGCCTATGACGAGCATGAGACCGCGGGGCCGGCGGGGCCGATCGCGTCGCAGCGCTGGTTCGCAGAAAAGGTCGCGACCGCGGCGCGCGGCATTCCCGCGGCGAAGCTGGTCGTGGCGGTCGGCTCCTATGCCTATGACTGGCACGACAGGGGCGGCGACGCGATGAGCGTCGACGAGGCGTGGCAGGCGGCGCGCGATTCGGCGACGGTGCCGGTGTTCGACCGGGCCAGCGGCAACAGCGGCTTCGCCTATTCGGACGGCGACACGCGCCATGTCGTCTGGATGCTGGATGCGGCATCGGCGTACAACCAGATCGCCTTCCTCCACCGCGCCGGGGTCGGCAGCGTCGCGCTGTGGCGGCTGGGGTCGGAGGACCCGGGCCTGTGGGCGCTGTTCGGGCGCGACCACCGCACCCTGCCGCCGCCATCGGCGATCGATGCGATCCCCGCCGGCACCAACGTCGATATCGAGGGGGCGGGCGAGATCCTGAAGATCGGCGCGACCCCGGTCGCGGGCGCGCGCCACGCCGTCGCCGGCACGGACGGGATGATCGGCGACGTCCGGTTCCTGCGGCTGCCGTCGCAATATGAGGTCGACCGTACCGGCTATCGCCCGCGCCAGCTGGCGCTGACCTTCGACGACGGTCCCGATCCGACCTGGACGCCGCAGATCCTCGACGTGCTGAAGCGCGAGGGCGTGCCGGCGACCTTCTTCATCGTCGGCGAGAATGCGCTGACCCAGCGTCCGCTGCTCCAGCGGATGGTGGCCGAGGGGCATGAGATCGGCAGCCACACTTATACCCATCCCAATCTGGCGACGGTGTCGCCCGAACAGGTGCGGTTCGAACTCAACGCCAACCAGCGCCTGTTCCAGGCGTTCACCGGCCGGTCGCTGCGCCTGTTCCGCGCGCCCTATTTCGGCGATGCCGAGCCGACCACCGCGGACGAGATCGTGCCGGCGCTGCAGGCGCAGGAGCGCGGCTATGTCTCGGTCGGGCTGCACGTCGACCCCGGCGACTGGAAGCGGCCGGGCGTGCAGTCGATCATCGACGCGACGATCGCGCGGGTGACGAGCGCGCCCGCGCATTGCGACGGCGATTCGGATGCCGATTGCAGCCGCAACATCATCCTGCTGCACGATGCCGGCGGCAACCGCGCGCAGACGGTCGCGGCGCTGCCGGTCATCATCGACCGGCTGCGGGCGCTGGGCTACAGCTTCGTCCCCGTCTCGACGCTCGCCGGCATTTCGCGCGAGGCGGCAATGCCGGCGATCTCTTCGAGCGACCAGCTGGCGGCGCGCGCCGATCTTGCGCTGTTCACCACGCTGGGCGGGCTGGTGGTGGCGCTGCACTGGCTGTTCGCCATCGCGATTACTGTCGGCATCCTGCGCGCGCTGGCGCTGTCCGGCCTGGCGCTGGTACAGGCGCGGCGCGAGTCGCGCACGGTGTTCCCGGCGATCGATCCCGACCGGTTCGTCACGGTGATGATCCCCGCCTATAACGAGGAGCGGGTGATCGAACGCGCGGTGCGCGGCGTGCTCGCCAGCACCGATGTGCGGATCGAGGTGATCGTGATCGACGACGGGTCGAAGGACGCGACCTCCGCCGTCGTCGCCGCCGCCTTTGCCGACGATCCGCGCGTGCGGCTGCTGACGCTGGAGAATGGTGGCAAGGCGCGCGCGCTCAACACCGGGCTGGAGGTGGCGAAGGGCGAGATCGTCATCGCGCTGGATGCCGATACGCAGTTCGAACCGACGACAATCGCGCGGCTGGCGCGCTGGTTCGACGATCCGGCGCTGGGCGCGGTCGCGGGCAATGCCAAGGTCGGCAACCGGGTGAACCTCATCACCCGCTGGCAGGCGCTGGAATATATCACCGCGCAGAACCTCGAGCGGCGCGCCTTTGCCCGGCTGAACGCGATCACCGTCGTGCCGGGTGCGGTCGGCGCGTGGCGGCGCGCGGCGATCGCGGAGGTCGGCGGCTATCCGCACGACACGCTGGCGGAGGATCAGGACCTAACCATCGCGATCCAGCGCGCCGGCTGGCGGGTGCAATACGACCAGTACGCCGTCGCCTGGACCGAGGCGCCAGAGACGATGCGCGCGCTCGCCAAGCAGCGGTTCCGCTGGGCGTTCGGCACGCTCCAATGCCTGTGGAAGCACCGTTCGGCGATCGGGCGCAGCGCCCCGCGTGGGCTCGGCTGGGTCGGGTTGCCGCAGGCGATCGTGTTCCAGATCCTGCTCGCGGCGATCAGCCCGATCATCGACCTCGCGCTGCTGGTCAGCTTCCTCGTCACCTATCTCGACGTACAGGCGCACGGTTGGGCGCAGACCAGCCATGACGTCTATACGATGCTTGCCTTCTGGATCGTGTTCACCGCGATCGACCTGCTGGCGGCGACGATCGCCTTTGCGCTGGAGCGGCGCGAGCGGTGGCGGCTGCTGTGGCTGCTGATCCCGCAGCGGATCGGCTATCGTCAGGTGATGTATTATGTGGTGCTGAAGGCGATCGCGCAGGCGCTGCGCGGCCCGATGGTGGGCTGGGGCAAGTTGCAGCGGACCGGGCGGGTGACGTCGGGGTGAGGGAAGCCGCTGGCACTTGGCCCGGTGGCCGGATAGAGCCGCGCACGGGATCCCCAGCGAAAGTGCGATCATGTCGTGGAAGGCCATGCTGCTGTTAACGGGGCTGTGTGAGAGTGGCGGCCTGCAAGCGCAGGAGGCGGTCGTCGCGACCGGCGTATGCGCACGTCTCGCACCGCAGACCGGGTTGAAGCAGCAACGTGACGGAACGTGGCGCGCGAACATGCTGGGTGGTATCGGCGCCACGCTGTTCGGCGGCACGACCGGCGCGTCCTTCCTGGTCGGACCGATCGAGGGATCGACGGCGGACCAGCATTTCGAAAAGGCCTGTGCGCAGATGGGGGCCGAGATCGGCTGCAATCTGGTCGAGCCGGCGAGGATTACGATCGGGACCAAGAGTGGCAATGCCTCCGCCGATGTCGCTGCCGGGGAGACGGCGCATGTCGGCATGAAGGGGCGCTATCTGACGTGCCGCGAAGGTAACTGACTTCCGGGGCTCGCGATTCGCCGGTCGCGTTGCAGGACGGGCGCTGTATACGGCGGGATATAACCGTTCCCGTCGAGGTGCCGTCATGATCCGGTCGTTGGTGTTCGCCCTGTCGTTGTCGTTTGCCGTCCCTGCCGCAGCGCAGACGCGCGCACCGCTGGTGCTGGCGGCGGCGAGCCTGCAGGAATCGCTGACCGCCGCGGCGGAGGCGTGGGCGAAGGCGGGGCATCCAAAACCGGTGCTCTCGTTCGCGGCGTCGTCGGTGCTGGCGCGGCAGGTCGAGGCGGGGGGCGGCGCGGACCTGTTTGTCTCCGCCGATCAGGAATGGATGGACGCGCTGGCCGCCAAGCGGCTGATCGTCGCGAACACGCGGGTGACGTTCCTCGGCAACCGGCTGGTCGTCGTCGCGGCGAAGGGCAATCCGGTGCGCATCCCCGTCCGTCCGCCCGCCGCGCTTGCGCGGGTGCTGACGGCGGGGCCGCTGGCGATGGCGGACGCGCCGGTGCCGGCGGGGCGCTATGCCGAGGCGGCGTTGCGCAGCCTCGGCGTGTGGACCGCGGTCGCGCCCAAGGTGGTGCGCGGCGACAGCGTGCGTGCGGCGCTGGTGCTGGTCGAGCGCGGTGCGGCGCCGCTGGGGATCGTCTATGCGACCGACGCGCGCGCATCGAGCATGGTGCGGATCGCGGGTGTGTTTCCCGCATCCAGCCACCCCGCGATCACCTATCCGATCGCGCGGATCGCCGGTTCGCGGAACCCGGAGGGTGAGGCGTTCCGTCGCTTTCTGGTCAGCGCCAAAGGCAAGGCGATCTTCGTCCGCTACGGATTCACCGCGCGCTGATGCTGTCGGCGGAGGAATGGACGATTCTGACGCTGTCGCTGAAGGTCGGCGGCGTCGCGATGGCGGCGGTGCTGCCGCTCGCCTTCGCGCTCGCCTGGGTGCTGGCGCGCGCGCGATTCCCGGGCAAGCTGCTGCTCGATGCGGTCGTACACCTGCCGCTGGTGGTGCCGCCGGTGGTGACGGGCTGGGTGCTGCTGCTGGCGTTCGGGCCGAACGGGCCAGTCGGCGGCGTGCTCGAACGCTGGTTCGGCGTCACCGTGCTGTTCCGCTGGACGGGTGCGGCGATCGCGGCGGGGATCATGGCGCTGCCGCTGATGGTGCGTGCGATGCGGCTGTCGATCGAGGCGGTCGACCGGCGGCTGGAAAGCGCGGCGCGGACGCTGGGGGCGGGGCCGGCGCGGGTGTTCTGGACGCTGACGCTGCCGCTCAGCCTGCCCGGCGTGCTGGCGGGTGCGGTGCTCGGGTTCGCGCGGTCGATCGGCGAATTCGGCGCGACGATCACCTTCGTCTCCAACGTGCCGGGGCAGACGCAGACGCTGCCGCTGGCGATCTATTCGGCGTTGCAGCAGCCGGGGGCGGAGGCGATGGTGTGGCGGCTGTCGGCGATCTCGGTGGCGCTGAGCCTCGTCGCGCTGGTCGCGTCGGAACTGCTCACACGGCGTGTGAGGCGGGGGCTGCATGTCCTTTGACATCCACGTCGAAAAGCGGCTGGGCGAGGCCGCGGTCGCGCTCGACCTGACGGCGGGCGCGGGGCTGACCGTGCTGTTCGGCCCGTCGGGGATCGGCAAGACCAGCATATTGAACATGGTTGCCGGGCTGCTGCGGCCCGACCGGGGGCGGATCGCGGTCGCCGGGCGGGTGCTGTTCGACGCCGCGGCGGGGTTGGACATCGCGCCGGAGCGGCGGCGCGCGGGCTATGTGTTTCAGGAGCCGCGGCTGTTCCCGCACCGGCGGGTGCGCGCGAACCTGCTGTACGGCGCGCCCGACGACGGCGCGCTGGCGGCGACGGCGGCGATGCTGGGCATCGGCCACCTGCTCGACCGCTGGCCGCGGACCCTGTCGGGCGGCGAGGCGCGGCGGGTCGCGATCGGCCGCGCGCTGCTGAGCGATCCCGCCTTCCTGCTGCTCGACGAGCCGCTCTCGTCGCTCGACCGCGCGCGGCGGGGCGAGATCATGGACGCGATCCTGCGCGTCCGCGACGAGGCGGGCCTGCCGATCCTGATGGTGACGCACGACCCCGAAGAGGCGGAGCGACTGGGGACGCGGATCGTGCGGATCGACTGACCTCAGGCCAGCTCGAATTCCTTGCGCTCGCCATTGGTCGAATCGGTCGCCACCCAGACATGGAAGGTGCCGGGCTCGACCACCCACTGGCCGTCCATCCAAAAGCGCAGATCCTCGCGCGACAGCGTGAAGCG
Organism: Sphingomonas sp. UBA978; assembly: GCF_002292295.1. Classification (GTDB taxonomy): domain Bacteria; phylum Pseudomonadota; class Alphaproteobacteria; order Sphingomonadales; family Sphingomonadaceae; genus Sphingomonas. The sequence goes on from NZ_DBBS01000021.1 coordinate 308,249, forward strand.
GACCTGCTTCGACTGGCCGGGCGCCAGCGAGACGCGCTGGAACCCCTTCAGTTCGCGGATCGGCCGGGTGTGGCTCGCAACGACGTCGTGGATGTAGAGCTGCACCACCTCGTCGCCGGCGCGCGTGCCGGTGTTGGCGACGGTCGCGGTCACTTCGATCCGGTCGCCCATCCGCGTCGGCACGACGACGTTCGACACGGCGAAGCTGGTGTAACTGAGGCCGTGGCCGAACGGGTACAGCGCCTCGTTTTTGGTTTCGCGATAGCGCGCCTTGTAATCCTGCGCGCCGGTTTCGGGCGCGCCGCGGCCGGTGTTCTTGTGGTTGTAGAAATAGGGTTGTTGACCGCTGAAATGCGGGAAGCTGGCCGACAGCTTGGCGGACGGATTGACCTCGCCGAACAGCACGTCGGCGATGGCGTTGCCGCTCTCGGTGCCGAGGAACCAGGTCGCGAGGATCGCGGGCGCATCCTTCACCGCGCCCTCCAGCGCGAGAGCGCGGCCGTGGCGCAGCAGGACGACGACCGGCTTGCCGGTGGCGGCGAGCGCCTCGGCCAGTGCCATCTGCGCGGGCGGCACGGTGACCGAGACGCGCGCCTGCGCCTCGCCCGACATCAATTGCGTCTCGCCGATCGCGAGCAGCACGACATCCGCCCCGCGCGCGGCGGCGACCGCCGCGTCGATGCCGCCGGGGATCGCCGCCTCGACCTCCGACCCCTTCACCACCGTCACGTTCGCCTTGCGGTTGCGCAGGCCGGCGGCGATCGAGACGTTCAGCTTTGCGTCCGACATGAATGCCCAGGTGCCAACGACATTCTCGACATCCTCGGCAAAGGGGCCGACCAGCGCGATTTTGGCGTTCTTCGCCAGCGGCAGGACGTTGCCCTCGTTCTTCAGCAGCACGATCGAGCGCGCGCCCGCCTCGCGGCTCAGCTTGAGCATCGCGGGGGTCGAGACGCTGGTCCGCTCCGCCTTCTGGCTGACCGATCGATAGGGATTGTCGAACAGGCCGACCTGTTCCTTCAGGTGCAGCACGCGGCGGACGCCCTCGTCGAGGCGTGCGATCGGCACCTCGCCCTTCTCGACCAGATCGGGCAGCCACAGATTGTAGAGGTTCGACTGCATGGCCATGTCCATGCCCGCCATGAACGCCTTCTTCGCGGCGTCGCGGCCGTCCTTCGCATAGCCGTGCGCGATCAGCTCCTCGTCCGCGGTATAGTCGCCGACGACCATGCCGCCGAACGTCCATTGCCCGCGCAGCAGGTCGGTCATCAGCCAGCGGTTGCCCGACGCGGGCACGCCGTCGATGTCGTTGAACGCGCTCATCAGCGTCGCGACGCCGGCATCGACCGCCGCCTTGAACGGCGCGAGATGCACCTCGTGCAGCGTCGACGGGCTGATCTCGGTGAAGTTGTACTCCATGCCGCCCGACACCGCGCCATAAGCGGCGAAATGCTTGGCGCAGGCGGCGACGCGGGTCGGGTCCTTGAGATCGGTGCCCTGGAAGCCTCGGACGCGGGCGACGCCGAGTGCGATGCCGAGATACGGGTCCTCACCCGATCCTTCGGCGACGCGGCCCCAGCGCTGGTCGCGCGCGACGTCGACCATCGGCGCGAAGGTCCAGTGGATGCCGAGCGCGGTGCTCTCCAGCGCCGCGGCGCGGGCGGTGCGCATCGCGAGGTCGGGATCGAAGGCGCAGGCCTCGGCGATCGGCAGCGGATAGGCGGTGCGCAGCCCGTGGATGACGTCGCCGGCGAAGATCAGCGGGATCCTGAGCCGCGTCTGCATTGCCGCGTCCTGCGCCGCCTTCGCGCCTGCATAGCCGACGCCGTTGAACAGCATGCCGATCGCACCCGTCCTGATCCGCGCGAGCTGTTCGCTGGCGCCGCCGGTGGCGAGGCCGGGATTGAACGGCACGCCGATCGGACGGATCTGGTCGGAGAAGCACGACAGCTGCCCCGCCTTTTCCTGCGGCGTCATCCGCGCGATCAGGCTTTCGATCCGGTTGCTCTGCGCGAGCACCGGGGCGCCGAGCGTCAGCCCGGCGATGGTGGCCCCGCCGCTGAGGACCTGACGGCGATCGAGGATGGCGGGCATGACGGGGTCTCCTGGCGCGTTTCTGTCGTTGCGGAAACGGCTAGACCGCGCGTCCGGTCGGGGCAACCCGCCCGGGCGCATTGCCGAGCCCCAGTTGCTGTTGCATCTGTTCCAGCGGAACGCCTTTGGTCTCCGGGAAATAGAGCAGCACGACGACGAACTGAAGCGCCATCATCGCCGCGAAGAACAGGAACGGCGCCCCGGCAGAATATGCGGCGACCGCGGGGAAGGCGGCGGCGATCACCGCATTGAGGCCCCAGTGCGTGCTCGCGCCAACCGCGCTGCCGCGGCTGCGCACCGAGGTCGGGAACACCTCCGAGATATAGACCCAGATGACTGCGCCGGTGCTGGGGGCGAAGAAGGCGATGAAGTTGATGAGAGCGGGGAGGAGCAGCCACGAGGGGATCGTGCCGAGCAGCGACAGACCGCCGACGAGCAGCGATGCGGCCATGCCGAGGCTGCCGACCATCAGTAGCGTCCGGCGGCCCAGCCGGTCGATGAGGAGCATGCCGACGAAGGTAAAGATGCCGTTGACGATGCCGATGATGATCGCCTGCACGTCCGCCGACAGTGCGGTCGACGAACGCGAGAAGATGTCGTTGAGATAATAAAGGAACGCGTTGATGCCGGAGAGCTGGTTGAAGCCGGCGACGAGCATCGCGAGCAGGATCGGCTTGCGGTGCAGGCGCCACGACAGGCGTTCGCCCACCGGCTGTCCGGCGAGGTCGGCGTGAACGCCGGCGATCTCGTCGTCCGCCAGCGTACCGGGCATGCCGATACGGGCGAGCGAAGCCTTCGCCTCCGCATCGCGGCCGTGCATGACCAGCCAGCGCGGGCTGTCGGGGATACGGAACAGCAGGCCCATGAACACCAGCGCCGGCACCGCGGAGATGCCGAGCTTCCACCGCCACGCGACGTCGCCGGGCTCGACCGCGGCGATGATCGCGTTGGAGACATAGGCGAGCAGGATGCCGAAGATCACCATGAACTGGAAGGCGGCGACGAGCTGGCCGCGGCGCGACGGCGGGGCGATCTCGGCGATATAGACCGGCGCCAGCACCGACGATCCCCCGACCGCGAGGCCGGCGAGGACACGGAACAGCACCAGCGACCCCCAGTCCCAGGCGAAGGCGCAGCCGATCGCCGAGACGACGTAGAAGAGCGCGAGGATGCGCAACGTGTCGCGGCTGCCGTAGCGATCGCCGGGAATGCCGGCGAACAGCGCGCCGACCAGCGTCCCCCACAGCGCCGCCGAGACGGTGATGCCGAGCCAGCCCGGGGTGAGCGCATATTCGCGGGTCAGCGCGTCCGTGACGCCGGAGATGACCGCGGTGTCGAAGCCGAACAGCAGACCCGCGAGCGCCGCCGTGGCGATACAGGCGAGCAGCCCGGGATTGAGGATCGAGGGCTCGCGGCCGGCTGTCTGCGTCGCCAAGGCGGGTTCCTTATCTGGTTACCGCGGCACAACGCCCGGGATCGGCGGCGGGGTCAACGGGGTTCGTCGTTCGCTGCGGGGCGGCGACGGCGGCGGCGTCCGTGCGTCCGTGCGTTGGGGGGAGCCTGTCGCGCTCGATCCGTCGCACGCGATTCGTCGCCCTGGGCTCGTTCCGGGATGACGGGTGGGGCGGGTGTCGCCGGTCAGTGCATTGCGATGCGCGCGGGGCGCGCACGCGAAAAAGGCGGCCCGTTGCCGGACCGCCCCATCGTGGCTGCATCGCATGGGCCACGCCGTTGGACGTGGACGGCTTCGCCGCCCGCGCTGCCCGCCGTGGCCGGTCCCCGGATTGCCGACGCGATCCGGGGGAGCCCGCTTTTAGCGCTTCGAGAACTGGAAGCTGCGACGTGCCTTCGCACGGCCGTACTTCTTGCGCTCGACGGTACGGCTGTCGCGGGTCAGGAACCCGGCGGCCTTGACCGGCGCACGCAGGATCGGCTCGAAGCGGGTCAGCGCCTGGCTGATGCCGTGCTTGACCGCGCCGGCCTGGCCCGAGAGGCCCCCGCCCTTGACGGTGCAGACGACGTCATACTGGCCTTCGCGCTCGGTGATGCCGAACACCTGGTTGATGACGAGGCGCAGCGTCGGACGCGCGAAATAGACTTCCTGATCGCGACCGTTGATCGTGATCTTGCCCGAACCCGGCTTGATCCAGACGCGGGCGACGGCGTCCTTGCGACGGCCGGTCGCATAGGCGCGGCCGAACTTATCGAGGATCTGCTCGCGCAGCGGCGTCGTCGGCAGGACCTGCACCGGTGCGGCGGGTGCCTCGCCGTCGGTGGTGACGGCCGGCGCCGCGGTCGTCGCCGGTGCCGGCTGCTGCGTCAGCGACGCGAGGTCGGAAAGGGACTGGCGATTGTCGGTCATTACGCGCCCACCTTGTTCTTGCGGTTCATGCCCGCGATATCGAGAACTTCCGGGTTCTGAGCTTCGTGCGGATGCTCGGTGCCCTTGAAGATGCGCAGGTTGCGCATCTGCTCGCGACCCAGCGGGCCACGCGGGATCATGCGCTCGACGGCCTTTTCGAGAACGCGCTCCGGGAAGCGGCCTTCGAGAACCTTGGCGGCGGTGACGCCCTTGATGCCGCCGGCATAACCGGTGTGCTTGTAATAGAACTTCTTCTCGGCCTTGTTGGACGTGAAGCGGATCTTGTCGGCGTTGATGACGATGACGTTGTCACCGCAATCGACGTGCGGGGTGAACGACGTCTTGTGCTTGCCGCGCAGGACATTGGCGATGATCGACGCGGTGCGGCCGACCACCAGGTCGGTGGCGTCGATAATGTGCCACTTCTTCTCCACCTCGTGCGGCTTGGCCGACTTGGTGGTCTTCATGAGCGCCTTCATGGCGTGGACCTTTCGGTTTGAAACGATGCACGCCGCCCCGAGGGACGGCGTGATTGAGTGGGCCAATGATCGAATGCGCCCGCGAAGTCAAGCAAACCGGGGGTTTGCTGACGGGTAAAATAATACCATGCGGAGCGGGTAATCCCGATCCGGGGGTGCGATCAGGCGGTGCGGCGGCCGCAGGCGTGGGCGGCGAAGACGGTGGCGATCAGCAGCAGGGCGGCATTGGCCTGATGCGCGACGGCGACGTCGATCTGCACACCGGTCATCAGCGTGGCGATGCCGAGCATGATCTGGAGCGTGACGAGGCCGACGACCCAGAAGCCCGCCTTCGACCCCGTGCGGGTCGCCGCGACCGCCAGCCAGGTGAGCGCGGCGGCGGCGGCGAAGGCCCACCAGCGATGGATGAACTGGACGACGACGGGGTTGTCGACGGCATTGCGCCACGCCGGATCGACCAGCGGCACGCCAGCAGGGAACAGCGCGTCGCCCATCAGCGGCCAGCTGGCGAAGGCATAGCCGGCGTCGAGCCCGGCGGTGAACGCGCCATAGACGAGTTGGACGAACAGCAGCGCCAGCGCCGCGACCGCGACGCGGGTGAGGCGGGCCGGGCAGGACAGCGGATTGCGATGGAGTGCGATCAGGTCGAGCGCGGTCCAGACGATGCCGGCGAGGATGGTCAATGCGGTGAGCAGATGGACCGCGAGCCGGACATGACTGACGTCGGTCCGCTCCGACAGGCCGGAGGCGACCATCCACCAGCCGATCGCGCCCTGGAACCCGCCGAGCGCGAGCAGCGCGACCAGCCGCCAGCCATAGCCCGCCGGGATCTGCCGGCGGACGGCGAACCACAGAAGCGGCAGGGCGAAGGCGAGGCCGATGATGCGGCCGAGCACGCGGTGCAGATATTCCCAGAAGAAGATGCCCTTGAACCCGGCAAGCGTCATGCCCTGGTTGAAGGCGGCATATTCGGGGATCTTGCGGTAATTGGCGAATTCCGCCTGCCAGTCCGCATCGGTCAGCGGCGGGACGATGCCGCTGATCGGTTTCCATGTGGTGATCGACAGGCCCGATTCGGTCAGGCGGGTGATCCCGCCGATGACGACCATCGCGACGATCAGCCCGGCGACGGCGAACAGCCAGCGCGCGACGCTGTGCGGCCGGGCACGGGAAAGGAAGGCGGCGCTAGGCTGGAGCATGCGAGCGCGATACACCCGCCGCCGCCACGCGCCAAGCGTCAAGCCGTGCGCAGGGGAGTGCGTGGGGGGAGAGAGAGCCGATGCTACCGGGATTGATCGCACTGATGTTGCAGGCGGCGGCGAACGGGCCGATCCCGCCACCGCCCGAGCCACCGCCGCTGCACGGCGCATCGGTGAGCATGACCTGTCCGGTGGGTGGCGAGCCGTTCAGCGCGTGGCGGGTCAGTCATTACAGCACGTTCGGTGCTCGACCCGATGGCAAGCCATACAGCTATATGCCGTTTCCGTTTCCGTTGCCGGAATGTCCCGGCAACACACTGCTCGTTTTCGGCACGTTCAGCCCGGCCGAGATCGAACGCCTGACGCCTGTCGTTGCCAGTCAGGACTATCAGCGGCTGCGGGGTGTCGAGACGCCATATTATCGCGCCGCCTGGCTCGCCACCGCCATCGGACGTCCCGAAAGCGAGGCGCTCGGACTCCTTCTGACCGCGACGTGGGAGGCCAAGGACGAACCCGGCGGGGACCCGGGACGGGCAAGGCGGTATCAGGCGGCATTCGCGAAACGGGTGGCCGCGATGCCGGATACCGGTGAGGCGAAGGATAGAGGGTGGCTTCAGGCGCGCGCCGCCAATACGTTCAGGGAATTGGGTGACTTTCGTGCTGCCGAGGCCATGCGGCAGCGGGCGATCGCGACGTTTCGCGGCATGACGGACCCGGCGGGTTGGGACGGCTTCCTCGTCGGGCTGGGGCCCGCGATCGCCCGTGGCGACGCGACCTCGGAGCCGCTCGACCTTCTCCCCAAGTCCGAGGCTGCGATGCGATGCGCGGGCGAACCCGATCATCTCAGCGCCTTCGATCGTGGTGTCTGCGCGACGCCGGCGATAGCCGACATGGTTGCCACCTTTCGAAAGAACGAGGCCGAGCGCCATCAGGCGGCGCAAAAAACAACGATGTGATGTTGTAACCTGCTGCGCCCCGGCCTAGATGGTCGCTACGGATGCCCCAGATGACTCACCCCGTACGCCGCCTCGGCTGGGCCGGCCTCGACCGCGCGGCGATTGCGCTGTCGGGGCTGTGCGTCGTCCATTGTCTGGCGAGTGCGGTGCTGCTGGCGATGCTGTCGGCGGCGGGCGGGTTGCTGCTCAATCCGCTGTTCCACGAAGTCGGGCTGACGATCGCGATCCTGCTCGGCGCGATCGCGCTGGGGCGGGGCGTGATGGAGCATGGCTATGTCATGCCGGCGGCGATGGGCGCGTTCGGGCTCGGGATCATGGCGGGGGCGATGACGCTGCCGCACGAGGGCGGCGGCGGGGCGGAGACGCTGTGGACGGTGATCGGCGTCGGCCTGCTCGCCTTCGGCCACGACCTCAACCGGCGCGCGGTCGTCTGACGCGGCTTGCCGTGGGCCGCGCGGCTCCCTAAATTTGACCTATGGCCCATGCGCATCACACCCATCACGAACCGCAGGGCGACGACCTGACCAGGGCCGCGCAGGCGACGCTGGAAAAATCCGGCGAACAATGGACGCAGATGCGCGCCAACGTGTTCGAGGCGCTGGCCGGATTCGCCAAGCCGGCGAGCGCCTATGACATCGCCGAGGCGCTGTCGAAGCGCGAGGGGCGGCGCGTCGCCGCCAACAGCATCTATCGCATCCTCGACGTCTTCGTCGCCTCCAACCTCGCCCGGAAGGTCGAGAGCTCGAACGCCTATGTCGCCAACGCGCACCCCGACTGCCTGCACGATTGCATCTTCCTGGTGTGCGATTCCTGTGGACAGACGGTGCATCTGGACGACGACGTGGTGACGCGTGGCGTCAGGAATGCCGCGCAAGCCGCTGGATTCTCTCCGGTTCGTCCGGTCATCGAGGTGCGGGGAAAATGCGCCGACTGTGGTTGATCGGGCGTTCGCCGACAATCGACACGTTCCGACTTAGCGCGTAGACGGGCCCGATGGCCGAACTACCCGAAACGCCGTTGCTCGATACCGTCAAGACGCCGGAAGAGCTGCGAAAACTGAAGCCCGAACAGCTCCGCCAGCTCGCCGACGAGCTGCGGCAGGAGACGATCTCCGCGGTCGGATCGACCGGCGGACATCTCGGGTCCGGACTTGGCGTGGTCGAGCTGACCACCGCGATCCATTACGTCTTCGACACGCCGCGCGACCGGCTGGTGTGGGACGTGGGCCATCAATGCTATCCGCACAAGATATTGACCGGGCGGCGGGAGCGCATCCGCACGCTGCGCCAGGGCGGCGGGCTCAGCGGCTTCACCAAGCGCAGCGAGAGCGAATACGACCCGTTCGGCGCGGCGCACAGCTCGACCTCGATCTCCGCGGCGCTGGGCTTCGCGGTGGCGAACAAGCTCGCCGGCACGCCGGGGCGCGGCATCGCGGTGATCGGCGACGGGTCGATGTCCGCGGGCATGGCCTATGAGGCGATGAACAACGCCGAACAGGCGGGCAACCGGCTGGTCGTGATCCTCAACGACAACGACATGTCGATCGCGCCGCCGGTCGGCGGGCTGTCGGCCTATCTGTCGCGGATGGTGTCGAGTCGCGAATTCCTGGGGGTGCGCGACATCCTCAAGAAATTCGCCCGCCGCCTGCCGCGGCCGTTCCATCAGGCGGCGCGCAAGACCGACGAATTCGCCCGTGGCATGACGATGGGCGGCACGCTGTTCGAGGAACTGGGCTTCTATTACGTCGGCCCGATCGACGGCCATAACCTCGACCATCTGATCCCGGTGCTGGAGAACGTCCGCGACGCCGAGGAGGGGCCGATCCTGATCCATGTCGTCACCAAGAAGGGCAAGGGCTATGCCCCGGCCGAGGCGGCTGCGGACAAATATCACGGCGTCCAGAAGTTCGACGTCATCACCGGCGCGCAGGCGAAGGCGCCGCCGGGCCCGCCGCAATATCAGAACGTCTTCGGCGACCAGCTGGTCAAGGAGGGGATGCGCGATCCGACGATCGTCGCGATCACCGCGGCGATGCCGTCCGGCACCGGCGTCGACCGGTTCGCCAAGGCATTCCCCGACCGCGCGTTCGACGTCGGCATCGCCGAACAGCATGGCGTCACCTTCGCCGCCGGCCTTGCCGCGCAGGGGATGCGGCCGTTCTGCGCGATCTATTCGACCTTCCTCCAGCGCGCCTACGACCAGGTCGTGCACGACGTCGCGATCCAGAACCTGCCGGTGCGCTTCGCGATCGACCGGGCGGGGCTGGTCGGCGCCGACGGGGCGACGCACGCCGGGTCGTTCGACGTCACCTATCTGGCGACGCTGCCGAATTTCGTCGTGATGGCGGCGGCGGACGAGGCCGAGCTGGTCCATATGACGCACACCTGTGCGGTGCACGACAGCGGCCCGATCGCGGTCCGCTATCCGCGCGGGGCGGGGACCGGCGTCGCGCTGCCCGAGGTCGCGCAGCGGCTGGAGATCGGCAAGGGCCGTATCGTCCGCGAGGGCAAGACGGTGGCGATACTGTCGCTCGGCACGCGGCTGGAAGAGGCGCTGAAGGCGGCCGAGGTGCTGGAGGCGAAGGGCCTGTCGACGACGGTCGCCGACCTGCGCTTCGCCAAGCCGCTCGACGAGGCGCTGATCCGCCGCCTGCTGACCTCGCATGAGGTCGCGGTGACGATCGAGGAGGGCGCGGTCGGCGGCTTCGGCGCGCACGTGCTGACGCTGGCGAGCGACGAGGGGCTGATCGACGGCGGGCTCAAGCTGCGCACGATGCGCCTGCCCGACACGTTTCAGGACCAGGACAAGCCCGAGAAGCAATATGCCGAGGCCGGGCTCGACGCCGATCACATCGTCCAGACCGTGCTGACGACGCTGCGCCACAACAGCGCGGGCGTGAGCGAGGGCGCGCGGGCTTGAGCGGACCGGTGAAGGCGGCGATCATCATCGCCTTGGCCGTCGTCGTGCTGGTGGCGCTGAACGTGCGGATGTACCGGGCGATGAAGGCGGCGACCGCGAAGGGGCGCGAAACCGAGGCGGGCGGTGACTGACCTGCCCGGCGCCGCCTCGCTCAACGAGGCGGAGCGGCGCGTGCTGGCGATGCTGGCCGAGGGGCATACCGCCAAGACGATCGCGGTGGTGCTCGGCACCAGTGTCCATGCCGTCAACGAGCGGCTGCGCGAGGCGCGGCGCAAGACTGGCGCGGCGAGCAGTCGGGAACTGGCGCGGGCGCTGGCGGCACAAGAAAATCGGGACGACAAAATCGGGGTGGCGACGACGCGGCCTGTCGAGGAGCAAGACCTGCCGCCGTCGCATGGTGCGACGGTCGGTCTGCGAAAGGGTCTTCATCCCATGACCGTCCTCATCAGCCTTGGCCTGGCGGGAGCGTTGCTCGCCGGTGTCATGATACAAAGCGGCCAAACGGCGCGGGATCCGCTGCTCGGCGACCTGGTGGTCGACAAGGGCGGCCAGCCGGGCGATCTGTACCGGCAGCTGCGTGGCTAAACGCGTGACGCCATATGGGCAGGCGAGAGCGAGGCGGCGCTGCTCAACCGCTTCGGCGGGGTTCCGGGCATTGCGAAGCTGCGCGTCACCTGTGGGGCGACGCTGTGCGAGGTCGCGGGCGCGCTCAGGCCGGGATCGTCATCGGGTGCGGCGTTGCTCGCGGTGCAGGAGATCGCCTTGCGCGGCCTGCGCGATCTGGGGTTCGCCGACGTCGCGAGCCTTGCCACGGGTGGAGAAGGGGCCGGCGATGGCGCGCCCTTCGTCGCCTATCCGGTGCGCCTGCCCGCCAACGTACCGCACGTCGTCGCCACCGTGCCGGTTGCCGGGGCCCGGATCGCACCGGGGCCCTATGTTCTGTCGGTGACGTTCGATCGGGCGATGCGCCCCGGCAGCTTTTCGTTCGTCACGCGCGATCAGGGCGCCTATCCCGATTGCGATGGCAGACCGCGTCAGTCCGCGGATGGTCGCACCTTTTCGATGACCTGCACGGCGCGGCCCGACACGGTCTATGCGATCGGCTTCAATGCCCCCCGTTTCCGCAACTTCGTGAGTGCGACCGACGGCGTCGCCGCGGAACCCGCGATGCTGTGGTTCCAAAGCGGGCGGTAGTGCCGGGTGCCGTCGGGCGCCGCTTATGGGAAGAGGCCAACGGCCGGTGATGCGAGGACCTGCACGCCGGCCTCCTGATCGACGGGCGCCCGGGAGCCGTGAACCCGTTCGCGCCCGTCGGGTGAACCGTCATCGCCCGAGGTAATGGTCCTGCGCGGCGTCGGTCGCGTTGATCGCGAGGATCGAGCGGGCGTCGCTGGCGGCACGGGCATGACCGTGGCCGTCGGTGCTGGCGGCGATGACGCGGCCGAGCAGCTCCTGCCCCTCGCGCCACCAGCCGATGCCGCTGGCGGCGTTGAGATGGCCCTGCGGCCCGGCATCGACGAAATGGCTGCCCCATTGCGCCGCCAGGCTGTGCGCGCGGTCGATGCCGATCCAAGGATCGTCGCTCGAGGCGACGACGATCGAGGGGAAGGGCAGGGGCGTCTTCGGCGTCGGCGCGAAGGTGCGCAGTTCGGCGGGCGCTTCGGGCCGGTCGACGTCCGCAGGGGCGACGAGCAGCGCGCCCGCCACCGGCCAGCCATAGGGCTGCGGGCTGAGTTCCGCCCACCATGCGACGGCCAGGCAGCCGAGGCTATGTGCGGCCAGGATAACCGGCGCCTCGGCACGCGCGATCGCCTGATCGAGCTTGGTCACCCAGGCGTTGCGGTGCGGCGTGTTCCACATGCCGAGTTCGACACGGACGGTGTCGGGGCGGGAATCCTCCCATAGCGTCTGCCAGTGCGAGGGGCCGGAGCCGCCGAGGCCCGGCACGGTCAGAATGGTCGGTTGCGCGGCGTCGAAACTGGAAAATCCGGTCATGGCTGCATCTCCCTCCGTGGCGGGAAACGTGTCGATGCGGCGGTCCGGGACACGCCGTTCCACACGTCCCTCAAGCCCCGAAGATAATCCTACCGCGATGGTAGGCAATAGCGGTTGCGCCAGTCCGATGAGCGGCAGCGGCGGACCGAATGGGGTGACGCGGCGGCATCATCCGCGATAGGGAGCGGCGATGGCAAAGACCCGCGCAGACCAGATGCTCGTGACCCGCGGGCTCGCCGAATCGAAGACGCGGGCGCAGGCGCTCATCATGGCGGGGCTGGTGTTCGCGGGGACCCGCAAGGTCGACAAGCCGGGGCAGGCGTTCGCCGACGACGTCGTGCTCGACGTCCGCGGCCGCGACCACCCCTGGGTGTCGCGCGGCGGGATCAAGCTGGCGCACGGCCTCGACCATTTCGGGTGGAATGTCGCGGATGCGGTGGCGATCGACGTCGGATCGTCGACCGGCGGATTCACCGACGTGCTGCTCACCCGTGGCGCGGCGCGCGTCTATGCGGTCGACAGCGGCACCAACCAGCTGGCGTGGAAGCTGCGACAGGACGCGCGCGTCATCGTCCACGAACAGACGAGCGCGCGCATCCTCACCCCGGCGCATATCCCGGAACCGGTCGACCTGATCGTCTGCGATGCGAGCTTCATCGGCCTCGCCAAGGTGCTGGAGCGGCCGATGGAGTTCGCTCCCGCCGGCGCGCGGCTGATGGCGCTCATCAAGCCGCAGTTCGAGGCGGGGCGCGACGAGGTGGGGAAGGGCGGCGTCGTCCGCGATCCCGCGATCCGCGCGCGCGTGTGCGACGACGTGGTCGCGTGGCTGGACGGGGCGGGCTGGACGGTAGCGGGCGTCGTCGAGAGTCCGATCACCGGGCCGGAGGGCAATGTGGAATATCTGGTCGCCGCGTCCCGAAACGAACCGTTGACGGAACGATAATCGGATCGGACGCTTTACGAAACCTGCGCGACGCGGCAAGGCGACGGCATCATGTTCGAGGAGCATCGGGTGGGCGGCATCGCATCCAGGGGTCAGTTGCGGATGTCGTTCCTGCGCTGGGCAGTGTTTACCGTACCGTTGATCCTGCTGCTCGGTTTCGCCTCGGGTCGCGCGGTGCCGTCGGGCAGCGAGAATACCTGGTACATGGCGCTGCAGAAACCGGCACTGACGCCGCCCGGCATCGTCTTCCCGATCGCCTGGACGACGCTCTACATCCTGATGGGCTTCGCGGTCGCGCTGATCCTGCATGCGCGCGGCGGCAAGGGGCGCGGGCTGGCGCTGGGGCTGTTCGCGGCGCAATTCGCGCTCAACCTTGTCTGGACGCCGCTGTTCTTCGGCATGCATCAGGTCGGCGCGGCGCTGCTGGTGATCGTCGCGATGCTCGTGCTCGCGATCCTGACCACGATCCTGTTCGGGCGCATCCGCCCGCTCGCGGCGTGGCTGATGGTGCCCTATCTGGTGTGGATCAGTTTCGCCGGCGTGCTGACGTGGCGGATCGGTCAACTGAACCCCGATGCGGAAACCCTTGTGCCGGCGGCGCATACCTCCCAGATGCTGTGACGCAACCAGACGCCGGGAAGAGAAATATGCAGTCCGACAACCGCCTGTTCGATGATTTCGTGAAGCTGGTGAACGGCGCCGCCGGCACGCTGGCGGGCGTCGGCCGCGAAGCCGAGTCCGGAGCGCGGTCGCGTGTGCGCGAATGGATCGGCGGGCTCGATTTCGTCAGCCGCGACGAATTCGAGGTGGTGAAGGCGATGGCCGTCGCCGCCCGCGACGAGAATGACGCGCTCAAGGCGCGAATCGAGGCGCTCGAGGCCAGGGCGGGGGCATCGGAGCCCGTCGGCGACCCGGTCCCCACCGCCTGACCAACTTTTCCACAGATTTATCGACACCCTTGTCCACGACGGGGTTGCCGGGGCCTTTTTGCCTCGGCAGCCTTGTCGTGCGATAAGAGGCGTAACGATGCTCGACCACGCTGAACACGATCAGGAACCCGCCGCCCCCATCGACATGCTCGAGGCGTATTACGCCGCGCATGGCTGGGAGTTCGAGCGCCACGATGATGAGATCGTCGCCACCGTCAAGGGCAGCTGGACGAGCTACGAATTGCGCGCCCTGTGGCGCGAGGACGACAGCGTCCTGCAGTTCCTCGCCTTCCCCGACATCAAGGTCACGGACGACCGCCGCAGCGCGGTCTATGAGGCGATCGGGCTGGTCAACGAGCAGCTGTGGATCGGCCATTTCGAACTCTGGTCGACCTCCGGCGTGCTGCTGTACCGGCATGCGGCGATGATCGACGGCGAGGATGAGGGCACGATGTCGCTCGGCGCGACCGAATTGCTGGTCGAATCGGCGATCGAGGAATGCGAGCGTTTCTATCCGGTGTTCCAGTTCGTCCTCTGGGGCGGCAAGTCGCCCAAGGATGCGCTGGCGGCGGCGCTGATCGAGACGCAGGGCGAGGCCTGAACCGATGCGGCTGCTGATGGTCGGCGCCGGCAATATGGGCGGCGCGATGCTGCGCCGCTGGCTGGACGCCGGCGTGGTCGCCCCCGCGGACGTGACGGTCGTCAGCCCCAGCGGTCGCACGATGCCCGAGGGCGTACGCGTGGTGACGGCGATTCCCGGCGCCGAGGAGGGTGCGTTCGACACGATCATGCTCGGCCTGAAGCCGCAGCAGCTCTCGACGCTGCGCGACGGTCCGCTGGCGGGTCATGCGCCGCGGTTGCTGGTATCGATCCTCGCCGGCGTCGAGGTCGCGACGCTCGCCCCGCTCTGCGCGGCCGCGGCGGTGGTGCGGGCGATGCCCAGCCTGCCGGTGGCGATCGGCAAGGGCGTGGTGGCGCTCCATTCGGTGACCGAGGATGCGTCGATGCGCGCGGCGCTGACGACGCTGATGGCGCCGCTGGGCCTCGTCGAATGGATCGCGGACGAAGCACGGTTCGACGACGTCACCGCGCTGGCGGGCTGCGGCCCCGGCTTCGTCTTCCGCTTCGCCGATGCGCTGGCGCAGGCCGGCGCGGCGCTGGGCCTGCCCGGCGATCAGGCCGCGCGGCTGGCGCTGGCGACGCTGGAGGGTTCCGCGGTCATGGCGGCGGCGGCCGACGTCACGCCGGCGGTGCTCGCCGATCGCGTGGCCAGCCCCGGCGGATCGACGCGGCAGGGGCTGAACGTGCTCGATCGCGACCACGCCCTGATAGCGCTGCTGACCGAGACGCTCGCCGCATCGGCGCGGCGCAATCGCGAGATGGCGGCGGCGGCACGCTGATCCTGAAGGCGCGCCGGTCCGTCAGGCCGCGCTTATCAGGACCGCAGCCCTTCGACCTGCGCGCGATCCGGTTCGGGGATCATCCCCTCCAGCACCGCCCAATAGCCCGATACCGCATCCTGGCCCGCCGCCTGATAGGCTTGCGACATCTTGATCCGGACCGATTCGAACAGATCGCTCTCCATCCGCGCGCCATCCTCGGTCAGCCGTAGCAGTCGCTGGCGACGGTCGCGCTCGCCGGGCCGGGTGGTGACCAGCTTGCGGTCGGTGAGTTCGTTGAGTACGCGGCCCAGAGATTGTTTGGTGATCGCCAGCAGATTGAGCAATTCGCTGACCGTCAGGTCGGGTTTGCGGGCGATGAAGTAGAGAGCACGATGGTGCGCGCGGCCCAATCCCTGTGCTGCGAGCCCCTGATCGACGGAGCGGGTGAGATGGCTGTGGCCAAAATACAAAAGCTCCATGCCGCGACGGAGTTCGGGCTCGCGGAGGAACTGGGCGGAAGCGGTGGGAGCTGTGGCAGCCATGTTGACCGGTTTAGACACCGCCCGTACGCATCCGCAACCCCTGATGCCTGAGAGAAATCGATGAACGCCCCTTTAACGTCCGGTTCCGCCGCTTTTCGTTTCGACCCCAGCGCGACGCCGGTCGACGCCAACGAGCGTGCCGCGCGCCTCGTCGACCCCGGTTTCGGGCGGGTCTTCACCGATCATATGGCCGTCGTCCGCTATAACGAGGCAAAGGGCTGGCACGACGCCGCGATCACCGCGCGCGCGCCGATCACCGTCGATCCGTCGACCGCGGTGCTCCATTACGCGCAGGAGATCTTCGAGGGGCTGAAGGCCTATCGGCTCGACGACGGGGCGATGGCGCTGTTCCGGCCCGACGCCAATGCGCGCCGCTTCAACAACAGCGCGCGGCGGCTGGCGATGCCCGAACTGCCCGAGGAGCTGTTCCTCGAATCGTGCCGCCAGCTCGTCACCACCGAGCGCGCCTGGTTTCCCGAGGTCGACGGCGGCGCGCTGTACCTGCGCCCGTTCATGTTCGCGAGCGAGGCGTTCCTCGGCGTCAAGCCGTCGTCCGAATATCTCTACATGGTGATCGCCTCCTCGGTCGGCGCCTATTGGAAGGGCGGCGCGCGCGCGGTGTCGATCTGGGTCAGTCAGGATTACACCCGTGCCGCCCCCGGCGGCACCGGCGAGGCGAAGTGCGGGGGCAATTATGCCGCCAGCCTGCTCGCCCAGTCCGAGGCGATCCGGCAGGGATGCGACCAGGTCGTCTTCCTCGACGCGGTCGAGCGCCGCTGGGTCGAGGAGCTGGGGGGCATGAACGTCTTCTTCGTCTTTGACGACGGATCGATGGTGACGCCGCCGCTGACCGGCACGATCCTGCCCGGCATCACCCGCGATTCGATCATCCGCATCGCCCGCGATCAGGGCATCGTGGTGCGCGAGGAGCTGTACGGCATCGACCAGTGGCGCGCCGACGCCGCCAGCGGTCGCCTGACCGAGGCCTTCGCCTGCGGTACCGCCGCGGTCGTCACCCCGATCGGCGAGGTCGCCAGCCCCGACGGCCGCTTCACGATCGGCGGCGGCGGCACTGGCCAGCTGACCCAGCGCATGCTCGACGCCCTCTCCGCGATCCAGCGCGGCCGCGCCCCCGATGCGCACGGCTGGTTGCAGCGCCTCGACTGAGCTTTTGCCGGGGTAGCGTGAAAAGACCTGTCGCCGGGGCTTTTCACGCCCGCCGACCCGGCTATAAGGCCGCCTCCGTTGGGGCGTCGCCAAGTGGTAAGGCAGCGGCTTTTGGTGCCGCCATCCGCAGGTTCGAATCCTGCCGCCCCAGCCAGTCACTGATTGCCCCAGCTAAGGGGACGGAAAACCGCGGTTTTCTGTGACTTGGCAGGGATTCAACCATCGTAGTGGCGTCAATTGACGCCAGTCGATGGAGCCAGTCCCTGATGCCAGCGATCGAGAACGTCACCCGCCGCAGCGCTGTCTATTGGTGGCGTTGAAGACTGCGTTTGGCGCCAGCGAGCGCAAAACCTATAACCGTTGTGACGATGGTCAGCCTTCTGACGAAGGATCAGCCGGTCGCGCGTCGACGCGCGGTGGCGATGACCGGGCGGAGCGAGACGGTACGTATGAGCCTGTACGAGAAGATTGAGCGTGACGGGCTGACCGCCGATCAGGCCAGTGCCGTGTTCCAGGAGGAGATGGTCCGCTACCGGAACATGCTCGCCTATCAGCATCAGTCGATCCAGCAGGACGGCGAAGGCCGCGTCGCGGAACGCTTCGCGCAGATGCGGGCCATCTATGGCGCGGCGAACCGCGATTTCGCCGACAACGGCTTCAGCGATTTTCTGGGCATCGATTATGTTGGCGGCTTCGACCGCCGCTTCGCAGACCTTGATGACGAAGCGCGGGGGCATCTTTATGCGATGTTCGGCCGAGCGCCAGACCTGCCGAAGGATCTGCTGAACGAGGCGCGGGATCTGTTAAATCGGGTGGGGATCGACGAGGTCGGCGATCGTGGTGAGGCCGCACGCCAGATCATGTGCCAAGCCCGAGCCGCAGCGGCGGCTTCCTACGCTGATCCGGCATTTTAGGACATGGCCAACCGGATGGCCGTGGCGGTGGCGATCATGCGGCCCCTCGGCGTGGTGACCCCTTCGCCTGTACAAACCGTGGCTCCGGTAGCCGCTGCCACGTCCGCGCCAACCGCAGCGAATGTCGCGGCGGACCCCGAGCAATGGAATGAGGAGGATGAGAAGGCCGAACGGCAGCGCTACGCGCGCATGAGTCCGTTGGAGGTGGTCGAGGCGTATATGCGGCGTGAAAAAGCGTGCAAGCTGTTTGTTGAGGACATCGGCGAGCAAGATGGCGTCCCCTATTTCGACATCCGCAATACCCGTGCCGGGCGGGTCAAGACCGCCAAGAGCGCCCGGAAGGTTCCCATCTGCGCAGAACTTCGCCGGCTTGGGCTGATGGATTACGTCGCCGCGATGCGGGCGGCTGGCGAAGAGTATATTTTCTGGAAATCGTGCCCGGCAAGGGCGGACGACCGTTGGGCGATGTGTTCTTCAACACCATCTGGCTGAAGATCAAGCCGCTGTTGAGGCTCCCGGTTAGGTTTGCAAATGCCGGACGAGGAAATCCGCCGATGAAGAAGTCGAGGTTCGGTGAGCAGCAGACAGCCTTCATTCTCAAGCAGGCTGAGGATGGAACGACCGTTGAGGATGTGTGCCGGAAGGCCGGCATTTCCATCCAGACTTATCACCGATGACGCAGCAAATACGGTGGGCTGATGCCGTCGGACATTAAGTGCCTGGTGGCGAACCTCAGCCTGGACAAGGAGATGCTCCAGGACGTCATCCGCCGAAAAATGTAGGGCCTGGTCGAGTCCGGGAGATCGTCGGCTATTTGCAGGCGAGCTACCGGCTCAGCGAACGGCGAGCTTGCGGCGCGTTTCCAATCAATCGATTGACCCCGCGCTATTAGTCCCGCCGCCTCGATCAGGCCGGCCTCAAGATGCGGATCGAGGAATTGGCTGCGACCCGTGTTCGTTACGGGTACCGACGTATCCGCGTGCTGCTCCGGCGGGAGGGCTGGCAGATCAACCACAAGTGTACTTATCGGCTGTATCGCGAACCCGGGCAGCAGCTGCGCAACAAGACACCCAAGCGTAAGGTAAAAGCAAAGCTGCGCGACGACCGGACGCCGGCAAAGGCGCCAAACGAATGCTGGTCGATGGACTTCCTGTCGGACCAGCTCTTTGACGGGCGCAAGATCCGCGTGCTGTCGATCGTCGACAACTTCACGCGTGTGTCGCCGGCGCTCGACGTACGGACGAGCTACCGCGGCTCTGACGTGGTCGAGACGCTCGACCGCATTGCCGCGGTACACGGTCTTCCAAAGCGCATTCGTCTGGATAATGGCCCGGAATTCATCTCGAAGGATCTCGACCTGTGCCCGTACCAGCATGATGTGGTGCTGGACTTCAGCAGGCCCGGAAAGCCGACCGACAATGCGTTCGCAGAGGCGTGCAATGGCCGAGTGCGGCTCGAATGCCTCAACGCATACTGGATTTTGAGCTTGGACAACACACGGGTAAAATGTGAGGCGTGGCGACGCGATTACAACGAGCACCGTCCGCATAGCTCCCTCGGCAACCAGACCCGATGGAGCGCGCTTTTTCGTCAGGGCAGACATGCCTGCCCTGACGAAAAGAGAGCCGGTTTTTTTCATAAAGACCGGACCAAAGACGGGGTGAGGCTCAAGAACGCCGGAAGCTCGCCTTCAACCCGGATGAGAAACCGGGGCACCGTCAGAGTAAACTAGCGCGGCGCCATGCGGATGGCACCGTCAAGGCGGACCACCTCGCCGTTCAGCATCGGGTTGGCGATGATGCTGTCGACCAGCTGGGCGTATTCGTCGGGATGGCCGAGCCGGCTGGGGTGCGGCACCTGCTGCCCCAGAGAATCCTGCGCGGCTTGGGGCAGGCCCATCAGCATCGGGGTCAGGAATATGCCTGGTGCGATCGTCATTACCCGGATGCGCAGCTGCGCCAGGTCTCGCGCGACGGGCAGCGTCAATCCGACTACCCCGCCTTTGGATGCCGCATAGGCGGCCTGGCCCATCTGACCGTCATAGGCGGCGACGCTGGCCGTGTTGATGATGACCCCGCGCTCCTCGCCAACGATCTCGGTCGTTGCACACCTCGCGGCGAACTGCGCGATCATGTTGAACGTGCCGACGAGGTTGATCTCGACCGCGCGGCGGAACTGGTCGAGCGGGTGGGGAGCGCCCTCTCGCGAGACTGTCTTGCCGACCGGGGCGACGCCGGCGCAGTTGACCAGCACGCGCGCAACGCCGAGTCGCTCGCCGACCTCATCCAGCGCCTGTCCGACGCTGTCTGCATCGCAGACGTTTGCCCGGACGAATAGGCCGCCGATATCGGCTGCGCTCGCCCGACCGACCTCTTCGTTCAAGTCCAGGATCGCGACCCTGGCACCACGCCTGGCCAGCATGCCGGCGGTCGCGAGGCCGAGACCCGATGCGCCACCCGTGACGACGGCGGTGACGTTATGCAGCTTCATGCGTGCATGCCCCTCACAATGCCTCAACGATCGTGGCGTTGGCGATGCCGCCGCCTTCGCACATGGTCTGCAATCCCCAGCGGAGGCCACGCGCGCGCAATGCGTGCACCAGCGTCGCCATCAGCTTGGTTCCGGTCGCGCCCAGCGGATGCCCCAGCGCGATCGCGCCGCCGTTCACATTCAGGCGCGCCGGATCCGCGCCGGTCGCCGCGAGCCACGCCATCGGGATTGAGGCAAAGGCCTCGTTGACCTCGAACAAGTCGATGTCGCCCAAGGCCAGCCCGGCGCGCGCCAGCACCTTGCGGGTCGCCGGAATCGGTTCCTCCAGCATCACGACCGGATCGCCCGCCGTCACTGCCAGTGCATGGATGCGGGCGATGGGGGTGAGGCCATTCACTTTTAACGCGCGCGCGTTGACGACCAGCGCGGCGGACGATCCGTCGGTGACCTGGCTGGCGTTGGCCGCGGTGATGGCGCCGCCCGCGACGATCGGTTTCACCGCGGCGATGGCGTCCAGCGACGCATCGAGGCGGACGCCTTCATCCCGCCGGTGCATGAGGGTGGTGCCGTCGGCGAGCCTCACCTCGACCGGGGCGATCTCGGCATCGAAGGCGGCCTGCGCGATCGCCGTGGCCGCCTTGCGGTGGCTGTCGAGCGCGAACCGGTCCATCGCCTCCCGATCGAAGCCATATTTGTCCGCGATCATCTGGGCGCCGGTAAACTGGCTGAACTCCGCCACGGCATAGCGCGCCTTGATGCGCTCGCTGAGCGGTCCGCTCCCCAGCCCCGCGTCGGCAGCAAGCCGGACGGGCGAACCCATCGGCACGCGGGTCATATGCTCGACCCCGCCGGCGATGACCATGTCCTGGGTCCCGGACATCACGGCCTGTGCGGCGAAATGCAGCGCCTGCTGCGCACTGCCGCACTGGCGGTCGATCGTGACGGCCGGGACCGATTGCGGAAGCAGGGAGGCGAGCACGACATGCCGGGCGAGATGGTTCGACTGTTCGCCGACCTGGCTGACGCAGCCGAAGATGAGATCGTCGACGGCGGCCGGGTCCACCCCGGTCCGCCGCAGGAGCGCATCCACGCTGACGGCCCCCAGGTCGGCGGGATGCAGCGCGGCAAGCGCGCCGTTGCGGCGGCCGCCGGGCGTGCGGAGTATGTCGACGATATAGGCGGGCTCGGTCATCACACGTCCTGGTCGGGGTTGAGGCCCGGGTCCGGGCGATCGACGCTGCACAGCGGCGTCGAGGGGATGTCCCGCTGCGGATCCGTCACCCTTGCGGCGGGGGTGAACCGGCCGTAGCCGCCGCGAAAGAACAGCAGCGGCAGTCCGTCACCGGCGACGTCCATTGCCAGCACGCGGCCGGTCGCCATCTCGTGATCGCCCGCATCGGCGATGCCATATAGTTCGCATTCGATCCACGCGACCGCGCCGTCGAGGATCGGGTTCCCGCGGGGCGACAGGCGGTGGGCGATGCCTGCGAACCTGTCGGCGTCCCTCGAGGAAAGCTTGCGGCAGACGCTTTCCTGGTCCGCGCTCAGAATGTTCACGCAGAAATGTTCGCGATCCCGCAGACGCGCCCAGCTCCGCGACGTGCGGTCCGGAAAAAAGGCGACCAGCGGCGGATCGAGCGAAACCGCGCCGAACGAACCGACGACCATCGCGATCGGCTCGTCCTCCGCCGACCGAGCAGTGACCACGCAGACTCCGGTCGGATACTGGCCGAGGACCTGCCGATACCGGAGTGGATCGATGACGGGCGGATCAGCCGTGACGGTTGCGGTGTCCATCGTCAGTTTACGCCCGTCACATCGGCGCGGGCAAGCGCCTGCGCGACGGCCGCACGGATCGCGTTGTCGTGACCGTATGCCGACAGGCCGACGGTTTCGATCACGCGGCAGGTGTGGTCACTCACCGTGTCTCTCCCATGGTTCGGAGCATATCGGCTGCCGGGGGATCGGCCGCCGGGGGAATGGATGCCGACGCGTGAAGGCCGCCGGACGTTAAAGATAATGGGCTTTCATCGCGTCACGAAGGTCGCGTTTCAGGATCTTGCCGGCCGCATTGCGCGGCAGTCGTTCGACCAGAATGATTTGCTTGGGGATTTTGAAGCGCGACAGTTGGCGCTGGCAATGCGCCATGATGTCGTCCGTGTCGGCTGGCCACCCTTCCTTGCGCACCACGAAGGCGGTCACCGCTTCGATCCATTGCGGATGCGGCAACCCGACGACCGCGACCTCCGACACTGCGGGATGGCCGTAGAGGGCTTCCTCCACCTCGCGCGAGGACACGTTCTCGCCGCCGGTCTTTATCATGTCCTTCTTGCGGTCGACGATCGTGATGTAACCGTCGGCGTCGACCGTCGCCAGGTCGCCGCTGTGGAACCAGCCGCCCGCGAATGCGGCCGCGGTCGCTTCCGGGTTTCGCCAATATCCGGTCATCAATTGCGGCGAGCGGTGAACCACTTCGCCGACCGCGCCGACCGCGACATCCGCCATGGCATCGTCCACGATCCGGGTTTCCACATGGACGGTCGGGCGCCCGGCGGACCCGGCCTTTGCCACCTGTTCGTCGGGGAACAGGATCGTGGCGACCGGGGCGATCTCGGTCTGGCCGTACAGGTTCCACAGCCGCAGCGCCGGAAACACGGTCTGCAATTCGCCCAGCACCTCGACCGGCATGATCGATGCCCCGTAATAGCCCTTTGCCAGCCTGAGCGCTCCGGCATCGGCGATGAGCGGCGATCGCAACAGCGCGATCCAGACCGTCGGCGGTGCGAAGAACGACGTGACGCCGTGCGCCGCCAGCAGCGGCAAGATGCGCTCGGGCGTGGCCGTCGCCGTGATGACGTTGAGCGCACCGACTTGCAGGGCGGGGCCGAGCATGCAGTCGAGCTGGGCGCAATGGAACAACGGCATCGCGTGGAGTGCCACCGTGTCGGGCGTCCATTCGCAATCGATGATGCAGCTCTGATATTCCCACAGCACGGCGGCATGGGTCAGCATCGCGCCCTTGGGCCGGGATTCGGTCCCGCTGGTGTAGATGATCTGCAACAGGGCGTCGGCATCGCCGGCATCGACAAAGGGTGTGTCGCCCTCCACGATCAGCGCCTCCCAGCTCAGGATACCGTCCGGAGGGGTGCTGGTTTCGCCCGGAAGTCCGAACAGGGGCGCCACGATATCGGCTGCGGCCTGCCGTCCGACGTCGGCCGCTTCCGCATCGAGAAACAGAGCGCAGGCGCCGGAATCGTCCAGGATATAGCGCACCTCGTCGGGCTGGAGCATGAAGTTTATCGGCACCAGCACGACACCCATCCGGGCAAGAGCGAAGCGCACGGCAACGAACGCGTGACTGTTGCGCGACATCATCGCCACGCGCTGGCCCGGCGCGATGCCATGGCGCGCGAGGCCATGCGCCAGCCGATCGACCAGGGCGTCCAGGTCGGCATAGGTCCAGTGCGTGCCGCCGCAGACGATTGCCGGCCGTGCAGCGTTGCGCATGCCGGTCCGGCGCAGCACCGCTCCCAGCGATTGGCGCCGCGCCGTGCCGATCAGAGGGGAATCGGCAACGGTCACCACGTACCGTCAGCCAGAGCGACCCTGTGGGTGACGGCATCGATGACGTCCTCGGGCCGCTCGAGCTTGGCGAGATGACCACAGCCTGCCACGTCGATCAGCTCCGCGCCCGACAGCGCCTGAGCGATCGGCAGTGCGTGGTCATTGCGCGGCGCGATGCGATCGTTCGACCCGACCATGATCGTGGTGGGGATGCGCAGCGCGCGGGCATCGGTCAGGGTGTCGGTCGCCAGCATCATCTCCACGGCCTGGGTGAATCCTTCCAGCGATAGCGCATCGCGCAGTGCGAAGGCGCGTTCGGCCACGACCGGGTGGGAACCGTCCGCGATCAGCAGCGACAGGAAGCTGTCCTTGTCCGCCGCGGTCACGAAGCCCGGATCCAGCAACTGCGCCCGCACCGCCGCACGATCGCTCTCCGGCAGCGCGCCGAAGCAGGTGTTGGGCGCCAGCAATGTCAGCGACCGCACCCGATCCCCCGTCGCCGCTGCGACTGCAATCGCCAGCGACGCCCCCCAGGAACTGCCGACCAGATGGACCTGGTCGACGCCAATCGCGTCGATGAGTGCCAGCACCGCCGCCACATGGCCGCTGGAGCGTCCCCCCGACAGCGGATCGCTACCGGCAAAGCCCGGAGCGTCCCAGGCAATCAGACGACGGCCCGGCGGCAACCCGGCCAGCACCGCACGCCAGCCAGCCGAACAGGAACCCAGCCCGTGGAGGAACAGGACAGGGGCACCATGGCCGCTGCCCGTTTGCCGATAGCCGCAGCGCCGTCCGTCGGCCATGACGGTGCGGAGCAGCGGCAACGGCGCGTCGAGCCCGGTGGAATAGTCCATGATCCGGCCCCTACAGCGCGGAGGCCAATGCGGCGGCGGCGGCGCGGTCGTCGAACGCGGTCATGACGTGACGGCTGAACAGTTCGACCGATTTCGTCACCTCCGCCACGCCGAGATTGCCGAAGGCGAACCACGAGACGAGATAGTTGAAGCCACCCTTTTCCGCTTCTTCCTGGACGTAGCGGCGAACGGTTTCAGGCGATCCGGCGCAGCCATTGCCGATCGCTGCCAGATCGTCCCATTCGCGCGGATAGATCGTGCCGACCAGCGGCACGTCCAGCCCGGCGTCGTTCCACAATTTCGCAAAGCTGTCGTGCCAGTGGCGATAGGCGGTGCGCGCCAGCGCGCGCGCCTCCTGATCGGTGTCGGCGACGACGATGTGCCGGCTGACCCCCATCAACGGGATCTGATCGGCTGGCTTGCCGAGTTTCGCCCATTCGGCGCGGTAGCGATCGGTGATGGCGCGAACCCCGTCGCCCAGTGCCAGCGTGACGACGTTCGCATCGTTGGCGGCGGCCCAGATGGTCGAGTCCGGGTTGAACACGCCGTACCACAGTTCCGGATGCGGTTGCTGTATCGTCTTGCCCGTCATCGGCACATTGTCATAGCTGAAATAGGTGCCGGAAAAGGTCAGCCGATCCTCGTGCAGTCCCTGCATGATGCAGGTCAGCGCCTCATCGTACTTCGCCTGCGCCTCCTTGATGTCGACGCCGAAGAAATCGAGTTCGATCGGCGAGACGCCGCGGCCCACGCCGAGCATGAACCGGCCATCGCTCATCTGATCGAGCATGACGATTTCTTCGGTCAGCCGCAGCGGGTCATAGAGGGGCAGCAGGTAAACGAGCGGGCCGAGCTTCAGTCGCGTGGTGCGCTGGGCCACCGCGGACAGGAGAATGCCGGGGGAGGGCGCGTAGCCCAGAGGCGTTCCGTGATGTTCGGCGACGTGATAGCCGTGAATTCCGCAGCGATCATAGGCTTCCGCCATGCGAAGGCGCGCCTCCAGATGGTCGCCTATGCGTTTCCCGCTATAATCCACATGATCGAATACGCCGAACTTCATGGCACCACCTCCCACGAATACTGTGTCGATCTGGAATAGGGCCGACACGATATTGTTGGTTAGATACATTTGACCAAATCGATATTGTCGACGCATGGCGTCAATTTCTTAACCGATGACGACAATGGCGAGATGTCGATTGCCGCGCCGGCTCGCTTCGTACCATCTCGATCCCATGGAGATGACTGCACGAACCGCATCGATCGAGCCGGACGCGGGCCGTGCCGTCTGGTCGGTTCGCATTCGGCCCGTCGCGATCGGCGGCGTTCTTCGCTGTCCCGCCGATCAGTCGTTGCTCGCGGTACTGGGCCCGGCGGCACATGTGCCGATCGGATGCCGGGGCGGCGGCTGCGGCGTCTGCGCGGTGCGCGTGATCGACGGAATCGTGGAGAAAGGCATTATGAGCAAACGACACCTGACGCCGGACATGGAGGCCCGCGGCATCACGCTGGCGTGTCGCACCTTTCCACGCTCCGACCTGACGATCGCGATCGCGATCGAGCGCGAGGGCGAACGGTGATCGACGCTCCGGACATCAAGAGTTTCATCGACGGCGCGATGGCGGGTGGAGCCAGACGCTTTCCCAACATCAGTCCGCAGGACGGCCGCGTGCTGGGGCATGTTCACGAGGCCACGCGCGAGGACGTGGATGCCGCGGTGCGTGCGGCCCGGCATGCGCTGCCGGCCTGGGCGGCATTGCCGCAGGACGAGCGGGTGCGGCTGCTGCATGCGGTGGCGGACGGCATCATGGCGCGGATCGACGATTTCGTTGCCGCCGAGGTCGCGGACAACGGCATGCCGGCGGCCTTCGCCCGGCGGGTCGACGTGCCGCGTGGCGCCGCCAATTTCCGTATCTTCGCCGATCTGGTGCGCAACGTGCCGACCGAGAGCTTCGCGATGACCGCGCCCGACGGATCGCCGGCGATGAACTACACCCTACGCACCCCGCGCGGCGTGATCGCGGTGGTGTGTCCGTGGAACCTGCCGTTGCTGCTGACGACGTGGAAGGTCGGCCCGGCGCTGGCATGCGGCAACACCGTGGTGGTCAAGCCGTCGGAGGAAACCCCGACAGCCACCGCCCTGCTGGCGGACGTGATCGCCGCGGCGGGCATACCCGCGGGCGTATTCAACGTCGTGCAGGGGTTCGGCGCGGGATCGACCGGAGAGTGGCTGACGCAGCATCCCGGCGTCGATGGCGTGACCTTTACCGGCGAAACCGCCACCGGCGAGGCGATCATGGCCGCCGCCGCGAAAGGTGTGCGCCCGGTGTCGTTCGAACTGGGCGGCAAGAACCCCGCGATCGTGTTCGCCGACGCCGACCTCGACCGCGCGGTCGCGACGCTGGCGCGCGCGGCGTTCGAGAATTGCGGGCAGGTGTGCCTGGGTACCGAGCGCATCTATGTCGAGCGTCCCGTCTTCGACCGGTTCGTCGCGGGTATGAAGGCGGCGGCCGAAGCGCTGGTGATCGGGCGGTCGGACGATCCGGCGACGATGCTGGGGCCGCTGATCTCGATCGGACACCGTGACAAGGTGCTCGGCTATTATGCCAGGGCGCTGGCGGACGGCGCCACGCTGGTGACCGGCGGCGGCATTCCCGAGGTGGATGCGGCGCTGGCGAAGGGCGCGTGGATCGAACCGACGATCTGGACCGGATTGCCCGACACGTCGGCGATCTGCCGCGAGGAGATTTTCGGACCCTGCTGCCACATCGCGCCGTTCGATGCGGAGGACGAGGTGGTCGGGCGCGCCAACGATACGCCTTATGGCCTGTGCGCGTCGATCTGGACCAGGGATCTGGCGCGCGCGCACCGCATGGCGGCGGCGGTCGAGGTCGGGATCTGCTGGATCAACAGCTGGTTCCTGCGCGACCTGCGCACCGCGTTCGGCGGCGCCAAGCAATCGGGGATTGGTCGCGAGGGCGGCGTTCACAGCCTGGAATTCTATTCCGAGCTGCGCAACGTGTGCATCGCGCTGTGAGCGGCGTCGACACCCCGCCGGCCGTGACGCTGGCCACCGCGGAGGTGCGCACGTGGGGCGAGCGGCTTCACGTCGCGACCACCCGCCGTATGTCGATCGCGCCGATCACCGACACGCATCCCGACATGACGATCGACGATGCCTATGCGATCCAGCTCGACCTGATCGCGCGCCGACTGGCGGACGAGAAGGCGACCGTCATCGGCCGCAAGATCGGTGTCACCTCGAAACCGGTTCAGGACATGCTGAACGTCCGCCAGCCCGATTTCGGGCATCTGCTGTCGTCGATGGTGCGCGCCGATCGCTCCGCGGTGGCGATCGCGGGGCTAATCGCGCCGCGCATCGAGGGCGAACTGGCGTTCCTGTTGCGGCGCGATCTGGCCGGCCCGGGCGTGACCCCCGCCGATGTGCTGGCCGCGACCGACTATGTCGCGCCGTGTCTGGAGATCGTCGATTCCCGCATCCGGGACTGGCGGATCGCGATCCAGGATACCGTCGCCGACAATGCCTCGTCCGGGCTGTTCGTGGTCGGCGGCGCGATCGCCGATCCGCGCAAGCTCGACCTGCGGCTGGTCGGCATGACGCTGGAACGCAACGGCCGCATCGTCGGCACCGGCGCGGGTGCGGCGGCGCTGGACGATCCGCTGGCCGCCGTTGCCTGGCTGGCGAATACGATGGGCCGGCTGGGCATCACGTTGCGCGCGGGCGAGATCATCCTGTCGGGCGCGTTGTCGGGGCTGGTCCCGGTTCAGGCCGGCGATGCCTTTCGCGTATCCCTGGGCGGTATCGGCGCCGCCACCATCTGTTTCGACGGCGGAGACGCACAATGACGCTGGCGACATCCGTAATCGACGCGCTGGCCGAACGGCTCGACACCGCGGCGCTCACCGGCCGCGCGATCGACAAGATCACCGACGACGTGCCGGACATGAGCTGGGCCGATGCCTATGCGATCCAGCGCCGGCTGCGCACGCGAGAGCAGGCACGCGGCGCCCGGATGGTCGGCGTGAAGGCGGGCCTCACGTCCTTTGCGAAGATGCAGCAGATGGGGGTCAGCGAGCCGGTGATGGGCTATCTGACCGATCGTGGCTCGCTCGGCGCGGATTGCACCGTCGTCGTGGCCGATCTGATCCATCCGCGGATCGAGGCGGAGATCGCGTTCCGCCTGCGCGCGCCGCTGAAGGGTCCGGGCTGTCATATCGCCGCCGCGCTGGCCGCGATCGAGACCGTCCATGTCGCCGCCGAAATCATCGACAGCCGATACCGCGATTTCCGGTTCGACCTGAAAAGCGTGATCGCCGACAATACCTCCGCGGCGCGCTACGCCACCGGGTCCGGCGTGGCGATGCGGCCCGGCATGGACCTCGCCGATCTGGGCATCGTCATGGAAAAGAACGGCGCGGTCGTGGCGACCGCGTCAGGGGCGGCGGTGCTGGGACATCCCGCCGCAAGCCTGGCCATGCTCGCCGATCTGGCGGCCGTGCAGGGTGAGGAGATCGCGGCCGGTGCCCTGGTCCTCACCGGCGGCGCGACCGAGGCGGTCGCGGTCGCCGCGGGCGATGTCGTCACGATCCGGTGCCAGCAGCTCGACCCGATCACCATCTACTTCATCTGAAGGAACCGGCCGATGCCGATCATGCACGTATTCATGTTGGAAGGACGCACGGAAGCGCAGAAGGCCGCCTTCATCGCCGCGGTGACGATCGCGTCCCAGCAGACCGTCGATGCGACGCCGGAATCGGTCCGCGTCATGATTACCGACCTGCCCGCGCATAATTTCGGCATCGCCGGACAGACCGCAAAGCAGAAGGGGCGGGGTCGATGACGCAGCGACGGATCAAGGCGGCAATCATCGGGTCGGGCAATATCGGTACCGACCTGATGATGAAGATGGTCAAATATCCACAGAACATGGAGCTTATCGCCGTCGTCGGCATAGATGCGGCGTCCGAAGGACTGCAGCTGGCGCGCGAGCGTGGCATCGCCACCACGCATGAGGGGATCGACGGGCTGAAGGCGATGGCGGTCTATCCGGATATCGGCATCGTGTTCGACGCCACCTCGGCCTATGCCCATCATGCACACGACGCAGTGCTACGTGCGGACGGCAAACAGGTGGTCGACCTGACCCCCGCTGCGATCGGTCCCTATACGATCCCGACCGTCAATGGCGACGCCAACCTCGAACAGGGCAACGTCAACATGGTGACCTGCGGGGGGCAGGCGACGATCCCGATGGTCGCCGCCGTATCGCAGGTGGCGACGGTGCATTACGCCGAGATCGTCGCCTCCGTTTCGTCCCGCTCGGCCGGCCCCGGGACGCGTGCCAATATCGACGAGTTCACCCGCACCACGGCGGGTGCGATCGAGAAGGTCGGCGGCGCGACGAAGGGCAAGGCGATCATCATCCTCAACCCGGCCGAGCCGCCGATGATGATGCGCGACACGGTGTTCACCCTGTCCGAGGGCGCGGACGAGGAGACGATCCGCGCGTCCGTCGAAGCGATGGTGGCGCGGGTGCAGGCCTATGTCCCGGGGTACCGGCTGAAGCAGGCGGTGCAGTTCGAGCGGTTCGGCGACAATAACCGCCTCAAGATCCCCGGTCAGGGCAGTTTCACCGGCGTGAAGACCTCGATCTATCTCGAGGTCGAGGGCGCGGGCGACTACCTGCCCAGCTATTCCGGCAATCTCGACATCATGACGGCGGCGGCCAAGGCGACCGGCGAACTGCTGGCCAGCCGGATCGTCGCGCAACGGAGGGTTGCGGCATGAGATTCGACGTCAACACGCAGAAACTCTACATCCAGGATGTCACGCTGCGCGACGGGATGCACGCCATCCGGCACAATTACGGCGTCGATCAGGTCGCCCGCATCGCCCGCGCGCTGGATGCCGCCGGCGTCGATGCGATCGAGGTGGCGCATGGTGATGGCCTGTCGGGAGCCAGCTTCAACTACGGCTTTGGCGCTCATACCGACTGGGAATGGCTCGAGGCGGTGGCCGAGGTGCTGGAGCGCGCCGTGCTGACCACCCTGATCCTGCCGGGCGTCGGCACGGTGGAGGAGCTGCGCCGAGCCTATGATCTGGGCGTCCGTTCGGTTCGCGTGGCGACGCATTGCACCGAGGCGGATGTCTCTCGCCAGCATATCCGCATTGCCCGTGATCTGGGGATGGACGTGTCGGGCTTCCTGATGATGAGCCACATGATCGAGCCGGATGCGCTGGCGCAGCAGGCGCTGCTGATGGAAAGCTATGGCGCGCAGTGCATCTACGTGACCGACTCCGGCGGTGCGCTGGACATGGACGGGGTTCGCGCACGGTTCGAGGCGTATGACCGCGTGCTGAAGCCCGAAACGCAGCGCGGCATGCATGCGCACCACAACCTGTCGCTCGGCGTCGCCAATTCGATCGTCGCGGCACAGGAGGGGGCGGTGCGGATCGATGCCAGCCTGGCGGGCATGGGCGCGGGGGCCGGCAATGCGCCGCTGGAGGTGTTCGTCGCCGCGGCCGACCGCAAGGGCTGGAATCATGGCTGTGACGTGATGGCGCTGATGGATGCAGCCGAGGATCTGGTGCGGCCGCTGCAGGATCGTCCCGTGCGGGTGGACCGCGAGACGCTCGCGCTGGGATACGCCGGCGTCTATTCCAGCTTCCTGCGCCATGCCGAGAAGGCAGCGGCCGATCACGGGCTGGATACGCGCACGATCCTGGTCGAACTGGGCCGGCGCAAGATGGTCGGCGGGCAGGAGGACATGATCGTCGACGTGGCGCTCGATCTCGTCGGCGCGGGCGCGGCATCATCCAATGCGAAGGAGGCGTTATGTTGAAAGGTGTCCTGCGGCCCGGCCATGTGCAGCTGCGCGTGCTCGATCTCGATGCCGCGCTGATCCATTATCGCGACCGGTTGGGCCTGATCGAAACCGGACGCGACGATGCGGGACGCGTTTATCTGAAGGGCTGGACCGAGGTGGACGCCTATTCGGTGATTCTGCGCGAGGCCGACAGCGCCGGTGCGGACTTCATGGGGTTCAAGGTGCTCGATGCCGCCACGCTCGACCGGTTGGCGGACGACCTGGCGAAATGGGGCTGCCCGGTGGAGCGGATTCCGGCGGGCGACCTGCCCGGCACCGGCGAGCGGGTGCGCTTCGTCGCCCCCACTGGCCATGTCTTCGAGCTATATGCGACGCGCGAACAGCCCGGCAAATGGGGCGTCACCGCGCGCAACCCCGATGCCTGGCCGGAGGGACTGCGTGGCATGGCGGCACAGCGGCTGGACCATTGCCTGTTCTACGGCCGCGACATCGACGCCACGATCCGGCTGTTCACCGAGGTGCTCGGCTTCTGGCGGTCCGAACAGGCGGTGGACGGCGATGTGACCATCGCCTCCTTCCTCAGTTGCTCGATGAAGGCGCACGACGTCGCGTTCATCCGTCACGACGAGGATGGACGGTTCCACCATGCATCGTTTCACCTGCCGAGTTGGGAAGCGGTTCTCCGCGCGGCCGACCTGATTTCCATCCACGACATCCCGCTTGACATCGGACCCACCCGACACGGGCTGACGCACGGAGAAACGATCTACTTCTTCGATCCCTCGGGCAATCGCAACGAGGTGTTCGCGGGCGGGAATTACACGTATCCCGATCACCCGCCGGTCGTCTGGACCGCCGATGAGATCGGCAAGGCCGTCTTCTATCACCAGCGTGAGGTCAATCCGCGCTTCATGACCGTCCTGACCTGAAGGAGACACACAATGGGCACCAATCAAGAGCGGCTGGAGGCGAACAAGGCTTTCGTGCTGGCATGGCTGCGCGAGCATATCGGCGGTGACTTCCAGACGGCGCTCGCGATGCTGCACGAGGATCTGGAGTTCTGGGTCCTGCCATCGACCGCGTCGTCGGGCAGTCATGACAAGGCCAGTTTCATCGCCTTGGTGGAGAAGACCAAGGAGAAGGCGCTTGGCCCGTTTACCATGGAAATCTACGATGTTCTGGCCGAGGGCGATCTCGTCAACGTCACGGCGAAGGGGCACTGCCCGTTGAAGAGCGGTCGCGTGTTCGAAACCGATTACAGTTTCCTGTTCACGATGAAGGACGGGAAGATCGCACGGATCAAGGAATATATCGACACCGCACACTACAACGACGTCCTGTTCGCGCCGGTCGCCGCCTGATCGGTTTCGTTCCCCGTACAGGCCGGAGCGGGCCAGCATCCCTGTTGCCGTCGGCAAACATGACGGACGCGCGCTTGCCCGCAGGTATGGCTTCACCAACCGGCGGCAGCGTGCGGCCGATTGCTGTCCATGCACCGAACGACATGACGCCCGAGCAGACGCGTTATTGAGCCACGCCAGGGCGCGGCGGACGGTGCCGGTGCCGGGGGAGGGGGGTATGCGATGCCCCCTCGCGCCGTTCCCTGTGCCGATAGCGTGATCGCCGGTGTGGGGACGGCGGCGTCTGCGGAAGTTCGACAGACAGTCGTCCGCCTCGACGATCCAGTCCGTCACGACCGCTGCGCGGACCGCGTCGCGGACCGATCCGCCGGGCAACGCCGCGCGGGCGTGCCTCGGCAAACCGGTCATCGCGATCGCCGGCTATTTGAACCGGAACGACAGACGGACGCCGTAGGTGGCGGGCGTTCCGGTATAGCGAACCAGCGTTTCCTGGGCGAATATCTGGTTGGTCCAGTAATAGGTATCGAACAGATTCCGGGCGAACAGCTGTGCTGTCCAGCTCTTGTCCTGCGCTTCGATCCCGAGCTGCGCGTCGATCACCGTGTAGGCGTCGATCCTGAGGCGATCGTCCTTGACGAAATCACCGTAGGACGTCGAGCGATAGGTAAGATTGCCGCCGATGAAGCCATCGATCCCGGGCGCGACGCCCGTGCGATACTCGGCGTTGGCGCCGATTTGCCACCGCGGGGTCCGCGGGAAGCCCGTACCGCGAAGTTCGGTCTGTACGCCGAAGCGGGTCGGGTTGGGGAAGCTGCCCGTCACCTTGCTGTCGACATAGGTTGCCATCGCGCCAAGTGTCAGGCCTCGCGCCGGGCGCAACGTCGCCTCGAGCTCTGCACCCTGCACGCGGGACTTCGGGATGTTCACCAGCGCCTGCAATGCCCCGAAGACCGGATCGATCGTCGTACCCTGCACCTGCTTGTCGGTGTAATCATAGTAGAACAGGGCCGCATTGGTGTGCAAAAGCCCGGGCACGATGTCCGACTTGATGCCGACCTCGTAAGCCGTCAGTCGTTCCTGTACCGCCGGAACGTATTGATTGATGAACGTCGCGGCGATACTCGAATAGGCACCTGCCTTGTAGCCGCGGCTTGCACTGGCATACAGCATCGTCCGCGCATCGGGTTTGTAATCGGCGCCGACGCGCCATGACACGTTGTTTTCGCCCAGCGAGCCGCGGAACAGGGCCGGCACGAAGCCGCTGCTCCGCAGATCCAGCGACAGACAGTCGCCGGGATTGACGAACGAGGCAGGCACGCCGAACGCCGCGAAGATGCCCTTCGGCGAGTTCAGATTGCCGCCCTGCACCGTGCAGGACTCATCCTTTGTTCGGGTATGCGTATACCGTGCGCCGGCATGGAGGGCGAACGGGCCGGTGGTGTAGTCGATATTGGCGAACGCGGCCTCGGAACGGAACCTGGTGTTCATTCGCACCGGGACGTAGTCGATCGGCCCAAGGTTGAACGGCGGACCCGTAAAGGTCAGCGCGATCGTGCCGTCGGGGATGTTGGCGGCAACCACCTCGCGCGTCGTATCGCGCTCGATGTTGCCGCCGACGATCCATTTGACGTTGCTGCCGAGGGAGCCGTCGAGGCGCGCTTCCTGCGTGAACGACTTGATGCGGCCATCGACAGTGAAGTCCAGCACCGAGAGCTGCATGCCGTCGGCGTCCAGCCCGTAGTCCTGCTTGTTCCGCGCATAACTGGTCAGCGCGGTCAGTGTCACGTCGTCGGTCAGCGTATAGTCAGCGCGCAACGTCGCCTGCCATTGCGAATTGTCGCGCTGGCGTGACCTGCCCACGACGCCGGCAGCGTCGAAGCCGGTGGCGCGATTGTTTCGTGGTGCGATCGGATAGGCGAGCACGGCCGGGCGACCGGGAATCGTCGCCAGTCGCCCGACATATTGCGGCGTCTGCGGTTCCGAGCGGTCCCGCGTCCCGCTAAGCGTCAGGCGCAGGGTAAACCGATCCGTCGGCTGCGCATCGAAGGTCAGCCGTGCGCTCGTGCGATCCAGCGCGCCGTTTCGCCGTCCCGACAGATAGTCATATTGCCAGCCGTCACCGCCGTCGTGCGACACCGCGAGCCGTGCGTTCAGGCCAGGCGCGAGCGGCCCGCTGACAAAGCCCCCCAGATTGTACTGGAGGAACCGGCCCAGTGAGGCGTCGAACCCGTATTCCGTCGTGTCGGTTGGTTTGGCTGCGACGAAATTGATCGCGCCGCCGGTCGCGTTGCTGCCGAACAACAGGCCCTGCGGACCCTTGAGCACCTCGACCCGCTCGAGATCGAGCGTCGTACCCATCGCCATCACCGAATAGGGGATCGGTGCCTCGTCCGAATAGAGCGTGACGCTGGGGCGCGCGGCGACGGAAATGTCGTCGTAGCCGACCCCGCGCAGGAAATAGATCGGCGATCCGATCTGGCTGTCGACCGCCTGAAAGCCGGAGACGATGCGGGTCAGATCGGCCGGGTTCTTGACACCCAAGGCGGCAAGGTCATCGCCCGAAACGGCGGTGATCGACAGAGGTACGCGGTTGATCGACTCCGATCGCTTCTGTGCGGTGACGATGATATCCGCGGTATCCGGCTCCGGTTGCGACGATGGCGTCGGCTCGCGCGTCGGCGGCGCCGTCTGCGCGCGCGCCACTTGCGCATATGCGCCTGTAACGACAATCGCCAGCATCGGAAGCGCCCCGATCCGCGACAGCGCATTACCCCGCCTGTCAGTTCTCGCCATCATCCCTCTCCCCAAGTCGGTTATTATTGTGAGAGATAATGTAGCGGGTTGCCGACCGATTGATTTGACCGTTCCCGTCAATCGTTGACCAATCAGCGTCTGACTGCAGGCTTGCCTTTCGAAGCGGGCCGCTGACGTCGGTCGGTGACGGGATTCCTCCCGGCGCGACCGTCAGTCCAGGGAGTGATCGCGCTTGAAGGCTTCGAAGACGCCGGCAGCGGTTGCGAAATAATCGTCGCCTTCGGTCCAGACCGTATCCGATTCCGCACTGACGATCAGCCAGCCAGTCGATGCACGCCGCAATTCCAGCATCAGCCACCCGCCGACGATGCTGCTGCGCGAGGGATGCGCGGCAGCGGACACATGGTGCGAGATGCCACCGACGCGCGCGATCGCCGTATCCCCGGTTACGTCGATCAACGATTCGCCCAGGAAGTGGTGGGACGAGGGGTAGGGCGCGAGGAACGCCGCCCCCGCGACTGCCAGCAACGGCTTTGCAATGCGGTTGTCCGCCGGCCCGTAACCGCCGTCCTCGGCGAAGAGATCCTGCCAGGCCGCGAAATTCCGGCTATCGACGTGCACCGCATAGGACGCGATGACGTGGCGGATGGCATCGCGGTCCGCGAGACGGCGCACGATGTCCTCAAGCGACTCGACGGTCATGCTGCCCGTCCCGTGAGTTCCCGTCCGTCGATCGGCTGGCCGTTCCGGCTGAGCCGCAACCCGGCAAGCCTGCCGTCGCTGCGCCATTCGGCAAGCTTGGCGTTGAAAGCGTTGATGCCCGGGGCGTAGGTTTCGGCGAAGATGCCGCCGCGCGGCGCGCCTTCGTTATTGTAATATCCCGGCGTGCAGGATTCCAGGAAGTCGTGGTTCGCCACCGCGAGCTTGCGGATAAGTGCGACCCATTTCGCCTCCGCGGCCGGATCCGCTTCCACGACCTCCGCCCCGTGGCGCCTCGCCTCCGCCACGATGTACGCGATGTGCGTCGCCTGCTCGTCATACATATGCGTCATGTTGGGGCTGAGCGCGTTCTGCGAAATGCCGATGTAGAACCAGTTGGGAAAGCCATGGGTCGAATGGCCATGCAGCGTGCTCAGCCCGCCGGCCCAATGATCGTATAGCGAGGTGCCGCCGCGGCCGTTGATGTCGAACCCGATCCCCTTGCGGAAATCGGTGATCGTAATTTCGAACCCGGTGGCGAAGACGATCAGATCGACCGGATACTCCACCCCGTTGGCGACCACGCCGGTTTCGGTGATCCGCTCGACGCCTTTGCAGAAACTGGTGTCGACCAGCGTCACATTGCGACGGTTGAAGGTCGGCAGGAATTCGTCGTTGAACGTCGGCCGCTTGCAGAAGAGCCGATACCATGGCTTGAGCGCCGCCGCGATATGCGGTCGCGACACGGTCGCGTCGACCCGCGCCCGCAACTGCTCCATTTTCCGGAAATCGGCCAGTTCGATCATCGCGGCAGGATCGTGCGAGTCGCCATTCGCCGTATCGCCGTTCGCAGCATTGTCGTCGGCAGGTGTCGATCCCATTGCCGCCAGATTGCGAAAAATGTCGGTCCAGCTGTCGTCGACCAGATCCTCCTCGAAAGGCAGGCCTTGCACGACGGTGGCGAAATTCTCGCGCCGATGCTTTTGCCAGCCAGGCTGCAACGATGCCGCCCATTGCGGGTCGGTCGGCTTGTTGCCGCGGACATCGACCGACGACGGCGTGCGCTGGAACACATAGAGATGGCCGCAATCGCGGGCCAGGTACGG
The DNA here is from genome assembly GCF_002292295.1 of Sphingomonas sp. UBA978. Classification (GTDB taxonomy): domain Bacteria; phylum Pseudomonadota; class Alphaproteobacteria; order Sphingomonadales; family Sphingomonadaceae; genus Sphingomonas. The sequence continues at coordinate 345,807 of NZ_DBBS01000021.1, forward strand.
GATGCACTGGACTCCCGTCGCGCCCGTGCCGATGACCGCGACGCGCTTGTCGGCCAGTTTGCTCATTCCGCCTCGCTGGTCTCCGCCCGTGACGCCGTAATCCCATCGACTGGTATGGAAACTGTCGCCCTTGAAATCCGTGATGCCGGGGATGCCGGGCAGTTTGGCGCGGCTCGCACTGCCGACCGCAGTGATGACGAAGCGCGCCCGCATCGCGTCGCCGCGGTCGGTCCGGATGATCCATCGCGCAGCCTCCTCGTCCCAGTCGAGGCTGCGGACGCGGGTCTGGAAACAGGTGCGCTCGTAGAGTCCGAACGCCTCGCCGACGCGGCGGGAGTGTTCGAAGATTTCATCGGCGTAGCTGTACTTCTCCTTCGGAATGTATCCGATTTCCTCGAGAAGCGGCAGGTAGGAGTAACTGTCGATGTCGCATTGCGCACCAGGGTAGCGGTTCCAGTACCACGTACCGCCGAAGTCGCCCGCGGCCTCGATGATCCGGAAATCGTCGACCCCTTGCTGGCTCAGCCGCGCCGCCGACAATATACCGCTGAAACCGCCCCCGATGATCGCGACCTCGATGTCGTCGGTCAGCGGTTCGCGCGAAATGCCGCGGTCGATATACGGATCGACCTCATAATAATGGGCAAACGCGCCGGTTACCTCGGTATATTGCGCTTCGTGATCGCTGCGGACGCGTTTGTCGCGTTCGGCCTGATACTTGCGGCGCAAGGCTTCCATATCGATCGCATTCGGCGCGGCGCCTGTGGCGGTGTCGTTTCTGCTCATCGCTTTTTCCTGTAAACAGCCGTCCCCTCGGGGCTTGTCATCAACGTAGAGGCGTCCGCGGCGCCATGGATCGCCAAGCCGCGACATTGACTTGCCGATTGACGACAGATGCCAGTTCGATCCGATGACCGTTTCGGGTGACGGATCGCGACAAATGCTTGACGCATTGCGACATAGGTGAGTTGGACTATGGCAGCCCGGGCAGGGACGACGCAGATTGCAAACGCCGGCTAGGCAGTGACGGACACCTTCCGATCAACAGGCCGCGGCGAGGAGATGGAAAATGGCGACCGCGCAATCGCTTGCGACACAGGGTGGCAGTCGTCCGATCATGGCGGACGCGACGGGCGCTGCCGCGCTTGCGGCGTTCGCCCGACCCGCTCCACTGGCGGATGTGGCCGTTGGCCGGGAATTGATCCGCATGGTGGAACAGCGGCTGGGTCGCGATCCGGCAAGGATCCTGGACGCGACCGATCTGGCAATGCTGCGTCGCGCGCGACCGGGCGATCAGATCGGTTCGCAGACCCTGATCGAGATGTTCGACCGCCTCGCGCAAAACACCTTTCACTTCGATCTGGGCCTTCAATTCGCCGAATGGGTCCGGATCAGCGACCTGGGTTATGTCGCGCATTCATGGGAACATTACGCGGTACTGGAAGACCTGTTTCGGGCTGCGGCGCGCTTCATCCCCATTGAAAACGCCGCGTTGACGTTTCGGCTGGAGCGCGTCGGCGAGGAAGCGCGCGCCGTGTACACGCTCGACCCGGCGTTGCGTCGCGGGGCTGAGCAATTCATGGAAACGGTCATGGCGCTCGGCATCAAGGTCGTGCGCGAATTGTTCATTCCGGGCTGGGTTCCCCTCGATGTCGAGTTCCGCCACGCTCCGCAAGCATCGCGCCATCGTCTGTTCGAATGTTTTCGCTGCCCCGTCATCCCGAGCGGCCTGGAATATGCCATTCGTTTTCGCGCATCCGACCTGCGCATCAGGCGGAACGTCCATGATGGCGTGCTGGGCGCCTTGATCGAGAGCTTTCTCGAACAGCGTGCGACCGCAATGCCGACCGATCTGTGCGCCGAGGTAAAGCGGACGATTTCCTGGCTGCTACGATCGGGCCATGCGACGCTGAACGAAACCGCGGCGATGCTGGCGATGGGACCGCGCACGCTGCAGCGAAAGTTGAAGGGCAACGGGACCGATTTCGCGACACTGCTTGCTGCTGTCCGGGCGGAGATTGCGGTCGCCTATCTGTCGCGCGACGAGAGCCAGCCGATTGGCCAGCTCGCGATCCTGCTGGGCTATTCGGAGCCCAGCGCGGTCAGTCGCTTCCTGCGCGAAACCTTCGGCCATGACGGCAGGGTGTTGCGGCAACGGCTGTCCACGGCCGCCGGTCACGATCGGCCCGATCTGTTATCGTGACCGTCCCCTTTTGACGAGGTCGTCGGTCCGGTGTCGGGCCGACGGCGTTGCTCGGACGCGGATAAGCCGGAAATATTCGCCGAGGCGTTCCGGCCCGCCGCGGCAAGACCGCGACAGGGCGGCTGTGCGTCTTCGCAGCCGACGGCCGGGTGTCAGATAGTACGGCGGCGCGCGGCTTAATATTTCTTCACACCCGACTGCACCGCGGCTTACCCGCAAGCGCATCGCGCAAAGTTCCGCGACCTCTTCTCGGCCGACGCCTATGCCTCATCGCGGCGAAGGCATCTCTCGACCAATGCCAGCCGTTCTTGCGCATCGCTGTGAACGTCTGATTTTGCTGATAGCTGCCAACATCCTTCGCTTCCTTGTCGTGAACCCACTGTTCGATCATTCGTCCTCCAGAATCGGGTCAGTCTGCTGGTGCAGCGCCGGCTTCAGGTAGAAAGCGAGCATGCCCGCGACGACCTGGACGCCGCGAGGGATGCGCAGCAGCAGATGACCGTGGAGGCGCAGGTGGATGGGACGATGTTCCTTACAGAACTGGCGGTGGACCATTTTCGCGCTGGTCCCGGCGGATTCGGCATCACCCATTTATTGTGGAAAAAGATGAGATTATTTAACTAGGAAGTTTTATGCCTCATTCCAAAAATCTTGCAATAAAGCACACCAAAAAGCATCCAGCCAAGAAGTAATACATACGGCCGCCAGTCCGCCTCCATGCCGACGAAGATCAGCATCGTGGCGCAGGCGGCGCCGGCATAGCCGAGGCCGCGCATCGTCCGGCGGCCGAATTTGAACGCGGCTACGTCATACAGGTCCGGTTGGCGTTCGACGACGCGGGCGGCGGCGAGGCAGATGCTGCCGTATTTCAGCAGGTTCGGGATGTTGACCGCGAGAAACAGAAAGGTGAGCTCCATCGGCAACAGCATGCCGACGCAGCCGAGCGTGAAGACGGCGATCAGCGCGATATGCGGGGTCTGCCAGCGCGGGTGAACCCGGCCGAGCGCGCGGGGCAGCATGCCGGCCACCCCCATCGCGTAGAGGCTGCGGCTGAACATCGCGAACAGCGCGTTGAGCGACTTGCCGATCGACAGCACCGCCGCGAGCACGATCAGCGGCGTGGCCGCCGGACCCATGAACCGCTTTGCCGCGTCGAGGATCGGCGCCTCGCTAACACCCAGCGCATCGCCGCCGAGCACACCCAATGCGACGAAGCCGACCGCCAGATACAGCAAGGTCGCCGAACCGATCGACAGCGCGATGCCGAGCGGGATGGTACGGCGGCTGTCGCTCACTTCCGCTCCGGCCTCGGTCGCGGCCTCGATCCCGAAGAACAGGCCCATCAGCAGCGGGGTCGCGGCGATCATGCCGTGGACGCCGTGCGGGAACAGCGGTTGCAGCCGTGCCGTATCGACGGCGGTCGTGCCGCCCCATGTGATGAAGACCGCGAACAACAGCAGCATGCCGACCAGCAGGATCTTCTGCACGCGCGTGGCGATATGCACGCCGAACAGATTGGCGATCAGGGCGAGCAGCAGCACGGCGAGCATCGTCGGCCTGGTCGGCAGCGGCACCAGCATCGACGCATATTTGACGAGCACCAGCGCCAGCACGACGATCGCGCCGACGTTGGCGACGATCCGCGCCCAGCCGATATAGAAGCCCCACGCCGGGTGGAGGAAGCGCGCAGGCCAGACGAAGGACGCCCCCGAAGCCGGACAGGCGGAGCCGAGAAAGGCATAGCTGACCGCGATCAGATACATCGGCAGGGCAGCGAGCAAAGCCGACAGCAGCATCGCGGGCCCGGCGATCCGCGCGGCGGGTGCGATCGCCGAGAAGATCGACACGCCGACCGCCGTGCCGAGGCCGAGCGCGACGACGCCCCACAGATCGATTCCCCTCGCGAGCTTTGCGTCGGTCAATGCGCGGCTCCGGTGGTGAGGAAGGCGCGCAGGTCGCGCATCAACAGCCGCCAGCTGGCATCGTCCGAATAGGCGACATGGCCGGCGGGATAGCGCGCGCTGTGATAACGCCCGGAGTCCAGCGTGCTTTGCGCGAACAGATAATCCGCCGCGCCGACCGTGGTGGCGAGGTCGTAGAGGCCGGTGCCGACGAACAGGCGCAGGCCGGGCGTCGCCGCCATCGCCCGTTCGAGCCGCGCCATGAACGGCCAGTCGTTGAACGGGGAATCGCCCGATCCGTAGCGCCAGTCGTCGCCGCCGCGGACGATCACGCGATAGGCGGCGGCATCGGTCACGCCGATCCGCGTCAGCTGGCCGGTTACCGCCTTGCCGTAGAGATCCGATACCGCGGAGAAGGCGTCGGGGCCGACGGTGTCGCCGGCGTCGGGCGCGCGCGGGGCGGTGTAGCGCGCGTCGTAGCGGCCGAGCACTTTCCCCTGCGTGCGAAGCAGCTCGACGCGGAAGCGTTCCTTCGAAATGCGCAGGTCATGCGCGAGATAGAAGGCGCGGGGGATGCCGGTGAGGGCTTCCAGCCTCGCGGCCACCGCCGTGCGGCCGGCGGCGTCGAGGGCCTGCCCGCGGAACAGCGCGGCGAGATAGGTTTCGGCATAAGCGGACGCCTCGCGCGCGCTGTCCTGCGGCGTGCAGGGCGCAGGCCGGACGTGGTGGTAGCAGGCGATGGCGGCCAGCGTCGGTAGCGCCACCGGATAGGTCACGACATTGTCGGGCCGCTGTGACGTTTCGATCATGTTGAGCGCCTGGCCGAGCAGCAGCACGCCACGCAAGGCCAGCACCGGGTCCTGTTCGCGCAGGGCATCGACCATCGCGGCGGCGCGGATCGTGCCATAGCTTTCGCCGAGGATGTACAGCGGCGCGCGGGTCCGGCCATGCGCGGCGAGCCATGCGCGGGCGGTCTGCGCGACCGCATCCGCATCGCCCTGCACCGAGCGATAGAAGGCCGTATCGGCATCGGCGGCGAGCGTGGAGAAGCCGGTGCCGGGCGGGTCGAGGAAGACGAGATCGGCGACGTCGAGCAGCGTGTCGGGATTGGCGGCGACATCCGCGACAGCGGGCAGGGGAGCGGCCGGGTTCTGCGGCACCTGCGCCCGGAACGGGCCGAGCGCGCCCATCTGGAGATAGGCGGAGGCCGCGCCGGGGCCGCCGTTGAAGACGAACAGCACCGGACGGTCGGCGGGGCCGGTACGGCTGTACGAGATATAGCCACCGGTCGCATCCTGTCGTCCCGGCGTGCTGGCGACCGGGATCAGGCCCACTTCGGCGGTATAGGCGAGGCGCTGGCCATGGATCCCCGCGGTCTGTTCGCTGCGCGCCTTGATCGTCGGCGCCGCCGGCAGCCCCTGGGCCGAGGCATTGGCCCCGGCGAGCAGCATCGCCAATCCCCAGACCGCCCGGACCATCATCCTATGCCATCCCCCCATTGTGTTGATCGCGGTAGCGGATCAGCCCGTCGGTCAGCGCCTGCAAGCCATAATCGACATCCGCCGGCGCGCGCGCGAAGCCGATGCGGATATGGCCGGCTGCACCGAAATATTCCCCGGGTGCGACGATGACGCCGCAGCGATCGGCAAGCCATTCGGAAAAGCGCACGGTATCGTCGATCCCGACCAGCCGGGGAAAGGCGATGCAGCCGAAGGGCGGCAGCGTGCCGGTGACGAGGCCCCGTTCGCGCCAATGGGCATGGTAGGATTCCATGATCGGCCGCGCACGGCGCATCATGTCGGCGCGATAGTCCTCGAAGACGTCGGGATGTTCCAGCACCAGCGCGGCGACGGCGTGCGACAGGTTGGAGACGCTGAAATCGATCTCTTCCGCCAAGGCACGGATGCGCGCGATCGGCCCCGGCGCGGCGACGATCCAGCCGCAGCGCAAGGTGCTGAGGCCGTGCGATTTGGTGAGGCTGCTGATGCTGATGCAGGCGGGCGACAACTGGGCCGCAGGCGGTGGGCGACGGTCTGCATCGATGTAATCGCCGTAGACCTCATCGGCGACGACATGGATGCCGTGCGCCTCCGCCAGCGCGCCGATCGCGGCGAGGGTGTCGGCAGACAGGGCCATGCCTGAGGGGTTGTGGAGGTTGGACAGGACGATCAGGCGCGTGCGCGGGGTGATTTTGGCGGCCAGCGCGTCGAGGTCGATCGCGAAATCGTCGCCGTGGCGCTGGAAGCGGTCGACGCCATAGCCATAGGTTTCGGCGATCTTGTGGAACAGGTCGAAGCCGGGGTTTTCGACCAGCACCCGGTCGCCCGGTTCCAGCAGGGCGCGATAGATCAGCGACAGCGCGCCGGTCGCGCCGGTGGTGCAGACGATCCGCTCCGCCGGCACCGCATAATGCCGCGCGAGCTGCGCGACGACATAGGGGTTCCCGCTGGTGAAGGCGCTGGTGTAGCGTGAGGTGAGCGTCTCGCCGAACCCCTCGACCACGATCCGGCGCAGCTGCTCGACGGGTTCGGGGACCGAACTGTCGAACAGCCCGACCAGCAGATTGCGTTCGGAGCGGACGGCGCGGATCACCCGGCGGACCCAGTGCGAATAGGATTCGGCGATACCCGGCGAACCGGTCGGATCACCGACCGGTTCGGGGCACAGCCCGGGCGATCGTGTCACCGCAACTTGATCCGTGCGCCCGCGTAGAAACGCCGGCCGAGAATGTCGCCGTACGCGATCTGCGGATAGGACGGATCCTTGTCGGTGAGGTTGTCGACACCGAAGCGCAGCGCGATGCTGCCCAGATCGACCTGCGCCGACACGTCGTGGACGATGTTGCGGGCGAGCACGGGATTGGGCGTCGTCTCGATCGACACGTTCGCGCCCGCCGCGGTCCGGTCGCGATATTGCAGCTGGTAGGTCAGGCGCAGCGGTCCCTTGCTCCAGGCGGCGTTGAACCGCCCGACCCAGGTCGGCGACAGATAGGTGCCGTCGGTGCGGACGAAGGTGGTGCCGGTGACCGAGGTGGTGAGCAGGGTGTTGTGCGTCGCCGAGGCGGTCAGCTGCAACCGGCCGAGATCGCCCGCGCGCAGCAGGTCGCCGAGCGCGAACTGATAGTCGACCATGTAATTCTCGCCGCGATAGCGGATCACGCCGGCGTTGAAGGTGGTCGTGGTACCGGTCGCGATCGTGCCGCCGGGGCTGAGCCCGTCGCTGGTGGCGAGGCGGGTGAAGGCGCTGCACACGCCCGCCGCCGGGTTGGGATCGTCATAGCAGGCGGCGGCAAAATCCTGCGTCGTGAAGGCGGACAGGCCGTCCCGAAGGTCGATCTCGATCCGGTCGGCGCTGATCGTCAGGCCGGGGACGACGCGCGGCTGGAGCAGGATGCCATAGGTCCAGGTGTTGGAGATTTCGTTGCGCAAGCCGGAATTGCCGCCGGTCGTGACCGTGGCGCGGGCGAAATTCTCCGACGGGTTCTGGAAGCGGGCAAGACGGGCGGCGGGACTGAGGCCCGCCCCGGTGCCGTCCGCATCGACGCCATAGCCGGGATTGGCGGTGAACAGCGCGAGGCAGCTGGCGCGGCGCTGGGCGGGGTTGGGCCCGCTGGCGATCCGGTCGGCATCGCATGGATCGAAGCCGGTCGAGTTGAGCCCGCTCGCCGAGGGGGCGAGCAATTGCGTCAGCGTCGGCGCACGGAAGTTGCGGCTGCGCGACCCGCGCAGCGTCACGCCGGGCACGACCTCCCAGCGCAGGCCGAGATCCCAGACGTTCTCATGCCCCGCATAGCTGTTGTCGACATAGCGGAACGCGCCCTTCGCCTCGAGCAGGCGGACCAGCGGCAGCTGGAAATCCTTGCCGACCAGCGGGACGATCAGTTCGGCGGACAGTTCGTCGGTGTTGTAGCCGCCCGATTGCGCCACCTGGCGGACGCCGGTGCCGAAGCTGCCCGCGCGATTGGCGTCGAGCGGGTCGAAGCGCGCCTGTTCGTCGCGATGTTCGTAGGCGATGCTGAAATCGGCATTGCCCATCGGCAGCGTCGCGAGCGTGCCGCCCAGCGTGGCGAGCAGATCGGCCTGTTCGTTGGTCCAGTCGATTCCGGCGCGGGTGCTGACATAGTTGCGCGCGGCGGCGCTGACGTTGCCGTCGCCGAACGGGTTGATCGGCGCGCAAGCGGTGTCGTTGTTGCTGGGATTGGCATCGGCGTTGATCGCGCAGACGATCTGGCCGCCGCTCGACACCGCGTTGATCGCGTTCTGGAAGCGGCTGTTGACGACCTGCCAGCTGCGCTGCGCCCCCTCCACGCGGGCGTAGCTGCCGGCGATCGACCAGTAGAAGTTGCGGGCGCCGAGGTCGAAATCGCCCTCCAGCGCGAGCGCGGCGCGATAGGTGTCGGTGCGCGTGGTCTGGTCGTTGGCGGGCGTCAGGTCGTAGAAATATTTCGAGAGGTAGAGCGGCGCGCCGCCGGCGAAGGCGGCGTTGGCGCCGCCCAGCAGCGTGCGCGCCTGCGCCGTCAGATAGGGGTTGGCGATGGTGAAGGCGATCGGGCCGTTATACGCGCCGGCGTTGAGCGTGGTGTAGCTGTTGCCTTGCGGGATTTCGGTGCCGGTGGTGCGGGCATATAGCAATTCGGTCGAGACGCTGACGCGATCGGTCAAGTCGTAATGGCCGACCAGATTGGCGGTATAGCGCTCGACGCCGGTGCGCAGGCCGGCGAGCGCCTGATATTTGAAGCCGTCGCCACCCGCCGCAAAGGGAATGCCCTGCAACACGCCGGTGTTGTAGGGAATGACGCTGCCGTCGGGCGCGAATTGCAGCGCGTTGCCGCCGCTGCGCGCGAGGAACGGGCTGACCGGCGCGGGGCGGGTGAAGATCACGCCGTTGCTGTTGAACGGCCAGAAGGCGGCGTTGAAGATCTCCTTCACCGCCGGAATGCCGTCCGCCGGGCCGGTGTCGGCGGCGTTGCTGACGGTGAGCCGGCCGAGGTTGGAGAGCGGGCGTGCGCTGAACATCAGCGTCGGCGACTTCGAATAGCCGAGGTCGATCGCGACATTGCCGCGCCCGCCGGCGAAATTGACGCCCGCGGTGCCGCGCAGGCTGTGGGTCGCATAATCGCCGCGGCTCGAGATGCCGTTCTGCGCATCGAGCTCGATGCCGGAAAAGTCCTTCTTGACGATGTAGTTGACGACGCCGGCGATCGCGTCCGATCCGTAGACCGCCGCGCCGCCGCCCTGATAGACCTCGACCCGATCGAGCAGGCCCAGGGGAATGATATTGGCATCGACGAAGGCGTTGCCGACGCCGTCCGCCGACCCGATCCCCGATCCGGTCGTCACCATGCGGCGGCCGTTGAACAGCGTCAGCGTGCGGCCCGGCCCGAGGTTAAAGAGGTTGGGCGCCTGATAGCCGGGGCCGCTGGCGTTGCCGCTGCCGTCCGCCTGGTTGAGCACGGGCGCGTTCGATGGCAGGTTGTTGAGCGCATCGGCGGCGGTGATGAAGCCGCGGTCGGTGATCGACCGGGTGGTGATCTCCGCGACCGGGGCGGCATTGTCGAGCCCGGCGCGGCGGATGCGCGATCCGGTGACGACGATCGCCTCGTCCGTATCGGCGGCGGCATCGACGCTGGTGGCGATCGACTGGTCGGCGGGATCGGCGGTCTGCTGCGCGTAGGCCGGCATCGCGACCAGTGCGGCGAGCACCGCCGTCGATGCCATCAATCCCCGGATCGTGCCGTTCTGTGCGTGCTGCATGAAGCCCCCTTCTCGTCGCCTGTGCCGACCGGTGCGGCTGCTGCCGTCTGCGATCGATCCCTGCCGCCAAGGATAGCGTGGCGTGGCAGGGATTTTTCGGCGTTGATCGGGCCGGAGCGGGAGGTTCGGGTTCGAAATGGCGCGCGCTTGCCGCCTCCGTGCAAAATTTATGCGCCAGTCCCGAGGAAGTCAGCAAGCTCGTTACCGAAGCGGCGGGTTTCGCGCGGGTCCTCATACATCATATGGCCGCCGGCATAGCAGCGCAGCGTGAATCGGCGCGACAGGCCGTCTGGCAGAACGGCGACGGTGGCGGCATTGCTGGCGCAGCTGTTGAGCGAATCGTACAGGCCGGTGGCAACCCACACGCGCAGCGCGCGATCCTTTGCCATCGCGCGCTGGATCCACGGCTGCGACGCGCTCGGCGGGCCTTCGCCGGCCATCGCGCGGGCGAGCGAATCCTTCGTGACGGGCGACTGGTCGTAGCGCCACCCGCCGCCGACGTCGTCGGCGGGCGCATCGATCCCGGCATAGCGGCCTGCCGTATAGCCGAGCTGCGTGCGGTAATAAGCTAGCGCGACCGCGTCTTCGCCGGCGGTGTCGCTTGGGGTCGTTCGGCGCATGTCGAAGATGCCGAGCGTCTTGCCCTCCGCAGCCAGCAGGCGGGTGCGGAAGTCGCGGGGCGAAACCCACAGCGTCTTCGCATCGATCGTGGCGGGGTCGAGACCCTGATAGCGGGCGAGGCCGGCGACGACGGCCGTGCGCCGGGGCGCATCCAGCGCGGCGGGGTCGGCGAGGGCGGGGGCGTAGACGGTGTCGGCCCAGCGTTGTGCTGCGGCGAGGGTGCTTGCCTGATCGCGTTGCAGGTCGGGGGCCAGCTTGCCGAGCGCGAAGGCGGTGGCGGTACGGTTGACCAGCGACAGCGCGCGGCGGCGTTCGCCATGCCGTTCCTCGCCGAGCGGGATGCCGCCGGAGATCAGCGCGACGCCGGCGACGGGAATGCGCCGGTCGACCAGCGCTTCGGCGACGCCCGATGCGCGCCAGGTGCCGAAGCTTTCGCCGACGATGGCGAGCGGGCTGGCGGTGCGGCGATAGCGGATGCGGAAGTCGCGGACGAAGGCGGCGGTGGCGGCGATATCGGCGACGGTGCCGTAAAAGGCCTCCGCCTGCGCCGGGTCGGCGGCGCGGCTGAAGCCGGTGCCGACCGGATCGACGAAGACGAGGTCGGTACGGCCGAGCGGGCTGGCGGGATTGTCGGCGAGCGCACCGTCGCGGATCAGGCGCGGGCCGATCGCGTGGAAGTGGAGCGTACGCGAATCGGCACCGGGGCCGCCGTTCCAGACGAAGCTCAACGGCCGGCGCGGCCGCCCGGGGACGAGATAGGCGGTGTAGACGATCTGCGCGTCCGCCGTTCCGACGCGGACCGGGATCGCGCCGACGCAGGCGACATAGGCGAGGCGCTTGCCGGCGATCTGCGCGCTGTGCCGCGTCTCGACCGCGTCGGGTGCGCAGGTACGCGCCGCCGCGGGCGTCGCCACCGCCGCCAGAACCATGGCCGCCAACGCCGCTCGGATCATTGCGAATACTCCCTCGGCGTCATGGGTTAGCGGCGAACAGGCGGCATATTTATGCGCAATTGGCGGGGTGCGACCGATCGATCGGCAGGCGCGGCGGGTGGCGTGTCCGAAAGGACGCAAGATCTATGCGGCGCAGTTGGGCTAGGCTGGAACGCGACAGGGGGACGATGGTGACCGACGGGGTGACACGGCGCAACGTGCTGGCGGGGACCGCGGCCCTGCCGCTGGCGGCGCGTGGCGTAGCCGCGCCGGCGATGCTGCCGGACCGGGCGAGCTTCGCGGCGATGGCGGGGACCTATCTCGATTCGGGGACGATGCATCCGGTGCCGACCGGCGCGCGCGATGCGGCCCGGGCCTATCTCGACCAGCGTGCGACGATGGACGGCTATTTCCCGACCGACGCGGTCGAGGGGCGGGTGAAGGCGCAATTCGCGCGGCTCATCAACGCGACGCCCGAAGAGATCGCCTTCGTCCAGAGCACCACCGCGGGCGAGCAGGCGATCATCGATGCGCTCGGCTTCCCGCGGGAAAAGGGGCGGATCGTCACCGACACGCTGCACTTCTTCGGGTCCTTCTACCTTTATGAGGAGCTGGCGAAACAGGGGGTGGAGGTCGTCTGGCTGCGGCCGCGCGGGAACCGGATCGCGATCGACGATATCGAACGCGCGATCGTGCCGGGAACGCGGCTGGTCGCGCTGTCGCTGGTGTCGACCCACAATGGCTTCGAGCACGACCTGAAGCGGGTGTGCGAGATCGCGCATGCGAAGGGCGCTTTGGTCTATGCCGATATCATCCACGCCGCCGGCGCGGTGCCGATCGACGTGCGTGCGAGCAACGTCGATTTTGCCGCCTGCGCCAGCTACAAGTGGCTGATGGGGGATTTCGGGCTGGGCTTCCTCTACGTCCGCGCCGACCTGCACGACCGGCTGCGACGGACGCGCTACGGCTATTACCAGCTCGGCGGGTTCGACCCGCATGTCTATCCGTTCGATCCGCCGGCGACTAAGGCGGATTACCGCATCGCCGACGTGACGCCGCGCACCGATATGGAGGGACTGTTCGCGGGCGGTACGCATGCGCATGTGGTGTCGGCGATGCTCGACTGGTCGCTTGGCCATATCCTGGCGCTGGGTGTCGATCGCATCACCGCCTATCGGCAGCCGCTGCTGCGCCGCCTGCATGCCGGGCTCGCGAGCCGTGGCTATAGCGTGGTGACGCCGTCCAACAGCCGGACGCCGCTCGTCACCTGTGTGCTGGAGGGCGCGCGGGAGCGGCTCGCCGCGCCGCTCAAGGCGGCGAAGGTTCAGATCACGCTGGCGCGCAACCGCTTCCGCGTCAGCCCGTCGGTGTTCAACACGATGGACGATATCGAGCGCCTGCTCGCCGCGCTGCCCCGCGCGTGACCTCCGAACGAAAGTCCCTGCCGATGCGCCGTCTCGCCCTTTTCGCTGCGCTGTTGCTCACGCCCGCCGCGCTCCATGCGCAGGACGAGGGCGAGGCGCCGATGTCGCCCGCCTTCCTGCGCGCGATGGAGCCGATGGTGCCGCGCGATACGGCGAGCGCGCGGGTGGTGACGACGCGGCACCGGATCACGCTGGGCGGCAAGCCCTTCGCCTATCGCGCGATCGTCAGCGAACAGCCAATGCCGGGGCCGGATGGAACGCCGGTCGCGGTCGGGGTGAGCTATGCCTATGTCGCGGACGCGCCGCGCGGCGGGGCGACCCGGCCGGTGCTGTTCGTGTTCAACGGCGGTCCCGGCGCATCTTCGTCGCCGCTGCATATGCAGGCGTTCGGGCCGCGCCGGATCGTCGGCAGCGGCGATGCCGGGCATCTCGAGGACAATCGCTTCACCTTGCTCGACGTCGCCGATCTGGTGTTCATCGATCCGGTCGGCACCGGTGCGTCGATGCCGGTCAGGGGCAAGGATGCGTCCGCCTATTTCGGTGTCGGCGGCGATGCGCGCGGCGTCGCGGCGATGATCGCGCACTGGCTGGCGGCGAACGGGCGGACGGGATCGCCGGTGCTGCTGGTCGGCGAAAGCTATGGCACGGCGCGGGCGCTGGCGATCCTCAACGAGACGATGCAAGCGAAGACGGCGCAGGCGAAGACGGCGCTGCCCGACGGCGTCGTGCTGCTGTCGCTGGCGATCGGCGACAGCGACGGGCCGGTGGTGTCGGACGTGGTGCTGTTCCCGACGCTGGCGGCGGTGGCGTGGTATCACGGGGCGGTCGATCGTGGCGGCAGGAGCGTCGCGCAATGGTATGACGAGGCGCTGCATTTCGCGCAGACTGATTATGCCGCGGCGCTGATGCAGGGACCGGCGCTGCCGCCGGTGGAGAAGCAGCGGGTCGCGGCGCGGATGGCGGCGCTGACCGGCCTGCCGGCGGCGACGATCGCGGCGAAGGATTTGCGGCTGGAGCGGCGCGACTTCATGCTCGGGCTGCTCGCGGCGAAGGGGCTGCGCACGGGGCAGCTCGACGGGCGCGCGACGCGGGCGATCGCCGACAGCCGGCTGCGCCCGCCGTTCGACGATCCGTCGATGTCGCTGGGATCGGGCACGGCGACGGTGATCGAGACCTATCTGAAGCAGGAGCTCGGCTATCCGCTGCCGGGCGCGTATCGCAGCCTGAACCTCGGCATCAACTTCGCGTGGAACTGGGACAAGGCCTATGGCGGCAGCTATCGCGCGATGGCGTTCGCGCCCTATCTGAAGGCGGCGATGGCGGCGAAGCCGACGCTGCGGGCGTTCGCCGCGGGCGGCTATTACGACATCACCACGCCGGTCTATGCCGGCCAGTTCGCGATCGAGCAGCATGGCGTACCGGCGGATCGCGTGGCGTTCCACCGCTATGCCGCGGGTCATTCCGCGTTCGAGGATGCCGGCGCACTGGCAGCGCTGAGCGGCGACCTGCACCGGTTCGTGGCGGAGGTCGTCGCGGGGCGGTGACGCTCAGAATTCGTCCATCGCGTCGTGCGCCGGGCCGGCGCCGGCCGCTTTGGGCATGGCCTTGGGCAGCGTCAGTTTGGGCGCGGCGGCGAAGGGCGTCACTCCGAACGCCGGGTAGATGTCCGACGGAAAGTAGAGCGTGCCGTCCTTCACCACCATCGCGATACGATGGAGTTCGCGCAGGTCGCGGGTGGGATCGCCGGGCAGCAGGATGAAATCGGCGAGCTTCCCCCGCGCGATCGAGCCGAGCTGCTGGTCGTGGCCCATATATTGCTCGGGCGCGAGCGTCGCCAACCGCAGCACTTCGGGGACGGGAATGCCCGCCTCGGCATAAATCTGCAGCTCGCGATGGACCGACAGGCCGGTCTGGTCGTCGGTGCCGGGCAACAGGCGGATGCCGCGGTCGTGAAGCAGTTTCAGCACCTGCTTCACCTTCGCCATCGCGCCGTCATAGGCGGCGGCGTCGGCAGGACCGGCGATCGGCGCGATTGCCTGGCGACGGCGGCGCTGCAGGCCGATCGGCAGATGGCTGATATAGTCGGCGACCGCCGGATTGGCCGCGCCGTCGCGGCCACCCATCAGCAGCTCGAGCGTCACTGCGGTCGGATCGTGCGCGATATGGGCCGCGGCCATGCGGTCGATCGTCCGCTGCACCCGCGGCGTGGCGAGGTCGAGCGTCGCGGTGCGCTTCATCGCGGTCAGCCGCAGCGGCGTGCGCGTGTCCTCCTTCGGATCGAGCACCCAGCCGAGCATCAGCTGGTTGACGTGCGTCACCTCGTCATAGCCCGCGGCGATCATCGCATCGGCATTGGTGAAGGCGGGGATATGGCCGGTCACGGTCATCCCCAGCCGATGCGCCTCGCGCGTGATCGCCGGCACCCAGGCGGGATTCATGCTGTTGTAGATCTTGACCTGTCCATAGCCGCGGGCGGCATACCAGCGCACCGCGTCGAGCGCCGCCGCCTCGCTGTCGGCGACGATGCCAAGCCGCGCGGAATAGGGGCTGCGCCCTTCGAGGAAGCCGTTGGCGGTGATGCGCGGACCGGCGACCTCACCCGCGGCGATGCGGCGGACGAGGTCGGGCAGGAAGGCATTGTCGTTGCCCATGTCGCGCACCGAGGTGACGCCGGCGGCGAGGTAGAGCAAAGCGGATTCGAGGCTGACATGCGCGTGCATGTCGTGGAGACCGGGCATCAGCGTGCCACCCGCGCCGTCGATCGACGCTTCGCCGGGGGAGGCGACGGCATCCGGCGGCTGGATGCCGGTGATGCGGCCGTCGGCGAACACCACCGACACCGGATCGCCGCGCGTGCCGGTGACGGGATCGAACACGCGGACGTTGCGGATGCGCACCGGCGCGTCGATCCGGTGGGCGAAGCGCTGTTGGAGCGCGGCATAGCGCTGCGCGGTCAGGCGGGTCGCAAGCGCGGCGAGTGCCGGCACCTCGCCTTCATGCCCCTCGCGCACCGTCGCGCCGCCGGTGTCGAGTACGGCGAACAGCGCATCGTCCTTGTCCAGCAGGATGAGGTCGGGCGACAGGTCGATGCCGCTGATCGCAAAGGCGCGATAGTCGACGCCGCCGATCGTCGCGGGGCCGAGCGGATCGAGGCGCAATCGTCCGCCGGGCAGCGCGGGCAGCGTCGCGCCTGGCGCCTTGAGCAGCGCGCGCGCATAGAGGCCGAGCGCCCAGGGGCTCGCCGATTGGCCGATATAGAGCGCGGTGCCGCGTGCGGGTGCGGTGCGGGCGCCCATCGCGTCGGTCCAGCGCGCGGTGCCGCCGTCGCGGACTAAGCGTTCGTGAACGTCGCCGCCGAACGTCGCCTTGCCGTCGAGCGTCCAGCGCTGCGGCAGGCCGTCCGCGCCGAGTTCGATCGTCTCGTCCATCGTCGGGCCGCGGCCGTTGTTCTTGACGTCGTAATGGATCGCGACATGGTCGTGGTCGCGGACCGCATCGACGCTGCCGACTTTCTCGCCATTGGCGATCACCGACAGGCGTTCGTGGCTTGCGACCGGGACGGGCGCGGCGGAGGCGAGCAGGGCGGCGAGGATGAGCATCAGCGACGCGAACTCCGATAGAGGTGTGCGGCGGCGGCGAGGTCCTGCACCGCATGGCCGAGCGATTTGTAGAGGGTGATGTCTGCAGGCCCGGTGCGGCCGCGGACGCGGCCGAGCAGCACCGCGCCGATCTCCGCGACGATATGGTCGTCGGTGACGAGGCCGGCGTCGCGCGCGACGAGGAATTCGGCGGCGGCATCGCGCGCGGAGGCGGTGCTGTCGGCGATATAGCGGCTCTTCACCACCAGCGCGCTGTCGACCTCGACCGGGCCGGGGCCGCTCGAACCGACGAGGTTGACGTGGGTGCCGGTCCGCACCCAATCGCCTAGGATCACCGGTTCGGCCGCGGCGGTGAGCGTGCAGATCACGTCGGCGGCGCGGGTGGCGGCTTCGAGGTCGTCGGCGCGTTCGCAGGGGAGGTGGGGGAAGGCGGCGACCAACGCATCGACCCTGGCCGGCGTGCGGCCCCAGATCAGCACGCGATCGAAGCGGCGCACCAACGGCAGCGCATGGAGGTGAGTATGTGCCTGCCCGCCGGTGCCGACGATCAGCAGCGTGGTCGCATCGGCGCGGGCGAGCGCGTCGGTGGCGACCGCGGTGGCGGCGGCGGTGCGGATATGCGTGATCTCCTCCGCATCGGCGATCGCGACGGGGCGGCCTTCCGTGGGTTCGAACAGCACGACGAGGCCGCGGTGGCGGCGCTTGCCCGGTGCCAGCGGGTCGGCGAAGACGCTGATCGTCTTGGTGCCGAACATGTCCTGCTCGCCGAGCGCGCCGGGCATCTGCGCGAAGGTGCGCCCCGGACCGAGCGACAGCATGGTGCGCAGCAGCTGGCGGGTGGTGCCGGCGGACAGCGCCGCCATCGCGTCCCGCACGACACGGATGCAATCGGGATAGGACAGGCCGGCGCGCACCGCGGCGCTGTCGAAGATCGCGAGGTCGTCGCGCGTCATGTCCCGTTCTCCGCCGGCGTGTCCGGCGGACAGCCTAACCCGGTGGTGCCGCAAAAGCTTGTCGATCGGGTGCGTCCGTGGTGGAATGGCCGCAAGTCCAATCCCCATTTTGCCGGAACGGTGCATAAACATGGCTGACGCCCTCGACCGCCTCGACCTCAAGATCCTCGACAGGCTGCAGATCGACGCCTCCGAATCGTCGAGTGAGATCGCCGATCGCGTCGGCCTGTCGCAATCGCCGTGCTGGCGGCGGATGCAGCGGCTGAAGGAGGAGGGCTATATCAAGGCGCAGGTCGCGGTGCTCGACCGCGACAAGTTCGGCGAGAGCATGTATATCTTCGCGCAGCTCAAGATGGGGCGGCTGAGCGACGAGGCGCGCAACCGCTTCCTGCGCGCGGTGGATGAGATCCCGGAGATCACCGAGGCGTATACCCTGTTCGGCGAGATGGACGTGATGCTGAAGGTGCTGGCGCCGAGCATGGGCTGGTATCAGAATTTTACCTTCCGCACGCTGCTGCGCCTGCCGGGGGTCGAGGACATCCGCTCGATCGCGACTCTGTCGGAGATGAAATGCACGCACCGGCTGCCGCTGCCGACGGCGTGATCGTCTGCATCCGCATAAGCTATGCGCGCGATAGCCTTTCGGCGGGCGCATCCGGCAGAAATGCGCGACCATGTCCGGCTAGGCTGATCGCCTGAACGAGGGAGGCATCATGACCCGCCGCATGTCGCGCATCTATCCGGCGATGGCGTCGCTGCTCTTGGCGACGGGGGCGGCCGTCCCCGCAACCGGCGACGGCCCGTGCCTCGTGATCCGGCTTGCCCCCGGTGCGCCCGATGCGGCGCAGCATGTCCCGTTCGTCGATGTGACGCTGATCGCGCAGGATATGCACGTGGCGGCGGGCGAGCCGCTGTTCGAACTGCCGATGGTCGCCAACACCGTCGTCACCAGCGGCAAGGATCTGCAAGGGATCGCGCTGTCCGATGCCACCGGGCCGATCGCCGTGACGACGCAGGACACGGCGGAGGACGGGTCGAACGGCACGCGGCGGTGGCGCGCGATGCGCGCGGTCGATGGTGTCGTCACCCTGCGCTATCGCGTGCCGATCGACGCCGCCGCGCCGCCGCTGGCGCTGCCGCAATATGAGATGCGGACCGAGGGCGGCACCTTCTCCGCTGCGGGTAATGCTTTCCTGCTGCTGCCGACCGACACGCGCCCGCGCCGGGTCGCGGTGGATTGGGATTTCGCTGGCTATCGGGCTGGCGGCAGGGGCGTGTCGAGCTTCGGCGTGGGCGATGTGACGACCCTGGCGGCGATCCCCGCGCAGCAGCTCGCGTCCGCTTATTACATGGGTGGGCGTCCTGGGGTGGCGGGGCCGGAGCAGGACGGCTTCTTCGCGGCCTGGCAGGGCCAGCCGCCGTTCGCGATGGCGCCGCTGATGACCTGGGCCGGGGCGCTGCACCGCTTCTACGGCACATTCTTCGGTTATACGCCGCCCCGCTTCGGCGTGTTCGGGCGGACCAACACGCGCAATCCGGGCAGCGGCATCGGGCTGACCGACAGCTTCGCCTATACCTTCAACCAGACCTCGACACCGGACGACCTGCGGACGCTGCTCGCGCACGAGATGCTGCATAGCTGGGTCAATTCGCTCGACGGGTCGATGGACGGCGCGGGCGGGCTCGACCGGTCGTGGTTCGGCGAGGGGCTGGCGGTGCATTACCAGCGAGCGCTGCCGTATCGCGCCGGCATGATCTCCGCCGACGATTTCCTGAAGGATCTCAACGAGACGGCGGGGCGCTATTACACCAATATCAAGATCGCGACGCCCAATGCCGCGATCCCCGACGGCTTCTGGCGCGATACGCGGGTGCGGGTGCTGCCCTATGACCGCGGCTCCCTGTAT
The DNA here is from genome assembly GCF_002292295.1 of Sphingomonas sp. UBA978. Taxonomy (GTDB): domain Bacteria; phylum Pseudomonadota; class Alphaproteobacteria; order Sphingomonadales; family Sphingomonadaceae; genus Sphingomonas. The sequence continues at coordinate 365,100 of NZ_DBBS01000021.1, forward strand.
TTCGAGACGGTGGATGCGCAGATCCGGGCGCGGTCGGGGGACAGGCGTTCGCTCGACGATATCGTCCGCGCGATGCTGCAGACGCGTCGCGCCGGGGGCGCAATGAACGAGGCGCTGTACCGGTCGCTGCTGCGGGCGGAGCTTGGCGGCAAGGGGATCGCCGACCTGGATGCGATGCTCGCCGGTGCGACGGTGCTGCCGCCGTCGGACGCCTATGGCCCGCGCTTCCGCCGGGTGACGCGGCCGCTGCGGCGCTACGATCTGGGGTTCGACATGGCGTCGCTACAGACGAAGCCGAAGATCGTGCGCGGGCTAGTCGCCGGGTCGAACGCCGCCGTGGCGGGGCTGCGCGACGGCGACGAGATCCTCAACGGCTTCCCGCAGGACGCGCTGCAGGGCGACCAGCAGGCCTATGTGACGCTGGACGTCAGGCGGGCGGGGCGGACGGTACAGCTGCGCTACCAGCCGCGCGGGGAGGTCGTGGATGCGTATCAGTGGGTGGCGGTGGAGTGACATGACGCCCTGTGGTGGCCGTCGGTGTTGCGCATCCCGGCTCCGTCGATCGCCATCCGTGCGGGCGCGCCGCCGATCGCACTACGTTAAACGCCCTATGGGGCTGTGCGGGGAAATCATCGATCCTCGGTGACATGAGCATGCCGAACCGCGGAGCGAAAGTCCTGGGCAGGTCCCGTTGGCGTCAATGGTTTCCGGTGGCGGCGGGGGGCGTCGCGCTTCTGTCCGGTCCGGTCGGTGCGGCCGGCCAGGCGCAAGGCGTTACCGAAGACGGTACCGCGTTGCGCCGGGCCGTCGTCCTGCCGATGACGGCATTGCCGATTGCGGCGACGATCAAGGTCGGCAGGACGGCGGATTGGGTGACCATTACCGCGGACAGGGTTTGGGTCGGCAGCACGGGGCCGAACGCCGTGAACGCGATCGACCCCCGCACCAATGCCGTGTTCTCCGTCGCGCTGCCGGGCCGCCCGTGCGCCGGGCTGGCCGCCGACCGGCAGAGCGTCTGGGTCCCCCTGTGCGGCGAGACCCCGCAACTGGCCAGGGTCGATCGCAGGACCCGGCGCATCAGCGGGGTGTTTCCCGTCGGGCCGCCTGCCGGCGAAGGCGGCATCGCCATCGGTGCGGGGAGCATCTGGCTCGTGACCGACAGGGCGGGGTCGCTGGCACGTATCGATCCCGTGTCCGGCGCGGTCGTGCGCGTCATCCAGCTGCCCGCGGGATCGTACAATCCGGTATTCGCCGGCGGGATGCTCTGGGTTACCCGCGTGGACGGCGCCGAGGTGTCGGTCGTCGATCCCGCGACGAACACGGTCGTGTCCAGCGTACCCGTAGGCCCGAACCCGCGTTTTACGGCCGCGGGCGCCGGGGCGGTGTGGACGCTGAACCAAGGCGACGGCACACTCAGCCGCATCGACACGACACGCCGCGCGGCGACGGTGCAGCCGCTCGAGACGGCCGGTCGTGGTGGCGATGTGGCCGTTCAGGATGGACGCGTCTGGACGACGATGATGAAGACGCCGCTGACGGTGAGCGACGCGCGCACGGGCATGCCGTTATGCCAGTGGAAGGGGGAGGGCGGCGATTCGCTGAACGTCGGCCATGGCGCGGTGTGGCTCACCAATCTGCGCGCCGGCACCGTGTCGCGAATTCCGCTGAAGACGCTGCCGGCGGATTGCACATCGCGCCGATAGCGTGCGACACCGGCCGTGCGCACGCCACCATGCCCATCACGGAACGACCGACACGCATGACGGACGCGACCATCGAAGCCGCAGAAGCGGCCCTTGCCCGGGGCGATGCCGCGCACGCCGCCACGCTCGCCATGGCCCTGTGTCGGCAGCGGCCGGATATCCCCGACGGATGGTATCTGCTCGGTCTGGCCGAAGCCGCGGCCGGCCGCATCGCGCGTGCGCTGCCGCTGGTACAGCGGGCGGTCACCGCAGCGCCGACGCCGCAGCGGCTCGCGCAATATGCGCGGCTGCTGAGCCTCGGGCGGCGTGACGGGGAGGCGGGCCGCACCGCCCGCGCCGCGCTGGCGCTCGGTCCGGAGGATGCGTACAGCCTCGACACGATCGGCTGCGTGCTGGCGCGGCTCGGCGATCACGAAGGGTCGTTCGGCGCGTTCGCGGCGGCCGTCGATCGCGCCCCGTCCGACACGGGTTTCCGCTTCAACCTGGCGGCCGCCTGCGGATTCACGGGACGCGTTGCGGAGGCGCAGGCGCATTATGAAGCGTTGCTCGCCCGGGAGCCGGGCCATGCCCGCGCGCATTATGCCCTGGCGATCGCGAAGCGCCACACCGCGACCGACAACCATGTCGACAGGCTGGAGGCGGTGCTGGCCGGGACGACGGACATGCTCGACCAGATGCGCTTGCGCTATGCACTCGCGAAGGAACTGGAGGATATGGGCCGCGACGCCGCGGCCTATACGCACCTCGCCACCGCCAACAGCGCGCGCAAGCAGCATCTCGGCTATGATTTCGCGACGGATGCGGCGCTGTTCGACGCGATCGAAACCGCATTTGCGACGGATGGCCTGCGCGGAGCGGGGCTCGCCGGGCCGGCCCCCATCTTCGTGGTCGGCATGCCGCGGACCGGGACCACATTGGTCGATCGTATCCTGTCCTCCCACCCGGAGGTGGGGTCGGCCGGCGAATTGCAGGCGATGCCGCTGGCGGTGAAAGAGGCGGCCGGCACCCGATCGCGGATCGTGGTCGATGCCGCCACGATCCGCGCGTCGCTGGGGGCCGACCCGGCCGTGCTCGGCGCGCGCTATATGGAACGCGCGACGCCGCATCGGCCCGAGGGCAAGGCGCGCTTCGTCGACAAGTTGCCCGCGAACATCCTCTACGTCGGCCACATCCTTCACGCCCTGCCGCAGGCGCGCGTCATATGCCTCCGCCGCCATCCGATGGATACGGTATGGAGCAATTACAAAAACCTGTTCGCGCTCAGCTCGGCCTATTATTTCTACTCCAACGACCTGATGGATACGGCGCGATACTTCGCCCGCTTCGACCGGTTGATGGCCTTCTGGCAGCGCCGCTTCCCCGGCCGCATCCTCGAACTCGGCTATGAGGCGCTCGTCGCCGATCAGGAGGGCGAGACGCGACGGCTGCTGGATCACTGCGGCCTCGGCTGGGACGCGCGGACGCTCGCCTTTCACGAAAACCAGGCCGCGGTCGCGACGCCGAGCGCGGCGCAGGTCCGCCGACCGATCAATGCCGACGCGGTCGGCCGCTGGCAGGTCCATGCCGAGGCGATGGCGCCGGTCCGCCGCTTCTTCGAAACGCAGGGCATCGCCGTGGACTGAATGCCGGCCGGGACGTGCCGATCCTTACGCCGCCCGGTCGCCAAGACGGGGCTGCGCCCGGTCACGGAAGCCGCCGGCGCCGCCACGAAGGACGGCGCCGACGGTGCAGGGTCGGTTCAATAGTGGAAGCGCATCTCCACGCCGATGGTGCGCGGCTGAATCACGCCGAAACCGTAGGAGCGGATCAGGACGCCGTCATTGGCACGCGCCAACGTATAGTCGTTCGATACGCTGGCGACGGCATATTTGTCGAAGACGTTGTTGGCGAACAGCGACGCTTCCCACGCCTTCGTCTTGTAGGTGATCGAGGTGCGGCTGGTCGAATAGCCCGGGATCGCCTCGCCATAGCCGCGCAAACCGGTGGTCGAATAGGTGTTGCTGCGAGCCGCAGTGCTCCATGCCAGATCAAGGTCGGCATCGTTCGCCATCGGCACCGTATAGGTGGCGGTGATCGACCCTGCATGTTTCGAGGACCCGGGCAGCCGATCGCCGTCGAACGCGTCGCCGGCACCCGGAATGTTGAAGGCCTTGCTGATGCCGCCGATCAGGCCGGGTGCATCCTGGGTCAGTTTCGCATCGAGATAGGTGTAGTTGCCCGACAGGTTGAAACGGCCGAGGTTGAGCGACAGGCTCCCCTCCACGCCCCGGCTGCGGGCGCCACCGGCATTGGCGGTGATACCCACCGCACCGTTCGCCGTCTGGCTGCCCAGTTGCAGGTTCGTCCAGTCGATGTTGTAGACGTCTACGGTGCCCTGCAGCATGCGATGGAACAGGCTGAAGCGGACGCCGAGCTCGTAGTTCGTCGTCTTGTCGGGACCGTAGGACAGTTCGCTCGGCAGTGCGCAGACATTCTGGCCGGCGGGCAGGGGGATGATGCAGGGTGCGACGCGGTTGACGCCGCCGATGCGGTAACCGGTCGAATAGGTGCCGTAGAGCATCAGATCCGGGGAGAATGTGTAGCTGGCGTTCGCCTTGTAGACGAGGCCGTCGTCCTTGGTCGATCCGGTGCGAATCCGCGAGGGATCGAACTGGATCAGCGGATAGGGCGTGCGCCGCCGCCCGCCCGACAGCAGCGGCGTATCGGTCGCGCCCGAGATGTAGGATTTGTACTTGTAGTAGCGGATGCCGCCGGTGACCTGCAGCTTCGACGTGATCTGCCACGTCGCCTCGGCAAAGGCCGCATATTCCTTGGTATAGGTGTCGGTGAAGGAAATATATTCGAGCCCGTCCGGGCGGACGAGACCCTGATACAGCGTGCCATAGAGACTGCCGCGGCCGGTGGAGTTGGCCCGACCGAATTCGGGGAAGCCCGGAATGCGCTCCGCGCTGAAGGTGTAGCTTTTATAGTGGTTGTAGAAGCCGCCGAGATTCCAGTTGATCGCCCCGCCATGGGCGGAGGTCAGGCGCACTTCCTGGTTGAACTGCTTGGGTTTGCTGTCCGACGTCGTCGTGCCGGCAAAGGCAGGAAAGAGCTCGTAATCGTAATCGAGGTCGAGCAGCAGGTCGGCGATGTCGCCCTGGCTGTGAAGCTTTTGCCGGGAATAGGCCGTGGCCGATACCAGTTGTGCGATGTCGCCCAGATCCATCTCGATCTCGGCGGCGAAGAGGTCGAGCGTGCGGTGGGCCGGCTGTTCGACGCGCGCGCCATTTTCATATTTGCCGGTGCCGAGTACCCCGCGGCAGCCGGTGTAGACGCACCGTCCGTCCGGGAAGGGGACGCCCTTCGGATTGAGCGTATAGGTCGCCCCATATCCTCCGTTGGTCTGGGTGCCATGCGTCCTGGTATCCTGGCGGATATAGCTGAACGTCGGTCGCAGCCACCCGAAGTCGAAGCCCAGCTGCGCACGGACGGCGTAGGTCTGTTCGTCGTTCAGATCCTTGCCGCGGCGCAGGTTCGCCGCCACCGCGGCCGGATTGTTGAAATCGGGCTGCGGCAACGACACCCCGAGCTGCTGGACGAGAAACGGCGAATCGATGAAGCCGGGGTCGATGTAATTGCCGGCGGTGACGCGGAGAGCGACCTTGTCCCGGACGATCGGCAGGTTGATCGTCGCGTCGAACACGTTGCCGACGCCGTCCGAATGGGCGACGTCATAAACGCGGGTATGCGCCTCCAGCTCGAACTTGCCGAAGTTCGGGCGGTTGGGAATGTAGCGGATCGCGCCGGCCAGCGTGCCCAGTCCGTAGAGCGTACCCTGCGGCCCCAGCAGCGTTTCCACCCGGTTGATGTCGAGGAACTTGAAGTCGACATAGAGCGGAATGTCGCCGAGATAGACCCCCACCGCGGTGCTTCGGTTGGACCCGCCCGGCCCCCCCGACGTGATGCCGCGCATGACGATGCTGTTGGCGGTTCGCGGCCCGGTTTCTGGGACGGTCAGGCCGGGGGTGTACAGGCCGATATCGCCGATGTCGTCGAGCCGGTTCGCCTGCAGCGTCGCGCTGTCGATCGCGCTGATGTTGATCGGAACGTCCTGCAACGACACCGCGCGTCGCGATCCGGTGACGATGATCTCATTTCCCCCCTGCGCATCATCGGCCGGCGTTTCGGTCGCGGGTGGCTGTTGGGTCTGCGCCTGTACCGGTGTCGTCACGACCCCGGCCAGAAAGGTCGCCGACAGCAGCCGCAGTTTCGTTGACGTGCGCTTTATCATTGTCTTGCCCCCATTTTATTGCGCTTTCCGCTCGATCCGGCATCTCCCCGATGCCCTGAAGCCGGCCTTTGGCCCGTGCTCGATCAGCGTAGGCCATCAGGCTATTTGGCGAGGGGGCCACGCAATATGGGTCGTTTGACGTAGCATCCGGAAATGCCGTCCGGCGTGGTCGGCGCGTGTTCAGGGCCGCGGTTCACGGATTGCATGGGGGATGCGCGCCGGCGTAGCGGAGAAGTGACGGAGAAAATGCGTCGAACCGGTCGCGGCGGGCCGGTAATCGGGCCTCTACGTTAAACGACGTAAAGCCCGGATCGCAATCTTCGGATAGCAAAATGACGAAACTGGATTCAATCCTCTTGCGTCGAGATTGATATGAGCGGAACCGTTGCGGTCGAAAAGCCGTCCTATATGGTCAGTGCCCCGGTTACGGTGGGACTGGACAATCTTGTCAGGGTACAGGGTGGTCCGGCCAAGCAGCTATTCTTTACGCATTTCCAGCCTGCGTTCCTGATCCTGGTCGTCGCCTTTTATTATTATGCGCCGGCCGCCTGGATCAAACCATCGGTCACCCTGTGGATCGGCTATGGCGTCAAACTCTTGATGCTCGGCATGGAATGGGTCAGTCCGCGCTACAAGAGCTGGCAGCATACCTGGAAGGAACTGGCGTGCGACGTATTCTACGTCGCCATGGGCATGATGTTCGTCAGGGTCGTCTTCGGCCCGATCAACAGCGATGTCATCATCGCCTGGTTCCAGGACACGTTCGACATCAGCAAGTTCGCCTGGTTCATAGGGCTGCCGCTGCTGCTTCAGGCGTTCGCGATCTCGTTCATCGGCGACTATTTCCAATACTGGATGCACCGCGCGATGCACAATTGGTACCCCTTGTGGGTCGCGCATGCCCCGCATCACTACGTCACGCAGTTGAACGTGCAGAAGGGGAGCGTCGGCAATCCGGTCGAGATTTTCCTGATCGGCCTCGGCATCGGCGGGCTGTTCGACTTCCTGCCCCGCGCGGCGTTGCTGGCCGGCGCCTTCGGCCTCGCCGTCAGCGGCTACCAGCATTGCAATATCCGGTTCAATACGCCGAAATGGTGGTTCAGGATATTCAACACGACCGAGCACCACAGCCTGCATCACGCGCAGGATTACGACAGCACGCGCAGCAACTATTCCGGCACCTGGATCTTCATCGATCGCATCCACGGCACCTGCAGGGACGGCGAGGCGGAACTGCTGGGTCAGGAAGGCGGGCGTCGCATGTCGATCTGGGAAACGATGCACTATACCTTCTCCGAGCCCTACAAGCACCTCAAGCAGAAATGGGCTGCCCGCAGCGAGCGGGACGATCTGTTCGTCGCCCCGGCGGAATGAATGCCCGGGTCGCGGCCCATGCGGCGGGGCGCGTCGTCTGGCCCGGTCCATGCCTCGTCCGACCAATGCTGCCCGGCGATCCGGATCGTGATCGATCCCCGCGCCCCGGCCGCCTGCAAGGAATGACCCTGTGAAGATACGGTACATCGACTGGATCTGGCGGATGAGGGGCAGCGTGCCGCTGCATCCGTTTCAGTCGCCCGCCCAGACGTTCCAAGATCTCATGCCGCTGTTCGAGGAGAAGAACACGCACTACCGGATCGACGGCGACGCAATGTGCTTCACCAAGACGAAGCAATTGCCGCAGGACAAGATGTCGGTCTTCGATAGCGGGACGCTACGGGTTGCCGACGGGGCGCTGCATTACGACCTGATAAGCCGTGCCATGCTGGCCTGCTTCCTCGCGCCCCTCCTCTTCTATGCGATGGGCAGCGCCGGCGTCGCCTTCGACAAATGGCGCAACCCGCCGGAGGTGGTCAAGGCAAAGGCGGAGGCGGCTAAGAAGAGATCGAAGATCAAGGCCGAAAACGTTCCGATGAATCCCGTCGATACGTTCCTCGGCGCGCCGAAGCCCGAGAAGAAGAAGGACGGGGAAGAGGTCGGCAAACGAAACCGCAAGCCGTCGATGACCGTCGCTTATTCGATCATGGGCGTCTTCTTCATCCTGTGGATGGCGGGGCGGATACTCGAGCACAGGCTCATCCACGCCCGGTTTCGCAAGATGCTGGCGGGGGACGGCGCGCATGCCGCGGCGATGGGCCCCGTCTACCCGGCATGATGCTGCCATGGCCGCGGCGGGCGGACCGGCCGCGCGGGGGTGGCGCCAGGCGGACCGTGCTCACAGCTGACGCACCAGCCGGACCCCGGCGCGGGGCCGCCACGCGCTTCCCTCGTCCTTCGCTGCGCCGAGGCCGGCCTGCAACTGGATGCGCTGGCCGAGCCCCTGCTGGATCTGCGGCATCACCAGCGTCGCTCGCTCGCGTCCGATCCTGAGGTTGACCTCGACCCCGGCGGTGGTGGCGGGGGCGAGGTCGTAAAAGCTGGTGTGGTTGAACAGCAAGGCGCGGGTCTCGGCGCCCGCTGCACCGACGTCGCCGACGCCGATCATCGTCAGGGTGCTGGCGTCGCGGCCGAAGCGGTTGCCAACGACGTACAGCAGCGAACTCTGGAAACGGCGATGCTCGCGGTTCCACAGGCCGAGATATTGCACGCCATGGATACCGCGGCCGTGGTTGAGCAGGCCGAACGTGCCCTGCAGCCCGAGCTTGTAGTCGGTGACCCGGCGGCCTTCGAACGGCAGCTCCAGTTCGACCGCCATATTGTCGGCAAAGGCATATTCGATCTCGGGTGCCCATTCGACCGTCCGATGCGGACCGGACAGATTGCGCTGTGCGAGCGTGTTGACCTCGAGCTCGCCGCGCCGCGCACCGAGCGGGCGGACGAGGTCGAAAACCATCGGCTCGGCGATGGCGGGCGCCTCCTGTGCGGCGGCAGCGCCTGCGAGGGCGGCGGGGAGGGCGGCGAGCAGCAGCGGCCCGAAACGCAGCCGCGTCATCGCGCCGCGCCGCCCGCGAGCAGCTCCATATAGACGTCCCAGACCATGGCAGAGGCGCCGTCCCAGCTATAGGCGGCGCTTGCCTCGCGCGCGCGCCGGCCGATCGCGCGACGCCGATCGGGAAAGGTAACGAGGCGGGCGAGCGCCTCGGTGGCGGCATCGAGGTCGCCTGCGGAATAGAGGATGCCGCCGCCGCCCCGCAGCAACGCCGCGGCACTCGGGACGTCGGCGCCGACCGTCGGCAGCCCGCTCGCCATCGCCTCGAGCGTGACGTTGCCGAAGGCTTCGGTGATGCTGGGGTTGTAGAAGATGTCCGCGCTGGCGACGGCGCGACCGAGCGCGGTGCCGTCGAGGTGGCCGGTCAGCCGCGCATCCGGCAGTCGCTGCCGCAGCCATTCGCGTTCCGGCCCTTCGCCAACGACGAGCGGTTTGACGGCGATACCGGCGGCGGCCAGCCTGTCGATGACCGCGACATAGTCCGCCAGCCCCTTTTCCTTCACCAGCCGGCCGAAGAACAGGATCGCGCAGGCGTCTTCGGCGATATCGTTGACCCGTCGCCACGATGCTTCGCGGCGGGCGGGATCGAACTGCTGCCGGTCGACGCCGCGGCTCCAAAGGCGCACCGCCTCGCCGAAGCCGGCCGCGGCGAATTCGTCATGGATCGGCTGCGTCGGGACGAGCACGCGGTCGCTGCGGCGGTAGAAGCGCCGCAGGTGGCGTTCGATCGTCGGGCGGACGAGGCCGGCGCCGTAGAACTGGGCATAGGTTTCGAACCGGGTGTGCAGGCTCGCCACCAGCGGCCGGCGCAGCGACCGCGCGAGGCGCTGCGCGGCGAGGCCGGTCCAGTCGGGCGCCGAGACATGGAACAGGTCCGGCGCGAACGCCTCGACATCGGCGCGCAGCCGGGCGGGCAGGCCGAGGCCGAGCCGGTAGTCGCCGCGCCCCGGCAGACGGATCGACGGCACCGACACCAGCGTGCCGGTCGGTGCGAAGGCGGGATCGGGGGCGGTCGGCGAATAGACGCGGACGTGGGCGCCGCGCCGTTCGAGGTCGTCGACGAGGCGGTTGAGCGCGCGGTTCGCGCCGTCGCGGACATAATTGTAATTGCCGGAAAACAGCGCGATGCGCAGGGCGCGCTGCGGCGGCGCGGCCGGTATCGGGGCGAGCGGAACCGGACGCGCGCGGGTGGCGGCGATCGCCATGACAGGTATCTCCATCTCGAGAGCGAGGGATGGCCCGCCGCCGCAGCGGGGGCGGCGCGGGTGCTGGAGATCGGCTATATCCGCCGGCTTACGTGAACCTTACGCCGGGGCGATGACGACACGGGCAGGGAAGACACGGGCGGGGCAGCTGGAGTAGCCGGGGCGACCATGCGATTGTTGATGATCGAGGACAATGTCGAACTGGTGCGTATGCTGCGCCGCGTGTTCGAGGGGGCGGGGTTCGCGCTCGACCATGCCGGCACCGCGGATGACGGCCTGCTGATGCTCGAGGTCGGCCATTATGCCGCGGTCATTCTCGACATCGGCCTGCCCGATGGCGACGGGCGCGCGGTGGCGCGGACGATGCGGATGCGCGACGATCCGACGCCGGTCATCCTGCTGACCGCGCGCGGGAGCGTCGCCGATCGCATCGCCGGCCTCGATGCGGGCGGCGACGACTATCTGGTCAAGCCGTTCGCGCCCGAGGAACTGGTCGCGCGCGTCCAGGCGCTGCTCCGCCGCAGCGGGATGATCGCGCACCGCGCAGTCACCTGCGGCAATGTCGTCTTCGATCCGGCGTCGCGCGACGTCCGCATCGCCGGCGTCGTGACCGTGCTGTCGGCGCGCGAACGCAGCGTCTTCGAAGCGCTGATCCACCGGCACGAGCGCGTCGTCGCCAAGAGCCAGCTCGAGGCGCAATTGTTCGGCATGGGCGACGAACTGGGGTCGAATGCGGTGGAGGTTTACGTCCACCGGCTGCGTCGCCGTCTGGCCCAGGCGGGGGCGCGCGTGCAGATCGTGACCGTACGGGGGGTCGGTTACATGCTCGTCGCCTCGGCATGAGGATCGCCGCGCCCCGGTCGCTGCTGTCGCGCATCCTGTGGTGGCACGGGGTGGCGGTGGTCGTCACCGCGCTCGCCGTCTCGCTCGGCGTCTATCTGTTCCTCGATGCCACCGCGGATCATCTCGAACGGCAGACGCTGCGGTCGCAGGCGCTGGCGGTGCAGGGCGCGCTTCGCATCGATGGCGAGGGGCGTCCGGCCATTGCGCCGCTGCGTGATACGGTGGCGCCCGGTGCGGCGGCGGGCATGGGGTATATGGTGGTCGACCGCGCCGGTCGCGCGCTGCTGACCTCCTCGCCCGCGCCGCCGATCGCCGTCGAGCGCATCCCGCGCCGGCGCGATGCGGCCTATTTCAGCCGGCGTTCGCGGCGCAGCGTCTATGCCGGGCTGAGCGTGCCGATCGTCATGCAGGGACGGTCGCTATGGGTGGTCGCGACACAGAATCTCGACCATCCCGCCAATATCGTCGACGATATCGTGCGGCAGTTCCTGCTGTACGGCGTGCTGATCGTCCTGCCGTTGCTGCTGATCCTGCTCGGCATCGATGCGCTGATCGTGCGGCGCGCGCTGCGCCCCGTGCGCCGCGCCTCCGCGCTGGTCGGCACGATCGCGCCGACGCGGCTGGACGTGCGCCTGACCGATCCGGCGATCCCGATCGAGGTCCGTCCGCTTGCCGAGGCGATCAACGTCGCGCTCGACCGGCTGACCGACAGCCTGCGGATGCAGCGCGACTTCACCGCCGATGCCGCGCACGAACTGCGCACCCCGATCACCGTCGCGCGCATCCGCGCCGGCGAGGTCGCCGATCCGGCGCTGCGCGGCGCCCTCATCGACGACCTCGACGCGCTGGCGCGGACCGTCGGCCATCTGCTCGACATCGCCGAGCTGGATTCGTTCGACACGCTGCCGTTGGACGAGGTCGATCTGTCGGCACTGGCGCGCGCGGGCGTCGCGGCGATCGCGCCGCTGGTCTTCCGCACCGGCAAGTCGATCGCGCTGCACGACGACGGCCAGCGGTCCGTCGTGCGGGGGCAGCCGCAGTTCGTCGCCCGCGCGCTGGGGGCGCTGCTCGAAAATGCGGTGAAGCACACGCCGGCGGGGACGCGGATTGATGTCGGCGTCGGTGCGGCCAGCGTCTCGGTCGCCGACGACGGCCCCGGCATTCCGCCGGCGGAGCAGGATCAGGTCTTTCGCCGCTTCTGGCGCAGGGACCGCACCGCGACGGCCAACGCCGGGCTCGGCCTCGCGATCGTGCAGCGCGTCGCGGCGGTGCATGGCGGACGGGTGACGCTGGAATCGCAGCCGGGGCGGACGCGCTTTACGCTGCACTTTCCGGCATGACCGGGCCGCCGTGCGCCGGCGGCGGGGGGCGTTCGGCAAGGATGCCGCCGATCGACGGGTCGGAATGCGCCCTCATCAGAGTCGCGATCGCGGCGGACGGCGCGGTCGGGTGCAGGCGGACGCCCGACCGCGCCATCGTCGGTCAGCGCGCGGCCGCGGCGCCGTCCACCTGGCCTGCCTTCACCTGCGCGGTCGAGGCGGTCAGCGCGTCGCCGACCGGTTCGGCGCGGCCGCCGAGGCATTTGGCGAGGAAGTTCTCGGCGACGGCGTTGAACGCGATGTTGTTGACCGGGCGGGCGAAGCCGTGGCCCTCGTCCGGGAAGACGACATAGGTGACGGGGATGTTCTTCGCCTTCATCGCGGCGACGATCTGGTCGCTTTCGGCGACGTTGACGCGGGGATCGTTGGCGCCCTGGCCGATCAGCAGCGGCTTCGTGATCGCATCGGCATAGGTCAGCGGGCTGCGCTCCTTCAGCAGCGCCTGCCCCTCGGGCGTGCCGGGGTCGCCCATCCGGCGGTACATCTGCTGCTTGCCCGCCTCCCAATAGGGCGGGATCGTCTTGAGCAGCGTGAACAGGTTCGACGGGCCGACGATGTCGACGCCGCAGGCGAACACATCCGGCGTCATCGTCAGGCCGGCGAGCGTCGCATAGCCGCCGTAGCTGCCGCCCATGATCGCGACCTTGTCCTTGCTGGTTACGCCGCGCTTCACCGCCCAGTCGACCGCGTCGAGCAGGTCGTCGTGCATCTTGCGGCCCCATTGCCGGTCGCCGGCCTGGACGAACTTCTTCCCGAAGCCGGTCGAGCTGCGATAATTGACCGACAGCACCGCATAGCCGCGATTGGCGAGCCATTGGTGATAGCCGTTGAAGCCGTAGCCGTCGCGCGCCCAGGGGCCGCCATGGACAAAGAGCACCATCGGCACGGGGCCGGTCGCGTTCTTCGGCCGGGTCAGATAGCTGACCATCGACAGGCCGTCGCGGGTCGGGATGTCGATCGATTCCATCGCGACCAGCGGCGCGCCGACCAGCTCCGGCCGCGGCGTGTAGAGTTCGGTCAGCGCCTTCGCGCGGCGGTCGTAGAGCCAGGTGGAGGAGGGGGCGGTGACGGGATCGAAGGTCACCAGCCAGCGGTCGTCGGCATCGGTGCGGCTGCCGACGAAGAATTCGCCCTTGTTCTGCGCTTTCAGGAAGGCGAGGTCGGCCTTCACCGCGTCGCCGACGGGGACATATTCGTTGCGGTGGAAATAGACCGAATAGGCCTCGACCTTGCCGGTCCTGGGGTTGGTGAGGCCGCCGCCGACATCGGCGCGATCGTCGGCGCCGATCGTGGTGAATGTGCCCGTCGCCATGTCCTGGGCGAGCAGCGCGCGTGTGTCGCGGCCGCGTGCGTCGGTCCAGTAGAGCGTCTTGCCGTCCTGCGTGAAGCCGAGCGGCGCGGTCGAGGACGCATCCTCGTAATCGACGCTGGTGAAAGGCTTCGGCTCGACCTTGTTGTCGACGATGCGATAATAATCGACGCCGCTGTCGGGCCGCGTCTTTGCCGCGATGCGGAGCTTCAACTGATCGTCGGTGACGAAATCGGCATAGCCGTCGTTCTGGAAGACGGGGGTGAGCGTGCCGGTGGCGAGGTTGAGTTCCTGCACGTCGTGCCAGCGGGGATCGCGGTTGTTGACGCCGACGAGGATGCGATCCTTGATCGTGTCCGACGTGCCGACGATCTGGACCCGCGTCTTTTCGAACGGGGTCAGCGCCTTTTGCCGGCCGGTCGCGAGATCGACGCCGTAGAGCAGGAAGTTCTCGTCGCCGCCCTTGTCGTTGACGAACAGGATCTGGCGCGAATCGGGCGACCAGAAATAGGAACGGATCGGCCGCGTCTTCTCCGCCGTCAGCGGCCGTGCCTGACCGGGGGCGTCGACGGGCGCGACCCAGACGTTGAGCACGCCGTCGCGCGGCGCGATGAAGCCGAGCCACTTGCCGTCGGGCGAGAGCTGGCCCGCGGTGCGGGTCGGGTTGCCGAAGAGCTTGGCGCGCTCGATCAGCGCCACGCCCGATGTCGACGCCTGCGCGCCTGCGTCCGTCGTCATCAATACTGCTCCTGCCGCGGCTGCCAACCAGATCGTCTTGCGCATGTTCGGGCTCTCCCGGAAGTGGTGTGTTAGCAATACAGCACGCTTCGCGAGGATCGGCAAGCCGGCCGCTAGGGGCGATCCTGCGCCATGTCCATCATCACCACCGCCGCGGCGAGCGCGTGGGCGAACATGGCGTGCGCGGCCGGGTCCCGTGGCGCGGCGAGGCATGGCGGCAGCTGGCCGAGCGTCGCCGGATCGGCGAGCAGGCGGCACAGCAAGGCCTCGTCGCCATCGGGACCGAACGGACAGCCGCGACACAGGGGGCGGCCGAGACAGCATTCGCCCAGCGTCATGACGCTGTCGAGGACGGGCGCCAGCATGTCGTAGCCGAGCGGCGCGAGCAGCCGGTGCAACCGCTGCTGCGCCGGCTCGTGCCGATCGCGGGCGGTGCGCCAGCAGCGCGCGGCGCGCGCGATCACGGCGGCGGGGATCGTCACCCGAGCCTCGGCGGCATGCGCCGGACGGTCCGGGCCGGCGACCATGGCCGACGGAATCGGCGCCCGGGCGCGCGGGCGGTCAAAAGCGCCCCTCGAAACTGAGGCCGACGACCCGCGGATCGCTGATCGAGCCACGCCTGCGGCCGTCGAAATCGGTGTAGAAGCTGGTGGGCCGTTGCGTATCGAGGATGTTGCTGGCGATCACGAATGCGCCGAAATGCCGCCCCTGCCATCCGGCCTTCGCATTGACCAGCGTCAGCCCCCTGATGTCGCGCCGGATCTGGTCGACGTTGGTCTGGAACAATGCGCTGCGGAAATTCGCGTTCACATTGGCGATCAGGCCGTCGGTCCGGTGCCACGTCACGCCGGCCGAGGCGGTCCAGCGCGGCGACCCGCCGAATTCGTTGCCGGTGGCCGCGCCCGACGCCGTCCCGACCGGCACGATAAAGTCGAGGAACTCGGACCGGCTGTAACCACCGCCGACGTAGAGGTCGAGCGTCCGGGCGGGGCGGCCGCGCAGCTCCACCTCAAATCCGTAGAGCCGCGATTGTCCCGCGTTCACGACCTGCGAATCGAAGGTCGCACCGGGGGTCAGCTGGACCGCCACCTGCTGGTCCCGCCAGTCGATGTAATAGGCGTTGGCGTTGACGGTCAGCTTGCGCCCGAACCATTCGGAACGGAGCGCGAGTTCGTAGTTCCAGGTATATTCGGGGTCGTAGGTAAAGGCCTGCGCGCGCTGCTGGTTGATGCCCGCGCCGCCGGCACGATAGCCGCGTTGCACGGTCGCGCTGAGCGCCACGTCGCGCGCCACGTCCCATGTCGCCCCGAGCTTGGGCAGCCAGGCGTCATAGGTCACCGTGCGGACCGGTTCGACGCTGTTGGCGCCGGCCGCCGTGGCCGCGAGCAGCGCGTTGAGCCGGGCGACGACCGGCGCCAGCGCCGCGATCGGCACCGTCGCGGGATCGGGGAGCGCGCCGTTCAGGACCACCGTCTGCGTCGCCCCGCGCTGCTGGCGTTCGCTGTCGTAGCGCAGGCCGGCGCGCAGCCGCAGGCGATCGGTGATCGGGAAGGTGAGGTCGGTGAACCCGGCGAGATTGCGGGTCAGGCGCGGCTGCGACAGGCTGTTCCGGATCGACACGACGCCGCCATAGAGCGCGATCACGGCATCCACGGTCGGCTGCGCCAGCCCCAGCGCCAGCAACTGGCGATCGACGCCGAGGCGGGTGAGGTTCAGGCTCTGCGTCGCGTCGAAGCCGTAACCGCGATTGTCCTCGCGCAGGTAATAGCCGCCGACCAGCCCCTCGACCCAGCCGAGGTGGAACGCGAGCCGCAGCTCCTGTTGCAGCGTGCTGGCGGGATCGCGGGTGCGGCTGATCTGCCCGGGTTCGGGATTGCGATCCGGATCGGACAGATAGTCGGCCTGGACCTTCGAATAATTGGTGACCGAGGTCAGCGTGCCATGGTTCCCCAGATCGTAGCTGGCCTCCAGCGTGCCGATATCGCTGACGATCCGGCTGACGGAGGCGATATCCTCGGTGACGGTCCGGTCGTTGCGGTCGTAGGGCGCGTCGAATTCGTTCGCGAACGCGCCGCGTGTGTGCCGGTCGTGCAAATAGGTCGCCACCACGCGCAGGGCGGGGAGGGCGGTGGGCGTCAGCAGCAGCTTGCCGCGGATCGTCTCCGACGCGCGGGGATCGGCGTCGCGGTGCAGCGTGCGGTTGTAGAGCAGGCCGTCGGCGCGCGCGACCTCGCCCACTAGGCGGAAGGCGACCTGTCCGTCGACGATCGGGCCGCCGATCGCGCCGGCGGCGCGGCGCTGTCCGTCGGCATCGGTCATCATCAGCCGGGCGCGTCCGTTCCAGTCGAAACCGGGATCGGTGGTGCGCACGATGACCGCTCCGGCCAGCGCGTTGCGACCCTGCACCGTCGATTGCGGGCCGCGAAACACCTCGACCTGAGCGATGTCGTAGAGGTCGAGCGGCCCGTTGTTCAGCGCCGCGCGGGGCAGCACCGCGCCGTCGACATAGACGCTGGCGAGCGCCCCGTCGCCGGCCCCCGAGACGTTGAACGCATCGATCCCGCGGATCGTGAAGCTGTTGCGGTTGGCGCCGATCGCGACGTTCGGCGTGCGTTCGAGCACGTCGTAGACGTCGATCAGATTCTGTTCGACGATCGTCTCGCCGGTCGTGACAGCGACGCTGGCAGGCGTGTCCTGCAGCGTCCGATTGGCCTTTTCGCCCATGACGACGATGTCGTTGCTCGCGTCCTCCGCGGGCGGGGGCGCCGCCACCTGCGCCACCTGCGCCTCCTGCGCCGCCAGCGGCGCGGCGGACGAGCAGAGCAGCACGGCGATCGCCGATCGAACCAGAAACATCTTGACCCCCCAATGTCGTTACGGCAGCGAGCTAGTCATGATGCACATGCGAGTCAATCGCATTAGCGAAGGGGTTGAAATGCTGGCGATATTGGGGGCGGGCGGAGTCGGAACGACGGTCGGGGCGATCGTCGCCTTGTGGCGCGGGTCGGCGAGACCCGCCCGGGGACGGGTCTTTCGCGGGTTGGCGGCGATGCTCGCGATGGCTTCCGCCGCCTGCTGGATCGCGGCGGCCGGTGCCGAAATCGGCATTCCGCTGCTGCTCGAAACATGGGCGCTCGCCGGCTTCGCCTTCATCCTGACCCGGCTGGAGCGGCGACCGGACCGGGCGGCGCGCGATCGCGTGCAGGCCGGTCCGGTCGCCCGCGGCAAGGTGTCGCACGGGATCGCCCGGGTCGCGATCGCCGGGCCGCTCGGGTTCGCCGCCGCGATCGGGATCGCCGCCGCGATCGCGACCCGCGCGCCGCTCGCCGAACAGACCCGGCTGATCGGCGCGGGATTGCTGGTGCCGAGCCTGTGGGCGGTCTTCGTCGGCTGGACGCTGATGGCGCGGCGCCTGCCGATGCCGGCGGCGGGTATGGCGGTGCTGGCCGGGACCGGTTTCGGCCTTGCGCTGTTGGGGCAGGGATAGGCCGATGCGCGCCCCTTCCAACGACTTCACCCGCCGGATGCTAGGCGGCCATGGCTGGCTCGGCCTGACCTTCGGCGCGATCCTGTACGCGATCTGCCTGTCCGGCACGCTCATCGTGCTCGTCGACCAGCTCGGGCGGTGGGAGCGCCCGCATGCGCCGGTCGTGCGGGGCATGGCGACGCCCCGGCTGGCAACGACGATCGACCGCGCGTTCGCCCGGGCACGCGCCGAACATCTCGACCACGACCTGATCGTGCGGATGCCGAGCGAGGGATATCCGCGGATGAGCGTCTTCGCGATCGGGGAGGGGCCCAGCGCCGAATGGTCGGTAGATGCGGCGGGGCGGATCGGCGATCCGGTCGCCACGCCGTTCGTCGCCTTCGTCCAGCTGCTCCATTTCAACCTGACCGTACCGGGGGCGATCGGCCGCTATCTGGTCGGGATCTTCGGGACGATGCTGCTCGCCAGCCTCGGCACCGGCATCCTCGCGCACCGGCGCATCTTCAAGGACGCCTTCCGGCTGCGATGGGGCGGATCGCGGCGGCGGAGCAATGCCGACCTGCACAATCGCATCGGTGTCTGGGCGCTGCCCTTTCATCTCGTCGTGTCGCTGACCGGATCGCTGCTCGGCCTGTCGGGCCTCATCATCATGATCGTCGCGCTGATCGCCTATCGCGGCGATCAGGATAAGGCGATCGCCTCGCTGCTCGGACCGCAGCCGACCAGGGACGCCCGGCCAGCGCCGCTGCCCGACGTGGCCGCGATGATCGCGCGGGTGCAGCGCGACATCCCCGGCGCAGGCGTCACGCAGATCTTCTTCCACGAGGCCGGCCGGGCGGGGCAGATCGCACAGGTGGCGGTGGCGGCGCCCGCGCATCTCGCCCGCAACGAGACGTTCACCTTCGCGGGCGACGGCCGGCTGCTTGCCAAGGCCGGATACACCGACGGGTCGGTCGGCATGCGCGTCTACGGCATGATTACGCCGCTGCATTACGGCACCTATGGCGGGCTGCCGCTCAAGCTCATCTATGTCGTGCTGGGGGCCGGGCTGACCCTGATCGTCGCGACCGGGGGTACCATCTGGCTGGCGCGGCGGCGCGAACAGGGGCGTGCCGCGCCGCGGCTGGAGCGGGCCTGGCCCGCGGTGCTGTGGGGGCAGCCGATCGGTATCCTGCTCGCCGCGCTGGCCGGCTTCGTCGCGCTGCCCGCGCTGCCGGTCTATTGGAGCGCGACGGTCGCCCTGCTGCTCGGCGCGCAGGGGCTGCGGTCGCCGGAAATGGTTGGGGCGATCGGGCGCGGTACCGCGGCGCTGTTGGCGCTGGCGATCGGGGCGATCCATCTCGCGACGACCCGACCGGGCGATCCGGTCGCCCTGGCGATCGACGCGGTTCTGATCGCGGCGGGATCGGCCTTGCTGTGGCGGCAGCTGGCGCCGGCCGGATAGGGATCGGCGCGCGGACCAGCACGGCGCCTGCAGCGTCTCTTGCGGGAACGATTGTCAGGAATGCCGGATAACGTATTGATCCAGATCGGTACGCGGAAACAACCGCGCGTGAGGTCGTTACTCGTTGAAACAAAACGGGGCGGCCTTGTTCATAGTACATATGGCGTTGGGGGGCTGCCTTAAGGCCCCTCCGATCAACTTTGGCATCACCGCCGATTCGGGTGGTCATCTTGCCTACGTAATGGACGCCGCGCTGGCGCATGCGGCGCTGCCCACGGTGAGCCACGTCTCCATCGTCACGCGCCGGTTCGCCGATGCGCATCTACCGGTCGAGCATGACGTCTGCCGCGAGATCGTCGCCGAGCGGGTGACGATCGATCGCATCGCCACCGACAATGCGCTCTATCTCGAAAAGGAAGCGCTGGCGGCCGAGTTGCCCGCCTTCGTCCAGGCCTTCTGCACCTGGCTAGCCCGTCTTCCGGCCCTGCCCGACGTCATCCACGCGCATTTCGCCGATGCCGCGGCGGTGGCGATCGCGGCGCGGCGGCGCTTCGGTATTCCGTTCGTCTACACGCCGCACGCGCTCGCGATCGACAAGCGCGGGCAGGGGCTGGGCGATGACGGGCTCGACGCGCGGATCGCCGCCGAGCGGCAGGCGATCGCCGCGGCGGATGCGCTGATCGTCTCGACCCGCGACGAGGCGGAGCGGCAGGTGCGCGCCTATGGCGTCGCGGTCGAGGGACGAATCCACTGTATCGCGCCGGGCGTGCCGCAGCGGCTGGGCGGTGCCACCGCGCCGACGCTGGTCGATCGGCTGGGGGAGATGGTCGACCGGCCCGACCTGCCGATCATCCTCGCGATCGCCCGGCCCGTCGCCAAGAAGAATCTCGCGGGGCTGGTGCGCGCCTATGCCGGCGATGCGTCGTTGCAGGCGCGGGCCAATCTGGTGATCCTCGCCGGGCAGGACGATGGCCGCTCGTCCGACGAGGAGGGGGCTATCCGCGCGGAACTGTCCCGCCTCTGCGATACGCCGGCGCTGGGCGGGCGGGTCGCTCTGCCGCAACGCCACGACGCCGCGGACGTCACCGCGCTGTACCGGCGCGCGGCGCAGGGCGGGGTGTTCGTTAATCCCGCGCTGCACGAACCGTTCGGCCTGACGCTGATCGAGGCCGCCGAGGCCGGCGTGCCGGTGGTGGCGACGCGGTATGGGGGGCCGAGCGAGATTGTTGCGGCGATCGGCCATGGTCTGCTGGTCGAGCCGCGCGATACGGCGGCGATCGCCGCGGCCTGTCGCGCGATCGTCGGCGATGCCGCCGCGCACGCGGGGTTCCGCGCCGCGGCGCTGGCCAACCACGGCCGCTACGACTGGGGGCGCTACGCCACGGATGCGGTCGCGGTCTATCGCGACCTCCGCCGCCAGCCCGCGCTGCTCGCCTGCGACATCGACCATACGCTGACCGGCTGCACCGCGGCGGCGGCGGCCTTCGCGGGGTGGCGGCGCAGCGCATCGATCCCGTTCGTGGTCGCGACCGGCCGCTCGTTCGCCGAGGCGCGCGCGGTGCTGGCGCAATGGCAGCTGCCGGAGCCCGACGCCTTCATCACCGATGTCGGCACGCGCATCATGCTGGCGGGCGACGACGGTGCGTGGCGGGCGTGCCCGGCCTATGCGGCGGCGCTGGACGCGGACTGGAACCTGTCCGCGGTCCGCGCCGCGCTGGCGCCGCTCGGCATCACGCCGCAGGCGGAGGCGACGGCGGGGCCGCACAAGCTGAGCTTCTTCGGCAACGCCACAGATGCCGCGGCGATCCGGGCGACGCTGGCGGCGGCGGGCCTGTCGGCGCGCGTGATCTTCTCGCATGGCCGGCTGATCGACGTGCTCGCCCCCGCCGGCGGCAAGGCGGCGGCGATCGCGGCCTATGCGGACCGGTTCGGGCTGACGCTGGCCGACTGCGTCGCCGCTGGCGACAGCGGCAACGACGTCGACATGCTCGAACGCTGCGGCGCCGCGATCGTCGTAGGCAATGCGGGCGACGAACTGGCGATGCTGGCGGAACGCCCCGGCCTGTACCGCGCCGAGCGGCATCATGCCGCCGGGGTGCTGGAGGGGCTGGAGCGGCTTGGCCTCGCCGATGCTCCCGCCATCGCCGCGCCGCGGATCGCGGCATGATGCGGCCGTTCGGTTATTTCGTCCATCATCAGGGTCGCGGCCATGCCGAGCGCTGCGCGGCGATCGCGCATGCGCTCCCCGCGGAGCGGCCGCTGACGATCTTCTGTGCGCGCGACGACATCTTTCCGGACCTGCCGCCGCAGGCACGGATCGTCCGCATCCCGTCGCTGTTCGAGCCGACCGGGATCGAGGCGGCGGACGCCGACTGGGTGCCGACCCCGTCGACGCTGCATTGCGCGCCGCTCGGCTGGCCCGGCATCCGACAGGCGATGGCAAGGATGGCGAACTGGTTCGCCGAGGCCGATCCGGCGCTGATGATCTGCGACGTCTCGGCCGAGGTCGCGCAGCTCGCACGCATCTGCAGCGTGCCGCACGTCAAGGTGCTCCAGCATGGCGACCGCAGCGACGCCGGCCACCGCGCCGCCTATGACGGTGCGGCGGGGCTGCTCGCCGCCTTCCACGCCGATCTCGCACAGCCCGAATGGGATGCGGCGATGCGGCAGCGGACCTGTTTTGCCGGCGGCCTCGGTGTCGACACGCGCGTGCCGGAGCGCGAACTCGCGCGGCAGCGGATCGGCGTCGGCGTCGACGAGGAGATGATCCTGGTGATGGCCGGCGGCGGCGGCGGCGGGTTCGGCCAGGCGCCGCTCGGCGTCGGCGCGAGGAGCCGCCCGGGGGCGCGCTGGATCACGATCGGCCCGGTGGTGCGCGACTGGCATGCGACCGAGCCCGCCAATATCCAGCATCGCGGCTGGGTGGACGATGCCGCCGACCACGTCGCGGCGGCCGATCTGGTCATCGCCTCGACCGGCAACACCACCTGCCAGCAGATCCTTGCCGCCGCCCGGCCGTGGCTGGCGGTGCCGGAATGGCGCTATTTCGACGAACAGCATCGCAAGGCGGAGGCGCTCGCCGCCGCCGGCGTCGCCTGCGTGCGCCCGCACCTGCCGTCCTCCGCCGATGCCTGGACGCAGGCGATCGAGACGACGCTGCTGACGCACGACCCCGTGCGGCAGCGGGCGATGATCGCCGATGCGCCTGCCGCCGATGCCGCGCACTGGCTGGAGGCGCTTGCCGCGCGATTGTGGCCCGAGCCCGGCCTGGCCGCCGGCGCCGATCCGGCCGTTACCCAACCCCTTCCTTCGATCTGACCGGAGCCCCGTCATGTCCGTTTCCGTCGTTACGCTGGCCGGCGGCCGGCCCGATCATCTTCGCAACCTCGTCACCGGGCTGACCCGCCAGACGCAGCCGCCGGTCGAGCTGATCGTCGCGGTCATGCAGGATAGCGCCTATGACCTGCCCGCCGCGCCCTTCCCGATCCGCCAGATGATGATCGCCGGCGGCGACCTGCCGCTCGCCGCAGCGCGCAATGCCGCCGCGGGTGCCGCCATGGGCGATGCGCTGGTGTTCCTCGACATGGATTGCATCCCGACGCCGACGCTCGTCGCCGATTATGCGCGCCGGCTCGGCGAGCTCGACGGCCTGCTGATGGGGGAGGTGATGTACCTGCCCGGGGGTGCGACCGATGGCGACTGGCAGAGCGCGGCGTTCGAGGCGATCGCCGTGCGGCATTCGGACCGCCGGGGGCCGCCTGCGGACGGCATCGAATTGTGCAACGACTATCGCTGCTTCTGGTCGCTCAACTTCGCGATGCGGCGCGCCACCTTCCTCGCCGTCGGCGGCTTTCACGAGGGCTATCGCGGCTATGGCGGCGAGGACACCGATTTCGGCAAGCTGCTCGACACCGCCGGGGTGCCGATCGCCTGGATCCGGGGCGGGCTGGCACACCATCAATACCACCCGCACCATATGCCGCCGGTCCATCATATCGACAGCGTCGTGCGCAACGCCGAGCTGTTCGAGGCGCGATGGGGGTATCGGACGATGGGGCATTGGCTCTATGCGTTCCGGCTGATGGGGCTGGTCGACGATGCCGAGAATGCCCCGATCCGCATCCTGCGCCGCCCCAATGCCGACGACCTCGCGCTGACCGGGCAGCAGAGCCATCAGCCCTATGCCAACACCGCCAGCGTCATCCGCGTGCTCGAAGCGCGCGTCGGCGGCGCGGACCGCGTCGCCGCGTGAGGATCGCGCTGCTTGCGCATGTCCGCCAGCGGATCGCGCAGCCGTTCATGGGGGGCATGGAATCGCACAGCTGGTATCTGGCCGAGGGGCTGGCGGCGCGCGGTCATGACGTCGTGCTGTTCGCGGCGGGCGACAGCGATCCGCGCTTCACGATCGATCCGGTGCTCGCCGAACATTACGAACGCACCTTTCCCTGGGCGGAGCATCGCGGCTCGGCGCCGCTGATCGCGCATGTCGATGCCGGCTATGCCGCGGCGTGCGACCGGATCGCGGCGGGCGGGTTCGACGTCGTCCACAACAACAGCCTGCACCGCTTCCCGATCGAGCCGGCGCGGACCGCGCGCGTCCCCACCGTCACCTCGCTGCACGTGCCGCCCTATGACGCGCTGCACTGGTTCGTGAAGGCGAGCCCCGCGCCGACCCACCGGCTGACGGTGACGTCGCACAGCCAGTTGCGGGCGTGGTTCCCGGACGGCGCGCCGCCCGAGGCATCGGTGGTGCACAATGGCATCGATCCCGCGGCATGGCCGTTCGCCGCGACGGGCGAGGGCGCGATCTGGTGCGGCCGGATCACGCCCAACAAGGGCACGCATCTGGCGGCGCAGGCGGCGTTGCGTGCCGGCGTGCCGCTGACGCTGTTCGGATCGATCGAGGACCCGGATTACTGGGCGGCGGCGGTCGAGCCTCTGCTCGGACCGATGGTCCGCTATGGCGGGCATCTGGAGGGGGATGCGCTCGCCGTCGAGCTGGGCCGGGCGGGGGTGTTCCTGTTCACGCCGTGCTGGGACGAACCGTTCGGGCTGGTCGCGATCGAGGCGATGGCCTGCGGCCTGCCGGTCGCGGCCTTCGACCGCGGCGCGGCGGTCGAGGTCGTCGGCGAGGCCGGGCGGTTCGCCGCCGCCGACGATGTCGACGCGCTTGCCGCCGCGATTCTCGGGGCGCTGACGATCCCGCGCCACGTCCCGCGCGACCGGGTCGAGCGTTCGTTCACCCGTGACCGCTGGCTCGACCGGTGCGAGGCCCTGTATGCCGAGGTCGTCGCGGCGCGCCTGTTGCAGGCCGCGTGACCGCTACCGATGTCGTCGCGCGCCAGCAGGCGGCGCTGCTGGCGCTGTACCGCCGCCACGTCGGCCCGGGCGACCGCTATGCGCTGGTCGATTTTCCCGACCACGCCAATGTCGGCGACAGCGCGATCTGGCTCGGCGAAATCGCGATGCTGCGCCATGTGACGGGTCGCGATCCGGACTATGTCGCGAGCTGGGACAGGTTCGACATGGCGGCGTTTCGCGCGGCGAGCCCGGCGGGTGTGCTGTTCCTGCACGGCGGCGGCAATCTCGGCGATATCTGGCGGCATCATCAGGCGTTCCGCGAGACGATGCTGGCGACGGTGCGCGACCGGCGCATCGTCCAATTGCCGCAGTCGATCCACTTCCGCGATCCCGCGGGCATCGCCGCGTTCGGCGCGCTGGTGGCGGCGCATCCGGATTTCCACCTCTATGTCCGCGACCGTCCCGGCCTCGCGCTGGCGCAGCGGCATTGGGCCTGCCCGGTCGACCTCGCCCCCGACAGCGCCTTCGCGCTCGGCCGGCAGGCGCGCGGGGTGGCGGACTGCGACCTGCTGATGCTGATGCGCACCGACGACGAGCGCGTCGCGCACGATCCGGTCGCGGGTGACGCGGTGATCCTCGACTGGCTCGACGACGGTCCGCTGCCGGAGCGCCGGGCGGGCGAGACGCGGGCGGGCCATTGCGAACGGCTCGCCGCCGCGCGGGTGAATCGCGGGCTGGCGCTGCTGTCGCGCGGTCGGCGGGTCGTCACCGACCGGCTGCACGCGCATATCCTCTGCCTGCTGCTCGATATCCCGCACGTCGCGCTCGACAATGATTACGGCAAGCTGTCCGCCTATATCGCCGCCTGGACCGCGGATTCGCCGCTGCTGGCATGATCCACGTCAGCCTGCTGATCTGTACGCGCGATCGCGGCGTTTCGCTCGACCGGACGCTGGCGTCGATCACCCGCGCCGCGGCGGCGTTCGAGGGGCTCGAGGTGGTGCTGGTCGACAATGGGTCGTCCGACGATACGCCGGCCCGGCTGGCGGCGTGGCGGGACCGGCAGCGATTTGCGGTGACGCTGGTCGACGAACCGCGGCCGGGGCTGGCGCGGGCGCGCAACGCCGGTCTGGCGCGGGCGCGCGGGCGGATCGTCGCGCTGACCGATGACGATTGCGTGCTCGACTCCGGCTATTTCACGATGCTGGTCGCGCGCTTCGCCGACGTGCCGGCGCCGGTCGTCATCGGCGGGCGCATCCGGCTGGGCGATCCGGCCGACCTGCCGGTGACGATCAAGCTGGAGGATCATGCGATGGTCGCGCCGGCGGACGGCTTTCCCGGCGGGTTCGTGATGGGTGCCAACCTCGCCTTCACGCGCGACGTCGTCGCCCGCGTCGGGCCGTTCGACGAACGGTTCGGGGCGGGGGCGCCGTTCCGCGCGGCGGAGGACACCGACTTCCTGTTCCGCGCGATGGGGCACGGCATCCCGGTGCGCTACGAGCCGCATTTCACGATCCTGCATCATCACGGCCGCCGCTCCCCCGAAGCGTTGCGGGCGTTGCTGACTGGCTATGCGTTCGGCGACGGCGCGCTCTATGCGAAGCATCTGTTCGCCGACCGGCGGATCGCGCGCGTGCTCGGCCGCGACGTCGGCGACGCGGTGGCCGGGCTGTGGCACGGGCGGCCGGTGTTCCCGACGATTCGGTTCTTCCACCTGTTCCGGCTTAAGGCGCTGGTCCGGGGTTTCGTCTTCTACGGCCTGTGCGCGCTGCGGCCGCGCAACGATGCGTCAGTCGGGCGCTGATCCGGTTTCCGGGTTGAAGCGCGGGTTGGCGAAGTCGATCGGCGAGGGCGTGACCTCGGCGGGAGCGGCACCGCTTTCGGTCCAGGCGCGGCACAGCATGTCACGCAGCATCGCCGCGCCGGCGGCGGTGCGATCGTAGATCAGCGCGCGCACGTCGCGGTCGGCGAAGTCGGCGAACCCGTTCCGCTTCTCGAGCACATAGACCCGCTCCATCGCGTCGCCGGCGGTGTCGAGGAAGGCGAGCACCGCGTCGAACATGTCGCCGCTGCGATGCCCCGGCGCGCCGATGCGGGGCGCGATGTCCGCCACCGTCAGTTTCATGCCATCGACGAAGCGGCTTTCGAAGCGGCCGTGGATCGAGCTGTCGGTGGTGTATCCTTTGGGGTTCGGGCCGCGCCAGCCGTCGCTGTTGACCGAATCGTGCAGCGGCTGGGCGCCATCGCCGATGTAATGGCCGAGGCGGATGACGTCGAACGCGCAATGCTGTTCGGCGAACCCGGCATCGCGACCCGCCGCCCGGGCGGCGCGGACGTCGCGCATGCAGACGACGATCCGGTCGTAGGCCTCGATCGCGGCATAGGGGAGGGTGCCGGTCCAGCGCACGTTGGTGCGCGCGGCCGTGGCGGGATCGGTGCGCTCGATCGTCTCGTAATGCTTGAACAGCGCGATCACGAATTCGTAGCGCGACCGCGGGATCGGGCGAAGGAAGGCGAATTGTTCGCGGAACCAGCCGTGGTTCGGATCCTCCTCGATCTTCGAGAAATTCTCGGACGATCCGCGCCAGGCATCGGGCAGCGACGCCGATCCCGCGATATAATCGACGTGGGCCCGCAGGAAGGTCGGGCCGTCGTCGGGGATCGCCTCGATCGCGGCGCGGTCGATCACCGCATGCGCGGTGCCGCCCCATGCCTGCGCGGGGGCGGGGAACAACGCCGCCAACGCGCCGGCGGCGATCATGGCAAGCAGGGCAGGGCGCATCATCGGGAGGGCTCCGGAAGGATCAGGGATCGAGGGGGTCGCGCGGATCGACGCGCAGCGAGGCGGATGCGGGCTGGAATTCCAGTTCGGTCGGCGACAGACGCTGTCCGACGCGTCCCGGCGCATAGCCCAGTTCGGTGAGATTGCGCTGCGCGAAGGCGGGGCTGGCGATCATCTCGCTCTGGCCCGGATTGCAGACGATCAGCGCCGTCATGCCGGCGGGTGCGGCCAGCGTCGCCAGCATGCGGGCGGCATTGCGCAGGTTGGTCGTGGTGTGGCGCGCATAAGGTTCGACGAGGATCGCGTCCGCCGGCACGCCATAGCGGTCGATCAGCGCGGTCCGCATCTGCTCCGCCTCGGTAAAGCGGGTGGCGCGGGGATGGGCGCGACCGCCGGTAACGATGATGAACGGCATTTCGCCGCGCGCGAACCGCTCGGCGGCGAGGCGGACGTGATATTTGCCGAACGGGCTCAACGGCATGTCCGGCGTCTCCGGCCCGACACCGGTCAGGATCAGCGCGCTGTAGCGCCAGCGTTTCCAGTCGAGCGTCCCCGCGCGTCGGAACGCGGCGGCGTTCAGCCCGCCGGTCAGCGGATCGAAGGCGATCGCATCCGTCCGGTCGCTGGCATCGAGGAGCGCCAGCGCGAATTCGACGCTGCCGTCCAACGCCTGCGCCGATCCGGCGCGGGGGGTGCGCGTCAGCCATTCGGCCGCCTGCAATCGGGCGCGCGTCTCCTGCGGGTCGATCATCCCGGCGCCGTCGATCAGCGGGTAGCGCGGCACCTGGCCGAGGCCGAAGGTGCGCAGGACGACGTTGACGCCGTCGATCTCCCGCTGCGCCTGCGCCGCGGCGCCATCGTCCGCGGCCGGCGCGTCGGTCGGGATCGCGCCGACCAGCGTCGCGGCTTCGGCCGGCGTCCAGACCAGCGCCTGTGCGATGCAGGTGAGATCCTGTCCGCAGGCGGTGCGGCGGCCGGCCCGGTCCGCGAGCATCGCGGCGATGCCCGGTCGGGCGCGCAGCCGGGCGACCGCGGCCGGGTCCGCGCCGATCGCCGACAGCAGCGGGAACAGGCGGTGCGACAGAGCAGCAGCGATACGGTCGCCGACCGCCGCCGGCGCGGGTGCGGCGGGCGCTCCGATCCCCGGCGCGCCCGTAAGCATCAGCGCCGTCGCCAGCAGCACCCGCCGTAGCCTCACCACGATTTGCCGACGACGAGGCGGACGTTGCGGCCGAAGATCGGACGGCCGTAGATCGCCTCGGCATTGCCCTGGCCGCTCAGCTGGTCGGTGCGGGTGTTGCCTTCGGTGAGGCCATGCACGTTGAACAGGTTGTCGCCGACGACCTGCAACTGCCAGGTGCCGTGGCGGACGGTCACGCCGGCACCCGTGGTGCCATAGGCGGGCAAGGCGGTGTTGTTGTACAGGTCGACGAAGCGCTTCCCCATATAGGTGTAGCGACCATAGACCGAGACGGCGTTGCCGCCCAGATCGAAGTCGAAGCTGGGACGGATGTTGCCGTAGATCTTGGGCTGGCGGACGATCTGCTTGCCCTCGGCCTGGACCGGGTCGGCACCGGTCGAGCTCTGGAAGTCGCGATATTTCGGATCGCTGACCGTCAGCGCGCCGTTGAGCGAGAACCACGACGTGAGCGCCAGCGAGCCGTCGAATTCGACACCCTTCACCTGCGCCTCGCCGATGAAGGGGATGTTGACGTCGTTGCGTCCCGTCGTCGGGTCGAAGGCGAGGAACGAGGCGTTGAGCGGATCGAAGTTCGTGTAGAAACCGGTGACGTAGAGATACGAACGCCCCGCGGCGAGCTTCAGGCCGGCCTCGTACTGATCGGCGATCGTGGTGAGGATCGTCGGGTTGATGTTCATCACCGTCTGCACGCTGGGCGGCGTCTCGAGGTGCGAGGCGCGGCCGTAGACGCCGACATGGCGGCTGAAATCGTAATTGGCGCCGACCGTCCAGTTGGTGACGTTCGGCTTGCCGCGCTGGTTGACGATGCCGCCGGTGAAGGCGCGCGTCGTATCGTCGGCGAGCGTCGCGGCATTGCCGAGGTTCGCCGATCCGGTGAGCAGGGCATAGCCCTTGTAGCCATAGCGTTCGTGGCGGATGCCGGCATCGATGCGCAGGCCCGGCACGATCTCCCACGTGTCGTTGGCGAAGACGGCGATCATCTGTGCGTCCGCATTGCCGCGGGTCAGCGTCGCGGCATAGTTGAGCACGCCATTGTCGGTGACGCTGCCGATCCGCGTGCCGGCGGCGTTATAGGCGACCAGATCGAGCGTCCGCGGCTTGCCCGCAACCTCGATCAAATAGTTCTGGTAGATGGTACGGCTGTCCTCGCCGTAGAGGCTGCCATAGACGCCGAGCTTCAGATCGTGGCTGCCGATGCCGGTGTCGAACTTCTTCGCGACCGAGACATTGGCCTGGTTCGAATAGAAGCGCGAATGGATGTCGCGATACTGGCCCTGCACGACCAGCCCGGACGCGGCATAGGGATCGTAGACCGTGTTGGTGCCGGCGAGGACGTAGCCGAATGAGGCGACCGGGCCGAATGCGGTCGTCGCGCGCGTGCGGAACCCGTTGGCATAGGCGTTGGCATCGACCGGATTGGTGGTCGAATAGAAAGCGTTGAAATCGAGCTGGCCCATGGTGAAGCCGGCCTTGGCGGAGAGCAGCCAGCCGTCGAATTCGGCGTCATATTGCGTGCCGATGTTGAGCATCCGCATATGGCGGCCGTCGGCGAGGTCGCTCGCCTGATTCTGAATGACGCCGGCGCCGTTACGGTAGCGCAGGTTGACGTTACGCAGCGCGGGCGAGTTCATCGTGCCGGAGAAATAATCGATGTAGCGGTCGAGCGACACCGACGGATTGCGCGGGTCCGCGGTCGGGATCGGCAGATAGAAGACGTTGTGGTCGTTGACGTAATTGACGCTCAACCGCAGTGAGCCGTTGTCGAGGTCGTGGCGGATGTTGGCGCGGAACTGGCCGCCCTTGTCGTTCGGGA
Source organism: Sphingomonas sp. UBA978 (assembly GCF_002292295.1). Lineage (GTDB taxonomy): Bacteria > Pseudomonadota > Alphaproteobacteria > Sphingomonadales > Sphingomonadaceae > Sphingomonas. The sequence goes on from NZ_DBBS01000021.1 coordinate 395,504, forward strand.
AGCCGTTGTCGCGATAGCCGTCGTGATAGCGGACGAAGCCGCCCATCGCATAATAGGTCCGGTTGCCGAGCGGGCCGGACTGGACGACGTCGGCGCGATAGAGGCCGGTGTCGCCGAGCGTCACCTGCGCCTTGCCGCGCAGCTGATCGCGGCCGGTGACCTCGATCGCGTTGACGATCGCGCCCGAATAGCTGGCATAGACGGGGGCGGGGCCGCCGCGGACGACCTCGACCCGTTCGGTCATCAGGTCGGGCTTCAGGATGGCGTCGCCGCGGAAGAAGACGCCGTCATTCTCGTGGAACAGCGGCAGGCCGTCCTGCTGGAAACTGACGAAGCCGCCGTCGTTGGGCAGGCCGCGGATGCGGTAGATGTTCTGGACCTCACCGCCGGTGATCTCGGTCTGGAAACCGGGCAGCTGGCCGATCAGGTCGGCGAAATTGACCGGCGCGATCTTCTCGATATCCGCCTGCGAGACGGTGTTGATCGCATAGGAGGCATCGAAGCGGCGCTGCGCGCGCGTCGATCCGGTGACGATGATGTCGCTCTTCGGTTCCTCCTGGGTGGTGTCCTGCGGTGTCGCCTCCGCCGTGCCGGCCGCCGCCGTGACGGGAACGGTCGTCGCCTGCGCGTGAACCGCGGTGGCGAAGGCGGGGCAGAGCGACACGATCGCGGTGCCGGTTGCGAGAACGGATTTGAGCATGGACCCCCACAGGACATTCGTGCTGCGATGCAGCGACGTCCGCCCGTTGGTATCCAATTGTTACACCTTCAATTATGCGGACGATTAAATTGGCCGGATAGGGGGCGGCGTGGGCGTGAAGGGGGTCAGCGGCCGGCCGTGGCGACCTTCATCTGCAGGATCGTGCCGCCGGCGCGGTCGATGCCGTAGAGCATGCCGGGCTGCGATTCGTCCCAGTCGATCGCCTGTCCGGCCGCCTCGATCGGGATCGTCGCGAGATGGTCGAGCACCGCTCCGCCCGCGGGCAGGGTCATGGCGTACATCTCCGGCCGGTCGTGGCCGGTCAGGTACAATCGCCCGTCCGGCCCCCAGCCGCCGCCGGAAATGCTCATCGGGGCGATCCGGTCGAGCACGGAGGGCGGCAACGCCCAGCTCTGCGTCCGTCGCCACGCGTCGTCGAAGCGGACGAGGAGGGTGTGGCGGTGGTCGCGGCCGGGTTCGGCGCCCTTGACGTCGTAGTTGGCGAACATCGCCCACCACGCGCCGTCATGCCGGTCGACCCAGGTGAGCGAGCCGATGCCCTGTCCCAGCGCCACCGTGCGGCGGTGCGCCAGCGTGACCGGATCGAAGAATTCGACCGAACTCCATTGCGGTACGGCGGGATAGTTGGACAGGGCGCAGACCAGATCGCGGGCGATGATCGCGCAGCTGTTGAGGTGGGGGAAGCGGGCCTTCTCCCCCTCCCAGACCGCGCGCCGTTCGCCGGTGGTCTTGTCGTAGCGGGCGATCCGGAAATTGGCGATCGCGTAGAGATCGCGCGGGCCGGCCGCGACGCCCTGCCGTGCCTCGACCGCGGGCAGGCGGCGTACGGTCTCCGCGCTGCCGCCAAGCATGGCGGTGGCCGCGACGATCACGCCCATCAACCGCATTCCATGCCCCCCGTCATGCCTGTCGGCGGCTGACTAGCCCCGGGCGGGTGCCGAGATCAATGCCGCGGCGATCGCATCGCGCATCGGCTTGGGACGCAGGCGCGCATCGAACGGGCAGGGGCGCTTGGGCAGGCCATCGGCGCGCGGACGGAAGCCGTTGAGCCAGCTGTAGCGGTCGCCGAGTCCCCAGCACATCACCGTCCGCGTCTGCGGATAGGAGAGCATGAGGTCGAGATAGGCGCGGGTGTGCGCGGCGATCTCGGCATCGCGGCGGCGAATGTCGCCGGGCAGCGGATTGTCGTGGACGTCGAGTTCGGTGACGAGCAGGTCGAGGCCCATGCCGGTAACCTCGTCGAGGAACGTCCGCCACGCCCGTTCGTCGAGCGCGCCGAGCCCCGTCGGGCTGTCGCTGAACTTGCTGCCGAGATGGCTCTGCAAGCCGAGCGCATCGACGGGGGTGCCGCGCTTCCTGAGCGCCTCGAGCAGCTTGAGCACGGCGGTGCGGTGGGCCCCTTCGTCGCGGCGCCAGCCCATATAGTCGTTGTAGACGAGCTGGGCCCGGGGCGCGGCGTCGCGCGCGGTGCGGAAGGCGATGTCGATCACCGCCTCCGCGCCGATCGGTTTCGACAGCGCGGTCTCGCGGAGCAGGCCGGTGTCGGAATCGATCGCCTCGTTGACGACGTCGAAGCTGTCGACGCGCGGGGCATAGCGGCCGGCGACGGTGCGGACATGATCGGTGAGCAGGCGCTCCGCCTCGGCCCGCGGATTGGCACCGAAGTCGTGCTGCTTGACCCAGTCGGGCATCCAGCGTTCCGAATGCCACAGCAACGTGTGACCGCGGACGCCGAGGTGGTTGGCGGTGGCCCAGTCGACGATCCGGTCGGCGGCGCGGAAATCGAAGGTGCGGGCATCGGGGCGCGTCGCGGCCCATTTCATCTCCGTCTCCGGCACCACCAGCGCGCATTCGCGGGCGTTGAGCGCGCGATAGGCGGGGTCCTCGAAATTGTTGAGGCCGATCGTGCTGCCGAAGCGAATGCCCTTCGCCGCGGCGATGGCGGCGAGCGTATCCGGGGTGCGTGCCGCGGCGGGCAGCGGCAGCGCGAGGGCCGCCATGCCGCCGATCGCGGTGCGCCTGCTGATCGTCATGCTCACACCTCGCCGGTGAACGGTCCGGCGATCGTGCGGTCGGGGACCGAGCGGCTGCCAATGGTGCGGAAACCGGTGACGTCGCGCAGCGCGAAGCCGATGCCGGCGGGCACCTTGACGCGGAAGGCGTCGGCGCCGGCGACGTCCTCGAACCGGAAGGCCGGGCGCGGATCGGGTGCGGCGACCGCGACCTCGACGTTGCTCAACTGCAGGTTGCGGGCGTGGCGGACGAACAGGCCGGTGGCGGGCAGGTCGCCGAACATCGTCGCCTCCGGATAGCCCAGTTCCTCCTCGGGCGGGTTCAGCCGCGCCATCGCGGCGGGGGCGCCGCCGACGTGGTGGAGGTAGACGTCGCTGATCCGCACATCCTCGATCGGATGGCCGACGAGCCCGGCGATGACCGAGGGCAGGGGCGTGGCGTTGGAGCTGACCACATTCTGGATCGAGATGCGGCGCATCGTGCCGATGGCGCGCCCCGTCGGCCCTCGCATCCGCTTGCCGAGGCGCAGGAAGATCGGCGCATCGACGATGCCGCGCATCGTGATGTTGTCGACCACGACATCCTCGATCATCGCACCGTCGACGGTTTCAAAGGCGAGGCCGCGGCTGTCCTCGAACACGCAGTTGCTGATTGCGATGTTGCGGAAGCCGCCGTTGCTCTCGGTGCCGAACTTGATGCGGCCGTGGATGGTCTTTGCGAAGGACGCGGGCATCTTCTGCCAGCTGCCGTCGATGACCGACCCGATCTTGTAGTTGCCGGTGACGAAGCAATTCGCGATCGTCAGGTTCTCGGTGATGCGCGGCTCGCCGAGCGCGTAGCTGCTCTTGGGGCAGATCGCGTCGTCATAGGGCGAATTGACCGTGCAGTTGCTGATCCGCACGTTGCGGCAGCAATCGACGTCGAAGCCGTCCCGGTTGGTATCGACCAGCAGATTGTCGATGGTCAGATTGTCGACGCCGGTCGCGAGCAGCGCGAACCAGCCGCCCTCCAGCAGTCTGAAATCGCGGAGCAGGACGTTGCGGCAATTCTTGAGCGCGATCGCCTTGTTGCCGGTGCCGGGGCCGTTGGGGTCCTTCAGCCAATTGTCCTTGCCGTCGCCGCGGCCGAGGCCCTTGCCCCAGATCAGGCCCTGACCGACGATCGCGATATCGTGCAGCCCTTCGCCCCAGATCAGGCTGTTCCTCCAGTGGCTGTGGCCGAAGTCCTGGAACATGTCCCACGGGTTCGGCTCGGCGACGTCGTAGCCGCCGCTCGCGGTCGGGGCGGCGGCGAGGATCGTCGCGCCATTGTCGAGGTGGAGCGTGACGCGGCTCTTCAGCCGGATCGTGTAGCAGGCATAGGTGCCGGCGGGGACGTGGACGGTGCCGCCGCCGCGCGCCGCGGCGGCGTCGATCGCGCGGTTGAAGGCGGGGGTGTCGATCGTCGTGCCATCGCCCTTCGCGCCATAGTGGCGGACGTCGACCCAGCCACCGGATGCGAGAGCGGGGAGCGACGGACGGACCTGTGCGCCGGCGGTGCCGGGCAGCGCGGCGAGGCCGAACGCGCCGCCCAGGATCATCGAACGGCGGTCGAGCGTCATCGGGCGGCTCCTGAAACGAGAAAGCGGGCGGAGCGGCGAGGAGCCGCTCCGCCCAGTTGGGGGACGGGTCAGAACTTCAGCGTCGCACCGAGGAAGAATTCGGTGCCGAGCACATCATAGGTCGCCGAGAAGGTGTTGGCGTTGGGACCCTGTGTCGTGATCGGGGGCTTGTTGTTGAAGACGTTGTTGGCGCCGCCGAACAGCTGGACCTGCTTGGCGATGTCGTAGCTGAACGACAGGTCGAAGTAATTCTGGTCGTCGAGCTTGGGGAAGGCGATGCTGGCGAGCGTCGGCGCGGCGGCGCTGCCCTGGCGTAGCGGCACGACGAAGCGGTCGGTGACGACCGGTCCGACGTAGCGATGGCGGACGCTGAGGCTCAGATCCTCGATGTTCCAGGTGATGCGGCTGGTCCCGCGCCAGCGCGGCAGCGGCTGGCCGCAGGTCGGGCCGAACGATCCGGCGCATTTGTTCTGGATATTGGGGAAGGCCGCGACCGGGGTCGAGGTGAATTCCGCCAGCCAGGTGTAGTTGGTGCCGAAGTCGATCGAGCTGCTGCTGCCGAAGCCGGGCAGGCCGAAGCCGAGGTTGACGCGATAGCGCGCGGCGAAGTCGATGCCGGAGGTCTTGAGCGATCCGGTGTTGGCGTTGAGGATGCGCGCAACATAGGGGTCGTTGATCTCGCCCGTGGTCGGGCTGCGGGTGATCGCGCGGCAGAACTCGCTGTTGGCGTCCTGGAGGACGTTGTAGCAGAGGTTGAACGTGTTCTGCAGCCCGCCGCCGAGCGACGACACCGCGCCGTCGAGCGTGATGTTGAAGTAATCGACGCTGAGGTACAGCCGCGGCAGCGCCGACGGCGTGATGACCGCGCCGACGGTATAGGTGTCCGAGCTTTCCGCGCCGAGGTTGGGGTTGCCGCCGAAATCGGCGGGGATGATGTTGTTGGGCTGGACCACGGCACTGAAGACGTTCGCGGTCGGCACGCCGGTCGCGACGCATACGGCACGTACCGCGGCGGTCTGTTGCGCGGCGGGGGCGCGGCTGGAGCAGGGATCGGTGGCGACGGCGACGACGCGGTTGACGCCGCCGAACAGCTCGCCGACGTTCGGCGCACGGATCGCGCGCTGGTACTGGCCGCGGAAGGCGATGTCGCGGTTGACCCGCCAGTCGAGCCCGCCGAGATAGGTCCACACCCCGCCGACGCCGCCGAGGCTGTAGTTGGAATAGCGGAACGCGCCATTGGCGACGAGGCTGTCGATGAACGGCGTGTTGTGGATCAGCGGCACGCGGACCTCGCCGAACACCTCCTTGACGGTGGTGCTGCCGCGGGTCGGCAGGCCGGGGTTGAAGCCGGCGACGTCGCCCGACGACAGGAAGCTGTCGGGGGTGAATTGCGCGCTCGTCTTGCGCCATTCATAGCCATAGGAGAAGCCGACCGGACCGGCGGGCAGCTTGAACAGGTTGCCGGTGATCGACCCCTGCGCGACCTGCTGCGTCGCGATCGTCGAATTGGTCGCGCTGATCGATATCGCCGAGGCGCAGGCGGTCGAGACGTTGGCGCCGAAGATGTTGCAGACCGGCGCGGCGCCGTTCACCGACAGCAGGTTCGCCTGCAACCGGCTGCGCGAGATGGCGTTGCGGAGCAGCAGCGTGTCCTCGCTGCGTGCGTAGGTATAATAGACGTCGTATTTGAGATCGGTCAGGACGTTTTCGCTGACGTCGCCCAGATCGCCGCGGAAACCCCAGGCGCCGCGGAAGACGTTGCGGCGTTCGCTGGCCTGACGCGCGCCGACCTCGACATAGCGGCGGCCGGCGGTGAGCACGGCGAGGCCGTCGCCCGCCACGGTGGTGCGGCTCGCGGTGCCGCTGACGACGTTGGTGGTGCCGACCTCGGCGAGGTCGAGCTGGCGGAGCACCGCCTGCAGCTGCGGGGTGAGGTACGGGTTGTTGACGTTGAACAGCGTCGGCGACCCGACGTTGGTCGGCGCGAGGCGGGCATCGACGACGTTGTTGCTGTAGTGCAGCTCCATGTAGCCGGTGATCTTGTCGCTGAAGTCGTAGTGACCGAAGCTGTTTATCATCCAGCGTTCCTGCGGCTGGATCAGGTAGTTGTCGGGGCCGAGATTGAAATCGTCCTGCGGCGTCAGCTGCGGACGGGCGGCGGTGCCGGCGTTATTGAAGGTGAAGCCGCGCGTGCCGAGCGCGCCGAGGCCGGCGGCGGCATAAGCGGCGTTGAGCCCGGCGTTCGAGCCGCCGAAGGCGGGGATGCCCGAGAAGCGGCCGTTGGGAATGTCGCCGCTGCCGCCGGCGACGAAGCCGAGCGCGCCGCCACCGGCGACGCAGCCGAGGCCGGCTGCGGGGCTGAAGGGCGTGCCGGCGCGGTCGGGGCTGACGCTGTCGCGGGTGACGCAGCCGTCGTTGAGCGAATCGAACGCGAAGCTGCCACGATCGCCGCGGGTGATCGCGCCGCGCTTCAGATAGTTGCCGGCGACGACGAGGTTGCCCTTGCCCTCGGCGAAATTGCCGCCGAGCGTCAGGTCGAAATTATAGACGGGCGTGCCGGTCGGGCGGTCCATGTTGACCTGCGCGCGGCCCTCCACGCCCTCGAAATCGTCGCGGATGATGAAGTTGACGACGCCGGTGATCGCGTCCGAGCCATAGACCGCCGACGAACCGCCGGTGACGATCTCCGTCCGCGCGACGAGGGTCGAGGGGATGGTGTTGAGGTCGGTGACCTGTTCGGGGCCGAAGATCGCGAAGCGGCGGCCGTTGACGAGCACGAGGTTCCGCGTCGAGCCGAAGCCGCGCAGGTTGACGTCGGCATAGCCGCCGGGAACGGTGTTGGAGGTCGCGCCGCCGAGCTGCGAGCCGACCGCCTGGGGCAGCTGGCTGAGCGTGCGTTCGACGTTGACGTTGCCCGACAGCTTGATGTCCTGCGCATCGACGACGTTGACCGGGGTGGAGGCGTCGAAGCCGGCGCGAGCGATGCGCGATCCGGTGACGACGATATCCGCGGCCTCGGCATCGGCGTTGCCGGCGGCGTCCGGAGTCGCGGGCGATTGCGCCTGACTGTCGGCGGGGGCGGGCGTCGCGGCGCCCGGCTGCGGTGCGGCACCCGGCAGCGGCGCGGTCTGCGCGGCGACCGGCTGGCAGGCGAGCCCGAGTGCAACAAGCATCGTTCCGCTCAGGAACTGCGCGCGACGGCGGTGGACGAAGTCCTTCATGCAATCCTCCCTGGTGCGACGACCTGCTCGTGACGGATGCCCCGGCCGGTCGTTCACAATTATTGTCGGCGGAACCCCCGCCGTCCGACCTGCCCCCTCGGCAAATCGGATGTACCATATTATGGGAGCCATTATTATAGTTGAGGATAGCGCTGTCAATAGGTAGCGTTACCATTGCCGTCTCCAAGGCGATCCCGGCGGCCTCCCGCTGTGGTCGACGGTGGGGATTTCGGCTGTTTTCGGCGGTTCAGCTATCTGGAATCGCAGAAGATAGCGCTAACGACAAAGACGACCGGGCGATCATGCCGGCGGGATGGGAGAGACGAGGATGACGGTCATCGATCGGGCAAGATGTCGGGCAGTCGCGGCCGGCCTGCTGGCGCTCGGCATCGGTGCCGCGACCGCGCCGCCGGCTGCGCCGACCTATGCCAATCCCATCCTCTACGCCGACTATTCGGACCCCGATATCATCCGGGTCGGCAAGACCTATTACATGGTCGCATCCAGCTTTCACTTTTCGCCGGGCATCCCGATCCTGACGTCGACCGATCTGGTCCACTGGACGATCCTCGGCCATGTCCTGCCGCGGCTGCCGTTCGCGCCCGGTTACGACATGCCGGGGCCGCATACGCTGACCGACGCGATCTCCAAGCCGGTCGGCGGTACGCGCTATGCCGGGGGCGTCTGGGCACCGTCGATCCGGTTTCACGACGGCCGCTTCTACGTCTATTTCGCGACGCCGGACGAGGGCATCTTCATGGCGACCGCGACCCGCGCCGATGGTCCGTGGAGCGCACCGGTGAAGGTGATCGACCAGCCGCTGCTCGAGGACCCCTGTCCGTTCTGGGACGAGGACGGCACCGCTTGGCTGGTCCATTCGCGCCATGGCGCCGGACCGCTGATCCTGCACCGCATGTCGCCGGACGGCACGCGCGTGCTCGACGCCGGCACCGTGATCGTCGAGGACAAGGCTAAGCTGCCGATCCTCGAGGGGCCGAAGCTCTACAAGCGCAACGGCTATTATTACATCCTCGCGCCGTTCGGCGGGGTGGAGAAGGGCGCGCAGGTGGCGTTGCGCGCACGATCGATCCGCGGGCCGTACGAGCAGCGCGTCGTGCTGAGCCAAGGCACGACCGCGCTGGAGGGGCCGCATCAGGGCGGCTGGGTCGAGACGCCGTCGGGGCAGGGCTGGTTCGTCCATTTCAACAGCACCGGCGCGTTCGGTCGGATCACCTATCTGGAGCCGCTGGTGTGGCGCGACGACTGGCCGGTGATCGGCGATCCCGTCGCCGGCACCGATGGCGGGCAGCCGGTGATGCGCCACGCCATGCCCGACACCGGATCGCCGCCGACCCGCGACCGGTTGCAGGATTCGGACGAGTTCGCCTCGCCTCGCCTCGGCGTGCAGTGGGAATGGAACCACAATCCCGACTCCCGTGCGTGGAGCCTGACCGCGCGGCCCGGTTTCCTGCGGCTGACCGCGGGCCGGGCCGAACATCTGGTGACGGCGCACAACACGCTGACCCAGATCCTGCAGGGACCACGGACGCGGGTGACGGCGCGACTCGACGTCGGCCGGATGACGGACGGCCAGCGCGCCGGCCTGTCGCTGTTCGGGGTGCGGCCGAGCTGGATCGGGCTGGTCCGTGACGGCGACTCGACGCGGGTGACGCTGGCGAGCGAGGGGCGCGAGACGCCGGGCGTGACGCTGACCGCGCGGACGATCGATCTGCGCGCGGAGGTCGGGCCGGACCAGACGGTCCGCTACGGCTACAGCATCGACGGCGGCCGGTCGTTCCGGGCGATGGGCGATGCGGTGAAGCTGGCGCGCTTTTCGTGGTGGAAGGGATCGCGGCCGGCGCTGTTCACCTTCACGCGCGGTGCGCCGGGCGGGTCGATCGACGTGGACTGGGTGCGGGTCGTGCGCCCGGAAGGAGAGAGCGAATGATCGACCGCCGCCTGTTCCTCGCCGCGGGTGCGGCACTGACCGTACCGGGCGCGATCCGCGCCGAAGCCGCGCCCGCCGGCGACGCACCGCGATTCGCCACCGCCAACGCGCGCTGGCAGGCGGCCTATGACAAGGCGCTGCGCATCCTCGCGGGCAATGTGCAGGTCATGCCCTACGTCAACCGGCCGGTGCTGATCGAGGGATCGGTCTATCGCGGCATCTGGCAGGAATGCGGGCCGCACGAGGCGCTGGTCTATCGCAAGTTCCGCCCCGACGTGGCGCGCGACAGCCATCTGACCTTCTTCGAGCTGCAACGCGCCGACGGGCAATTGCCGGCGAACAACAAGGAGAGCGAGACGGGGTTCGGCCAGATCCAGATGGTCGTGCCGATCGCCGCCACCGCATGGGAACTGGCGCGCGCGACCGGCGACGAGGCGTTGCTGGCGGAGGCGTATCGGGCGTGTTCGGCCTGGGACGCATGGCTGATGCGCTATCGGAACACGCGCGGCACCGGGCTGGTCGAGGGGTTCTGCACCTACGACACCGGCCACGACAACAGCCCGCGCTGGAAGGGGCTGCCCAACCAATGCCCCAACAAGAACGCCAAGGTGCACGCGCCGATCCCTTCGCTGCCGCGGCTCTGCCCGGACCTGTCGGCGACGATCTACGGCCAGCGGCTGGCGCTGGCGGCGATGGCGGATGCGCTAGGCAGGCGCGACGATGCGGACCGCTGGCGCGCAGCCGCGGCGGGACTGCGCGCGGCGATCCTCGCGCGGCTGTGGTCGGAGGAGGACGCCGCCTTCTACGACCGCGACGCGCAGGACCGGTTCGTCGCGATCCGCGGCGACATTCTCACCCGCATGTGCGGCGAGCATGTGCCGGACCAGGCGATGTTCGACCGGATGTGGCAGCGTCAGCTCGGCAATCCCAGGGCGTTCTGGACGCGCTTTCCACTGCCCTCGATCGCGGTGAACGATCCCACGTTCGTCCGGCCGATCCCCGCCAACAGCTGGGGCGGGGCGGCGCAGGCGCTGACCGCGCTGCGCGCCGGGCGCTGGTTCGACCATTACGGGCGCGGTGCCGAATTCACGACGATGATGAACCGGTGGTGCGAGGCGATCCAGGCGGACATGAGCTTCCGCCAGCAGATCGATCCAGAGACGGGCGTGTTCACCAAGGGTGCGGACGCGCCGGACTATTCGCCCTGCGCGCTGGTGATGGTGGATTATACGTGGCGGCTGGTCGGCGTGCGCGAGGAGGCGGAGGATTTGCACTGGGCGATTCGCCCGGGCCATCCCGCGGCGGCCGGCGCGACGCTGTCGATGCGGACCGACGGCGGGCGTCGCGCGGCGATTCGCTATGGTGACGGGCGGGCCGAACTGACCCTCGACGGACGGCCGCTCGCCATCGTCAGCGGCGGCAGCGTCCGGCTGGTGACCGATGCCGCCGGGCTGCCGAAGGCGGTTCAGGGGATCGAGGCCACGCCGCAGCGCGTCGAGGTGCAACTGGCGGGAGGGGCGCGCCGCCCGTTCGTCCTGCGACCCAACCAGCGGATCGCCTGGCGCGGCTGACCGCGCTGCGGCACCTTACGGAAACGCCACTTTTTTGCCGCCGCCTCTGTCCAGAACGGACAGGATTAAGGCGTTATTATCCTCTTGTGCTGCACTGCGGTCGTCAGGGGATAACAGAAGGGTGGGCATCCGCGATGCGTAAGTGGGTTTATCTGTTGGCGGCGACGGCGAGTGTCGGTGTTGCCGGGACGGGGCATGCGCAGGGACTGCGCGGCGTGGCACCGACGGCGAAGCAGGCGGCCGAGGACAAGGCGCGCCAGGCCGCCGTATCGGAGAACAGCGCGGACATCGTCGTCACCGCGACGCGGCGTTCGCAGCGCCTGTCGAACGTGCCGATCGCGGTCAGCGCCTATGGCACCAACGCGTTGCAGAATTCCGGCGCGACCGACATCCGGCAGATGGCGCAGCTCGCGCCGTCGCTGATCGTCTCGTCGACCGGTTCGGAAGCCAATGCGACCGCGCGCCTGCGCGGCATCGGCACGGTCGGCGACAATCCCGGGCTCGAAAGCTCGGTCGCGGTGTTCATCGACGGCGTCTATCGCAGCCGCACCGGATCGGGGCTCAACGACCTCGGCGAGGTCGAGCGGATCGAGGTGCTGCGCGGGCCGCAGGGCACGCTGTCGGGCCGCAATTCGTCGGCCGGCGCGATCAGCATCTACACCAAATATCCGGAATTCGAGTTCGGCGGCTATGGCGAGGCGAGCTACGGCAATTTCAACGCCGTGCGCCTCGCCGGCGCGCTGACCGGACCGGTCATCAAGGACGTGCTGGCGTTCCGCGTCGACGGCGTCTTCGCCAAGCGCGACGGCTTCTACCGCGACGTCGTCAATGCGACCGACTATAACGACCGCAACCGCTATTTCGTCCGTGGCCAGCTGTTCTTCAAGCCGACGCCGGAATTCTCGGTGCGCCTGATCGGCGACTATACCCATCGCGACGAAAAGTGCTGCGGCGCGGTCTATACCGACACGCGCGAGAAGATCGATCCGACGCCGGGCGTCGCGGGCGATTTCGCGGTGTCGCCGCAGAACCGGATCGTGTCGGTGCTGCAGAGCCTCGGCGCGATCATGCCGAGCGACGGCGATCCCTACAACCGGCGCATCACCAACACGCTGGGCCGCGCCTATGCCAACGTCACCACCGATTACGGCGGCTCGGCGCGCATCGGCTGGACGCTGGGGCAGGTGCAGCTGATCTCGATCAGCGCCTATCGCGAGTATAAGGCGGGCGGCGCGGCCGATCTGGACTATAGCAACGTCGACATCATCTACCGGCCCGACAACGGCAACGCCTATCGCCAGTTCCATACCTTCACGCAGGAAACCCGGCTGAGCGGCGGCCTGTTCGGCGGCCGGCTCGACTGGCTGGTCGGCGGCTATTACGCGCACGAGAAGCTGCAGGTCGTCGACAATCTGACGTTCGGGTCGCAATATGGCGCCTTCGCCGCGTGCCGCATCGTCGCGACGATCAACCCGGCGGCGGCGCTGCGCAATCCGGGCAACGCCGGCTGTCTTAGCGCGGTCGGGCGGCCGACGCTGACCGCCGCGGTCGGACCGCAGATCATCGCCGGGATCGATCGCCTCGGCACGATCAATTCGGTCGGCAGCCTGCGCGACGTCTTCGACCAGACGAGCAGCAACTATGCCTTCTTCACGCACAATATCGTCCGGATCACCGACCGGCTCAGCCTGACCGGTGGCCTGCGCTATACCAACGAACACAAGACGCTGGATATGCGCTTCAACAACAACAACACCGTCTGCCCGGCGCAGCAGGCGGCGCTCGGCCCGCTGCTCGGCAGCAGCAACGCGACCCTGCAGTCGCTCGCCGCTGGAATCATCACGCTGAGCTGCACGGGCAATGCCACGTCGGGGCTGAACGGCGTGCCGATGAGCGATTCGATCCGCGAGGGCCAGTTCACCGGCACCACCGTCTTGTCGTGGAAGCCGGCACCGAGCACGCTGCTCTATGCCTCCTATGCGCGCGGCTACAAGGCAGGCGGCTACAACCTCGACCGGTCGGACCTGACGCCCAACGCCTTTTCGACGCCGGTTGCGGCGGACGTCCGCAACCTGCGCTTCGATCCGGAAACGGTGCAGGCGTTCGAGGCGGGCATCAAGTACAGCGCGCGCCGCTTCAGCGCGAACCTCGCCGGCTTCCATTCGGCCTTCCGCAACTTCCAGCTCAACACCTTCAACGGCAGCAACTATATCGTCCAGAACATCAGCGCGTGCGACACCGCGCTGAACGGCGCCGATCGCGACGCGTCGTCGGTCACCGGCGCCTGTTCGTCCAAGGTGAAGGCGGGCGTCGTCACCAAGGGCTTCGAGATCGAGGCGGGCGCCTATCCGACGCCGGACGTCACCTTCAGCCTCGGCTACACCTTCGCCCACACGCAATATCGCAAGAACCTCGTCGGCAGCGAGGCCGGCGAGGCGCTGAGCGCGGCGCTGTTCCTGCTGCCGGGCAACCAGATGTCGAATGCGCCGCGGCACACCGTCACCAGCTCGGCGACGTGGACGCCGCCGATCGGCGGCAACGGCCTGTCGGGTCTGTTCTACGTCGATAGCCGGCTGACCAGCGACTATAATACGGGGTCGGACCTGTTCGCCGAAAAGCGGCAGGACGGCTTCTTCCTGGTCAACGCGCGCATCGGCCTGCGCGGTCGCGACCAGCGCTGGGCGGTGGAATTCTGGGGGCAGAACGTGTTCGACACGCGCTACGAACAGGTCGCCTTCTCCGCGCCGTTCCAGGGCTCGGGCAGCCTGTCGCAGGTGACCCGCTTCGGCGCGCCGGGCGCCGCCGTCGGCAACGCCATCACCACCGCCTTCCTCGCCGAACCGCGCACGTACGGCATCACGCTGCGCTCGCGCTTCTGATCTCTCCTTCTGCTGGCAAACGGACCGTCGAGACCATGAAGATACCGCGCAAACTGGGGCTGTCGTTCCTCGTCATCAACGCCTCTGCGGCCATCGTGATGCTGGTGTTCTTCGCCAACATCACGATGATCCAGCGGTCGACCGACCGGAGCAATTTCAGCCAGACGATCTATGCCAAGGCGTTGACGCTGGAAACGTCGATCCTGCGGCAGAACAGCCAGTTTCGCGGTTTCCTGGTCACCGGCGACCTCAGCTACCTCAAATCCTACGAGGAGGCGCGCGAGGAGTTCGATGCGACGGCGGACGAACTCGGGCGGCTGCTGACCGATCCGAAGAAGCTGGCGCAGGTGCGCGAGGCGCGGCGCGAGACGCTGGCGTGGCGGCGCAACTGGGGCGACCGGCTGATCGGCTGGGTCAGGGCGGGGCGGCGCGACGAGGCGCAGGCGGCGGTCCGCGACGCGGGCAAGGCGGTGCTGGTGAGCAAGGTGGCATTGCCGCTGCGCGACCTGCGTGCCGAGGAAACCGAGGACATGGCGCGCAGCGCCGCCAGCCAGGAAGGCGCGATCCGCATCGCGCTGATCGCACTCGTCATCGGCGGGCTGGCGCTGATCGGCATCGCGATCACGCTGGCGATGCTGCTCAGTCGCCAGATCGCGCGGCCGATCACGACGCTGACGCAGGCGATGGCCGATCTGGCCGCGGGCCGGCACGATATCGCCATCGAGGCGGCCGGGCGCAGCGACGAACTGGGCGACATGGGGCGCGCGGTGACGGTGTTCCGCGACACGGCGGCGGCGAAGGTCGCCGACGACCGCGACCGCGCGGCGGCGATGACCGCGATCGGCGGCGGGCTGCACCGCCTGTCCGAAGCCGACCTGACCGCACGCATCGCCGACGTGCCGCCGGCGTTCCGCACCCTCGCGGAGGATTTCAACAATGCCACCGCCAGCCTGTCCCGCGTGCTGGGCGAAGTGCGCGGCAGCGTGCGGGCGATCAAGGACAATTCCGGCGAGATCAACCAGGCGGCGATGGCGCTGGCGCAACGCACCGAGCAGGAGGCGGCGGCGATCCAGCAGTCCGCGGCGGCGCTCGACGAGGTGACGCGATCGATCCGCGACGATGCCGGCGCGGCGACCGGGGCGAGCGGCGCGATGGCCGAAACGCGCGCCGAGGCGGAGCGCGGCGGCACGATCGTCCGCGAGGCGATCAGCGCGATGAACGGTATCGAACAGGCGAGCAACGAGATCGCCGACATCATCAGCCTCATCGACGGCATCGCGTTCCAGACCAACCTGCTGGCATTGAACGCCGGCGTCGAGGCGGCGCGTGCCGGCGAGGCGGGGCGCGGCTTCGCGGTCGTGGCGTCCGAGGTCCGGGCGCTCGCGCAGCGTTCCGCCGATGCGGCGACCGAGGTCAAAAGCCGGGTCACGTCCGCCTCCAGCCACGTCCGTGCCGGTGCCGAGCTGGTCGACCAGACCGGGCAGGCGCTGTCGCGCATCATCGACCGCGTCGCCGCGGTCAGCACCGCGATCGAGCAGATCGCGCGCTCGTCCGACCAGCAGGCGACGAGCCTCGGCCAGATCAACGTCGCGATCGGCGAGATGGACGGGGTGACGCAGCAGAACGCGGCGATGGTCGAGGAAACCTCGGCTGCGGCACGCCAGCTGGTCGCGGAGGCGGAGCAGCTCGCGGCATCGGTCGCCACCTTCGAAATCGACGGGCCGGAACCGGCACCGGTCCGCCGCGCGCCCGCGCCGCGCGCCGCGCCGCACCGGTCCGGCCATGGCGCACCGGCGCCGCGCCGCGTCGCCAATGGTGACTGGGACGCGTTCTGAACGTGACGGCCACGGTGTCGGACGTCAGGCGGGATCCCATGGAACAGGACGATATCCTCGCGCGGCAGGGCCGGGCCGTGCGCGCGATGGGTTCCGCCTTCGTCGCGGCGATCCTCGAGGCGGGCGATCGCCAGCTGGCACGCGCGCCGCGCACGGCGGCGCTGATGGCCGCCTGGCCGCGCGACGCCGCGTCGGATGCGCTGGCGATGCGCTTCAACGCCGCCCTGCACGCGCTGGCGCGAAGCGGGACGATGCCGGCGCTCACCGCGCTCTATCGCGCCCGGGCTGGCGATTTCGACGGCGTCGTCGGCGCGGCGATGGCGGCGGCGGACGGCTTCATCGCCGACTGGATGGGCGATACGCCGCAGACCAACGAGGTGGGGCGCAGCGCCGCGATCATGGCGGCGCTGATGGTGCTGCGCGAGCGCTACGACATGCCCTGCGCGCTGTACGAACTGGGGGCGAGCGCGGGCCTCAACCTCAACCTCGACCGCTATGCCTTCGATCTCGGCGGGACGCGGGTGGGGGCGGCGGAGACGCCGGTCCATGTCGCGCCGGCGTGGTACGGCCCCGCGCCCGCATGGCGCGCGGTCGAGATCGCATCGGCGCGCGGCGTCGACCTGCGGCCGCTCGACGTCGGCGATGCCGATGCGTGCGAGCGGCTGATGGCCTATGTCTGGGCGGACGAACCGGCGCGGGCCGAGCGGCTGGCGCAGGCGCTGGCCATCGCGCGCGTCGCTGCGCCGCGGGTGGAAAGCGGCGACATCGCGCTGTGGCTACCTGAGCAGCTTGCCGCGGCGCAGGCGTCCGGCACCTGCCGCACCGTGATCCATTCGATGGCGCTGCAATATCTGGAGGCGGACGGCCGCGCGGCGGTCGAACAGGCGTTTCGCGCGGCGGGGGCGCGGGCGACGGCCGACCGGCCGCTGGCGCGGATCAGCTTCGAATGGACACCGGCGCGCGACGCGGTCCACCTGCTGCTGACGTCGTGGCCGGATGGCCGGACCGAGCATCTGGCGACCTGCCATGCCTATGGCGCATGGCTCCACTGGCATCACGGCGCCGGCGCGACCGGCTGACATCCGGCGCCCGACGGCTCAGGCCACGATCGCGCCGCGTCCTTTCCGCCGCGCCACCAGCAGATAGACGACCGGGACGATCACCAGCGACACCAGGGTCGAGGTAGCGAGGCCGCCGATGACGCAGATCGCCATCGGCTGGCGGAACTCCGCGCCCTGACCCAGTGCGAGCGCGGTCGGGATCATGCCGGCCGCCATCGCGACGCTGGTCATCACGATCGGGCGGGCACGTTCGTGACAGGCGGCGACGATCGCGCGCCGGGGGGCGTCGCCGTCGCGTTCGCACTGCATGGCGTGATCGACGATCAGGATGGAATTCTTCGCGGCGAGGCCGATCAGCATCAGGATGCCGATCAGCGAGGGCAGGTTGAGCGCGAACCCGCCGAGCAGCAGCGCGAGGAACGCGCCGGTCAACGCCGGCGGCAGCGCGCACAGGATCACCACGGGGCGCGACAGATTGCCGAGCAGCAGCACGAGCAGCAGGTAGAGCAATCCGACCGCGGTCAGGAAGACGAGCGCGAGCGAGGTGAACAATTGCTCCATCGCGCGCTGGTTGCCGAGCGCGGCGGTGTCGATGCCGGCGGGCAGGCTGCGCATCGCCGGCAGCGCGCGGATCGCGGCGGTGGCATCGCCGAATTCTACGCCCGGAGACAGATCGGATTCGATCGCGATCTGGCGGCGCTGGTCCATGCGCGTGATCTTGGGCAGCGCCGCGGCGAAATCGAGCGTGGCGATCGCGCCGAGCGTGGTCGTGCCGCCGGTACCGGTCGGGATGCGCAGGTTGCGCAGCTGGTCGAGGTCCTGCCGGTCGGATTCGGGCAGGCGCAGGCGGATGTTCACCTGATTCTCGCCATCCGCCAGCCTGGCGAGGTTGCGGTCGATGTCGCCGATCGTCGCGACGCGGGCGATCGTCGCCAGCGTATCCGCGCTGATGCCGAGCCGCGCCATCGCCGCCCGATCGGGGCGGATCACGATCTCCGGCGCGCCGGGGGGCGCGGACAGGCGGGGATCGTCGATCGCGGGCAGGCGCTTCATCTCCGCGAGCAGCCGGTCGGCGGTCGCCTGCAACAGGATCGGGTCGTCGCCGGTCAGGACGGTGACGATGTCGGGGCCGGCGGTGTCGCCGAGGAAGTTGACGCGCGCATCGGCGAGCGTGCGCAGCCTCGGGCGCAGCCGGTCGCGGAAGGCGGTGGCGCTGGTGGTGCGGTCGGGCCGGAACACGATCGTCAGCGTCGCGTCGCGCAGGTCGGCAAGGCCGCGGTCCCCGCCCGCGCCGCCGCCGATCTTGGACCCGACCTGCGCGAAGACAGTCGCGACCTCCGGCTCGTCGCGGAACAGCGCGGTGGCCGAAGCGACCGCACGATCCATGTCGACCGCGGTCGCGCCGGGCGTGCCCTGCACCTTGACGTAGATGTGGTCGGGGTCGCCCGCGGGCTGGAAACCGGTGGAGAGCAACGGCACGATCCCCGCGGTCGCGACCAGCATCGCCCCGCACGCCAGCACCGTCCACCATGGCGCCGCCAGCGCGCGATCGAGGATGCGGGCGTAGAACAGTGAGCGTGGCGGCGTGGCGTGGCTGCGCCCGGCGCGCAGGAAGCGTGCGGCCATCAGCGGCGTCAGCAACCGCGCGACCGCGAGCGAGAACAGCACCGCGATCGACACGGCGATGCCGAATTCGTGGAAGAAGCGCCCCGGCACCCCGGCCATGAACGACACCGGCAGGAAGACGACGACGATCGCCAGCGTCGTCGCCACCACGGCCAGCCCGATCGCGTTGGCGCCGTCGATCGCGGCCGCGCGCGGGGGCATGCCGGCCTGCAGCCGCTTCTCGATATTCTCGATCTCGACGATCGCATCGTCGACAAGGATGCCGATGACGAGCGTCAGCGCGAGCAGGGTGACGATGTTGAGGCTGAACCCCAGCAACGCCATCGCAGCGAAGGTCGGGATCAGCGAGGCGGGCATCGCGATCGCGGCGATCGCGGTCGCGCGCCAGTCGCGCAGGAACAGCCAGACGGCGAGGCTGGTCAGCACCAGCCCCTCCAGCAGCGCCTTAAGCGTCGCGTCGTAGCTGGCGCGGGTTTCGTCGACGGTCGAGAAGATCCGCCGGACGCGCAGGTCGGGGTGGGCGGCGGCGAGCGCGGCGACCGCCTTGCCCACCCCGTCCTCGACCGCGAGTTCGCTGGCCGCGCGGGTGCGGGCGATCTGGAAGCCGATCGCAGGGGCGCCGTTCAGCCGGGCGAAGCTGCGCGTTTCGGCGACGCCGTCGCCGACCTCCGCGACGTCGCCCAGGCGGACGGTGCGGCCGTTGCCGGCGGGGATGGTCATCGCGCGCAGGTCCTCGACGCCGACCGCGGCATTGGCGAGGCGCATCGCCTGTTCGCGTCCGCCGATCTGCGCGAGGCCGGCGGGATCGTCGCGGCTGAACCGGCGCAGCGCCTCGTTGAGCTGCGGCACCGTCAGTCCCAGCGCGGCCATCCGCGCCGGGTCGGCGATCACGTTGATCTCGCGCGCGACGCCGCCGATGCGTGTCACTTTCGACACGCCGGGCACGCGCTGGATCGCGGCGGCCACATCGTCGTCGATCAGCGTCGACAGCGCCCCGATCGACCGGCGCGACGAGGTGACGGCATAACTGAGGATCGGGATATCCTCGATCTCGACCTGCCGTACGACCGGCGGGTCGATGCCGGCGGGCAATTGCGTGCGAACCTGTTCGACCTGGGTGCGGATCTTGTCGGTCGCCTCGCGCAGGTCCTGGCCGAGGTCGAACTGGACGACGGTGGTCGAGACGCCCTGCGCGATCGTGGAGACGACGATCTCCGTGCGTGGCAGGCCGGCGACCGCCTGTTCGATCGGGCGGGTGACATTGGTTTCCATCTCGCCCGCCGCGGTGCCGGGCTGGACGACGGTGACCGAGACGGCGGGGAAGGCGATGTCGGGATAGCGTTTGACCGGCAGCGTCGCGAAGGCGACCAGCCCGGCGACCGTCAGCGCCACGAACAGCAGCACGACGGGCAGGGGGTTGGCCACCGCCCAGGACGACAGGCGGAACGCGCGGCGGGGCGGGGGCGTGGTCACTTGGCGGCGTAGACCGGGGTGACGCGGTCGCCCTCCGCCACGAACGAGGCCGCGGCGGCGAGGACGGGGGTGCCGGGCGCGGGGCCGTCGACCAGCGTGACATAGCCGCCGCCGCGCGTGCCGGTGCGCACCGCGACGCGGCGGACGCGATTGTCCTGCCCGAGCACCATGACGCTGGCGCCGCCGGTGTCATACTGGATCGCGGCCTCCGGCACGGCGCGGGCGGCGGCGCCGGTCCCTTCGAACCGGGCGGTGCCGGAGGCGCCGGGGCGCAGCTCGACCGGGCGCGCGCCGGCGACCGGGCTGAGCCGCAGGCGGACGTTGCCTTGCGCCGATTGCTGGTCGATCCGCGTGCCGATCGACGCGATCTGCCCGTCGAGCGCGGTGCCGTCCGCCAGCGTCACCGCCGCCGGCGTGCCAGTGTGCAGGGAGGCCAGCCGGTTCTCCGGCACCTGCACCTGCAATTCGATCGTGCCGCCGGGGACGATGGTGAACATCGGCTGCGGCGATCCGCTGAGGTCGCCGACGCGGACGTTGCGTTCGATCACCCGCCCGCCGACCGGCGCGCGCACCAGCAGCCGGGCGGCGCGCGCCTGCAGGTCGCGCATCTGCGCCTCCTGCACGTGCAGCGCGCCGATCGCGGTGTCGGCGCGGAAACGACGCGCCTGCACCGCCTCGCCCGACAGCACGCCGGCGCCGAGCATCGGTGCGCCGCGCGCCGCCTCCGCCTGCGCCTGCCGCACCGCGATGCGTTGCTGCGCGATCACCGCGGCCTGCTGCGCGATCTGGCTGCGGATCAGCGTGTCGTCGAGGACGGCGAGGACCTGCCCCGCCGCGACGAAGGCGCCCTCCTGCGCGAGGACGCGCCGGACGATGATGCCGGGGACGTCGCTGGTCGCGGCATAGACCTGTCGCGCGACGAGCGTGCCCGGTGCGCTGAGGCCGATGTCGCCGGTGCGGGTTTCGACCCGGGTGACGCGGACGCTGCGCGGGGGGCTTCCGGCGTCGGCCGCGTCATGGCGTGCCGCTGTCGGTGCGGCGGGGGCGGTGCAGGTGGTCAGCGCGAGCAGCACCGCAGGCAGCCACAGCCGCGACGGCGGCGCGGGCCGTTTGTGCCGGTAGAGGACGAGCGCGGTGCCGGTCATGATGCGCCGTCCCAGCCGCCGCCCAGCGCCTTGAACGCCTGCACGGAGCGGCGCAGCACCTGCACGCGGGCGCGGACCAGATCCACGTCGGCGGACTGCCACTGGCGGCGGGCGGCNNAAGGCGGCGTCGGGATCGAGCACGCCCGCCGCCTCGCCCCGCCGCATCGTCTCGTAATAGGCGCGCGCGTCGCGTTCGCTGGTGGCGATGCCGTCGCACTGGCGGTGATCGGACACCAGCCGCGCGAGGACGCTGTCCGCCTCGCCATAGGCGGTCTGCACCGATTTCTCGTAATCGCCGATCGCCTGCGCGACGCGGGCATCGCTGGCGCGCAGTTCGGCCATCAGCCGACCGCGATCGAGGATCGGCATCAGCAGGCCGATCCCCAGCGACCAGAAGCCGGTGGCGAAGCTGTTGCGCGGGCGCTCCTGCCGCTCGATGCCGATTCCGGGCGAGAGCGAGAAAGTGGGGAAGAGGTCGAGTTTGGCGAGCGCGCGATTGCCGAGCGCACCGGTCACCGCGCTGCGGGCCGCGAGCACGTCGGGGCGGCGCTTGAGCAGGTCGCCGGGTGCGGTGCGCGGCACCGGGGGCGCGTCCACCAGCCGCGGCTCGATCGGCAGCGTGTCGAGCGCCGCGGTGCCGCGGCCGACCAGCACCAGCAGCTGGCGGCGGGCGACGTCGAGTTCGGTCGACAGCGTGTCGGCCTGCAGCGTCGCCGCGCGGAGCCGGGCGCTGGCGGGGAAGCGATCCCCGGTGGGGGCGAGGCCGCGGGCGATGCGGCGTTCGACCAGCCCGGCGGCGGCGCGTTCGGTGTCGAGCGCGGCGCGGGCGCGCTCGCGTTCGATGGCGAGGCCGCGCGCGGCGAACAGCGCGTCCGCGATCGCGGCGGCGAGGCTGGCGCGCGACGCCGCCGCCTGCAGCCGGGCGGAATAGACGCGCGCACCGGCGACCGTCGCGGTCGCATCGCGGCGGCCGAAGACGTCGATCTCCCAGCTGACGTCGAAGGCGCTGTTGAACACCCTCGTGGTCCCGGTCTGGACGACGGGGACATCGACCGGCAGATTGGGCAGGTTGATGTCTCCGCTGAGCTGGCGGACGTTGCGGGCGCCCGCGTTGGCGGCGATCCCGCCCTGCGGATCGAAGCGGCGCAGCGCGCGCGACATGGTCGCATCCGCCTCCGCAACGCGGGCCTGCACGGTTTTGAGGTCGGGCGAATCGATGAGGGCGCCGGCGATCAGCGCGTCGAGCTGCGGGTCGTGGAAGGCATGCCACCATTCGGGCAGCGCGGCGGCATCGGCGGTGTCGGTGCCGGTGTCCGCGCCGAAGCGGGCGGGAATCGGCGTGGCGAGCGGGGGCGGCGCGGCGACGCGGACGCAGCCCGCCAGCACGGCCGGTGCGACGAGGGTCATCGCCAGTCTGATCGTTCCGGTCCGCATCATGCCGCTGCTACCCGTGCCGGGGTGTCGACGAGGTTAAGGGCCGCTTCGGTAATATGACGGGCGATCGTCTCCGCCTGATCGGTATCGAGCATCGCATAATGGCCGCAGGACACCGGACGGGCGCGCACCGCATAATCCGCCAGCGCGCACCAATAGGCCTCGCGCGCGGTGTCGCGGCTATCGCCGTCGGCGCGCAGATAGGTGAGCGACGGCACCCGCCCGGTCGGGCGGTGGCGGCCGGCGAGCGCGATGCCGTTGGCGACCATACGCGCGAGGTGGCCATCGGGGATATCGCGCGGCGCGACGATCGGTGCCCCCGCGTCGCAGCGGTCGGTATCGAGCATGGTCAGCGATCCGATCGGCTCGCCCGCCGCGCGCAGTTCGACCGCCATCGCATGCGCGACGAGGCCGCCGAACGAATGGCCGAGCAGATGATAGGGCCCTCTCGGCTGCACCGCGCGGATCGCGGCGACATAGCGGGCCGCCATCGTGGCGACGCTGTCGGGCAGCTCGGCGGGACCGTCGAAGCCGGCGGCCTGCAGGCCATAGACCGCGCGATGCGGATCGAGCGCGCGGGCGAGCGCGGCATAGCCGAACACGCCGCCGCCGATCGGGTGGACGCAGAACAATGGCGGTCCTTCGCCCGGCTGGATCGGCACCAGCGGGCCGGTGGTCCCGGCGACGTCTCCGGCCAGGGCCGCGCAGAGCGTCGCGACGGTCTGGTGGCGGAACAGCAGGCCGACGGGGATGTCGCGCCCGTCGTCCGCCGCAATGCCCGCGATCAACCGCAGCGCGGCGAGCGAATGGCCGCCGAGGTCGAAGAAATTGTCATGGATGCCGACGCGTTCGACGCCGAGGATCGCGGCCCAGCGGGCCGCCATCGCCTCCTCGGCCGCGTCGCGGGGCGAGACGAAGGCCACCGCCTCCGCCTCGACCGATATCGCGGGCAGGCGCGCGACGTCGAGCTTGGCATGGGCGGTGAAGGGGATCGCGTCTAGGAAGCGATAGGCGCGCGGTACCATCGCATCGGGCAGCCGCTCGGCCAGGTGGCGGACCAGTTCGGCGGGTGTCGGGGGCGCGCCCCGGCCCGGTTCGACGACCAGATAGGCGAGCAGCCGTCTTGCGGCGCCCTCGCCGCCGACGACGACCGCGGCGGCGATGATGGCGGGATGCGCGCACAGCGCCGCCTCGATCTCGCCGGGTTCGATGCGGAAGCCGCGCAGCTTGATCTGCTGGTCGATGCGGCCGGCGAATTCGAGCAGGCCCTCGGCGGTCCAGCGGCCGAGATCGCCGGTGCGGTAGAGGCGCCGGCCGTCGCGCTCGACGAAGCGCTCCGCGGTCAGATCCGGACGGCCGAGATAGCCCGCCGCCAGCGCGGGGCCGCCGATATGGATCTCGCCGGTGACGCCGATCCCGGAGATGTCGCCGTGCGGGGTCAGCACCGACAGCGCATAGCCCGGCAGGGGGCGGCCCATCGGCAGGCCGGCGGTCGCTTCCGTGCCGCTCGCCCGGTGACAGACCGCGTCGATGCAGGTTTCCGTCGGCCCGTACATGTTGAACAGCTCGACACCGGGCAGCCGCGCCTGCAACCGGGCGGCGAGGGCGACCGGGAATGGCTCACCGCCCAGCATCAGGCGCTTGAGCGGCAGGCCCGCCGGGGCCGCGTCGATCACCGCCGCCATATAGGCGGGGCCGCTGTTGATGTGGGTGATCCGCGCATCCGCGACCAGCCGCCAGAAGGCGGCCGGGGCCATGCCGGCAAGCTCGTCGGCGATCACGACGGTCGCGCCGCTGAGCAACGGCGTGACGAGCTGGCCGACGCTGACGTCGGAGCTGACGCTGAACGTCGCGAGCACGCGGTCGCCCGGCACGATCGGGTCGTGCGCCAGCCGCGCGCGGGCGAGATGCGCGAGGCCGCCGTGCGACATGGCGACGCATTTGGGCGTGCCGGTCGATCCCGAGGTGAAGATGCCATAGGCGATCGTCGTGGGCGTGGGCGGAGTGGCGGGGACGAAGCGCGCGCCGGGACCGAGGTCCTCGATCGGCACCACCGCCGCCATCGGCGGCAGCAGCGCCGCGGTTCCGCGTGCCGCGACCGCGATGCGTGCCCCCGCCGCCGCGACCGCCGCCGCCAGTCGCGCGGGCGGATGGTCGGGCATCAGCGGCAGATAGATACCGCCCGCCTTCATCACGCCGAGCGCGACGACCGACAGGTCGACCGAACGCGGCAGCATCGTCGCGACCGCGACATCGGGGCCGACGCCGCGCGCCGCGAGCGCCGCCGCCAGCGCATCCGACCGCGCGTCCAGCTCCGCATAGGTCAGCGCGACATCGTCATGCACGACCGCGGTAGCGTCGGGCGTCCGCGCCACCTGCGCGGCGAACAGCGCGGGGATGGTCGCCGGCGGGATCGGCGCGGACCCGTCGCCGCTCCACGTCTGCAGCGTCGTGCGTTCCTCCGCACCGATCATCGCCACTTGGCCGAGCGCGCAGGCGGGATCGGCGAGCGCCGCGTCGAGCAGCGTCGCGAACCCATCCGCCAGCCGGACGATCGTCGCGGCATCGAACAGGTCGGCGGCATAGCTGATCTCGCCCGCGATGCCGTTCGCGCCCTCACCGAGCGACAGCGTCAGGTCGAAGCGGGCCGGGGCGGCGGGCAGCGCGACCGGCTCGAGCCGCGCGTCGCCGAGCGCGAGCGCGTCGGCGGGCGTGTTCTGCAGGACGAACATCGTCTGGAACAGCGGATGCTGGCCGGGGTCGCGCGGCGGGCGGAGCGCCTCGACCAGTTTCTCGAACGGCACGTCCTGATGCGCGTGCACGTCGAGCATGCGGTCGCGCAAGTCCTCGACCAGCGTCGCGAAGCCGGCGGTCATGTCGATCGTCGCGCGGATCGGCAGCGTGTTGACGAACAGGCCGACCAGCGGCTCCAGCCGGCTGTCGGTCCGTCCCGCCATCGCGGTGCCGACGACGAGGTCGTCCTGCCCGCTCCATCGCGCCAGCGTCGCGGTCCATGCGGCGATCAGCACGGTGAAGACGCTGGCGTGGCGATCGTGCGCGAAGGCGGCGATGCGCGCGGCGAGCGCGGGCGGCAGCACGACGGGGTGGAGGCCGCCGCGATGGCTCTGTTCGGGCGGACGCGGGCGATCGGTGGGGAGCGCGAGCAGTGCCGGCGCGTCGGCCAGTTCCCGCGTCCAGAAGGCGATCTGCCGATCCAGTTCGGGGCCGGCGAGCAGCTCGCGCTGCCACAGCGCATAATCGCCATAGTCGATATCGAGCGGCGGCAGGGCGTCGCCCGCACCGGCATACAACGCGCCGAGCTCGGCGAGCAGCACCCCCATCGACCAGCCATCGGCGACGATATGATGGACGACGAAGATCGCCAGATGCCGCTCGTCGGCCAGCCGCAGCAGCGTGAAGCGGCACAGCGGCGCCGTGCCGAGATCGAAAGGCCGCAACGCCTCCGCCATCGCGCGCGCCTCGACGGTTTCGGCCGCGGCGTGCGACAGATCGACGACGGTGAAGGGCATCGGTCCGGCAGGCTCGACATGCTGGGACGCGACGCCGTCCCGCTCTGCGAATTGGGTCCGGAGCGCCGGATGGCGGGCCAGCAGCGCGTCCAGCGCGTCGGCGAGGCGCTGCAGGTCGATCGCACCCTCGACCCGGAACAGCAGCGGCATGTTGTAAAGCGCCGTCCCCGGCATCATCCGGTCGGTGAACCACAACCGTTCCTGCGCGAACGACAGCGGCAGCGTCCCCGGACGCGCATCGGCATGGACGAGCGGCGGCCGCGCGGCATCGCTCGCGCCGAGGCTGTCGAGCCGCGTGGCGAAGCCGGCGACGGTCGGTGCCTCGAACAGCGTGCGGATCGGCACGGCGAGCGCGTGACGATCGCGCAGCCGCGTCGCCACCTGCGTCGCGACCAGCGAATGGCCGCCCAGCCGGAAGAAGTCATCCTCGCGCCCGACCGCCGTGATGCCCAGCAGTTCCGCGAACAGGCCGGCGACGAGGATTTCGGTCGGGGTGACGGGCGGGCCGCCGCTGCTCGCCTCGTGCGCGGGATCGGGCAGGGCGCGCGCATCGAGCTTGCCGTTCGTGGTCAGCGGCAGCGCGGGCAGCGGCAGGATCGCGGCCGGGACCATATAGTCGGGCAGGCCGGCGGCGACATGCGCGGTCAGCTGCGCCGGATCGACCCCGGTATCGACCACGACATAGCCGAGCAGGCGGAGCAATCCGCGCGCGTCGGGGCGGGCGATCACCGCCGCCTGCGCGACCGCGGGGTGGCGGCGCAGCATCGCCTCGATCTCGCCGGTTTCGATGCGGTGGCCGCGGATCTTCACCTGCCCGTCGACGCGGCCGAGGAACGCGATCTGCCCGTCCTCACGCCATGCCGCGAGGTCGCCGGTGCGATAGAGACGGCCGTGGTCCGTTTCGACGAACCGGTCCGCGGTCAGTGCCGGCGCGCCGAGATAGCCGGTGGCGAGGCTCGGGCCGCCGATGTGCAATTCGCCGACATGGCCGATGCCGACGCTCGCGCCTGCCGCATCGAGGATGTGGAGCGCATAATTGGGCAGCGGCCGGCCGATCGGCAGCGCTGCCACCGCGGAGTCGAGGTCGGCGGGGACGGGATAGACGCTGGCGTCGATGCACGCCTCCGTCGGGCCGTAGACGTTGATGATCGGCGTGCCGTTCAGACGGGTGCGCAGCTTGTCTGCGAGCGCGGCGGACAGGGGTTCGCCGCCGAGCATCAGCCGGGCGAGGCGGGCGTCCGCGGGCGCAGCGTCGAGCATGGCGTTGAGGAAGGACGGCACGCTGTTGACGTGGGTGACGCGGTGGTCGGCGAGGAATGCCCAGAAATCGGCGGCGGCAAGGGTGCGCAGGTCGGGCGCGACGACGATCGCGGCCCCGCGCAGCAGCGGCAGCAGCAGCTGGCCGATCGAGACGTCGAACCCGACCGAGATCGCCGCGAGCACGCGGTCGCCCGGCCCGATCGGATCGTGATCCTGCCGCGCGACGTCCAGGTTGACGAGCGCGCGATGCGGCACGACCACGCCCTTCGGAACGCCGGTCGAACCCGAGGTGAAGATGACATAGGCCGGATCGCCGGCCGTGGGCGGCGGCGGTAGCGTTGCGTGCACGCCGTCGTCGCGGTCCACGTCGAGGCGGGGCAGGTCCGCAGGTAGGCAGGCCGCGGCGTCCATGCGGGTGATCGCGAGCCGGGCGCCGGACGCGGCGAGCATCGTCGCGATGCGCACGGGCGGATGCGCCGGGTCGATCGGCAGATAGACCGCGCCGGCTCTGGCGATGGCGAGGATCGCGGCGACGCTGGCGGGCGACCGGTCGAGCGCAACGGCGACGATGGCGCCGGGGGCGACCCCCGCCGCGACCAGCCGCATCGCGAGGCGGGTCGCGCGCGCGTCGAGCGCGGCATAATCGAGCGTGCCCTCGGCATCGATTAACGCGATTCCATCCGGCGTGGCGGCGACCTGTGCGGCGAACCGGTCGAGCGCGGTGCCGGCGGGGATCGGCACCGTCCGGCCGCGGACGAAGCGGTCGATCGCCTGCGCCTCGCCCGGGGTCAGGGGTGACAGCGCGGACAGCTTCGTCGCGGGGCGTTCGCACAGGCGTTTGAGGATCGCATCGAACCGGTCGGCGATCCGGGCGACCTCCGCGCCGCCGAGTCGTTCGGGCGTGAAGCCGAAGGCGATCGTCATGCCGCCATCGACGGTTTCGCGCATGTAGAAGGACAAGGGCGTGGTTTCGCGCTTCGCCGACGTCGGGTGCCCGATCGTCGCGCCTGCCAGCGTCGGCTCTGCGGCGTCGCCGAGCCACGGCATGATCGTCACCGCCGCGTCGAACAGGTGCAGCCGGCCCTGCGCGGCCAGCCCGAGGTCGCGGCCGAGCCGGTCGATCGGCAGGCGCGCGTGGCGCAGGTCGGCGTCGATCCCGGTGGTGATCGCCTTCGCCGTGTCGGCGAGCGTCGCGCCGGGGCGCAGCGTACAGCGGATCGGGATCATCCGCGCGAACATGCCGACGGCGTTCATCGTCGCCGGCTCGCGTCCGTGCAGCGCCATGCCGATCGCGATGTCGTCATGGCCGGCGCGGCGGGCGAGCGCGATGCCCGCCACCGCGACCAATATGCGGTGCGGAGTGGTCGCCAGCGTGCGCGCTGCGGCGGCGATCGCGGCATAGCGATCGGGCGCGATGACGAGCGGCGGCGGGCCTTCGCCGCCGGTGTCGATGGCGGGGTCGTCGTCGAACGCGAGCGCGGGCAGCGGCGTCATCCGGGTGCGCCAATAGGCGAGGTCCGCGTCGATCGCGGGGGAGGCGGCATAGGCCTGGTCGTCGGCGATGCCGGCGACGATGCCGGACGCGGCGAGCGGCGGGCGGGCGACGGGCCGGCCGGCGAGCCGGTCGTAATGCTCGGTCCATGCCCCTTCGAGCATCGCCATCGATACGCCGTCGCAGATCAGGTGGTGCGCGGCGATCTGGATGCACCAGTCGTCGGGCGCGATGCGGATCGCCTCGATCCGGAACAGGGCTGCGTCGCCCAGTGGAAAGCCCTGCCGCATCGCCGCCGCCAGATGCGCGTCGAGCGCGTCGGCGGCGGCGAGGTCGGTGAGCAGGAAGGCGTCGGTCGGGGGCGCGATGCGCTGGCGTGGCCGGTCGGCATCGATCCGCAGACGCAGCGCCTCATGGTCCGCGACCAATGCCTCGGTCGCGGCGCGCAAGGTCGCGACGTCGAGCGGCGCATGCACCCGAAGCGTGGTGGCGACGCGATAGGCAGCGGGATCGGCAAGCAGCAGCGTGTCGAGCCACACGCCATGCTGGGCGAGGCCGAGCGGATGCCAGTCGTGGTCGGTCGGCGCGGGAGCGGTCAAATCGGCCTCGTATCGGGGAGGATGGAAGCGGCACGCGCGAACGGGCCGAACAGGGGGGCGGCGCGACCCGCCACCAGGGCGAGGCGCAGCGCGCTGGTCGCGAGAATCGCGGCGACCATGCCGGCGATGCCGTGGTGGAGCGCAAGGGCGAACCCGGCGGCGAGCGGCACGGTCAGCGCCATCGTCGCGATCTGGACCACGGCCGGCACGGTGACGTCGCGGCGACCGCGCAGCGCGGCGATCAGGAACAGGCCCATGCCGTCGAGCCACAGCACCGCGCCGCTCATCGGCAGCAGCGTGGTGAGCAGCGCCTGCATCGCGGGGTCGGCGTTGTAGAGCGTGGCGACGCCGGCCGCACCGGCCGCCAGCGCAAGCGCCGGCACCGCCAGCCCGAGCGCGAGCATCGCGGCGTCGCGCAGGAGGCGGTGGCGCTCGCCCCGCGCCACGCGCAGCGTCGCGGCGTCACCATAGCCGCCGGCGAACAGCATGAACGGCAGGTTGAGCACCCAGCACGAACAATAAGCGGCGAGCGCGAGCGCGCCCTGCCAGCCCGCCATGATCGTCAGCACGATGCCGAAGACGTGCATCGCTGCGGCGGTGCCGGCGATCATTGCGCCGATCCGCCATTGCTCGCGACCGGCGGTGTCGCGCAGAACCGGACGACCCAGCAGCGGTTCGCCGAGGCGCTGCGCCGCGCGCGCGGTCATCGCGACCAGCATCGCGCACAGGGCGATGCGGACGACGAGCGTCACCAATGCGGAGCCTGTCGCGCCCATCGCGGGAATGCCCCGGCCGCCGGCGATGAACAGCGGGTTGAATGCGAGATTGGCGAGGTTCGCGACGATCACGGCGAGCGCGACGACGGGCGCGCGCTTCATCCCCTCGAGAAACACCGCGCTCGCCACCGCGACGAGCGCGAAGACGGCGCCGGAACCGTGGATGGCGACGACGCGGCCCGCGGCGGCGGACAGGGCCTCGGGCTGACCGGCGAGCCGGAACAACGGACCGGCAGCGGCGGCGAGCAACAGGCACAGCGCACCCAGCACCAGCGCGGCGACGCAGCCGCGCCGCCAGATCGCCAGCGCGGCGGCTGTGTCGCCTTTGCCCTGTGCGATCCCGAGCAGCGGCAGCGCGCCGACAAGGAAGGCGACGCAGATGTCGAGGACGCGGCCGAAGCTGCCCTCCGCCAGCGCCGCCGCCGCCAGGTCCGCCGAGCCGTGGCGGGCGAGCATCGCCATGTCGACGATGCCCATCATCGCGAGGCCGGCGCGCGAGATGATGAGCGGCGCGGTTTCCGACAGGACGGTCAGCCGCGCGGCGATCCCGCGCCGGTCGGCGCCGACGCCCGGTTCAGGCGGCATCGGCGAGCGCCGCCGCGGCGGCGCCGTCCGCCGCCGGTCCCCTGGCGCGGATGCTGCGCATCGCGACGTTGACGACCCCCAGCACAGTGCCGGCCTGGATCATCTGCATGACGGAGACGGGGCGGCCGATCTCCTGCTCCAGCGATTCCGCCAGTTCGACCGCCATCAGCGAATCGAGGCCGAGTTCTGCGAGCGCGCGGTCGGGCTCGATCTGCGCGGCGGTCGATCCGACGACGCGGGCGACCTGTTCGCGCACGATCGTCATGAGGAGGTCGAACCGTTCGTCCTCGCCCGCCGCTTCCAGCACGCCCGCCATCGATCCGCCGCCGGCCATGGCGACGTTGATCCCCTGCGGCACCAGCCGTTCGAAGCGCGGCGTGCGGGCGAGCGCGAGCGACTGGCCGAGACGGAGCAGGTTAAACTGTGCCACCGCGACCCGCGTCGCATCGACCGCGAGCATGCGGCCGAGATCCTCCAGCGCGACCGGATACGGCGTCGCGCCCATGCCGGCACGGCTCGACAGCATTTCTTCGACCTGCGCGTTGCGGGTCAGGAAGCCCGCGCCCTTGATCGCGCCCCAGCCGATCGACAACGCCGGCAGGCCCGCGGCGCGCCGCAACTGCGCGAGCGCATCGAGGAACAGGTTGGCGCCCACATAGGCGGCCTGCCCCGGATTGCCGACCACCGCACTGGACGAGGAATAGAGCACGAACTGCTCGATCGGATCGGCCAGCGAGGCGCGGTGCAGGTTCCATGCGCCCTGCATCTTGGCGGCCATGACACGATGCATCAGGTCGCGGTCGATCATGATGATCGGCGCATCCTCGATCACCGCGGCGGCATGGACGATGCCGCGGATCGGCGGCATGTCGGCACGGATCGCGGCGAAGGCGGCTTCGACCGCGGCGCCGTCGGTGACGTCGAGCGCGATCGGCTTCACCGTCACGCCCATATTGGACAGCGTGGCGATGCCGGCTTGTGCCTCTTCGGTCGCGTCGCCACGGCGGCTGAACAAGGCGAGATGCTTCGCGCCGCGTTCCGCCAGCCAGATCGCGGTCGCGAGGCCGAAGCCGCCCAGACCGCCCGACACCACATAGGTGCCATCGTCGCGCAGCCGGATGCCGTCCGCGGGCACGACCGGCGGCGTGGCAGCGGGATCGATCGTCACCACCAGCTTGCCGACATGCCGCGACTGCTGCATCGCGCGGAAGGCTTCGTGCGCACGGCCGATCGGGGTGGCGAGATGGGGTAGCGGCCGCAGCGCGCCGCTTTCCAGATGCCGCGATACCTCGGCGAATACGCGCGCGCCGAGTTCCGGACGTTCGACCAGCAGCGTGTCGGCGTCGATGCCGAAATAGCTGAGGTTCTGGCGGAACGGGCGCAGGCCGATACGGCTGTTGGCGTAGAGGTCGCGCTTGCCGATTTCCAGGAAGCGGCCGAAGGGCTTGAGCAGTTGCAGCCCCTTGGTGATTGCCTCGCCGGCAAGCGAATTGAGCACGACGTCGACGCCCTTGCCGCCGGTCAGCCGCATCACCTCGTCGGCGAAGGCGAGCGAGCGCGAGTGGAGGACATGGTCTGCGCCCATGTCGCGGACCAGCCGCTGCTTGTCGTCCGCGCCGGCGGTGGCGAAGACGGTCGCGCCCTTCATCTTCGCGATCTGGATCGCGGCGAGGCCGACGCCACCGGCGGCACCATGGATCAGGATCGATTCGCCCGGCGCCAGCCGCGCGAGATGGTCGAGCGCATACCAGGCAGTGACGAAGGTCGTCGGGATCGTCGCGCCCGCCGCGAGTTCGATGCCGTCCGCCAGTCGGGCGACTCCGATCGCAGCGGTGGTGACATGCGTGGCGAAGGTCGAAGAGGCGAAGGCGACGACCCGGTCGCCGACCGCGACATGGCCGACGCCGTCGCCGACGCGTTCGACGATGCCCGAACATTCCATCCCGATCGTCGCGCCGGAGAAGCCGTGCTCGACCGCCTCCTCGGGCAGCATCCCCATCGCCCACAGCACGTCGCGGAAGTTGAGGCCGGCGGCGGCGATGCGGATCTCGACCTCGCCCGCATCGGGCGCGCGGCGGACGATCTCGCGCAGGTGGAGCGAATCGAGCCCGCCCTGCGCCTGCGTATCGAGGCGATAGGCCGCGACCGGCGCGGGCGACGGGGCGAGCCGCGCCTGTTCGGCATGGCCGGTCTCGCGGACGCGCGCGACGTAGCGCATGCCGTCGACCAGCTGCACCTCCGGTTCGTCGCCGATGGTCAGCAGCGCGCGGGCGACATCCTGTGCCGCGGCCACGTCGTCGGGTTCGGCATGGACGTCGATCAGGCGGCATTGCAGGCTGCCGACCTCGTTCGCCATGACGCGGCCGATGCCCGCGGCGGTCGCCTGGAACGGATCGATCGGGCCGGTCGCCACGCCGCCGAGCGCGCCGCGGGTGACGATGCGCAGCTGCGGCTGGAAGTCGATATCCTCGGGATGGTCGGCGATATGCGTCTCGATCGCCTTGACCAGTGCGATCAGGCTGAACGCGCGGCCATCCTGATGGCCGAGCATCGCATCGAGGTCGGCGGCGTCGGCGCGATGCGCCCAGCCGGCGAGATGGACGAATTCGTCGGGATGCTCTTCGGCGACCAGCGCGGCCATCGCGGCATCGTCCAGCGTCGCGGGATCGACGACACGCACCGATGGCGTGCCCAATGCCGCGACCAGCGCCTCGAGGAAGGGCGTGCCGACCTCTGCTGCGGTGACGATCAGCGTGCGGCGGCGGGTGTCGGCTGTTATCGCCGGGATGGCGACGTTCGCATCCGCATCACGGCGAGCGACGATCAGGTCGGGACCGAAGGGCGACACCTCCGCCACGACTTGTTGTGCGCTGAACGGCAGCGGGTCGGCATCGCGGGCCGGACCGCCCTCGACGGGGCCGTAAAGCAGATTGGTCAGCCGGTTGGCGTGCGGGTGGAGCGCGATCAATACGCCGCCCGGCGTGAGATAGCCGGCGAGCGCCGCCGGGTCCTCCGCCGCGCCCGCGACGACGACGTCGAAGCCGCGGTCCGCGAGCAGCGCCTCGTCCCGAACCACGGCGCGGAAGTGCATCTCGCCGCCGAACCGGTATTGCGCGCGCGC
This sequence comes from Sphingomonas sp. UBA978, assembly GCF_002292295.1. Classification (GTDB taxonomy): domain Bacteria; phylum Pseudomonadota; class Alphaproteobacteria; order Sphingomonadales; family Sphingomonadaceae; genus Sphingomonas. The sequence goes on from NZ_DBBS01000021.1 coordinate 429,394, forward strand.
GACCGACGCCTCGGACGGGTCGGTGAACAGATAGTCGCCGCGCTGCGGTGGCAACACGGGGAGCAGCGCGGCGGCGAGTCCGCCGGTGCCGCCGCCGATCTCCAGCACGCGGATACCGCGATCGGCGGGCCATGCCGCGACGACGCGGCGCAGCACGTCGGCGGCGGCGCGGTTGGCGGCGGCGCGGCTGGGTGCGCCGTCCTCCAGCGCCTCGACCATCGCGATCCCTAAGTCGGGCTCGCCGCGCAGCCGCGCGACCAGACCGGCACCCGCACGGCTGATCGCGACCAGTTCGGCGACCCAGTCCGGATGGTCGAGCATTAGCCTGCGCAGCGTCGCCCGGGTGTCGATCGCATCATTGTCGGCATTCCAGCCGAACCGCCCGGTCGCATCGTCGCGCGTCAGCGCGCCATCGGCCTGCGCCATCGCGACGAGCGCGCGCAGCAGCGGACGCTGGTCGTCCTCGACCTCGCCCGATAGCGCCAGCCCGGCGATGGTGAAGTCGTCGGCCGTATCGTCGAGCGCGCGCAGGGCGGCGACCGCGTGGCCGCCGATCAGCCGGTCGATCCCGGCGACCAAAGCCGGGTCGATCGCGTCGGCCGCGATCGTGCCGACCAGCGTATCGAGCGCCGGCAGCGCGATCGGTCCCGACACGCGCGGCGTCCAGCCGAGGTCGGGCCGCCAGTCCTCCGCGGTCCGGGTCAGCGCGACGGCGCCGAATTCGACCTTCTGGAAGCGCGCGCCGAGCAGTTGCAGCAATATCGTGCCGTCCGCATCGGTTACGTCGATATCGGCGATGCCCGAGCGTTCGCTCTCGCGGCGCAGGGTGACGCGGCAGAAGACCCGGGCTGGGATCTGCGCGAACGAGCGGACGCGGTCGACCTGCACGGGGATGGTGGCACAGGCGCGCGCATCGTTCTGGCCGATCAGCGTGATGAGCACTTGCAGACAGCCGTCGACGATCGCGGGGTGCGAGTGATTGTCGGCCAGATCGGTATCGCCCAGCCAGTCGAGTGCGACCTCGCCAAGCGCGACGCGCGTCGCGGCATCGGGGGCGGTCAGCGCGATCGAACGGACGCCCTGGAAGGTCGGGCCGTAGCGCAGGCCGCGCCTGTCGCAGCCGGCGTAATGGTTCGCCGCGGCGACCGATACCGGCAGGTCGGCGCGGAGTGCGGCGAGGTCGATCGGATCGGGCTGCGCGCCGTCCATTTTCGACAGGCGGCCCTTGCAATGGACGGTATAGTCGGTGGCGAACACGTCGCTGCGCGAACGGATGACGATCGTGCCGTCGGCGGCGTCGAGCGTGGTTTCGATCACCGGTTCGCTGTCCACCGGCAGGATGAGCGGGCGCAGGATCTCGAACGTCTCCACGTCGATCCGCTCGCTGCCCATCGTCAGGCGGCCGGCGGCGAGGCTGATCTCGATATAGCCCGCGGCGGGGAAGACCGCCGCGTCCTGGATGACATGGTCGCGCAGATGCGGTTGCAGGCTCGGCTGGATCGCATTCGTCCACAACCCCTCGGCCGTTCGCGAGCGTGCGCCGAGCAGGGCGTGGTCGCGCGTCGTGACCGGCACCGCGTCGGGCATCTCCGCGCCGCCGCGCCAGTGACGCTGGCGCTGCCACACGACGGTCGGCAGCGTCAGCGTGCGATCGACGTGCGGGAACAGCGTCGCGACATCGCCGGCCCCGGCGGCATAGACGCCGGTGATTGCGGTCTGCAGCGTCGCCAGTTCCGGTGCCGGCTTGCGTTCGGACGGGCGGCGCAGCGTCGTGCGGGCGGCGACGCCCGCAATGCCGGCGGCCTTGGCGACCTGAAGCACATAGTCCTTGAGCACCGGATGCGGGCCAACCTCGATCAGGGTGGTGATCCCCATGTCCTCGATCACCGCACGCGCGGCGGCATCGAAGGCGACCGGGCAGCGGATGTTGCGCCACCAATAATCGGCGTCGAGCGCTTCGCCGTCGATCACCGCGCCGGTGACGGTCGACACCATCGGCACGCGCGTAGTGGCAGGGGCGAGTCCGGCGAGCGCTGTGCGCAGCGGCGCCTCGATCGGGTCCATCGCACGGGTGTGGAAGGCATAGTCGAGCGCGAGGATGCGGACGAACTTGTCGCGTTCGGTGAGGCGGGCCTCGAGGGTCTTCAGCGCCACCTCGTCGCCGGCGACGGTCACCGCGCGCGGGGAGTTGACCGCGGCGATCTCGATCCAGCCGGGGATATCGGCGATCTCGCGCTCCGCCTCGGCGGGGGACAGGCCGATCGCGGCCATCTTGCCCGCGCCGCGCGTCGTCGCCTGCTGCTGGCTGCGGTGGTAGATCACCGTCGTCGCCTGCTCGAGGCTGAGCGCGCCCGACGCCCAGGCCGCGGCGGCCTCGCCGACGCTGTGGCCGAAGACCGCCGCCGGCGCGATGCCCGCCAGCCCGAGGACGCGGCACAGCGCGACCTGCTGCGCGAACAGCATCGGCTGCGCGACCTCGGTCAGCGCAATATCCGTGTCCGCCTCGTCGCGGGCCATGCGTTCGACCAGCGACCAGCCCGACAGAGGCGCGAAGATCGCATCGACCTCCTCGATCGCGGCGCGGAACGGGGGGCATTCGGCCAGCAGCTCCCGGCCCATGCCCCACCATTGCGGGCCGTTGCCCGAGAAGACGAAGGCGATCGGCGCAGCACCCGCGGCAGCGAGGCCGCGACCGCGGACCGCGCTCGACAGGGCGGGGGCTTCACCGGCGCGGAAGGCGATCAGCTGCGCCCGGGCGTCCGCGGCGCTTTCCGCCCACAGGACGAGACGATGCGCGTGCAGCGCACGCAGGCGCGCCGCGCCGGCCTTGAGGCGTTCCCATCCGGCGGTGTCGATGTCGTCGAGCTGCGCGATCCAGGCGTCGGCCTGGGCCTCCAGTGCGGCTGGCGACTGGCCCGACAGGATCAGCAGCGGGTTCCAGACGGGCGCATCCGCCGGGGTGACGGCAGGCGCCGCGACGCTGCGATATTCCTCGAGGATGAGATGCGCGTTGGTGCCGCCGAAGCCGAACGAATTGACTCCGAAGCGCAGCGGCGCGGCGCGGTCGGGCAGGGGCGTCACGGTGTCGACGACCTTGAGCTTCCAGTCGTCGAACGCGATCTTCGGATTGGGCGTGTCGAAGTGGAGATTGCCGGGCAGCGCGCGGTGACGGATCGACAGCAGGACCTTGGTCAGGCCGGCAATGCCCGCGCCCGATTCGAGATGGCCGATGTTCGACTTGATCGAGCCAATCCGGCAGACGTCGCCCGCGCCGGTGCGCGGCGTCCCCAGCACGTGGCCGATCGCGCCGCATTCGATCGGATCGCCCGCGGCGGTGCCGGTGCCGTGCGCCTCGACGTAGAAGACGTCGTCCGCCGCCACGCCGCTCTCGCCATAGACCTGCCGCAGCAACGCCTCCTGCGCCGCGCCGTTGGGAAGCGCCATGCCCATCGTGCGACCGTCGGAATTGACGCCGGTGGCGCGAATCACCGCGAGGATCGGGTCGCCGTCGCGCTCCGCATCCGCGAGCCGCTTGAGCAGGATCAGCCCGCCGCCCTCGGCCCGGACATAGCCCTTGCCGTCGGCGTCGAAGCTCTTGCAGCGGCCGTCCGGCGACAGCATCGAGGCGCGCGCGAAGCCGATGAAGGGGCGGTGGCTGGCCAGAATGTTGATGCCTCCGGCGAGCGCGGCTTCCGCCTCGCCCGACGCAAGCGCGCGGCACGCCTGATGGATCGCGACCATCGACGACGAACAGGCGGTGTCGATCGCCATGCTGGGACCATGCAAGTTGAACATGTAGGAAATGCGGTTGGCGGCGATCGACAGCGCGCTGCCGATATTGGTGTAGGCGTCGGGGACCTCGTCCTGCGCCAGATTGGCGTAATCGTTGCTGGAGATGCCGACGAACACGCCGGTCGCACTGCCCGACAGCGTGGCGGGGACGATGCCGGCGCTCTCGAACGCCTCCCATGCCAGTTCGAGTAGCAGGCGATGCTGCGGATCGATCTGCTTCGCCTCGCGCGGGGTGATACCGAAGAAGTCGGCGTCGAACGCGTCGATCCGGTCGAGGAAGCCGCCCGCCTTCGTATAGATGCGCGTGCCATTCGAGGTGCCCGCGACATGATGGCCAAGGTCCCAGCGGCTGCCGTCCGCCTCGCCCACCGCATCGACGCGGCCGATCAGGTTCCGCCACAAGGTGTCGAGATCGGGCGCCTTGGGATAGCGGCCGGACAGGCCGACGATCGCGATCGGGTCCAGCATCGTGCGGCCGGAATCCGCGGCAACGGCAGGGGTAGGGCTCGGCAAGGTCACGGGCAGCTCCGGTCGTGATGCGATGAAGACGTCGCGGCGTCGGGTATAGCTGTCATCGTTAAAATCTTGCGTACGATCGTGATCCGATCCGGGACGGCGATTGTCATTCCCCTGAAGTTAAAAGTCTAGATCGTTGAAATAATGTCATCTTTTACTGGAAAGATCGGAACGACAACGATCCGGCAACCTACTGGATAGTGATGGGCGTCATGGGATAAAGCGTCCTTTAAGATCATTCCGCTACCAAGTCGGTGCCATGACTGCAAAAATCCTTTCTCTTCAAGATGATGCGCACCATCCGCAGAGGTGTCCGCACATCGCGGGCATGATGCAGTCGCCGCCGTTGCGTACCGAGAGCCCGATCGAGTGGCGGCGTGCCGCGCCGCATCGTGCGCCCGGCGATGTCGGCCCGACCGCCGACGCGCGCCGGGTGCTGGCGCGGTTCGTCGCGGTGCCGGCGGATCGCCTGCCGTCGCGGAGCGTGGTGCGGGCGGCGCTGGAGGCGGCATTGGGGGCGGACGGGCTGGCCGCGCTTGCCGCGGGTTTCGCCGATCCTGCCGCACTCTCCCGTGGCCGGCGTCGGCTGGCGGCGGCAATCCCGCGGGGACCGCGGACGCGCTGGCCGGACGTCACCGAGCTGGTGCAGCGCGGCAATACGCTCGACGCCGATGTGCACGATGCCTTCTTCAACATCTTTCGCGGCGAGGATCATGATGCGCTGCGCCACGTGCTGACGATCGTCGACGCGGCGCTGGCGCTGCGTGCCGATCTGGAGGAGACCGAAACCACGCTCGGCGATGCTGCGCTCGCGCGGATCGGGCGGGGGATCGAGGACAGCTTCGCGCTCGCCACCGGCGTGCGGCCGGCGACGCTCGCGCTGCCGCCGGGCCGCGAGGGGCTGACCGACGATCCCGATCACGCCGCGCGACGCTGGTTGCGCGGTCATCACGTCTTCCTCGTCATCACCCAGGGGCTGGTGGTGGCGCTCGACGATCTCGCCGCGACGATGCGGCGCGAGGGAGGCGATCCCGGGACGCAGGCACGGGCACTGGCGGCGTTCGCGGCGCTGATCGACCTGTCGTCCGACACGATGAGCCTGACCGGCGATTTCGCCGCTCATATCTATGACGGCGTCATCCGCGTCGCGATGGCGCCGCCGTTTATGCCCGAGGGCTTCAGCGGCGTCTTTTCCAGCGACCATCGCCACCTCGTCCGCCGGCTACGCGAGGAGCGGCCGATGTTCGAGGCGCTGCGCCACGGCCTGCCGGGCGCGCATGCCGACGCCGTCGCCAGCATGATCCGGCTGTACGACAATCACAAACAGGTGTGCAGCCGGTTCATCGGCGTCGATCAGGGCAGCCTGTTGATGAACGCCGCCTCCGACGAGACGGCGGTCGACCAGTTGGAGAAGTTCAAGCGGAGCCGGTTGCGCAGCCTGGGCGTCGCGCCGCCGAAGACATGACGGCGATACCCGAGGGGATCGCGATCCATCGCCGCGATCTCGCGACCCAATGGTGCGACACGTGGTGGATGCCGCTGTCGCCCGGGGAACGCGATCGCGCCGACCGCTACCGCCGCGACGACGACCGGCGGCGGTCCGTGGCGGGGCGGCACGTGATCCGCACGACGCTCGCACCGTTGCTGGCATGTGCGGCGTCGGCGGTGCCGATCGCGATCGATCGCCATGGCCGGCCGGTCGTGGACGGCGCGCCTGCGTTCAGCCTGAGCCATGCGGGCGATCAGGTCGCGCTGGCGGTCGCGCCCGTCGGGGTGGCGCTGTCGGTCGGTATCGATATCGAGGTGGTTCGCGACGATATCGACCCGCTTGCACTGGGGCGGCGGGTGTTCGCCGCAGCCGAACTGACCGCGTTGCAGTCGGCGGGGGACCGGATCGCGCTATTCTTCCGCCTTTGGACGATCAAGGAGGCGCTGCTGAAGGCGGCGGGGCGGGGGCTGTCGATCGACCCGCGGACGGTCCGTATCGATGCGGAGAGCGATCCGCCGGCGATCGTGGATGCGCCGGCGGCGCTCGGTCTGCGCGGCTGTGTGGTGCTGCCGTGTCCGCCTGGCTACGCCGCCGCGCTCGCGTGGGGAACGTGAGCCGCCCGGCGTCGTGCGTCACGCCGCATTCGCTTACGGGATCAGTCGGCCGACGCGCAGGCGGTCGAACAGGGCGAAAAACGCATCGTCGGTCGGCTGATAGGCGGTGAAACCGAGCCGGCGGCTCTTGCTCATGTCGGTCACCACCTCGATCGGCCGGCCGAGATCGGCGTCGGTGTGCCAGGGCGAGGCGAGGCGGTCGATGTCCGGCTCGACCAGACCCTCGCGGGTCGCGATCTCGCGCCACAGGCCGGCATCGCCCGCCATCTGCTCTTCGAGCGGCCGGACGATGCCGTCGAACGGCGCCGCCTCGATGCCGAACCAGTCGGCGATCCGGCTCCACATCCACTGCCAGCGGAAGACGTCGCCGTTGACGACGTTGAACGCTTCGTCATGCGCGGCTTCGGTGTCCGCCGCCCAGAGGAGGTGGCGCGCGAGCTGGCCGGCATCGGTCATGTCGGTGAGGCCCGACCATTGCGCCGCCGATCCCGGGAAGAGGAACGGCCGGCCCGTCTCGCGGCACAGGGTCGCGTAGACCGCGAGCGTCGTCCCCATGTTCATCGCGTTGCCGACGGCGAGGCCGATCACCGTGTGCGGGCGGTGGACGCTCCACGTAAAGCCCTGCCGCCCGGCGGCGGTGAACAATTCATCCTCTTGGGCGTAATAGAAGTTCTCGATGTCGAGGCGGCCCTGTTCCTCGCGGAACGGCGTCTGCGGCAGCGTGCCGTGGCCATAGGCCTCGAACGGCCCGAGATAATGTTTGAGCCCGGTGACCAGCGCGACGTGGCGCTGGCCCGGGGCGGCGGGCAGGCCGGCGAGCAGGTTGCGCACCATCGCGGCGTTGACGCGGATGTTCTCCGCCTCGCTGTCCTGCCGCAGCCAGGTGGCGATGAACACCGCATCGGGGTTCACGTCGCGCAGCGCCGCCGCGGTCGAGCCGGCATCCTGCAGGTCGGTGACGACGGGCTGGACGCCGGCCTGACCGGTCGGCCGCCGTGCGAGGCCATGGACCGTCCAGCCCTCGCGCACGAGCAGATCCGCCGTCGCGCTGCCGACGATCCCGCTCGCGCCCACCACCAATGCCGTCTTCGTCATAGAAATCTCCTGATCGGCCATAGACCTAGGCATCGCTGCCCCGGGCTTCTAGACGGCACCATTCGGGTCCCCAGGCACCAGGAGGTAACCATATGCAGGCCGGAACGCCGGACGAGGAATGGCGGGAGGATTGCGCGCCGCGCCGGGTGCTGGAGCTGTTCGCGACCAAATGGACCAGCATGGTGCTGCACACCCTGCACGCGCGTCACGACGGCGTCGCGCGCACCGGCGTGCTGCAGCGCAGCCTGCCCGGCATCTCGAAGAAGATGCTGACCCAGACCGTACGGGACCTGGAGGCGAGCGGCCTCGTCAGCCGGCACGTCCGGAGCAGCATGCCGCCGATGGTCGAATATCGCCTGACCGAATTGGGCCGCCGCTTCGTCGAGCCGGTCGAGCTGCTCTACGGCTGGGGACGCGACAATGCCGACGCGCTGGACCGGCTCGTGCCGCGGCCGGGTTCGCGGCGCGGATAGATTGGAACAGGCCGCCGGTGGATCAGCGACCCGCCCCGACATGGGCATAGGGATCGGTCTGGCCGGCGAGCCACGGGTCCCTGGTCGCGGCGCGCATCGCGCGCAGGCGTTCCGCCAGCGCCGTTTTGACCGAAGCGTACGCCGAATCGGCGGCGCGGTTGACCAGTTCGCCGGGATCGCGGGCGAGGTCGTACAATTCCTCGGCAGGGCGTTTCAGATAGGCCGCCTGCGTACGCTGGCCGAGGCGCATCGCAGGGTCGGCGGCGATGGCGCGCCATGACGGGGACCCGGCGACGTCGCCCGCGACCGGATAGTCGAGCGGGTGGGCGAGGTTGAGGATATAGCTGTGCGTGCGGGTACGGATCGCGCGCATCGGATAATATTGGTTGATCTCGTGGAAATCGTGGCTGGCGAAGATCGCGTCGCGCGCCGGGTCGCCCCGCGTTCCCACGATCGGCAGCAGCGAGCGGCCCGACAACGGATAGGCGGGCGGGGCGACGCCGGTCCAGTCGAGGATCGTCGGTGCGATGTCGGTCCAGCTGACCATCGCGTCGTTGACCGCGGCCGGCCTGCCGGGCGCGTGCACGATGAGCGGCAGGTGGAGGCCGGGATCGTACAGGTTGGTCTTGGCGCCGGGAAAGGGGCGGCCGTTGTCGCTGAGGAAGATCACCAGCGTGTCGTCGGCGCGGCCGGTGGCGGCGAGATCGTCGAGGATCATGCCGACCCCGGCGTCGAGGCGGCTGAGCGACTCGTAATAATCGGCGAGGTCGCGGCGCACCGCGGGCAGGTCGGGCAGGTGCGAGGGCAGCGGCACGCGCCGCGGATCGTAGCGGACGGGCGTCACGCCGGGCCAGGCGCGATCGTTGCCGTAATCCACCGCCGCGCGATGCGGATCGCTGTAGCCGATGGTGACGAAGAACGGGCGATCGTTGGTCGAGCGGATGAAGCTGGCCGCCGCGATCGCCAGTTCGCGGACATCGCGGATGCCCGATCGTTCGGGCACCAGCTCCTCCTCATAGGGAAAGGCGCTGTCGGGGCCGACGTGCTTCTTGCCGACCAGCGCGGTGGCATAGCCCGCACGGGCCAGCATCGCCGGCAGCGTCTCGATCCCGTCGAGCAGCGACTGGTGGTGGACGTCGTGCTGGAGGCCGTACATGCCGTTCTGATGGGTGTAGAGCCCGGTGGCGATGACGGCGCGGCTGGGGCTGCACGATGATACCGCGGCGAAGCCCTGCGTGAAGCGCGTGCCCTCGCGCGCCAGCCGGTCGAGCCGCGGGGTCCGGATCGGCACGCCGTAGCAGCCGAGATCGAGGCCCTGATCGTCGGCGATCAGCAGCAGGACGTTGCGATGCCGCCTGCCCGGTTCGGACTGCGCGCCCGCGCGGGTGGCGACGACCGCGGCGGCGGCGGCGGCGGCCGTCGCCTTCAGCATCGACCGTCTATCCATGGCCCGTCCCGATGCCCGTCAACGTGAAAGGCGCCTCCGGACCGACGCGGGGCGGTATCGGTCCGGAGGGGCGCATCGTCAGAAGCTGACCGCGGCGCTGAAGCGGAACGAGCGGCCGAGGATCGGGCGCGCCAGCACCGGGCCGGCGCCCTGCGAGCCGATGATCCGCGGATTGCCCTCCGTCAGCCCGATCTCGTCGGTCAGGTTGTTGCCGGTGACCTGCAGGCGCAGCCGCTCGCTGACGTCGACCGAGACGCCGGCGTCGAGCTGGTAGAAGCTCGGCAGCAGCTGGTTGTTCTCCGGATCGGAGAAGCGGTCGCCGGTATATTGCAGCGTGGCGAACAGCGAGGGCCGGATGCTGCCGATCGGCAGTTCGTAGGCCGGCGTCACGCGCCACGTCCATTTCGGCTGGCGCTGCACCCGGTTGCCGGTGTTGTCGATCGCGCCGTTGTTGGTGAAGAAGCCGCGATAGGTGGCGTCGAGATAGGTCCCCGATGCCGACAGGCTGAAGCCGGCGAAGGGCCGGACCGCGCCCTCCAGCTCGACGCCGGTCGCCTTGGCGCCTCCGTTCGAGCTGACCGGCACGTTGTTGATGAGCGCGGTCGTCGCCAGCCCGTCGAAGGTGTTGTGGAACACCGTCGCATAGAGGTTGAGCCACTGCATCGAGACCTTCAGCCCGCCTTCGTAGGTGTCGACCTCCGCCGTCTGGGCGAGTCCGGTCTTGTTGGCGATGTTCGCCGCCGAGGCTTCGCGCAGATTGTCGAACTGCGGGAAGCTGTTGCCGCGGCTGTAGCGGGCGAAGACGCCGACGGCGCGGCTGAAGTCGTAGTTGACGCCGCCGGTCCACGACCAGGCGTCGTCGCGATAGCGGAAGGTGCGCGGCGCGCCGATCACGTTGACGGCATTGTCGTAGAGCGTGTTGGGGTTGCCATCGAGGTTGATCGTGCCGCCCGGCGTGCGCAGCCGGCCGTCGAGGTTGTGCTTCTGATAGCGGACGCCGCCGTCGACGCGCAGTTCGGGCGTGATCTGCAGTTCGTCGACGCCGTAGAAGGCGAGGTCCGACCCCTTGTAATAGGCATCGACGAGGAAGCCGTTGCCGCTGGTGAAGCCGCGCAGCGTCGCCTGCTGCGTCGTGCCTGCGGCATTGGCAAGCGTGAGATTGAGCAGCCGCGCATTGGGTTCGGCGGTCAGCAGCACCTGATTGCCCAGCGCCCAGCGGTCGCGGCTGGTGTAATCGGCATAATAGAAGCCGCCGGTCAGCTTGTTCGATCCCGCGGTCCATTCGAAGCCGGTGTCGGCGACGAACGAGGTCAGCTTCTTGCGCACGTCCCAGACGCCGGCGCGCAGCACCTGCGTGGTCGCGCCACTGGCCAGCGCCTGCCCGCCGTTGACATAGGTAAGCCCGGTCAGCCGCGCGCCGGCGCCGCCCAAAGTCACCGCCATCGCCGAGGCCGCGGTGGGCGGTTCGGCGGGGACGAGGCCGCGCGTGTTGGCATCGCCGCCGAGGTAGCTGAGGCGTTCGCGCAGACGGAAGCCATCGGCGACCTCGTAATCGAACGACAGGCCGGTGTTGATGACCTTCGCACCGCGGCCGTCCGCCATGTCGAGCGTCACGCCCTGCAGGTTGGTGGTCCGCCGCGTCTCCGGGCCGTTCAGCGTGCCGGTGCCGGCATCGAAGCCGGGATAGGCGCTGATGTCCTTGCCGTTTTGCACGACCGGGATCGGCAGCAGCCACTGGCCACGATCGTTGAGGTAGCGGGCGTAGACTTCCACCGAGCCGCGGCCATCGAAGTCGTGGTTGACGTTGGCGGTGATCTGCCCGCCCTTTTCGGCGCGGTAGCGCGGATCGCGGATGCCGTTGCCCTGCGCATAGAAACCGCCGACCATGAAGCCGGTGTTCTCGCCCAGCGGCCCCGAGATCCAGGCGTCGCCGCGTGCCTCGTCGAAGTCGGTGTAGGAGAATTTGGCGAGGCCGTGGAAGTCCTTGCCGCCGGTGCGCGGCACGACGTTGACGGTGAGGCCGGGCTGGCCGTTCGAGAATAGCGAGCCCGTGCCGCCGCGCACCGCCTCGACCCGCTGCACCGTCTCGTCGAGCCGGACGAGCTGCGAGTTTTCGAGGAAGGACAGAGTGGGGGGCGGGAAGATCGGGACGCCGCCATATTGGAACGTGACGAACTGCGCGTCGCCGCCCGAGGGATAACCGCGGACGAAGATGTTGGCGCCGTTCTGCCCGCCCGAGCTTTCGGCCATGACGCCCGGCACGGCGCGTAGCAGGTCGGCGGTGCTGTTCGGCGCGGCGCGCTCGATCGCGTCGTTGTTGAGCGTCGTCACCGCGAAGGAGGCGTCCTGCCGCCGGGTGCCGCCGCCGGCGGTGCCGACGACGATGATGTCCTCGCCCTGCGGCTCGGTCGTGTCGACGAGGCCGGTGTCGGCCTGCGAACGTTGCGCGACATCGGCGGCGGGTGCCGACGCCGGTGCGGTCTGCGCCCAGCCGGGCACGGCCAGGACGAGCGCGCCGATCGCGCACCCGGTCATCATCGCTCTGGTCATGGTCATTGCGTCCTCCCCTTCATTCGCCTGTCGAATCCGCGGCGTTCTGCGTGCCGTCGTCAGGCCATTATTGACCGGTTTTGCGGGCGGCGTCGAGCTGTCCCGTCACCCGTGCAATCACTTGACCGCATCGGCGGCCGGCCGTGTGCCGGTGTTCACCCAGCCGTGCAGCGCGGTCCAGGCGGCCTTTGTCTGCGTGGGCGTGAAGCCGCAATGCGTATAGGCCTCGATCCCGCCGACCGGCAGCGGCGCGCGCAGTGGCGGCACCGGATATGCGGCGAGCAGCCGCGTCGTGCCCGCCTTGCGCACGGCGGCGGTCAGCATCGCCTCCTGCGCATAGGGGACGAGGCTGTCGATGCTGTTGTGCATCGTCACCAGCGGATCGGCGATCCGCCCCGTCGTTTCGTGCCAGCGGGTCATATAGGCGAGCGCCGCGGGTGAGGCGGCGATGCGCTGGATATCGCGGTTGAGCGCCGCGGCCTCCGCCGGGGTCAGCGTGTCGCTGGCATAGACCTTGCCGACATTGCCATAGGGCAGGCCGCCGGCGGTCGCCGCCATGTCGTCCGCACCCAGAGCGACGGTGACGAGCGGAAAGGCGATCGAACCCGGATCGACGTCGAAGCCGCCGATCGCCGCGACCTGTTTGAGGATGCGCGCCTCGCGCCCGGCGGGGTCTTTCCGCGCGGCGTCGAACAGCGCGAGCACGGGGGTCGCGATCCGGGTCAGCTGCGTCCAGCCATAGGTCTTCGCGTCCATCGCGCTGCCCGCCGGGGGCGTCGTCGACAGCGCGGAGCGGCGGATATCCTGTTCGCCGGGCAGCGCATAGGGCGTCCCTTTGGTGAGGACGTTATAGGCGGCGCGCATGTCGTAGAGCTGGCCGAGCAACGTCTTCCAGCTGCCGACGACACCGCACCGCGCCAATCCGCCGGCAAAGGCGCCGGGCCAGGTTTCGAGCAACGTGACGACGATGCCGCCGCCCATCGAATCGCCGGTGGCATAGACGCGCCGGGCGCCGAGCCGGACGAGGAAATCGCGCAGGCGCTTGGTGTTGATCGTGCCCGTCTCGACGCCGAGGCCATCCTTGTCATAGGCGCTGTGGCCGACCGCGACACCGTCGTCGTACGCGAAGCGCATCATGCCGCCGCCGGTGCCGGGGGCGGTCGGGTCCTCGGATACCGCGACCGGGGTGCCGGGGGTCGAATAGCCGTGCGCATAGACCAGCCCGTCGCCCTTCCATCCGGCGGGCACGGCAAGGGCGAATTGGTCGCCCTCCAGTTTGCCGACCAGGGTGATGCCACCGGCGGGCGCGGGGTGGGCGACAACGTCGGTCGCGCCGTTCGCGCGGGCCTTTGCGACGAGGGCGGATTGCGCTGCGGTGAGCGTCGTGGATGCGGGCGGAGTCTGGGCCGCGCCCGGCATGGCGAGGAGCAGCGCGAGCGGAAGGGTGGCGAGGCGAAGCGGCATGCGAAGGTCTCCTGACGAGGATCAGCGGGGGCGACGGCCGAGCTGCGCGTCGAAGAAGCGGGCGATGATGCCGAACGCCTCGTCGGATTCGGGCATGTCGGGCCACATGAAGAAGGCGTGGGGGAGGCCGTCGAACAGCTGGAGCTCGCTGTGCACGCCCGCCACGGTGAGGCGGCGGTGCGCGAGCGTGAGCGCGCTGACCGCAAAGTCGCGCCCGCCCGCGAGCAGCAGGGTGGGGGGCATCGCCCTGATCTGCGCCGGGGACGTCAGCGGATAGGCGAGCGGATCGTCCGCCGCCACGCCCTCCATATAGCTGACCGGCAGCGTCGCGGGCAGGGCCGGGATCGCGGGCGGGGCGTTGCCGGCAAGCGCAGGGGCGAGATAGGGGCTGTCGCCGCTATAGGCCGCGCCGGTGCCGCAGAAGGTGCCGAGCGCGCCGGGGCGCGGCAGGCCCTGTCCGGCGATCCACGCGGTCGCCTGCGCGGTGATGACGCCGCCCGCCGAACAGCCGTAGATGCCGATATTCTCGGGCCGGTAGCGTTTGAGCAATTCCCGATAGACGGCGGTGACGTCTTCGGATGCCGCCGGGTAGCGGTGTTCGGGGGCGAGGCGGTAATCGACCGTCACGACACGGATGCGCATCGTCGCGGCGATCGGGATCGCCTCGACCAGTGCGCCGCTGCCGCTGCCCCACATGAACGCGCCGCCATGGACGTTGATGAGGACGCGGGCGGCGTTGGCAGGCGCGACGCCGGCTTGCGGCACGACGTCGTCGACGCCGACGCCGCCGATCGTGGCGTGGCGCACATTGGTGCGGAACCGGCGGCGCATCTCGGCGAGGCGGTCGTCGTTCCAGGCGCCGTAGAAGGCGCGCTGCTTCGCGACGTCGCCGGCGATCGTGGCGGGTGCGGTCGCGGCGTCCATGCGCGTCAGCACCTGTCGGGCGGCGGGGCTGAGCTGGCTGGACGGCGGCAGGCGGAATGCCGGCACCTGCTTGACCGGCCCTTGCGACACGGCGGGGGTGGCAAGCAGGGCGATGGGCAGCAGCCGGCGGATCATGACGGTTTTCCTTGCGTGCCGCCGGCCTGCGCGATGCGGCCGAGGACGTGCGCGCTGGGTTTGACGGTGCGGGTGAAGGTGGTGCGATCGACCGCGACGAGGCCGTAGCGGGGCTTGTAGCCGCTGAGCCATTCGAAATTGTCGAGCAGCGACCAGTGGATATAGCCGAGCACCGGCACGCCGTCGCGGCGCGCGGCCTCGACCGCGGCGATCGCGGCGGGGATGAAGCGGGCGCGTTCGCGATCGTCAGTGGCGTCGATGCCGTTTTCGGTGACGAGCACCGGCTTGGCGGTGGCGCGATGCGCGTAGCGGATCGATCCGCCGATCGCTGCAGGTTCGTAGGGCTTGCCGTCGGCGCGGCGCGGGGTGGCGGCGGGCGTGTCGACCGGACCGTTCGGGCCGAGGTAGGTGCGTTCGTAGGTCTGCACCCCGACGAAATCGTCGTCGCGCCCGGCCTCGAAAAAGGGTTCGTAATAGGCGCGGCGCTTGGCGGCGAGCATGGCGTCGCCGTCGACGCTGACGTCGTCGGAGATGGCGAGGCTGAGGCCGACGGGCAGGTCGCCGCGCACCGCCTTGATCGCCTCGCGCCCCAGCCGGTGCGCGCGCAGCAGGCCGGGGATCATCGGCGTCGGATCGCCGCCGTTGAGCAGGGAAAAGCGGTCCGAACCCGACGCCTTCGCCGCGGCGGCGATCATCGCCTGCGTCGCCGCCTTGGCCCGGGCGTCGGGCTGGAACCGCGACCAGGGGCCGCTGATCGACAGATTGGGTTCGTTGAAGGTCAGCGCGTGGCTGATCCCGCGGGCGAGCGCGCGGGCGACCCGGTCGCAATAGCGCGCGAACAGCGTGGGGGCGTCGCCCGCCTCCCAGCCGCCGCGCGCGGCGAACCAGCGGGGCGTGGTGAAATGATTGAACGTCACGACGGGCGCGAGGCCCGACGCGCGGCAGCGATCGACGATGCGGGCGTAATGATCGAGCCATGCCTGGCTGAACTGGCCCTCGGCGGGCTCGATCCGGCTCCATTCGACCGAGCAGCGATAGGCGTTGAGCCCCAGCGCCTTGACGATGGCGACGTCCTGATCCCAGCGATGGAGGCTGTCGCAGGCGTCGCCCGAGGGTTCGGCGAACAGCGTCGGCTTCATCTGTTCGAGCAGCCAGATGTCCGCGTTGACGTTGTTGCCCTCGACCTGATGCCCCGCGGTCGCCGCGCCCCACAGGAATGCGTCGCGCGGGGGTAGGGCGAGGGCCGGAGCCGCCATCGTTGCCGCGCCGAGCGCCAGCGCCTGTCGCCGATCGATCATCAATAGACTCCCGGTGCGGGTTTGTGGCCGCTCTCGACCCAGTCGTGCAGCGTGTTCCACAGCATTGCCGCCTGCCGCGGGTTGAAGCCGCAATGCGCCCAGCCCGTGAGGCCGGTGCCGGGAATGTCCTTTTGCAGCGACGGCGCCCATAGCTGGAACAGGTGGGCCTGGTTGCCGGCGGCCTTGACCCGTTGCCGCAGCAGCAGCGCCTGCTGCGCGAAGACGAGGCCGTCGTGGCGGTTGTGGACCGCGACCAGCGGGGTGGTGAAGCGCCCGGTCGACCGGTGCCATCGCACCGCGAAGGCGCGCGCCGGGGCGTCGGAGGCGATGCGCTGGATGCCGGCGTTGAGAGCGGCCTTTTCGCGCGAGTTGAGCAGCGGGCTGTCATAGACCTTGCCGACGTTGCCGTAGACAACACCGCCGAAGCTGGCACGCATATCCTCCATGCTGACCATCGCGGTCATGATCGGAAAGATGAAGCTGGCGGGATCGGCATCCGTCTTCGCCACCGATGCGATCCGCGCGACCATCCGCGCCTCCGGACCGGACGGGGCGGCGCGCGCGGCCTTGAACAGATCGGCCATCGTCCCGCTCATCTTCTTCAGCTGCCAGAACAGCCAGGGATTGCGGGCGAAGCCGAAGCCGGTCGGCGGGGTGGGGGAGACGCCGTTGGCGGCGATATCGTGATTGCCGGGCAGTTCGTATTCGGTGCCGCGTGCGTAATAGTTGTAGACGGCGCGCAGGTCGACGAGGCTGCCGACCTCGCTGTCCCAGTCGCCGGTGACCCCGCAGGCGCTCATCGCCCCGGCGAAGGCGCCGGGGTGCTGCTCGATCAGCGCCATGACGATGTTGCCGCCCATCGATGCGCCGCCGAGATAGAAGCGCGTCGTGCCGAGCCGTTCGAACCAGCCGCGCAGGCGCAAAGTGTTGGCGACGCCGCTCTTCACCGCCATCGCCGGCTTGTCGAAGGCGCTCTGGCCGACCGCGAACCCCTGTCTGTAGGCAGCGGTGAGGAAGCCGCCGGACGGGTCCTTCTCGACCGGATCGGCGGGCACCGACACCGGGCTGCCGGGGATTGAATAGCCGTTGGCGAACAGCACCGCCTGCCCGTTCCAGCGGGCGGGGACGGCGATGCCGAACGGGCGGCCGGCGAGCGTCCCGGCGACGCTCATCCCGCCATCGGCACGGCCGTTGGCGGCGATCGCGCCGGCGCCGGCGCGGCCCATGCGGTCGACCAGCTGCTGCTGGTCGGGCGTGATCGCGCGCCGTTCGGAGCCCGCACTGCAGGAGGCGAGCAGCAGCGCGACGAGCGCGGCGGACAGCGGCCGGCGCATCAGAAGCGATACCGCAGCGACAGGCCATATTGCGCCGGTTCGCCGTAGATCGAATTGCTGAAGCCGGAATTGTTGTAACCGGTGTTGGCGGTGATCCGGTACGCCTTGTTCAGGACGTTGGTGCCGTAGATCGCGAGATCGAGCGGCGCCCCGCGCATCTGGTTCCATTCGAGCCGCAGGTTGAGCAGGCCGTAGGGATCGATCGTGTCGAACGGCTGCGCATCCGGCGCGACGCGCTGGCGCGACTGCCACGACCAGGTTGCCCGGATCGCCATATCGCCCTCCGCCGCCGGGATCGGCAGCGCGAGGCGCCCGTCGAGGCTGAACTTGTGCCGGGCGACGAAGGTGAAGGGCGTGCTCGACAGGTCGCGCGACGGCTGCGCCGCGGTCAGCGCGGACGGGATCGCCGGGATCGGGATGGTGATGTAATCGAGGAACTTGGCGTCGTTGTACGAATAGGTGCCGCTGATCGTCAGCGGCTTGAACGGGATGACGAGCCCTTCGAATTCGAGGCCGACGACGCGTGCCTTCTTGGCATTGGCGAGGATGTCCGCTCCCGCGATCGCGGCGCGCTGGATCACCTGCACGTCGTTGAACCAGGTGTAGAAGGCGGAGATGTTGGTGCGTGCCTGCACCCCGCCGATCGTCCAGTCGCGCTTCAGCCCGACTTCGGCATCGGTCACCCGCTCCGGCTTGACCGGCGCGAGCGGATAGTCGCTGCCGAGGAACAGCGTGACGATCGGGTTGTTCGCGCCCGATTTATAGCCGCGGCGCGACACCGCATAGACCAGGGTCTGCGGATCGGCCTGCCAATCGAGGCCCAATTGCCACGTCGGCCCGTCGCTCTTGCCGCTGAACGTCGGCGAGGTGCAATTGGGATATTTGAGCGTTGGGAAGCCGCCCGCCGCAACCGCGAGGAAGGCGTCGTAGACGCACAGATCGGCGTTGAGGCCGATCACCTGCGCCGCCTGTGCCGGCGAGACGATGCCGAGCGCGGCGAGGCGGTTGAACACCTGAAAGCTCTGCGCGTCCTGATAGCTCTGGATGTCGCCACCGAAGCTGTCCCACGTCCAGCGGAACCCCGCGGTCGCAGTCAGCGTCGGCACGATTCTGTACTGCGCCTGCGCGTAGAGCGCCTTGCTGCGGCCGCGGACGGAGGCGTCGGGCTGGATGTTAAGGGCGGGGAGCAGCGGGCCGTTGACGCCGAGCAGGGTCTGCACGACGCCCGGCAGGATGATCGGCCCGCCGCCGAGGATGCCGCCTGCCTGCAACGGATTGACGGTGAGGAAGGTGAGCGGCGAGGGGCTCTTCTCGTCGAGGTAGAAGCCGCCGCCCTGCAGCGCGAAGCGGCCGTTGTCGTAGCGCGCCTGCAGTTCCTCGGTGATCGTGCGCAGGTTGTTGTTGTACTTGCCGGGAAACGCCCCGAGCAGGTCGGCGATCGGCAGCGGCGTCGAATCGCGGTCGGTGGCGCTGGTCGAGCGGCTGCGGCCGTAGCTGAAGACGTTCTTGATCGTCAGTTCGGGGACCGGATTCCACGTCGTGTTGTTGAGCACGAGCAGGTTGCGGGCCTTTTCGAACGTGTTCACGCCCGTCGAGGTGAGGCGGGGCCCGCGCGCCTGCTGCTGCGCCAGATAGGGCTGGAGCAGCGCGGCATAGGGGCTGCCCGGGCGGACCGCGAGCAGGATGCTGCCGCCGCCATGTTCGTCGACATGAATGTAATTGACCGCGGTGTAGCTGTTGATCGTATCGGTCGGGTTGAACTGCACGCCGAGGCGCAGCGAATAATTGTCGCGGTTCAGATAGTCGCGGCCGGTCAGCACGTCGCGGACGTAGCCGTCGCGCTTGTCGAACTGGCCGGCGACGCGCACCGCGAGCATGTCCTCGACGATCGGGATGTTCAGCGCGGCCTGCGCACTACGGCGGCGCAGATTGCCCAGCGTGCCCTCGACATAGCCTTCGACCGTGTTCATCTTCGGCCGCGCGGGTTCGAGCAGCACCGCGCCGCCGGTGGTGTTGCGGCCGAACAGCGTGCCCTGCGGGCCCTTGAGCACCTGAAGCGAGGCGAGGTCGTAGAAGCTGCCGGGGCCGCTCGCCGAGGAGGGCACCTCGGCGAAATAGCCGACGACGCCCGGGCCGCTGCCGGTGCCGGCGCCGCCACCGCCGCCCATGCCGCGAATGGTATAGGTTTCCTGATTACGCGCGACATTGCCGAGCACGGTCAGCGATGGCGTGAAATTCTGCAGGTCGGTGGCGGTGTTGATGCCCTTTTCACGGATCGTATTCTGCGTGAACGCCGTCAGCGACACGGGGACCTGCTGCGCCCGCTCCTCCGTACGGCGGGCGGTGACGACGATATCCTCAATGCCGCTGGCATTCTGTTCGGCGGCGGGCTCCCGTTCGGGCGTCGACGGCGCGACGGCCACGTCCTGCACGCCGGTGCTGGCGAAGGCGACGGGGCGGGTGACGGCGATCGCGCCCGAGGCGTCGCGATGCATGCGCAGCCCCGATCCCGACAGGATGCGATCCAGCGCATCGGTATCGGCGAGCCGCCCGCGCACCCCCGGCGACCGCAGCGTGCGGACCTCGTCGGAGCGATAGAGGATCTGCTGTTTCGACTGGCGCGCCCAGGCGTCGAGCGCCGCCTTCATGCTGCCGGCATCGATGGCGTAGGTGCGCAGCGTGCTGCGCGTTTCGGCCTGTGCCGCGGCCGGCACCGCCCCGACGATCGCGCTGGTCGCCATCAGAATCGCGAGCGCATGTGACTGACGCATATCCCCCCCCCCTTTGTTATGTCCCGCCGGCCTCTTCGTGCCGCCACGGGATCAGACGAACGGCTTGACGAAAGCCGTAACGCACCGTCAGGATTTTATCGTGACGCCGTCCGGATCGCTGGTGACGGTGAGGCCGAAGGCGTCGTGGAGGAGGCGGGTGAAGGCATTCAGGTTGGTTGCTTCGAACGAGCCGCCGATGCGCAGCCGCGCGGCCTGCGCGTCGCCGAACCGGATCTGGCGGCGGTTGTAGCGATTGAATTCGGCCGCCGCCTGTTCGAGCGTCACCTGGTCGAAGGTCAGCATGCCGCGGCGCCAGGCGAGCGCATCCTGCACCCGCTGTTCCGACCGGTCGGCGAGCAGCATCGACCGCCCGCGCGCGATCGCGACGTCGCCGGCGGTGATGATCGCGGCGCGTTCGGGCGCCGCGGGGTCGGAATCCTCGACCCGCACGCGCCCTTCGGCGACCGCGACGGTGACCGTGCCGCCGTCGCGGCGGACCGAGAATCGGGTGCCGAGCACGGTGACTTTCCGCCCGCCGGCGAAGACGACGAACGGGTGGCGCCGGTCATGCGCGACCTCGAAATAGGCCTCGCCGCGATCGAGCCAGACGCGGCGCTGCCCCCCGGCGAAGGCGGCGCGGAGCGTGCTGGCGGTGTTGACGGTGACCGCGCTGCCGTCGGCGAGCGCGACCTGTCGCCGCATGCCGATCGTGGTCGCGATGCGGATCGTCGGCGCGTCCCCGTCCGGACGGAACTGCCACAGCGCGAGCGCCGCCATGCAGACGAGGACCAGCGCCGCGGCGATCGCCCAGACCGGTGCCGGCAGCCACGATCGCCGTTCCGCCGCCGGGGCGCCGCGCGTCGCGGCGAGACGGTCGGCGGCACGCCAGCCGGCCTCCAGCCGCCAGAACGTCGCCTTGTGCGCGACGCTGTCGTCGAGCCAGGTCTGGAGCGCCTGCGCGCGCTCGGCGGACCAGCCGGGCTGTTCGCGCGCGACCAGCCAGTGCGCGGCCTGCTGTTCGATCTCGCGGGCGGCGCTCATCGATCGGCCTTCCGGACCAGCGCGGCGACCCGCGCCGGCGGGCGGCTGATCCGGGCGTCGCCGCCGAGCATGAAGTTCGCGAGCGCGCGCAGGCCCAGCGTCAGCTGCCGCTCGATCGTATGGTGGCTGACCTGCATGCGGTCGGCGGTTTCGCGGATGCTCAGCCCCTCGACCTTGCGCAGGCGCACGACCTCGCGGCAGCGCGGCGGCAATTGTTCGAGGCCGAGCATCGCGCGGCGCAATTCGTCGCGCGCCGTCATGTGACGCTCCTCGGCGAGCACGTCGACCTGCGCGTCGACGGTGTCGATATCGGCGATCTGTTCGAACGAGACGATCTTGGCGCGCCGCGCCCGGTCGATCAGCACGTGGCGGGCGACGGTGAAGACGTAGCTGCGGGTCGAGCGCAGGCCATCGGCCGGCGATCCGGCGAGCATGCGTTCGTACACCTCCTGCCGGACGTCGGGGATATCCGCGCCGTCGCGGCAATGGCGCGCGATGAACCGCACGAGGTCGCGCTCGAGCGGCAGCACCTCCTGCGTGAACCAGTGTTTGATCGCGGCGTCGTCCGTCATTGCCGACCCAGACGAATGGCGACGCCGAAGCCGTAACATCAGCCGGTGCCGGTGGGTGGCGGTAGCGTCACTTGCCATGTCTCGCCCTGTAGCGGATCGCCGAACGTATCATGCCACGCGGTGGCGACGCAGGTGAAGCCGTTGCGTGCATAGATGCGGCGGGCGGCGTCCAGCACCGTATGCGTCCACAGGGTGATCCGGTCGTATCCCGTCCCGGTCGCGAAGCCGATGCAGGTCCGGACCAGCGCATCGCCGATGCCGCGCCGGCGGGCGAAGGGCTCGACGTGCAGCAGGCGGAGGCGGGCCGCTCCCGCGCCCTCGTCGGTGAGGAAGACCGCGCCCGCCATGACGCCGCCAAGGTCGGCGATCCAGCACCCTTCGCGATCCGGTTTCAGGTCGCGCAGGAATGCGGCGGTCGTCTCCGCCTCCAGCGTTTCGAGCGCGCGGCCCCAGCCGTGGCTGGCGGCATAGAGGATCGACTGGCGCGCCGCGACCTGGCTGACCTCTCCGACCCGTGCCGGGCGGATCACGTAATCGACGGGCGCATCGGGATCGAGCAGCAGACGCGCTTTGGTCAGCGACTGGACGAGGTCGTCCTGTTCGGGCCCGCTCAGCGTGGCGAGGTCATGCGCGACGGCGTCCCGCTGACGCCGGTCGATCTGGTCGAACGCCGCCCGGCCTTCGCCCGTCAGCCGGATCGGGCGGGTGCGCGCATCGGCGGCGAGGCGGTCGCGCCCGATCCAGCCGCGCTTCTCGAACCGCGCGATCATCCGGCTGAGATAGCCGCGATCGAGCCCAAGTTCGGTGCCCAGCACAATCGCCGACACCGGCTCGCGCCGCGCGATCTCGAACAGCAACCGCGCCTCGGGCAGGTTGACGTCGGTATCGAGGAAGCGCGCGTCGATCGCGCCGACGTGGCGGGTGAAGAAACGGTTGAAGGCCCGCACGGATTCGATGGCGCTGTCCATCGGCGCAGCATCACCCGGATAGTTGACCAAGGCAACTGATTCGATGGGCCGTCTCGATGGGGCGCCGATCCCAGAACCGGATGGCATCGGATTGATCCGCATGTTCGTCATTGCGAGCGCAGCGAAGCAATCCAGAGCCGTACCAGGACGCCCTGGATTGCTTCGCTGCGCTCGCAATGACGGATCGGTTCGATGTCATCCCGCTCTAGCGCGCGCCCTGCGCCCATCGGGTCGGCCGGTCCGATAGCGTCAGCCGCAATTCGCCCCCGGCGACGATATCGGCCTGGCGCAGGAACGGGACGGTCAGCGGCCGGCCGTTGAGCGTCGCCGCGGCGATGTAGATGCGCCCCGGTTTCCAGTTGCGGGCGACGATCGCGAAGCGCCGGCCCCCTTCGGTGGTGATGACCCCGCGCGGCTGGTGCGGCGCGTGGAGATAATAGAGGTCGGTGGTCAGCCTGGGGAACAACCCGAGCCGGTTGAAGACATAATGCGAGCTCATCGCGCCATTGTCCTCGTCGCCCGGATAGGCGTCCGGCGTGAAGCGACGGAAGATGCGGTCGGCCCAATAGCTCGCCAGATCGGGGCGGCCGACGTCGCTGAACAGCCATGGGGTGGCGAAGCTCGGCTCGTTGGTGATGTCGATCAGGTTCGCATCCAATGCGTGGCGCAGGCGCGCGACGAACCGGTCGCGCCCGCCCATCGCCGCGATCATGCCGGGGATGTCGTGGAGCATCGCATAGGAATAGACCCAGGCCGTCCCCTCGTAGAAACCGACATTGTCGTAGGTCTTGCCGTCCCAGCCCAGCTTCGGATCGAGCGGCTGGAAGCGGCCGTCGGGATAGCGCGGCATGACGAATCCGGTGAAGCCGTCGCTCGTCGCCGCCGGGTTCCACACGTTGCGCCAGTTCCCCGATCGGCGCAGCAGCATCGCGGCATCGTCCGTCTTGCCCGCGGCGGCGGCGAGGCGGGCCGCATAGAAGTCGTTGAGCGCGAAGGCCGGCGTCGACGATCCCGATTTGCCGCGCTGGTTGTCGGGCTCCGGGCTGCGGTCGCCGACCGCGAACCAGCCCTGCACCAGATAGCGCGGGCGCCGTTCCTCGATGGCATTGTGCAGCGACACCGCCGCCGCGCGGGGCCAGTCGATACCGGTGACGCCGCGGATCAGCCCTTCGCCAAGGACGTTGTCGACCTCGTCGCCGCCCTGGCCGACATGATAGTTGCGCCCGGCGATGAAGGCGGTGTGCGCCGCGCCATAATGTTCGAACGTCCGCACGATCGAGGCGACATTGCCGCGATAGGCGTCGGGGCGGATCAGCGTCATCAGCGGGAAGCCGGTGTGATAGGTATCCCACAGGGTGTAATAATCGTCCCAGTGCGGGGTGTCGCGTTCGGCGGACGGCTGGTCGCGGGTGCGGTCGCGCGGCTGGACGGCGGTGTGGAACAGCGCGGTGTAGAAGCGGCGCTTGTCCGCCGCCCCGACGCCGTCGATCGTCGCACGCGCCAGTTCGCGGTTCCACGCCGCCTGCGTGTCGCGGCGGACCGCGTCGAAGTCCCAGCCGGGAATGTCCTCCGCCAGCAGTTCGGCGGCGCGCTCCGCGCTGGTGAAGGACACTGCGACCTTCATCATCACCGGCCGGTCCGGCGTCGCATCGAACTGCCACCAGCCGGCGAGCTGGGTGTCGGCGGGGGCGGTGGCGCGGGCCGCGCCGGGCCGGTCCTGGCCGCCGACGTGCACGCCCCAGCGGGTCGGCTTGCGGTCCAGCTGCGCGACGAACCAGATGTCGACCTCCGCCGGGTTCCAGTAGCTTCTGGCGCGGACGCGGGCGGTGATCCGGCCGGTGGCGGGATCGAGCGCGATGTCCGCACCGGCGCTGGCCAGCTCGCCGCGGATCTTGCGGGTGACGTCGAACACCATCGTCGCCGGCGCACCCGCCGGATAGGTGAAGCGATAGAGCGCGGCGAACGGCGCCGGCGTCACCTCCGCCCGGATGCCGTAGCGGGCGAGGGTGACGGCATAGGCATCCGCCGCCAGTCGCTCGTCCGCCTTCGGCGAGAGGTGCTGCGCCTCGGCGAAGACGGGATCGCCGGTCTGCGGCGAGACGAGGAAGGTGCCATAGGTGGTGCGCCCGCCCGACCCCTGCGTGTGCAGCTGCGCGAAGCCGCTGATCGGCGCGTCCTTGTCATAGCCGGCGTTGCTGCCGACCAGCGTCTGCGGGCTCGGGTGGATCGACCCCGCCGGGCGGGTGGGTCCCGGCACGGTATCGCCCTGGTCGTCGTTGCCGGTGCCGATGCGCGGATCGACGTAGCGATAGAGATCGGGAGGCGGCGCCGGCGGGGTCGCGGCGGTCGCGAGCAGCCACGCGAGCGTGGCCAGCGCCGGGCGGGCGAAGCGGGGGGTGGCGGTCATCGGCCTCTCCTGTCTGCCGCCGACCTGTCCGTCCGATCGTGCGCCCACTCGACGTAACGCCAAGCGAGTGGCATGACCAGAGCCTGCATGCCGGCGCAGACTGGCATATCCAATTGTGACGGAGATGATGATGACCCGGCGCCTGATCCCCCTGTTGCTGGTCGGTGCGGCGAGCGGCGGCACCGCCGTGGCGGCGCCCGTGTCGCTGCAGCGGACGACGATCGTCCAATATGGCCTGGGGGAGACGGGGCCGATCGTCGCGGCGATGCTGGCGGACGATCTGGTGTCGGTCGGCGCGACCCGGCCGGCGGTCGCCGCCAGCGATGCGGCGTGCCGCGACACCTGTATCGTGATCGGCCGTCATGACGATCCGGCGATCGCGGCGCTGGCGCGGGCGCATCGCATCGACCTCACAATGCTGCAGGGCGGCTGGGAGCGCTACGTCCGGCGGACGATCCGCAGCGGGGGGCGGACGATCCTGCTGATCGCCGGGTCCGACCGGCGCGGCGCGATCTATGGCGTGACCGACCTGTCGCGGGCGATCGGCGTGTCGCCGTGGAGCTGGTGGGCGGACGTCACCCCGCGGCGCCGCGCCCGGGTGACGATCGACGACGCGCCGGTCGTCTCGCGCACGCCGTCGGTCCGCTATCGCGGGATCTTCCTCAACGACGAGGATTGGGGGCTGCAACCCTGGGCGGCGCGCACCTACGATCCCGCCAAGGGCAATATCGGGCCGCGCACCTATGCCCGCGTCTACGAGCTGATGTGGCGGCTGAAGGCCAATACGCTGTGGCCGGCGATGCACAGCATCTCGACGCCCTTCTACGGCGATCCCGGCAATGCCCCGCTGGCGGACGCCTATGGCATCGTCATCGGCACCAGCCATGCCGAACCGATGATGCGCAACAATCTGCGCGAATGGGACGAGGGTTTGCGTGGCGGGTTCGATTTCACCCGCCGCCCCGATGCGATCGCGGATTATTGGCGCGAGCGGGTGGCGGCGACGCGCGCGCAGGAGGATATCTACACGCTCGGCCTGCGCGGCATCCATGACGGCCCGATGCAGGGGGCGGAGACCAATGCCGAGCGGCAGGCGGTCCTCGAAAAGGTGTTCGGCGTGCAGCAGTCGCTGCTCTCGACCACGCTCGGGCGGCCGATCGCCGACATCCCGCAGGTGTTCGTCGCCTATCACGAATTGCAGGAGGCCTATGACGCGGGGCTGACGGTGCCGCAGGACGTCACCCTGATGTGGACCGACGACAATTACGGCTGGCTGCGGCGGCTGAGCAATGCGGCGGAGCGGAAGCGGCCGGGCGGGGCGGGGGTCTATTACCATCTGTCCTATTGGGGGCGGCCGCACGATTATCTGTGGCTCGGCACCACGCATCCCGCGCTGATCCGCGAACAGATGGGCCGCGCCTGGGACACCGACGCCCGGCGGATGTGGATCGTCAACGTCGGCGACATCAAGGCGATCGAATATCTGAGCCAATATTTCCTCGACCTCGCCTTCGACGACCGGCTGTTCACCGAGCGGCCGGAGGCGCATCTGACGCGGTTCATGGCGGAGCAGTTCGGGACCGCGGACGCAGCCGAGATCGCCGCGATCATGATGCGCTTCTACGACCTGGCATGGGAGCGGAAGCCCGAGTTCATGGGCTTCGGCGAGACCGAATGGGTGACGCCGAACCGCCCCACCGGCTATGTCACCGCCGACGGCGGCGAGGCGCAGGACCGGCTCGCCGCCTATCGCGCGCTCGCCGCACGGGCGGAGGCGGTGGCGGCGCGGATGCCCGCCGACCGGCGCGACGCGTTTTTCGAACTCGTGCTTTATCCCGTCCGCGGTGCCGCTGGGCTGAACGATCGCATCCTGTCGCTCGACCTCGCCGCGCTCTACGCGCGCCAGTATCGCGCCGGGACCAACGCCTATGTCGAGCGGGCGCGGCGCGCGCATGCCGGGCTGGTCGCCGACACCGCGGCCTATAATGCGCTCGCCGGCGGGAAATGGCGTGGGATCATGGACATGGCGCCGCGCCAGCTGCCGGTGTTCCAGGAACCGGCGTGGCCGCACTGGACGATCCCCGCGACGCAGACGGGCTGCGTGCTGACGCATTGGGGCGCATGGATGGGCGACGGCAATGTCGCCGCCTTCACCCGCGGCATCCCTGGCGCGCGGCAGGTCACGCTGTTCTCGCGGCAGCCAGTCGATCTGGCGTGGCGCGCCGAGGCGCCGCCGTCCGGCCTGTCGCTGTCGGCCACCGCCGGCACGCTGACCGCGCGCGGCGATTACGAGGTGCGGCTGACGCTGCGCTACGACGGCACGGGGCAGGGCGGGCCGATCCGGCTGGGCTGCGGCACGCAGCGGCTGACGCTGCCGGTGGCGCTGCTGCCGCGCGTCGGCGAGGGCGATATCGTCGAGCAGGAGCGCCGCGTCACCATCCCCGCGGCGGCGGGGACGACCGGCGCATGGGAGCGGATCGCCGGGCTCGGCAGCCTGGGTGCGAGCCTGCGCGCGCCGCTGCGCCTGCCCGTCGATGCCGCGTCGCGTCCCGCGACCTATCGCTTCGCGACGGTGACGGCGTCCGATGCCGAACTGCGGGTGGTGGCGCTGCCGACGCATCCGGTCGATCCGTCGCGCGGCCTGCGCGTCGCCGTCAGCATCGACGGCGCGGCGCCGGTGACGCTCGACCTCGCCACGCATGGCCGCAGCGACACCTGGCGGCGGAACGTGCTGACCAACACCAGCGTCGCGACCGTGGCGCTGCCGATGCTGGCGGCGGGGACGCACCGGCTGTCGATCGCGGCGCTCGACCCCGGCGTCATGCTCGACCGGATCGAGCTGGTGCTCGACCGCGCGCGGCCGCGCTACGGCGCGGCGCGCTGAGGCGAACGAAAACGGCGCCCCGGGATGGGGGCGCCGCAGTTGGGGGAAGCAAGCCTCAGAACGTCGCGCGCGCGGTGATCGTGAAGGTGCGGCCGTCATAATCGGCACGGCGGATCAGGCGCGGATCATTCTCATATTCGACGCGGATCGCATTGGTCAGATTGTAGGCGTCGAACGAGAGCGAGATGGCGTCGTTGACGTTGTACGATGCCGACAGGTCGAGCTGCCCGCGCTGGCGCACCTGCCGCGCCGCGCCGGTGAACGTGCCGGCGGAGGCGAGGTCGTATTTGCTGCGGATGTTGTAGACCAGCCGCACGCCATAGCCGTCGGTTTCGTAATAGCCGATGGCATTGGCATTGTGCCGCGACACGCCGGGCAGCGTCGCCTGCGCGCCGGTCGCGGTCCGGCCGCTGATGTCGGTGAAGGCGTAGTTGAAGCCGCCGCCGAGATGCCGCAGCGCGCCGGGCAGGAAATCGAGCGTCTGCTGGACGTTGAATTCGAGGCCGCGCACGGTGATCGGGCTGGTCTGGTTGACGAAGCCGCTGGCGGCGACGAGGAACGGCGTCGGCACCGCGCCGCCGGTGTAGATCAGGCTGCTCTCGCACCGGTCGCCGTTGACGCGCAGCGTCCCCAGTCCCAGCTCGGACGCGTCCGCGGGGCACAGCCGGGTCGGATCGGTCACCTGCGCGATCAGCCCGGTGATCCGCTTCTGGAAGCCCGCCAGCGAGACGATGCCGCTCGGCCGGTTGTACCATTCCAGCGACACGTCGAGCGAGGTCGAATCATACGGCTTCAGCCCCGGATTGCCGAGCGTCACCGCATAGACGCCGTTGGTCGGATTGCCGACGATCGTCGACGGGGTGAACTGGCGCGGCTGCGGACGGACATAGGTGCGATACGCCGCGCCGCGCAGCAGCAATTTGTCGGTCAGGTCGGCGACGAGGATGAACGACGGCAGCAGCTTGCCATAGGTGTTGGTGTAGGTGTTGGTGCGGAAGTCCGCGGGCGAGCCGATCGTCCCGGTCAGCGAGATGCGGTCGAGCGCGTCGATGCGGTTGTGCGCCTGTTCGTAGCGCAGGCCGCCATTGCCGCGGATGCGCACTCCGCCCAGCTGTAGCTCGTATTTGACCTGCGCATAGCCGATGGCGAGATCGGTCTGGTTGGTGAAATTGTAGAGTGCGTAATTGTTGTCGTTGTAGCGGATGTTGAACCCCGCCGGCGACAACCCGCCGCCCGGATAGAGCGTCACCGGCAACAGCTTGGCGATCGCATAATCGTAGCGCGTGACCTGCCAGTTGCGGCTGTAGCTGCCCGCCTTGCCACCGAAGAAATCGTCGACCGTCGGCGAGGTTTCGAGGAAGCTGCCGTCGATGTTCTGCGTCTGGATGCCGAACGCCTGGGTGCGATAGCCCTCCGAGCGGAACTTGTTGTGTTCGAACCGGAAGCCGGCCTGGATGCCGGTCAGGACGCTGTTGGCGAAGCTGCGTTCCGCATCCCATTGATAGGCGAGCAGGTCGTTCCTGGCATAGCTTTGGGTGCCGGTCAGCTGCAGCCGGTTGGTGCGCGCCGAGGCGGTCGCCGAATTGTAGAACTGGGTCGGATCGCCGACGCCGCCCCACACCCAGGCCGGCACCGCGCTGGTGATGAGCGGATCGGGCGACAGCGTATAGGCGAGATCGTCGACGTTGCCGGCGCCGGTGCGCAGCGAACCGCTGGCGCCGTTGCCGGCCGCGGTCTGGAGCCGGTCGAAATCGATCGACGTCTCTTCCGACTGGTTGTCCGCCTTCGATGCGGTCAGCACCGTGCTGAGCCGCCAGACGTCGTCGCTCCATTCCGCCTTGCCGTTGAGGCCCCAGGCGCGCTGGCGGATGCCGAGCCGCCGGGTCGAGGCGCGCGCGTCAGGGTTGGCGAAGTCGAAATCGGTGACGACGTAGCGGCCGTCCTTCAACTGTACCGGTGTCGAGCGCGGGGTCAGCACGCTGGCGTCGTTGTTCCCGACGATCGAGAGATATTGCATCGTTTTGGGCAGGCGGCGATCGGTATAGAAACCGGTCAGACCGATCCGCGTCTTGTCGTCCGGCTTCCATTCGGCGCCGGCGGCACCGGTGTACAGGTCGCCCGGATTCTCGCGCGAATATTGGCGCAGCTGCGAATTGTAGAGGACGCCGGCGGTCGAGGTCGCGCCGGTGCACGCCGGGCAGGCGGCCGAGCGCGGGTAATAGGCGCCGAGCGCGGCGGCGTTCGCCTGCGCCTGCGCGGCGGAGAATTGCGAATAGCTGTTGTACTGCACCGTATCGCGGCGGAAGTTCTCGCGCTTGTAGGCGGCCACGCCGAAGATCGCGAAACTGTCCGAGAACAGGTGGTTGTAGCCGAGGGTGGCGGCCGGCGCGAACTTGTCGCCGAGCTGGTTGTATTCCATCGCGACCTTGGCGAACCCGCCCTCCTTGCGGCTGAGCGCGGGCGCGATCTGGAGGTCGACGTTGCCCGACAGGCCGCCCGACTGCGCGTTGGCGAGCGGCGACTTGTCGATCACGATCGCGCTGAAGATATCGGCGTTGAACGCGCCGAGCGGTGCGGCCTCGGTCAGGATCGGTTCGGCGAAGGCGACGCCGTTCATCGTCAGCCTGGCATATTCGCCGGGCAGGCCGCGCAGGTTGATCGTCGCGTTGCGCCCCTCCGCCTCGCGGTTGATCTGCACGCCGGGCACGCGTTGCAGCGCCTCGCCGACGTTGAGGTCGGGGAAACGGCCGAGCCCGTCGGACGAGATGCCGTCGGTGATCGCGATGTCGTTGCGCTTCGACCGGATCGCATCGGCATAGCTCTGGCGGAAGCCGGTTACGACGATGTCGGTGGAGGCGCCGTCATCGACGGATACAGGTAGCGACTGCGGGTCGGCGGCGGTGGTCTGGGCGGGATTGGCCGGCGTCGCGACCGTGGGGCTGGGTGGATTGCCCGGCGCGGCGGCGTCCTGCTGCGCCCAGGCCGGCGTGCCCGACAGCATGGTGGTGGCCAGCAATGCGGCGACCATCGGCCGCGCTCCGGTAACGGTAGCGAATGTCATCCTGTCCCTCCCCTGTACGAAGCCGCGGCTTCGATCGACCGGCCCTGATAAGGGTCCGGCCGCCATCGGGTCCGATCCATCGTCCGGCTTGTGCGCCGGTTAATTGGCCGTTCCTTTTGGCAAGACCAATCTGGATGAGCTCGGCTATTGTGTCAATCCATCCGTCGTGAGATTGGTTGGGGCATGAAACCGCGTCCCGAAAAACTCTACCAGCGTGTCGTCAATGCGATCGTCGAGGCGATCGACCAGGGCCGCCACGGCATCGGCACCCGCCTGCCCGGTGAACGCGAGCTGGCGGAGGAGTTCAACGTCAGCCGGCCGACGATCCGCGAGGCGATGATCGCGCTGGAAATCCGCGGTCTGGTCGAGGCGCGGCACGGGTCGGGCCTCTACGTCACCGCCGCGCCGGCGCAGCCGCCCGCGCCGGCCGAGCTCGATATCGGCGCGTTCGAATTGCTCGAGGCGCGCATCCTGTTCGAGGGCGAGGCGGCCGCGGTCGCCGCAACGATGATCGACGACGAAACGCTCGGCGCGCTGGACCGCGTGCTGGCGGACATGGCGGCGTGCGATCCCTCGGGCGCGGACGCGATGGCCGCGGACCGCCAGTTCCATCTGACGATCGCGCAATCCACCGGCAATACCGTGATCGCGACCGTGGTCGAGATGCTGTGGAGCCTGCGCGAACGCGCGCCGCTCAGCGCGCATATGTTCGCCGAAGCGCGCCGCGAGGGCGTCAACCCGCGGGTCGAGGAGCATCGCTTGATCGTCGATGCGCTGCGCGCCCGCGATTCGGCGGCGGCCCGCACCGCGATGCGCAGCCACCTGAAGCGCGTCGTCGAGGACCTGCTGGCGGCGACCGAGGTGGAGGCGCTGCGCCGTGCCCGGTCGGAGATCGAGCAGCAGCGCGGCGCGCTGGAGCGGCGGCTGCACGCCTGACCGCGCGGCGGTATCGGGTCAGCCGCCGCCCATCGGAAAGACCAGCAGCGTCGACGTCGCGGAGGCGCAGAGCCGCCCCTGCGCATCGACCAGCCGCGCCTCCGAAAAGCCGACCCGCCGGCCCAGCGAGACGAGCTTGCCCTCGGCGCGCACCGGTCCGCTCGTCTCGGTCAGCGCCCGGTGGTAGGACACCTTGAGCTCCAGCGTCGTATAGCCTTGCCCCGCCGGCAGGCTGGAATGGACGGCGCAGCCGCAGGCGCTGTCGAGCAGCGTTGCGGCATAGCCGCCGTGGACGGACCCGATCGGATTGAAGACCTTGCGCGACGGCGAGCCCTCGAACACGACGCGGCCGCGCTCCAGCTCGACCAGCGCGAATTCGAGCGTCTCGCCGATCGGGGGATGACGGTTGGCGGCCATCAGCGCCGCGAGCTGGTCGTGGCCGTCGAGATCGGCATGGTCGGTCAGCACGTTCATGCGCGGGCATCCTTTTTGGCGGCGACCGGTGTGGCGGGGGCGGGGTCGGCGGGGGCGGGGGCGTGCGGGGGTTGCGCGGCGATCCACGCGCGCGTCTCGGTCAGCATCTCGTCCGCCAGCGCCGCATCGCCGACCGCACGCGAGAGGATCACGGCGCCGACCATCGCCGACCACCGGCCGATCGCGGCGCGCCGCCGCCCGGCATCGTCCTCCCCGGCCAGGCGATCGGCGAAGCGGCGGATGTGCACGTCCAGCCCGTGCGCCATCGCGGCCCGCGCCTCCGGCGTCTGCTGCCGCATCAGGCCGGCAAGGCTCGCCGTCGGACAGCCGTGCGCCGGATTTTCGCGGTGCAGCGGCGACAGATAGCCGTCGGTCCACGCCTCGATATCCGCCATCGCGGCCAATTCGCCCGACAGCGTGTCGGCGACCGTCGCGGCGATCAGATCGTCCTTCGACCGGAAATGGCCGTAGAAGCCGCCGTGCGTCTGCCCGGCCGCCTTCATCACGTCGGCGACGGTCACCGCGGCAAAGCCGCGTTCGCGGAACAGCCGGCTCGCCTCGCGCAGGATGCGGCGGCGGTTTTCCCCCATCTGCTCGCGACTGACCTTCATAAAATTTCTCCACCTGCCCCGTTGACAGTTTCATGATGGCCATCACATTTAGCAATCATGACGCCCATCATCAATAGGGCGGTCCACACCGAAAGGGCATTTCGATGACCACGTCTACCATCCTCATCACCGGCGCCTCTACCGGAATCGGCGCGACCTATGCCGATCGCTTCGCACGCCGCGGCCACGATCTCGTCCTCGTCGCCCGCGATGCCGCGCGGCTTCAGGCGCTGGCGGCGAAGCTGACGGGCGAGACGGGTGTCGCGGTCGACGTCCTGCCCGCCGACCTGACGCAGCCCGACCAGCTCGCGCGCGTCGAGGCGCGGCTGCGCGAGGACGACCGGATCGGCACGCTGGTCAACAATGCCGGGGCGGGGCTGGGCGGCGGGTTCGTCGACCAGACCACCGATGCGATCGACCGGCTGATCGCCCTCAACACCACCTCGGTCGCGCGGCTCGCCAGCGCGGTCGCGCCGCGGCTTGCCGCGCGCGGCGAGGGCACGATCGTCAACATCGGCTCGGTCGTGGGGCTTGCACCTGAATATGGCATGACGGTTTACGGCGCGACCAAGGCGTTCGTGCTGTTCCTGTCGCAGGGGCTGGCGATCGAGCTGGGGCCGAAGGGCGTCTACGTCCAGGCGGTGCTGCCCGCGGCGACGGCGACCGAATTGTGGGGCCGGGCGGGCGCCGACGAGGCGTCGCTGCCGCCGATGATGGACGTCGGCGCGATGGTCGACGCGGCGCTCGTCGGGTTCGACGCCCGCGAAGGCGTGACGATCCCGCCGCTCCACGACGGCGACCTGTGGCAGGCGTTCCAGGGCGCGCGGCAGGCGATGCTGCCCGGCTTTGGAGAGATCCATCCCGCGCCGCGCTACGCCGCCGCCTGATTCCCGTCTGATCCAGCCTTTCCTCACCGACACGCGAAAGACCCCGTCATGTCCGAACCCAGCCTCTTCTCCTCCTACGACCTCGGCTCCGTCCGCCTCGCCAACCGCGTCGTGATGGCGCCGCTGACGCGCAACCGTGCCGGTGCGGGCCTCGTGCCGACCGACCTGATGGCCGAATATTACGGCCAGCGCGCCTCGGCGGGGCTCATCATCACCGAAGCGTCGCAGGTGTCGCAGCAGGGGCAGGGCTATCAGGATACGCCCGGCATCTACACCGACGCGCAGGTCGCTGGGTGGCGCAAGGTGACCGACGCGGTCCACGCCAAGGGGGGGCGCATCGTCCTGCAGCTGTGGCATGTCGGGCGGGTCAGCCACGTCGACCTGCAGGAGAATGGTGCGGCGCCGGTCGCGCCCTCGGCGATCCGTGCCGAGACGAAGACGGTGGTCAACAACGGCTTCGTCGACGTGTCCGAACCGCGTGCGCTCGCGCTCGACGAAATCCCCGGGATCGTCGACGACTTCCGCCGCGCCGCCGCCAATGCGATTGCGGCCGGCTTCGACGGGGTCGAGGTGCACGGCGCCAACGGCTATCTGCTCGACCAGTTCGCCAAGGACGGCGCCAACCATCGTACCGACGCCTATGGCGGCGCGATCGAGAGTCGCGCGCGTCTCATGGTCGAGGTGACCGCGGCGGTGGCGAAGGAAGTCGGGGCGGAGCGCACCGGCATCCGCCTGTCGCCCGTCTCGCCGGCGAACGGCATCGCGACCAGCGATCCGCAGCCGCTGTTCGAGCATATCGTCGAGCGGCTCGACGCGCTCGGCATCGCCTATATTCATGTCGTCGAGGGGGCGACCGGCGGTCCGCGCGACGTCGCGCCGTTCGATTATGGCGCGCTGCGCAGCCGGTTCAGCGGCACCTATATCGCCAACAACGGCTTCGACCGGACGCTGGCCGAGGCGCATCTGGCGGAGGGCAAGGCCCACCTGATCGCCTTCGGCCGGCCGTTCATCGCCAATCCGGATCTGGTCGCGCGGCTGCGCGACGGCCTGCCGCTGGCGCAGATCGATCCGCAGACATTGTATGGCGGCGGCGCGAAGGGGTATACGGACTATCCGGTCGCGGCGGCGGCCGATGCCCGGGAGCATGCAGCATGAAGGCGTTCCTCCTCGAGTCCTACGGCAAGGGACGGGCGCTGATCCCGACCGAAATCCCCGATCCGGTGCCGGCGGCGGGCGAGGTGCTGGTCGATATCCATGCGACCGCGATCAACCAGCTCGACGGCAAGATCCGCGACGGCGCGTTCAAGCCGATCCTGCCGTACAAGCCGCCCGTCATCCTCGGCCACGACCTTGCCGGCGTCGTCGTGGCGACCGGCGCGGGGGCGCACCGGTTCAAGGTCGGCGATGCGGTCTATGCCCGCCCGCGCGACGGCCATATCGGTACCTTCGCCGAGCGGATCGCGGTTGCCGAGGCGGACCTCGCGCCCAGTCCTGCCACCCTGTCGATGGCGGAGGCGGCATCGGTGCCGCTCGTCGGCCTGACCGCGTGGCAGGTGCTGGTCGAACGCGCCGGCCTGAAGCCCGGGCAGAAGGTGCTGATCCATGCCGGTTCGGGCGGGGTCGGCACGGTCGCGATCCAGCTCGCCAAGCATCTCGGCGCGACGGTGGCGACCACCGCCAGCGTCACCAACGCCGACCTCGTCCGCAGCCTCGGCGCCGATGTCGTCATCGACTACAGGACGCAGGATTTCTCGACCCTGCTGTCGGGCTATGACGTCGTCCTCAACAGCCTCGACGGCAAGACGCTGGAGCGGTCGCTCAAGGTCTTGAAGCCGGGCGGCAAGCTGATCTCGATCTCGGGGCCGCCCGATCCCGCCTTCGCCCGGGCGCAGGGGCTCAACCCCGTGCTGCGGCTGGTGATGCGACTGCTGAGCGCCGGGATCCGCCGCAAGGCGAAGCGGGCGGGCGTCGATTATTCCTTCCTGTTCATGCACGCCGACGGCGGCCAGCTGGCGCAGCTGGGCGCGCTGATCGACGACGGAACGATCAGGCCGGTGGTCGACCGCAGCTACGCCTTCGACGCGCTGAACGACGCCGTCGCCTATGTCGACGGTGGCCGGGCGAAGGGCAAGGTCGTCGTCACCCTCCGGCCGGAGGCGTCGGCATGACCGCACGCACCAGCTGGGCGTCGGTGCCGACGGAGACGATCGTCGCGGGCGACACGTCGCTCGCCTACCGTCGCCTCGGGCCGGACAGCGGCGTGCCGGTCGTGCTGCTCAACCATTGGGGGGCGAACCTCGACAATTTCGATCCGCCGATCGTCGAGGGGCTGGCCGCGGACCGGCCGGTCTATGCGCTCGACTATCGCGGGATCGGCGCATCGGGCGGCACGGCGCCGCGCACCGTCGCCGCCACCGCGCAGGACGTCATCGCCGCGATCCGCGCCCTCGGTGTCGGGCCGGTCGACCTGATCGGCTTTTCTTTCGGCGGCTTCGTCGCGCAGCAAATCCTGCTCGACGCGCCCGACCTCGTCCGCCGCGCGATCCTGGCGGGGACGGGGCCCGCCGGCGGCGTCGGTATCGAGCGGGTCGGCGCGGTGTCCTGGCCGCTGATCCTGAAGGGGATCGTCACCTTCCGCGATCCCAAGACCTATCTGTTCTTCACCGCCAGCGCCAACGGCCGGCGCGCCGCCAAAGCCTTTCTCGCGCGGCTGAAGCTGCGCACCGCGGATCGCGACAAGGCGGTCGGCCCGCCCGCCTTCCTCGCCCAGCTGGCTGCGATCAAGGCATGGGGGCTGCAGGCGCCCCAGCCAATCGAGACGATCCGCACGCCGGTGCTCGTCGCGAATGGCGACCATGACATCATGGTGCCAAGCGAGAATTCGCGCGACCTCGCGCGCCGCATCCCCGGTGCGGAGCTCGTCCTCTATCCCGATGCCGGGCATGGCGGCATCTTCCAGTATCACGACGCCTTCCTCGGCAAGGCGCGCGCGTTCCTGGCGGGGTGACGCCGTTCGATTGGGCTAGAGGAACACGCGATAGACGTGGTTCTGCCCGTGCATGTTCGATCCGAAGACGAGGCTGCGGCTGTCGGGGGTGAAGGTGACGTTCGGCTCCAGCCGGTAATCGTGCGCGGACATGTCGACGAGGCGCGCCGATCGCATATATTCGGGCGTCACCAGCGCCGGATCGTAGGCCTGCGTCTCGCCGTCGACGACCGGCTCGGGGGTCAGCAGCACGATCCATTTGCCGTCCGGCGCGTGCGCGACCATGTCGGCATCGCCGCCGTCGCCCGCGAACAATCGCCGGTCGGGCGAGACGTTGAAATGCACCGACCAGTCGTTCCGCTCGACCCGTCGCCACAGCCGCCGCCCGGTGGCCAGCTCCAGCCCCGCGACCCAGAACACCTGCCCGCGCGGGGTCTGGAGGTCGTACCACAGCCACTTGCCGTCGGGGCCGAAGAATTCATGGCCCCAGATCTCCATGTTCATCGTGCGATCGTGCGTCGCCGCCAGCCCGCTGCCATCGGTGCGGATGCGCCACATACGGGTGACGCGGTGCCACGGCCCCTCGTGCGAGAAGATGATCTGGCCCGGATCGGTCGGCGAGAATTGCGGGTGGTTGAGCCAGTCCTTCGCCGTGTGGATGACGCGGCGCTGCCCGGTCCTGAGGTCGATGACGAACAATTCCATCGGCACGCGCGCCGCCCAGCGTTGCAGCATGCGCACCCCCTTCGCCTTGGCGAAGTTGAGCGGCCGCCCGTCGGGGCCGACCGCGGCATATTCCGCCTGGCCGAAGCGGCGGTTGCGCGGGTCGGGCAGGTCGGGCTGCAACGGCGCATCGCCATAGGCGACGGTGCCGACGAACAGCGTATCGTCGGCGTTGATCGCGCCGATCTGCCCCGCCTCGATCCGCGCGATGCGGCGAGTGCGGCCGCTGTCGACATCGACCGCGAAGAAGGTGCGCGGCCGGTCGGTCGGCTGCCCGTCGCCCGGATCGGATACGCTGTAGAAGACGGTGCGCGAGCGGCGCGCGGTGAACATCAGGTCGGCCCGCGGGTCCGCCACCAGCAGCCGTCGGGCGTGCGTCTCGATATCGACCAGCACGATGCCGCGCGGGCTCGACATCGCCATCAGATCGCCCTGCGGCGTGAAGCTGTTGCGATAGAAATACAGCTTGTTGCCGCCCTCGTCGCCGGACAGGCGGACGATGCGGCGGCCGGTCTTCGCATCGGTCCATGTGCGTGGTGGGGGTGCGCCCGCCGGCCCCTGTCCGATCGCGCCTCCGCCGCCCGTGGCCCTGCCGGCCATGGCCGTGCCGGTCATCGCCGCGGCGGCCCCCAGAAACGCGCGTCGTGTCGATCCGTCCATCATCGCTCCAGTCTCAGGGTTGCGGGGTGAAGCCCTCGGCGCGGACGCGCCAGCCGCGCTGCGGGAAGCCGGGGGCAGGGCGATCCGCACCGTCCCAGCCGCCCGCCATCAGCCCGACCGCCATCAGCAGCGCGCCGTTCGAGGGGAAATAGGTTTCCGCCGCGCGCGCATAGCCCGGCCCGTCGGGATTGACCGCCATCGCGACGCCGCCCGCGCCGCCCGATTTCGGCACCAGTCCCGCGGCATGCGCATCCAGATGGACGCGCGGCGTCATGCCGGTCGCGCCCCATTGGTTGTTCTTGCCCGTCGCGAACAGCCAGTCGACCGCCTTGTCGGGCTGGCCGAGCCGCGCCGCGGTCATCGCGATCATCGGATAGTCCCAGCCCCAGGTCTGGCGCATGTCCCAGTTCGCCTCGACCGCCTGCAACGTCCGCGCCATCGTCGCCCGGTCAATCCGCGCGCCCGGTACGAAGCCATAGGCCATCAGGAACGACGGGTGATCGCGGTTGCGGCATCCCTCCGCCTCGGCATGGCGGCGACAGCGGGCGGACGCGGCGACGCGCCAGAAATCGGGGACGGAGGCGACCGGCAGGTAGAGCCCGTCGCGCACCGCCGGCGGCGCGAGGCGCGCGACCACGTTGTCCCAGTCCGCCCGCCGCGGCAGGCCGCGCCGGACGCGCCAGTCCTGCGCGATGTTCAGCGCCCAGCGGAAATATTCCAGTTCGAACGCCGGATCGCGTGTCGTCAGCGGATCGTAATTCTCCTGCGCCGGGATCAGCGGCGGGCCGAGGTGGCAGGCGGTGGCATCGCAGGTCGGCCAGCTCGCCAGCACCTCCGCCGTCGCCTCGACCAGCGGCGCGTAGCGGTCGAGTGTCGCCCGATCCTTCCCCGCCCGATCCTTCCCCGCGCGTCCGGTGCCGGCCCGGCGGATCAGCTCGGACAGCAGGATCGGGTGCGGCTGCTGCCACATGATGAAGGGCGAGATGAGGCTGGGGCTGTTGCGCCCCTCCGGCCCGACCATCTTGGGCCACCATGCGCCCTTGACCCGATGCCGTGCGGCCTCCGCCCGGGCCGAGGGCAGGGTGCGCAGATACCAGCCCATGCTGCGTTCGAGCAGGTCGGCATGGCCCCATGCCGCCTGCCACGCGCTGTGCCACGGGTGCATCTCGAGATGGAACTTGCCGAACCAGCTGTTCGAGAACAGCCCCTCCTCCTGCGGCGGCAGTGTCCCCGCGCCGTTGATCGCCGAGAGATATTGCGACAGCACTACGCGGCGTTCGAGCTCGGACGCACGGGGATCGCTGCTGCCGGTGAAATCCACCGCCGCACCGCGGGTCCAGAATTGCCGCCAGTGCGCGGCCACCGCATCGGGCATCGCCGCAAAGCCGGGCAGGCGCGGTGCCTCCGCTCGCGGGGCGAATGCGACGACCGCGCGCAGCGTCGGCGTCCTGCCGCGGATCGTCAGCCGGTCGCCGTCGCCCTGCGCGATCGTCCCGTCGGATCGTACCGTCGACCAGTAGCGGGTCGCGTCCAGCCGTCGCTCGACCCGCCATTCGCCGGGCGTCCGCGAGACGATGCGCGTCGTCTCGCCGGCGCGCGGCGTCCAGTGCGACGGATCGGGATTGATCGCGGGCGCTACGCCCGGCCATGCGACCGACACGCCGAGCGATCCGCGCGCCACCAGCGGCGACGTCACCTCGACCGCGACCGCATCGACGCCGGGCAGCACCCGCGTCCGCACCTCGACCGGCTGGCCATCGTAGCGGAAACGGCTGGTCAGCGTCCCGGTCCACATGTCGAGCACCTGCCGCGTTGCGGAGATGCGCGCGAAATCGGCCGGCCTGCCGCCGACCGTCAGCGCGATCCGCCCGAGCGAGATGCGATGCGGATTGGCGCGGAGCCAGGTGAAGGCCGGGTTCTTGTCGGCATCTCTCCACGCCCGCATCCACGGATAGGGCTGTTGCCCGCGGCCCGGCACCGCGACCATCGTCAGCCCGTCGCGCTCCGTGTAGCCTTTGGGGTTGGGGAAGCTGTGCCAGCCCCATTGCGCCATCGTCAGCAGCGGCGTCAGCTCGGCATAGAGCGCGGGGAAGGTCTGCAGGCCGGTGATGTCGGCGGTAAAGCCCAGCTCGCCGTTGCCGAGCATGACCGGTGCGTGCGGATCGGCCGTGGTGAAGGTGATCGCATGCCGTCGCACCAGCGCCTCGCGATCGATCGGCGGCGGCGCGGCGGCGACCAGCGCGCAGGCCAGCGGCAGCGCCGCGACGCGTATCGCGCGTCGCCGGGCGACGCCCTCCATCGGCCGCGCACGACCGTTCCCCCAAGCAGACCTCTCCATGTTGGACGGGTAACTTGTCATGCAACTTCGGTCAACGAGCCTGACGGAAAAATTGCCAGTCAGACATGATTTGTATTGCAACTCGTGCATGATTTGGGGCAGTTGCGGCGATGACACCGGTAGCAAAAACGGAATGGATTGAGGGGATTATGACGGTTCGAGTGGCTTTGCGTACATCTTTCCGTGCGACGGTTTCGGCGTCTGCGC
This sequence comes from Sphingomonas sp. UBA978, assembly GCF_002292295.1. Classification (GTDB taxonomy): domain Bacteria; phylum Pseudomonadota; class Alphaproteobacteria; order Sphingomonadales; family Sphingomonadaceae; genus Sphingomonas. The sequence continues at coordinate 470,051 of NZ_DBBS01000021.1, forward strand.
TGGTGATCGGCACCGCCGCCGCGGCCCAGACGACGCCGCCGCCGGAGGCCGTTTCACCGCCGACGTCGCAGATCGCGCCGCCGTCCACATCGCCGTCGCAGGTGCAGCCCGTCGCTGCCGATCCGGCACAGGCGACGGACGCCGCCGCGGGCGAAACCGGCGACGACATCGTCGTCACCGGCTTCCGGTCCAGCCTGCAGAAGGCGCTCAACGTCAAGAAGACGGAAGCCGGCGCGGTCGACGCGATCCTCGCGGAGGATATGGCGGACTTCCCCGACCTCAACCTCGCCGAATCGATCCAGCGCCTGCCCGGCGTCACGATCGAACGCGACGCGGGGCAGGGGCGCACGATCAGCGTCCGCGGCCTCAGCGCCGATTTCACCCGCGTCCGCATCAACGGGCTGGAGGCGCAGGCGGCGGCCGGCGGCAATCGCAGCCGCGGTTTCGATTTCTCGATCTTCGCCTCCGAACTGTTCAACAGCGTCACCGTCCGCAAGACCCAGTCGGCGGAGATCGAGGAAGGCTCGCTCGGCGCGACCGTCGACCTGCAGACCGGGCGACCGCTCGATTTCAAGGCGGGCTTCGATGCCGCGCTGTCGACGCAGGGGTCGTATAACGACCTGTCGAAGAAGGTGCTGCCGCGCATCGCCGGGCTGGTCAGCTGGACCAACGACGACCAGACCTGGGGCGGGTTGATCTCGCTCGCCTATTCGGAGCGCAAGCCGACCTCGGAAAGCTTCAACACCACGCGCTGGCAGGCCGGCAACGCGGCGCAGGCCTATGGCACCAACCAGAATTTCGCCGGCTGCACGGTCTGCGCCACGCCTGCGCAGCGAACCGAATTGCTCAACGCTTATTACCCGCGCATCCCGCGCTACACCTTCGGCCAGTTCTCCGAAGACCGGATGGGCATCACCGCCTCGCTGCAATGGAAGCCGAGCGACCGCACCGAAGTGTCGATCGATGCGCTCCATTCGCGCTTCAACCAGGAATTCGAGAGCCCGAACATCGAGGCGATCTCGTTCAGCCGCTCGACCGCGACCGGCGTGCGCGAGACGATCGTGCGCGATTATGCGATCGACCCCGAAAAGAACGTCATCTCCTACGGCGTGTTCGATCGCGTCGACGTGCGTTCGGAGAACGGCTTCGACCGCAACGAGAGCCGGTTCACGCAGGTGTCGCTCAACGCCCGCCACCAGTTCAGCGACAAGCTGCGCGGGCAGCTGAAGCTCGGCAAGTCGAAGGCGGAGGCGCTCACGCCGGTGTCGATCTCCTACCAGTTCGACGTCAACAACGTGAACGGATATACCTACGACTTCCGGCAGAACGACCGACTGCCGCTGATCCGCTACGGCTTCGACGTCACCGATCCCTCGAAGTTCACGCTGACCGAGGTGCGCGCCAGCGAAAGCGGTGCGGTCTACGATCTCGCCTCGGCATCGGGCGCGCTCGCCTACAAGTTCGACGAGGTGTTCGAGCTGAAGCTTGGCGGCGAACGGCGCGGCTATGGCTTCAACAGCTTCGGCCGCCAGCGCAACCGCGTGCTGACCGCGGCGGAACAGATCGTCGGCGTCGGCAATCTGGGCAAGCTCGCCAGCCTCGACGGCAAGCTGGCGATCCCGAACGGCACCGACCTCAGCTATATCACGCCCGACATCTGGAAGACGACCGAGGCGATCGGCCTGTACCAGAATTTTCCGCTGCTCCCGACCTTCAACGGTTTCCGCGAGGTGTCGGAGACGGACACCGGCGCCTATGCGCAGCTCGATTTCGCGCAGCCGTTCGGCGGCACGACGCTGCGCGGCAACGTCGGCTTGCGCTATGCGCGGACCGAGACGGCGTCGTCGGGCTTCCTCAACACGACCTATGTGACGGTCGACAACAAGTACGAGGACTGGCTGCCGTCCGCCAATCTGGCGCTGGATGCCACCGACAAGCTCGTCTTCCGCTTCGGCGTCGCCAAGGTGATGTCGCGCCCGACGCTCAACAGCCTGACGCCGGGCGGGTCGCTCAACACCTCGGGCCAGACGATTTCCTACGGCAATCCGCTGCTCGAACCGTTCCGCGCCAAGAACGTCGACCTCGCGGCCGAATGGTATTTCGCGCCCGAGTCGCTGCTCGCCGTCGCGGTCTTCTACAAGAAGATCGATTCGTTCATCGCCAGCGACATTTCGTTCCTGCCGTATCGCGAACTCGGCCTGCCCGATTCACTGCTGACCGGCACCCCCTCGTCGCCCGACCAGCTGTTCCAGGTCACGCGCAACATCAACGGGACGGGCGGCACGCTGAAGGGCGTCGAATTCCAGTACCAGCAGCCGTTCAAGTTCCTGCCGGCACCGTTCGACGATCTCGGCTTCATCGGCAATTACACGCACGTCGCCAGCCGCGTGAACTATCGCACCGCCGCCAACCCGCTGTTCAACCGGCTGACCGGCCAGTCGAAGAACCTGTTCAACGCGACGCTCTATTACGAAGTGAAGGGGTTCAGCGCGCGCGTGTCCGCCGCCTATCGCGACGGCTATCTCGTGGCCTTCCCCGGTGGCAACGGCAACACCGAAGAGGGGATCAAGGGCGCGACCAATATCGATGCCGCGATCCGCTACGATCTGACGCCCAAGTTCAGCCTGACGCTGGAGGGCGTGAACCTGACCGATACCTATTCCGACAGGTATGCCGACGTGACGGACCGCGTATCCAACTATCGTCACTTCGGCCGCGAAATCCTGTTCGGTCTGCGTTGGCGCTACTGACCTCCCCTGGTCGGCGCCATTCTGGTGCGGAGCGTTCCGACGCTCCGCACCCCTTTTGCCCGAATGGGTGACACCGGTTAACCGCAGCGCTCGGGTTTGCCCCAAGTTGTTGCACAACTTTGACGTGCGGCCTACACAGGTGCCGCTGAAAACAAGCATGAGGAGGGGGACGCCATGCGATCGATCACGCAGCTGGCCATGACGGCGGCGATGGCGGTGGCGGTGCCGTCCGCGGCATTGGCGCAGGGGACGGGGTCGTTCGGCATGCAGCCCGAATGGCAGGTCCTGCCGCCGCGTCCGACGCTCGCTTTCGCCCCCGATCGCATCCCCGACCGCGCCGCGGTGCTGCGCGCGGCGGACTATGTCGCCGCGGCGCAGATCGCCGACCTGGCGCGCCATCCGCTGCCGCTGTCCACCGGTGGTGCGACGGATGCGGCCGCGTCCAACTGGGTCGCCGCCACCTTCTACGTCGGGGCCGCCCGCCTCGCCCGCGTCTCGCCGCGGCCGGAGACGCTGCGTTACCTCACCGCGGTCGCCGAACATTACAATTACGCATTTCGCGGTGCGCGGTCCGGCAAGACGATGCTCAACGCCGACGATATCGCGATCGGCGACCTGTATCAGGAACTCTATGTCCGGCGGCGGCAGGAGGGGGCGCTGATGCCGCTCCAGCAGCGGCTCGATTATATGATCCCGCATCTCAATCGCGCGGAGGAAACGCCGGCGCTGATCTGGTGGTGGTGCGATGCGCTGTTCATGGCGCCGCCGGTGCTGGCGCGCATGTCGGCGATCACCGGCGATCCCAAGTATCTGATCGCGATGGACAAGGAATGGCGGCGCACCGCGAAGCTGCTGTGGGACCCGCGGCAGCGGCTGTTCTTCCGCGACGCGCGCTTCCTCGACCGCACGTCGGCGAACGGCGCGCCGATATTCTGGTCGCGCGGCAACGGCTGGGTGCTCGCCGGCCTCGCCCGCACCATCGAGGCGATGCCGGCGGATTTTAGCGGCCGCGATTTCTACATCGACCTGTTCCGCCAGCTCGCCGGCCGCAGCGCGGAACTGCAGGGCAAGGACGGCCTGTGGAGCGCCAGCCTGCTCGACCGTGCGGCCTTTCCGGAGGCGGAGACGTCGGGATCGGGGCTGCTGCTCTATGGCCTTGCCTGGGGCGTCAACCACGGGCTGTTGCCGCGCGACCGCTACGTGCCGGTGGTGACGCGCGGCTGGGCGGGGCTCAACCGGCACGTGCTGCCGTCGGGCCTGCTCGGTGCGGTGCAGAAGACCGGCGACCAGCCGGTCGCGACTGCGGCGGAGGACGTCGGCCTGTACGGCAGCGGCGCCTATCTGCTGACCGCGCTCGAAGTCGCCGACCTTGGCCGACCGGCCAGCGCCCTGCCGGTCGCGCAGCCGCAACGCGACGGCGAGCCGGCGATCGTGGCGACCACGCCGCAACCGCCGGCACCGCGCAGCGTCGTCGGCGATGCGGAACGCGCCCGCCGCGCGGAAGAGATGAAGGCGACTGCGGCGCTCGCCTACGATCCCGCCGTGCTCAAGCGCCCGGCGACGATCGAGCCGCTGACGCCGCCGACCGGCGACGCCGCCCGCCCGCGCGCGATCGTCCATTATGCCCCCGAACGGCTCGACGACATCCTGTGGGAGAACGACAAGGTCGCGCTGCGCATCTACGGTCCCGCGCTGGAGGCGAAGGAGCCGCCGTCGGGATCGGGCATCGACGTGTGGGGCAAGCGCGTCCGCTGGCCGTTCATGCAACGGCAGCTGCAATTTCCCAATTATCACGTCGATCGCGGCGAAGGACTCGACTTCTACGATGTCGGCGGAGGTCGCGGGGCAGGGGCGCTCGGCATCTGGCATGCGAGCAAGCTGTGGAATTCGCGCAACTGGGCGACGCACCGCGTGCTCGATACCGGCGGCAAGGTCGCGAAGTTCGAGGTGACCTACAAGCCCTGGCCGGTCGACGTCGTCCGCCGCGTTTGGGAAACGCGCAGCTTCGCGTTGCCGATGGGATCGCACTTCACCCGCATGGTCTCGACGCTCGAATCCGATACGAAGGAGCCGTTGGTCGTCGGTATCGGCATCAGCAAGCGCAAGGGCGGCGCCGGTGCCGGCCGCGTCGTGCGCGACAAGGCGAGCGGGCGGCTGACCTTCCACGAGCCCGCCGATCCCGGCCACGGCGCGGTGTCGATCACCGTCGCCGCCGACCCGGCGCTGGTGCAGGGCTTTGCCGAGGATGCCGACAATTACCTGATGCTGGTCCGGGTCCAGCCCGGCACCCCCTTTGCTTATTACACCGGCTATGGCTGGGACCGCGGCCTCGACGTGCGCGGCGCCGCCGACTGGGACGCGCTGGTCGCGAACACCCGCTTCGATTTCGACGCCAAACACAAATGAGAACAGGAGAGAGGATGTCCCGTCTGTCGTGGCTCGCGCTTGCCGCAGCCCCCGTCGCACTGCTCGCCGTGCCGTCTATGGCAAAGGTCATCGGCCAGAACACCCCCGCGCAATCGCTGACCGCCGATCGCATCGCGGCGCTGCCGAAGGCGCAGCAGGCGGCATGGGCGGATTATCTGCGCCGTTCGCAACGCCAGCGCGCCGCCGATCGCGCCAGCCTCGCTGCCGAACTGAAGCCGGGTGAGGCGGCGCCGCCACCACCGAAGGCGGTGGGCGGCGGACAGTATAACATGCCGCTCGATCGCGATGCCGCGTGGTATGCGAGCGCAGCCGCACGCAGCGTCGCCGACACGATCGTCAGCTTCCAGACCCCCGCGGGCGGCTGGAGCAAGAACCAGAACCGCGCCGGTCCGCCGCGCCTGCCCGGTCAGCGCTACGCCAACGATGCCGAGACGATGGACCCGGACCGGTCGAACTTCGACGCGCCGGAGGATCGCTACTGGACCTTCGTCGGCACGCTGGACAATGACGCGACCTGGATGGAGATGCGCTTCCTCGCCAAGGTGGCGGCGACGCTGCCCGGTCGCGACGGCGACCGCTATCGCGCCAGCTTCGTGAAGGGCGTCCGCTATCTGCTCGCCGCGCAATATCCCAACGGCGGCTGGCCGCAGATCTGGCCGCTGGAGGGCGGGTTCCACGACGGGATCACGTTCAACGACAATGCGATGGCGGAGGCGGCGATGCTGTTGCAGGCGGTGGCCACCGAACCGCTCTACCGTTTCGTGCCCGCCGACCTGCGTTCGCGGTCGGCCGCGGCGGTGAAGCGCGGCGTCGATCTGATCCTGCGCGCGCAGGTGCGGGTGGATGGCCGGCTCGCCGGCTGGCCGCAGCAGGTCGATCCGCTGACGCTGGCGCCGATCTCGGCCCGCAATTACGAACCGCGTTCGATCGCTAGCGGCGAGACGACCGACGTGCTGATGTTCCTGATGCAGCAGCCCGCCCCCAGCCCCGCGATCAAGGCGGCGGTGACCGGCGGCATCGCCTGGCTGAAGGCCCGCGCGGTCTATGACCATGCCTGGGAACGGGTCGGCGATGAGGGCCGCAAATTCTTCCCCCGCAAGGGCGGCGGCGCCCTGTGGTCGCGCAACTACGACATCGCGACGCAGCGCCCGATCTTCGGCGACAAGGACAAATCGATCCACGACGACGTCAACTTCATCTCCGTCGGGCGCCGCAACGGCTATAATTGGTGGGTGACCGTTCCCCAGCGCGCGATCGCGGCTTATGGTCCCTGGGCAAGCAGGAACGGCGTGGCGGGTTGAGCCGCGTGGTGGGGGGATGTGAGCGGACGATGAAGATCACCAAGGCCGCGTCCCTCGCCGACGATCTGGTCCGCCAGTTCGAGGCGGAAATCCTGTCCGGCGCGCTCAATCCGGGCGAGCGCTTTCCGACCGAGATGACGATCACCGCCGAATTCGGCGTCAGCCGGACCGTCGTGCGCGAGGCGTTCGCGCGGCTGGCGGCGCGCGGCCTGCTCGAATCGCGGCGCGGATCGGGCGCCTATGTCGCGGAGGGCGCCCGCTATCAGGCGTTTCAGGTGACGGCGAACGAGCTGCGCGAGATCGACGACGTCCTCCGCCTGCTCGAAATGCGCACGGGGTTCGAGGCGGAAATGGCCTCGATCGCCGCGCAGCGCCGGACGCAGGACGATCTCGACGCGATGCTCGACTGTATGGAGCAGATGGCGCGCAGCACCGATACCGAAGCCTCGGTCGCGGCCGACACCGCCTTTCACGCCGCGATCGCGCGGGCGACGCGCAATCCCTATTTCCTGCGGTTCACCGACTTCCTCGGCATCCGGCTGGTGCCGTCGCGTCGCCTGTATCTGCGCACCGACAGTCCGCGCTCGCACGCCGCCTACGCGAAGACGATCAACAAGGATCACAAGGCGATCTACGACGCCATCGCCGCGCAGAATCCGGCGAAGGCGAGCCAGGCGGCGCGTCGCCACATGGAGAAGAGCTTCGAACGCTACAGCGCGATCGCGCGCGTCGTGGCCGAATGACGGCGGGGGCGGTCAGGCGTCCGCGTCGCGCTGGCGACGCAATGCCTCGAGCAGCAGGCTGAAGGCGGGGGAGGGCTGCCGGCGGCTGGGGTAATAGATGTAATGGCCGTCGAAGGGTTCGCACCAGTCGTCCAGCACGCGAACGAGCGAGCCGTCGGCGATGCGCGGCGCGACGTGATCCTCCAGCATGAACGCGATGCCGCGGCCGGCGACTGCCGCCTCGACCGCGAGATCGACGTCGTTGAGCACCAGCTGCCCCTCTACCTTCACCTTCAGTTCGCGGCCGTCTTTCTCGAATTCCCAGACGTAGAGGCTGCCAGCAGTGACGAAACGCAGGTTGATGCAGACGTGGTGCGCGAGATCGCCCGGGGTGCGCGGCACGCCGTGCCGGGCGAGATAGTCGGGCGATGCCGCCGCGGCCATGCGTAGCTTCGGCCCGATCCGGACCGCGATCATGTCCTTCTCCAGCCGTTCCCCGAGCCTGACGCCCGCGTCGAACCGCTCCGCGACGATATCGGTCAGGCCGGCGTCGATGCTTAGTTCGACCTGAATGTCGGGATTCTCCGCGGTCAGCCGCGCGATCACCGGCCACAGGATCGTATAGGCGGCATGTTTCGACGTGGTGATGCGGATCGTGCCGGCGGGCCGCTCGCGCAATTCGGTGAGCGAGGCGAGCTTGTTCTCGATCTCGTCGAACGCCGGCCGCAGCGTCTCGATCAGCCGTTCGCCGGCGACCGTCGGCGCGACGCTGCGCGTGGTGCGGGTCAGCAGTCGCAAGCCCAGCCGCGCCTCGAGCCGCCGCATCGCATGGCTGAGCGCGGATTGCGACACGTCGAGCCGGCGCGCGGCGCGGGTGAAGCTGCGCTCCTCGGCGACGGCGAGGAACATGGTGAGGCTGCCCAGATCCTCACGTCGCATCGTCCGGCCTTCCGATCGGTTTCATGACGAACGGTCATAGGCTCATATGAAGTAACGTGTCTAATCGATAGGCCGCGGTGACGCTATCTGGGTGGCGATACGGCAGACGTCGCCGTCGCAACGATCGGAGAAGAGCCATGCAGACACGTGACCTCGGCAAGAGCGGCCTGACCGTATCGGCGATCGGGCTTGGCTGCATGGGGCTGAGCTATGGCTATGGGCCGGCGACCGACCGTGGCGAGGCGATCGGCCTGCTCCGTGCCGCGCACGATCGCGGCGTGACGTTCTTCGACACGGCCGAGGCATATGGCCCGGGCCTCAACGAGGAGGTGATCGGCGAGGCGCTGGCACCGGTGCGCGATGCCGTCGTCATCGCGACCAAGTTCGGCTTCGCCAATGGGGTGCCGGCCGATGGCCTCGACAGCCGGCCGGAGCGGATACGCGCGGTCGCCGATGCCGCGCTGCAGCGGCTGCGGACCGATCGGATCGACCTGTTCTATCAACATCGCGTCGATCCGGACGTGCCGATCGAGGAGGTTGCGGGCACCGTCAGGGACCTGATCCAGGCGGGCAAGGTGCAGCATTTCGGCCTGTCCGAGGCGGGGGCGGAGACGATCCGTCGCGCGCATGCGGTCCAGCCGGTGGCGGCGTTGCAGAGCGAATATTCGATGTGGTGGCGCGAGCCCGAGCGAGACATCTTTCCCGTGCTGGCAGACCTCGGCATCGGCTTCGTCCCCTTCGCCCCGCTGGGCCGGGGGTTCCTGACCGGCAAGATGGACGCGACCACGACGTTCGGCGCGTCGGATTTCCGCAGCACCGGACCGCGGTTCGCGCCCGAGGCGTTGCAGGCGAACCAGGCGCTGGTCGACCTCGTCACCGAGATCGCGGCGGACACGCGCGCGACCCCGGCGCAGGTCGCGCTCGCCTGGCTGCTGGCGCAGCGGCCCTGGATCGTGCCGATCCCCGGCACGACCAAATTGCACCGGCTGGAGGAGAATCTGGGTGCCGCCGACCTCGTCCTGACACCCGGGGATCTCGACCGGATCGCGCAGGCGCTGGCGGGCATCACTATCCATGGCGATCGCTACGCCGCCTCGAACCAGCGCTTCGTCAACCGCTAGGGCCGATCGCCATGCAGCCCTGACGGCCTGCAAACGGCGGTTTCGCGCGCTTCCGGTGCTCACGTACCGAAAGTAACGCTGCGCTCCGGGTCACGCGAAACCACCGTTTTCGGCACGTCATCATCTGAATGGCGATCGGCCCTAGGCGGGGCGTGGCGGGCCGCGTATCGCCGTTCGCGGCGTGCCGGTCGTCGCATGGCGGTTGACGCGGGGGCGCAGAACGCGAAGGCGTGCGCGTCCCCGTGCGGGCATGCCATCGGCCATGCCACCACCAACGAAGTAGCTCATCCCCTTGCGGCTTTCCCTGCCATTCGGCCTCGCGTCCCAGGACATGGCCATCGACCTCGGCACCGTGAACACGCTGGTGTTCGTCGCGGGCCGGGGCATCGTCCTCAACGAACCCTCCGTCGTGGCGATCGAGACGCGCGACGGCATTCCCAAGGTGCTGGCGGTCGGCGCCGATGCCAAGCTGATGATGGGCAAGACGCCGGAGCATGTCGAAACCATCCGGCCGCTGCGCGACGGGGTGATCGCCGACATCGACGTCGCCGAGCAGATGATCAAGCATTTCATCACCAAGGTGCACGGTGGCCCCGGCAAGTTCCAGCGCCGGCCCAAGATGGTGATCTGCGTGCCGGCCGGATCGACGCAGGTCGAACGCCGTGCGATCCGGCAGGCGGCGATGAACGCCGGCGCGTCGCAGGTGCTGCTGATCGAGGAATCGCTGGCGGCCGCGATCGGGGCGGGGCTGCCGATCACCGCGCCGACCGGCTTCATGGTGGTCGACATCGGCGGCGGTACGACGGAGGTCGCGGTGCTGTCGCTCGGCGGGCTCGCCTACAGCAATTCGGTGCGCGTCGGCGGCGACAAGCTGGACGAGGCGATCGCCTCGCACATCCGCCGCAAGCACAATCTGATGATCGGCGAGGCGACCGCGGAGCGGATCAAGCACGAGATCGGCATGGCCTGTCGTCCAGCCGAGGGCGAGGACCGCGAATTGCGCGTGCGCGGTCGCGATCTGGTCGACGGCATTCCCAAGGAGTTGAGCATCGGTCAGGCGGAGGTCGCGGACGCGATGGCCGATCTGGTCGCGCAGATCGTCGAGGTGGTGATGAAGACGCTCGAACAGATCGCGCCCGAACTCGCCGCTGACATCGTCGAACAGGGCATCGTGATGACCGGCGGCGGCGCGCTGCTGCAACGGATCGACGACGTGCTGAGCCGCGCAACCGGCCTGCCGGTGATCGTCGCCGAGGCGCCGCTGATGTGCGTCGCGCTCGGCGCCGGGCGCGCATTGGAGGAGCCGGGGTTCAGCGGGGTGCTGAGCGCCAACTGAACGATGCGCCTAGCCGGAACAGGCTCCCGCGACGTGGCGGGCGGTCTGGTCGATCGTGATCGCCATCGGCCCCTTCGGCGTCTGTCCCGCCATCTTGAGCCGCCCGGTGAAGCCGGCGGCATCGTAGCTGCCGGACCGGACGATCTGCAGCGGCGGTCCCTTCTTTTGCGGACAGGAGAGCGTCTGACTGTAACGGCCGCCGGCGACCTGGACGCTGTCCACGCGGCATTTTGCCTTGGGATCGGGAGCGAGCAACGCCGCGACGCCGGCCTGTGCGGCGGCGGGCGACAGGCATTTGCGTTCCGTCTTCGAACGGCCCTTCATCATCCGCAGCATGAACCCCGGCGCACCGGGGATCACGAGGTCTACCGCCTTCGACACGACGTCCCAGCGCCCGGCCGGGATCGCCTGTGGCGCGACGTCGGCGGCGACGAGGTTGGCGGGGACGAGGACGAACAGGGGGATCAGCCAGCGCATGGCCGCGACCGTGCCGTGCGATCGCGTCGGGAACAAGGCCGCATCGTCCCGGCACCGCTCACGTTCGTTCAGTCGCCGGTTATCTGCACGCTGTAGAATGCCGGCGTGGGGTGGCGTTCCTTCATCAGGCTAGGGGCCATGCTGGCGCTCGTCGGTAGTGGTCCGGCGGGCGCGCAGACGGCCGTGCCGATCCTGCTGCAGACGCCGGAGCAGGCGCTGGTGCAGGATGCCGACGCGATCGCCGGCACGATCGGCACGTCCAGCGACGAGGCGTTGCGGCAGTTGCGCCTCCAGCAGGCGAGCGTCGCGGCGACCGACGCGATCGGCACCCGCTTCGCGACGCGGCTGGCCGGCATCGCGATCCGGCATCGGCCGTCCTTCGGGATTGACGTATTGCTCACCGGTGCGGCGCCGCAGCCCGACGAGACGCTCGATCTGGCCGGGGAGGCGGTGACCGTCCGGTTCGTCACCGGCGCGAGCGCGACGCACACCGAACTGGTGCAGGTGATCACCGCCTATCAGGCCACGATCCGCGCCAGCCTGCTCGGAGCGCCCGGCATGGGGATCGACCCGCGCACCGGCGAACTGGTCGTCATCGTCTCGCCGCGCGACATCGCGCGCGAGGGGGAGGCGCTGTTGCGAGAGCGGCTGGCGGCGCTGACGCGGGTGCCGGTGCGGCTGCGTGTCGTCGATCAGCCGACGCTCGACATGGGCGGCGTCGTCGGCGGCGCGCGGGTGATCGGCACGGTGCCGGGCGATCCGCGCCATTATCTGTGCACCAGCGGCTTCGTCGTCACCGACGGCGTCCGGTCGGGGCTGGCGACCGCCGCGCATTGCCCCGACGCGCTGAATATCCGCGATGCCGACGGACGCGACCTGGCACTGCCGTTCGTCGGTCAATGGGGCTGGGGCCATCAGGACGTGCAGATCAACGCCAGCCCCGAACCGCTCTCGCCCCTGTTCTTCGCCGATACCGCAAAAACGCTCAACCGCCCCGTGATGGGCGCGCGCAGCCGGTCGGGGATGCGCGCGGGCGACGTCGTGTGCCACCGCGGCGAGCGCACCGGCTATAGCTGTTCGCAGGTCGAACTGACCGACTTCGCGCCGGCGGGCGACCTGTGCGGCGGCGCCTGCCTGCCGACGTGGACGACGGTGTCCGGGCCGGTGTGCAAGAGCGGCGACAGCGGCAGCCCGGTCTTCCTCGGCACGACCGCCTATGGCATCCTGAAGGGCGGCAGCTATCGTGCCGACGGCAGCTGCGCATTCTACTTCTACATGTCGACCGACTATCTGCCGGCCGGGTGGCGATTGCTCACCGCGGACCCGGAATCGGGCGGTCCGGTGCCGCCGGCGGTCGTCAACGCGGCTCCGGGGCGCTAAGGTCGCGGCCTTACGTCAGGTCTGCGGAGTTACGCGTTGGAAGTCATCTCGATCGTCCTGTTCCTGTTGGTGGCCGTGGTGGTCAGTGGCGCCGCGTCGCGCATGCTGCCCCTGCCGATCCCGACACCGCTGGTGCAGATATTGCTTGGCGGCCTGATCGGGCTGTCCACCTCCTATCGCGTCGAACTCGATCCCGAACTCTTCCTGCTGCTGTTCCTGCCGCCGCTGCTGTTCCTCGACGGCTGGCGCATCCCCAAGGACGAATTGCTCAAGGATCTGCCGGTCGTCCTCGAACTGGCGCTGGGGCTGGTGCTGCTGACCGTGCTCGGCATGGGCTTCGTGATCCACTGGATGATCCCGGCGATGCCGCTCGCCGTCGCCTTCGCGCTGGCGGCGGTGGTGTCGCCGACTGATCCGATCGCGGTGTCGGCGATCGCCGCGCGCGTGCCGATTCCGCGGCGGATGATGCACATCCTCGAGGGGGAATCGCTGCTCAACGATGCATCGGGCCTCGTCTGCCTGCGCTTCGCGGTCGCGGCGGCGCTGACCGGCAGCTTCTCGCCCGCCGCGGCCGCAGCCAATTTCCTGTGGGTCGCCGGGGCGGGGATCCTCACCGGCATCGTCGTGACCGTCGCCGTCACCCGCGCCAAGGCATGGGTGTCGCGCCGCTATGGCGAGGAGACCGCCTCGCAAATTCTCGTCAGCCTGCTGATCCCGTTCGGGTCGTACCTGCTCGCCGAACATATCCACGCCTCCGGCATCCTTGCCGCGGTGGCGGCGGGGGTGACGATGACCTTCGCGGAAATCTCGCGCCAGGCGATGGCCGCGACGCGGATGCGGCGCAATTCGGTCTGGGATACCGTGCAGTTCGCCCTGAACGGCATCATCTTCGTGCTGCTCGGCGAACAGCTGCCGGGGGTGCTGGCGGGGGCGGCGCAGACGGTGCGGATCACCGGCCACGGCAATCCGCTGTGGCTGGGCGTCTATGTCGTCGCGATCGTCGCCGGGCTGGCGGCGCTGCGCTTCGCCTGGGTCTGGGTGTCGCTGCGGCTCACGCTGTTGCGCCAGCGCAAGGGCGCGGACGGCGTCAGCCCCGACTGGCGGCTGATCGCGGCGATGTCGCTCGCGGGCGTGCGTGGCGCGATCACGCTGGCCGGCGTGCTGACGCTGCCGCTGGTGCTCGACGACGGGTCGCCGTTTCCCGCGCGCGATCTCGCGATCTTCCTCGCGGCGGGCGTCATTATCGTCTCGCTCATCATCGCCAGCCTGCTGCTGCCGGTGCTGCTCAACGGCCTGACGCTGCCGCCGGAGCCGTCGATGCAGGCGGAGGAGGACAAGGCGCGGGTGATCGCCTACGAAGCCGCGATCCGCGAGATCGAGCATGCGCAGCACGAACTGGCGGAGGCGAACGGCAACGCCGATTTCTACTCGGCGGCGGGCAGCCGGATCATGGACCTGTACCGCGACCGGATCGAGAGCCGCAGCCAGGGCGCGCGGGTGGCGGCGGAGGCGCGGTTGCAGGACCGGCTGGAACGCGACCTCCGGCTGCGCGGCCTGAAGGCCGAACGCCGCGCCATTGTCGACAGCGCGCGCGACCGGCGCATCGGCAGCGCCACCGCGCAGAAGCTGATCCGCGAGCTCGACCTGCAGGAGGTGCGAACCCGCGGCTGACCGGTCAGGACGCGATGCGCAGCGACAGCCGCAGCGTGCGCGGCTGGCCCGGATAGATCCACACCGGGCTGTACGAGCTGAGCGCGTAGCGTGCGTCGAAGAGATTGTCCGCCTCCGCCCGCACCGTCAGGCGCCGGGAGAAGGCATATTCCACTGCCGCCTTGGCCTTCACATAGGCCGGCAGCACGAGGCCGCTGGCGTCGACCGCGCCCGCGCGGTCGCCGACATAGGCCGCGCCGCCGCTGACCGACACGCCGCGCCCCGCCGGATCGAGGAAGCGGCCGAGCACGAACAGCGTGCCGCTGTGCGCGGGAACGTTGAGCACGCGATCCGTCGCGAAGGCGGCATCGTCGGTCCGGGCGTGCGTCCAGGCGTAATTGGCGATGACCTGCCAGTGCGGCGCGATGCGGATCGCTGCGTCGCCCTCGATCCCGCGGCTCGACAGGCTGCCGACCGGCGCGAGGAAATTGGGGTCGGTCGGATCGTTGGTCAGGATGCCGCGCTTGCGGATGTCGAACCAGGTCAGCGCAATGTCCACGCCCGGCCAGCGACCGGCGATGCCCAGCTCGTAGCCCTTGCCGGTTTCCGGCGCGAAGCCCTGTCCGGTGCGATCGGTACCGGAGTTGAGCACGAAATTCTCGCCCCAATTGGCGTGCACCGCGACGGCATAGGTCAGCCGGTAGCGGCCGCCGACGCGGAAGGTCACCGGCTGGTCGATCGTCCGCCCGGTCAGGCCGGTGCGATTGTTGCGGATGCGCTGGCGATAGGCGTCGAGCCGCGCGCCGCCCGACAGCGTCAGCCGGTCGCCGACGTCCCACATATCCTGCACGTACAGCGTGCCGGACCAGCGCGCCTCGTCATTGTTGGTGAACGGCAGCAGGACCGGCGGCGCCTGGCCATAGACCGGCTGGAACACGTCGATCGCATAGGGGGCGGCGGCACTCGGATTGCGCCGCATCCAGCGCTCGCCGTACTCGAGGCGATAGCCCTTGATACCGATACTCGGCCGGTGCGCGCCGAGGCGCCCGGACAGTTCGAGGCGCGCGGACAGGTCGTCGACCGAGAAATCGCGCGAGCGGCGCTGCCGCCAGAGCGTCCGCCCGTCGACCAGCCGCGACTGGTCCGACGAGAATCCCTTCAGCGTTCCCGTTCGCCAGGCGATGCCGCCGTTCACCGTCCAGTCGCCGAACGTGCCGATGCCGGTCAGCTGGTGGCGTTCGTTGCGGAAGCGGGTGACGCCGTCGCCGGGCTCGCCGTAGAAGGCGCGGCGCGGGGCGGCATTGGCGTCGTTGCGCAGGGCCGGGATGCCGCGATCGAACGGCGTGTCGAAATGATTGATCTCCGCCAGATAGGTCAGGCGGACGGCGTCGACCGGCTGCCAGGTGATCGACGGGGAGACGACCCGGCGTTTCAGCGCGACGAAGTTGCGCCAACCGTCCGAATCCTCCGCGGCGACGACGATCCGCGCGGCCAGCGTCGCCGACAGCGGGCCGGTTGCATCGAGCTCGATCCGGCGCGTGTCGAACGATCCATAGGTCAGAGTCGCGCTGGCGGCGGGTGCGAAGTCCGGCGTCTTGCTGACGATGTTGACCCGTCCGGCGGGATCGATGTCGCCGAACAGCGCGCCCGCCGGCCCCTTCAGCAGCTCGACCCGTTCCGCCGTCGCGGGATCGCGGGGCGGGCCCATGCCGCGGTTCGCGAGGAAGCCGTCGACATAATATTCCGCGCCGCCATCGGGCGTGCCGAGGAAACCGCGGATTGCGAAATTGTCGATCACGCCGCCGCGATTGTTCTGGTTGCTGACGTTGCTGACCAGTTCGAGTGCATCGGACAGGCGATAGGCGCCCGCCGCGACCAGCAGGTCGCGCTCGACCGACCGGCTCGACTGCGACGTCCGTTCGGTGACGATGTCCGACGAGCTCGTCGGATCGGCCCGCGACCGCCGCGTGCCGAGCACGACGATATCGCCCTCGTCCTTTTCCTCCGTGGCGGGGGTATCCGTTTCCGGTTCGGCGACGGCGGGCGTGGCGGACAGCAACAGGGACGACAGCAGGGCAGCCGTAGAGAAACGGAGGAGCAAGGAACAGCCTTAGAAAGAGATGATGTATCATTGCAGGTGGAGGATATGGCGCGGCTCTGTCAACCGGGTAATGCGCGTATCCGGCCCGCCGATGACGCGGGGAGGCAACGAAGCGTGTGGCATCGGCGTATATACCCGCAGGGAGCACCCGCTCCGCACCGATACAGGGAGACGATGATGGCGAAGACTGCTGAAAAGCGCGGCAAGGACGAGACCGCAGCGACCGAAAAGAAGGTCAAGGCGACCGGCAAGCCCGCCGGTGGCGCGCGCGGCGGCATCACCGCCCCGGTCACGCCGTCGGCAGATCTCGCCGAGATCGTCGGCGACAAGGACCTGCCGCGCAGCGAGGTGGTGAGCAAGGTCTGGGCCTATATCAAGAAGCACGACCTGCAGGACGCCAAGGACCGCCGCCAGATCAACGGTGACGACAAGCTCGTCAGGATCTTCGGCAAGCCGTCGGTCAGCATGTTCGAGATGAACAAGCATCTGAGCGCGCATCTGACCGCCAAAAAGGCCTGATCCGCCCCGACGAGGGGATCGGCGTGACCGATACCCTCGTCGTGCGTGGTTAGGATATCCTCTACCTTTCCGCGCTACGTCGGCGACCATGTCGTCGCCCCGCCAGGAATCTGCCGAGCCCGATCGGGTTGCCAACGTGCTGGCGGACGCGATCCGCGGCTGTCGCCGGCACCTGATGTTCGCCGCCCTGTTTTCCGGGCTGGTCAACATCCTGTACCTCGTGCCGTCGATCTTCATGTTGCAGGTCTACGACCGTGTGGTGCCGACCCGTGGCGGCGCGACGCTGCTGCTGCTGACGCTGATTCTGGTCGTATCGCTGATCGTGTTCGCGATCCTCGACATGATGCGGATGCGGCTGTTGCTGCGCGCGAGCCTGCGACTGGAGCGGCGGGCGGCGCCCGGCATCCTGCTGCGCATCCTCGGTGCCGACGATGCGACCGGCGGGCAGCGCAGTCAGGCGATGCGCGATTTCGACACGATCCGCGGCACGCTGACCGGGCCGACGATCATCGCGCTGTTCGACGCGCCCTGGGCGCCGATCTATATCGGCATCGCCTTCCTGCTCCATCCGTGGATCGGCGTGCTCTCGCTGGTGAGCGCGCTGCTGCTCGGCGGGATCGCGATCGCCAGCGACCGGGTGACCGCGCGTGCCGCACGGGACACGCAGATGCGCGCGACGCTCGCCACGCGCGAACAGGATGTGTCGATCCACGGGTCGGAGGTCGTCCGCGTGATGGGCATGCGGAATGCGGTCATCACCCGGCACCTGCTGGAGCGCGCCGAACTGGTGCGGCGCCAGTCCGCGCTGGCGGGAACGGCGGGGCAGTTCCTCGCGGTCACCAAGTTCCTGCGCCTGCTGCTGCAATCGCTGGCGCTGGCGCTGGGCGCGTGGCTGGCGATCCGGCAGGATATCTCGGGTGGCGCGATCTTTGCCGCCTCGCTGCTGCTGGGGCGTGCCTTGCAGCCGGTCGAACAGATCCTCGGCGCGATGAAGCCGCTGGTGGCGGCGCGCAACGCATGGCGCGACCTCGACGCCTTCTGCCGCCGGCCGGGTCCCTCGGCGCATGCCACCGCGCTGCCCGCACCGGTGGGGCGAATCGACGTGCGCGGCGTCACGGTGCTTGCCGACAACAGCGACCGTGCGCTGCTGTCCGACATCGCCTTCTCCGTCGAGCCGGGCCAGATCGTCGCGCTGGTCGGCCCGAGCGGGGCAGGCAAGTCGACGCTGCTGCGCGTGCTCTCCGGCGCCCTCTCGCCCGACAAGGGCGAGGTGCGGATCGACGGCGCCAGCCTGAGCGACTGGAACCGCGAACAGCTCGGCAAGCATATCGGCTTCATGCCGCAGACCCCGTCGCTGTTCCCGACGACCGTCCATACCAACATCTCGCGTTTCCAGTCGGTGCTGTCGGGCGAGAGCGAGGCGCTGGATGCCGCGGTCGTGCAGGCGGCGCAGGCCGCGGGCGCGCATGAGGTGATCCTCGGCCTGCCCAAGGGCTATGCGACGATGCTGAGCATGGCGGAGGGATCGGGCCTGTCCGCCGGCCAGAACCAGGCGGTCGCGCTGGCACGCGCCTTGTTCGGGCTGCCGACGATCCTGCTGCTCGACGAACCCAATGCGCACCTCGATAGCGAGGGCGAGGCGCGGCTGGTGTCGACGCTGGAGGCGATGCGCCGTCGCGGCGCGACGATCGTCGTGTCGACGCACCGCACCGGCCTGTTGCAGGTGTCGGACAAGATCATGGTTCTGCGCGGCGGCACGATCCAGCTGTTCGACGAACGCGCCAAGGTGGTGCGACCGACGAGCCCGACGGCGGTGCCCGCAGCCGCAGCGGGAGGCGCACGATGATCCACGCCGATCTCGCCATGCCCGAACCGGACGCCGGCCGTCAGAGCATCGCGCAACGCCTGCATCTGGACGATTCGCCGCGCGCCGCCATTCTCGGCGGAGCCATCGTCGCGATCCTGTTCTTCGTCGTCGGGCTCGGCTGGGCCGCCTTCGCGCGGCTCGACGCGGCGGCGGCGGGCGAGGGGCAAGTCGTCGTCGCGGGCAATCGCCAGACGGTGCAGCATCGCGAGGGCGGCATCGTCGCCGCGCTGGCGGTGCGCGACGGCGATCACGTCCGGGCCGGCCAGATCCTCTTCCGTCTGCAGGGTGCCGACGTCGCTGCGAGCGAACGCGCGCTTGCCGCCAGCGTCATCGATCTTCAGGCGCAGCGCGCCCGGCTGGAGGCGGACGTCCGCGGCAGCGCAATCGTCTGGCCGGCGGAGTTCGCCGCCGCGACCGGCGACGACCTGCGGCTGGTCGAGCGGGCCAAGGCGTTGCAGGCCGCGCAACGCGCCGCCCGCGCCTCCGCGCTCGCCGCCAACGGCGCAGTGCTGCGCCAGCAGGAGGCGGCGGTCGCGCAGCAGGGCAGCGGCTATAGCGCGCAGGCGCAGGCGACCGCCCGGCAGCGCACCTCGCTGCGCCAGCAGCTGGAGAGCACCCGTGCGCTCGCCGACCAGGGCTATGTCTCGCGCAACACGGTGCGGGCGATCGAACGCTCGATCCAGCAGCTTGACGGCACTGACGCCGATTTCGTCAGCCGCTCCGCCGCGGCGCGCGAACAGATCGGCCAGACCCGGGCTGAGGTGGTGCAGAACCGCCGCAAATATGTCGAGGACAGCGCCACCCTGCTGCGCGACACCCAGTTCCAGCTCAACGAGATGCTGCCCAAATGGCTGGCGGCGCGCGACCAGCTCGCCCGCACGATCATCCGCGCGCCGGTGACCGGGCGGGTCGTCGGCCTGCGCGTGTTTTCGGTCGGCGGCGTGATCCAGCCCGGCCAGCCGATCCTCGACATCGTCCCCGATGCCGCGCCGTTGGTGGTGCGGGCCAATTTCGCGCCGGGCGACATCGACGGCGTGTTCGCGGGGCGCGAGGCGGAGGTGAAGTTCCTGTCGCTGCACGAACGCGACCTGCCGATCCTGACCGGCACCGTCCGCAACGTGTCCGCCGACGCGTTGCGCGACGAACAATCGGGCCACAGCTATTTCAGCGCGGAGATCGCGGTGCCGCGCGACCAGATCGCGCAGATCGAGGCGGTGCGCGGCGGCGATACCGGCATTCGCGCCGGCGTGCCGGTCACGGTGCTGGTCAAGCTGCATTCGCGCACCGCGCTCGGCTATCTCCTCGATCCGTTGACCGAGGCCTTCTCACGGTCGCTCCATGAACGGTAAGCTGCGCCTCGCCCTGATCGTCGCTTTCGGCCTGTCCGCCGCGGCGGGCGCGCAGGAGAGCGACCCGCCGTCGATCTATGTCGAGGCGAAGCTGCCGCCGGAAACGCTGGGGCAGGCGATCGCCGATGCGTATCGCAGCAACCCGGCGCTGGAGGGGCAGCGGGCGCAGCTGCGGGCGCTGGACGAGCAGATCGTGCAGGCGAGCTCGCCCTATCGGCTCAACGCAGGCATCAACATGTCGCTGCAATATCGTTCGCAGGAGCAGCGCGGGCTGCTCGGCGAATTCGAGACGCTGCGCGCGCGCAACATGGGCGCGACGCTGACCGTGTCGCAGATCCTGCTCAACGGCGGCCGCACCGCCGCGCAGGTGTCGGCGGCGGAGGCGACGGTGCTCGCCGGGCGCGAGCGGCTGCGTGAGGTCGAGAATGCGATCCTGTTCGAGGTGGTCGATGCCTATGTCTCGGTGCGCCGCGACCAGGCGCTGGTGACGATCCAGCAGCGCTCGCTCGAGTCCTACGGTCGCCAGCTGACGCAGGCGATCGCGCGCGAGCGCGGCGGCGACCTGACCCGTACCGATATCGCGCAGGCGCGGGCGCAGCGCGAGATCATCCGGGCGCAGCTGGCGCAGGCGATCGCCAACCTGCAGGCGAGCCGCGGGCGGTTCGCGGCGGTGGTCGGGCGCAATCCCGGGACACTGATGACGCCGCCGACGCTGCCCGGGCTGCCGGCCTCGCTCGAGAATGCGTTCGCGATCGTCGAACAGGAAAGCCCCAGCCTGTGGCAGGCGATCATGGCGACCAAGGCGGGCGATGCGCGGATCGCGGCACAGCGGGCCGAGCGTGCACCGATCGTCGCGCTGACCGGCAGCTACGGCTATACCAGCCCCTATTCCTATCAGTTGCGCGACGCCGGGCCGGCGGCGACCGGCGGCGTCACGCTGACGATGCCGCTGCTGACCGGCGGCGTGATCGGATCGCGGGTGCGCGCCGCCATCGCCGAACGCCAGCAACTGGGGTTCGAGGTGGAGACGACGCGGCGTTCGGCGCTGGTCACCGCGCAGAATGCCTGGAACCAGGCGGTCGCTGCGGGCGAGCAGATGGATGCGGGCCGGCTGGCGACCGAGGCCGCGCAGGCGGCGCTGACCGGGGTGCAGCGCGGGTTCGCCGAGGGCTTCCGGTCGAATTTCGAGGTGCTCGATTCCGAACAGCGGCTGCTGACCGCGCAGCTGGTGGAGACCAACGCGACCTATGCCGCCTATGCCGCCGAGGCGCGGCTGCTGGCGACATTGGGGCGGCTGCAGGCGGCGGCGATCGACCAGGCGGTGCCGGCCTATGATCCGGTCCGCAACACGCGGGCGGTCCGCCGGCAGAGCTTCGGGCCGTTCGATCCGGTCCTCGCGCCGATCGACCGGGCGCAGATGCCGGGCAGTGCGGCGCGACCGGCGCCGGTGCTGCCGGTCGCAACCGACGTCCGCATCCGGCCGGCCGCGGTCCGGGCGGTAGCGGGACCGACCGGGCGGGCGCTGCCGATCGGGCCGGTGCTGCGCGGGCCGGTGGCGGACGACCTCAACGATACGCTGGTGACGGGCGGGTCGTAGGGCCCGCCGTTCCACCTCGGAGCGGTCTGCTCAAGCCGACAGAAGATTGGTTCGCGCGGAGGCGCGGAGGACGCGGAGGTGATTCGCTTGCGGCAGCGTCTCCTTCCCATCGGACGGTCCGCCGGTCGGGCGAACGGAGGGACGGGCCGCTGTCGCGGCAAGCGCGACACCTCTGCGTCCTCCGCGCCTCCGCGCGAACCCGTTCTTCTACCGCTGATGCGCGCCGACCGGCCACCGCTCACTCGCGGTCGACCAGTTCCCGATAGAGGCGGCGGTAGGCGCCGATGATCGTGTCGTGATCGTAGTCGCGATGCACCCGTTCGCGCATCGTTTCGCCCATCGTGCGGCGCTTTTCGGGGTCGCCGGCGATCGCCAATATGCCTGCGGCGGTCGCTGCCGGATTGACCAGCGGGGTGACGATCCCGCCATGGCCGACGTCGCCGTCGCCGCGCCCCTCGATCATCTCGCGGCAGCTGCCGACGTCGGGCGCGACGACGGGGATGCCGCAGGCGCCGCCCTCGAGAATCACCAGCGGCTGCGCTTCGGACAGGCTGGTGAGGACGAGCAGGTCGATCTTCGCCATCCAGTCCTCGATCCGGACGCGGCCGGCGAAGTCGAAGACGGGGGCGAGCCCCAGATCGTCGACCAGCCGGGTGCATTCGTCGGCATATTCGGGGTCCTCGTCGGCAGGCCCAAGCACGGTGAAGCGGATGTCGGGGCGCTCGGCATGGACGATGGCGGCAGCGCGGATGAAGGTCTTGATGTCCTTGATCGGCACCACCCGGCCGAGCAATGCGACCAGCGGATGCGCCGGATCGCGGGCGTCGGCCATGCCGGTGAAGCGACCCGAGTCGATGCCATTGGGAATGACGCGGACCCGGCCCGACGCCGCGCCGAGCCGGCGCTGGACCATGGTGTTCTCACCATAGAGCGCGACGATCGGGTCGCAGGCATCGTAGCAGGCGGTGCCGTAGCTGGTGAAGGCGCGTACCCAAAGGTCGCGCAGGTCGCGGACGCTGCGTTCGAGTTCGAGGCCGGTATCGACCTGATCGCCGATCCAGTCCGCCATCATCACCTCGATCTGCCGTTCGAGCAGGTAGATGCCGTGTTCGGTGATGAACGCCGGGCGGCCGGTCTGGCGCGCGGCGCGGGCGGCGAGCAGGCCGGCGAAACCGGTCGAGATGGTGTGGTAGGCGCGGGCGCGCGGCAGCGGCGCGGTCAGCACCGCGAGCAGGCCGCCGAGCAGCACGCGCATTGCCCAGAAATAATGGTGGAACGACGCCTTCGGCAGCATCGCCTGATAATGACGACGCAGGCGCGCAAAGACGGCGGGATGCGACAGGATGTCGCCGGTCGCCGGCGGGCGACGCAGGCCGCCGATCAGGTCGATGAGCGCGGCGAGCCGTTGCGCGTCGCCGGTCGCGACGAAGGCGACCAGCGCATCGGCGATCGGGATCGCGATGGCGTCGGCGAGCGGGCGCGGCATCGCCGGTTCGGGCGCAAGGCCGATTTCGGTGACCGATATGACGTTGGGCGGCGGCGTGAGGCGGAAGGGGGCGGCATCGGCGCCCGGCTTGATCGCGGCGATGGCGAAGCGGACGTCGGGCAGGTGGGTGATGAGATCCTGCAGCCAGCCCGACACGCCGCCGATGACATAGGGATAGGCGCCCTCGACGATCAGGCAGACGTCGGCCTCGGGTGTGTCGGCGTGGGTCACGCCGCGGCATGCTCCTGCCACCAGCGTGCCACCGTCAGCGCCTCGGGGCTGGTCGCCTCGGGCCCGGCGGCGAGCGTGTCGGCCGCCATCACGTCGATCGCGGCATAGTCGCCGGCCGCCCATAGCGCCTCGATCGCCAGCGCTTGTCGTGCGGGGTCGGTCGCCGGCATCATCGCCACCGCATCGTCGCGCAAATGGCCGCGCTGCGAATCCGACAGCAGCACGTCGGCGCGGGCATGATCCGCGAGCAACGCGACGAGGCGCGAGGCCGCCTCGGGATCGTCTGTGCGCTCCGCCAGGGTGGCGCGGGTCAGCATCAGATTGTGCGCGACGCGCGACGATGCGGCGGCGGCGAGCGCGCGGATCGTCTGGTCGCCGTCGGTCAGCGCCAGCGCGATCAATGGCGACAGCGACGGTTCGAACGAGCGGACGACGGTTTCCAGCGCGCGCCGCCGCGCGCCGACATCGCCGTGGCGGAGAATCGTGACCAGCGAGCTCAGCGTCTCGGGGCCGGCGTGGTGGACGCGCCCGTCCAGCATCCGCGCCGCGGCAAGGCTCGCGCCGCGCTGGCCGACGCGGACCGCGGCCGGGCCGAAGATGGCATCGTCCGTCTGCGCGGCAGGCGCCGTGCGGCGGCGGACCAGCGGCAGGGCGACGGCGATCCCGACGGGCCCCAGCACGCCGAGGATCGCGGCGGCGAAGCTCAACATCGGACCGCTGCGCAACCAGAGGACATAGCCGAGCGCGGTGAGCAGCGCATGCGCGCCGAGCGCCCAGCCCGGGGCGATCCCGCCGACCGCGGACAGGCTCCACAGCGCAATGTCGAGGATCGCGAGCGCCGCGAGCCGCGCGGTCATGCGACCAGCCCGGCCGGCCTCGGCGATCGCTGCGCCGCGCGCGACGCATCGGCGAGCAGCGGCGTCAGCCACGTACCGACCTCCG
Organism: Sphingomonas sp. UBA978; assembly: GCF_002292295.1. Classification (GTDB taxonomy): domain Bacteria; phylum Pseudomonadota; class Alphaproteobacteria; order Sphingomonadales; family Sphingomonadaceae; genus Sphingomonas. The sequence continues at coordinate 494,246 of NZ_DBBS01000021.1, forward strand.
CCAGCTCCGCGACGCGGGATGCGTTCAGGGCGGCGAAGGGGAGGGCATGGAGGATCAGGCATCCGACCAGGTCATCGGTCGCGGGGTCGCAGAGCGGGACCGCGGCGACGCCGATGCCCTCCAGCGCCGCCCGGTCGCTGCGCCGCGCGACGTGGAGAATGCCGCGCCGGCGCAGCAGCCGTTCGATCAAGGCGGTCGGCAGCACGTCGCGACGCACCGCGGCCTGTGCGCCCCGCAGCCACGCCCGCGCCTCGTCCCCGGCGATGCGATAGCAGGTGAAATCCTCGGTCCGGGCGGCGAGCGCGGTGAGACGCACGATCGCCTCGCGCCGGTCGGCCGGATCGGCCGACGACAGCCGGGTCGCGGTGTCGATGACATGGCCCAGTGTCGCGCTCTCGGTGGCGATCTGGACCTGCAGCCGCCGGTTGGTGCGCGAGAGGGCGTCGAACGCCTCGGTCATCCGCGCGAGGTTGCGCCGGGCGACGCGGTCGCGTCGTTCGAGCCGGGCGTGGCGATTGGTACGCAGGATCGTCACCTCGCCGATCGCCACCGCGGCGACGAACCAGAGCAGCGGCGGCAGCGACAGATGGAACAGATGATCCAGATAGTCGCGCTCGCCGCCGTTCTCATGCGCGTGGAGCAGCCACAGGCCGGAGGCGATGGCGGCCGCGATCACGCCCGGCGCGGTGCCATAGGCGAGCGCCATCACCAGCACCGGCAGCCAATAGGGGCTCGGCTGGATGGCGGCGAAGCCGGTGCCGCCGGTCAGCCACCAGTCGAGCGCGACGAGCGCGGCGAAGCCGAGCGCCAGCTCGACCGCGATGCGGACCGGCCGGCGCCAGGGGGGAGGAGGCCCCGGCGTCATCGCGCCTCGCCCAGACTACGGGTCAGCTGCGCGCGCGCGAACAGCTGGCGGCCGGAAAAGCCCGCCCGCGCGATCGAGGTGATGCCGCCGCTGCCCTCGATCCGCCAGCCGATGCCGATCGGCGCCGCGACGCCGAGGCTGGCGGTCGGGCCGTCGCCGCCGAAGCGGTCGACCGTCCATCCGGCAAGGCCGGTCATCTGAACCACGCCGACGCTGCCGCTGACCAGTCCCTGCAGCGTATGGTTCTCGCGCGTGGCGAGCGGCACGATCGGAATGGCGTCGGCGCCGCGGCGCATGCGCTGGACGTATTCCGCCTCGTAGCGATAGGTGAGGCCGAGCGCGGGGAACTGGCGCCGGATCAGATAGTCGACGCCCGCGCTGGCGACGATCGTATCGCTCGCGCCGGGCAGGCCGGCGAGACCGTAGCGGTTGGCGCCCGCATCCGCCTGCACGACGACGCCGGGGGTGAGGCGATAGGTGACGCCGACGAGGGCGCGCGACAGATAGCCGCCCGCCAGCACCTGCGCGGCGGTAGAATAATCGGGCATGTGGCGTAGCACGGTCGCGCGGAACTGCGCCTCTGCCGGGCCGGCGACGAGGCGGACGCCGCCGCCGGTGACCGCATCGTCGAGCGCCGCCGATGCGAGCAATTGCACGCGGACCGTCTCCTCGATCGTCGTCGCGACCGCGGCGTCGGCGACGGTCGCGCCCGCGCGCTTGCCGCCGGCGACCCGGCTGACCAGATGACGCACGCTGCCGCCGGCGGTCAGCCGCGCGCCTATCGCGGCATCGACCCGCGTACCCAGTTCGACCTGCGACAGGTCGCTGCCGTCGCGCGCGGTGACGGTAAGGCTCGCGGTGCCGGGCTCCGCCGCGATCGCCCGGCGTGCGGCGCGATCGTCGGCGCCGAGCGCGCGATAGTCGCGCGCCGCGCCGCGCGAATCGCCATCGGCCGAGCGCGTGTCGGCGAGCAGTCGGGCGACGCTCTTGTCGTTCGGGTAGCGCGTGGCGAGCGCCGCCGCCCGCCGTCGTGCCGCGCCGGTATAGCCGGCGGCGGCGTCGGCCTCGATCGCCGCGATTGCCGCATCGCGCGCGGTGTCGCCCTCCGGTGCGGATGGCGCGGCGACGGGGGCGGATGGCGTGAAAGCGACCGATACGGTCGTCCCCGCCTGGCGCCACGTCATCGTCCATCCCGGCGCAGGGCGCAACACGAGGCTGTCGTCGTTCCAGCGCAGGTCGCCGATCGCCTCGCCGGCGGCGCTGCGGAACGCATCGATCCGCTCGGCTGCCAGCGGCCGGTCGAAGCGGGCGACCATCTCGCCCTCGGCCTCCTCGATCCGCACGTTCGAGCCGTCCGGCCAGATCAGCAGGGGGGAGGGCGCAATAACGCGCGCATCGGCGAACACCGCTGCCGGAACCGACAGGACGGGGGGCTCCGCCAGACCGAGCAACAGCGCGATCATTGCGCGAGCACCGTGCGGGCGCGGCCCGGTTGACCGCCCGCGATCAGCAGACGGGCGTGGAGGGCGGCGAGTGCGCGATCCTGCGGCGCGGCGGCGCGCAAGCGTTCGACCATGGCGATCGCCTCCGCCCGCCGGCCGAGTCGGTCGAGCAGTTCGGCGCGCACACGACTGTCCGGCGGGGTTTGCGCCAGCGCGCGTTCCAGCCACGGCCGCGCCGCCGCCGTACCGCCGGTTCGCGCCTGCGCGTCCGCCATCAGCCGCAGCGCGGCTGCATCGTCGGGTGCGGTCGCGAGATGATCGCGCAGCCATTTCACCGTCCCCGCGGCATCGCCGGCATTCCATGCCGCCCAGGCAAGGTCGATCGCATCGCGCGGCCCGGCGATGCCTGCCGCGATCCGTCGCCGGGCGAGCGCGCCCGCCGGCACCGCATCCGCCGGCGCCGTCGCGGCGAGGGCACGCAATTGCGCGGGGCTGAGGTCGCGCCCGTCGAGCAGGGTGGCCGCCAGCTTCGGTGCGGCGGCATCGTCGCCGGCGGCACGCGCCAGCGACAGGCGGGTCAGCATCACCTCCGTCCGCGCCGCGAGCGGGTGGCGCGAGAGGAAGGCTGCGGCCTCGGCCGGGCGATCACGCTGCGCGTAGAGCGCGAGCCAGTCAAGCTGGTCGGCCGGCGTGCCACGCGTCGCCTGTTGCCGCAGCCACGCGAGATCGTCCGCCGCCGGGCGCGGTCCCATCAGGTAGAGCAGGCGCTGCGTCGCCGGGCTGGCGACCGGTTGGTCGGTTGCGGCGCGGCGCAGCATCGCGCGGGCATCGTCGCGGAAGCCCGCCGCCAGCAACTGTTCGGCGATCGTCTGCACCGGTGCGCCGGTCGCAGCCGCGCGGGTGAGCAGCAGGCGGCGCAGGCCGTCGCGGTCGCCCGCGCCGGTCATGATCGTCTCGCGCGCCGCGTCGCGCTGGTCGGCGGGCAGCCGGTCGGCGGCGCGCAGCGCGGCGGCGGTGTCGCGGGAGCGGGTGGCGACGCGGATCGCCAGCCACGGGTCGGCGCTGCGCCAGTCGGCCCGCGTTGTGCGGTCGAGCATCACGATCAGGTCGCTGCGGCCAGCCTTGTCGGCGCGCCGCGCGAGATCAAGTGCCAGTTTCGGGTCGGGTGGCGGGATCGCGCCGCGGGCGGCGGCGGCGATCACCAGATCGGGCCGGTCGATGGCATAGGCCGCGGCAATCAGGTCCGCCGGTTTGACTCCGCCGCGGCCGTGGGCGGCGTACGACACCAGCGCTGCGGCTTCGTCGGTGCGGCCGGCCTGTCGCAGCAGATCGACGTGGAGCGCCCAGGTCGCCGGCGCGGCGCCGTCGGGGCGTCGCCGCAGATAGGCGAGCGCGACGGCGGGTCGCTTCGCCGCGACCAGATCATAGGCGACCTGCGCCGTCGTCACCGGTTGCCCGTCGGCGACCAGCTGCGCGGTCAGCGTGGCGAGCGCCGCCGCGTCGGCGGTGGGGATGGCGGCCGCGATCGATGGCGGCGCCGGCAGCAGTGCGTCCGGCCGCGCCGCGATCGCGGCGGACGCGGGCGGTACGGACAGGTCGACCGGCTGCGCACGCCGTTGCGCGTGCAGCACCTCGCGCCGGCCGGGCAGCAGCAGTAGCCCGCCGGCAAGGAGGCCCAGTCCGGCCAGCACGGGAATGGCGACCGCCAGCCAAGCGTGTTGACGCTTCGCGCTCATCCCGTCGGCTCGGGAATCAGGCGGTCGAGCGCCAGCGTCGCGACATAGGGGCGGAAGCCCGCCGCGCGTTCGCGGGCATAGAGGCCGGCGATCTGCCGCGGCGCGGACGGGTCCCAATAGTCCAGAGTCGTGAGGGTCAGCGCCGGATTGCGCGCCTTCGCCGCGCGCAACCGGTCCGCCTGCCATTGCCAGTCGCTGTCGCTGAGCAGCTCGTAGCGCTTCGTGGTGAAGTTCCAGCGCGACGCCATCGCCTCGCCCAGCACGATGTCGATGCTCGTCGCGACGTCCGGCAGCATCGCATAGCCGCGGTTCAGCATCATCCGCATGTTCGGGAAACGGGCGCGCAACTGACCGATCAATGCGGCCCCCGCCGCGACCATGCCCTTGTTTGCTATCGGATTCTGCTGCTCCATCGCTTCGACGCTATCCATCGTATCGATGAAGATTCCGTCATAGCCGAGCGCAAGAACCTCGGGCACGATGCGGTCGATCACCGCGCGGCGGGCGGCCTCGTGGCGCAAGTCGAGCATGCGCGCATCGGGCCAGTTCGGATTGGGCGGGCCGAGTGCGCCGGCAGCGTCCAGCGCCGCGAAATAGCTGCGGTTGCGCTCCACCTCGCCCAGGCTGACATAGCCGAGCAGGCGGCTGCCCGGTCCGCGCAGCGGCGCGATCGGGCGGGCGTGATGCGGCTCTAGCACCAGCAGGCGATAGCGGCGGGCGTTCGCGGGATCGCTCGCCGGGCCGTAATCGACCGCCCAGTTCCAGTCTCCTGCGGCGGGCAGCGCGCGTTTCTTCGCCGCGGCGTCGATCGGCGCCTTGAGCCCCAGCGTTAGCCCGACCGCACCGAGCGTCAGCATCCTGCGTCGTCCCCAATGGACCTGATCCGTCACAGCAACCGCCCCCCATGCCCGACGACCGACGGATTGTTACCGACGAACAACAGATAGGTGAGGTTGACCGTCGCCTCCGCCACCAGCGCCAGCCCGACCGACGCGCCCACCACGGCGCCGGCCATATAGCCCCAGCCGAACGCTGCGAAGCCCTGATCCCATTGCAGGAGCGTCGCGATCGCGCTGCCGATCGCGAACAGACTCCAGGTCATCAGGATGCGGCCGAACAGGTCGTAGTAGGCGAGCACCACCGTCGCGGCGATTGCGACGAGGTGGAACACCGCGCCGAGCGAGGTCTGGCGGAAGGCGAAGATCGCGCGCGCATCGGCGCCGATCCAGTCGAACAGCGGCACCGCCAGCACCCAGGACAGTGCGGCGGCGAGCGCCTGGACGAGCACGAGCAGCCGCAGCCCGTCGAGCAGCGTGGCGGCGACGTCCCGGCGTGCCTCCTCGATCCGCTCGAGCGTCGAGGTACCGGTGCAGCGCGCGATCAGGTCGCCGAACGCGCGGTCGAAGCGGGTTTCCGCGACGATCAGGATCAGCGTCAGCCCCGGCACCATCGTCAGCAACCCCAGGAAGCTGCCCTGATCGTTGATCGGGTTGAGCCGCAGCAGGCCGACCGCGGCGATGCTGTCGGGGCCGACCCACAACAGCCATTTGTCGATCCAGATCGCCGCCACCGCGGCGACGCCGGCCGCGGCGACGATCCGGGCGAGCTGGGGGGCGATGGCGTCGCGCGGCGGCAGCGTCGCGATCGTCGCGAAATGACCGCGGATCACCCGGACGATCGCGGCCAGCGTCAGGCCGATCCCCGCGGCGATGACCGCCAGCGCCGACGTGATGCCGGGATGCGGCAACAACAGCAGCGCGGTCGCGGCGAAGGCGATGCCGAGAAGATAGGCGAGCGGCACGGCGCGGTAGCGGCGCAGCGCGGTGAGCAGCGGGGCGGCGATCCAAATCTGGGTGAGCCAGGCGAGTATGATCGTCGCGATCGTCGCCTGCAGGAGCGGCAGTCCGGCGAGGAATCCGAAGACCAAGGCGCCGACCGCCAGCGCGAGCGCTCCGCCCGCCGCCAGCGCGACGATCACGATACCGGTGACGCCCGCCGCGTCGCGCGCGAAGATCCGGTCGGCGGCCATGCGGGTGGCGAGGATGCCGATCGGTGCCGCAGCGAGCGCGGACAGGCTGAAGGCGTAGACGAGCACGGTCTGGACGACGCGGCCGCCCTCGCTGCCGAGGTGGCGCAGCGACCAGCCGTCGAGCAGCGCCATCGCCACCGCGGTGATGAGCCATGGGCCGGCGCTGATGATCGCACCGAACGCGGCGGCGCCGACGATACCGCCGACGCCGCCTTCGCGAGCGGTCTTCGCAAGTTGGAACCCTATGCCGGCCATGACGTCGACCGCGTCATCACACGATCACATGAAGAAGTCGTTTGCAGTCAAAGCGTGATGGCCGAGCAAGGCGACCGAGAAATCGGCGGCGGAACCGGAGTCGGTGTTGCCCTCGACGATCGTATATTCCTTGCCGCTGATGATCTGGTAGCTGTAGCGGAGCTGGCCGGGGGCGGTGAATTTGGTGCCTTGGCCGATGAAGTTGAACGCTTGGTCGCCGCGGGCGAGCAGCGAGGTGTTGGCGTCGATCGCCGAGAGGTCGATCCGGTCCTCGCCCTGCATGAAGTCGCGGATGATGTCGCGCGTGCCGAGCGCGGCGCCGCTGTCCGTCGTCGCCTCGAAGCGGAAGATGTCCCGCCCCGCGCCGCCGGTCAGCAGGTCGACGCCGCGACCGCCGGTGAGGATGTCGTCGCCCGCGCCGCCGTCCATCGTGTCGGTGCCGTCGCCGCCCAAGAGCGTGTCGTTGCCGTCGCCGCCGTTCAGCGTGTCGTTGCCGAGCCCGCCGATCAGGCGGTCGTTGCCGCCCAGACCGTTAATGACGTCATTGCCCCAGCTGCCGTCGAGCACGTCCTGTTCGCTGGTGCCGGTCATCGTTTCGGACAGGATTGACCCCGTCTTGGTGATGCCGACCACGTCGGTGACGCCGATCGTCAGCGTCTGCGTGTCGATCGCGCCGCGCGCGTCGGTGGCGACGACCGTCACCGCATAGACATTGTCGCGATTGGCGTCGGTCGGCGCCTCGTAATCGGGCGCAGTGATGAACTTCAGCACGCCGGTGGTCGCGTCGATCGTGAAGTTGCTGCCGTCGCCGCCCGCCTGGATCGAATATTTGATCGAATCGCCCCAGACCATATTGGCGTCGGTCGCGGTGATCGTGGTCAGCGCGGTGCCGTTTTCGGCGATCGACAGCGCACCCGTGGTGCCGCCGCCGAACGAGGTCAGCACCGGGCCGACGTTCGCCTCGTGCCCGACCTTGACGTCGTGGGTGCCGATGGTGCCGATGTCGATCGTCAGGATCTCGCCGATCTGGCTGGCGATCTTGCCGCCGGTGACGGTGACCCAGTCGGTGCCGGGGGCCTTCACGTCGACGACGACCTTGCCCTCGCCCTGTACGGTGAACGACAGGTCGCGGCCGTCGCCGCTCAGCGCGGTCAGCTCGGCGCGCATCGGCAGCGCGGTGATGTGGGTCACGTCGTCGGCGACCGCACCCATGGTGATCGTATAGGTGCCGCCCGCCTTGGGCAGGAACACCTTGTCCGCGTCATAGGCATACCAGCCCGCGACGCTCTTGATGACCTGTCCCTTGCCCTGGCCGTCGATGTCGAGGCTGAAGGTGCCGGTGGTCGCGCCGACCGTCGCGGTGATCGTGTCGCCGACGACCTTCGTCGTGATCGTCGTGTTCTGGAACGCGCTGATCCGGGTCGCGAGATCGGCGAGGGTCACGAATTCGAGGTCCGCCTTCGCCGCCTGCGCGATGAAGTCGGTGAACATCTGCTTGGTGTAGCCGCTGACGGTGCCGTCGCTGGTCCACATCGTCGGGCCGTAATCGTGCCATGGCCAGACGACGACGGGGGCGTCGCCGCCCGCGGTCAGCCCGGCCAGTTCCTTCGCCCAGACCGCGCTCGCCTCGGCGACGGTCTTCTTCTGGAATTCGATCAGAGAGAAGTCGAACGAGGTGTTGGGCGCGATATAGACCTTGTCGTCCGCGGCGTTCTGCGGGGTCATGAAGCCGAAGGCGTTGGGATAGCCCGCGCCGACGCCCGAATAGCCGCCGCTGAGATAGGTGACGTACTTCAGGATTTCCTGGCTGGTCGCGATCTGTTCGGGCGCACCGGGCACCGCGGCGCCGCCGACCGTCACCGTCTTGCCGAGGAAGGCGCTGAGCTGCTTTTCCAGCTCGGCGCGCGACTGGCCGAATTCGAACTTGATCTGTTCGTCGGTCAGCAGGTTGGTGTTCTCGGGATGGGTATAGCTGTGCGAGCCCAGCTCGTTGCCCATGTCGAGCAGCTGCTTGTAATAGGGCAGCGACACCGCCCAGTCGGTCGACTGGCCCGTCGTCGGGCTGTTGCCGACGTTGACGTAATAGCTGCCGACGAAATTGTAGGTGTTCTTCCACTCGGTGAGGATCGGCAGCAGCTTGTCGTAGATGCCGGGCGCGTTGTTTGCGGGATTGACCTCCTCGCGCTCCTGGCTCTGGTCCATGTCGACGCGCGAGGCGAACATGCCGGCTTCGCGCGTCATCTGCACGCCGACCGACAGGCCGCTGCCATGGACCGAATAGTCGATCGCCTTCTGGAGCAGATTGTCGTCCGCCATCACCGCTTCGGACGAGAAGATGACGTTGCGGCCACCGGTCTGCGTCGCGATCGCGGCGGAATAGGTCTGGCCGTTGATCGTCTCGGTCGCAATCGTCGTGCCGGTGCCGCTCTCGCTCTTGAACGCATTCCAGCCGACGCCCGCATATTGGCGCACGACCTGGCCGTCGGCATAGCCGTCGAACACGGTGCCGGCCGCGTCGGTCGCCTTGATGGTGACGTCCGCCGGGAATCCGCCGGTGACGCGGGTCGCGTCGAACAGCAGCTTCATGCGCGCATAGCTGTCGCCGGGAAGCGCACTGTTGTCGGCGGCGTTGGTCATGAACTCGCCCGCTGCGACGAGGCCGATGCCGAACTGTTTGGTCGCCTGTTCCAGCGTCTGCGCGATGAGGTCGGCCTTGCCCGCCTCGACGTTGCGGAATGAGGGAAAGACGATCGAATCGTATTTCGCCAGCGTCGCGAGGCTGGTGAGGTCGCTTTCGGTCAGGATGTCGAACGGCACGCCGGCCTGCATCGCCTGGCTCTGCGCCGCCATGAACAGCTGCGAATAAGCGGTCTTGCTGAAATAGTTGTTCGCGGTGGTTTCCGACCAGACGATCGCGATACGGTGATCGGCGGCGGCGGTGACGCCGGTGTCGTTGAAGACGGTGAACGGCGCGGACGAATAGCTGCCGGGCAGGTAGACGCTGTCGTTGACGTCGTAGATCGTGTCGATCGCCTGCGGATTGCCGACCGCCACCTTGGGCACGCGAAATTCCACGGTCGTGCGATCGGCGTTCCACGCCGCCTGCAGACCGCCCGCGACGAGGGTTTCGCCGGCGCCGCCACGATAGAGCGAGACGGTGCCGTCGGCGGCGAAGTTGACGTTATATTCGGCGCCGCCGGCAAAGCCGAACACCTGATAGCCCGTGGTCGCGTTGCGATCGGTGTTGAGCCAGGCGGTGGTGTTGGCGCCGATCGCCGTCGGTGCCGTCATCGCGAAGACGAAATCGACCCCGTCCGCCTTGGCGTAGATCGCATAGCCTGCGGGCAGGCCGCGATCGATCCGGTCCGCCGAGGTCCATTCGTTCAGATTGCCGTCCAGAATGACCGGTGCCGCGTTCGCCATGCCGAAAGATTCCCCGTTAACCATCAGATGGCCTGCCGGAGGCCCCCGTTGCTTCGCCCGTAGCAAGATGCGCACAGATGTCGAAGGGGGATAAAACAGAAGAGAGCACAGGATGTTGTGCCAATGCGGCACCATGCCGGCCCCGGTGATCGGACCGGGACGTTAACCGCATATCTTTACTTGCCGACATATCTTTACGTGCCGACGGGCGATCGGCGCGCGGCGCGATTGCCTTGCGCGACCACGGCGGGCAGGGAGGGGCGGTCGGCATGCCCCGCCGACGCATCGCATCGCCGACGAAGCGGAACATCGCCTGCTCCCTCGCGCTATGCCGTCAGATCCGCGATCCGCGGATCATATCAATGCAAAGAGGTTTTCTATGGCCGCAGACAAACTCGACATCGACATCGCCACCGTGCTCGACAATCCGAACGAGCGGCAGGTGGAATTCTCCGGCGAAGTCGATGCCGAAGAGTTGCAGTTCGCCGTGCAATATGACGTGCTGGAAGCGCTGAGCGGCGATGCCCCCGAAGAGGATGATGCGGTCGAGATGTTCAACCGCTTTTCGGACGAGATCGCCGAGGCGGGGCTGGCGGCGCTGGCACGCAATCCGGACCAGTCGCTGATCGTGATAAGCGAGAACGACCTTGAATAAACGGGTCCGGGAATAGACGGGTCTGAGAAGAGCGGGGCGGCGCCGTCGAACGCCGCCCCGCCGATGACGTGACGATTATTCGTCGACGCCGAGCGTTTCCTTGGCGGCCTGCAACGCGGCCTTGCCGCCCTTGCGCACCGTCTTGACCGCACCGGCAGCCGACTGTTCGACCTTTTCGCCGGCCTTGCGGCCGAGGCCGATCGTCTTGGCCATCGCGCTGCGGCTCTCGCTGTAGGACGGCGCGACCATCGGATAGTCCGCCTTCAGGCCATAGCGCTGGCGATATTCGTCCGGCGTCAGGCCGTGCGTCGTCAGGTGGCGACGCAGCGTGCGATAGGGCTTGCCGTCGATCATCGAAATGATGTGATCGCGCGAGGCGAGCGACTTGCGCGCCGACACGGCCGGGACATGCTCCTGGGCGGTCGCTTCGGTCTCGCCCGCTTCGGGATTCGCCAGCTTGCCGACCGCCGCGAACATGGATTGCAGGAATGCGGGAACATCATCCGCCGACGTGCGCGTGTTGGGGTTGCTGAGCCATGCAATGGTCAGCTCGGTGGCAAGCTCGACGGTATTCGTCTCTTTGTTCATTCGGGTTACTCGCTTGGTCGGACGGGGTCATGTCGATACCTGGGGGAGGATCGACATTGCCGTAAAAGACTTTTGCCGGGATAAAGTCAAAAGAACAATTTCGGCTGATGTCATCGGCGCAGTCGATCAATTGTGGTTATGTGACGGTGAACCGGAATAACGGTGCCGCGCGAAGAATCGGCCGGTCTAGTCGAAGTTCCTTCAGGCGGCGCGATCCCTCATCCGGCTGCCGTGGGAGTCGGCGGGCACCGCCGGGCGGCGGGAACGGAGCGCTTCGCTCAAGTGTATTGTTTCAAGGGCTTACGAGACGGGATATTCATGGCGCTAACTCCACGTCTGTCCGGGCAGGTGGCGGCGCGCGCGCACCATTCGCCCGCGGCGGCGATATTGCAGAAGATCGAACCCTTTTTCGCGATCGGGCAGATTTCCGGCGGCCCGCTGCTGATCGCGACGCTGATCGCGCTGGTCGTGGTCAATTCGCCGATCGGGGCCGAGTACATCCGGCTGTGGGATCGCGGGGTGCGGATCAGCTATGGCAGCTGGTCGTTCGCCCGGCCCGCCGCCGAGTGGATCAACGATGCGCTGATGCCGCTGTTCTTCCTCATCATCGGGACGGAGGTGAAGCGGGAGTTCGTCAAGGGATCGCTGTCGTCGCTGCGCACCGCGGTGTTTCCGATCGTCGGCGCGATCGGCGGGCTCGTCGTGCCGATCGCCATCTATCTGGCGTTCAACCTCGGCACGCCGTCGCAGCATGGCTGGGGCGTCGTCGCGGCGATGGACACCGCGTTCAGCCTCGCGATCGTCGCGATGTTCACGACGCGGCTGCCGGTGGCGGTGCGCGCGGTGCTGCTCGCCTTTGCCGCGATCGACGACGTGTTCGGGCTGCTGGTGATCGCGGTCGCCTATACCGCGTCGATCGACCTGTGGTTCCTCGGCCTCGCCGGCGTGGCCTATGCCGGTATCCTCGGCCTGTTGCGGCTGCGCTGGGTCGCGCCGATCCCCTATGTGCTGCTCGGCATCGTCGTATGGATCGGCGTGTTCGGCTCGGGCGTGCATCCGACGATCGCCGGGGTCGCGGTCGGCCTGCTGCTGCCCACGCGGTCGCGACTGTCGGAGGGGCGGTTCGCCGAGCGGGTGCAAAAGCCCATCGACCAGTTCAAGGCAGCGCATGCCGCGGCCGAACGGACCGACGACCCGGCGGAGGCGGAGGAACAGCGGGACAGCGCGCAGCGGCGGCTGGGCTATATCCACGAGATGGCGGCGGCGACCGACGAGGCGGCCGAACGGCTGGTCCGGGTGCTGACGCCCTGGGTGTCCTATATCGTGCTGCCGCTGTTCGCGCTGTCGAACGTGCGCATCCATTTCTCCGCAGACCTGATCGCGGAGGCGGTGCAGGCGCCGCTCGCCATCGGCGTCGTCGCGGGTCTGGTGATCGGCAAGCCGCTGGGATTCCTCGCCGCGACCTGGGCGGCGACGCGGGTGGGGGCGGCGTCGCTGCCCGAGGGCGTCAACTGGCGGATGGTGCTGGGCATCGGCGGCGTCGCCGGGATCGGCTTTACCATCTCGCTGTTCATCGCCGAACTCGCCTTCACCGACCCGGTGCAGACCGAGCTGGCGGCGCTCGCGATCCTCGTCGCCTCGGTCGTGTCGGGCGTGTTCGGTTACGTCATGTTCTGGAAGGCAGCCGGGCCAGTGGGGGACGATCGGCAGGTTTAACGGAGAATGGGTTCGCGCGGAGGCGCGAAGGGCGCGGAGATGGACCGCTTGAGGCGGCGTGGCCCTCTCATCTTCGACGTTGGATAGAAAGGGACGTGGATGCGGTGGGCGCCACGCCTCTGCGTCCTCTGCGCGACCCATTGACGTGGAAGGTCGCGTCAGACCAGCGTGGCGTGGGCGATGCCGGTTTCCAGTCCGCGCAGTTCGGCGAGGCCGCGCATCCGGCCGAGCAGCGAATAGCCGGGATTGGTGTGCTTGCCGAGGTCGTCGAGCATCTGGTGGCCGTGATCGGGGCGCATCGGGATGCTGCGGCCGGTGCGGCGCTGCAGCCGCTGGACCGCGGCGACCACGGCGGGCATCCGCGCGTCGCCGCCGAGATGCACCGCCTCGTGGAACGCGCCCTGCGGCTCGCGCTGGACGGCGCGCAGGTGGAGGAAGCCGATCCGGTCGCCGAGCCGGTCGACCATGCCGGGCAGGTCGTTGTCGGCGCGCACTCCGAACGAACCGGTGCACAGGCACAGCCCGTTCGACGGATTGGGCACGGCCGCGAACAGCGCCGCGACGTCAGCCTCGGTGCTGACGACGCGGGGCAGGCCGAACAGCGGGAAGGGGGGATCGTCCGGGTGGACGACCAGCTGCACGCCCGCCGCGTCGGCGACGGGACAGACCGCCTCGAGAAAGGCGACGTGGTTGGCGCGCAGCCGGTCGGCGTCGATGCCGTCATAGGTGCCGATCGCTTCGAGGAAGGCGGCAGCGGTGAAGCTTTCCTCGCTGCCCGGCAGGCCGGCAATGATCGTGCGTTCGAGCCGGTGCCGCGCATCGGCGTCGAGCGCGGCGAAGTGGCGGTCGGCGGCGGCGATCATCTCCGGCGAATAGTCGCGCGCCGCGCCCGGGCGGCGGAGGATGTGGAGGTCGAACGCCGCCACCGCCGCCATCTCGAAGCGCAGCGCCAGCGCGCCGTCGGGCAGCGGCCAGGCCAAATCGGTCCGCGTCCAGTCGAGCAGCGGCATGAAATTATAGGTGACGACGCGGATGCCGCAGGCGGCGAGATGGCGCAGGCTGTCGCGATAGGCGTGGATCAGGCGATCCCAGTCGGGCCCGCGGCGCTTGATCTCCTCATGCACCGGCAGGCTCTCGACCACCGTCCAGTCGAGCCCCGCCGCCTGCACCATCGCCCGGCGCGCGGCGATCGCCTCCTGCGGCCAGACCGCGCCGTTGGGGAGGTCGTGCAGCGCGGTGACGACCTCGCGCGCGCCCGCCTGGCGGATGTCGCGCAGGCTCACGGGGTCGGCGGGGCCGAACCAGCGCATCGTCTGCGTCATCATCACGGGCTCACCGGCCATCACATCGCCTCACGTCGTTCCATCGGCTGCCGGGAAATGGCACCGAGGCTGACGCTTAACGGGTGAAATTTGGCCTGTCCAGATTGGTATGACCACCTGCGACAGCGATAAGCGTTTGCGTTATCGGCGCGGCCCCAGCGTGCGCCGTACCGCATCCCGCCAGCCGGCGACGAGCGGCGCGCGCGCCTCCGCCGTCATGTCCGGCTCGAAGCAGCGCTCGCGCGACCACAGCGTCGACAGATGGTCGAGCCCCGACCAGACGCCGGTCGCGAGGCCGGCGTGGAAGGCGGCGCCGCGGGCGGTCGTTTCTAAGTCGTCGGGGCGCTCGACCGGCGTGTCGATCATGTCGGCGAGGAAGCCGCACAGCCAGTCGTTCGCCGCCATGCCGCCGTCAACGCGCAGGATCGCGGGCCGGCCGCCGCCGTCCGCCGCCATCGCCTCGACGAGGTCCATCGTCTGGAACGCCACCGCCTCCAGCGCCGCGCGCGCCAGATGCGCCGCGCCCGCGCCCAGCGTCAGGCCGTAGATCGCGCCGCGCGCCTCCGGGTCCCAATGCGGCGCGCCGAGGCCGGCGAAGGCCGGGACCATATAGACGCCATGATTGTCGGGAATGCGGGTCGCGAGGTCGTCGGTCTGGCTGGCGTGGGTGATGACGCCGATACCGTCGCGCAGCCACTTCACCGCCGCACCCGCGACGAAGATCGACCCCTCCAGCGCATAGGTCGTCCGTCCGTCGAGCCGGTAGGCGGGGGTGGTGAGCAGGCGATGCTGCGATTCGACCGCCTCCTCGCCGGTGTTGAGCAGCATGAAACAGCCGGTGCCATAGGTGGATTTGGCCATGCCCGGATCGAAGCACGCCTGCCCGAACAGCGCCGCCTGCTGGTCGCCGGCGATCCCCGCCACCGGCACGGCCGCGCCGAGCAGGGCGGGGTCGGTGGTGCCGTAGAGGTGCGCATTGTCGTGGACCTGCGGCAGCATCGCCTCGGGCACGCGGAGCAGGCGGCACAATTCGGCGTCCCAACACTGGCGGTGGATGTCGTAGAGCATCGTCCGCGAGGCGTTGGTGATGTCGGTCGCGTGCACAGCACCCCCGGTCAGCCGCCAGAGCAGGAAGCTGTCGATCGTCCCGAAGGCGAGGTCGCCGCGCTCGGCGCGGGCGCGGGCGCCGGCGACATGGTCGAGCATCCAGGCGATCTTGGTCGCGGAGAAATAGGGGTCGATCAGCAGCCCGGTCCGCGCCCGCACCAGATCCTCGGCGCCGTCCGCCTTCAGTTCCTGACAGCGCGGCGCACCGCGCCGGTCCTGCCAGACGATCGCGCGATGGATCGGCTCGCCGGTCGCCCGGTCCCAGACGACCGCCGTCTCGCGCTGGTTGGTGATGCCGATCGCGGCAAGGTCCTGCGCGGTCAGCCCGCTCGCCGCCAGTGCGTCGCGCGCCGTAGCGAGCGCGTCGCGCCAGATGTCCTCTGGGTCGTGCTCGACCCAGCCCGGCTGGGGATAATGCTGCGCGAATTCGGCCTGTGCGATGCCGACCCGCCGTGCCGCGTGATCGAAGACGATGCTGCGCGTCGACGTGGTGCCCTGATCGATCACCAGGATATGCGTCTTGGCCACGTCGCCTCTCCCATAGTATTTCGCTCGAAAGTTCGGATCGTTTCGAACGAAGGTCAAGTGTTTCGGTTCGTCGCGGGATGCGTTAGGCTCGCCGACGACAACGAAGGGTGTAGCACGATGGAGCGATGGCCGGACGACCCCCTGGACCTGCTCATCGTCGGCGGCGGCATCAACGGCACCGGCATCGCCCGCGACGCCGCCGGACGCGGCCTGTCGGTGCTGCTGGTCGAGCAGGACGATCTCGCCAGCCACACCTCCTCGGCGTCGACCAAGCTGATCCACGGCGGGCTCCGCTACCTCGAATATGGCGAATTCCGGCTGGTGCGCGAGGCGCTGATCGAGCGCGAACGGCTGTGGGGCATGGCGCCGCACATCATCTGGCCGCTGCGCTTCGTCCTGCCGCAGACCCAATCGCCGCGCCCCGCCTGGATGGTACGGCTCGGCCTGTTCCTCTACGATCACCTCGGCGGGCGGAAGCGCCTGCCGGGCACGCAGAGCGTCGCGCTCGCCGCCTCGCCGCTGGGGGCGGGGCTGTCGCCGCGGGCGGGCAGGGCGTTCGTCTATTCGGACTGCTGGGTCGAGGACAGCCGCCTCGTCGTGCTCAACGCGCTCGACGCGGCGGAGCGTGGCGCGACGATCGCCACCCGCACGCGCCTGATCGCCGCGAGCCGGACGGGCACGGGCTGGACCGCCGATCTGGAACAGGCGGACGGCACCCGCCGGCAGGTCGCGGCGCGCGCGCTGGTCAACGCCGCCGGGCCGTGGGTCGCCGACGTGATCGGACGGACAGCGGGCGCACGCAACGACCGGTCGGTGCGGCTGGTCAAGGGCAGCCATATCGTCGTGCCGCGCCTCTACGAGGGCGATCACGCCTTCATGCTGCAGAATGCCGATCGCCGCATCGTCTTCGCCATCCCCTATGAGGGCGCGTTCACGCTGGTCGGCACCACCGACGAGCCATGGACCGACCCGCCCGGCCGCGCGACGATCGACGCGGAGGAGACGCGCTATCTGCTCGACACCATCCGCCATTATTTCGCGCGCCCGGTGGCGGCGGCGGATATCGTCTGGAGCTATTCGGGAATCCGGCCGCTCTACGACGACAAGGCGGCCAATGCCTCCGCGGTGACGCGCGACTATGTCCTCGATCTCGACGCGGACGAGGGGCGGGCGCCGATGCTGAGCGTCTATGGCGGCAAGATCACCACCTATCGCAAGCTCGCCGAACATGCGCTGCGCGATCTCGCGCCGCTGTTGCCCGACGCAGGTCCGGCGTGGACCGCGGGCGCGCCGCTGCCCGGCGGTGACATGCCCGATGCCGATTTCGGGCGGTTCGCGGACGCACTGGCGGCACGCCATCCGCAATTGCCGCCGGCGCTGCTGCGCCGCCTCGCCCGGGCCTATGGCACGCGGGTGGAGGCGATCCTCGCGAGCGCCGCGACCGTGGAGGACCTTGGCCCCGATCTCGGTGGCGGGCTGCATGCGGCGGAGGTCGATTATCTCGTCGCGCACGAATGGGCGCGCACCGTGGAGGACGTGCTGTGGCGCCGCAGCAAGCTCGGCCTGCACGTGCCCGCCGGCACCGCGGAGCGGCTGGCGGCGTATCTCGCATGAGCGACGCGGACGTGCCGACGCGCCATGCGCGCATCGTCGATCTCGCGCGGCAGGCGGGGCGCGTCTCGGTCGAGGGGCTGGCCGATACGCTCGGCGTGACGCCGCAGACGATCCGAAAGGACCTGACGTCGCTCGAACGCCGCGCCTTGCTCACCCGCGTCCATGGCGGTGCGGTGCCGGGTTCGGGGACCGACAATCTCGCCTATGCCGAGCGGCGCGGTATCGCCGTCGCCGCAAAATCGGCGATTGGCGCGGCCGCGGCGGCGCTGGTCCCGGACGGGGCCAGCCTGTTCATCAACATCGGCACCACCACCGAGGCGATCGCCCGCCATCTGGTCGACCGGACCAGGCTGATGGTCATCACCAACAACCTCAACGTCGTCGACATCCTCGCCGACCGGCCGGGGATCGCGGTGATCGCTGCCGGCGGTCGCGTCCGCCCGAGCGACCGCGCGGTGACCGGCGGCATCGCGATGGACTTCATCCGCGGCTTCAAGGTCGATATCGCGCTGATCGGCGCATCGGGGATCGAAGCCAATGGCGACTTCCTCGATTACGACGTGGACGAGGTGCGCGTGTCGCAGACGATCATCCATAACGCGCGTCAGGTGATCCTGGCGATCGACGCCTCCAAGCTCGACCGGCCGGCGCCCGTGCGCATCGGCACCCTCGACGATATCGACTGGCTGGTGACCGATCGCGCGCCACCGGCGTTGCGCGCCGCCTGCGTCGCGGCGGGCGTCCGTATCGCCGAAACCGATGCCGACCGGGGTGGCACTGCCGCGGCGTGACACGCACGGGCGACGTTGCACCTGCGAAACGGCTTTCGTCCGGGTGGCGGGTCGGCTAGGGGCGCGCGCATGGTACACAAACGCAACGTGATCGCCGCACGACTGCCCCAGCCCGAATTCGACGGCCGGTGGGGCCTGCGTTCGGCGCTGGACGGCCGGTGGCTGCCGGTGGTCTATGCCAGCGAGGCGGAGGCGAGCGCCGCCGCCAGCGGCCTTCGCGCGTCGCCCGTCAACGACAATGGCTCGGTGCCGTCCGCGCGGCTGTCATGGGGCTGACACAGCGCTGAGCTAAGGGTCGCCTCCGTCATCCGGAGGTCGAAATCGTGAAGAGTGCCAGCCCGTTGATGGCCGACGAACTGGTCGCCTGCGTCGCGAGCGGCATCCCCGCGACGCCGGCGCAGGTCTCGCATCTCGCGGCGCGGATCTGGGCGGAGGCGGCATGCCACCGCTCCGCCTTTGCATGGGGCGACCTGCCGCCCGGTGCGGCGGACCGGACGTTCGCCCTGCGATCGGCGACGTTGGCGCTGAACGGCGGCTGATCGAGAGCCGTTCGCGAGGGACGCGAACTTTTTTGGGTTCGGGCCGGGTCAGGCGACCATGGCTTCGCCGGCATGAATGACGTCTGAGCGGGTTTTCGACGGTGATGGGTTTCGACTTCGCCGCGCGTCGCTGCCGATGGCTGTGACAGCCGCCGCTGGTGACCCCTACGAGAATCGAACTCGTGCTTACGCCGTGAGAGGGCGTCGTCCTAACCGCTAGACGAAGGGGCCATGTGCGGTGAAGCGCGCTCCTAAGCGGCGGGCGGTGGGGCGTCAAGAGACTTCTCTCGACGCCCCACCGGAAACGCGTCAGGCGGCGGCCCGGCGGCGCTCCGCCATTTCCTCGTTGAGCATCTCGGCGAGCAGGAACGCGAGTTCCAGGCTCTGCCCCGCATTGAGGCGCGGGTCGCAATGCGTGTGGTAGCGGTCGGCGAGCGACTGTTCGGTGACGTCGATCGCGCCGCCGGTGCATTCGGTGACGTTCTGGCCGGTCATTTCGGCATGGATGCCGCCGGCATGCGTCCCCTCGGCGCGGTGGACGGCGAAGAAGCCGCGCACCTCGGCGAGGATGCGGTCGAACGGCCGCGTCTTGTAGCCGGTCACCGCCTTGACGGTGTTGCCGTGCATCGGATCGCAGCTCCACACCACCGGATGCCCCTCGAGCGTCACCGCGCGCACCAGCTTCGGCAGATGCGTTTCGATCTTGTCATAGCCGTAGCGGGTGATGAGCGTCATCCGCCCCGGCACCCGGCCCGGATTGAGCGTGTCGAGCATGCGCAGCAGATTGTCCGGCTCCAGGCTGGGGCCGCACTTGACGCCGATCGGGTTGCCGATGCCGCGCAGGAATTCGACGTGCGCCGAGCCCTCGAAACGGGTGCGGTCGCCGATCCACAGGAAGTGCGCCGACGTGTCGTACCAGTCGCCGGTCAGCGAATCCTGCCGGGTCAGCGCCTGTTCGAACGGCAGCAGCAATGCTTCGTGGCTGGTGTAGAAATGCGTCTGCGCGAGCTGCGGCACCGTCTCGGGATCGATCCCGCAGGCGGCCATGAATTCGAGCGCCTCGCCGATCCGGTCCGCCGTCTCGGCATATTTCTTCGTCCACGGGCTGCGGCCCATGAAGTCGTGCGTCCAGCGATGGACCTGATGCAGATTGGCATAGCCGCCCTGCGCGAAGGCGCGCAGCAGGTTGAGCGTCGCCGCCGATTGCGAATAGGCGCGGATCATCCGCTGCGGATCGGGGATGCGGCTTTCGGCGGTGAAGGCGATGTCGTTGACGTTGTCGCCGCGATAGCTCGGCAGTTCGACGCCATCGATCGTCTCGTTGGGCGCGGAGCGGGGCTTGGCGAACTGGCCCGCCATCCGGCCGAGCTTCACCACCGGCAGCTTCGAGGCGAAGGTCAGCACGACCGCCATCTGCAGGATGACGCGGAAGGTGTCGCGAATGTTGTTGGCGCTATGTTCCGCGAACGATTCGGCGCAGTCGCCGCCCTGCAGCAGGAACGCCTTGCCCTCGGCGACCTTGCCCAGTTCCGCGGTCAGGTTGCGCGCCTCGCCGGCGAAGACGAGCGGCGGAAACGTCTCCAGCGCGTCGGTCGCGCGGGTGAGCGCGGCGGCATCGGGATAGTCGGGGAGCTGGCGGGCCTCGGCCTTGGTCCAGCTGTCGGGGGCCCAGTTCGCGGCCATAATCATGTCGTCCTTCGGGGTGTAAACGCCGGGCGACATGCGCCCAAAACGGTCTTTGCGCAATGAAGGAACGCTTGGGGGTGGCGATGGTCATGGCGTGCCGGCCCCGCTAGAGGAGCGCGATGAGCAAGCTGACGATGCGCCTCGCCCTGGTTGCGCTGGCGACCGCGACCCCTGCGATCGGCGTGGCGGCGGACGACACCGCCGCGACCTTCGACGCGCTGCGCGCGGTGGACGGGCGGATGGCGGGGATCGCCTATCGCCTGACGACCGCCAATGCGACGCTGTGCCGCGACCGGGCGCCGACGCCGGGCTGGGCGATCCATGCGATCGGGCAATATGACGCCGGTTTGCGCGATCAGGCGCGGCGCAGCTTCGGCTTCGAAACGCCGATCGCTGTGGAGACGGTGGTGCCGGGCTCGCCCGCCGCGAGCGCCGGCGTGCGCGCCAATGACGGCATCGTGTCGGTCGACGGCCGGCCGCTCGACGCCGTACCGCCGGCGAAGGGGGCGAGCAGCGCCGGCCGCGACGCGGCGGTGGACGCGATCGCGGCGCTGCCGGCCGACCGCCCGCTCGACATGGTGCTGCGGCGCGACGGGCAGACGCGCACCGTCCGCATCCCCGCATCGCCGGGGTGCCGCAGCGCGTTCGAGGTGCTGCTCGGGCCGGGGATGGAGGCGTCCGCCGACGGCCGGATCGTCCAGATCGGCGTCCGCTTCTTCGAACGCTACAGCGACGACGAGGTCGCGGTGGTGGTCGCGCACGAGCTGTCGCACAATATCCTGCATCATGCCCGCCGGCTCGACGCGGCGGGCGTCAAGCGCGGGTTGCTGGCGGAGGTGGGGCGCAACGGCCGGCTGTTCCGGCTGACCGAGGATCAGGCGGACCTGCTCGGCATGTATCTGCTGCGCAACGCCGGCTACGATCCGCAGATCGCGGTGCGCTTCTGGCGCGATCACGGCGGCGACGTCGACGGCGGGCTGTTCCGCAGCCGCACGCACCCCTCGTCCACCGCGCGCGCGAAGGCGATCGAGGCGGAGATCGCGCGGATCCCGGCGGGGGCGGGGCGGCCGTACGTGCCGCCGCTGATCGCCGACGCGGAACGCCCGCTTCAATAGCCGGATGCGAGGTCGGCGACGTTGCGCATCGGCCGGCCGGCGACGAAGGCATGCGCGTTTTCGAGGAACAGTGCGGCGCCGCGCTGGAACATCTGGGTCTGGCTGCGGCCGGACATGTGCATGGAGATCATGCAATTGGGTGCGGTCCACAGCGGGTGGCCGGCGGGCAAAGGTTCGGGATCGGTGGGATCGAGGAAGGCGCCGGCGATGCTGCCGTCGGTAAGCGCAGCGTGGAGCGCCTGCTGGTCGATCATGTCGCCCCGGGCGATGTTGACGAGCCATGCCGAGGGCTTCATCGCCGCCAGCTCCTGCGCACCGATCAGCGCCTTGGTGGCGTCGGTCGAGGGCGCGGCGAGCACCAGCCAGTCATAGTCGCCGAGCCGTTCCACCCAGGCATCGGGCGTCAGCGTGCCGTCGCGCCCCGACCGGGTGACGCCGGTCACCTCGACCCCGAACGCCGCCAGCCGGTCGCCGATCAACCGCCCGATCGTGCCGTAGCCGACCACCAGCGTTTTGGTGCCGTCGAGCTCGATCTTGCCCGGCGCGTCCTTGAGCCAGTCCTGCCGGTCGGCGGCGCGGAGCACCACGTCGAGCCGCTTCGCCGCTGCCAATATGCCGAGCACCGCATATTCGGCTACCGTGACCGCGTTGATCCCGGCGCCGTTGGTCAGCGTCACATCCCGGTCGCGCAGCAGATCGAGCGGGAAGGCATCGAGGCCGGCATAGATGGTCGACACCCATTTGAGATCCGGCCCCGCCGCGCGGATCGCGTCGGCGACCAGCGCGGTCGGTTGCATGTCGACCCAGGCGATCGCCGCATCCGCGATCATCGCGTTCGCTTCCGCGGGCGTCGTGAACCACGCCGGCGCGATGGCGGCGGGCAGATGCGGTTCGAGCAAGCCGCGTGCGACGGCGGGGAGCACTGCCTTCATGATATGACCTTCCAGTCCCAGCCCAGCGGATCGCCGTCCATCACCTCGACGCCCAGCGCCGCGAGTTCGTCCCGGATCGCGTCGGAGCGCGGGAAATCCTTCGCCGCCCGCGCCTCGCGTCGTTCGACCAGCCGCGCGGCGACCCCCGCCGCGTCGATCCCGGCATCCTTCGGTCGCACACGCAGATCCTCGCGCGACAGCGTCAGCAGGCCGAGCCCGAGCACCGCGTCGAAATCGGCCAGCGCCGCCAGCCGGTCGGCCGGACCGATCCGCTTGTCGGCGAGCAGTTCGTCAAGCACCGGCAGGGCCTTTGGCGTGTTGAGATCGTCGGACAGGGCCGCATCCAGCCGCTCGGCATAGGGTTGCGCGGACGCCGCCCCCTTCGCCTCGCCGCGGGCGCGCAGCGCCGCGACCGTCTGCACCAGCCGCTTCAGCCGCGTCTGCGCCGCCGCCAGATTGTCCCACGAAAATTCCAGCTCGCTGCGATAATGCGCCTGCAGGCACATCAGGCGATAGGCGAGGGGGTGGAAACCGCGCTCGACCAGCGCCGGCAGGATCAGGAATTCGCCCGACGACTTGGACATCTTGCCCGCCCGGTCGACGAGGAAGTTGTTGTGCATCCACACCGTCGCGCCGCTGTCGGCGGTGCCGCTATAGGCCTGGTTCTGCGCGATCTCGTTGGGGTGGTGGATCTCGCGATGGTCGATGCCGCCGGTATGGATGTCGAAATGGGGCCCAAGATACTGGCGGCTCATCACCGAACATTCGAGGTGCCAGCCCGGTGCGCCGCGGCCCCAGGGGCTGTCCCATTCCATCTGCCGGTTCTCGCCCGGCGCGCTCGTCCGCCAGATCGCGAAATCGGCGGCGTGGCGCTTGCCCTCGACCGTCTGGATCCGCCCCTCGACCGGCCCCTCGTCGCGCACGCCCGCCAGCCGGCCGTAGTCGGGCACCGTCGAGGTGTCGAAATAGAGCCCGTCCGGCAAGCGGTAGCAATGCTTGTCGGCGATCGCCTCGCCGAACGCGATCATCCCCTCGACATGGTCGGTCGCCAGCGGAAAGCGCGCCGGATCGCGGACGTTGAGGTCCCTGAGGTTCGCCTTGAACGCCTGCGTATAATGGTCGGCGACCGCCCAGATATCCTGGCCGCTCGCCTTCGCCGCCGCCTCCATCTTGTCGTCGCCGGCATCGGCGTCGCTGGTCAGGTGGCCGACGTCGGTGATGTTGATGATGTGGGTGAGGCCATGGCCCTTCCACGTCAGCGTCCGCCCCAGCGTGTCGGTGAACAGATAGGCGCGCAGATTGCCGAGATGGGCGTAGTGATAGACCGTCGGCCCGCACGAATAGATGCGCACGTTGGCCGGATCGGCGGGCTGGAACAGCTCGAGGCTGCGGGTCAGGCTGTTGTAGAGCGTCAGCGGCGTCATGCCGTATGCCTTAGCCCGCCCCGCACGCCGCCGCCAAGGCTTAGCGCGCCAGTCCGATCAGCGCGCTGCCGGTATAGCCCGCCGCGACGCTGCCGGTCAGCGTCGGGATCTGCTGCGCCAGCTGCGCGGCGCTGTTGTCGCCGAACACATTGTCGCTGGACAGCGACACGCGGGCGAAATTGGTCGCGCTCGACGGATAGGTCGCGGTGTCGGCATAGACCGTGCTGCACACCGCCGCCGGGATCGCCAGCTGCGACACCAGCGAGGCGTAGCGGCCGCTGGTGGCGGTCGACAGGCTGGAGAAGACCTCGAAGTGGATGTGCGGCCAGCGGCCGTCGTAACAGCCCGGGACGATCATCGTGAACGTCACCTGCCCGTTGGCGTCGGTGACCTGGATACCGCGCAGATAGCTTTCCGCCGCGACCGTATAGAGCGAATAGCGGCCCTGCCGGTCGCAGCACCAGATGTAGACCGCATAGCCCGCCAGCGGCGCGCAGCTCGCGTTGACGTTCACCACGGTCAGCGTCAGCGTCAGCGTGACGCCGGTGGCGACCGTGTTGGTGCCGAGGAAACTCGACCGGATGTCGCTGCGGACGATCCCGCTCGCGGTCAGCGCGTTGCTGGTCGATCCCGACGAGGTGTTGGTGCCGTCGGCGGGGTAGGGGCCGTTGGTTTCGGTCGGATCGACGAGGCAGCCGGTCGCCGTCGCTGTCGCGGTGGGCGTGGGTGTCGCCGTCGTGGTGGCGGTCGGGGTCGGCGTGGCCGTGGCGGTGCCGCTGACCACCGCGACGCTGCCGCTCTCCGATCCGCTGCCGCCGCAGCCGGCGACCAGCGCCGCGGTACCGGCGCCCGCGAACCATTTCAGCGCCCGCCGCCGCGCTACCTGCGCCTCGAGCAGCGGCAGGTCGTCGGCGAGGCTATGACCGTGCGCATGGGGGCCGTGCGCATGGGAACCGTGTGCATGGGGGCTGTCTGTATCGTGATGCGGCATGAGGGTTCCTCCCGGTGATGTGAGGGAAGGCATGTCGCAGCCAGATCACCGCGATATGTCCGGTGCGGCTGGTTTTGTTTCACCATGTTGCAGCGGCATCGCCGGCAGGCGTCCGGCGCGACGCGCGTGGTCGCCGCCCCCGACCGATCCCGAGGTCGCGCCTATCGACGAGCCTCGCGCCGAGCCGGATCCCGTCATTGCGAGCGCAGCGAAGCAATCCAGAGCCGGACCCGGACGTCCTGGATTGCTTCGCTGCGCTCGCAATGACGGATGGGTGGAACAGCCACCCGATCATGCTGTCCCTGTCTGCATTCGTGGGTGACCGATGGGCTGCACGAACCGGCAGATAAGACCGGACGGTTGCATCTCGATGCCGAACCGCCGGGCAATCCCCAAACGAAAAAAGGCGACGCCGCAGCGTCGCCCTTATCTGGTGCGAATTGACACTTGTTAACTGCCAGACCGCGATCTCTGAGAACTCGGAATGCCTTCTCCGGTAGATGTCGTCAAGTGGCGATTGCTCCACGTCGGTTCGATCCGGACGCAGATCCTGCTTGACGTCGATAGAGCAGCTTGCACGATGGCAACGAACACCGGGGGTTACAGACGATGGGACAGGATAATCGGCCATGGCGCCTTGGCGTCGACCTCGGCGCGAATTCACTCGGCTGGGTGGCGATCGAACTCGATGCGCCGGTCGATGGCAAGCCCGTATCGATCCTCGCCGCCGGTTCTCGCATCTTCAGCTCGGGTGCGAACGGGGCCGGCCGCGACGCCAAGTCCGGCGAGTCCCTCGCCGTCGCGCGCCGTGACGCACGGGCGATGCGACGGCGTCGCGATCGGTTCCAGCAGCGCCAGCGCGGGCTGCTCAAATATCTCGTCGCGGACGGCCTGTTCCCCGCGGAGGAGGAGGAACGCAAGGCGCTGGCCGCGCTCGATCCCTATGCGCTGCGGGCCCGCGCGCTGGACGAGGCGCTGACCCTGCCCGAACTCGGTCGGGCGCTGTTCCACCTCAACCAGCGTCGCGGCTTCAAATCGAACCGCAAGGCGGATCGCAAGGCCGACGACGACGCCGGCAAGATCGCGGTCGGGATCGATCGCACCCGCGAGGCTATCGCCGAGGCGGAGGAAAAAGCCGGTGCCGAACCGGGCAGCTGGACCTACGGCAAATGGCTGCACGAACGCCGCGCCTCGGCGAGCGATGCCAACGCCATCCCGAGCGTCCGCACCCGCCTGCGCCCCGAAACCGGCGAGGGCGCGAAGGGCGACGGCTACGACTTCTATCCCGGCCGCGCCCTGATCGCGGAGGAATTCGACGCAATCTGGCAGGCGCAGGCGCCGCATCATCCCGACGTGCTGACCGACCAGGTCTATGCGCGCCTGCACGAGATCGTCTTTGACCAGCGCCCGCTGAAGGCGCCGCAGATCGGCATGTGCACGCTGATCGCCGGTGACCGCCGCCTGCCCAAGGCGCACCCCTTGTTCCAGCGCCGCCGGCTGCTGGAAGAAATCAACGCGCTGATGATCGTCCGTCCCGGCGAGGTCGCGCAGCGCCTGACCCGCGAGGAACGCGACCGGCTGTACCTCAAGCTCAAGGACAAGGCGAAGGTCACCTTCCTGAGCCTGCGCAAGGAGTTGAAGCTCGACCCCGACGCCCGTTTCAACAAGGAGAGCGAGAACCGTCCCGACCTGAAGGGGGACGAGGTCGCCGCCGTCATGCAGGCGAAGACGCGCTTCGGCACGCGCTGGCTGCATCTGTCGGTCGAGGAGCAATGGGCGGTGATCGAGGCCCGCGAACAGGTCGAGAGCGATGCCGAGGATGCGACGTTCCGCGAGTGGCTTGCGGCGACCTACGATCTGACGCCGGAGCAGGCCCGCGCCATCGCCAACGCGCCCCGGCCGCAGGGCTATGGCCGTTTCGGGCAAACCGCCACCGAACGCCTGATCGACGCTTTGCGCGACGGCGAACGCGACGGGCGCGTGCTCGTCTACAGCGAGGCGGTGGCGGAGGCGGGGCTGGGGCATCACAGCGATCACCGCACCGGCGAGGTGTTCGAGGATGGGCAGGGCCGCCCGCAATTGCCCTATTATGGCGTCGCGCTGGAGCGGCATATCATGCCGGGCACCGGCGATCCCACCGATCCCGAGGAAATGCGGATCGGCCGCCTGACCAACCCGACCGTGCATATCGGGCTCAACCAGCTGCGTCGCGTCGTCAACCGCCTGATCCGGGCCTATGGTCCGCCGGCGGAGATCGCGATCGAACTCGCGCGCGAACTCAAGCTGACCGACGACGACAAGCAGCGGCAGAATCGCGAGAACAACACCAACCGCATCGCCTCCGAGCGCCGCTCCGAAAAGCTGATCGCGATCGGCCAGCCCGATACCGGCGGCAATCGCGCATTGTTGAAGTTGTGGGAAGAACTGAATGCCGACAACGTCCTCGACCGGCGCTGCGTCTATAGCGGCGTGCGGATCTCGATCGACATGCTGTTTTCCGCTGCGGTCGAGGTCGATCACATCCTGCCGTTCAGCGCGACGTTGGACGACAGCAACGGCAACAAGATCCTCTGCACGCGGGAGGCCAATCGCGACAAGCGCAAGCGCTCGCCCTATCAGGCATGGGGCCATACCGACCGCTGGGACGCCATAGCCGCCCGCGCGGCGCAACTGCCGCGCAACAAGCGCTGGCGGTTTGAACCGGACGCGATGGAGAAGTTCGCGGACGCCAGCGGCTTTCAGGCCCGGCATCTGGTCGACACGCAATATCTGGCGCGGCTGTCGCGCGAATATCTGGCGACGCTCTATCCGGGCAAGGGCGAGGGGAGTGGCCATGTCTGGGTATCGCCGGGTCGGCTGACCGAAATGGTGCGGCGCAAGCTCGGCCTCAACGACCTGCTGCCCGACCACAATTATGCGGGCGGTGCGGATCAGGCCAAGAACCGGCGCGATCATCGCCACCATGCGATCGACGCCGCGGTGGTCGCGATCGTCGACCGCGGGCTGCTCAACGAAATGTCCCGCGTGTCGGGGCAATTGGGTGCCGAGGGCCGCGAGAGGATCGAGGTGCCGCTGCCGTGGCCGAGCTTCCGCGACGACCTGCGCGATGCGATCAACGCCATCACCGTCAGCCATCGCACCGATCACGGCACCGTCTCCAAGGCCGGGCTCGCGAAGGGCAAGGACGCGACCGCCGGGCGGCTGCACAACGACACCGCTTACGGCCTGACCGGGGAGACGGACGCCAAGGGCAACAGCATCGTCGTCCGCCGGGTGCCGCTGGCCTCGTTCAAGAAGCTCGCCGACCTCGACCGGATCCGCGACACGGACCTGCGCGCCGCGCTCTATCGCCAGCTGGAAGGGCTGGAGGGCAAGGCATTCGAACGGGCACTCGCGGAATTCCCAGACCGCGATTGGCACCCTTATGGACGCATTCGCCGCGTCCGCGTCGTCGAACCGCTTGCCGTCATCCCGATCCGTGACCGGAATGGACATATCTACAAGGGCTATAAGGGCGATTCCAACTATCGTTACGACGTGTGGGAATTGCCGGACGGGAAGTGGGTGACGAGCTGGAAGGATCGCGAGGGCAAGGCGGTGTCGAGCGTCGTGTCGATGTTCGACGCGCACCAGTCCGCCGACCAGCCGCGACCGCATCCGGCCGCGCGCAAGGTGCTCAGCCTGCATCAGAACGACCTGCTCGCGATCGAACGCGACGGCGAGGCGCGGCGGCTGATGCGCGTCGTCAAGTTCGGGCAGAACGGGCAGATCACGCTCGCCGAGCCGCAGCAGGCGGGCGACCTCAAGCGTCGCGATGCCGCGTCGAACGACGACGATCCGTTCAAATATATCGCGCCGACCTGCGGCGGTCTGAAGAGCGCGCGGGCGCGGCAGGTGCGGGTCGACGAGCTCGGCCGCGTGCTCGATCCCGGGTTCCCGGCACGCACCGCCCGACGCGCGTCGCGGGGCTGACGGGCCGGGGAATGGAGCGGATCGTCGATATCGCCACCGACGGCCGCCATCTCTCCGCGCACCGCGGCTTCCTGATCGTGTCGGACAAACGCGTCGAGGTCGGCCGCATCCCGCTCGACGATATCGCCGCGATAATCGTGAATGCCCACGGCATCACCTGGTCCACCAACGTCGTCGTTGCGCTGGCGCAGCGCGGGGCGGTGATGCTGCTGTGCGGCTCCAATCACGCGCCGGTGGCGGTGTGCCTGCCGCTCGACGGCCATCACGCGCAGAACAGCCGGATGCGTGCGCAATGGGAGGCGGGGCGGCCGCTGTCCAAGCAATTGTGGCGACGGATCGTCATCGCCAAGATCCGCTGGCAGGCGGCGGCGCTGGAGGCGAACGGCGTATCCGCGACCGCCTTCGACTTTCTCGCGCGGCGTGTCGGATCGGGCGATCCCGACAATGTCGAGGCGCAGGCGGCGCGGCGGTATTGGCCGTTGCTGATGGGCGAGGGGTTTCGCCGCGATCGCGATGCGGACGACGTCAATGCCCTCCTCAATTACGGTTATACGGTGCTGCGTTCGCTGTGCGCACGGGCGGTGGTCGCGTCCGGGCTGCATCCGTCGATCGGCGTCCACCATGCCAACCGTACGAACCCATTCGCACTGGCCGACGACCTGATCGAGCCGTTCCGGGCGCTGGTCGACCTGCTCGCGGTGCGGCTGGTGGCGCGGGGTGTGACGACGCTGACCCCCGCGGCGAAGCACGCCTTCGCCGGGTTGATCGCGCTCGATTTGCCCGGGACGGATGGGACGACCACGGTTGCAGGCGCCGCCAACCGCGCGGCGCAAAGCCTCGCGCGTGCGTTCCAGAGTGGGCAGGCGGCCGACATCGTGCTGCCCGTCCCCCCGTCCGCGCTGGAACTGGCCGGGCTCGATACATTGATCGCGGCGTGACCGCGATCCAGCTCAGCGGATATCGCCTGATGTGGATCTTCGTGATGTTCGACCTGCCGGTGACCACGAAGGACCAGGCCCGCGCCGCCACCAAGTTTCGCGAATTCCTGCTCGACGAGGGGTTCGAGAAGAGCCAGTTCTCCGTCTACGCGCGCTTCTGCAACGGCAAGGAGCAGTTCGAGACGTATATGCGGCGGGTGGAATCGCATCTGCCCGATCGGGGCGAGGTGCACATCCTCAGTTTCACCGACCGGCAGTATGAGAATATCGTCCGCTTCTCGGGGCAGAGCCGCCGCAGGCCGCGGACGAATCCCGGCCAGCTGGCGCTATTTTGATGGATGCGGGGTGTTTTTTGGATTGGCGATCGGCCGCTATCGTGTTGAAGATCAATACGATAGCGGCTGATGCACTATAGCCGCTCAGAGATCGCGGTCTAGCGGCAACAGCTTCTGCGCGCCCTTCCACTTACGGGGCACTATAGCCGCTCAGAGATCGCGGTCTAGCGGCAACTGCCCGTTCCATCCGGCCCGCGCCACGCGACTATAGCCGCTCAGAGATCGCGGTCTAGCGGCAACTCAATCGCCGCTCGTTGTTGAGCTTGTGGTACTATAGCCGCTCAGAGATCGCGGTCTAGCGGCAACTGATCTGATACCGGCCAACGGACGCCGACAACTATAGCCGCTCAGAGATCGCGGTCTAGCGGCAACGCTACGACCGTTACGGCGCTCCCAAGGACCACTATAGCCGCTCAGAGATCGCGGTCTAGCGGCAACTCGTGGCTGGAGCCGTATGTCTATATCCAGCACTATAGCCGCTCAGAGATCGCGGTCTAGCGGCAACGATCGCACGCCTCGGCGAGGTGTTCGAGCAACTATAGCCGCTCAGAGATCGCGGTCTAGCGGCAACTGGGCGGGTTGCAGCACGAGGACGTGACGGACTATAGCCGCTCAGAGATCGCGGTCTAGCGGCAAC
>NZ_DBBS01000015.1:0-219 GCF_002292295.1 Sphingomonas sp. UBA978
CAGCTCGTTCTCGAGGAAGACGACCGGGTCCTCGGACCGGATCGCCGCCTTCAGCAGGCCCTTGGCGTCGGCTGCGTCATAGGGCGCGATCACGATCAGGCCGGGAACGGACGCGTACCAGGGCGCATAGTTCTGGCTGTGCTGCGCGCCGACGCGGCTCGCCGCGCCGTTGGGACCGCGGAACACGATCGGGCAGCGCATCTGGCCACCGGACATATA
>NZ_DBBS01000015.1:230-211956 GCF_002292295.1 Sphingomonas sp. UBA978
GCCTGCATGGCGAAGTTGAACGTCATGAATTCGATGATCGGCTTCAGGCCGCCCATCGCCGCACCGGTGCCGACGCCGGCAAAGCCATATTCGGTGATCGGCGTATCGATCACGCGGCGGTCGCCGAACTCGTCGAGCAGCCCCTGCGTCACCTTGTAGGCGCCCTGATACTGCGCGACTTCCTCGCCCATCACGAAGACGCGGTCGTCCTTGCGCATCTCCTCCGCCATCGCATCGCGCAGCGCTTCGCGAACGGTAGTCTTCACCATCTCGGTGCCCTCGGGGATCGCCGGGTCCTGGACGCCGTCGTTCTTCGCGGCGTCGAACAGCTGGCGCGCACCGGTCTCGACCTTCTCCTGCGCCGGATGCGCCGAATCCTCGACCGCATCGGTGGGCTTCTGCTCGTCCGCCTTGGCGTCCG
Organism: Sphingomonas sp. UBA978; assembly: GCF_002292295.1. Taxonomy (GTDB): domain Bacteria; phylum Pseudomonadota; class Alphaproteobacteria; order Sphingomonadales; family Sphingomonadaceae; genus Sphingomonas. The sequence continues at coordinate 652 of NZ_DBBS01000015.1, forward strand.
ACTTCGGGCTGTCGTCCTTGGTCGCCGCCGGTGCCGACGTCGCGGCATCGGCGCTTTCGCCCTCCTCGATCAGCACGGCGATGACGTCGCCGACCTTCACGTTGTCGGTGCCCTCGGCGATGACGATCTTGCCGATCGTGCCTTCATCGACGGCTTCGAACTCCATCGTCGCCTTGTCCGTCTCGATCTCGGCCATGATGTCGCCGGACTTGACGGTATCGCCTTCCTTCACGAGCCACTTGGCGAGCGTGCCTTCCTCCATGGTGGGGGACAGCGCGGGCATCTTGATCTCGATCGCCATCTCAGTAGCTCTCCACCAGCACGTCGGTATACAGCTCGGCCTCGTCTGGCTCGGGCGTGCCTTCGGCGAAATCGGCGGCTTCGTTCACGGTTTTGCGAATTTCCTGTTCGATGGACTTGAGATCGGCCTCGGTGACGCCCTCGGCTTCCAGCAGCTTCTTGACGTGCTCGATCGGGTCGGACTTGTCGCGAACCCCCTGCACCTCTTCGCGGCTGCGGTACTTGGCGGGGTCGGACATGGAATGGCCGCGATAGCGATAGGTCTTCATCTCGAGGATGACCGGCCCCTTGCCGGCGCGGACCCAGGCGAGCGCCTCCTCGGCGGCACCGCGGCAGGCGAGCACGTCCATGCCGTCGACCTGGATGCCGGGGATGCGGAAGCTTTCGCCGCGGCGATACAGCTGGTCCTCGGCCGAGGCGCGATTGACCGAGGTGCCCATGGCGTACTGGTTGTTCTCGATCACGAAGATGATCGGGAGCTTCCACAGCTCCGCCATGTTGAAGCTCTCGTAGACCTGGCCCTGGTTGGCCGCGCCATCGCCGAAATAGGCGAGGCAGACGCCGCCGTCGTTGCTGTACTTGTGACCGAAGGCGAGGCCGGTGCCGAGGCTGACCTGCGCGCCGACGATGCCGTGGCCGCCGTAGAACTTATGTTCGGTCGAGAACATGTGCATCGACCCGCCCTTGCCGCGGCTGATGCCCGCGGCCCGGCCGGTCAGTTCGGCCATGATGACCTTGGGATCGATGCCATAGGCGAGCATGTGGCCATGGTCGCGATATCCGGTGATGACCGAATCCTTGTCGCCGTCCAGCGCCGACTGCAGGCCGACCGCGACCGCTTCCTGGCCGATATAGAGGTGGCAGAAGCCGCCAATGAAACCGAGCCCGTACAATTGGCCCGCCTTCTCCTCGAAACGGCGGATGAGGAGCATGTGCTTGTAGAAGTCGAGCAACTGCTCCTTGGTCGCCTCGAACGGCTTGGGATCGGCGGGACGCTCGCGATTGCTGAGCGGTACGGCGGGAGGAGCAGGCGATTTGGCCACGTAATACCTCAACGGTCCTGGGGATGTGACGCAGCCTATAGGCCGGGTTCCGCCAGAACATCAATTCCCTGGCGCACGTTGGCTGTGACGTAGCGTTTCCGGGCGGGACACGTCCGCGGCGGAACCGCACGGATCATCGGCCATGGATAGACCAACTATGTTGCCCTTCCCCCGCTCCCGCGCCAAAGCTTCGCGCGACATGGCCACCCATCCGTTCCGTATCGCCAATTTCCGCAGCTACTGGCTGTCGCGGCTGTCCGGCACGATTGCGCAGACCGCGCTCGCTATCGTCATCGGCTGGCAGGTCTATGGCCTGGCGCGCGAGACGATGGACGTGCGCGGATCGGCCTTCATGCTGGGGATGATCGGCGCGGCGCAGTTCGTGCCGCTGTTCCTGCTGACCCCGATCACCGGACTGGTCGCGGATAGCGTCGACCGGCGCTGGATCGTCCGTGCGACGACGGCGCTGATCGGGCTTGTCGCGGCGATGCTCGGCGTGCTGACCTATCTCGGCGACCTTTCGCTGCCCTTCCTGTTCGGGGCGGCGGTGCTGATCGGCATCGCCCGCGCCTTCACGGGCCCCGCCTATTCGGCGCTCGCCCCCAATCTGGTGCCGCGCGAGAGCCTGCCGACCGCGATCGCGATCTCCTCGATCGCGTGGCAGGTCGGATCGATCGCCGGGCCAAGCGTCGGCGGCCTGCTCTACGCGATCCACCCCGACGTCGCCTATGCCACGATCACCGGCCTGTTCGTCCTCGCGCTCGTCACGATGTTCACGATCGGCCCGGTGCCGCAGCCGCCGGCGCAGAAGGATCGCCGGCCGCTCGCCCGCATCCTCGACGGCTTCCATTATGTCGCCAACAACCGGCTGGTGCTGGCGGCGATCACGCTCGACCTGTTCGTCGTGCTGCTGGCGGGCGCGACCGCGCTGCTGCCGATCTACGCCCGCGACATCCTGCATGTCGGCGCGCAGGGGCTGGGGCTGCTCGCCGCCGGCATGGGCATCGGCGCGGCGGTAACCGCGGTGTGGTTCTCGTTCCGGCCGATGAATTCCAACGTCGGCGTCAAGATGCTGGTCGCGGTGATCGTCTTCGCGCTGGCGATCCTGACCTTCGGCGTGTCGACGTCCTTCCCGCTTAGCGTCGCGGCGCTGATCGTCGCGGGCGGCGCGGACATGGTGTCGGTCTACGTCCGCCAGTCGCTGATCCAGCTCCATACCCCCGACGCGATGCGCGGCCGGGTCAGCGCGGTGTCGCAGCTGACCATCTCGGCCTCGAACGAGCTCGGCGAGGCGGAAAGCGGCCTGCTCGCCTCGCTGCTCGGTCCGGTCGGCGCGGTCGCGTTCGGCGGCGTGGCGGCGATCTGCGTCACCCTGCTATGGGCGCGTCTGTTCCCCGAGCTCAAACGGGCGCGGACCTTCGATCCCCCCGACATGTTACAGGTCGAACCCCAACACGGAGAAGCCAAGCCATGAAGGCCAGAACCATCCTGGAAACGATCGGCAACACGCCGCACGTCCGCGTGTCCAAGCTGTTTCCCGATTCCGAAGTGTGGATCAAATCCGAACGCTCCAACCCCGGCGGCTCGATCAAGGATCGCATCGCGCTGGCGATGATCGAGGCGGCGGAGGCGAACGGCGACCTCAAACCCGGCGGCACGATCATCGAACCGACCAGCGGCAACACCGGCGTCGGCCTCGCGATGGTCGCCGCGGTCAAGGGCTACAAGCTCGTCCTCGTCATGCCCGAATCGATGTCGCTGGAACGCCGCCGGCTGATGCTGGCCTATGGCGCGACCTTCGATCTGACGCCGCGGGAGAAGGGCATGAAGGGCGCGATCGAGCGTGCGCTCGAGCTGGTTCACCAGACGCCCGGCGCATGGATGCCGCAGCAGTTCGAGAATGGCGCGAACATCGACGTGCATGTCCGGACGACGGCGCAGGAGATCCTCAACGACTTCCGCGACACGCCGATCGACGTCATCATCACCGGTGTCGGCACCGGCGGCCATATCACCGGCGTCGCCGAGGCGCTGAAGAAGCACTGGCCGGACCTCAAGGTCTTCGCGGTCGAACCCGCCGCCTCGCCCGTCATCGCCGGCGGCCAGCCCGGCCCGCACCCGATCCAGGGCATCGGCGCCGGCTTCATCCCGCGCAACCTCCACACCCAGGCTCTCGACGGCGTGATCGAGGTCGACGCCGCAGTTGCCAAGGACATGGCGCGCCGTTCCGCGGCGGAAGAGGGCATGCTGGTCGGCATCTCGTCCGGCGCGACGCTGGCGGCGATCTTGCAGAAGCTGCCCGACCTGCCCGACGGCGTCCGTGTGCTCGGCTTCAACTACGACACCGGCGAACGCTATCTGTCGGTCCCGGACTTCCTGCCCGAACAGTGAGCATCTCCCCCGAAGCGCGCAGTCCGATGTGGCTGCGTGCCGTGCTGACGGCGACGGCCCTCGTGGCGGTCGCCGTTCCGGCGCTGATCGTCACCCATCCGCCCGCGATGCCCGTCCCGGCGCACAAGCGCCTCGTCCTGCCGCGCCGCGTCGTCCCGGCGGCCGAGCTGCCGCCGGTCGAGCCGGTGGAATTCGTCGACCTGTCGCCGGAGGATGCCAAGGCGTTCAACGCCGGCGTGCCGTTCTCGACCCTGCCCAACCCGCCGGCGCGGCCGTTCCGCTTCGCCGGCAGCGAGGAGGATCGTGCCCGCGCGCTCGACTGCATGGCGGCGGGCGTGTTGTATGAAGCGGGCGACGACAGCGAGGGTGAACGCGCGGTCGCGCAGGTCGTGCTCAACCGGTTGCGCCACCCCGCCTTTCCCAAGACCGTCTGCGGCGTGATCTTCGAGGGCGAGGAACGCAGCACGGGCTGTCAGTTCAGCTTCAGCTGCGACCATGCGCTGACCCGCTGGACGCCCACCGGCGACGCCTGGCGCCGCGCGCGCGACGTCGCGACACTAGCGCTCAACGGTTCGGTCTACCGTCCGGTCGGCTATGCGACGCATTACCATACCGATTGGGTCGTGCCCTATTGGCAGGCGAGCCTCGACAAGGTCGTCGCGGTGCACAGCCATCTGTTCTTCCGCTGGACCGGCTGGTGGGGCACCCCGCCGGCGTTCAACCGCACGGTCAGCTCGTCCGAGCCGGTGATCGCGCAGCTCGCGCCGCTGTCGGACGCGCACAAGACCGCGGTCGCGATGGCGGATGCCGATGCGGCGCTGTTCGAGGCATCGGCCGCGCTCGGCCTGCTCGACGGTGAGCCTGCCCCGCCCGAAGCGGCACCGGTCACCGGCGGCGCGGCGGACCCGGACAGCCTGCTCGTCACCCTGCCCGCCAACGCGCTGCCCGGCATCTATCCGCTGATCGCCACCCATGCCTGCGCGTCGCGCAAGGTCTGCAAATTCTCCGCCTGGTCCGATGCCGCGGCGACGCCGACCAGCCTGCCGCTCTCCGCCGAACAGGTCGCGACGATGACGTTTAGTTATTATCGCGACCGCGACGCGGGGATCGACAAGATGCTGTGGAATTGCGCGCAGGCGAAGCGTGTCGACCGGCGCGAGTGCATGAAGCAGCAGGTGCTGCTGACCGCACCGCCCGCGGCGCGGGACACGGAGGTGCTCGGCGGCGTGCGACGCAAGACGGAGCCGGCCCCCGCTCCAGCACCGACCCCGCCGGCCAAATAGGCGTCGTTACCGCGTAACTGGCCTCCCCCTCCCCACGAAAGGAGAGGGAGGTCCGAAGCGGATGAAGCCTATCGATGACCGGGCGGCGGACCGTCACCGATGACCACGGATAGCCTTCGCCAGCGCCGCCTTGTCCATCGTCGATCGCCCCGCGATCCCGATGTCGCGCGCCTCCTTCAACAGCTCGGCCTTGGTCCGCTCCTCGAGCCGGTCGCCGCGATGGGCGAGCGGGCCGTTTGCCTTCGCATTGGCGATCCGCGCCGCCTTTTCCTTCGATGCCCCCTGTTTGCGCAGTTCGTCGTAAAGCGCGTCGTCCTTGATCTGCGCGCCGTGATCCTTCGCCATGCGACCTCTCCTCGTCGGCGCCCAGAACGCGGCAATCGCAAAACGGTTCGTTTTTCCGTGTTACAAGCAGGCGACAAACGCGGAATGCGTTTCTATATGGCCACCCGCACGAAGTGAGCCCCCGCCACCATGCTGACCACACATCCCTTCGACGACGACAAACTGCACGAGGAGTGCGGCGTGTTCGGCGTATCCGGCAGCGACAGCGCTGCGGCCCTCGTCGCGCTCGGCCTGCACGCCCTGCAGCACCGGGGGCAGGAGGCCGCCGGCATCAGCAGCTTCGACGGCCATCATTTCCACACCCATCGCGCGATGGGGCATGTCGCCGGCAATTTCGATCGTGACGACGTGATCCGCGCGCTGCCGGGCGAATCGGCGGTCGGCCACGTCCGCTATTCGACCACCGGCGAAACCGCGCTGCGCAACGTCCAGCCGCTCTATGCCGAACTGGCCAGCGGCGGCTTTGCAGTCGCGCATAACGGCAACATTTCCAACGCGATGAAGCTGCGTCGCGAGCTGATCCGGCGCGGTTCGATCTTCCAGTCGACCAGCGATACCGAGACGATCATCCACCTCGTCGCGACGTCCAACTATCGCACGCTGCTCGACCGTTTCATCGATGCGCTGAAGCAGATCGAGGGTGCCTACAGCCTCGTCGTGATGACGCCCGAAGGCATGATCGCCTGCCGCGATCCGCTCGGCATCCGGCCGCTGGTGATGGGCAGGCTGGACGGCGCGGTGATCTTCGCCTCCGAAACCGTGGCGCTCGATGTCTGCGGCGCGACCTTCGAACGGCAGGTCGAACCGGGCGAGCTGGTCATCGTCCAGAACGGGGAAGTCCGCTCGATTCGCCCGTTCGCGCCGATGGCGCCGCGGCCGTGCATCTTCGAATGGGTCTATTTCAGCCGCCCCGATTCGATCGCGGGCGACCAGTCGGTCTATACCGTCCGCAAGGAAATCGGCGCGCAGCTCGCGATCGAATCGCCGGTCGAGGCCGACCTCGTCATCCCGGTGCCCGATTCGGGCGTCCCCGCCGCGATCGGCTACGCCCAGCAATCGGGCATTCCGTTCGAACTCGGCATCATCCGCTCGCATTACGTCGGCCGCACCTTCATTCAGCCGGGCGACAAGGTCCGTCATCTGGGCGTCAAGCTGAAGCACAATGCCAACCGCGCGCTCATCAAGGGCAAGCGGGTCGTGCTGGTCGACGATTCGATCGTGCGGGGCACCACCAGCCTCAAGATCGTGCAGATGATGCGCGATGCCGGTGCGGCCGAGGTGCATATGCGCATCGCCAGCCCGCCGACCCGGCACAGCTGCTTCTACGGCGTCGACACGCCCGAACGCGCCAAGCTGCTCGCCGCCAAGCACGACGTCGGCGGCATGACCGACTTCATTCACGCCGACAGCCTGTCGTTCGTCTCGATCGACGGCCTGTACAAGGCGCTGGGCGAGGCGAAGCGCGCGGACATCCGGCCGAAATATTGCGACGCCTGCTTCACCGGCGACTATCCGACCTCGCTGACCGACCAGGACGACAGCGTCACCGTCGACCAGTTCGCGATGCTCGCCGAGCGGGTCAACTGACGCACAACCGATGACCAAGCCTCTTGCAAACCAACTCGCGCTGGTGACCGGCGCGAGCCGCGGCATCGGCGCCGCCACCGCCATCGCTCTGGGCGCGGCGGGCGCGCATGTCGTGCTCACCGCCCGCACCGCCAAGGATCTGGAGGCGGTCGAGGAGACGATCTTCGACGCCGGCGGATCGGCGACGATCGCGCCGCTCGACCTGACGCAGACCGACAGCATCGCGCGGCTGGCCTCGGCGGTCGGCGAACGCTGGCAGGCGCTCGACGTGCTGGTGCTCAACGCCGGCATGCTCGGCAGCCTCGCCGCGGTGCCGGCGATCGACCCCAAGGAGCTGGCGCAGGTGCTGACGCTCAACGTCAGCGCGCAGGTCGCGATGATCCAGGCGTTTGACGCGATGCTGCGCAAGGCCCCGGCGGCGAAGGTGATCGGCGTCACCTCCAGCGTCGGCCGCAACGCGCGCGCCTATTGGGGTGCCTATGGCGCCTCCAAGGCGGCGTTCGAGACGATCCTCGGTGCCTATGGCGACGAGACGAGCGACATCAGCGGCATCCGCACCGCGATCCTCGATCCGGGCGCGACGCGGACCAAGATGCGCGCGCGTGCCTATCCGGGCGAGGACCCGGCGTCGGTCAAGCCGCCCGAGACGGTCGCGGAGCGGATCGTCGCGCTGGCGATCGCCGGGTTCAGCGCCGGACATCGCGAGCGGGTGGGCTGACGGCGCGGGTCCGGCGGCTCAGCCCTGCCGGACCAACGTCACCTGCGCGACGTCGATACCGCGACCGCGAAAACCCCCTTCGCAATACATCAGGTAATAGCGCCACAGATCGCGGAACCGCGCATCCAGCCGCGCGGGCAATTGCCCGGCCTTGTCGGCATTGTCGAAGCGCTCGCGCCAATGACGCAACGTCTGCGCATAATCGAGGCCGAAGCTGTGATGGTCGGTCCATGCCAGCCCGCTTGCCTCGCACAAGGCACGGAACCGGCTCTCGGACAGCAGCATGCCGCCCGGAAAGACGTAGCGCTGGATGAAGTCGACGCCCTGTGCATAGCGTTCGAAGACGTCGTCGGCGATGCTGATATATTGGATCGCGGCACGCCCGCCGGGCTTCAGCAGCCGCGCCAGCGTGTCGCAATAGACCGGCCAATAGGCCTGGCCGACCGCCTCGACCATCTCGATGCTCGCGATCGCATCGAACGTCCCGGCGACGTCGCGATAATCGGTCAGCGCCACCGTGACGCCGGGCAGCGCCATGGCGTCGACCGCCGCCTTCTGCTCGGTCGACAGCGTCAGCGCATGGACCTTGCGCCCCCCCGCCGATGCCGCGGCGGCGAACGAGCCCCAGCCGCAGCCGATCTCCAGGATCGTGTCGCCCGGCTCCGTCCCGGTCCGGTCGAGGACCGCGGCGAGCTTGCGCGCCTGCGCCGTGGCGAGCGTATCGCAGGACTCGAAGATCCCGCTCGAATAGGTCAGGCTCGGGTCCAGCCATGCGCGGTAGAAATCGTTGCCCAGGTCGTAATGCTCGGCGATGTTGCGGCGCGATCCGTCGCGGTCGTTGCGGCGCAGCGCATGCCAGCCGCGCAGCAGCAGTTTCGACAGCCCGCCCGCCCGCGCGGTCCCGGCAAGCGCGACGCGGTTGCGCATGAACAGGTCGAACAGCGGCACCGGGTCAGGGCTCGACCAGTCACCGGCGGCCCAGGCGCGATACCAGCCGACCGACCCGCCGGTTGCCAGCCTGACCAGCGCACGCCAGCGATGCAGCGTGACGATCGGCACCGGCCCGGGTTTCCGCCCGCCGAGCAGACGGTGGGTGCCGTCGGGCAGGCGCGCCTCGATCCCCCCGGTCGCCAGCCCGGCGTCGATCCGGTCGAGGAAGCGGTGGAAGACGGGGGCGAGCGCGCGTTGCTGTACTGTGTCCCGGGGCATGTCGGGCGCGCTCATGCCGCAGCTTGGCGGATTGGGGAAGGGCCAAGCGCGCCCGCGTCAGCGCGCCCGTGCGGCCGCGAACGCTTCGCCCAGCGTCAGGATCGCGGCGACATGGCGATGCGCGATCTCCAGCGCATCGTCGCCATAGCCGCCGCCGACCGTGCTCGCGAGCGGCACCCCCGCGGCCAGCCGCGCGATCAGCCGTTCGCGCCGGGCCAGCCCGTCGAGGCTCAGCGACAGCCGTCCGAGCCGGTCGCCGGCAAAGGGATCGACCCCCGCCTGATACAGGATCAGCTGCGGCCGGTGCTCGGTAAGGAACGGTGCAAGCGTCTCGGCCAGCACCGCGCAATAGGCGTCGTCGCCCAGCCCGTCCGCCAGCGGCACGTCCAGCGTCGAATGCGCCTTCCGCGCCGGAAAGTTCTTTTCGGCATGGATCGAATAGGTCGCGATTCCCGGCCGGCCGGCGAGCAGCGCGGCGGTGCCGTCACCCTGATGGACGTCGCAATCGACCACCACCAGCCGATCGACCGTCCCCTCCTCGATCAGGCGCACGGCCGCGACGGCGAGGTCGTTGAAGACGCAATAGCCCGCGCCGGTGTCGCTGAGCGCATGGTGGCTGCCGCCCGCGGTGTTCGCGGCGAAACCATGCTCCAGCGCCAGCCGCGCCGCCAGCCACGTCCCTCCCGGCACCGCCTGCGCGCGCGCCGCCACCTCCGGCGTCACCGGAAAGCCGATCCGCCGCGTCTTGGGCGCAGGCACGCGCGCCTCCAGCACCTCGGCGACGTAATCGGCGTCGTGCACCGCCTCCAGCCACGCCGCTGGCATCGGTTCGGATGTATGCCACGCCACCCGGTCGCCCTGTGCGATCAAAAGGTCGCGGATCAGGCCGTTCTTGTTCCAGCGATAGGTGGAGCGTGCCGGGGCGGGCGCGACATAGGCGGGATGATGGACGATCGCGATCACGCCACCTAATTAGGGTCGCAACCGGCGCCACCCAAGCGCCACTGGAGAGAGAACCGCATGACCGATACGCCCTACGTCCGCCCCGACGTCCGCGGATTTCTCGACTATCTCAATGCGATGCCCGGGCCGCGCACGCATCAGATGACGCCGGAGGCGGCGCGGCAGGTGTATCATGCGATGAAAGACGTCGCCGATGTGCCGCTGGGCGATCTGGCGGTGATCCGCGACCTGTCGATCCCCGGCCCCGCCGGCGTGATCCCCGCCCGCCTGTTCGACGCGCGCGAGCGTCGCGAGCCGGGACCGGCGATGGTCTTCTATCACGGCGGCGGCTTCGTCATCGGCAATATCGACACGCATGCGAGCCTCTGCGCGGAGATGGCGCGCGTGCTCGACCTGCCCGTCGTCTCGGTCGACTATCGGCTCGCCCCGGAGGATCGCTGGCCTGCGGCGCCAGACGATTGCGAGGCGGCGGCGCGCTGGGTGGCGGACAGCCCCGCAGAGCTCGGCCGCAGCGTTACCGGGCTGGTGCTGTGCGGCGACAGCGCCGGCGGCACGCTGACGATCGTCGCAGCGATGGACCTGCGCGACCAGCCCGCCGCGGTGCCGGTGATCGTACAGGCGCCGATCTATCCCGCCGCCGACACGTCGAAACCCTATCCCTCGTTCGACGAGTTCGCCGACGGCTTCCTGCTCACCCGCGACACGATGCTGTGGTTCTCGGACGCTTATGCCGCCGATGTGGCGAACAGCCGCGGATCGCCGCTGATCGGCCGGCTGGAGGGGCTGCCCCCCGCGGTGATCGTCACCGCCAGCCTCGATCCGATCCGCGATCAGGGACGCGCCTACGCCGCCGCACTGGTGCAGGCCGGCGTGCCGGTGACGTTCCGCGAGGCCGTGGGCAACGTCCATGGCTTCGTCACCCTGCGCAAGGCAATCCCCTCCAGTGCGGGCGACGTCGCCGCCTATCTGGCCGCGCTGAAGGACGCGATCGGAGAGGCTGAGGGCGCGCGCGTTATGGCGCAGGCGGCGGGGGCATGAGCGACCTGCCCTATCGCCCCTGCGCAGGCGTCATGCTGGTCAACCGCGCGGGTCAGGTGTTCGTCGGCCAGCGGATCGATTCGACGCTGGAGGCCTGGCAGATGCCACAGGGGGGGATCGATCCCGGCGAAGACGCCTATACCGCCGCGATCCGCGAACTGGGCGAGGAAACCGGCGTCGCGCCCGATCATGTCGAATTGATCGCCGAGGCCCCCGACGAATTGTTCTACGACCTGCCCGAGGATATGATCGGCAAGGTATGGAAGGGCAGATGGCGCGGCCAGCGCCAGCGCTGGTTCCTGTTCCGCTTCCTCGGCGAGGACAGCGACGTGGATATCGACACCGCGCATCGGGAATTCCGCGCATGGCGATGGAGCGATCCGGCCGACCTGCCGGCGATGATCGTGCCGTTCAAGCGTGCCCTGTACGAGGACGTGCTCGCCGCATTCGCGCCTCATCTCGCCGCAGACGAAACGACCTGAGACGTTTTGGGGTTTCCTGAGTAACCGCACGCGGTAGAGCCTTGGGTGTGCGTGCTCTCCTCCCCCTGATCGCCGTCCTGCTGGCCTCGTTCCCGTCGGTTGCCGCTGCCGCCGACGACGCGCCCGACGAGAGCCGGGTGCCGATCCCCGCGGCGATCCGTTCCATGCTCGACGCCGCGATCGACAGTGGCAACGACGGCGACGTCTCGGTAGTGGTGAAATACGCGCGCCTCGCCGACCCGGCGAGCGCCGATGCGGTGCTCGCCATCGCACAGAAATGGCGTAACGACCGGGCGCAGGCGCGGCAGACGACGATCCGGCAGGCGAGCATGTTCGACCTGTGGAGCGGTCGCGCCGAACTGGGCGGATACATCACCACCGGCAATACCGACAGCAAGGGCGGCTCGGCGGTGCTCGACCTGACGCGCGAGGGTCTGCAATGGCGCCACAAATTCCATGCGCAGGCGGATTATCAGGAAAACGCCAACATCACGACGCGCGAACATTACCTCGCCAGCTACGAACCCAATTACAAGATCGACGACCGTCTCTACGTCTATGGGGCGGCGCAATATGAGGCGGACCGGTTCCTCGGCTATTTCAACCGTTACTCGGCATCGGCAGGGGTCGGCTATAGCGCGATCAAGTCGCCGGCGATCCGCCTAGACGTCGAACTCGGCCCCGCCTTCCGCCAGACCGCCTTCACCGACCAGACCGAACAGAGCAACGTCGCCGCACGCGGCACGCTGGCGTTCAATTGGAAGCTGCTGCCCGGCCTGTCGGTGACGCAGAATGCCGCGGCCTATGTGCAGAGCTCGAACTCGACGCTCAGCGGCACCACCGCGGTCAACGCCAAGCTGATCGGGCCGCTCTCTGCAGCGCTGTCCTACAACGTCCAGTATGAAAGCATGCCGCCGGCGGGATCGGTGTCGACCGACACCACCAGTCGTGCCTCGCTGGTCTACAGCTTCTAGGGACTGGCGGTTCCCCCTGCCCGCTGCTTCGTCTAGCATCGGCGCAATGAGAGGATTACCCACGAACGAATGCGCGCTCGTCGACCGCATCGACCAGGCGGCGATGCTGCGTAAGGTCGAAACCTGGGCAGCGGTGAACAGCGGCACGCGCAACCTTGCCGGTGTCGCGCGGATGGCGACCCTGCTCGGCGACGCCTTCTCCCCCCTGCCCGGCACGATCACTCTGGTCGAGGCGGAACCGGTGCCGGCGGTGGGTGCGGACGGCAGCGTCACGACGCTGGAGCACGGCCGCCACCTGCATCTGGCGGTGCGACCGCAGGCGCCAGTGCAAATGCTGTTCACTGGCCATATGGACACGGTCTACCCCGTCGATCACCCGTTCCAAACGCTGACCACCCGCGACGACGGCACGATCAACGGACCCGGCACCGCCGACATGAAGGGCGGCCTCGCGGTGATGCTGGCGGCGCTGACCGCGATCGAGGCGTCGCCGGCCGCCAAGCAGTTGGGCTATGAGGTCGTCATCAATGCCGACGAGGAGACCGGTTCGCTGTCGTCCGCCGGGCTGCTCGCACGCGCCGCAGCGGGCAAGGTGGCGGCGCTCACCTACGAACCCGCGCTCGCCGATGGGACGCTGGCGGGCGCGCGGGGCGGCACCGGCAATTTCTCGATCGTCGTGCGTGGCCGCAGCGCGCATGCCGGGCGCAACCCCGACGACGGCCGCAACGCGATCGTCGCCGCGGCGGCACTTGCGGTGCGGCTCGCCGATGCGCGTGGCCCCGGACTCGCGGTCAATCCGGCACGGATCGACGGCGGCGGTCCCAACAATGTCGTGCCCGATCTGGCGATCCTGCGCATCAACTTCCGCCCGGTCGCCGCCGCCGCGATCGCACAGGCGCGGGCGGCGATCGACGACGCCGTCGCCGCGATCGCCGCCGCGCACGACGTCGCCATCACCGTTCATGGCGGCTTCAACCGCCCGCCCAAACCGATCGACGCCGGCGCGGAGCGATTGTTCGGGCTGGTCGCCGACGCGGGGGCCGACCTCGGCCTTGCCATCGGCTGGCGCGCAACCGGCGGGGTCTGCGACGGCAACAATATCGCCGCCGCGGGCGTACCGGTAGTCGACACGATGGGGGTGCGCGGCGGCGCGATCCATTCGCCCGACGAATATATGATCGTCGCAAGCCTCGCCGAACGCGCCACGCTGTCGGCGCTCACCATCAGCCGCATCGCAGCCAAAGGACGGCCATGACATTCCGCATCAGGGCCGCGCGTGCCGGCGACCTCCAGCACCTCTACGAAATGGCGAAGTTGACCGGCGGTGGCTTCACCAATCTACCGCCCGATCGCAAGGCGCTCGCCGCCAAGCTCGACCGCAGCGGCGCCGCCTTCGCGCGTGCCGACGGGCCGGTGACGGACGAACTGTTCGTGCTGATGCTGGAAAACGCCGCGACGGGCGAGGTCCGCGGCACCTGCCAGCTGTTCACGCAGGTCGGGCAGCAGCATCCCTTCTACTCCTATCGCCTCGGCACGCTGACCCAGCACAGCAGGGAGCTGGCGCGCACCTTTCGCGCCGAGATGCTGGCGCTCACCACCGATCTGGAGGGGGCGTGCGAAGTCGGCGGGCTGTTCCTGCACCCCGGCGAGCGTGCTGGCGGGCTCGGCCTGCTGCTGGCGCGTAGCCGCTATCTGTTTATCCGCGCGCATCGCGCGCGCTTCGCCGACCGCATCCTCGCCGAATTACGCGGGATCATCGACGAGGCGGGGGGATCGCCGTTCTGGGACGGCCTCGCCGGGCGCTTCTTCGGGATGAATTTCCAGGACGCCGACCAGTTCAATGCGACCAACGGCCACCAGTTCATCGCCGACCTGATGCCCAAGCACCCGATCTATACCGCGATGCTGTCCGAAGCGGCGCGATCCGCGATCGGCCTGCCCCACCCCAGCGGCCGCGCAGCGATGCGGATGCTGGAGAATGAGGGGTTCCACTACGAACATTATGTCGACATCTTCGATGGCGGCCCGACGATGACTGCGCGCACCGATCAGGTGCGGTCGATCACCGAGGCGCGCGAACAAACTATCGTCGCGATCGATGACGACGGCGGCAGCGAATCGCTGGTGGCGGTGGGGCGGCTCGGCGATTTTCGCTGCGCTTTCGGGCTGGTGCGGGAAGTAGGTGACGGCATCGTCCTCTCGCGCGGCTGCGCCGACACGCTGGCGGTGGCCGAGGACGACGTCGTCCTCCACGTGCCGCGCTGGTGACGGCCATGCTGACCGAGATCAATTTCGACGGGATCGTCGGGCCGAGTCACAACTATGCCGGCCTGTCGGCGGGCAATCTGGCTGCGACCGCGCATGCCGGCCGTGTGTCGCAGCCGCGCGCCGCGGCGCTGCAGGGGCTCGACAAGATGCGGGCCAATCTGGCGCTCGGGCTGGTGCAGGGGATCCTCTTGCCGCACCGCCGGCCCGACCATCGCTGGCTCGCGGCGCTCGCCACGACGCACGCCGAGGCACCGCCGTTGCTGCGAGCGCAGGCGATGTCGGCCTCGGCGATGTGGGCGGCGAATGCCGCGACCGTCTCGCCTGCGCCGGATACCGCGGACGGGCGCTGCCATCTCTCTGTCGCCAATCTGATGACGATGCCGCACCGCAGCCACGAATGGCCGGAGACGCTGGCGCAATTGCGCACCGCCTTCGCCGACGACGCCTTCGCGGTCCACGGCCCGGTGCCAGCGCCGTTCGGTGACGAGGGGGCGGCCAACCACATGCGGCTCGCCGCCTCGCACGATGCCCCAGGAGTGGAGGTGTTCGTCTACACCCTTCCCGGCGGGCCGTTCCCTGCCCGCCAGCACCCGCAGTCGAGCGAGGCGATCGCCCGCGCGCATCGGCTCGATCCGGCCCGCACCCTGTTCGTCCAGCAATCCGCGGACGCCATCGCCGCGGGCGCGTTCCATAACGACGTCGTCGCGGTCGCCAACGAACGCGTGCTGTTCGCGCACGAACAGGCCTTTGCCGACAAGGCAGGGTTTTATGCCGACCTCGTCCGGCTGCTGCCCGAGGTCGAGATCGTCGAGGTGCCGGCGAGCGCAGTCAGCCTCGCCGATGCCATCGCCTCCTATCTGTTCAACGCGCAACTGGTGTCGACCGCGGCCGGACCGACGCTGATCGTCCCCACCGAAGCGCGCGCCAACGCCGCGGTCTGGGGCTGGCTGCAACGGCATCTCGCCGGCAACGGGCCGATCCGTCGGGTCGAAACGGTCGACGTCACCCAGTCGATGGCGAACGGCGGCGGCCCCGCCTGCCTGCGCCTGCGCGTCGTCGCCGACCCCGCGACGATCGATCGGCGCTTCCTCGTCGACGCGGCACGGCTCGATGCTATCGGCGCGGTGGTGCGGCAATCGTGGCCCGAGACGATCGATCCGGCCGCCCTCGGCGATCCGGCGCTGGTCCGCGCCATCGAGACGGCGCATGCCCACCTGCTGGAGGCGCTCGATCTGTCGGATTACCTGACAGTTAACCACGTCGGGTAACCGGGGAATGGCGGTTTTCCGCCACTGGTCCACAGCTTGCTTAACTTTTGCGTATGTGGACCCGGATCAAGCGCCTCTTCACCATCAAGACCAAGTTCGAGGCCTTCCTCATCATCTACGGCCTCGGTCTCGGCGCGGTGGAACGCGGCGTGCATTACCTCCAGCAATATCCCGGCGTCGGCGGCTGGCTGCTCTTCGCCTGCTGCCCGGTCGCGGTGTTCATGGTCGGCGGCGTGCTGCTCGACGCGGTCGAGCGGCGGCAGGAAGACTAGAAGCGCCCCCAAGGATAAGTTCGTCGCATCCCCCGTCGGGGTGCTTATCTGCAACGTCATGACCGGGTTGACCCATTTGCAGCGGCTTGAGGCCGAGAGCATTCACATTTTGCGCGAAGTCGTCGCCGAGGCGGAACGCCCGGTGATGCTCTATTCCGTCGGCAAGGATTCGGCGGTGATGCTGCACCTCGCCAAGAAGGCCTTCTTTCCCGCCAGGCCGCCCTTCCCGCTGCTCCATGTCGATACGACGTGGAAATTCCGCGCGATGTACGACCTGCGCGACAAGGCGGCGGCGGACGCCGGCATGGACCTGATCGTCCACAAGAACCCGGACGCGGTGGCCGCGGGGATCAACCCGTTCGATCATGGCGGCCGCCACACCGACCTGTGGAAGACCGAGGGGTTGAAGCAGGCGCTGAAGGCGGGCGGCTATGACGTCGCCTTCGGCGGCGCCCGCCGCGACGAGGAGAAGAGCCGGGCAAAGGAACGCATCTTCTCGTTCCGTTCGGCAAGCCAGAGCTGGGATCCCAAGGCGCAGCGCCCCGAATTGTGGAACCTCTACAACGCCCGCATCCACCGCGGCGAGAGCATCCGCGTCTTTCCGATCTCCAACTGGACCGAGCTCGACATCTGGCAATATATCCTTGCCGAGGGGATCGAGATCGTCCCGCTTTACTTCGCCGCGCCACGGCCGACGGTCGAGCGCGACGGTATGCTGCTGATGGTCGACGACGACCGCTTCCGACTCCATCCGGGCGAGGTGCCGGTGGAACGCTCGATCCGCTTCCGCACGCTCGGCTGCTACCCGCTCACCGGCGCGGTCGAGAGCGAGGCGGCGACGCTGCCCGCGATCATCCAGGAGATGCTGCTGACCACCACCAGCGAGCGGCAGGGCCGCGCGATCGATCACGATCAGGCGGCGAGCATGGAGAAGAAGAAGCGCGAGGGCTATTTCTGATGACCGCCTACACTCCAGATGCGCTGATCGCCGAGGATATCCACGCCTATCTCGATACGCATGCACACAAGACGATGCTGCGCTTCATCACCTGCGGGTCGGTGGACGACGGCAAGTCGACGCTGATCGGCCGCCTGCTGTACGATTCGAAGACGATCTTCGAGGACCAGCTTGCCGCGCTGGAAGCGGACAGCCGCCGCGTCGGCACGCAGGGCCAGAATATCGACTTCGCGCTGCTGGTCGACGGCCTTGCCGCCGAGCGCGAACAGGGCATCACGATCGACGTCGCCTATCGCTTCTTCGCGACCGACCGGCGCAAGTTCATCGTCGCCGATACCCCCGGCCACGAACAATATACCCGCAACATGATTACCGGCGCCTCGACCGCCGATTGCGCGGTGATCCTGATCGACGCGCGCAAGGGCGTGCTGACGCAGACGCGGCGCCATTCGTTCCTCGCGCACCTGATCGGCATCCGCCAGATCGTGCTGGCGGTGAACAAGATGGATCTGGTCGGGCACGATCAGGCGACGTTCGATGCGATCGTCGACGATTATGCCGATTTCGCCGCCAGCATCGGCATCGCCGCCTTCACCGCCATCCCGCTGTCGGGCCTGAGCGGTGCGAACGTTACGACGCGGTCGGACGCGATGCCCTGGTATGACGGCCCAGCGCTGCTGCCGCATCTGGAGACGATCCCGGTCGATACCGATCGCGCCGCGGCGGGGCCGTTCCGGCTGCCGGTGCAATGGGTTAACCGCCCCGACCTCGATTTCCGCGGTTTCGCCGGCACGATCGCCGGCGGGCAGGTCCGCGTCGGCGATACGGTGCGCATCGTCCCGTCCGGCAGGACGACGACGGTCGCGCGGATCGTCACGCTGGACGGCGACCGCGATGGCGCCGTGGCGGGCGAGGCGGTGACGCTGGTGCTTGCCGACGAGGTCGATTGTTCGCGCGGCGATGTGATCGCGGCCGCCGATGCCCCGCCCGAGGCCGCCAACCAGTTCGAGGCGACGATCGTCTGGCTAGCAGACACCGCGCTGGTGCCGGGCCGCGGCTATTGGCTGAAGCTCGGCGCGCGCACGGTCGGCGCGACCGTCCAGCCGCCAAGCCATGTCGTCGACGTCAACACGCAGGCGCATCTGTCCGCCAAGACGCTGGCGCTGAACGACATCGGTGTCGCGGAGGTCTATACCGACGCACCGCTGGTGTTCGCGCCCTATGCCGACAGCCACGAACTCGGCGGCTTCATCCTGATCGACCGCGAGACCAATGCCACCGTCGCGGCGGGCATGATCCACCACGCGCTGCGGCGCGCGCAGAACGTCCATTGGCAATCGGTCGACATCACGCGGGAGGCGCATGCGCGGCAGAAGGGTCAGTCGCCCCGCCTGCTCTGGTTCACTGGCCTGTCGGGCTCGGGCAAGTCGACGATCGCCAATCTGGTCGAAAAGAAGCTGCACGCGCTCGGCCGGCACAGCTTCCTGCTCGACGGCGACAACGTGCGTCACGGCCTCAACCGGGACCTGGGTTTCAGCGACGCCGACAGGATCGAGAATATCCGCCGCGTCGGCGAGGTCGCGCGGCTGATGACCGATGCCGGGCTGATCGTACTGACTGCCTTCATCTCGCCATTCCGTGCCGAGCGCGACATGGTACGCGGCCTGATGCCCGCGGGCGAATTCGTCGAAATCTTCGTCGATACGCCGATCGAGGCGGCGGAGGCGCGCGACGTGAAGGGCCTGTATGCCAAGGCACGCGCCGGCCAGATCGCGCATTTCACGGGCATCTCCAGTCCGTATGAAGCGCCGGAGCGGCCCGAGATCCGCATCGACACGCGGTCCGAAACCGCCGAAGCTGCGGCCGAACGGATCGTCGAGCATGTGCTTGGCGTGTGGAGTTTCGAACTGTGACCGCCCTTGAGCAGAGCGACGTCGATCTGGCGCGTGCCGTCGCGCAGGAAGCCGGTGCGCTGCTGCTCGCGATCCGCGACCGCGGCACCGAGCAGGGCAAGGCGCTGGGCGACGCTGGCGACCGCGAGGCGAACGCGCTGATCCTCGACCGCCTGCGCGCCGCCCGGCCGGACGATTTCATCCTGTCCGAGGAATCGATCGACGACACCGCCCGCTGCGCGGCGCAACGGGTGTGGATCGTCGATCCCCTCGACGGCACGCGCGACTATGCCGAGGGGCTGGACGATTGGGCGGTCCACATCGGGCTGGCGATCGGCGGCCGGCCGGCGGTGGGCGCGGTCGCGGTGCCGACGACCGGGCGGATCTACACGACGGCCGATGCTGCCTGCGGTACGCGTGCCTGCGCGGTGCCGCCGCGGATGGTGGTGAGCCGCACCCGCGCGACCGACATGGTGGAGCGCGTCGGGGTGGCGCTGGCGACGACGCGGGTCGGCATGGGATCGGCCGGGGTCAAGGCGATGGCGGTGGTCGACGGCCGCGCCGACATCTACCTGCACGACGGCGGCCAGTATGAATGGGACAATTGCGCGCCGGCTGCGGTGGCGCTCGCCGCCGGCCTCCACGCCTCGCGGATCGACGGCAGCCCGCTTGTCTACAATTGCGCCAACCCGCTGCTGCCCGACCTGCTGATCTGCCGCCCCGAGCTGGCGGAACAGGTCCTCGCCGCGATCGCCGCTACGCGATAGCCTCGCCCTCGGCGACGCTCGCCGCATCGGCATAGCGGCGGGCGATCACCGCGCAGGCGATCAGCTGGATCTGGTGGAACAGCATCACCGGCAGAAGCACCGCACCGACCTGCGCCGCCGGGAACAGCACGCCAGCCATCGGCACGCCCGAAGCGAGGCTCTTCTTCGACCCGCAGAACAGCAGCACGATCGCATCCTCGCGGGTGAAGCCGAGCGCGCGCCCGGCAAACCACGTCATCGCCAGCACGATCCCGAGCAGCAGCGTGCAGACGATCGAGATGAGCGCGAGGTCGAACCCCGATACGCGGGACCACAGGCCCTCGACCACCGCCGCGCCGAAGGCGGTGTAGACGACCAGCAGGATCGAACCGCGATCGACGAAGGTCAGCAAGGTCTTCTGCCGTGCCACGAAACCGCCGATCCACGGCCGTAGCAGGTGTCCTGCAACGAACGGCACCAGTAGTTGCAGCACGATCGATTCGACCGCCGACAGCGAGATGCCGCCCCCCTGCCCGCCGACCCCTTGCATCAGCAGCGCGACGAGAGCGGGGGTGAGGATGATACCGATGAGGTTGGAGAAGGATGCGCTGCACACCGCCGCGGCGACGTTGCCGCGGGCGATGGCGGTGAAGGCAATCGAGGATTGCACGGTCGACGGCAGCAATGTCAGGAACAGCAGCCCAGACGCGACCGGCGCGGCCAGCCCCGGCATGTTGGACAAGGCGATGCCGAGCAGCGGAAAGACGACGAAGGTCGTCGCGAACACCGCCGCATGCAGCCGCCAGTTGCGTGCGCCCTCCCAGATCGCCGCGCGCGACAGCTTGGCGCCGTGGAGAAAGAACAACAGGACGATGCCGATGTCGGCGGCATAGCCGGCGATCACCGCCCATTGGCCCCGCGCCGGCAACAGACTGGCGAGCACCACCGTGCCGAGCAGCATCAGGATGAAGGGTTCGAAGAAGGAGAGGATGCGTCGGATCATGGCGATGGTCTAACGTGCCCAACCGGCGATGCCACCCCGTCGCCCGTGCAAAAATCGTCGGACCGCTTGCGCGCCGCGTAAGCCGGATACGAAAACCCCCGCCAAGCGAAAGGCTTGAAGCGGGGGAATTCCTGGTGCGCCCGGAACGATTCGAACGTCCGACCCTCAGATTCGTAGTCTGATGCTCTATCCAGCTGAGCTACGGGCGCACATCGGAGGCGCGCTGATAGCAGACGCTTGGGAAGGCGCAAGTGCGTTGCGTCATTTTCTTGGCTCCCATAGACGCATATGCATGAAAACCGCCGCCGCGCTCGCCCTCGTCGCCCTCTCGCTCGCCGGGTGCACGCGCGACACGACGGCCTATCCCTCGCTCGCCCCGCGCGCGGTCGAGCAACTTGGCTTCGCCGAACCCGAGGTGCCGATCGTCGAAGCCAAGCCCGATCCGGCGCTCGACGCACGGATCGTCGCGCTTGGCCGGTCGCTGGACGGCACGACCACCGGGTTCACCGCCGACGCCGCCAAGGCGGAGACTGCGGGTGCACGCGCGCGCGGCAAGCCGGTCGGTAGCGATGCATGGCTCGATGCGCAAACCGCGCTGGCGCAGCTCGACGACTGGCGGGCGCAGACGTCGTCGCTGTTGACCGATGCCGACGGACTCGCCAGCGACCGCGCCGCGCAGCTCCTGCCCCCCTATCCGTCGCTCGCCGCCCTGCACGACCGGATCGCCGCCGAGACGCAGCGGCAAAGCACGACGATCGACCGGCTGCAGGCCGCGCTCCCCGCCGCCTAGGGTTTCCACTTCAGCAGCGGCAGGATCGTCGAATAATCGTCGGTCCACGCCTCCAGCCCCGCCCGGCGGGTCAGCGCCGCCCATTGCGGGTCGCCGGCCGTCAATGCCGCGAGCGTCGCCGGATCGCGCGATACCGCGATCCACTGGCTCGCCGAGGCGACCGCGGTATATTTCGGCGGCTGGTAGTAGAGCTTCGTCGCCTGCCAGCCACCGTCCGCGGCGAGCGCCGCCACGACCGGCTCCAGATCGAGGAAGCGGTTGGAGATATGCACCAGCAGCAGCCCGCGCGGCTGCAGCACCCATGCATAGGCCGCGAACGCCTCCCGGGTCATCAGGTGCATCGGGATCGCGTCGGACGAAAAGGCGTCGAGCGTCAGCAGGTCGAGGCTCGCGGGGGCATCGCGCTCGATACTGAGGCGGGCGTCGCCGATCCGGATGACCGGATCGGGCAGGCAGTTCTTGAGATAGGTGAACTGGCCGGTGTCGCGCGCGATGCGGATCACCGCCGGGTCGATCTCGTAGAAGCGCCAGTGCTGCCCCGGCTGCGCATAGCAGGCGAGCGTCCCCGTCCCCAGCCCGACGACGCCGACCCGGGCGCCGCGGCCGTACAGCCGGTCGAGCGCCCCCATCGCCTGACCGATGCCCGACGGTGGCGCATAATAGGTGGTCGGCAGCCGTTCGAGCACCGGATTGCCGGTGAACTGGATGCCATGGACGGTGGTGCCATGGTCGAGCTCGCGTACGCCGGTGCGGTCGCGAATGGTGTAGACGCCGAAATAGCTCCGCGTCCGCGCGCCCGTTTCCAGCGACAGCTCGACCGCACGCCAGCCGCCGAAGATCACCAGCGTCACCGCGAGGATCAGCGCATAGGTCCAGCGCGCACCGACCGAGACGATCCCGATCGCCGCGATGGCGATGAAGGTCAGCCCCTGATGACCGTCGCCGAACATCTCCGCCGGCCCCCAAAAGGTCAGGCCGGCGAACAGCAGCAGCACCGCGACGATCACGCCCTGCGCGCTCCGCCGCCGCGACGGCGTCATCCACAGCCGGCGGATACCGGCGGTCAGATAGACCTGCGGCACGAGCAGCCCCGCCGCGAAGATCAGGATCGGATATTCATAGGTCCAGTCGAACACCACCGGTGCGACCAGCCCTGCGAACACCCCACCCAGCGCACCGCCGAACGCCATCGCCAGATAGAATCCGGTCAGCCGGTCGGGATCGGGCCGCAGCCGGTACATCCGGGTGTGCAGCGCGACCGACACCATGAACAGCAGGATGAGCGCGATGCCGAGGTTGGCGATCGGCATCTGGCTGACGCCGCCGATCATGATCCCGCCGAACAGCAGGATGGTGATCGGCGCGATCCGCGTCAGCAGGTCGGCGATCTCGCGATTGGCGGCGAAAGCGATGGTGAAGCTGAGCAGGTACAGGCCGAGCGGCAGCACCCACAGCAGCGGCATCGCGACGATATCGGTGGTGATATAGGTCGAGGTCGCCAGCATCAGCCCGGACGGCACCAGCGCGAGCGCGATCCAGTGCAGCACCCGGGCGCGCGTCGCCGGCACGCTGGTCGGCCGCGCGGTTTCGCCGGTCGCGGCGCGGGGCAGGCGCAGCGCACACAGCGCGACGAGCGCGATCAGCAGGACATAGCCGCCGGTCCACAGCCAGCTCTGCTGGCGCAGCGGCAGCAGCGGCTCGACCAGCAGGGGGTAAGCGATCAGCCCGCCGAAACTGCCGAGGTTGGACGCAGCATAGAGCGCATAGGGATCGCCGCCGCGGCTGGCGATGCTGAACCAGCGTTGCACCAGGGGTGCCTGCGCCGACACCGCGAAGAACAGCGGCCCGATCGACGCGCCAAACAGCCACGGCACCCACAGCGCCGGGGTCACCGCCGGCGGCCCGTCGCCGAGCGCGAGCCCGATCGGCAACCAGATCACGCCGAGCAGCAGCACGCCGAGATGCACCGCCGCCTGCACCCACGGCCGTATCCGCGCCAGCGCATGGGCATAGGCGTATCCGCCGAGCAGCAGCGTCTGGTAGACCAGCATCGCCGAATTCCACACCGCCGGCGCCCCGCCCAGCCGCGGCAACGCCATCCGCGCGACCATCGGCTGGACGAGGAACAGCAGGAACGATCCCGTCAGGATCGTGCCGACGAACGTGATCCGGCAGGCACGGGTCGACATCGTCGCGCTCATCCGGCGCGGTCGATCGCATAGACGACATGGCGGCAGAGCGGATGATCGCTGGCGAATTGCGGGTGATCGAAATCGAGCTGTGGCCGCGGGGTCATGCCCAGCCGCAGCATCAGGCCCCAAGACGGCGCATTGCCGGGAACGGTCCAGGCGACGATCCGGTTACGATCCGTGTTGGCAAATCCCCAGGCGATGCACGCCTCGGCCGCCTCGCGGGCATAGCCCTGCCCCCAGCAATCCGCCGCGAAGCGCCAGCCGATCTCCAGCTCGTCATGCACGGGGGTGCCGGCGTGACCGCCGATCCGCAGCCCGCAGAAGCCGATCAGCCGACTGTCGTCGCGACGTTCGACTGCCCAGAAGCAATGGCCCCGATCGGCCTGCATCGCCCGCTGGCGCTCGATCATCGCATCGCTGTCCGCAGCGTCCTTCGGGCCGCCGAGCCACCGCGTCACCGCCGGATCGCGGTTGATCGTGGCGAACGGCGCGCGATCGGCATCGCGCCACGGCCGCAGGATCAGGCGCGCGGTCGCGATCATGCGTTCAGCAGTCGCGCCGCATGCGCCGCATGATAGGTGAGCACGCCCGAACAGCCGGCGCGCTTGAACGCCATCAGCGTTTCGAGCACCAGCGCGTCGCGCTCGCCGGCGCCCGCCGCGACCGATGCCTCCAGCATCGCGTACTCGCCGGACACCTGGTAGGCGAACACCGGCACTTCGAACCGCTGCTTCACCCGCAGGATGATGTCGAGATAGGGCAGCCCCGGTTTGACCATGACGCTGTCCGCGCCTTCGGCCAGATCGAGCGCAACCTCGCGCAGCGCCTCCTCGGAGTTGGCGGCGTCCATCTGATAGGTCTTCTTGTCGCCCTTGAGCAGCCCCCGGCTGCCGACCGCATCGCGGAACGGGCCGTAGAAGCCGCTCGCGTACTTCGCCGCATAGCTCATGATCTGGACGTTATGCGCGCCCTCGCCTTCCAGCGCGGCGCGGATCATGCCGATGCGGCCGTCCATCATGTCGGACGGCGCGATGACGTCGGCGCCCGCGCGCGCCTGGTTGACCGCCTGATGGATCAGCAGGTCCGCGGTCGTGTCGTTGACGACATAGCCCGCCGCATCGACCAGACCGTCATGGCCGTGGCTGGTATAGGGGTCGAGCGCGACGTCGGTCAGCACGCCGACCTCCGGCACCGCATCCTTGATCGCGCGCGTCGCCCGGCACATCAGATTGTCGGGATTGAGCGCCTCGCGTCCGTCCTCGGTCCTGAGGTGCGCCGGTGTGTACGGGAATAGCGCGACGCACGGGATCCCGAGGTCGCGCGCCTCCCTGGCCCGGGCGACGATCTGGTCGACCGACCAGCGCGATACGCCGGGCAGGCTGGCGATCGGTTGTTCCACGCCCTCGCCCTCGACGATGAACAGCGGCCAGATGAGGTCCGCCGGCGTCAGCACGGTTTCGGCATGCATCCGGCGGCTCCAGGCGGAGGCGCGGGTGCGGCGCAGGCGCAGCGCGGGATAGGCAGCGGTCATGACGTATCCACTTAAAGATGTGCGGCGGCTTTGAGGGATCGCAGCGCACTTGCCAAGCGTTGCGCAGGCGTAACCGATCGGAACCCCATGACCCAATTCACGTCTGCCGCTCTGATCGTCAACGCCAAGTCGCGCCGGGGACAGAAGCTGTTCAAGCGCGCCTGCGCGGCAATGAAGGGCCTGCCCTTCCCGGTGGACGCGCATGCGGTCGAGGATCCCGAGGATCTGGAACGGACGGTCAACGCCGCGCTGGCGAAAAAGCCGCAACTGGTGATCCTGGGCGGCGGCGACGGCACGGTCAGCGGCCTCGTCGACCTGCTCGTCGGCAAGGGCGTCGTCCTGGGCGTCCTGCCGCTCGGCACCGCCAACAGCTTCGCGCGGACGCTCGGGCTACCGCTCGACGTCGAGGGCGCGGTCGAGGCGATCCGCACCGGCCGGCCCAAGCGCATCGACCTCGGCATGATCGATGGCGATTATTTCGCCAATTGCGCCGCGATGGGAATCAGCCCGCAGATCGCCGAGACGGTGCCGCACGGCCTCAAGAAGGTGCTGGGGCGGATCGGCTATCTCGGTTGGGCGACGTGGCAGTTCGCGCGGTTCAAGCCGTTCATCCTCACCGTCGACGACGGCAACGCGGTGAAGACGATGCGGGTGGTCGAGGTGCGAATCAGCAACGGCCCCTATCACGGCGGCACCTGGCTGGTGGACGAGGCGAGCATCAATTCGGGCGAGATCGTCGTGCAGGCGGTGACCGGCCGCTACAAGCGAACGCTGGCGAAGAATTGGGCGGCGAGCTTCTTCGGCCACGATTCGCGGCATCAGGACACGGTCACCTTCGCAGGCAAGTCGCTCAAGATCGATACGCGGCCGTCGATGCCGATCTCGATCGACGGTGAGGTGCTGGCGCACACACCGGTCACCGCGAAGGTTGCCGCCGGGGTGATCGAGGTGATGGTCCCGGCCTGACGGGACGCATCCTCTCCCGGCAGGAGGTCGAGGACAACCGCGCTCAGCCGCTCGGCTGCAACCGCCCGCCCGGCTCCGCCACCGTATGACTGTGCTCGTGCGCCTCCTCGGCATCGGGCGCGACGACCAGGTTGCCGCGCCGCCAGTTGCCGTAGCGATAGTAGAGCCCGGCCATCGCGAGGTTGACCACCGATCCGACCGGAAAGCTCCACCAGAGCGAATCCACCCCCAGCCAGCCGCGCGCGCCGAGCGCGAAACCGATGCGGACAGGATACATCGAGATGAACAGGAACAGCAGCGGCGCCAGCACCGCGCCGTTCGCCCGCACGGTGGAGAAGAGCACCATCGTCACGCCGAAGACGACGAAGTTCCAGCTCGCGATCAGCTGGATATGGCGCGCGATCGGCAGCGCCGGGCTGGTATCGGGGACGAACAGCGTCATCACCTGCCGGTCGAACAGGATGACCATCGCGACCATCACGCCGGTCAGCGCGATATTGTAGAGCACGCCGAAGAGGGTGATGCTGGCGACGCGATCCCAGCGGTTCGCGCCGATATTCTGCGCCGCCATCGCGCTGACCGCGGCGCCGATCGCCAGCGCCGGCATCTGGATATAGGTCCACAATTGCTGCGACACCGCATAGGCCGCCGCGGTGTCGACGCCCTGCCGGTTGACCAGCCCGACCATCGTCAGCCCCGCCGACGACATCACCAGCATCTGCGCACCCATCGGCAGGCCCTTGCGGACGATCGTGCCCGCGAGTTCGCGTCCCGGCCGGATCCAGCCGAACTCGTGGCCACGCAGGCGGATCGGCAGGTCCCTCGCATAGACATAGGCGACGAGGCCGGCGAGCGCGAGGTGGTTGGCGATCAGCGTCGCCCAGGCCGAGCCGGCAATGCCGAGCCGCGGGAACGGCCCGATCCCGGCGATCAGCAACGGGTTGAGACCGCTGTCGAGCAGCACGCTCAGCGCCATGAACCACAAGGGCGTCAGCGAATCGCCGGTGCCACGCAATCCCATCATGACGAGCACGAGCAGCATCGAGGCGGGCAGGCCGAGGAAGATGACCTGAAGATACGCCTCCGCCAGCGCCATCGCATCGCCGGGCGTGGCGAGCAGGCGCAGGATCTGCGCCGAGAACAGCCAGCCGAGGATCGCGATCCCGACCGATCCCGCCAGCACCAGCCCGATCGCGGCGCCGAACGCGCGGCGCCCGCCCTCGACATCGCGGCGGCCGAAGCTCTGCCCGACGAGGATGGTCGCGGCCATGCCGAAGCCGAACACCGCGCCGAACATCAGGAACATGATGATGTTGGCGTTCGACGTCGCCGCCAGCGCGCCCTCGCCGAGGAAGCGCCCGACCCAGATCGCGTTGATCGAGCCGTTGAGCGACTGGAGGATGTTCGACCCCAGCGTCGGCAGCGCAAAGGCCAGCAAGGTGCCGCCGATCGCACCGGAGGTCAGGTCGCGCTGCGGTTTCGGCACGTCGGCATCCTATCGGTCAGAGCGCAAGGGTCGGAAATCTCGGCCCGCGCGATCCGCGGCCGAGCGCGCCGGCTACCCCAGTCGCGCCAGCGCCGCCGACAGCCGTTCGGCCTCCGCCGCCTTGTCGGCATGGTCGGCCCGCGCCTTCTCGACCGCTTCCGGCTTGGCGCGCTCGACGAAGCTCGGATTGCCGAGGCGGCCGGCGAGGCCGTCACGCTCCTTCTCCGCCGCGGCGATCGCCTTGGTCAGGCGCGTGCGCTCCGCATCGAGGTCGATGACGCCCTCCAGCGGCAGCACGAAGGTCGCCTCGTCCACCACGACCTGCGCCGCGCCGCCAGTGGCGTCGCCGTCGGCGCGCTCGACCCGGGCGAGCCGCGCCAGCACCGTCGACTGGCGCGCCAGACGTTCCGCCGTCTGCGTGCCCGCGTCGCGCACATGCAGCGGCAGGCGCGCGCCCGGCGGGACGTTCAGCTCGGTGCGTGCCGCGCGGATCTCGCCGACCAGCCGGATCAGCCAGTCGATCTCCTGCTCCGCCGCCGGATCGAGGCTGCGCGCATCCGCCATCGGCCATTGCGCGACGATCAGGTCGTGGCTCCGCGGCGCCATCGCATGCCACAGTTCCTCGGTGATGAACGGCATGAACGGGTGGAGCAGCACGAGGATCTGGTCGAGCACCCAGCCGGCGACCGCCTTGCTCTCGGGATCGATCACCCCGCGCTCCTCGCCGACCGACACCGGCTTGATGAGCTCGAGATACCAGTCGCAGAAGCGGCTCCAGACGAACTGGTAGATCGCATTCGCCGCGCCGTCGAACCGGTAGTCGGCGAGCGCAAGGTCGACCGCCTGCACGGTCCGGACCGTCTCGGCGATGATCCATGTGTTGACCGCCAGCGACGCCGCCGGCGCCTCCAGCGTCGTCGACCCGCCGATGCCGTTCGCCTGGCAGAAGCGGCTCGCGTTCCACAGCTTGGTCGCGAAGTTGCGATAACCCTCGACCCGCTTCTCATCCATCTTGATGTCGCGGCCCTGGCTTTCCATCGCCGCCATGAAGAAGCGCAGCGCATCGGCGCCGTATGTGTCGATCAGCCCGAGCGGGTCGACGGTATTGCCCTTCGATTTGGACATCTTGGCGCCATCCGCCGCGCGCACCAGCCCGTGCAGATAGAGCGTGCGGAACGGCACGTCCTTCATGAAGTGGATGCCCTGCATCATCATCCGCGCATCCCAGAAGAACAGGATGTCGAAGCCTGAAATCAGGACGTCGTTCGGGTAGCGTCCGCCGAGCGCCGCATCGCCGTTCTCCGGCCAGCCTAGCGTCGCGAACGGCCAGAGCGCCGAAGAGAACCACGTGTCGAGTACGTCGGGATCGCGGACCAGCGCGACGCCCGGGCCGGCTTCGGCCTGCGCCTCCGCCTCGGTTTCCGCGACGAAGATGCGGCCGTCGTCAGCGAACCATGCCGGGATCTGGTGGCCCCACCACAATTGCCGGCTGACGCACCACGGCTGGATGTTCTCCATCCAGTTGAAGAAGGTCTTCTCCCACGTCTTGGGCACGATCTGGATCGCGCCTGAACGCACCGCCTCGATCGCGGGCTTCGCCAGCGTCGCCGCATCGACATACCACTGATCGGTCAGCCACGGTTCGATCACCACGCCCGACCGGTCGCCATAAGGCGTCTGGATCGTCCGCGGCTCGGCGTCATGTTCCGCGCCGTCCTTGTCGACGTGCGGGATCAGGACGCCGTCCGCCTTGAGCCGCGCGACCACCGCCTTGCGCGCCTCCGCGGTCGTCAGGCCGAGCAGATCGTCGGGGATCAGGCCGTCGCGGGTCTGGACGACCTGCGCCCTCGCATCGAGCATGTTGAGCATGTCGCGCGCCTCGATCCCGGCGCGGCGGCCGACCTCGAAATCGTTGAAGTCATGCCCCGGCGTGATCTTCACCGCGCCCGACCCCAGTTCGGGATCGGCATGCTCGTCGGCGACGATCGGGATCAACCGGCCGGTGATCGGCAGCCGCACGTGTCGCCCGATCAGCGCGGTGTAGCGCGCATCCTCCGGGTTCACCGCGACCGCCATGTCGGCGAGCATCGTCTCGGGCCGCGTCGTCGCGACCTCGATGAAGCCCGATCCGTCGTCGAGCGGATAGCGCAGATGCCAGAACTGGCCCTTGATCTCGCGCGTCTCGACCTCGAGGTCGCTGATCGCGGTGCCGAGGCCCGGGTCCCAGTTCACCAGACGCTTGTCGCGATAGAGCAGCCCCTGGCGGTGCAGCTCGACGAACACCTTGAGGACCGCTTTCGAAAAGCCCTCGTCCATCGTGAACCGCTCGTTCGCCCAGTCCATCGAACAGCCAAGCCGGCGGAGCTGGCGCGTGATCTCGCCGCCGCTTTCCGCCTTCCAGTCCCAGACCTTGGCGACGAATTCCTCGCGGGTGAAGTCGGTGCGCTTCTGCTGGCGGAGCGCCATCTGCCGCTCGACCACCATCTGCGTCGCGATGCCGGCATGGTCGGTGCCGACCACCCAGAGCGCGTCCTTGCCCTTCAGCCGCGCGTGCCGCGTCAGGATATCCTGCAGCGTATTGTCGAGCGCATGGCCGATGTGGAGCGAGCCGGTGACGTTGGGCGGCGGGTTGACGATCGTCCACGGCTCCGCGCCCGGTCGGTCCGGGCGGAACAGCCCCTCGGTTTCCCAATGGTCGTACCAGCGCTGTTCGATGGCGGCGGGGTCGAAGGTCTTAGCGAGCTCGGTCATCCCCGCCCCTTAGCGGGGGTGCGTGCGGTTCGTCACCCCCTGCGCATCGTCACTGCGCCGCGGTCCACCGGTCCATCCAGCCGATCACCTCGCGATACCATTGCCGCGAATTCTTGGGCTTGAGCACCCAATGGTTCTCGTTCGGGTTGACCAGCAGGCGCGACGGGATGCCGCGCCGCTGCAACGCGGTGAAGGCGGCAAGCCCCTGCGTATAGGGGATGCGGAAGTCCTTTTCGCCGGTGATGACCAGCATCGGCGTCTTCCAGTTCTGGACGTAAAGAACCGGGTTCCACTTTTCATAGGCCGCGGGGTCCTGGAAATAGGCCTTGCCGCCATGCTCCCATTCGTCGAACCACAATTCCTCGGTTTCGTACGCCATGGCGCGCGCATCGAAGACGCCGTCATGCTGGACGATACAGTCGAACCGGTCGGGCCACTGCCCCGCGATCCAGTTCATCATATAGCCGCCATAGGATGCGCCGAGCGCGCATGCACGGTTGCCGTCGAGCCAGCCGAACCGGTCGGTCGCCGCCTTCAGCCCGGCCTTCAGATCGTCGAGCGGCCAGCCGCCCCAATTGTTGCTGATCGCGTCGGTGTACGCCTGTCCGTAGCCGGTGCTGCCGTGGAAATCGACCGCGACTAGACCGTATCCGGCGCCCGCGAACACCGCCGGGTTCCAGCGGTACGACCAGCTGTTGTCGCTCGATCCCTGCGGCCCGCCATGGACCATGAAGGCGACCGGCACCTTGCCGGTGCTGCCATAGGGCTTCACCGCATAGCCCCGGACGGTATCGTTGTTGGCACCGGCGAAGCTGAACCGCGAAACGGTCGGCATGTCGATCCCAGCGAGCTTCGCGGCGTTGACCTGCGTCAGCCGGGCGGCCTTGCCCCGGGCGGAGACGGCATAGAAATCGTCGGGCGCGGTCAGGCTGTTCATCGCGATCACCACGCCCTTCGGCGTCGGCGCGACCGCGGAGACGTGGCCCGCCTGCGTCAGCCGCGTCACCTTGCCGCTCGCCGGATCGACCGCGAACAGCGGGTTCTCCTGCGTGTCCTGCGCGGTGACGTAGATCCGCCGCGAATCGGGCGACCAGGCGATCGATCCGACCGACCGGTCCCATCCCTCGGTCAGCGCCCGCACCTGCCCGGTGGCGAGATCGCGCAGCATCAGCACCTGCCGATCGGCCTCGAACCCCGGCCGCTTCATCGCGAACCAGGCGAGGCTGCGCCCGTCCGGCGACACGGTCGGCAGATTGTCGGTCGCCGGGTTGGCGGCGGTGAGGTTGACCGGCGCGGCCGATCCGTCGGCGGGGGCGAACCAGATGTCGAGATTGGTCGACAGCGGTTCGGTCGTCCCGGCGATTCGGAGCGCGAAATAGACGGTCTTGCCGTCGGCGCTCCACGACACCTCCTCGCCGCCGCCGAACGGCCGCGAGGGCGCGTCGCCGTCGAGGCCGTGGCCGATCGCAACGCCGTCGCCCGGCGCCCCCGCCGCGGTCAGCGGCAGGACGAACAGCTGCGCATGCGTGCCGTCGACCCAGCGATCCCAGTGGCGCACGAACATCCGGTCGTAGACGCGGCCCTCGCCGGCATTGGGGTCCTTCTTCTCCAGCGCCGGCGCGAGACTCGGTGCATTGGGCTTGCGATCCGCCCAGACGAGGATGCGGTCACCGGTGGGCGCAACCTTGAACCCGCCGAAGCCGCCCTGAAAGCCGGTCAGCTTGCGCGGCGCGCCGCCGGTGACGGGGACCGACCAGATCGCATCGTCGCCACCCTTGTCGGAGCTGAAATAGACGGTCGCGCCGACGATCTGCGGATCGTTCTCATTGACCTCGGCCTCGGCCACCAACGGTTCGGGGCGGGCGCCCTTGCGCGACAGGTCGAGCCGCCACAGGTCGTAGCGACCGCGGTTGGCGGCGAGGTCGGTTTCGCGCTGCGCCCAGACCAGCCACCGGCCGTCCGCGGACACGCCCGGCGCGCCGACGCGGCTGAGCATGGAAACGTCGTCGATGGTCAGCTGGCGGGCGGCGGCGGGCGCGGTGGACAGCGCGGCGGTGGCGAGCAGGCTCGCGACGAGAAAGGTCTTCATGCGCGACAGGTTAAGCACGTCGGCCGGCATGGGGCAACGCCGTGGCGCCGCGCACCGCCCGCCCGGCGTGGGCCAGGCGAGGGTGCGCGACTATCGGCCGCTCAGCGCATCTGCGAGGTAATCTTCGCGATCTCGCGCGCGACCAGCGTCTCCACCATGTCGGGCAGGTGCGTGTCGAGCCAGTCGCGCAGCATCGGGCGCAGCATCTCGCGCACCAGCCCCTCGAGCGTACCGTCGCTCTCCGGCTCCGGCTTGACGAGCAGTTTGCTCAGGGTTTCCAGCGAACCGAGGCTGGCGGCCGCGGTACGCTGGGACAGGATCGGTTCTTCGGTCATCGCGGGTTGAACGGGTGCCGCGCGCGTCGGTTGCGGCGCGGCTTCGGCCGGCGCTGCGATCGGCTGCGGCGCTGCCGGTTTATGGACGGCGGGCTGCGGCGCGGGCGCCTGCACACGCGGCGCGACGGGCTCCGGCTCGGGTTCGAAACGGTGTTCGGGAATCGGGTCGCTCAGCTCCAGCACCTCTTCGGGCTCGGGCTCGATCGGCTGCGGCACGGCGCGCGGACGGCGGCTGCGCGCCTGCGTGCCCTCCCCCTCCTCGGCGATGATGCGTTTGATCGACGAGAGGATCTCCTCCATCGACGGCTCGGCGCTCATATCCCCCATTGCCCTGACGTCCCTGCCCTTTTCCGTAACCGGTCCCGGCAGATCACTGTCGGTTCGGCGAAGACGCACCTGTGGTTAACCCGGGGCTCCTGTCAACCGGCGTATCGAGCATCGGGTCAAGCGGGCGCGACACCGCAGCGGTTTGCGCCGGCGTCTGCGCGGTCGTGACCGCCACCGGCACCGGTTCCGGATCGCTGTCGAAATCGTTGATACGGTGGCGCACGCGCTGGTAATTGGCCACCGGATCGTAGAGCGCGCCGCCGTCCAGCCCCAGATCGCGCGCCTCGGCATTGCCCATCGCCGCGAGCAATGCGAAACCGGCGACATAGGCATCGCGCCGCGCCGTCACCAGCGTCACCTGGCTGTTGAGCAATTCCTGTTCGGCGTTGAGGATGTCGAGGATCGTCCGCGTGCCGACGCTGTTCTCGGCGCGCACGCCCTCCAGGCTCAGCTTGTTGGCGTTCACCGCCGTCTCCGACGAGGCGATCACCTGTTGCGAGGATTGCCAAATCGCATAGGCCGATCGTGCCTGCGATATCACGGCACGTTCGGTCGCGGTCGCATTCTCCAGTGCCTCGCTGCGCTGCGCCTGCGCCTGCCGCACCTGCGCCGCCGGCCGCCCGCCCTGGAACAGCGGCAGCGTCAGCTGCACGCCGGCCTGCGCCGAGGTCCCCGCATTGGGCGCGATGCTGGCGACCGGCAGCGACCCCAGATAGTTGAAGTAATTGGCGCCGGTGACGACCGACACGCGCGGCAGGCGATTCGCCCGCGCGACGTTGATATCGTAGCGGCTGGCATCGGCCTGCCGGCGCGCGGCGATCAGATTGGGATTGTTGTCGAGCGCGACGCTGACCGCGGTGGCGGGCGAATTGGGCAGGTTGGGCAGGACCGGCGGCTCTTCGAGCGCGACCGGAGGCGTCCCGACGATCTGGATGTAATTCTCGCGGCTGGAGATCAGCTGCGCCTCGGCCTGCTGCAATTGCGCGCGCGCCAGCGCCAGTCGCGCCTCCGACTGCGCGACGTCCGTCCGGGTCAGGTCGCCGACCTGAAACCGGTCGCGGCTGGCGCGCAGGTTCACTTCGAGCACACGAACGTTCTGCTGGTTGAGCGAGGTGATCGCCTCGTCGCGGATCACGTTCATATAGGCCGCGACGACGTTGGTGAAGGTCGTCGCCTCGGTGCCGCGCAGCGTCGCGCGACCGGCATCGACGCGCGTTTCCGCCGCACGCACCGCATTCTTCACCGCGCCGCCCTGAAAGATCGGCACCGACAGGTTGAGCCCGCCGGCCGCATTGCGCTCGGGGTTGAGGAAGTTGTTGTTCGCCTGCAGGAAATTGTCCGTCACCGATCCGGTCGCGTTGACCCCCGGCAGGCCGTTGGCACGCGCGATCGGCACCGTCTCATCGGTGGCGCGCTGGGCCGCGCGCTGCCCGGTGATCGTCGGGTTGGATGCATAGGCCTTGGCGAGCGCCTCGCGCAGCGTCTCCGCTTCCGCGGGCGCGGCAAGCCCCAGCAGCGCCGCACCGCCCAGCAACAATCCCCGCATCATCCCCCCGTTACGCATGAACTAGAACCTGAAACCCTGCGGCACCGCAAAGCCCGGCAACACGATGCAGTCGCTGTCTAGGAACGCCGACAGGCCGAAACCGCCATCGGTCTTGCGACCGGTGGCGAGGCGGGTGACGCCATTCTCGACCAGCCCGGTGACGACGCGGCCGCCGGTCTTCACCTGACCGACCAGCGCGTCCGGGACATGCTCGATCGCACCGTCGATCACCAGCACGTCATAGGGACCATGATCCGCGGCCCCCGCGGCGAGCGGCGCCTCGACAACGCGGACGTTCGCGGTGCCGGCCAGCGCCTCGCGCGCCAGCGCCGCGAGCGAAGCATCCTCCTCGACCGCGACCACCTCGGCGACGATCTCGGCAAGGATCGCGGCGGTATAGCCACCCGCGGCGCCGATCAGCAGCACGCGGTCGCCACGTTCCAGATAGGCTTCGGTCAGCAGCCGGCCGGTAACCATCGGCAGGTTAATCGCCCGACCGCCCGCGACCGGCAGCGCCGTATCGCGATAGGCGATGCTGCGGACGTCGGCGGGCACGTAATCCTCGCGCGGCAGCGTGTTCATCGCGACCAGGATGCGCTGGTCGCTGACCGCATTGGTGCGCAACTGGCTCGACACCATCGCGTGGCGCATCGTCTCCGACGCCGCGCGGTCCAGATTGCTGTTATCGAGGCTGATGTTCATGATGACCCCTCTCGCACAACCGTATTAGCTGCGCAATACACTTCGTGACAAAGCGGCTTGTATCGCGCGCATCGTCCCGCGCCAAGCGCAGGAACGGTCCGGATGGCCAGCGCCGCCGCCACCGCCTAAAGGGCGCGCATGATTCCTGCGACCTATCACCAATTCATCGACTGGATCGGCGACGGCACCGGCCTGCCCGATACCATCCTGCACATCCACGCCGGCATGGCGGTGCTGATGATCGCCCGCATCCTCACCCGGCGCTCGCTGGGCAGCTTCGTCCCCTGGTCGATCGTCGTCCTGGCCGAAGCGTTCAACGAGGTGATGGACCGGCTGCAGTTCGGCTCATGGCGGTGGGAGGATACCACGATGGATATCCTCAACACGTTGTTCTGGCCGACGGTGATCTGCCTCGGCATCCGGATGCGCCCGATGCTGCTCCATCGTGACCGCAATCGCGTGACGATCCGCCCGGAGAACGACGCCTAGGCATATCGCGGAGGAAAATGGAGGCCCGACCGGGAATCGAACCCGGGTGCAAGGATTTGCAGTCCTCTGCGTCACCACTCCGCCATCGGGCCTCGACGTCGGGAGGCGCGCAGATGATCGGTTTTGCGCGACCCGTCAACCGCCGATTGTCGCGATCCGGACCCGGAATTTCACAACAGCCGCTCCAGCATGGCGACCAGCGGCACGTCGGCGGGCGGCATGGCGAGCTCGTGCATCGCCGACGGATGCACCCAGGCGAGCGCGCTCGCCTCCAGCGGCTGCGGCTCGCCCTGCCAGTCGCGGACCAGATACAGCAACAGGAGCAGATGCCGGTCGCCCAATGCCGCACTGGCGAAGGTCAGCGGCGTCACCGTCGCGGGATCGACGCCGATCGCGAGTTCCTCGGCCAGTTCGCGCACGAGCGCCGCCTCGGGCGCCTCGCCCGGTTCGATCTTGCCGCCGGGGAATTCCCACAGGTCCGCCATCTGCTTGCCCGGCGGGCGGCGTTGCAGCAGCACCCGGCCCTGTCGGTCGACCAGCGCCGCAGCCACCACCGGCAGCAATCGCACCCCATCCACCGTCGACCAAGCTGTTGTGTCGTCAGCCATTCCTTAAGCCTTCCCGGTTATTCAGCACGATCATGATCCCGCGTTCGATCCTCCGTCGCCTGTCCGGCCGGTTGCGCCCCGCATTGCGCGATTCGCGCGGTGCCACTGCGGTCGAATATGGACTGATCGTCGCGTTGATCGTCATCGTCATGGTCGTCGCGCTGAAACAGGTCGCCAGCGCCAACAGCAACGTGTGGAACAACGTCAGCAGCAAGGTCGAGGCCGCCGGCTGACCGCGGGCGACCGGCAAAAAACCTTACCCGGCTTAAATCTTTGGAAACCTTGGCCTCGTACATCTGCCGTCGCTGCTCCGGTTCACCGGTTCAGCCGGGTGACTGAAGTTTCGAACATGGAGACCGGAATGCAGACGATTCGCAAGTTCATCAAGAACAGCAAGGGCGCGACCGCCATCGAGTACGGTCTGATCGCCGCGCTGATCGCCGTCGCCGCCATTGCTGCGATGCAGGGCCTGGGCAACAAGCTCAAGACCACCTTCACCAACGTGTCGTCGAACATGTCGGCAACCTGATCGCCGACACGATCGATACGAGAAACGGGCGGCGGAACTTCGGTTCCGTCGCCCTTTTTCGTGGCCGTTACAGGCGGCCCATCGCCAGGAACTTCTCGCGCCGTTCCTGCCGCAGCGTGCCGGCGTCGCGATGGTCGAGCGAATCGAGGGCGGTCGCCAGCGCATCGCCGAGCAGGCGGATCGCCTCCGCCGGATCGCGGTGCGCGCCGCCCAGGGGTTCGGACACGATCGTATCAATCACGCCGAAGGTCCTGAGGTCCTGCGCGGTCACCCGCATCGCCTCCGCCGCATCGGCGGCCTTGTCGGCGGTGCGCCACAGGATCGAGGCACAGCCTTCCGGGCTGATGACCGAATAGATGGCGTGTTCGAACATCAGCACCCGATTGCCCGCCGCCAGCGCGACCGCGCCGCCCGATCCGCCTTCGCCGACGATCGCGGCGATCACCGGTACGCCCGCCGCGAGGCATGCCTCGGTCGAGCGCGCGATCGCTTCCGCCTGACCGCGTTCCTCGGCCTCGATGCCGGGAAAGGCGCCCATCGTGTCGACCAGCGTCACCACCGGCAGACCGAACCGGTCGGCGAGTTCGACCAGCCGGATCGCCTTGCGATAGCCCTCGGGCTTGCCCATGCCGAAATTGTGGCGCAGCCGGGTCGCGGTGTCGGAGCCCTTTTCATGGCCGAGCACCATGACCTTGCGCCCACGGAACGTCGCGAAGCCGCCCATGATCGCCTGATCGTCGGCAAAGGCGCGGTCGCCCGCCAGCGGCACGAACTCGTCGAACAGCCCGGCGACATAATCCTTGAAGTGCGGCCGTTCGGGATGCCGTGCGACCTGCGTCTTCTGCCACGGGGTCAGCTTGGCGAAGGTATCGCGCAGCAGCTTGTCCGATTTCGCCTGCAGCCGCGCGAGGTCCGCGCCGATATCGATCGTGCCGTCCGCCGCGGTCGCCCGGAGTTCGTCGATCCGCCCCTGCAGCTCGGCAATCGGTTTTTCAAATTCGAGAAAGCTCGCCATGATGCGCCGGTTACGGGCGCCGCGGCGTCGCGTCAACGCAAGGGCGTGTCGGCGAGCGGATGGCGGGTGTTGACCAGCTCGACCAGCCGGCTGGCGTCGACATGCGTATAGATTTCGGTGGTGGCGATGTCGGCGTGGCCGAGCATGTTTTGCAATGCGCGCAGGTCGGCGCCGCCGGCGAGGAGGTGCGTCGCGAAGGCGTGGCGGAGGACGTGGGGGCTGACCCGGTCGGGCGGGATGCCCGCGTCCGCCGCCAGCGCCTTCATCAGCTGATACAGGCGGATGCGCGACAGGTGGCCCTTGCCCGACGGGAACAGCCAGGCGCGGTCGGCGGCGACATGCGCCCGCCATGCCGCGACCGCGGCGCGCGCGCGATCGGAGATCGGCACCAGCCGCTCGCGCCCGCCCTTGCCCTTCAGGATCAGATACGGCCGGTCGGGATGGATGGCGTTGCGCGGCAGGCTGACCAGCTCGGTCGCGCGCAACCCCGATCCGTAGAGCAGCTCGACCAGCGCCGCGAGCCGCAGGTCGCCCGGCAACGGCTGCGCCCCCGCGGACCGCTCCGCGATCGCCGCGAACAGCCGGTCGACGTCGGCATGGCTCAGCACCTTGGGCAGCGCGCGCGCGGTGCCGGGCCGCGGCAGCGCCTTGCCCGGATCGTCCGCGCGATGCCCCTCGTCCATCAGGAAGGCATAGAACCGCCGCAACGCCGCGGACTTGCGCGCCACCGTGGTGCGCGCCAGCGCGCGCCAGTCCTCGGCGAGCGCCTGCAATCGCGCCGCATCCGCCGCGACCAGCCCGCCGTCCAGCGCCACCGACGCCAGCGTCAGGTCGCTGCGATAGGCCGCGATCGTGTTCGCCGCCGCACCCGATTCCGCCGCCATCATCTCGAGGAACCGCTCGATCGCCGTGCGGTCCGCGGCCATCGTCACACCCGCGCCAGCGCCTCGGCGGCAATCATCCGCGCCTCGCCCTCCAGCCCGACCGCGCGCAGCGCGCCGACGATGCGGTAGAGCATCGCGGGCGGCACGCCGCGCCATGCCGGCGTCTGCATGCCGATCGCCGCGAGCAGCACCACCGTCCCCTGCCGTCCCTCGGCCGCGGCGCGGTCGATCGCCCGCGTCCAGCTGTTCTGCGCGCCGATCCGCACGTCCAGAGCCGCCGCCGCGCGCTCGATATCCTCGGCCGACAACCGCCCCAGCCCCGCCAGCCCGGCAAAGAACAGCCGCTGCTTCAGCGCCGCATCGCCGCGCCCGGTATAGGACGACAGCGCACGATAGCTCATCCGGCCGCCGGCATCGGGATCGGCGAGCGCGATCATCGCCCAGGCATCGCCGCCTTCCTCCACCGCCGCCCGCCAGCGCGCCGCGCTGCGATCGAGCCCCGCGGTCAGCATCGATGCGACCAGATAGCGCGCGTCCTCGACGCCCAGCCGCGCCGGCAACCGCGCCGCCGCCCGCGCGGTCAGCACCAGCCGCGAATAGGCCGGCTCTTTGTCCGCGGCGCGATCGGCCTTGCCCCACAGGCTGCGCATCGCGGTCAGCCGCGCGTTGATGTCCGTGCCGGTATAGGCCGTCTGCAGGTCGTTCGCGGTGCTGGTCGCCGTACCCGGCATGTCGTTCGCGGCATCGACCGCGCCATACAGGTCGACCAGCGCCGCCGCGGACAGCACGCCCTGCGCCGCCGCCGCCTCCGCCGACACCAGCCGGTCGGCGAGCGGGATGCCCGGCGACAGCGCGTACCAGTAGCGCGTCTGCGGCCCGACGGTGGCGAGCATCGAATCGGGGATGGTGACGCCGGTCGCGGCCGCCAGCCCGAACCGCCACGCGTTGAGCGTATCGACGCCCGCCCATTCGATCGTCACCGCCTGCCCGCCGCCGGGGCCGGCGCCGACCACCTTCTGCGCGAGTTGCAGGTCGATGCCGGTCGCCAGCTTGCGGCGGCGGGCGCTGGTTATCAGGGCCTTCGCCCGCGCCGGTTCGCCCGCAAGCCCGGCGCACATCGCCTGCGCCAGCGACCAGCCGCGCTCGCGCGTCACCGCCAGCCCGGCCTCGGCGATCGGGCACAATTCCGCCGGATCGCCCGTCGCCAGCGCGCTGTTCATCGCGACCTGATACAGTTTCGGGGTGTAATGAACATTGTCGACGCTCTGGACGACCGCACGCGCGCCCACCGCCTCGCCCATCCGCAGCAGCAGCCACGCCCGCTCGGCGGCGAAATCCGCACCGTTGACGTGCAGCGGCGTATCGAGCCGCGCCACCAGCGTCCGCCGCAGCAGGATCGACAACCAGCGCGACGGCAACGGCGCTGCGACGCGGCGCATCAGCGCCTCGACGTACGGACCATCCGCATCGCGGAACGCGTCCGTGGACAGCGCGCCCTCGCGCGGACCGGCGGGACCGACCTGATCGAGCGACCGGCGCGCGAAGTCCGGCATCTCATATTGCGCCAGCACCGCGGGATCGACCGTCGGGGTCGGGCTGGGTGTCGTGGTCGCCACCGGCGTCGGGCTGTCGCCGGGCAGCGGCTGCACGAAGCCGGTCGCGGCGGGTGCCGGTACGGCCGTACCGGCTGCGACAGGAGCGCTGGCTCCGGGGCGCGGCGTCGCGGTCGTGCGCGGCGTCGGCTGGCTCGCCGGTTCGCCGAAGCCCGGCGGCAGGATCGATTCGGGACGTTCCTGCCCGGTCGCCGGGCCATAGGCCGACAGGCCCGCCGCGATCAGGGCGACCGCAGCGACGCCGCAGCGCAGGAAGAGCGTCCCCCGCGCCTTAGCTGAGGTTCGCAAGCGTCACGGCCTTCTCGACATGGGTCTGCGGCCGTTCCGATGCCCGCCCGGCGAGCAGGAACAGGCCGCCGACCACCACCACGAGGAGCACGATGACGGAGAGCAGCAAGCGGGACATAGCGTACCTTGGAAGACGAAAACGCGACCGGAGCTTTTGCCCCGTCCTCACCCGCTGTATAGCGCCCCTGTCCATGTTGCAAAGCGCTCATCCCCCCATCGCCGGCCCCGACCGGTCCGCGCAGCAACGGCCCATCGTGCTGGTCGGGCTGATGGGCGTCGGCAAGTCGACCGTCGGCCGCCGCCTCGCCGGCCGGCTGCGCCTGCCCTTCGTCGATGCCGACACCGCGATCGAGGAGGCGGCCGGCATGACCGTCGCCGAGATCTTCGAACGGTTCGGCGAACCCTATTTCCGCGACGGCGAGCGCCGCGTCATCGCCCGGCTGATGGACGGCCGGCCAAAGGTGATCGCGACCGGCGGCGGCGCCTTCATCAACGACGACACGCGCGCGCTGATCCTCGCCGAGGCGACCGCGGTCTGGCTGCACGCGCATCCCGACGTGCTCGCCGAGCGCGTCGGCCGCCGCGATACCCGCCCGCTGCTGCGCGGCCGCAACCCGCGCCAGGTGCTCGCCGAGCTCGCCACCATCCGCAACCCGATCTACGCCGAGGCGCATATCCACATCACCAGCAACAAATCGCCGCACGAAACCACGGTCAACGCCATCCTGACGGCGATCGGCCTCGACCGCGCGCCCGATATCGCCGGGGACGTCGCCGGGTCATGACCCGCCAGATCGAGGTCGCGCTCGGCGACCGCAGCTATCCGATCCTGATCGCGGCGGGCCTGCTCGCCCGCGCCGCCGATCACCTCGCCCCGCTCGCCCGCGGCCGCACGATGGCGATCGTCACCGACGAGAACGTCCGCCCGCATTGCGCGACGCTGCAGGCCGCGCTGGCCGAGGCCGGCGTCCGCAGCGAGGCGATCGTGCTGCCGCCGGGCGAGGCGACCAAAAGCTGGAGCCAGCTCGCCGCGCTCTGCGATCGCCTGCTCGACCTCGGGATCGAACGCGGCGATCATGTCGTGGCGCTGGGCGGCGGCGTGGTCGGCGACCTCGTCGGCTTCGCCTGCGCCATCCTCAAGCGCGGCTGCGGCTTCGTGCAGATCCCGACCACGTTGCTCGCGCAGGTCGACAGCTCGGTCGGCGGCAAGACCGCGATCAACACACGGGCCGGCAAGAATCTGATCGGTGCCTTCCATCAGCCCGCCATGGTTCTGATCGACCCGGACGTGCTCGACACGCTGCCCCCGCGCGAGGTCCGCGCCGGCTATGCCGAGGTCG
Organism: Sphingomonas sp. UBA978; assembly: GCF_002292295.1. Lineage (GTDB taxonomy): Bacteria > Pseudomonadota > Alphaproteobacteria > Sphingomonadales > Sphingomonadaceae > Sphingomonas. The sequence continues at coordinate 42,873 of NZ_DBBS01000015.1, forward strand.
TCAAATACGGCCTGATCGACGATCCCGCCTTCTTTGTCTGGTGCGAGGCCAACGGTGCCGCGCTGATCGCCGGCGACCCGGCCGCCCGCGAGCATGCTATCGCGCACGCCGTCGCCGCCAAGGCGCGGATCGTCGCCGCCGACGAACACGAAACCAACGGCACGCGCGCGTTGCTCAACCTCGGCCACACCTTCGGTCATGCGCTGGAGGCGGAGGCTGGCTTTTCGCAACGGCTGATCCATGGCGAAGGCGTCGCGGCGGGCTGCGCGCTCGCCTTCGCCTTCTCCGTCGCGCACGGCATCTGCCCCGCTGCGGACGCGGATCGCGTCGCCGCGCACTGGCGCCACGTCGGCCTGCCCGACGGCCTCGCCGCGGCCGGCATCGCCGCAGCAGGCGCGACGCTGGTCGACCATATGCGCCACGACAAGAAGATGGCGGCGGGCACCCTCCCCTTCCTCCTCGCCCGCGGCATCGGCCAAACCTATCTCGACAGACACGTCGACCTCGCCGACGTCCAGACCTTCCTCGACGCGCAGCCACGCTGATGCCCAACGGCATCGCCAAGCAAAACCTGCCGACGAAGATCTGCCCCGCCTGCGAACGGCCGTTCGCATGGCGCAAGAAATGGGCGAAGGACTGGGACAATGTCGTCTATTGCTCGGACGCGTGCCGGCGGAAGCGGTAGCCGCGCGCTATTCGTGCCGTGATCGCGCTGCGCGGGTGTAGACCGGGTGCGGGCGTACCGCCCCGAAGGATGAAGCCGATGGCCAAAAGCCAGCGCAAGTCGAACAAGGAAGTCCGCAAACCCAAAGCGGAAAAGGCGAAGACGATCGCCGCCAATGCCTCGACCAAGGACAATCCCGTCGCGATGGTCACGATCCGCAAATGACGATCCGCGTGCGTCGCCTCCCCGCGGCGCACCCGCATCGCACCCTTATCATCGACCCCGTCCGCGCCTATATGCGATCCATCGCAGGCAACCGATCGTAGGCGCCTCCGGCTGAGAGACCATCGTGCTCCCGCTTACGGCCGGAGACGCATCATCGATCTCAACTATCTCTTCCATCGCCATCAGCTGTCGCTGGCCGCGTCGACCGACGCAGCGTCGCGGGAAGCGCGCGCCGCGCATCGCGGCCTGACCCTTGGCTATGCGACCCGAATCGCCCGCCTGCGCGCGGCGGGCGGCGGCACCCCCATGTCGTCGGCGCGCGTCAGTTGAGCGCGCCCCTCGACGACGCCGTTCCCGCGACCCGGACCAAGCCCGGCCGCGTCTTCCGCAAATCGCGCCCGCCGATGCCGCGGCTCGACGCCGCACGTCAGGCGCGCGTCATGTCGCTCGCCTGGACGGCGCTGGGCGATCGCGACCGGGTGATGGCGTTCCTGAATGCGGATCATCCGCAGCTCGGCGCCCGCCCGCTCGATCTGGCGATCGCGAGCGACGTGGGTCTGGCCCGGGTCGAACGCGCGCTGGCCGATCTGGCCACCGGCGCGCAGGCCTGACGGCGGATGGAGCCGGCCGATCCCCTGCCCGCCCATCGCCGCTGGACGCAGGGCGACATCACCGCGCTGCGTCAGGCGCTCGGCGGCGGGGACAGTGTCGGCCGGATCGCCGAAAAGCTCGGGCGCGATACGGATGCGGTGATGCTGATGATGACGCGGTTGCATCTCCGCGTCTGACGGCAGGATCAGTGGCGCAGCGTCCAGGCCAGCCACAGCCACCCGCCGATCAGCGCCGCGCCGCCGATCGGGGTGATCGCGCCGAACCAGTGCGGCGCGCCGAGCGCCATCGCATAGAGCGTCCCCGCGAACACTGTGCCGCCGACGACGAACAGCCAGCCCGGCCCGGGCGCGTTCATGCGCAAAGCCACCAGCGCCGCGACCGCGTGGACCAGCTGATATTGCCCGCCGGTCTTCAGCCATTCCTGCGCGACGCCGCTCGCGCCATGCGCGCCAAATGCGCCCGCCGCGACCGCGATGGCGCCGGACAGCGCCGCAAGGATGCCGAGGATCATCGCGGGTCGTTCCCCCAGGGTTGCTGCTCCGCCACCATCGATCGCGCCGCGCGAATGTCGCCCGCCTCGATCTGGATGCGCAGCCGTTCCTTGTCGCGCGACCGGTACTTTTCCTCCGCGCGATCAATGTCGGCGCCGGCGATGCCGAGGTCGCGCATCGCGACCCGCGCCATCTTCACCGCCGATTCGAGCACCTCGCGCACGACATAGACCGCCGACGTCTTCTTGAGCTTGATGAGCGCGCGCCGGTCATAGGCGCGCACGTAGATGGCGGCATCCGGGAACGCCTCGTGGACGCCCTCCAGCGTGTCGGGTTCGATCTGGTCGCCGTCGATGCAGAACAGGATCAGCTCCGCCTCCGCCGCGCCCGCCTGCCGCAACAGGTCGACCCGGGTGCCGTCGCCGTAATAGACCTTGGCGCCGAATTCGCCGGCGATGTCGATCATCTCGATATCGGTGTCAATCAGCGTCACCGGAATGTCCTGCGCCAGCAGCATCTGCCCGACCGTCTGGCCGAACCGGCCGTAGCCGACGATGATCGCATTCGCCCCGTCCGCCTTCGGCCCGTCGCGCGCCTGGTCCTTGGCGACCGGCTCCTCGCGGAACCGCCTGGTCGCGCCCATCAGGAACGGCGTCGTCGCCATCGACAGCGTGATGATCGCCCCGAACAGGCTCGCCGCCTCCGGCGCGACGAGGAACCCGGCCTGCGCCTGCGCGAACAGCACGAAGCCGAACTCGCCGCCCTGGCTGAGCAACAGCCCCAGCGCCAGCGCGCTGCGCCACGTCATCTTGAACGCCATGCCGATCAGGGTGATGACCGCCGTCTTGGTCGCGATCAGCGCCAGCGCCATCGACAGCACGAGCAGCGGCCGGTCGGCGATCGCCTGCAGGTTGAGCAGCATGCCGACCGCGAGGAAGAACAGGCCGAGCAGGATCGACCGGAACGGATCGACATCCGCCTCCAGCTCGTGCCGGTACGGGCTGTCCGCCAGCATCACGCCCGCGATGAACGCGCCGAGCGCGGTCGACAGCCCGAGCGATTCCATCAGCGCTGCGCTGGCGATGACGGTGAACAGCGCGGCGAACACGAACATCTCGCGCTCGCCGAGATTACCGATCAGCCGGAACAACGGCCGCAGCAGGAACCGCCCGGCGAGGATCAGCCCCGCCACCGCGAGCAGGGTATAGACCGCGAGCAGCCATCCCGGCGGGCCGTTGGCGTCGGCGGGATTGCGGCTCATCGCCGCGACGATCGTGATGAGCGGCACGATCGACAGGTCCTGGAACAGCAGGATCGAGAACGCCCGCTCGCCGAACGGTGTCCGCATCCGGCCCGAGGATTGCAGCATCGGCAGCACCTGCGCGGTCGACGACAACGCCAGCGGCAGGCCGAGCGCGAACGCCGCCGGCACCGAGAAGCGCGCCAGCCCCCACACCACCGCGGTGATCGCGAGGCCGCAGGCGACGACCTGCAACAGCCCGAGGCCGAAAATCTCCTGCTTCATCCGCCACAGCCGCGTCGGATTGAGCTCCAGCCCGACGACGAACAGCAGCAAGGTGATGCCGAGCTCGGCGATTCCCATCTTCGATTCGGCATCGCCGACGAGGCCGAGCACATGCGGCCCGACCACCGCGCCGGCGACGAGGAACCCCAGCGTCGCACCCAGCCCCAATTTGCGGAACAGCAGGACGGAAGCGAGGCCGAATCCGAGCAGGATCATCCCGTCGCGCAGCATCGACACGCCCTCGGCCGCCTCATGCATGCGCGCGGGCCTCGCGGGCGGCGAATGCGGCCTCGGCCGCCGCCTCGAACGCCAGCCGGATCGAGGGATGGCGCGCGCTATAGGTCAGCGCCGGTTCGAACACGCCGATCCCCGGCCAGTCCGGCATCACGCCCTCGCCCGCCAGCCATGCGGTCAGCGCATCGCGCGCGTCGGCCAGCTGCTCGGGCGTCTTGCCGAGGATCTGCGCGGCGAGCAGCGACGACGACGCCTGCCCCAGCGCGCAGGCGCGGACCAGCAGCCCGACCTCGCTCACCCGGCCGTCGTCGTCGACGCCGACGTCCACCGTCACCCGGCTGCCGCAGATCGGCGAGCGCTTCTCGGCGGTCGCCGCCGCATGTTCGAGCCGCGCATGATGCGGGATCGACGCCGCCAGCCGCAGGATCTCGGCATTGTACAGGGGGGCGTTCATGGCTGGCCACTCGCATTGTCGGGTCGCTCGAGGCTCTGCCGCGAGCCGAACACCGGCTGGCCGCGACGGCGGCGGTCGACGAAATCGGCGATCCCCGCGCTCGTCGCGTTGAGCAGATTGTAGCTGCGCGAATCGGTCATCCACGCCGGTCGCTGCGCCGGCCCGCCGCGCGCGGTATCGACCAGCAGCGCGGCGACCAGAAAGCCGAGGCTGGCGATGATGAGCCCCTTCAGCGCGCCGAAGCCGAAGCCCAGCGCGCGGTCGACCGGCCCCAGGATCGACTGCCGCGTCCGCTTGCCGATCGCATTGGCGACCAGCTTGCCGCCCAGATAGGTGCCGCCGGCGATCACCGTGAACGCCCCCACCGCCGCGCCCGACGGCGTGCCGATCACGGTGGCCAGCTTGGCGGCGAGCGCGACGTGGAACAGCTTGAGCATCGCGACGATCGCGATCCACGCGAACAGCGACAACACCTCGGTGACGAAGCCGCGCTTCAACCCCATCAAAGCGGCGCCGCCCACGGCGACGAGTACGATCATGTCCAGTGCGGTCAGCCCCATGATGGGGGAATAGGGATGCGCGGGGCCTGCGGCTAGTCCCGCGCATGCAGATCGCCGCGGGCCCCGCCCTCAGCCTGTCGCCGGCTTCGCCGTCTCGTCCCTCTCCCGTCGGGAGAGGGAGGGAGGCGCGTAGCGCCGGAAGGGTGAGGGTGCGCCTCAGCCCCGCCCCAGCATATGGTCCACGAACTGCCCCAGCGTGCGGAACCCCGTCAGCCGCAACGGGCTGTCGTCCTTCGCCACCGCCGCCGGCACCAGCGCGCGTTCGAACCCCAGCTTCGCCGCCTCCTTCAGCCGCAGCGCGCCATGCGCGACCGGACGCACCTCGCCCGAGAGCGCCACCTCGCCGAACGCCACGGCGTCGACCGGCACCGGCCGCTCGGACAGCGCCGAGATCAGCGCCGCCGCCACCGCCATGTCCGCCGCCGGGTCCTGCACGCGATAGCCGCCGGCGATGTTGAGATAGACTTCGGCGCTGGAAAAGCTCAGCCCGCAGCGCGCCTCGAGCACGGCGAGGATCATCGCCAGCCGCCCGCTGTCCCAGCCGACCACCGCGCGCCGCGGCGTCGCGCCGCTCGCCAGCCGCACGACCAGCGCCTGGATCTCGACCAGCACCGGTCGCGTCCCCTCCAGCGCGGGGAACACCGTCGTCCCTGTCACCCCCTCGTCGCGCTGGGTCAGGAACAGCGCGGACGGGTTGGACACCTCCTCCAGCCCCTCGCTCTGCATCGAGAAGACGCCGATCTCGTCGGTCCCGCCGAAGCGGTTCTTGATCGCGCGCAGGATGCGATACTGGTGGCTGCGCTCGCCCTCGAACGCCAGCACCGTGTCGACCATATGTTCGAGCACGCGCGGCCCGGCGATCGACCCGTCCTTGGTGACATGCCCCACCAGCACCAGCGCGGTGCCGCGCTCCTTGGCGAAGCGGATCAGCTCCTGACTCGACGCGCGCACCTGGCTCACCGTCCCGGGCGCGCCCTCGATCAGGTCGGAATGCATCGTCTGGATCGAATCGATCACCAGCAGCGCCGGCGGCGGCCCCAGCGACAGCGTCGTCAGGATGTCGCGGGTCGAGGTCGCCGCGGCGAGCTGCACCGGCGCGTTGCCCAGCCCCAGCCGCCGCGCACGGAGCCGCACCTGATCCGCCGCCTCCTCGCCCGAGACATAGGCGACGCTGCGCCCGGCCAACGCCAGCTTTGCCGCCGCCTGCAGCAGCAGGGTCGACTTGCCGATCCCGGGATCGCCCCCGATCAGCGTCGCCGACCCCTCGACGAAGCCGCCGCCCAGCGCCCGATCGAGTTCGGCGATCCCCGTCGCCATCCGCTCGGGCAGCACGATGTCGGCGTCCAGCCCGACCAGCTGCACGGTGCGCCCACCGGTGCGCAGGTCGTGCTTGGCCTGAAACGGCGTCACCACCGCCCCCGCCTCCTCGACCATCGTGTTCCATTCCGCGCAATCGCCGCACTGCCCCGCCCAGCGCGGCGACACCGATCCGCATGCCTGACACACGTAACGCTTCTGGGGTTTCGCCATGCGGAACGCCCTAACCGAAAGAGAACGGGAGGGGAACAGAAAATGCGACTTCGGGCTATGCTGCGCCTGCCGCGGCACGGTCGAGCGGCGTCGCCGTCACCCCGGGATCTTGAGCCCCCGCTGCACCGCCGGCCGCGCCAGTCCGCGCGCCAGCCACGCCCTCACATTGCCGAACCGCTCGAACCCGACCAGATCGCCCGCGCCATAGAAGCCGGTCAATCCGTTGACCCAGCCCAGCATCGCAATGTCGGCGATCGAATAATCGTCGCCCAGGAACCAGTCGCGCCCGTCCAGTGCCGCGTCCATCACCCCCAGCAGCCGTGCCGCCTCGGCCACGTAACGGTCGCGCGGCCGCTTGTCCTCGAAGTCCTTGCCGGCGAACTTGTGGAAGAAGCCGACCTGCCCGAACATCGGCCCCACGCCGCCCATCTGGAACATCAGCCACTGGATCGCCTGCCAGCGTCCCGCCGGATCGATCGGCACGAACCGGCCCGTCTTGTCCGCCAGGTACAACAGGATCGCGCCGCTTTCGAACAGGCCGAACGGCACACCGCCCGGCCCGTCGGGATCGACGATCGCGGGAATCTTGCCATTGGGGTTGAGCGACAGGAACGCCGGCGATTTCTGGTCGTCGCGCGCGAAGTCGACCTTGTGCGCCTCGTACGGCAACCCGGTCTCCTCCAGCATGATCGACACCTTCACCCCGTTGGGCGTCGGCAGCGAATAGAGTTGCAGGCGGTCGGGATGCTGCGCCGGCCAGCGCGTGCTGATCGGAAAGGCGGACACATCGGTCATAAATATAGCCTCCGTCGTGGAAGCGCACGACATAGCCACGCCACATTCGCGACGCTATGGCCCGCGCCAGCATGCAACCTTCAGACCTTCGTGTCGCGCTGTTCAGCGGCAATTACAATTACACCCGCGACGGCGCCAATCAGGCGCTGAACCTGCTCGTGCGCCATCTGCTCGCCCACGGCGTCGCGGTGCGCGTCTATTCGCCGACCACCGAACGCCCGGCCTTCGCCCCGGTCGGCGACCTCGTCTCCGTCCCGGCGATCCCGATGCCGGCGGGGCGAGAGGAATATCGGCTGGCGCGCTATCTGCCCGCCGCCACCCGCGCCGATCTGGAGGCGTTCGCGCCCAACATCGTCCACGTCTCCGCCCCCGACCTGCTCAACCATGGCGCGGTCAGCTGGGCACGCCGGCAGGGCATCCCCAGCGTCGCCTCGTTCCACACGCGCTTCGAAACCTATTTCCGCTATTATCGCATCGGCTTTCTGGAACCGGTCATCAAGGCGATCATGACCCGCTTCTACAACCGGGTCGACCGGGTCATGCCGCCGAGCCCGAGCATGGGCACGCTGTTGCAGGACTGGGGCGTCACCACGCCGATCACCATCTGGTCGCGCGGGATCGATCACGACCGCTTCACACCGGCGCGGCGGGACGATGCGTGGCGCCGCGGCCTCGGCATCGCCGACGACGAGATCGCGATCGGCTTCCTCGGCCGGCTGGTGAAGGAAAAGGGCCTCGACGTCTTCGCCGAGGTCGTCAAGCAGCTCACCCGCCGCGGCGTACCGCACAAGGTGCTCGTCGTCGGCAAGGGGCCGGCACAGGACTGGTTCGCGCAGCAGGCCCCCGGTGCGATCTTCGCCGGCTTCCAGTCGGGGAACGACCTCGGCCGCGCGGTCGCGTCGATGGACGTGTTCTTCAACCCCTCGATCACCGAGACGTTCGGCAACGTGACAACCGAGGCGATGGCGGCCGGTGTCCCCGTCGTCGCCGCACGCGCGACCGGCGCGGTCGATCTGGTCGAGGACGGCGTCACCGGCTTCCTCGTCGCGCCCACCGACGTCGCCGGCTATGCCGACGCCATCGCCCGCATCGTCGCCAACCCCACCCTCAAGCGCACCATGGCCGCCGCCGGTGCCGCACGGGCGGACGGCTATCGCTGGGACACGGCCAACCAGACCGTGCTGGATACGTATCTGGAGCTACACGCCGGCCGCTAGAATAGGATGACATCGGATTGATCCGAATGTCCGTCAGTTTAACGTCATCCCGATCTAGGCGGGCGCGCCGGCGCGAGCGCCAGATGTCTGTACCGGGGTCCACCGTGTCGCACGGTCACCGGGTGCCGCACCTATCGGACGGATACCGGGATCCGTCTGATAGGCGGAAACGCCCCTACCCCTCCCGCCAGTCGAACGTCAGCGGTGCCTCGCGGAACGCGAACCGGTCGAGGTGGCTTGCCACCACGCCGCGCATCCGCTCGACGTCCTCGCCGTCCGGGACGTGCAGCACCACGTCCAGCGTCGCGCTGTCCGCCTTCATCTCCAGCCGCGATCCGTTGGGGAAGGCGATCGTCCCCTCCTCCGCGGTAAAGGCCACCTCCATCTTGTGGCTCCAGTGCTTGGCCAACTGCTGGAGGTAGCGGCTCGCCGATCCGGTCGGCACCCGTGCGACGGAGACGCTCACTTGAGCCGCTCGATCTTCTGGACGACCGCGTCGATCATCGCGCTCACCTCGTGCACCGCGTCGTCGGACAATTCCCCACTCTCCAGCCGCTGCATGACCACGTCGCGCAAATTGCGCATCGATCGCCGGATCGGCGCGCGGTCGCTACGCGCCCGATGCTCGCCCGCCGCTGCCAGCCGCGCCAGCATTGCCGCGACCAGTTCCGCCTGCTCCGCCAGATGCGCGGTACCTGCCTCGGTCACCCCGAACCGCTTGCGCGTCGTCTCCGACGGCTGCTCGGCGATCAGCTCCATCTCCGCGAGCATCGTCAGCGCCGGATAGACCATGCCGGGGCTCGGCGCGTAGGCGCCCCCGGTCAGTTCCTCGACCGCCTTGATGAGCTCATAGCCGTGGCGCGGTTCGTCGGCGATCATCTTCAACAGCACCAGCCGCAGCTCACCACCATCGAACATCCGTCGGCGCCCGCCGCCGCCGCCGCCACCGCGGCCATGATCGCGAAACGCCTCGAAGCGTCCCTCGGCACGCGCCGCCCAATGTTCCCAGCCGCCGCGCGGCCCGCAGCCGCGTCCACCGCGGCCGTGCATATGTCCAAACATCGTGAGTCCTTTTTCTATCTCGATACGCACAAGATATATCGCAACGACATCAATGCAAGAGCTTTCGAGATATATCTTGGCGCAATCTTGCGTTGATCCGGGAACGCTGCGTCACCCATCCCCTGCGACGGGGTGACGCAGCGGGCCGCTCCGCTTATCTGCATCGCATGGCAGATCTGCTGACCGGGCTGGAGCCCGACCCCGTGCCGGATGCCCCCGGCGCCAATGCCCCGCTCGCCGACCGGCTGCGCCCGCGCGCGCTGGCGGACGTCGTCGGTCAGGAGCATCTCACCGGCCCGGACGGCGCGATCGGGCGGATGGTCGCCGCCGGGCGGCTGTCGTCGATGATCCTCTGGGGACCGCCCGGCACCGGCAAGACCACCATCGCCCGCCTGCTCGCCGATGCGGTCGACCTGCGCTTCGTCGCGATCTCCGCGGTGTTCTCCGGCGTCGCCGAACTCAAGAAGGCATTCGCGGAAGCGCGCGACCATGCCCGGATCGGCAAGCGCACCTTGCTGTTCGTGGACGAGATCCACCGCTTCAACCGCGCGCAGCAGGACGGTTTCCTGCCCTATGTCGAGGACGGCACGGTGACGCTGGTCGGCGCGACCACCGAAAATCCCTCGTTCGAGCTCAACGCCGCGTTGCTCAGCCGCGCGCAGGTGCTCATTCTCGAACGTCTCGGCCGCACCGCGCTCGAACAATTGATCGACCGGGCGGAGGTGCTGGAGGATCGCCCGCTGCCGCTTACCCCGCCGGCGCGCGACGCCCTGCTCGCCAGCGCCGACGGCGATGGGCGCTTTCTACTCAACCAGGCGGAGACGCTGTTCTCGGTCGACCTGCCCGAGCCGCTCGATCCCGCCGGCCTGTCGAACTTCCTGCAGCGCCGCGTCGCGATTTACGACAAGGATCGCGAGGGGCATTACAACCTCATCAGCGCGCTCCACAAATCGATCCGCGGCTCGGACCCGCAGGCTGCGCTCTATTATCTGGCGCGGATGCTGACCGCGGGGGAAGAGCCGCTCTATCTGCTGCGTCGCCTTACCCGCGCCGCGGTCGAGGATATCGGCCTCGCCGACCCGCAGGCGCTGGTCCAGTGCATCGCCGCCAAGGACACCTACGATTTCCTCGGCAGCCCCGAGGGCGAACTCGCGATCGCGCAGGCCTGCCTGTATCTCGCCACCGCCCCCAAATCGAACGCCGCTTATATGGCGCAGAAGAAGGCGTGGCGGTCGGCGAAGGAGACGGGATCGCTGATGCCCCCCGCGAACATCCTCAACGCCCCGACCAAGCTGATGAAGCAGATCGGTTATGGCGCGGACTATGCCTACGACCACGATGCCGAGGATGCCTTTTCGGGCGCAAACTACTGGCCCGACGAACTCGAACCGCAGCGCTTCTACGAGCCGACCGGGCGTGGTTTCGAGGCGCGGCTGAAGGAGCGGCTGGCGCATTGGGACGGCCTGCGCCGCGAACGGCGACCCTGACGCCCGCTCGGCACGACCCCTCTGGACTAGTCGCCCCGCTTGTCGCATGGGGCGAGCCAACGCCGGTTTAGCTCAGCTGGTAGAGCAGCGGTTTTGTAAACCGAAGGTCGCGGGTTCGATTCCTGCAACCGGCACCGTAATTACCCGCGGATTTCCGCCATTTCTTCTACCTTGGATAGCACGAACGGTGCAGCGCTCCAAGGCCCAAGTGAACCTTTAGTACGTCAGCGACTCGGCCGCGTTGGCCAAAAAGGTCGGGCTGAACCTCGCATAGACCCTCTCTGTAATTGCGCTGTCGGTGTGGCCAAGGAAACGCGCGATCTGCGACATCGGCGTGCCATTCTCCGCCATCCACACCGCGGCGCTATGACGCATCATGTGCGGCGTGGCCTGCACCCCGGCACGACGGCACGCGGCCTCAAAGCCTTTCTTGATCGACAGCACCTTCCCACGGCCATGCTCGATCACATAGTCACTCATCGCGCCTTCCTTCGCGGCCATCAGGCTTTCGCGTAGCTGCTCGTTCATGGGAACGGTGGCCCGATACTTCGATGTCTGAACGCGATCGCGGGGGTTGAGGTCGATCAGGCCGGTTTCGAAGTTCACGCGGTCCCAGGTCAGATCGAGGATCGCGTTGGTTCGTGCGCCCGTCCCTACCGCAAGCTTCAAGAATAGCTGAATGTGGGGCGCTATGGCCTTTGCCAGCACTTGTCGGAATTGAGCCTTGGAGAGGTGGCCGACAGGCTTTGACGTGAGCTTCGGCATCTGGATGAAAGGGGCTTTGTCGATCAGCTTCTTTTTCTCACCCCAGTTCAACGCTGCCCGTATTACGGCCAACTCATTCCGGACGGTTATGGCCGCACAGTGAGCCCGGCGCTTCCGGTAATCGAGGGCGGCAGTCTCATCGACCCGCACGATCGGCAGGCGGTCCCAGAACGGCTTTGCGGCCTTCCATGCCGTTTCAGCCCTGTGATGGGACACCATCTCCGACTTCGCCGTCAGGTAAGCCTCCACGACGGACCCCACGTTGCTGTAATCGCCGCCTACCGAGCGTCGCTGCCAGAATGAACGAGCTGCGGCTTCCGCGGACGCTCGATCAGCCGTTCCAAGCGAATGTCGGTGGCGTCGTCCGTCTTTGTCCCAGACGATGGCGAGCTTGCCTCTGTATCGTTGGAGGCGGTAGTCGTCCGGCATTCAAACTTCTCCACTTCGTCGCCGCGGACCCGGAGAAGCCGGCCGCCCAGCTTGAACGCCGGTAGATCGCCGCTCTTGATGAGCGAGTAAACGGTGTCGGTGCCGCAGCCCCAATGTTCGGCCAGCGCGGCCACGCTGTAGACGCTAGACATTCTCCCCCTCCCCCCGCACCGTGTCGTGGAGAGAGGCGCGGACGGAGAGGCCGAGAGGGGTCAGGCGGTAGATTGTGCCACCCGGCTCAATGCCGCGCTCCCAAGCGAACGGGTCATCAAGGTCGTCGGCTTCCACCGAGTCCCAACTGACAAACCCGGCCTCTTCTAAAGCCCATGGATACTGCGGATCGTCGCTTCGTACGTCGCCACGATCACCATCGCAAAATGCGTCCCAATTGCTGGTCAGGTCGTCCCGCTGCGCCTTCGTCAGCCCCGCAGCCACGATCCCCGCCCGCTCGGCATGATCCGGTGAATGGTCGGTCATGGGCGCAAAGCTTTCTTAGACAGCCGCTCAGGACCAGCCTCGTTGATTATCTGAGCCAATACTAGGGCGCGTTTCTCTGCCACGCCGCCAGACCCGCAATCCACAAGGTGGCCGTCAGACAGCAGCACCATATGGACGGTTGCGCCTCCCTGTTCGCAGTTGATTTCCCGCCGGCAGACAAGGGCCTTGTCGCTGTTCAGTTCAGCAAACGTGCTCATGCTTCCCCCTTCCAGACGGCGTTGAGGTATCGAATATCGGCCTCGTTGGGCGCGATGAATATGTGACGCATCTGATCCCACCAGATCGCGAACCTTACCGTGAGATACAGCCAACGCGCGTGCCGGATTCCCCACCAGCGGCTCATACACCCCCTCCGTCATCGGTCAGGTTGCGGGCGGACAGAGCGCGGATGGTCCGGTCGATCAGCGACGTATTGCCGTGCCAATCGCGTTTCTCGCGCTTCCATTCCTCCACAAGTGCCGCCTGTTCCAGCAAGTCCGCGCCAGTGGTGGTGGCCGATTGAGCAGCCAGAACTTGGCCGACATCTTTGACGCCCGTGTCGTATGCCCTAGCCAGCAAATCGCGGACGCTAGTTGCGCCCGCAGCATGCTGCGCCAGTAAATACTTTGTCCGCTTACGGCCGATAGCGCTTGGTGCTGAAACCCTCCCCATCACCGCACCTCCCCGCCGCCCGTCGCCCCGTCCGTCGCATCGGTGGCTAGGGCTGCGACCAAATCGCGCGGGTGGATCGGGTCGCCGTCCTCGTCCTTCGGCATGGCTTCCAGAACGATGTTCATCAGCGTGCCACCAAGGTCGCCGTCGAACTCTTCAGTGCCGTCGCATGGCACCCATTCCTTTACACCAAGCTCCTTCGCCAGCAATTCGACAGCGTATTGAATGCCGCTCTCGAAGGTCGGGCGAAGCGGATGGTTATAGTCCGGTAGATCGCCGTGATAGTCGGCGAACGGCTTCACCAGCTCGGCCAACCCCGCCCCGGTGTCGCTCGCGACCTTGGGGGCTGCGGCAGTGCCATTTTCAAAATGCGCCATCGCTTCGTAATCGTCACGGGACCAGCCATCGAACACCTGATCCCTCCGCGCCGGAACCGCGGCATCGAGCGCGGGCTGGGCGGCTGCGGCGAGATAAGCGTTGATGCCAGCTCGTGCCTGCGCGACCCAACCGGCGCGGCGCTGTTCAATGTTCTCGCAATAGTCACCGATGCCGTTGACGCGGTCGCACATGGCGCGAGCAGCTGCTTCAATCGCGTGCGCCGGGGGTGCCTCCTGTTTATCATCCATCTTGCGTGTCCTTATCGTCGTTCCACACGAAGCTGGCGCAGCTTTCGCCGTGCAGCTTATCGCATCCGACACCAGTCCAATGACGATCACAGTATGCCGCGTCATTGCGCTCGCACATGGCGGCAAAGCGGGTGAGCGGAACGCCACAGATCGCGCATAGTAATTCAGCCATTTTTCGTGTCCTTTTGGGCGAAGGAGGAGAAGTAAGCGTCGAGACAGGCCCGTGCTTGCGCCACCCATCCAGAGCGGCGTTGCTCTATGTTCTCATCGTAATCGCCTGCACCGTTTACCCGGTCACACATGGCGCGTGCCGCAGCTTCGATTGCCTCCCGCGCTCGTTCATCCGAGCCGCTCACGATTGATGGGGCGGGGACGCATGGTCCGGGCGGCACATCGTCATGCGCGATGCCGCAACCGGTGCATGGATCACCTTGGTGCAGGCGATAGGGGTAGGTGTATTGTCCGTGCGCCTTGCAATACGGGCAGTTTGGACCACCATTGTCATCGCCCTCTTTGCGTTCGGTTTGCGTTGAGGTGAACACCGTCTGGCAATTATTGCACTTCCAGCCGTGCGCCGGGATCGCGTCATCCGTCATTGCTTGTCTCCTGGTGAGCGCGGGCGCGGCAAACATCGCAGCGACTGATGCAAAGGTCGCATCCACTTTCGGGATCGACACAGGCCCATTCCTCGAAGCAGCTACTGACAAACCCTTCACCGCTGCAATTCCAACAGGTTTCCTCGGGTTCGTCGTAATCGTACTGTTCTAGATGGTTTTCCGGTTCGCTGCTCATGCTAGCCACCTTGCCGATCGCCCGGCCTTACTGACTGGTTCGCCATCGTCCCCGCATCCGTCGCCGGAGCAATCCGGGCATTCGCCAATGTCCGTCTCCAATTCCGGGTCGTCAAACTGCGGGTCATGCCGGCACAAGCGCCCTTCGACGCAACGAAGATCACCCTTCATTTTGATTGCTCCTAGCGAGGATGCGACGGGCTTGGCCTAGCGTTCCGAACATCGACGCCTTGTGACCGCTAGCTGGATCAACCGGGAGAGCGACGCACACATCGGCCTCGCTAGCGTAGATATCCCACGCGCCATGATGGCCGACAAAGACGGAGAACTGGTCGCGACTGAAAAGATCGTTGGCTGGTTCCGCAATCAACCGGACGGCTTCATGCAATGCCTCGAAGCAATCCCCGCTCACGATTGCTGCCCTTCCGTCAGAGCCTTGCGGGCAGGTTCGAACAGCGCCAGTTCCAGCTTGGTGACTGTCGGCCAACAGCCCGGCACACGGGTCACGACGAACAGGTCGTCGCACCACAGAACCTCAACGTCGGCCCATGTGAAGCCGTCGGCGTCGTCGCAGTTCGGGCCGGACATGCGGCACCATTCCCCGATTGTGGGATAGTACTTTGGCGAGCGACGCAGGCCCTTTCGCAAGGCTTCCTGCTCGACCGACCGCCATTCCCCGACCTCCGCGGAACCGCTTACAGCGCTATCGGGGGTGGTGTCGGACAGAGCATCGGCGGCATCAAACGGCGCCGGATCGCGCCAGTAGGATTCCAGCGTGTCGAAATTGTTTTCCGGGGCAAGGCCAAGGCGCTGCGCCGCGTCCCGAGCCGACCGGATGATATCGAGATGGCTATAGGTGATGGTGTCGTGCATCATGCCACCACCTCGACACCATGCAGCGCACGGTCCTCAGCATGGTCGGCGTAGATCGACTGCTTCATGCAATCGGTCAGGGCATCGTCCAGATTGTCGAGAGCGTGCTGATCGAAGTCGGCGAAGTCCGCGGCCTCGACCACGAACTGCACGATCGCGATCTGCTGCGTCACCGGAAGCGACTTGATCGTGCGCTTCAGGCTGGGGATGATGCTGGTCGAACGATCAGCGGCGATTGTGCTGTAGGCGTTCATGCCTCGGCGTCCTCTTCGTCGGACTGGCGCATGCAAAAGCCGCACGGCGGGTTGATGTGGCAGGAGCAGCCATCATTATCGGTGGCCTCGTCGATCAGACGATCGCGCTCGGCTTGCATCTGCCGACCACCCTCAGTCTCCGCCGACCAGTGCGCACCTTGTGGGATGCTGCGGGCTACGAACCGATCGTAATCACGATCAGCAGGCGTCATGGCGTGCCAGATGCGCAGGCGGTACGCGGCCTTGCTTTCGCCCTCTCGGCGCTGACCGGCACTCACCCCTGCACCTGTGCGCGGGCGGCTTCGGCGGCAGAGCGGAGGGCGGCGGGGTCCACGAACTCACGGAGCGGCGTGATAAAGGCGCTGGTCGAAAGTTGCGCGGCGTCGCCGAAGTAGCCCCGGTCGATGGCGTAAATCAGGTGGCCGACGTGTGTGCGTAGCCGCTTCAGAACGTCGCGGTCGAACTCCAGTGAGGCGCGCTCGACCAGCTTGTCGATGACCGCTTCCTCGTCAGCCGACAGATCACGGTCCATATCCTCGATCATGTCGATCTCGGCTTTGGCTTCGTCGACGGTGGCAGCGGTGCCAGCGCGGTTGTCGTAACGGCAATGCGCGCTTCACCTTTCACCGTGTCAGCACGCCAGTCACTGGCGGCCTGCCCGTTTACGCCTATCCGAAGCGCGGGGTGGCGCTGTGAGCCAAACAGACCGCCTCTATGCCGACTGGCAGAACGAGCAGCGGGCTGCTCGTCGTCGATGGCTCTACGCCAATGACCCGATTTGGCGGCTGACGAAGCGTAAAGATAATTGGGAGCGCGCTGAGCGTGCGCGGCGGGGTGTCGCATGAGCCGCTTCCAACAACGCCCTCAACCCAAGCAGCCGATGACGGTCGCGCAGTCGGTCACCAACCTGACGCTGCTGCTGGTCGGCTGCACCGACAAGCGCCTCGCCGCGATGACCGCGGAAGAGTTGGCCGGCAGCTATCGGGTGTCGCCTGCGATGGCGGCGAAGCTGCTCGCCGATCAGCGCGCGCAAGCGCTATTGCAGGGGCTGCGGTATCGCGACGACGCAGTCCCTCGCCTATCGCACTGTCGAACACCTGACTATTACGCTGATCGATAATGAGAAGCGCGAGGCGTTGGTCGACGGTTACATCAACGATCGTCGCGATCAGTTGGAAGACATCGCTAACCGCGCCGCCAATCGAGCGCAGCCGGTCGCACGCGCCGAATACGACAGCTACCTGACCAGCCCCGCTTGGCTTGAGCGGCGCACGGCGGTCTTGGAGCGCTGCGGTGGGCTTTGTGAGGGTTGCCGCAAGCAGCCCGCCCGCGACGTTCACCACCTGTCCTACCGCCATATCCGCGCTGAGTTCCTGTTCGAGCTGGTTGGACTCTGCCGTGATTGCCACGACCGCTGGCACGAGCAGGACAAATGATGGCGACAGTGCATAGCAACGCCGCGCCGTCTTGGAACGGTTTTCGAGTGACGACCTTCGCAGGTCAGCACGACTCCCACATCGACACCGGCGAAGACTATCGCACCATCACGCTTGCCTCGATTTTTGAGAGCAAGCCCCAGGCTAAGCCCAAGATGGCCGGCAACGCCTTCCTTGCGTCCAGCTACCACAACTATGACGCGCGCTCGCATGAAGCGCAGCGCGCGCATGGCTCCTTTGTCGCGCTCGTTGGCGACATCGACAAGGGCAACCTCGCCTTAGCTGCTATCCAATCGGCGGCAGAGGCTTTTTCGGACGGTTCGGCGTGGCTGGTTTATTCCAGCGCACATTCTCGTGACGGCGACCAGCGCTGGCGCATCGTCTTCCCACTGGACGAGCCTTGCCAGTTCGAACAGTGGTTTGATGCGCAGACTGCCTTGTTTACCTTCATGGAAGCCTCGGGCATTCCGATGGACCATGCGCTTTCGCGCGCCGGGCAGCCCATCTACCTCCCGAACGTGCCGGCGGCATATAAGGACGGCACGCCACTTCGCGATGAGGCGGGCGAGCCGATCTACTACCAGTCTGCGCACAGCGGCTTGGACGCGGTTGGGCTCGATCTTCGTCGTGGCATCGTTGCGGGGGGCATCGCATCGCTTCGTCAAAAGCGAGCGGCAGATGACCGCGAACGCGAAGCGCTTAAGGCAGAAGCGGCGAAGCGTTATGCTGCCAAGCCGCGGCAGGACGGCGCCAACATCATCGAGACGTTCAATGCGTCGACCAGCGTCGAGACAATGCTCGCTCTATGCGACTACCAGCAAAGCCCGCGCAATGGCGACGACTGGCGTTCTCCGCAGCAGGCTGGCGATACCTATGCCACCCGCGTCATCGACGGCAAATGGATCAGCTTGTCGGCCAGCGACGCCGCGTCCGGCCTTGGGTCCAAGTGCAAGAGCGGCTGTTTCGGCGACGCCTATGATCTCTATGTCCATTACAAGCACGGTGGCGATCACAAGGAGGCTTACCGCACCCTTGGACGTGAGCAGCGCGGCGCTAACGTCGTGCAGGGCAATTTCCGTGGCCATGAACAGGACCCAGGCTATCAGGAGATGCCGGATTGGGTTCAGTCTGGCGACGCCGAGCCTGATTATGACCTCGACATCGTTGAGGAAGTGGCCGCTGAGAAGGCCAGTTCTGGCAAGCTATTGCCGCTGGAATGGTTCGACCAGATTGACGCACAGCTTGATGCGAATTGGCTCGTCGATGATCTGATCCCCTCGCAGGGCCTGTGTCTCGTCTACGGCCACCCTGGCTGCGGTAAGAGCTTCTTCGCGCTCGACATGGCCATGCACGTTGCTGGTGGTCAGGCGTGGCGTGATCGCGACGTTGAGCAGGGCTTGGTCATCTACATCGGTGCAGAGGGGCAGCGGGGCCTCCGGCAGCGTGTCGCGGCCTTCCGTAAGCATCACGACGTCAAGGATCTGCCGTTTGCCCTGATCCCGGTTGAAATCAACTTGCTCGCGGACGACGGCGATCTGAATGCTCTGATCGATACGATCAAGGAGGCTGCGAAGCGGTATAACCTGCCGATCGCGATGATCGTCGTGGACACGTTGGCGCGCACATTCGGTGGCGGTGACGAGATCGGCTCCGACATGGTCGCGTACATCAACAACGTTGGCCGCCTTCAAGCCATGTTCGCCTGCACGACGATGGTCATCCACCACCGTCCAAAGGACAGCACGAACGAGACGCCGCGCGGACACGGATCGCTGTGGGGCGCCTGCGACACCATCATCCTTGTTGAGGACAAGGGCGGCCCCAAGCAAGCCAAGGTGACGAAGCAGAAGGACGCTGAACCAGCTCCACCAGTGGTGTTCGAACTGCGCGTTGTTGAGCTGGGTGAAGACGAGAAAGGCCGGCCGGTCACCTCGTGCGTCGTCGTTGGGAGCGACAGCAAGATCCTCCAGGACAAGAAGGCGGATACCCTGTCCGATGGGCAGCGCATCACCTTTGAAACTCTGTGCCGGACACTCGCGGACACTGGGTCAACGCGTGGTCACGATGTGCCTGAAAAGGCCCTGACATTCGGCTTTGAAACCCGAGTTTGCCGCCTGTCCGAATGGGTGTCGCGGACAACCTCTGCACTGTCTGACCCGGATAAGTCACCGGACACCATAGCTCGCACAATACGCCGCTACCGTGACCGGCTCCAAGCCCTTGGAATTGTTGGGGTTTATGGCGATTTTGCTTGGAGGATAAAGTGAGCGGATACCCTGCGGACACCCTGTCCGGACAACCTGTCCGCCATAATCCGGACAGGTCGGACACCCCGGACAGGGGTATATATACCCTGTCCGGGTGTCCGGGCCGGATGATCACGGGGATGGAACCATGACCTTCCCCCTCACCGACTTCCTGATCGCGATCGGCAAGGCATCCCGGGCAGACCTCGCCCGCACCAGCACCGACGCTGCTGCACGGAAGTACGGGATCAGTCCGATACACGCCGCGGCTTACATCCGGATGGAGCTCGCCCGGTGACCAACGACTTCGCAGGAGAGAGTGAGATGAAATGGCGTAAGGTTGTTGAATTTGTGCGTCGCGAGCGCTCGACGCTGCTGAAGTTGGAATGCGGGCATGATCGGTCCATCGGCGGCCACATGTTCGCGTCTGGTGCTAAGGCGACGTGTTCGGATCGCTACCAGTGCAACGACGGCACATGCTGGTCCGCCACCCCCACCTCGGCCCCCTCCGCATGAACGGGGAGATCAACTGGGGTCCGGAAATCCGGGTCGATGGCAAGCGGCCGGAGTGGTTGGGGGATGGTCCGCAACCGATGATGGTTCACAACGCTGTCGGCTGGCATACGTGGCGTTCGTGTCAGGTCGATCCCGCGTTGGTTGCTTGGTCCTTCAACACCGGCAGGCCGAACGTCGATCTGATCCGCCTCCCCGCCGATCACCCCCACTATGCCACGCTAAGCCGTGCCACAGCCCCAAACGGGGCTGAGGTGGGTCCGGAGGTGGTGGAGCGGATGATTGCGCTTGTGAGGCGTATGGGCGGCAATAGTTCAATTGGACAGCCGTTTTACGAATTTGAGGCCATAACGCACGCTGCCGCGCATTACGACGAAGCCCGCGCCATCGTCGCCCTGCTGCCCGAGCCGGTTGATGTGGATGGTGTGGAAGCTGCAAAGATCGCCAAAGGGATGATCTATGGCAACGACGACAGCGTGTCGCATGATCGCATTGTCCGTCTGCTCAAAGACGCCATCAAACGCGGGCGCGCTCTCGAAAAGGAGGCGGGGCGGTGAGCCAGCGAACCGAAAGCGGCGGCTGTTGTGGCTGCATTACCTTCATCTTGGCGATCGTCGGCCTGCTGTACCTTGTCGGGTGCCTGCCGCGATGACCCTGCTCACCACCGCTGAGGACGATGATATGGAATTCATTTCGAGCCCAAGACCGCAAGCAATCATACGGCTGACAGCGCAAGAACCAGCTGGCTCCTTCCAGCTTATGGGAACGGGCGGCCGATGTCTTTTGAAAATTGGCATGGACGGCACGGTTTCAGGGGAGATTGAGGACGCATCGGAGGCCGCTGCGGTGTTTGTGAATGCGATCCGCGGCCAAATCGCAGACATGCTAGCGCACAGCCGAAAGGTGGCGGAATGAACGGGCTCGCGATCAAGATCGAGTGGTTCCCGATCGCCGGTATCCCCGAAGACCGCAAAGACGGGCGGGATGTGCTATTGTGGGCCGGGCGCGTCATCCTGGGTTCATGGTGCGATGGCTGGCGTGATGCTGTCGGGCGCGAGGTGCATGGGGTGACCCAGTGGGCCGATGCGGAAGGGCCGGTCCTGTGACGGGCATCTCCGATCACGCCGTGTTACGCTTCATCGAGCGCGTCTACGGGGTGGATATCGAGAAGGTCCGTGCCGAGATGAACACGCCGGCATTGGCAAGCGCGGTGGAGTTCGGGGCTAGGTGTCTTATCGGCAGGCACGGCGAGCGGCTGGTGATCCGGGACGGCATTGTTGTGACGGTCATCGCCAAGGGGCGATATGTAGGGAAGACGATCAGGACATGACGCGCCCATCACCACCTGACAGCATTTCGGATATCGAAGAACGGTTCGAGCCAGCGGAGGATCTGCGCGAGTGGATCATCGACACGTTCATCGCCGAAGACGGGCGCCTGACGAATGAGGATCACCGCCATCTACTGGACGCGGAGATCGGCGTTCTATGGACCAACGTCGACAACAGCCGGAACATGCGCAGCGTCATTGGCCAGGCTGAGCTTATGCCGCCTATGGCAATGGGTAAGTGGCAGAAGGCCCGAGCGACGCAGCAGATCGAAGAGTGGTTCGGCGCGGTCCCTGACTTCCTTCTGACGTTCTACGCTCCGGCGGCAAGCATGATGGATGATGCCAGCTTCTGCGCTCTGGTCGAGCATGAGTTGTACCACTGTGGACAGAAGCGCGACGTCCACGGCATGCCGAAGTTCGGACAGGATGGGCGACCGCAGTTCGCCATCCGCGGGCACGACGTAGAAGAGTTCGTCGGGGTCGTCGCGCGGTATGGTGCAGCGGCTGCCGGCGTCGAAGACATGGTGGAAGCCGCGAACGCCCGCCCCACCTTGATGCGAGCAACTATCTCTGGAACGTGCGGCACCTGCCTGCGCGCCGTGGCTTGACGGAAGATTGACCGATGGCAGCTAAGCAACCCAGCATCCCCGAAGAGGTAAAGCGCTTCATCGTCAACGGGTTGGCGATGTTCGACACCCCCAGCCAAGTCTCTGCGGCCGTCAAGGAGGAGTTTGGCGTCGACGTCTCCCGGCAGGCAGTAGAGGGCCACGACCCGACCAAGCATGCCGGCAAGAGTCTTGCGCCCAAATGGCGAGAGATGTTTGAGGCGGCGCGAGCTGGGTTCATCACCGACGCGACACAGGTCCCCATCGCGCACCGCTCAACACGGCTGCGGGCGCTCTACCGCATGGCGCAGGGGGCGGAGCGCAAGGGGAACTTCGTCTTGGCGGCGCAGCTACATAAGCAGGCGGCGGAAGAAATGGGGAACGCCTACACCAACCGTCGCGAGCTGACGGGTAAGGACGGCAAGGATCTGCCGACCGCCGCGCCCGCGGTCGCCGTGTTCGCGCTGCCTGACAATGGCAGAAGCTGATCCGCGGATCGTCGCTGGCCAGACGATCATTCCGCAGGCCGGACCGCAGACCACCTTCCTTTCATCGCCGGCCGATATTGCGATCTATGGCGGTGCGGCTGGCGGCGGCAAGACGTGGGCGCTGCTCATGGAGCCGTTGCGCCACGTGCATAACCCTGGCTTCGGGGCGGTCACCTTCCGTCGATCGACGGTGCAGATCCGTAACGAGGGCGGTTTATGGGATGAGAGCGCGGTCCTCTATCCGCAGATGGGCGCCGACCCGAAAGAGCATGTGCTGTCGTGGTCCTTCCCCTCCGGGGCGTCGTGCAGCTTCGCCCACCTCGAACACGACAAGACGCGCTTCAACTGGCAGGGTTCACAGATACCTCTCATCAACTTCGACGAGCTGACGCATTTCACCCCGACGCAGTTTTGGTACATGGTCAGCCGCAATCGTTCGATGTGCGGCGTCCGGCCCTATATACGCGCCACCTGCAACCCTGACGCAGATAGCTGGGTCGCCGACCTCATCAGTTGGTGGATCGATCAGGACACTGGGCAGGCAATACCCGAGCGCGCTGGGAAGCTGCGCTGGTTCGTCCGCGTTGGCGAAGACCTGCGCTGGGCTGATGCTCCTGCCGAGCTTGAGCAGTACACCATGCTCAACGAGAACGGCGAGCAGGTGCCGATCCCGGCCAAGTCGCTTACATTCATCCCCGCCAAGCTGACGGATAACAAAGCGCTGATGGCCGCCGACCCCGGCTACATGGCGTCGCTGTTGGCCCTGCCGATGGTAGAGCGCGAGCGCCTGCTTGGCGGCAACTGGAAGATCAGGCCAGCGGCAGGCCTGTACTTTCAACGGTCATGGTGCCGTGTGGTCGATGCCGTGCCGGCCGGGACCGTATGGGGCCGCGGATGGGACTTGGCAGCTACGACGCCCAGCCCCGAAAACCCCGACCCCGATTATCTGGCTGGGGTGCTTATTGGGCGAACGCCAGATGACCGGTACATTGTGACCGATAGCCGAACCGATCGCACCAGCCCGGCCGGTATGGAGAGGTTCATTCTCAACACGGCGAGCTATGACGGATACCAGGTTGAGATATCCCTCCCTCAAGATCCGGGGTCAGCTGGCAAGACACAGGTGGCGACGCTCGCCAAGATGCTAAGTGGGTATATCGTCAGGTCATCAACTGAGACAGGCGACAAGGTCACTCGCTTCGGCCCCTTCTCTGCGCAGGCTGAGGCAGGGAATGTCGACGTGTTGCGTGGACCATGGAACGAGGGGTGGTTCGCTAACTTGGAGGGCTTCCCCGTCGCCAAGCACGACGACGAAGCGGACGCCACCTCGCGGGCATTCGAGATCGTTTCGCTGGCCCAATCGGGCGGCTGGTTCATGACCCGCTGACGGCAAAAGTTATGTCCGAGAATCGTGTTTATCGGACATAGCCCGCCAAAAGCCACCGTAACCACACGCAACATTGTTGCTCATTTGCGCAATATCACGTAACTATGCGCAATGGGTACAAGCGGCTCGTTCATCGGCAACACGACCTCGCTGATCCGCGAGCGGTTGGCCCGCGCCTTCCCGTCCGCATTTGGCTTCAGCCTGAAGCACGACTTCGGCAAGGACTACGGCTGGCCTGATCAGCTGACGTTCGAACACTTCTACCGCATGTATAGTCGGTCGGGCTTGGCAGCCGCTGGCGTCGACAAGACGATCGCCAAGACGTGGCAGACCATGCCGACGCTGTGGGAGAGTGAGAAGCCCGCGGAGAGCACGGCCGAGGGTGACATCCGCAAGCACTTCACCCGCAAGAAGATCTGGCGCGCGCTGATGGATTGCGACCGGCGCTCTATGGTGGGCTGCTATGCCGGGGCGATCATCCTTGTTCGGGATGGCAAGAAGCTGGAAGAGCCGGTCGAGCGGGTTTCCAAGGGCATTGAGAACTTCGTCGGCATCATACCGGCATGGGAAGGCCAGCTTAGCGTCGTCGAGTGGGATACGTCGCCCACCAGCGACACCTACGGCGATCCGCTGTTCTATCAGTTCGATGAGCAGGCGGTCGGCGAGCCGAGCACGGTCGGTAAGAGCCAAGTTCGTATCCACCGCGATCGGGTGCTGATCTGGTCGGACGATGGCACGGTCAACGGCTCTTCAGCGCTGGAGCCGGGGTTCAACGACCTGACC
This sequence comes from Sphingomonas sp. UBA978, assembly GCF_002292295.1. Lineage (GTDB taxonomy): Bacteria > Pseudomonadota > Alphaproteobacteria > Sphingomonadales > Sphingomonadaceae > Sphingomonas. Next base: position 67,404 of record NZ_DBBS01000015.1, read on the forward strand.
GACGCGGCCAAGATCAAGGGCGCTGGCGGCGAGGGATTCTGGAAGTCTGCCCGCGGCGCCCCCATCATCGAAGCGCCGAAGGGCGTGTCGCCGCAGGACGTGCAGCGAGGCATGAACGCCGCCACGCCGGCCGACGTGATCGATAAGCTCAACGCCACAGTCGACGATTTCCAGTCCGGCTTCGACAAGGCTCTGATGCTCGGCAGCTTCAGCGTGTCGCCGCTGACGATCACCCTGCCCCAGCCGAAGGAGTTCTGGGAGCTGGCGGCGCAGGGATTTGCCGCGTCGATCAGCATCCCCGTAAAGGTCCTAATCGGCAACGTCACCGGGGAGCGCGCCAGCACCGAGGACGCGAACGAGTGGGCGCAGACGAACATGTCCCGCCGCGAGAACCGCGTGCTGCCGATCCTCTACGACCTGATCGACAGGCTGGTGATCTGGGGCATCCTCGACGCCAAGGACTGGACGATCGGCTGGCAGGATCTGACCGAGGCGTCTCCCGATGCGAAGCTAGATCGAGCCGCCAAGATGTCGACCATCAACCAACAGGCCGGCAGCGAGCCCGTGTTCCTGCCTGACGAGATCCGCGACGAGGCCGGGTTCAAGGCGGCGGATGAGGTTGAGGGGTTCGACGAGTTTCTGGCCGAACGCGCGGACCGCGCGCGGCAGATGGCCGAAGATGCGGCGACGCAGACAATTCCCGGAGATCAGCAACCATGAACGTAACGAAGGCCATTGAAGCGCTGAAAAAGGCCATCGCGCTTCACAAAAAGCACATGAACGGCACAGCTCCGACAACTGGGGCAGCCGGCGAGAAAAGTCAGATGCTAATGATGACACAGATGGAGGAAGCGCTGTCCTTCCTTGAAAAAGAGCCGGAAAAGAAAATGCCTGCGATGAATCGTTCCGACGGAAAGCAAGTCCGCGTCAACGTCAGCACGTTGGTCAACGCCAGCAAGATCCGCCGCGAGAAGCGTCATGGCCGTGACGTGGTGATCGTGCCCAGCGCCACGCTGCCCGACAACGTGGTGATGAACGGTATCCGCTACCCCGCCCCGGTGATCGCTGAGAGCTACCACACGCTGGAGGGCACTCTCGCGCCGCTTGGCCACCCAACCGTTAATGGCAAGTACGTGTCAGCCAAGAGCGCGGAGGGGCTGGCGCGCTCCTACATCGGTGCGCACAACGAGAACGTGCGCCGCGAGAACGGCAAGGTGCTGCTCGACAAGGTGATCGATGTCGCATTCGCCAACCAGTCCGAGGGCGGCAAGCGCGTCCTGGAAGCAGTCGACAAGGGTGAGCCGATCCATAGCAGCACGGGGCTGCTCGCCACGCTGACGCCTGTCGAGAACGCCACGGACGGAGCCAAGTTCGAAGCGGACACGATGCTGTTCGACCACGACTGCTGGTTGCTGGACGAGCCCGGTGCGGCCACCCCAGACCAGGGCGTCGGTATCTTCGTGAACGCGGCGGGCGACGAGATCGAGGTCATCAACTCGACCTTCGACGACGATATCGAGCGCGAGATCACCTGGGCCGCTGAAAGCATCGTGCGTGCTGTTGAAAGAAAAGAACAACAACCATTGATCGAACAGATCAAAAGTTATATGCTTCGCCTTGTGAAGGGGGACCCGAACCCCGCTGAAACCGAGAGCCCGCCTCTCACCGCGAATGGGGACACCATGGATAAGGCGCAATTCGACGAGCTATCGGGGAAGGTCGAGGCCATGGCCGGCACCCTTTCCGGTTTGGACGCGACCATCGCCACGGCGGTCGGCAATGCCCTGAAGCCCATGATCGACGCGCAGGCTGCGCGCGACGCAGCCGATAAGGCGAAGGCCGACGAAGAGCATGCTGCTCTGGTTAACAAGGTCGTCGAAGGCGGGCTGCTGACCGAGGAGCTGGCCAAGGCATCGCCCGCACCGGTGCTGAACGCGCTGCTGTCGAGCACGCCGAAGACCGCCTTCCGCATCAACGGCGCGTTCAAGCCCGCCGGCGAAAAGCCCGGCTTCACCGCGCCGAAGGGAGAGTAACCAGTCATGGCACGCTTCAACAAGATCTTCGCCGGTCCCGCGCAGAACAATCTACCGCAGGTTCAGGAGCGCATCTGCCCGACTGCGGTTCTCCCCGGCACGGCTCTGATCGAGAATGGCACGGCGTTCGCGCAGGCTGGCGCATCGGCCCCGACGAAAGTCTACATCGCGCAGGACAACTATCTGGCGCTGAAGGACACCGACACCGCGTGGCCCGCTGGCGATCGTGTCATCGGCATGGAGCCGCTCGACGAGCTGTTCTTCAACGTCCGCGTACCAACCGGCACAAACGTCGCTCGTGGCGCCAACCTGACGACCACTGCCGCGGGCAAGTTCGCCGTCGCTACGACCGGTCAGCGCGTCATCATGATCGCCGAAGAGGCTTTCAACAACACCACCGGGGCAGACCAGTTGGTCCGCGCGCGCAAGGCGCAGCCCGGCATGGTCGTGGCATAAGGGGGAGGGAGCGAAATGCGTTACTTCGATCAGCAGCTTATCGCCAACCACCCTCGCGAGCACGGCGTGTGGTGGGATGAAGTCACTATCGAGCGTGAGTTCTTCCACCAGACGGAAGATCATCTCGCATCGGTCGGCAACGCCGCCTCAGTCTTGCCGCGCGATGCGTGGCTCGACATGGACAACATCACCCGCCGCGTGATGCGAGCTGATGAGGGCTCGACCTGGATGGCCGACCTGATGCCGCTCGCCAAGCCGGTGAACATCGGAAAGCTCGTCCACCTGAACCGCGTGTCGTCCGATGCCGGCACGGTGATCCGTAGCATGTCCGGTCAGGTGCCGGTTCCGCTCGACAAGGTAGTCTATGACTACCGCGGCACCGTCGTGCCGATGTTCCACACTGGCTATGGTCGGGAATGGCGCGAATGGAACAGCCAGCAGTCCGAGAACTTCGACGCGCTCGCCGACGATCAGGAAGCGCACACCGCGAAGATCAAGCGCGACCAAGCGCTTTACGTCCTGAACGGCGACACGACGATCGTTTTTCAGGGCTACACCGGCTGGGGCATCCGCAACCACCCCCTGTCGAAGTCGATCAACATCGGCGCAGGCGGTGCGAACATCAACCTGACGACGGCGACCCCGGACGCGCTCGACGCGTTCTTCACCGGCCCCTTCGGCGCGATGCTCGACGCGAACTATATCGCCGGCAAGGTGAACATCTACATCTCGCCCGACATCGCGCGGGCATGGGACAAGGTCTATTCGGGCAGCGCCGGCTTCAAGAACGGTTCGATCATGGAGTTCCTGCGCACCAACCGCCGGATCAACAAAATCGAGGTGTCGTTCGAGCTGACCGGCAACGAGTTCTTCGGCTTCGTCCCGAACGCCGAATACATCCGCCCGCTGGTTGGCATGGCCGTGAACACGATCGCCATCCCGCGCACACACCCCCGGTCGAACTATCAGTTCGAGTTGGCCGGCGCGCTCGGTCTGGAAATCCGCACCGATTATAACGGTCGTGGCGGTGTGTTCTACAGCGTCAGCGTCTGACGCCTGACCATCACGGAACTTGGGGAGGGCGGGCCGTCGAAACGCCCGCCCTTTCTATTTCAGGAGAGACGACATGAAGATCCGCATTATCAGCGCAGGCATCTACGGCCTCGAAGCTTCGGCAGAGAACCCGCACGGCGAATATCCGATCGGCCACGAGATCGACCTCGGCAAACACGACGCCCCGGCGGGGTGGTCGGGCCGCTATGAGATCATCAGCGGCAAGCCGCCCGAGCACTCGGAGTTCGTCACCGGCACCGCTGCCGAGCGTGGCACCGAAAGCAAGGACCAGTCGGACCAGCCCCGCCGTCCGCGTCCGGCGAGCAACTGATATGCGGGCGATCGTCACCTTCGTAGCGCTGGTATCGGCGCTCGTCGCCTCGCCGGTCGCCGCGCAGGTGACGGCGCCGACGTATCAGTCTGCCACCGGCAACACGCTCAACGCCCAAGGCGTCATGGTCCTCAACAGCGACGGCACCAATGGCAGCCTGCCCCAGCGCGCGACGTCGACCACGACGAACGGCAGCGTGGCGACTGCCAACACGTTCCAGAGCGCGCTTGCTGCGAACGCCACCCGCAAGGGTTGCGCGATCTACAACAACAGCGCCAATGCGGAACTGATCTTCCTTGGCGCGCCAGGTAGTGCGACCGCGGCGAACGCGATCCCCCTGCCCGCTGGCGGCGCGTTCAACTGCGGGTCCTTCCAAGGCATCGTCCTGACGGATCAGATCAGCATCACGTCGGCAACGGTCGCGTCGACCTTCGTGGTGGTGTCGCAATGATCGCCCTGGCGCTAGTCCTTCAGGTCGTCACTGCACCCGCCGGGCAGGTGGACACCTCCACCCTCGCGACTAAGGCTGAGGTGCAGGCGATTCAGGCCTCACAGCCACAGCCGGCCGCCTCCACGCCGCCTAGCGAGATGGTGGGCGGGCAGACCGGCTCTCAGACACGCTATGCGCGTGAGGACCACACGCATCCGCGCATCACCCGCGCAGCGGTGGTGACGACGGATAGCGCCGGTGCCTGGACGGTGACATGGTCGACACCGGTGACGACACCGCCGGTGGTCCTGCCCGTGCCGGTCAACACCTCAACGCAGCCCATCGTATGCAACGTTGCCACCCGCACCACAACGGCCGCGACTGGCCGTTGCTGGCTTGCGCGCACCCTGCCAGCGACCCTCACGCTGCTGACGAACCTGATCAATTTCGACCTCTTCGGGGGCGCCGCGACCGGCATTCAGGTGCAGGTTTTGGCTATCCCGGTCACTCAGTAGGACGCCCCGCCCATGGCCATCAAATTTACCTCCCCCACCAAGCACGGCGCAACCACCTTCGTGCCGAGCGTCGCGCTGGCGTTCGAGGACAAGGACGCTGAGCCGTATTTCATCGCGGCCGGGTTCGCGGAGGCGACCGATGACGAGCCGGTCATGACCTATCCGGTGGGCGAGGTCGATATCGATCCCGAGACGGTGTTCGGCGACGGGCCGAACAAGGGCAAACTCGTGATGGGGGGCGAGTGACATGGGTAAATATGCAGATCCCGCGTTCTACGATGCGGCGTTCAACACCTTCAAGACCGCAGCCGGCACGGTTACCCAGACCCTGACATCGGCTCAGCCTGCCAACTTCGCAGGTATTGCTGCGGTGAAGCTCGCATCGGTGACGCTCGACAAGACGAACGACATCACGCTGGCTAACGGCGATACTTCTGGCCGGAAGATGACGATCGCCGCGAAGTCGGCGGTGCCCGTTACCGCTTCGGGCACGGCCACTTACGTGGTGATCGATAACGGCACGACGATCTTCGTCACCACGACCGCCAGCACCGCCGTCGCCTCGGGTGGCACGGTGGATATTGGCACGTGGAAAGACGAGATCCAGGCACCGGCATGATGACCATCGCTCATCGCCTCGGTAACGCGCTGCTCAACCACCGCGCAACGCAGTGGCTGGCCGTTCTGGCTATCGTGCTGACCGTCTCGATCTGGGATGGTGAAGAGGCGCGGTAATGGCAAACCTTCGCGATCGGGTGAAGGTCGCGACGGCGACCACGGGGACCGGCACCATCACGCTGGGCGCAGCGTCGTCGGGCTATCGGACGTTCGCCAGCGCCTATACGACGGACAGGCTCGTGTCGTACGTCATAGAGGACGGCGCGGCATGGGAAACCGGCGTTGGCACCTATTCGGTGTCGGGCAACACGCTGACGCGCACCATGGACGCCAGCAGCACCGGTTCTACGCTCAGCTTGTCCGGTTCGGCCACCGTCGCCATCGCCTTCCTCTCGCGGGATAACGTCGCGGACTGGCCGTTCTTTGAGGCTACCTTCGATGGCGAGGTCGCGGCGACGGGCAACTCCTTCGCCCGCGCCATGCTCAACACGCTGGTCACCGACACGCACGCAGGGTTCAACCTGTCGACCTCCGTTTATACGGTGCCCCAGGACGGGATCTATGACATCCTGTTCAAGTTCCGCCTGATCGACGGCGACATCCGCACGCTTTCGTTCGGCACTGGCGTCGGCACGACGCGCGGTGACACGCCCGCATTCTCTTGGTGGGGCGGCAATTTGCAACGCCAAGGCACGACCTATCGGCGGGTGGCTTATTTCCAGAAAAACGAAACGCTGGAGGCATTTTACTACATCGGCAGCGGAACCCCGCCGAACATCAAGGCCCTTGATCTTGTTATCTTCCGGCAGATGTAGGCGATGGTCGGCGGTTATCCTGTAGGCGGCGCACCGGTCGGCGGGCGCAATATTGCAGCGCCCGCGCAGCCGGCTGTCGCGCCTAATAACGCCGCGCAAACGAACATCGCGTCATCCCCTGCCCTGACGGCGCCGACCTCGGTCCAGCCTGCATCCGCCTATCAGGCAAATGTATCCACCTCGCCGTCCCTGTCGTCCAAAAGCCAGGTCGCACCGAACAGCGCCTATCAGGACAACACCGCAACTTCGCCCACGCTGGCAGCGAAGAGCGCGGTCGCGCCCGACAACAGCCAGCAGACCAACGTCTCAACCAGCCCAACGCTGGCCGGACGTTCCGCGGTCGCCGTCGACAGCGCTCAGCAAATCAATAGCGCGACCTCCCCGACCCTATCGGTAGCGGGCATGCTGGCGATTGACTCCGCGAGCCAGACGAATGCGGCAACCTCCCCGACGCTTGCGGCCCGCTCGTCAGTCGCCCCGGATAGTGCGTCCCAGATCAATCAAGCGACGTCGCCGAGCCTGTCCAGCAAGGCGTCGGTGTCGCCCGCGTCGGCCTATCAGGCGAACGAAACGACGCAGCCGACAATCGCCGCGGCCGGTACGATCAGTATCGCCAGCGCGGTGCAGCAGAACGTCGCCACCAGCCCTTCGCTGTCGTCGCGATCGACGCTGGCGGTGGACAGCGCATCGCACGCGAATGTCGCGACCTCGCCGACGATCGTCGTCAGGTACGCGGTGGCCCCGGCGAGCGCATTCCAGTCGCAGATTGCGTCCAGCCCGTCGTTGTCGGCTCGCTCTGCCGTAGCGGTTGCCAGCACCTTCCGCGGCAATTTCGTGACCTCGCCCTCGCTGTTCGTCGGCACGCGCCCGGTTCCACCGTCCAGACGCACCGTTCGATCGGCTCGCGTCTCCCGCGTCGTCTATTCGCCGCGCCCCTCTCGCTTGGCTGCATGATATGCTGAACTGGCCCGACAAAGATCCCGAAGCTACTTACCGTTATAGGTGGAATCCGCCGCTCGACGCTGGCGATAAGCTCGCCTCCGCTTCGGTATCCGTCGTGTCCGGAGATGTATCAATCCAGTCGCAAGACAAGGACGATGCCGGGCTGACCGTCGTTCTGACCGGTGGGTCGGTGGGGCCAAATCTGCTGCGGGGCGTCTGGCTTGGAGTCAGCGGCCAAGGCGACGACAAATTTATTGCGTTGACGGTCAGGCAGACCGAGAGCGACCGGGTAGTTGCCGCTTATGGAACGGACACTGGCTTCCTAGCATGGCTTGAAGATCACGGCCTTTCCCTCCCTGCTGACGCGCCGGTCCCAGCCGTCCTCCGCACCCGCGGCACCGCCTACGTCGATGGCTACGAGACGTTCTGGACCGGCTCACGGTCTGGTGGCGTCATGCAGGAGCTGGGCTGGCCGCGGACCGGCTCGACGCTCAATTGCACGATCGCCGTCGCTGATGACGTGATCCCGCCGCCCGTGGTCAACGCGGCCTACCGTGCCGCATGGCTGGAAGCGTCAACGCCGGGCATCCTCGCTGGTCCCGTTTCTACGCCGGGCAGCCGGGTGAAGCGGCAGAAGGTCGACGTGATCGAGCGCGAGTTCTTCGACGATGGCGCAGCGAAAATGGGGGGCGGGCCTGCATTCGTCGACAGCATGATCGACGGCGCGCTGCGACAGTTCGTCTGCGACAGCACGGGCGGCGCATTCATGTGGAGCCTCGGCAGCTGATGGACGACTTCTATGCCTCCATGCGCCAGACTGCGATCGACCTTCTCGCCCCCACCAGCGAAGGCGGGCTCGGGCAAGGCACGATTGAGCTTGTCCGCTATCTCGACAGCGCCACACCGGCAAATCCTTGGGACCCGCCTGCCCCACAGGAGAGGGAGGTCACGGTCCTAGACGGGGCTGCCCGCGGTGTCGGCAAGGATTTGGTCGGCGCGCCTGTCGAAAACGGCGGGCAGATCGTCGCTACCGATCTCCAGGTGATCGTTGCCCCTTGGGGCGGGGCATACGAGCCCACCGATGTGCTGGAGATTGACGACAGCCCGGTCACCATCCTGAAGGTCGAGAATATCCCGGCTGCGGGAATGGTTTGCGCCATCCGTTTCGTGGTGCGCCGATGAACGACGAGCTGGAAGACCTGATCGACGGACTGGCGCCGGCCCTTGCGCTGGCGTTCCTTGCGGCAATCGCGTTGCTGCGGTCCGGCATTAACTACCAGCTGCTCGTCATCGCGCTGCGCGAGGGCGACATTGACGCGGCTGTGGATGCGCTCAACATCGAACCGGCAGCTTTCAGCGGGTACATGCTGGAGCGTCAGTCCGGCTTTGCTAAGGCGGGGGCGGTCGCATCGGAGACACTGACCAAGCAGCGCGCGGCGGAGTTTCGTGCCCCTCGCGGGCCGAGCCTGCGTATGCCAGAGCTAGCGCCCGCGGGGCCATCCGGTCCTGTGCGCCCTCCCCCGCCCGCGTTGTCGTTTGACGGTCCTGAGCCGACCAACATCGTGTTCCGTTTTGACATGACGAACCCGCGTGCCGAGGCCAAGATCAGGACCGAAGCGGCATCGCGAGTCGCCGGCTATGTCGAAGAGCAGGCCGAGACAGCCCGCAGGGTCATTGCCGATGGGTTCCAGCGGGGCGAAGGGCCGCAAACCATCGCTACGACCATCGCCGGCCGAGTCAATCCGATCAGCGGCAGGCGCGGCGGCATCGTCGGGCTGTCCGCACCTCAGACGGGCTACGTTGAAAGCATGCGCCGTCGTCTGCTGTCCGGCGATCCTGACGAGATGATGAAGGTGCTCGGCAGCTTCGACAAGGATGGCAAGTGGAAGGAGGGCACGGGGCAGACACTGCGCGACCGCCGCTTTGACCGGTCGATCAAGAAAGCGATCCGCGATGTTGCGGCGGGCAAGCCGAACCCACTGACCGCCGACAAGATCGAAGAGATGGCGGGGAAATATTCGGATCGCCTGCTCGCCAAGCGCGCCGACGACATCGCCCGTACCGAAACGGCACAGAGTGTCATGTCCGCCCGCGCTGAGGCGACCAAGCAAGCGATGGACAAGAACGGACTGCCAGATGACGCGCTGACCAAGACGTGGCGGCATCTGGGCGGGCTGCATCATGCCCGCGATTGGCACCTCGCCATGAACGGCAAGACCGTGATCGGCATCGACGCTGTGTTTTTCATGCCGGACGGCTCGCTGATGAAGCACAGCCACGACCCCGAGGGTGGCGCGCGCAACAACGTCGCCTGCCGCTGCTCGACAGATTTCACCATCGACTGGGCCCACGGGCTATAACGGGAGAATGACCATGGGTTGCAAGGACTGCGCGGAACGCCGCAAGAACCTCCGGGACGCGATCATGCGCGGCAAGATGGCCGACGCACTGGATATCACTGTTGAAGGTCTGCGGGCCATGATCCGGATCGACAGCGACGCCGATCATCGCAAAGTGCCGGTGGTGGCACCCTCTCTGCCTAACCTGTCCGGCAAGACGAAGGCCGAGCTGCTGGAGATCGCGGCCGATGAGGACGTCATTGTCCCCGAAGGCTCGACCAACGCGGAGATCATTGAGCTGGTCGAGAGCAAGCGGCGCGGGCTGGCCTAATGGCCGGCTGGGAGGGCATAGATCCGGCGAAGTGGGCTGCCATGTCCTCCCAAGGGCTGACGGCCCTGCTGCGCAATTCGGTGCAGGAGCTTGCCGAGGTGGCTTCGGCCACGATCCCGAACGGCGGGCGTGTCCCTGTGAAGACGGGCAACCTTGCGCGCTCTGTCGTCGTCGACACTAAGCCTCCGCAGACGATCAACGTGCTGGCCACACAGCAGAGCTTTTCGCTAGGCGTGGCCAACATCAAACCCGGCGACACCGTCTATATCGGCTACCAGGCGAAATACTCGCGCCGACTGAACTACGGCTTCGTCGGCACTGATAGCCTCGGTCGCACATACAACCAATCCGGCTATGGCTTTGCTGAAGCCGCCGCGGCGCAATGGCCGGCGATCGTCGCCCGTCAGGCTGCGAAGATGGGAAAACGATAATGCCGGCGATCGAGACGACCGACTGGATGGCGCTGAAAGGTCGCGTCGAAACGCTGGCGCCATCCCCTGTGATGCAGGTCATTGAGCCCGGCGCAATCGTGCAGCTGCCGGCCGAACCGCATATTCTGCTGTCCGACGTTAACAACGATCCCGTTCGTCTCGGCATTGACCGTAGGCTCCACGTTCGGAGCGGAACGCTGATGCTGACCGTGCAGTGGCCGATCGCTCGCGACATCACGCATGTACAGCTGCGCGAGATTGCGGGGCAGATCGCGGCTCACTTCCCGGCGGACACCTGCATGTCCTACGGCGCGTCTCGCCTTCGGGTGACGACGGATGCTGCCGCCCTGCCCGCCTATGTCGATGGCGCCTATCGTGTGGCGGTCGTGCGAGTGCCATGGTCGTCAATATAGCCTGAACTAATGATGCTCGATCACGCACTATTGTTGCGTTGATACGCCATTCCATGTAATGTTGCGGCACTCAAGAACCGCCCGGCTGGGGCAATGGGAGCGCCGCACATGGCATTGCAGGCTGTAGCAGGGTCGAAGTTCTATATCGGTACGCGCGTCGCGCTCCCGAACGATCTCATCGTCGAGCTGGCGGATTTCGCCCCTCAGGAAGCCGAATGGATCGAGGTCAACGGCTGGACCAATGCCGGTTCGCTGGGGGACACGCGTACGGCCATCAGCCAGAACTTCATCGGCTCCGGTCGAACGGTGACCATTTCAGGGACCGCCGATAGCGCAGCCATGGAGAACACCTTTTCCCCGCTGCCGAATGATCCGGGCCAGCAGCGTCTGGTTGCCGCGATGGAAGGCTGCGCTAACCACGCGTTCAAAATCGAATGGGGCGCGGGCTGCGCGACCGAAGGGCTGGTGACGATCACCGTCGCATCGCCTGGCGTCGTAACCTGGGCTGGTGGCCATGCGCTCGAAGCTGGCTCGCCAGTCATGTTCACCGGCACCGGTGGCACGCTGCCGACCGGGCTCACTGCCGGAACCGTCTACTACGTCCTTGCAGCCGGGCTGACGCCGACCAAGTTCAGTGTGTCGGCGACGCCGGGCGGCGCGGCAATCGCGACCACCGCGGCCGGCACGGCAACATCCATCACGGCAACGGCTCAGCCTGCCGGCCAGACTGACCTCTTCTATGGCCTCGCCATGTCGAAGAACCGAAATGGCGGCGAGGCGAACACGGCGCTGATGCGGTCGATCACCGTGAAGCCCAACACCAACATCGTCGAAGTTTAACAGCTAAGGGCGGCGGGGTTCGGGTCCCTTTGCCGCCCTTAGACCCGAGAGGGCCCGGCGAGACACATTATGGACATCGGCAAAATCAACGAACCCGTCGATCTCGCGCCCGGCGAGTGGATCGATGACATCCCGGCCCTGATGGGCGCCAAGGTCAAGGTTCGCTCGACCAACTACAAGCCCTACCAGATTGAGATCCAGGGCCTCGCGCGCCGGTTCGGCAAGAAGCTGAACACCAAGGAGGGCGTGCGGGCGTTCAACATCGCAACCGGCAAAGTGCTCGCTGAGCATATCCTGCTCGACTGGGATCTGACCGGGGCTGAGGACGAGGCCGCGCTGACCGCCGATGGTCAGCCGCTCGGCTTCACTCGTGAATGGGCGCAAACAGTGCTCGGCTCCGATGACCAGCACGGCGTCGGGCAGGCATTCCGCAACGGGATCGAGTGGGCCGGCGATCAGGTGGCCAGCAAGGTCCGCGAGCGAGCGAAGGAAGCGTCGGGAAACTGATCGAGGCGCTACGCTGGTCGCTCGACAAGTATGACCAGTGGCGCGCGGCGAAAGATGAGGCGGACAAGACAGATGGCGAGGTGCCAACAGAACTTGAACCGCCTGAGATCATGGACGGTTACGGCGGCTGGTACGAGGATTTCTGGCGGCTCTCTACCGAACGCCAGATCGGCATGGGGATAGGCCCGATCCCTGCGAGCGAAATAGACCGGCACGTCGCCGGTTGGGATTGTGAGGACGCGGAGGTTTTCGAGTTCTGCATTCGGCGAATGGATGAGGCCTATCTGATGCATCAGAACAAGACCGAGCAGCCCGATCCGTCCGTGTCGCCGCGTGATGCCTTCCGTTCTGCCACCTCGACACGGCGCGGGCGGCGATAATGGACGCAGCAGCCCTCAATCTATCCGTCAAATCGGACTCGGTCGTACAGGCCGCGAACGACCTCGACCGGTTTGCCGCATCCGCCACGAAGGCAGGGGCGGCATCCGGCCTGGGTACGGGTTCGATCGCCCGCCTCGTTGCCAGCGTCGCGTCCATGAACAACAAGCTTGGCGCGATCGTCAGCGGGCTCGACAAGGTGAACGGCCAGCTTGCGACGATGGCCAAGGCCGGTCAGGGCGCGGCAGCCGCGAACGACAACGTCTCGCGATCCATCGGTGTCGCTGACAGCCACGTCATCGCCTACACGCAGCATCTGGCGGCGCTGGCGGCGTCCCAACAGAAGGCATCGGCTGCGACGGTGGCGGCTGACGCGCATGTGGTCGCCTATACCCAGCATCTCGCCCGCCTGTCCGCGCAGCAGCAGGACGCGAATGCTCATGTCGTGGCGTGGCAGAACGCGATGCGGGCCCAGGGCGGTATCCAGAGCGACGCCAATGCGCATGTGCTGGCGTACCGCGACAGCCTCAACAAGGTGTCGGAGGGCGCGAACGCCGCCACGACGTCGATCAAGTTCACGGCTCGCGAAGGCCTGAACGCCTCCCGTCAGCTGGCGGATATCGGTGTCACTGCGGCGTCGGGGATGTCGCCGTTCCTAATCGCGCTCCAGCAGGGGCCGCAGCTGTTCGACATCATCCAAGAAAAGGCGATCAGCACCGGCACGAGCATCGGCACCGTGTTCCGAGCGGCTGCGGCGTCGGTGCTAGCCATGCTGGCGCCGCTGCTGCCGGTTGTCGCTGCTCTTGCCCTAGTGGGAGCAGGCATCGCCGCCCTTACTGCGCAGGCGAACGATACGAGCGGGCTCAAGAAGTACACGACCGAGATGGGCTACACCAAGGAAGAGGTGAAAAAGCTCAACGCGGTGACAGTGACCTGGGGCGACACCACGAAGGCGGTGTTCCAGGGCGCGCTGGCTGGCGCTGCAAGCTCGTTGGGCTTGAACACGAAGGATATGGCCAAGACGTGGGACAGCTTTCTGGACCACCTCGCCACCGGCACGCGCGCGACGCTGGCAGGCATCTACGCCGGCATCGCTGGCACAAAAGCGTATCTAGGCGAGCTTGAGAAGGGTGGTGTGACCGGCATCGGCAAGATGCTGATCGGTCAGGGCGATCCTGACCTGCTCAAGAAGACCTACGGCAAGGCCTATGCGGACGGTCAGAAAGCGCTCGACGGCATCGTGGCGCAGGCGCGGAAGAATGCCTTGGCTCGCCAGAACGAGATGGCCAAGGGCTTCTATGATAAGCCGAGCACCCCCAAGGGGCCCAAGCCATTCACCTACGACGACCTGATGAAGGACGCGGAAAAGATCCGTAACGACCTGAACACGCAGGCCGCGCAAATCGGCGTTTATGGCGAGGCGCTGGCGCGTGTCACCTACGAACAGGATTTGCTCAACAAGGCGTCGGAGCGTGGACTGAAGCTGTCGCCGGCTCAGAAAACGGCAATCGCAGGCATCGCGGCAGAGTTGGCCAAGCTCTCCGAGGCGAACCGCGTTGCGAAGTTCATGGAGGACTTCAACCAGCAGACGGCGCAGCAGCTCGCGTCATTGGAGCAGACTAGGGGCGCGATCGGTCTGACCGGGGCCGCGCTGGCTGAGTATGCGTACTATCAGGAGCAGGTGAACAAGGCGGTTGCCGACCATATCGAATTGACAGAGCCGATGAAGCAGGCGTTCGCGCAAGACGCCGCAACGATCGGTGCAGCGACGTACCGTAATACGGTCGAATCATCCGCTGACAGCACGTCGAAGACCCACAACGAGCGCATGCGCCAGCTGGAGGCCGAGCGCGGTGCCCTTGGACTGACCGGTCAGGCGCTCATCTCGTATCAATACCAGCAGGACCTCATCAACAAAGCCGTGCAAGATGGCGTGGCCGCGGCGGACGTCGATATCGCCACGATCCGCCGCAAGGGCGATGCCTATGCAGCGCAACGCTACCAGCTCGACCAGCAGACGCAGGCGCTGGCGGAAAGCCGCGAGGTGACGCGCTCGTTCTTTGCCGACTGGATCAACGGTGTCCGTGAAGGCCAGAACCTGTTCAAATCGTTCGCCGACAGCGTGATCGGCAGCCTCAACCGCATCATCGACAAGCTGCTGGATCGGACTCTCGACAGCTTCCTAGACAGCATGTTTCAAGGCGGCTCAAGCGGGGGGCTTCTCGGTGGTCTGTTCGGCGGCAAGGCCACGCCCAACTACACCAGCCCCTTCTCTGGAAGCGGAAGCATCTCCAGCCTGACCGGCGTGTTGCCTAACGGTTCACAGGCGCCGTCCGGCGGCACGACACGGTTCGCGCAGGGCGGCGTCTTCACGAACACGGTCGTCAACACGCCGACGCTGTTCCGATTTGCGAATGGCGGCGCTCTTGGTGAGATGGGCGAGGCTGGTCCCGAGGCGATCGTGCCGCTGAAGCGCGGGCCGAACGGCTCGCTTGGGGTGCAGATGCATGGGGGTGGGCGACCGGACGTCCGCATGGGCGACATCCACAACACCTATCAGGTGACCGGGGCGTTCGACCGCGATCAGGTCGTCGGCCTCATCCGCCAGGGCGGCACCGCGACCTACGATCAAGTGAAGCGCGATCTTCAGTCGCTGCTCCAGCAGCTGGACACCGATGGAGCATTCGCCTCGTGAAGATCTACGCGTTCCCCACCTTCCGCGTTGAGACGCAGCTGTTCCACTGCCCGGGCGCGGGCTACGACGGTGGCCTGACATCGGGTGGTGCGCAGTTCATCACGCCCGAACCGGGTGGCTTCTCGGTGCTGGAGATCGCCCCGGCGCTGATTGACACGGAATGGGACGCGCCGCTCGCGTCGTGGATCATGTCGAAGATCAGCGGGCAGGTGTTCCGCGTCCGCCTCGCTCCCTCGCCCCAGATCGCCTTCAGCCGGCAGCGCGGGATGGTTGCGGTGCCGTGGTCGAACGGACAGGCGTGGTCGAACCAGCAGGAGTGGGATGGCGACTTCACCGGACGGTTCGCCACAGCATCACTGAAGGGCTCCGTCACCATGTCCTTCGATCTGACCGGCGTCGGCCCGATCGTCAGCCCCGGCCATGTCGTCGGCCACGGCTCGGAGACCTATCTGGTCGACGAGATCAGCTATGTCGGCGACATCGGCACCGCAGTCGTCACCCCTCCCCTGCGCCGCGATATCGTAGCTGGTGACAACTGCTACCTGCGCCCGTGGTTCACTGGCCGTATCAGCAATGGCGGGGATATCCGGTCAGCATACGACAATATGGGTCATGTGAAGCCGGGAAACATCGTGTTGCAGGAGTCGGTGGTTTAGACTCGCCAAGACCGTCAGCGTTGCGCAAACTGGCCTTCATGGAATCGATAACCAAAGACGTACTGGCTTGGTGGCAGGACACCTTTTCTGACGCCGATCGGGAATGGATGATAGCCACCTACTCTCCGTTGAGCATGGAGATAGGCGATGTTAGCGCCTCGGCCGTAGAGCGTCAGCCGCTAGTGCAGCTGCTTACCCATCTGGAATCTACGACAGCAGCTAGGCATCTGTCTTTGCTCGCACCCTGGTTTAGTAAGCCCGGCTACCAGCATTGCGCTATAGCCTTCGCGCGAAAGGGTTTAGAACTTCTACACAACGATATGCCGGTCCTTGACCAGCACTTTGCGTGGATGAACCAGTGTATATCTTTGTACCGCTGGCGAGACACTGAGGTAGGAGCCCTAGAAGGGGCGATTGCAGCTTGCGAGGCCTGTATAGCGATACAGGAACAGGCTGCCGAGAAGGCCAAGAAGTTTTTCGGGTTCATTCCTTCACATCACTGCTTCCGTCAGCTTCGGATAATCGAAGAGAAGCGCGGCAACTTTGAACGCGCCTTGGCACTCTGTGAGGAAGCCAAGGCAGGCGGTTGGGCTGACGATTGGGATCGTGATATCGCTCGACTACGTAAGAAGTTGCAGCGTGGCACTCGCGGTGCCAACCTATCCCTATGAAATGGCCCATCCTCATCCTCGCCGGATTCGCTGCCACCGCGTCGGCGGATAAGGACACCGATTATCCGCATCGCGACTGGGGGCATGTGGCGACGCTGGATATGAGCGTTGCGGAAGCGACTGCCTGCATAGCGCGAGCGCTCGATAAAGGCGGATCCGTTCTGGTGCTGCCGGTCGATGGCGGAAACGACATCGATTATTCGGTGGACGTGCCTTGGGGCAAACGGCCCGATGCCTGGGAGAGGTTCAAGCTGCGCAACGACGGCGCGACGACCACCCTACGGCTGTTCTACCGACATCCGGTAAGCCAGAAGGGCGCGGGGAAGGACGTCGAGAGGCTGAAAAAGCAGTGTCTTAGGGTCAGCAGGGTCGACCCCGCCTAGCTCACTTCTCACTTTAATGCGGTTTTGCGCAACATTGTTGCGTGCTATGGTAAGGCATGAGTGCCTTCTACGACCAGATTGATAGCGCACTAGGCGACGCCAGCGAAGTTGGTGACATCGTCCTGACCGTACGCAAATGTTGGCTGTACGACTTCAAGAACGAACCAGTCTTTTTGTGGGATGGCCAAGGCACATTCATCGACAGCGAGGGCCGCGAATGGCTCGGCACGATCGACGCGAACGGCGGCAATTTACATAGGACGCCTTCGCTGCAAGACGGACGGGATGGCACTAGTGCGTCCTACACGTTCTCTTTCAACATACCGACGATACCCGGCCAAGAGGCTGAGATCCTTGACCTGTACGAGGGGCTGAAGAGCGAGCAGGCAAACGTGTTCGGCCGCAAGCTGACCTGCTTTCTCGCCGTTTTTATCGAAGGCGAGGGCTTGAGGCCCGGCACGCCGCTCTCCTTTTATAAGGAGTTGACGATGTTCTCCCCGAAGTTTTCGGAAACCATCGCTCGCAGTGGGTCAGGCGCCGTCGTGAAGACCTATACGCTGTCCATCACTGCGAAGGATAACAATCACGGTCGCAGCGAAACGCCGGACCGAACCTACGCCGATACGATGCAGAAGCGCAGAGCGGCGCAACTGGGGGTTCCCATTGACCGAGGATCTGAGTTCCTCGCCCTTCTCGCCAACCGAACATATCAGGTGCCATAATGGGCTTTTTGAAGAAGCTCGTCGCATTGGTCGCGGTAGCTGCGCTGGTCTATTTCAGCGGCGGATGGGGGGCAACGATCGCCGGCGCTCTGGCGGGTTCGGGCGCCGCGGCGGCATCGGGTACTTTCCTCGCCAGCCTTATCGGTACGGTCATTGTCGCGGCTGGGACGTATCTCGTGACCGCTGTGTTGATTGGCGGGAAGCGAGCGCCCGACATGGAGGCTGGCAAGACCAACGTACGGATCACTGACCCGCCACGCTGGCTACACGCCGGTCGTTCTAGATCAGGTGGCGGCGCGTTGTTCGGCGAGTATGACGCCCAAGGCCGATTTTGGTACATCGTCGTGCACAGCGATGAGATTCTACATTCGCCGTACAGCTACTTCCTTGATGATGAGACGGTGACACTGGGCTCCGATCACTATGTCCTGAACAAGGAATTTCGCCTCAAGACCAACAAGGCGAAAGACCCGGCCGACGCGGATGGTCAGGGTAAAGGCTACGTCCGCATCTGGACGACGACCTATAGCGAGACGAATCCAATCCCGCCTGGCATCGCCGAATTGTCCGCGGCTCTCCCACAGTGGACGCAGACGGAGCACCTGCTCGCTGGCACGACATATTCTGTCATCTGCATGGATGCTCTCGACGTTGAACACCGGTACAAAATCTACCGGTGGCGCGGCCCCTTCGGCATGGGTGAGCCCGCGGTCAGCGTGGTCGGCGATTGGGCCAACGTCTACGACCCGCGCGACGAAGCGCAGATTCTCGGCAATCGGTCGACCTACAAGCCGACCCGCAATGCCGCCCTTATATGGGCGTGGTTCCGTACTCACCCGTTCGGCCGTGGAAAACCAGAGAGCGACATCAACTGGGATCGCATCGCAGAGCAGGCTGATATCTGCGATCAGGTTGTCACCGGGATCGAAGGCGACCAGCCGCGGTATGAGGCCGGGGTTTCAATCGTCGACAGCAAGCGCCGGGTGGATGCCGAAAAGGAGATCCTGCTGGCGTCTGACGCGATGATCTTTTTCGACGAGACAGGCAAATCGTTCATCCTCGTCGGGCACTACTACGCCCCTACCCTGTCGTTTTCCCGCAACCGCGATATCATGGCTATGTCATCGGTCGAGGCTCAGGATGGCGAGTCTGAGACGCAGGGCGTCATCGTCAAATACACTGAGCCGTCCGCAAACTACGCAGTCCAGCCCTCCGCGGCGTGGCTCAATCCGCTATATTATGACCCGCTGACAACGCCCAAGTTTCTGCCGGTCGAGATTCAGGCATGTCAGAACCATAATCAGGCGATGCGGCTGGCAAAGGGTATCGGCATGCGCTCGCAGCCGCGCCACAAGCTTGGTCCGACCGTCAATCTGCGTGGTCTACAGGCCCGCCATGAGCGCATCGTTGAGATCCGCTACGACAACACGTTCGACGGCATCTATGAGATTGCCACGCCGGCCGAGCTGGATGCGGCGGGCATCTTCACTGGGTTCGGTGCGGTCCCCATCAATCCCAGCCGCTGGACCCTTCTGCCCGGCGAAGAGCAGCCCGCCCCCATCGTGGATGGTTCGGGCACTACCGACGCTTACCCCGCCATCACGGGCGAAAGCGTCTACCTCTCGGACGGTGCGATCCGCATTGACTTCCCCGCCCTGCCCCGTGCGGATGCAACCTATGTCGGCGAATATATTCTCACATCGGCCATCACCGGCAACGAGGATGATCCTTGGCAGTCCATGTCGGTCAATCAGACGACGGCGACTAGCGGGCTGCTGCTGGAGGGCGAGGACTATACGGTACGCTATCGGTACGTCACCACCGCAGGGCGCGGCCCAGCGTTCGAGTACGACGTCTTGTCCACGACCGCTGTCCTGCCGCCATCGACCAACCTGACCGCAACGGGCGGCGCCGGACAGGCCACGGTAACGTGGAAGAACCCGAACGATCTGAGGTTCTTCTCGACCGACGTTTACCGCGGCACGACCAACGTGTTCAGCGCCGCGACCAAGATCATCGACAGCTATGGCGGTGGCGTCGGGCAGGTGCAGTCAATCACCGACACCGTCGCTGCCGGGGTAAAATACTATTGGGTCGTTGCCACTGACGGCGGGATGCTGGAAGCCACGCCCACCGGTCCTGCAAGCGCTACAGTGACATGAGCGCTAAGCCGAACATGATCGACGGCGCCGTCATCCTCGCTGACGGTTCACTTGCTCCGATGGGCACAGTGGATGCGAACGCCAACGATACACGGCTACCCCCTGACATGGTTGATGCACCAGTCGCCGTTGCTATGACAAATGGAAGTCAGATTTCAGCTGCACGACCGACCTGAGACTTTCCATTTATTACGTCAGACTTGTAGAATGTTGCGCAAGAAGGTATGGCATAGCAGCATACTTTCAAAGGTGATGGCGTGGCTGAAGCAACCGATATTCTGCGGGACGCCCTGTTTGGTAACCCCCCGACATCGGCGAAAGAGCCTTCGCGCGAGGGCGTGTTGGCGGCATTCGGTAATTTGGAGGCGCGTGCGACCACGGCCATAGCAGGCGCGATTGCTGGTATCATTTACTACGCGACTGGTGCGGAGCGTGCGGCCGACACCACCCGGCCGATCGGAACCCTAGGCAAGGCCGCCGACGAGGCTGATTATTACCGCCGTGACGGCTCTGGCTGGGTGGTCGATAACACGGTGTATCAGGGTGTGGCCTCCGTGGTGCAGCCGCAAATTTCTGAAGTTCAAGATGCCGTAAACGGCCTCGTCTCTAACGTCTCCAACCTCGTCACCTCCATCGACGGAGACCTCCTCACCGGCGTATCGGCGTCTGGCGTCCAGCCGCAGTATTCCAATGGTGCCGTCGCCCGTCTGGACACGCTGAACCGGCCGCTGGGCATTACGATACCGTCCGGGCAATCGGGCCGCGATTCGCTGGTGCTGGTGAACGTCAAGGTCGAGGGTCCGTCGCTGACCGGCTCGGATGTCGCCCTCTATTATCAGGTCGACACGTCAGCGAACTATGACCGTGGGCTGTCGATGACGCTCATCGTGCAGACGATCGGGGGGGCGTCCGAAGCCCGCGAAACCACCCCGTTGCCGCTTGATGCGACGGCATCCCGATCGACTGTCGGTGTCCGCTATACCATGCGCGGCGATGAGGCGGTGTTCCTCGCCTTCGTGCAGCTGGCGAATACCAACGCCACGAGCGCGCAACAGTGGATGATGGTCAGCGGTATCGCCTTGCGTGTGCTGAACGCGCCGGGCCTGCTGACGGCAACCGATCTGGCATCGAACGTTACCCGGCAACGCGACATTGCCCGCGCGATCAAGGGTGCGCAGAGCGTCACGCCGACGATCAAAACCGTGAAGCCATCTGGCGGCGACTTCAACAGCCCCGCGGCGGCTATGGCCGGGATTACGGACGCCAGCGCGACGAAGCCGTATGTCGTCAAAATCTACCCGAACACGGGTGATGGCAGCTGGCCGTGCATTGAGCTGACGCCGAAGGATTACATCGATCTGGAGGGTGTCGGTCCTGCCCGCGTGTGGCTGAAGGGTTATCAGGCTCCCAGCACGTCGCCTGCCCTCATCACGCAGAACTCAACGCTGCGGTGGCATTCGCGATCAGTGCTGACCAACCTACGGGTCACCGCGCAGAACATGCGCTATGCGACGCACACGGACAACCCGAACGAATCCTACAACAAGCTGGTCGATTACAACTGCGAATGGGAGCATTTCGGCAACCAGGAAGCGCGTGACTATCAGACCAGCCAGGGCAATGACCCGAACGTCATCTGGGCCTCGATCGTCCCGTTTGGGTCAGGCACGTGGCCGGGCGAGCGGCGCATCCACAACTTCTCGATTTTCCGCGGGCCGACCGCATATCTCGCGCACAACACGAACGACGAAGGCACCACACCCCCCACGCTGCCAACTCCGCAGCCGGACGCGGCGCGTGTCACGCTCATTGGGTGCCTGCTCGAAAGCACGGCCGGCGCGTCGGCTACGGCGGTCAACCTGCAATCGTTCGGCACGGGGCAGACCGACGTTCTCGAACTGATCGGCTGCAAAGTCATCGGCAACGTCGAGATGACCCGCCAGCGCGGGACCGAGAACAACTGGCTGGTCACCGGCTACGGCAACATCGGTCTGACGTTCACGGGCGCGGCTGTGCGGCAGTCGGTGATTGCGGCATGATCCTCGTCCGCTTCGCCCGCACTTTTCGTAGACAGTTGAGATGACCGCCCTGCGCATCCTCAACCTGATCACTTGGGGCATTATGCTCGTCTACATGCTGCCGGGTGCCTGGAGCGCAACGACAGCACAGGCGCGGTACGGCGACCCGATGCGCCTCGCCTGCGCCGCGACCGCTTTCGTTTTTATCGGGTTCAACCTGTACTGGGTGTTCGGGCCGCGCGCGCATTCCTCGCCGTCAGATCCGCTCATGAACTCGTTGCTGACGCTCAGTGCTGCGCTCGCGCTGTTCATTCTGAAGCTTGGCCGAACCTATGGCCGCGGAATCCCTATGGCGCAGCGGGTTCATAACGATGGCGAATAGCGCGATCCCGGTAGCCGTCCACGGCTGGACATGGACCGCCGCTCTTATGGGGTTGGCTAACCTCCTCATCGGCGGTGTGTTCGTCGCCATCATCCGCACACGCCCGACGCTGAAGAAGATCGCGAACGAGCGGGAAGCCAATCTGCTGACGGAGCGCGCCAAAGAAATGGACGGGATGCGGCGTGCGATTGCGAAGCTGGAAGCCGAACGCGCGTCGGACCGCCATCGCATCAACAACCTGTCGCAATGCCTCGATGCCCTGCTGCTGATGATCGAGATGGACCCGAGCAAGGCGGCGGCTGCCGCGGCGAAGATCAAGGCGATGCGGGCAACCCAGATGGAAGCGGAGGCGGTCGAGAAGGCCACGATCCACGCAGCAGAAATCACGACGGCGAAGGAGCCGACAGCATGACGCAGATACCCGACGACTACTGGCCCCTGCTGGCCAAGATGCGCTTAGGTTGTGTCGCCGCCTTTTCTGGCGGCCAGCCATGCCGGACCCGGCCGCTGTAAAGATGCTTGTCGATCCCATTCATCTCCGCAATTTGAAACCACGGCGTGCCGTCGCTGCGCTTCAACACAGTGGCACGATTAGCGGATTGCTCTTTTCGCGTAGCCCAGCGGCAGTTGCTTGGCTGATAGCCCTGAGCGTTGTCGACGCGATCAAGCGTCAGGTCGTCGCGATAACCACTCTCGGCAGCCCACTTCAAAAATACGTCGAAGCTCTTCCAGTTTTCGCAAACGGTAATCCCCTTGCCGCCATAACGTTCGAAGCTTGTGTGGCTGTCCCGCTGACAGCGCGCGACCATCCCGCCCCAAATCCGATGCAGCCTCGTACCGTTCATTGGATGTCGCTTGGGTCTATCGATGCAGCCGCCGCAGGCTTTCGACCCACCAGAAACAAGCGAGTGCTCACGCGGCGTTCCTATGGCGCCGCATTCGCATCGTGCTGTCGCTCGATACTTTCTGTCCGCTCCAGCCGGATGCTGCTCAAGCACCGTCCATTTTCCAAACTTAAGACCTACCAAGTTTTGGCGCGGAGCTTTCTTGAAAACCATGACCCTGTCTGCCGAATCGCGAGCCAGTGGTCAATGAAGGAGTTGTCCGCATGACGCAAATACCAGACGATTACTGGATGATGCTCGCCAAAATCGAGTCCGGCAACAACCCGCTGGCCAAGGCGCCGACGTCGACCGGATCGGGTCTGTACCAGTTCCTGAAGGCGACGTGGATCGGCGAGGGCGGCAAGTGGGGCGCCGATGCCAAACTGCCGTTCGGCGGCCTGAAGCCAACCCGCGATGAGCAGACACAGCGAGCCAAGACGTTCACCGCCAAGAACGCCGCGGTGTTGGTGAAGGCCGGCATTCCGATCAACAAGGCGTCGCTGTATGCCGCGCACTTCTTCGGCGCCGGCATGGCAGCCAAGGTCATCAAGGCCGACGTCAACGCCCGCGCGGATCTGATCGCCGGACCGAACGCGACCAAGGCGAACCCGTCGATCCTTCAGGGAAAAACCGTCGGGCAGTTCCTGGCTTGGCTTAACAAGAAGACCGGAGATTGGGCGCGATGACCGCCCGCGAACAGCTGATCGCCTACCTTGCCACGCTGGCGACCCTCGCGCTGGTGTTCGCCATCGCGATCGTCGCCGCGGCGCGCGTGCCGGAATTGCTCGGCAAGGCGGAGGTCTTCGGCCTCGGCACCATCACCGGCGGCCTGATCGGCATCCTACGCATCCCGACCAGCCGGCCGATCGAGCCGACCGGCACCCCTACTGACCCCATCGCAACGAAGGAACAACCATGAGCATCTTCAAGAAAATCGGCGCCATCTTCAGCAAGAAGAACGTCGCCACGATCATCGAACTGACCGACGCGCAGAAGGCCGTCGCCGCGCTGAAGCAGACCGCGATCGGGGCGACCGTCGCCGCGGACATCAAGGCCCTGTCGAGCAGCACCATGACCGGCGCACAGAAGTTCGAGACGGTCGTCACCACGACGCTGCCGCTGGTCGTCGGCCTGCTCGCGGAAGGCGGGCTGAAGAAGGCCGAGACGGAGGTCGCCGACATCGCGCGTGAGCTGGTGCAGAGCATCTTCAATCAGGTCGCCAGCAAGAAGGCCGAGACGGTCGGCTCGCTGATCCTGAAGGTTCTGGGGCTCAAGTGAACCTCTCCCGCCTGCTGGGTCGATCGCCCCCTGAGATTCCGGCAGGCGGACGCGCATACACGAAGCTGCACGATGGCCAGTGGTCCGTGTGGGTCGAGGCTGACGGCGCGCATCGCAAGGTCAGCCCGTCGTTCACGCGGCAGGTGGTGGCGTACGATTATCTGGATTGGGTGACGGGGGTGGTGCCGTCGTTTGAGTATCCCGAAGGCATGGCTTAGCTACTCGAAAGCACGAACGGCAGGGATTCACCTTGCGTTCCGGTGATGCTATATGGGTGGGGCTGCGGACACAGCGGACAAGGCTATGGCCCGTGACCGAGATGAAGTGTTGGGAGGTGTCTGCAAAACCGCAGGGACCGTTTGGACCAAGGCCAATTTTGGAAGCCGGGATGGGAAGCGAGTGGCTGACCAGTCCGCAGCAAGCTGCGCTGTTCGTGAGCCGAGAAGCACGGACGAGGTGACTGAGACTCCGGGGCGGTGAAACTCCGCATGTATACGGCAGCGCGGCATGTTGAGGTGGTGGTGTCCCGAAGGACACGACGGGTTGGTGATAGCGCTGATGTCGCGCCGTAGGGTTCGAGTCCCACACCGCCGCCTCACCATGCTATCCGCGCCCCATGACCCCGCGCGAGCAAACGACGATCACCCCACCAGTCGCCAGATAGCCAGCCGCTCATCACCATCGATGAACCGCCGCGCCAGATCGCGAAACTGCTCGCGCATCTCCGGGGTATCTTGCTCCCACGGCACGCGCTGGACAGTTAGGTCAACCGTTACCCCGACTGACGCGCAGAGGTTCCGCGGCAGATTGAGGTGGTAGTCGTAAGCGAACTGGTCGAGCAGTGGATGCACCATGTCGTCGGCGTGCTTCATGGTGGCGGGGTGGATTGCGTACATCGGCAGAACGTAACAGGAACGATCGGTGAGTCGCTAGGATGGATCACCTGCGACGACATCATCCCCGAACGCCTCCACCGCGTTGATGATTGCCGTTAGATCGTCTGCGGTCAGTTCGCTTTCCTCGTCCACCGGCTCGCCAGCGTTGAAGGTCGCGCGGAAGCGGCGCAGGTGGTCTAGCGCGGTGTGGAGACTGACCGGCTCCTGCCGCGGATCGTACTGGCCTTCGTTCTCTAGCGGCTTCTGGAAAGGCATAGGTGTCTCCTTGCCGCTAGCTTATGCTCGCCAGCGCGAAACGCAATCGGGGCGCCAACCGTAGCTGACGCCCCTTCAGAGATCGCGGCCCGACTGCAACAGCAAAGGACACTGACGATGGCGAGACGGTGATTCTAGCTGGCGGCACCCGGTTGTCCACCAGCCTTTGCAGGCGTGGCATCGACGAGAGCGAACACGACGCCCCGGCAGAACAGATCGCCATCCTCTAGAATGTCGAACGTCGCGTGAGGGATCGGCGTCTTGATCAGCCACGAGGCGTCGATCTCGTCAGGTGACCACAGCGCCTCGATGCCGACGCCGTTGGGCTTGCGGCGGAAGTAGGCTGCCATCTGCGTTTCGTCGCCCTCATCACTGACGGCATTAAACGACGGGATAAGGCCCTCGGTATCGATCAACGCCGCGGTGCCGTCGTATGCGCCGACCTCATCATAGATCGCGCCGCGGAACTCCAGCAGATCGTCCGACATGCCGAACGCCGCGACTAGTCCGGCCGCTGCTAGTGTCTTGTGATGCTGCTCGATCTCGCGGGCAGGATATTCGAAGCCGTTCAACAGCGCGGCCGCTTCATCTCTTGTCATACTCGTTCATCCTTCGGCAGGCTCACCGGTGCTGGGAGGCCCATTGCTGCGGCGAGTTCGGATAGGAGGCGGGGGTCGGTCATGCTGCGGACCTTGAGCGACGACCACGGCCGATCGCATCCGGGTACTCGTCGCGGTACTGGAGGTGACGCTTCACCCCCTGCCCCGACCGGCCGACCCGCGCACCGATGATGGCATAGGCCAGCCCGCTATCCCGCAGGCTGCGGGCCGCGTTCGTTTCCTCGGATGTCCAATCGCGCTTCACAGGTGTTGCGCCGGATAGCGTTCGGGGTTGACTAGCGCGTCGCGTAGGTCGGCCGCCATCTGCGGGTTCTCGCCCTCAATGCTTTCCGCATAGGCAGCGATGGCCTTCTGCGCGTGAGGATCGCGCCCGCTATAGTCCAAAACTAAATAGCGAGCCTTGGCGCTGATCGGATGGCCGTCGCGTCGGGTGACGCAAAATCTGTCCTCGAACCCGTTGACCGTGAAGCCCTTGGGGCGGTCGGCATTTCCATCACTCATCGTTGCCCTCCAAATGATCTGCGTAAATCCGCCGCCCCCGCCACTTTTCCGGCTTGCCGTAGTGTGGATGCGTATCGAGCCAGTCGTGCCGGTGTCCGTTTTGACCGAGGCTGCTGCTGTCGGCTGCGGCGAAAGGGGCGGACGCCTGCTACGGCGACACCTCGCAGCATGTGCACGTGCGGCCAGATGTCAGGCCCAAGCTCCGCCTCGATCTCATCAATCCGCCGCAGATATGCCTCACAGCCGACCGGCTCCCGCTTTGGGTCGCCGATCCAACCCATCGCCACCCGCGGATATATAGCTAGCAGTCGACCGAAGCGGGCGATCGGTCCGTCCATATGATAGACCGGCAAACCCTTCTCGATCGGAAAGGGCCAATCCAACAACTCGCTATCGTTGAGCTGGGAAGGCGCACCAGGAATGTCGGGCATGATCGCCGTCGCACGGTCGCCCCAAATCCACGGCTCTAGCCAGCGATAATAGACGTCGCGCGGCACATCGCTGTCGGACCAGTCCTTCCCGGCTCGCATCGCCGCTATCCATGTTGAGAAGCGACCATGATCTGCTAGCAGCTTCGCGCCGTTGATTTGCGCAAGTTGTAGCTGGTCTGGTCGATACATGCTGACGAGCAGATTGCGAGGGCGAGGCTTGCACACCGCCACCAAGGCCTCGTTCCGGGTGATCGGCGTCACATGGTAGATGTCAGGATGCGCCATCAGGCTACCCACCGAGCGTAGATGCCTTCCGCCTCCCGGATGACATCGATCTGCACCACATTAGCAAGGCGCTGCGCGATGTCGGCTGCGATTGCCTCGCCGCTGAATAACTCGGGCGGAAGCGTATCGTCGTCGTATTTGGCCAAGCAATTACGGAGACGATCCTGAAGCTGCTCTGCAGAAGGACCAGCCGGCCACCATGCTATCACCGTCCAAGTGTGGCCATGCCATGAGCCACCGGGCTTTCGGTGTGCTGCGCAAAAATGAGCACGGACGCCAGCTAGTACGCGGCCCTGTCCTTCGGGGAGCGGCGGGCTATATAAATCCTCGGTCACACGCACCTCCATTGCGTTGTGATCGCCCGTCCCGTTTGCCGCGGGGCGGGCAACCTTTGCTCCTAGGTGCACCGCGCACCCATGAAGCTCGCAATGGCGAAACGTAAACCGAACAAACCGGAAGGGTTTCAGCCGTTATCGGCGCCCTTCCCTCCTGTCCGGCATACTACCACGGGTTTTGTAAACCGAAGGTCGCGGGTTCGATTCCTGCAACCGGCACCATTCTTGGCAGATTTCCCAGGCCCGCGCGCCAAAGGCTCTGTGAGCATCGGCGTGCAACATGATATCATCTCGCTGAAAACCAACGGTTTTGGATCAATCTTACGTGGTGGTCGGCCAGCCTGTTAATTATCGCGGCATCTCCGCAAGAGGGATAATTTACATGGCAAAGGTAAGCGCATTCCGGTCGAAGCTGCCGGGAACAGGCGTCCATCACGACAACAACCAGTGCACGGTGGGCAACAATATCGAAACGCGCAATCGCATCGGCGGCACGGGCGGTTTGCCGCTATGCCAGACGTGCCGGAACCTCTGACCCGACACGCCTTTATCGCATGCTAGGCGAGGGCGTCGTTTTCCGGAACAGCCTCCCCTACAATCGTGCGCTGTCGGCGACCTGCCGCGCCGCGGCGAGGCTGCGGTCGTAATAATGCAGCGCCGGCGCCTCGTAGGTGATGAGGTAGAGGCGCCCGCCGATCATCGCCCCGCGCCCCTCGCCGCGACGGCGGAGCGTTTCGCCCTGTCGGGTGAAGGCATAGGTGAAGCGCACGCCCTTGCCGCCGGCGAACGCGACCGGCTCGACCGTGCCGATGCTCATCGATGCCGTCCCCAGCGCGATACGATAGCTGTTCTCGACCAGCGCCGGAATGTCGGTGACCAGCATCGTCGCCGACACCTGCGGCAGCGGCTGGTTCTTCCTGTCGGTGTCGCGGAACAGCGTCTTGCCGCTTTCGATCCCGCCGTAGAAGGTGAGGTCGTTGAGCGCGTCGCCGTCCAGCGTCCAGGTCTCGGCGTTGCGGCCGGGCCGCGCGCCGAGCCGGTTCCATTCCGACGCGGGTTGCACGGTCAGCGTCGACTTCGCCACCGCGATCCGCGCGCCGGGCAGGATCAGTTTGTTGCCGGCAACGGCAGGAGCGACCAGCAGCGCAGCGGCGGCGACGGACAGGACGAAGCGGCGAACGGACATCACGAACCTCATGAAGCAACCAGCGTGGTAATGAGCGGAGCGTCGGCGGCGTCGGGCTTGCGCCGCAGATATTCGCGCAGCGCGATCCCCGCGGGCCCGGCCTGCTGGCCGCGCAGGAGCGCCAGGCCGAGCCCGCGATACGCCTCCGCCGGGGCGTCGCCGCGATCGATCGCCTGCTGATAGAAGCCCGCCGCCGCGACCAGATCGCGCGGATTGCCGCGCTCGCGATACAATTCGCCGCGGGCGAACAGCAGCGGCGTCGTCCAGCCGTCCGCCGCCAGCTGGGCGAGGACAAATTCGCTGCCGCCGAAATCGTTGAGCTTCACCTGATCGGCGAGAAAGGTCGGGAGCCAAGGCGCCAGCGCGGCGCGATAGGCATTGCCCTCCGCCGAGCCGCCGTCGGCGATCGCCTGCGCCGCGTCGCGCAGATAGGTCGCGCGCGCCAGACTGGTGGGATGGGTGGCGAAGAAGCCCGCGGCATAGCGCTGGTTCGCCTTGCGGTGCCGCCCGATCGCGGTCGCGTCCGCCTCCCCCATGATCCGCTCCCACACGTCGGCGGCGGCGGCGGAGGGATAGCGCGACGTCGCCAGATAGCGCACGCCGATCATGTCCGCCGACGTTTCCTGCGCGCGGTCGAAGGCGTAGAAGCCGCCGATCGTGCTCATCTGCAGGGCGCTGCTGTTCGCGATCAGGATCGACGCCCAGGCCATCAGGTCGGTCCCGCTGCGCCGGTTGCGGAAGCCGCTGAGGGTATGGCGCAACTCGAAATGGCCAAATTCATGGCCAAGCACCGCGCCCAGCTCCGCCTCGCTGCGTAGCCGCAGCAGCGCGCCCGACCAGATCGTCATGGTGCCGTTGGCGCTCATCGTTGCGTTGAACGCGGGGACGCGCAGGATGTAGAGCCGCACGGCGTTACAGCGGTCCTCGCCCACCGTCCGGCACAGCACGCCGCGCACATAGGCGTTGAGCGCGGGGTCGCGGATCACGTCGGCGGCGTCGCGCAGATGCCGTTCCTCCTCGTCCGCCATCATCCACGCGCCGCGCTCGTCGACGTTGGTCGGCTGATAGGCGGCGACATAGGGCGGCAGCGGCGGCACCTTGTCCGCCGCCCACCCCTGCGCCGGCACCGCGACGCAGGCGAGCGCCGCCGCGATCCCCCACCGCCGCATGTCAGTGCGCCGACGCGACCGTCACCGGCGCCGCGGCCGGCTTGCCGGGGAAACCCTCCAGCAGCTGGCGGACGCGTTTCTGCGCGCCATCCGACTCGCGGACGTCGCCGCCCATCTGCATGTCGGCATTCAGCCAGACCAGTTCGCCGGTCCGCAGGTCGACCAGCCCGGCGAAGCCCTTGTGGACGCCCGCAGTCACCGGCACCCGGGCAAGCGCCGCGAAGATCTGCAGCACCTTGCGCCCGGTCGAGCCGAAATGATCCTCGGTCGTCACAAACAGCGCATAATCCGCACCGGCCAGACCGGGCAGCTTGGCGACATCCCCGCCGAGGCCCCATTCGAACTGGCCGTCGCGCTTCTTGGTGGGCAGGCGGTTGCCCGGAAAGAACTGATATTCGATGACGGACTGGGCGACCGCATCGAACAACGCCTGATATTCCGACAGTATCGCAGGGTCGGCATTTACCGGTTCGACGTAATCGGTGACCGTGTTGCCGAGACTGTTCTGTGCCTGCGCCAGTGCGGCATCGATGTTCTCGCGCGCCTGCGCCGTCCAGTCGGCATTCGGTTCGAACATCCCCGCGGTCGATTGTGCGCCGACCTTGATCGACGGGCGCAACAACACGATCCGCGCAGTCCCCGGCCGGAGTTCGAAGCCCGGCTTTACCCCCGTCTTCTCCTGCGCCTGTACGGGGACAGCAACCAGCATGGCCGAAACCACCGCCGCGATGACCGCGCATACCAACCGTCTCATGATCCCTCCCCCGAATCACATGCCCCCATGCGATTGGTCGTCACGGTATCACGTTCGCGACGATAGCCAAGCCGGCTCATCTATCCGCATGATGCCGCTCGACTTGTCGGCAACTCTGCGCGGTTTCGCCGCAGCCGCGTGCAGTTCGGTCGGCACCAATCGCGTCGACCGGCGTTACGCCTCCGCAATGGTTTCACGCTCCCTGAAGGTCGCCAGCTACAACATCCACAAGGGCATCGGCCTCGATCGTCGTCGCAATCCCGAACGCGTGATCGAGGTGTTGCGCGAGATCGATGCCGATATCGTCGCGCTGCAGGAGGCGGATCGGCGCTTCGGCACGCGCGAATCGGTGCTGCCGACGCATCTGCTCGACGAACACAGCGACTGGAAACCGGTCGAATTCGGCATGCGGGCGCTATCGATGGGCTGGCACGGCAACGTCATCCTCGTGCGCAAATCGGCGCAGGTCGTCGATCGGGAGGCGATCCACCTGCCCTCGCTCGAACCGCGCGGCGCGGTGATGGCGGACGTACGCACCGATGCCGGCATCGTCCGCGTCGTCGGCATGCACCTCGACCTGTCGGGGCTGTGGCGGCGGCGGCAGGCGGCGGCGATCATGGCGCATGTCGATGCCTCGACGCACCGGCATCCGACGGTGCTGATGGGCGACCTCAACGAATGGACCGCCGCCGCCGGCTGCCTGCGCGACTTCTGTCGCGATTATGCGATGGCGACGACCGGTCCCAGCTTCCATGCGCGCCGTCCGGTGGGTAGGCTCGACCGCATCATGGTATCGCGGGAGCTGACGGTGACGGACTGCGGCGTGCACGCCAGCGCCGCGGCGCGCAAGACGTCGGACCATCTGCCGATCTGGGCGACGGTGTCCCCCGCCTGATGCGCGAGAAGGAGCTGCGCCTTGCCCTCGTCTGCTATGGCGGCATCAGCCTTGCGGTCTATATGCACGGCATCAC
Organism: Sphingomonas sp. UBA978; assembly: GCF_002292295.1. Lineage (GTDB taxonomy): Bacteria > Pseudomonadota > Alphaproteobacteria > Sphingomonadales > Sphingomonadaceae > Sphingomonas. The sequence continues at coordinate 99,090 of NZ_DBBS01000015.1, forward strand.
CAAGGAGGTGTGGCGCATGGTCCGCGCCAGCCGGGCGTATCACGCCGGCGAGCCCGCCGCCGGGGGCAGCCAGGGCGTCTATCGCGCGCTGATCGAGGAGATAGAGGCGCTGGCCGACCTCAAGGTGCGGGTGCTCGCCGACATCATCGCGGGCGCGTCGGCGGGCGGCATCAACGGCATCTTCCTGGCGCAGGCGATCGCCACCGGGCAGAGCCTCGAACCGCTCACCGACCTGTGGCTGACCTCCGCCGACGTCGAGGCGCTGATCGATCCGGAGGCGGCGCCCGCGTCGCGCTTTTCCAAGATGTGGGCCTTGCCGCTCGCCTGGGTCGCGGCGGGGCGCAGCGCCGACAAGGTCGAGGCGCTGGACGAGGCGACCCGCGACGAGGTCCGCACCAAGCTGTCTCATTTCGTCCGCTCGCGCTGGTTCGAACCGCCGTTCGGCGGTGCGACCTTCACCGGCCTGCTGCTCGACGCATTCGATGCGATGGCGAAGAGCGCGGCGGGTCCGCGTCTGCTCCCCGACGGCCAGCCGCTCGACCTGTTCGTCACCTGCACCGACTTCACCGGCCATCCCGAACGCCTGCGCCTCAATTCGCCGCCCGAGGTGATGGAGACCGAACATCGCGTCGTGCTGAGCTTCACCGACCATGCCTCCGGCGGCCCGATCGGCGCGATCCCCGACCTCGCCTTCGCCGCGCGGGCGACGTCGAGCTTTCCGGGCGCCTTTCCACCGTTCACGGTCGGCGAACTGGACAAGGTGCTGGCGGATCGCGGCATCGCCTGGCCCGAACGCGCCGACTTCCTCAAGCGCGCCCTGCCCCGCCAGTTCGCCGCGAACCAGGTCGACCGGGCGGTCCTGATCGACGGGTCGGTGCTCGCCAACGCGCCGTTCCGCCCGGCGATCGACGCGCTCAAGGAACGCCCGGCGCGGCGCGAGATCGACCGGCGCTTCGTCTACATCGACCCCTCGCCCGGCATCAAGATCCGCCTCGGCTCGGGCGTGGAGAAGCCCGGCTTCTTCCAGACCATCCTCGGCGCGCTCAGCGACCTGCCGCGCCAGCAGCCGATCCGCGACAATCTCGACGCGATCGCGGACCGGTCGGCTCGGATCGACCGGATGCAGGGGATCGTCACCGCGCTGCGCCCCGCGGTCGAGGAAGAGATCGAGCAATTGTTCGGCCACACCCTGTTCCTCGACCGGCCGACGCCGGCGCGGCTGGTCGCATGGCGGCGCCGCGCGCAGAGCGCAGCCGCCACACGCGCCGGCTACAGCTATGCCGCCTATGGCCATCTGAAGCTGAGCGGCGTCGTTGAGGCGATTACCGCATTGCTCTATCGCGTCGGCGGCGAACCCGGCCAGCAGCGCTGGCGCCGCATCCGCGGGGCGATCGAGGCGGCGATCGCGGAACGCGGCTTCGGCGGGGTCGCGCCCTCCTTCTCGGGCAAGGAGAGCGCGGCGACGATCGACTTCCTGCGCACTTTCGACACCGGCTTCCGCATCCGCCGCCTGCGGCTGATGGCGCGACGGCTGAGCGAGATCGAGGCGGACGGCACCGATGCGGGCGTGATGCGCGAGGCGATCTATGCCTCGCTCGCCGCCTATCTCGACCGGCAGCGGGCGGACGACCATCCGCATCTGGGGTTGCAGGTCCGGCGGCTGCGCAAGGCGGATGCGGGACCGCTGCTCGATGCGCTGGCGCAGACGCTCGATCTCACCGCGCTGGACGCGGACACCGACGTCCGGCTGGCGGAGGCGTTTGCGACGCTCGACCGGCCGACGCGGCGGGCGCTGCTGCTCGCCTATCTGGGCTTCCCCTATTTCGACACCGCGACGCTGCCGCTGCTGCAGGGCGAGGGGCTGGACGAGTTTGACCCGATCAAGGTCGACCGCATCGCCCCGGACGACGCCACCGCGATCCGTTCCGGGGGCGCGGAGGCGACGCTGAAGGGCATCCAGTTCAACAGCTTCGGCGCCTTCTTCAGTCGCGCCTATCGCGAAAACGACTATCTGTGGGGCCGGCTGCACGGCGCCGAGCGGATGATCGACATCTGCGTCTCGACGCTGCCCGCGACGGTGCGGATGAAGGCGGGGCGCGTCGCCGCGATCAAGCGCGCCGCCTTTCGCGCGATCCTCGACGAGGAGGAACCGCGGCTGACCACGATTGCCGCACTGATCGCGACGTTGCGGACCGAAGTAGGCTGACCCGCGCCAGAGGCTGGCCATTCCGGCCGCCGGCCGCTACCCTCGTCGCCCTCGGGAGTATCGCATGCAGTTCCTCAAGATCCTGTTCTGGTTCCTGCTCGCCTTCGTCGCGGCGCTGTTCACCTATAGCAATTGGACCAGTATCCAGATCAACATGTGGAGCGGGCTGATCGCCGACGTGAACCTGCCGCTGCTGCTGCTGGTGACCTTCCTGATCGGTTTCCTCCCGACCTATCTCTACCTCGGCACGGTGCGCTGGCGGCTGCGCCAGCGGCTCGCGACCTGCGAGCGGATGCTGGCCGACAGCCGGGCGCTTGCCGCGGCACCCGCGACGCCGATCGCGACGCCGCCCGTCGGCGATCCGGCCGGCGACCGGGCGCCCGAGGGCCGGCTGATATGAGCCCGATCTATGTCGCGATCGACACGCCCGATATGGCGCGCGCCAGGACGATCGCCACCCGCACCCGCGCACATGTCGGCGGGATCAAGCTCGGCCTCGAATTCTTCTGCGCGCACGGCCAGCACGGCGTGCGCGAGATGGCGGAACTCGGCCTGCCGATCTTCCTCGACCTCAAGCTGCACGACATTCCCAACACCGTCGCCAAGGCCGTGCAGGCGCTCAGCCCGATCGAGCCGGCGATCCTGACCGTCCATGCCAGCGGCGGCCGTGCGATGCTGGAGGATGCCAAGGCGGCGGCGCCGATCCATACGAAGGTCGTCGCGGTGACGATGCTCACCAGCCTCGACGCCGCGGACCTCGCCGCGACCGGCGTCGGCGGCAGCGCGCACGACCAGGTGCTGCGCCTGACCGCGCTGGCGCATGAAGCGGGCATCGACGGCATCGTCTGTTCGGGGGCGGAGGTTGCCGCGGCCAAGGCGGCGTGGCCCAAAGGCTTCTTCGTCGTTCCCGGCGTGCGGCCGGCGAACGGCCCGGTCGGCGACCAGAAGCGCGTCGTCACGCCCCGCGCCGCGCTGGATGCGGGCGCGTCGATCCTCGTCATCGGCCGCCCGATCACGCAGGCCGACGATCCCGACGCCGCCGCCCGCGCGATCGGCGCGACGCTGTAAATTGGCGCTGATCCGCCCCTTCGTCCCGGCACGCGATTTCGCACTGTCACAGGCATTCTACGCGGCGATCGGCTTTGCGACACTGTATCGGGACGACGAGCTCGCGATCCTCGATCATGACGGCGCCGGCATCCTGCTGCAGAATTATTACGTCGAGAGCTGGGCGGAAAATTGCATGTGCCAGCTGTTCGTCGCCGATCTCGACGACTGGTGGCGGCGCACAGCGGGGCTGGTGGAACGCTTCGCCGTCCAGCCGCCCCGTGCGCCGACGATGCAGCCACACGGGATGCGCGTCGGCTTTCTCTTCGATCCCTGCGGCGTGCTGTGGCACGTGTCGGAGCCGCCTGCGAAGGCTTGAGTTCACCGCGACTAGCGCCGATGTGCGTGACGATGACAATCCATGCCAAGATCTGCGGCCTGTCCACCCCCGACACGCTCGACGCCGCGCTGCGTCATGGCGCGAGCCACGTCGGTTTCGTCTTCTTCCCGGCCTCGCCGCGCCACCTCGCGTTCGCATTGGCCGAGCAACTGGCCGCGCGCGTGCCGGACCATGTCGGCCGCGTCGGCGTGTTCGTCGATCCCGACGACGAGACGGTCGAACGCGCGGTCGCCAGCGGCCGGCTGACCGCGCTGCAATTGCACAAGGTGGCGCCTGATCGCGCCGCCGCCATCCGCGCGCGGACCGGACTGGACGTGTGGGCGGCGGTGGCGGTGAAGACCCGTGCCGATCTCGACGTCGCCCACCGCTTTGCGGGCGCAGCGGATCGCATCCTCTACGACGCCAAGACGCCGGACGATGCGACGCTGCCCGGCGGCATGGGCGTGCGGTTCGACTGGTCGCTGCTCGACGGATTCCGCCATCCCCTGCCCTGGGCGCTGTCGGGCGGGCTGGATGCGGACAATGTCGCCGACGCGATCGCGCGCACCGGCGCGACGCTGGTCGATGTTTCCTCGGGCGTCGAACGCGCGCCGGGAAGCAAGGATGTGGACAAGATCGCCGCCTTCCTTAAAGCGACGCGGCTATGAACGCCCCCAACACCTTCCGCGCGCAGCCTGACGAGCGCGGCCATTTCGGCCAGTTCGGTGGCCGCTACGTCGCCGAGACGCTGATGCCGCTGATCCTCGACCTCGAGCGCGAATATCGCGCTGCCAAGGCCGATCCCGCCTTCGCCGCGCAGTTCGACGATCTGATGGAGCATTATGTCGGCCGGCCGAGCCCGCTCTACCACGCCGAACGGCTGAGCGCCGCGGTGCGCGAGGGCGCCGAGCCGGGCATGGGCGCGCAGGTCTGGTTCAAGCGCGACGAGCTGAACCATACGGGCGCGCACAAGATCAACAATTGCATCGGCCAGATCCTGCTGGCGATCCGCATGGGCAAGACGCGGATCATCGCGGAGACGGGCGCGGGCCAGCACGGCGTCGCCACCGCCGCGGTCTGCGCACGCTTTGGCCTGCCCTGCGTCATCTACATGGGCGCCAAGGACGTCGCGCGGCAGCAGCCCAACGTCTTTCGCATGAAGCTGCTCGGCGCCGAGGTCCGCCCGGTGACCAGCGGCGCGCAGACGCTGTCGGACGCGATGAACGAGGGCCTGCGCGACTGGGTCGCGAACGTCCACGACACCTTCTACATCATCGGCACCGCCGCCGGTCCGCATCCCTATCCGGAGCTGGTCCGCGATTTCCAGAGCATCATCGGGCGTGAGGCGCGGGCGCAGATGCTCGCCCGTACCGGCAGGCTGCCCGACGTGCTGGTCGCGGCGATCGGCGGCGGATCGAATGCGATCGGACTGTTCCACCCGTTCCTCGACGATGCCGACGTCGCGATGCTCGGCGTCGAGGCGGCGGGCCACGGGCTGGAAGGCAGCGAGCATGCCGCCAGCCTCGCCGGTGGCTTCCCCGGCGTGCTCCACGGCAACAAGACCTATCTGTTGCAGGACGAGGACGGGCAGATCGCCGAGGGTCATTCGATCTCCGCCGGGCTCGACTATCCCGGCATCGGCCCGGAGCATGCATGGCTGCGCGACATCGGTCGCGTCGAATATACCAACGCGACCGACAAGGAGGCGCTCGACGCCTTCCAGCTGCTGTGCCGGACCGAGGGGATCATCCCCGCGCTCGAACCGGCGCATGCGATCGCTGCGGTGGCGAAGCGCGCGCGGACGATGCGCGACGACCAGATCATCCTCGCCAACCTGTGCGGGCGCGGCGACAAGGACATCTTCACCGTCGCCGACGCGCTGGGGGTGGCGATATGAGCGAGCGGTTAGCCCGCGCCTTCGCCGACCATCGCCCCGCGCTGGTGACCTTCGTCACCGCCGGCGATCCGACCCCGGATGCCACGGGCGCGATCCTCGACGCACTGGTCGCTGGCGGCGCGAACGTGATCGAACTCGGCATGCCGTTCACCGATCCGATGGCGGACGGCCCGGCGATTCAGGCGGCGAACATCCGCAGCCTCGCCGCGGGTACGCGCACCGCCGACATCCTGTCGATCGCCACCGCCTTTCGCCAGCGTCACCCGGACGTACCGCTGGTGCTGATGGGCTATGCCAATCCGATGCTGCGCCGCGGTGCCGGCTGGTTCGCCGCGGCGGCCGCCGATGCGGGCGTCGACGGGGTGATCTGCGTCGATATCCCGCCCGAGGAGGATGACGCGCTCGGTCCCGAACTGCGCGCCCGCGGGATCGACCCGATCCGCCTCGCGACGCCGACCACCGATGCCGCGCGGCTGCCGCGCGTGCTGGATGGCGCATCGGGCTTTCTCTATTACGTCTCGGTCGCCGGGATCACCGGTCTGCAGCAGGCGGCGCAGGGATCGATCGATCAGGCGGTGGCGCAGCTGAAGGCGTCGACCGACCTGCCGATCGCGGTCGGCTTCGGCGTGCGCACCCCCGAACAGGCGGCCGCGATCGGCGCGGTCGCCGATGGCGTCGTCGTCGGGTCGGCGATCGTCGAACTCGTCGCGCAGCATGGCGCCGATGCGCCGGCTGCCGTCCGCACCTATGTTCAGTCGCTGAGCGGAGCACTCGATTCCGCGCGAAAGGTTACCGCATGAGCTGGATCAGCAACGTCCGCAACGCCCTTCCCTTCGTCGCCAAGCGCGAATCGTCGGACGAGAATCTGTGGCACAAGTGCAAGGGCTGCGGGCAGATGATCTTCACCCGTGAGCTGGAAGAAAATCTCTACGTCTGCCCCAAATGCGACCATCACGAACGGATCGGGCCGAAGGAGCGCTTCCGCCAGATTCTCGATGACGGCAGCTGCAAGGAGCTGCCGGTGCCCAAGGTGCCGGAGGACCCGCTCAAGTTTCGCGATTCGAAGCGCTATTCCGACCGGCTGAAGGCGGCGCGTACCTCGGCACAGGAACAGGACGCGCTCATCAATGCGCGCGGCACGATCCTCGGCCATCGCGTCGTGATGGGTGTGCAGGACTTCGGCTTCATGGGCGGATCGATGGGCCTCGCGGTCGGCGAGGCGTTCGTCCGCGGCGTCGAGACGGCGATCAAGGACAAGGCGCCCTATGTGATCTTCACCGCCGCGGGCGGCGCGCGCATGCAGGAAGGCATCCTCAGCCTGATGCAGATGCCGCGCAGCACCGTCGCGATCCAGATGCTCCACGACGCCGGCCTGCCCTATGTCGTGGTGCTGACCGATCCGACGACCGGCGGCGTCACCGCCAGCTATGCGATGCTCGGCGACGTGCAGATTTCCGAACCCGGCGCCCTGATCGGCTTCGCCGGCCAGCGGGTGATCGAGAGCACGATCCGCGAGAAACTGCCCGAGGGCTTCCAGCGCGCGGAATATCTGCTCGATCACGGCATGCTCGACATGGTCGTCCATCGCAAGCAGCTGCGCGAGCAGCTGGCGACGGTGATCGGCTATCTGACGGCGGCGCGCGCCGCCTGATCGACACGGACCGGGAGCGGCCGAGCCATGCCGGACCACGCCACCTCTACCGATGCCGCCGTGCAGGCGCAGCTCGACCGGCTGTGGGCGCTGTCGCCCGGTGCCGACGTGCTCGGGCTGGAGCGGATCACGCGGCTGCTCACGCGGCTGGGCGATCCGCATCTGTCGCTGCCGCCGGTGTTTCATGTCGCCGGCACCAACGGCAAGGGATCGACCTGCGCGTTCCTGCGCGCCGCGCTCGAAGCGGCAGGGCATGACGTCCATGTCTTTTCGAGCCCGCACCTGGTCCGCTTCAACGAGCGCATCCGGATCGCCGGACGGCTGATCGACGATGCGACGCTGGCCGCGCTGCTGCGCGAGGTGCTCGACCGCAGCGACGGTATCGGCGCCAGCTTCTTCGAGGTGACGACCGCCGTCGCCTTCCTCGCCTTCGCCCGCACGCCCGCGGCGGCGACGATCGTCGAGGTCGGGCTCGGCGGGCGGCTCGATGCGACCAACGTCATCCCGAATCCGGCGGTCACCGGCATCGCCGCGCTGGGGATGGATCACGAGGCGTTCCTGGGTGACCGGATCGTCGACATCGCCGCGGAAAAGGCCGGGATCGCCAAGGCCGGCGTACCGCTGGTGACGATGAACTATCCGGCACCCAGCCGCGCCCGGATCGCGCAGGTCGCGGCCGACGCCGGCGCGCCGGTCGTCGCGCGCAACGCGGCCTGGTGGAGCGAAACCGCACGCGGCACGATCCGCTATCGCGACACCGGTTTCGCCGTCGTCACGCATCGGCCGCGGCTGGTCGGGCCGCACCAGTCGCGCAATCTCGCGCTCGCCATCGCCATGCTGCGGCATCAGGGCGCAGTCCACGTGCCGGAAGCCGCGATGCGCGCCGCCGCCGACTGGGCGCAATGGCCGGCGCGGATGCAGCGGCTGGGCGCCGGTCCGCTCCGCGATCGGCTGGGCGAGGGCAGTGAATTGTGGCTCGACGGTGCGCACAATCCCTCCGCCGCGCAGCCGGTGGCGCGCGCGCTGCGGGCGGTCGCCGACGGGCGCCCGGTGGTGCTCGTGCTCGGCATGCTCGCCAACAAGGACGCGACCGGCGTGCTGCGCGCGCTGGCCCCGGCGGTATCGCGGGTCATCACGGTCCCCGTGCCCGGTCACGCCCATCATGCACCGGCGGCGCTGGCCACGATCGCAGAGGAATTCGGTGTTTCCGCAGACGTGGCGGACAGCCTGTCCGGGGCGTGCGACCGGCTTGCCGGACAGGGTGATGCAGTCGTGCTGATCGCCGGTTCGCTCTACCTTGCCGGTGAAGCGCTCGCGCTGAACGATGAGGCGCCGGACTGACGTTATAATTGCGATTGACTTGCAATAGCGGATTCGGGACTGTCGGGGACGAACACTGGAGTCGCCGTCATGACCGAACTCACCACCACCATTGCCGCGCTGCCCTATGCGCTGCCCGCCTGCCCGAATGCGCGGATCGCGTTGTTCGCGTTGCGGCGGATGGGGGCGCACGGCCTGCACGACGCGCGGGCGAGCCACGCCCTGTTCACCGCCTTCGGGCAGGATTTTCGCCGGCCGCTGGTGCTCATGCGTGCGCTGATGGCGGAACTCGCGGGCACCGCGGCGGGAACGATCGCGATCGCGCCCTGCTGCTGCGCGCGGATGACCGCGGCGGAGCGGACGATGCTCACCGTCCTCGCCCGCGTCGAAACCGCGCCCGAGACCGCGCGCTATCTGCTCGGCGACCTGCTTGGCGTCCGCCGCGTCGATGCGGTGCTGGCGAGCGTCGCCGTCGTCGCGACCGCCTTCGCCGACGACGGCCGGCCGATCTGCGTCTGACCGGTCAGCCGCGGGGCTGCGGTTCGTCGGCGCGGACGTCGCCTTCGCCCGCGATCCCCGCGCTGCCGATCGACCGATCGATCAGCCCCGACCGGCTCATCCACCAGAACAGGAGGACGCCGGGCAGCGCCGCCGCTGTCGTCCCCCAGTAAAAGGCGACATAGCCGAAGCTGTCGACCAGTCGCCCGGTCGTGGTCGCAGTCAGCACCCGCCCGACGATGCTCGCCGCTGCGGAGATCAGCGCATATTGCGCGGCGGTGAAGCGCAGGTCGCACAGCGCCGAGAAATAGGCGATGACGGTGACGCCGCCGATCCCGCTCGACATGTTCTCGAACGCCATCGCGCCGGCGAGGCCGATATTGCTGTGCCCCGCCGCGGCGAGCAGCGCGAAGCTGGCGTTGGAGATCATCATCAGCACGAGGCTGAGCAGCACCGACCGCTTCAGCCCGAGTTTCGCGTAAAGGACGCCACCGATCGCGAGGCCGACCCAGAATGCCCAGAAGCCGATGACGACGTCGTAGATCGCGATCTCGTCGTTGCTGAAGCCGAGGTCATCGAGCATCAGCCGCAGCGCCTGCTGACCCAGGGTATCGCCGATCTTGTGGACGAGGATGAAGGCAAGGATGATCCACGCGCCATGGCGGCGGAAGAATTCGGTGAACGGCCCGACGATCGAGGCGCCGAGTTCGGACAGGCCGCGCCGCCGGATCGGCTCGCGCCGCCGCTGTGGTTCGCCGCGCAGCACGGCGACGATCATCGCCGGGAAGGCGAAGGCCACGCAGGCGAGATAGGCGACGTGCCAATTCGACCGCGCGGCGATGACCAGCGCCAGCGACCCCGCCAGCACCGACCCGATCTTCCACCCATATTGCGTCATGCCGGACCCGACGCCCATCTGCGCGGGCTCCAGCGTCTCGATGCGATAGGCGTCGATGACGATGTCGTAGGTCGCGCCCGCGAAGCCGACGAGGATCGCGGCGACGACCGTCGCCTGCAGGTTCGCGGCAGGATCGACCAGTGCAAGATTGGTGACGGCGAGCACGACCAGCACACCCGACAGCAGGATCCACGACACCCGCTGCCCCAGCCGACCGATCACCGGCAGGCGGACGCCGTCGACCATCCACGCCCAGAGCGGCTTCAGATTGTAGACGAGGAAGCCGAGCGTGAAGGCGGTGATCGTCGCCTTGTCGAGCCCGTCCTGCTTCAGCCGGGTGGTCAGCGTCGCGCCAATCATGGTGAAGGCCAGGCCCGAGGAGATGCCCATGAAGAACACCGCGATCGGACCACGATCGGCATAAGGCGCCAATGGCGCGAGCCGGGCACGGATCGCCGGCGAGCGGCGCATCGCGACGACGACGAGCACGGCGATCGTCGCGACGATCAGGAAATAGAGGTTATTGCCGGTCAACATCGGCCGGACACTAGCGCCAATTTCGCCAGCGACCAGCCGCTACGTGGCGATCAGGCGGCGGGCGTCGCGAACAGGCGCAGGCCGCTCGGCAGGCGCTTCTGCTTGCGTCCGCCGATCTGCGCGTCGATCGCCTCGATCGCGCCGATCAGGTCGCGCTGCTGATAGGGCTTGGCGAGGCAACCCGCCGCCAGCATCGTTGCTTCCACCGGGCAATTGCCGGTGACGAACAGCACCGGCACGCCGACGTCCGCGGCGGCGCGCGCCACGTCCAGCCCCGATCCGTCGGCCAGATGCACGTCGACCAGCACCAGATCGACACCGGTGTCGGAACGGAGCACGTCGACCGCATCGGCGACGCGATCGACCGTGGCGACGACCTCATAGCTCGCCTCGATCAGCACATGTTCCGTGTCGAACGCGATCAGCGGTTCGTCCTCGACGACGAGCAGACGCACGATCTGGCGCTTCTTCTTCCCGAACAGCATTCGCCCGCTCCGATCGGCGCGCAGTCATTGTTACGCCTCCGCTACATAACGCGCGCAGGCTGCTCCGGGCGCAAATATTTTCACGCCCGTGACGAATGAGCGTTATGGGCGGGGGATGGCCCAGATATCAGAACCCCGCACCGGCGACCGGATCGCAAAACTGCTCGCGCGTGCCGGCGTCGCCAGCCGCCGCGAAGTCGAACGGATGATCGCCGAAGGGCGCGTCGCGCTGAACGGCACGGTGCTCGATACGCCGGCGACGGTGCTGCGCTCGCTGCAGGGCGTCACCGTCGACGGACAGCCGGTGGCATTGCCCGAACCGACGCGGTTGTTCCTGTATCACAAGCCGACCGGGCTGCTGGTGACCGAGCGCGATCCGAAGGGGCGGACGACGATCTACGACCGCCTGCCGCGCGACCTGCCGCGGCTGGTGCCGGTCGGCCGGCTCGACCTCAACACCGAAGGGTTGCTGCTGCTCACCACCGATGGCGGGTTCAAGCGGCAGCTGGAGCTGCCCTCGACCGGGGTCGAGCGCAGCTATCGCGCCCGCGCCTATGGCAACGTCACGCAGCAGCAGCTGGAGGAACTGGCGGAGGGGGTCGAGATCGAGGGCATCCGCTACGGCTCGATCGATGCGAATATCGAGCGACGGACGGGCGCGAACGTCTGGATCGAGATCACCATCACCGAGGGCAAGAACCGCGAGGTGCGCCGCGTCCTCGAACACCTCGGACTGCAGGTCAGCCGCCTGATCCGCACCCGCTATGGCCCGTTCGTGCTCGGCGACCTGCCGGTGGGCGAGGTCGGCGAGGTCAAGCAGCATGAGGTGGTGGCGTTCCGCCGCACGCTGAAAGGCGGCGCGCCGGACGAGCCCGTCGTCGAGGCGCCGCGCGACGGCTTTCGCAGCGCGCCAACGGTGGATCGCACAGTGCGGGCGCGGACCCGCGCCGAACAGGCGCCCCGCCCGGTCACCCCCGCCCGCCCGGCGCGATCGCCGGAAGCCTTCAAGCCGCGCCGCGAACCGGAGCGGAGCGGCAGTCAGACGCCGCGGGCCGGCTTCCGCAGCGCCGCCACCACCGATCGCGCGGCGCGGACGCGCACCCGCCCCGATGCGGCGCCCGACACGCGGGAAACACGCGGACGCAGCGATATGGGACGAAAGGATGCGGGACGCAGCGATACGGGGCGGGGCGACGTCTCCGCCCGGCCCGAGCGTCAGGGCGGACGATCGAACCGTGACGGTGCCGCCCGGCGTGACGAGCGCGCCGCCCCGCCAGGCGGGCGCGCACCCCGCCGCGATGGACCGCCGGCGGATCGCCATGCGCCGCGGAGCGGTGGCGCCGGTGCCGCAGGTCCACGCACGCCCAAGCCCGGCGCGCGGCCGCCACGTCGCGACGGACCGCCGTCCGGCGGCACGCCACGGCCCTCCACGCCCGGTGGCCGCCCGCCGCGGGGGCGCCGCCCATGAGGGTAATCGCAGGCCAGTGGCGCGGCCGGCCGCTCGTCGCGCCCAAGGGCGACGCCACCCGTCCGACCGCGGACCGGACGCGCGAGGCGCTGTTTTCGATGCTGACCAGCCGGCTGGGCAGTTTCGAAGGACTCGCGGTCGCCGACCTGTTCGCCGGATCGGGCGCGCTTGGAATCGAGGCATTGTCACGCGGTGCGGGGTCGTGCCTGTTCGTCGAACAGGACGGCGCGGCGCTGGATGCGCTCAAGAGCAACCTCGCCAAATTGGGTACGCGCGGCGATGTGCGCGCAGGGTCGGTGATGGCGCTGGGGCCGGCGATCAAGCCGCTCGACCTCATCATGATGGATCCGCCCTACGGCACCGGCGCGGGGCTGGTCGCGCTCGACAAACTGGCACGGCTCGGCTGGACCTCGCCCGCAACCTGGGTGAGCATCGAGACCGCGAAGGCGGAGGAGGTCGCGCCGGCGGGCTTCACCATCGACGTCAGCCGCGTCCACGGCAAGGCCCGGCTGACGTTGCTCCGTCAGCTCTGACGCAACAGCGCCAGCCCGCCGAGGCTGAGCAGGCCGGCGCCGACGAGATATAGCCCGACCCAGCTCAATCCGTGCGGCGCGAGCGCCTCCGCCGCGAGCGGGGCGAGCGCGCCGCCGATGATCCCGCCGAGGTTGAAGGTCATCGAGACGCCGGTGTAGCGCACCCCGGCGGGAAACAGGCTCGGCAGCCAGCCGCCGAGCGGCCCGTAGGCGAAGCCCATCACGAACAGCGCGAAGGCGAGCCACAGGAAGATCACGACCAGCGACCCCGCGCCGAGCATCGGCCCCATCGCCAGCCCGGCGACGATACAGCCGAGGAAGCCGATCACCAGCATACGCCGCGCGCCGGTGCGGTCCGCCATGACGCTGGCGACGATCACTCCGGCGGCGAGGAACAGGATCGCCGCCAGTTCGACGCCGAGCATCGCCTGCCGGCCATAACCCAGCGTCTTGGTGCCGTAACCCAACGTGAAGGCGGTCGCGAGGTAGAAGAGCGCGAAACAGGCGACGACCCCGCCGGTGCCGGCGATCAGCGCGCGGCCGTGATGGCGGACCAGCGTCGCGATCGGCACCTTGGGCAGCGCCTCCGCCTCGGCCGCTTCGAGGAACACCGGCGTCTCGGTCAGCTTCAGCCGCACCCACAGGCCGAGCGCGACCAGCACCGCGCTGACCAGGAACGGCAGGCGCCAGCCCCAGTCGCGGAACTGCTGCTCGTCCAGCGCGAGGCCGAGGATCAGGAACAGGCCGTTGGCCATGATGAACCCGACCGGCGCGCCGAGCGGCGGGAACATGCCCCAGGTGTTGCGGCGGTGCGGCGGCGCATTCTCCACCGCGAGCAGCGCCGCACCGCCCCATTCGCCGCCGAGGCCGAGCCCCTGCCCCAGCCGCATCACGCAGAGCAGCAGCGGTGCGACCCAGCCGACCTGATCGTAGGTCGGCAGGAAGGCGATGGCGACGGTCGATCCGCCCATCAGCATCAGGCTGGCGACCAACGTCGACTTGCGCCCGACCCGGTCGCCGAAATGGCCGAAGACGATCGCACCGATCGGCCGCGCGACGAAGGCGAGGCCGAAGCTGGCGTAGCTCAGCATCTGTTGCGCGGTGCCGCTTTCCGCCGGGAAGAACAGCATGCCGAACACCAGCGCCGCGGCGGTGGCGTAGATGTAGAAATCGTAGAATTCGACCGCAGTGCCGACCAGACTGGCGGTCAGGATGCGGCGCGGGGAGGCTTTTGCGACGGGCTGAGTCATGATCGCCCGCTTAAGCGCGAAATAATCGCCTTGGGCAACAACAGTGAAATGTGTCCGCAACAAACCCTTCCTACATGGGGGTTGTCGCTGCTCCTCTCCCCCTGTGGGTAGCGACGTGCCGGTCGCCTCCCCTGTCGACCGGTCCTCCCTGAACTACGGGGCGGTCGCATCGCGGCTGCCCCGATTTTTCGTCGGGACGCTCTGCGGAGCGAAGAACAGGGGCGACCCGCATGGCAAGCCGCCCCTCCCCTCGTATCGGATCAGCGCGACAGGCTGGCCAGGCGCAACGCGCCGCCTTCGGTCCGCTTCGCGAGCTGGCGCCGGGCATCCTGACGCAGTTCCTCGGTGCAGCGCGCCGCATGCTGATACGCCTCGAGCGACGCACCACGCATCGTGCAGGCCCAGCGTGCGGCGCGACGCACGCGCGCGTCGAAAGCGGCACGGCCGGCCTCGGTGTCGAGGTCGAGGCCCTGATGCGAGACGCGGATGGTGAAGGTCTCGCGCTGCTCGGCCGCAACGGCGTTGGCCGACAGGCACGACAGGGCGAGCGCCGCCGCAGCGACGCGATGAAAGGTTTTCATGATGCACACTCCTGCGAATGATGGCCCGACGAGCCGGGCCCCGCCGCCGCGCCTCTGCCGGACGGGCTGTACGGGTGCCGTGTCTCACCGGCAGGAGCGCGCCTAGCCCCCTGTCGTTGCGCTGGCGCGACGATGGCAAGTCAGTGATGTGGCAGCGGGACGGGGCGGATCGGGCTTGCCCGAGCGCATGCCGTTCCCTACCTGTTCACCGGTGACCGATACCGCCACCCATCTGCAAGACCCGCCCTATCTCAAGGGGCTGAACCCGCCGCAGCGCGAGGCCGTGCTGACCACCGAAGGCCCGGTGCTGATGCTGGCCGGTGCCGGCACCGGCAAGACGGCGGCGCTGACCGCGCGGCTCGCGCATCTGTTGTGGACGCGCAAGGCGTGGCCGTCGGAGATCCTGAGCGTCACCTTCACCAACAAGGCCGCACGCGAGATGCGCGAGCGCGTCGGGCGGCTGGTCGGCGATGCGGTCGAGGGGATGCCGTGGCTCGGCACCTTCCATGCGATCGGCGCGAAGATGCTGCGCCGGCATGCCGAACTGGTCGGACTGCAGAGCAATTTTACCATCCTCGACACCGACGACCAGCTGCGCTTGCTCAAGCAGTTGATCGTGGCGGCGGATCTCGACGAGAAGCGCTTTCCGGCGCGCAGCCTCGCCGGTCTGATCGACGACTGGAAGAACAAGGGGCTGGTGCCCGCCGATATCGATGCGGGGGAAAGCGAACGCTATGCCAACGGCCGCGGCGGCGAGCTGTACGCGCAATATCAGGCGCGGCTGAAATCGCTCAACGCCTGCGATTTCGGCGACCTGCTGCTCCATATGCTGACCATCCTGAAGACTCACCCCGACGTGCTGCGGGTGTATCAGGAGCGGTTCCGATATATCATGGTCGACGAATATCAGGACACCAACGTCGTCCAGTATCTGTGGCTGCGGCTGCTCGCGCAGCAGCGCAAGAACATCGCCTGCGTCGGCGACGACGACCAGTCGATCTATTCGTGGCGCGGTGCGCAGGTCGAGAATATCCTGAAATTTGAAAAGGACTTCCCCGGCGCCACGGTCATCAAGCTCGAACAGAATTACCGCTCCACCCCGCATATCCTCGGCGCCGCCTCGGGGATGATCGCCAACAACGGCGGGCGGCTCGGCAAGACGCTGTGGACCGAGCTGGATGCGGGCGAGAAGGTGCGCGTGCTCGGCGTGTGGGACGGGCCGGAGGAAGCGCGCCGCGTCGGCGAGGAGATCGAGGCGCACCAGCGCAACGGCCGCAGCCTCGACGATGTCGCCATCCTCGTCCGCGCGCAGCACCAGACGCGCGAATTCGAGGACCGCTTCATCAACATCGGCATGCCGTACCGGATCGTCGGCGGCTATCGTTTCTACGAGCGCGCCGAAATCCGCGACGCGCTCGCCTATCTGCGCATCGTCAACCAGCCGTCGGACGACCTCGCCTTCGAACGGATCGTCAACGTGCCGAAGCGCGGCCTCGGCGACAAGGCGCTGGCCAAGATCCACCAGCTCGCCCGGATCGAGGGCGTGCCGCTGACGATCGCATCGGCGCGCATCCTCGACACCGACGAGTTGACGCCGCAGGCGCGCCGGGCGCTCGGCAATCTCGTCGGCGATATCGCGCGCTGGCGCGACATGGCGCGCGACCTGCCGCATGCCGAATTCGCCCGCCAGATGCTCGACGAGAGTGGCTATACCGCGATGTGGCAGGCCGAGAAATCGGTCGAGGCGGCGGGGCGGCTGGAGAATCTGTCCGAGCTGGTCCGCGCGATGGAGGAATATGAGTCGCTTGGCGCATTCCTCGAACACGTCAGCCTCGTCATGGACAAGGAGGGCGCGGCGCAGGACCCGCAGGTGACGATCATGACGATCCACGCCGCCAAGGGGCTGGAGTTCGACACGGTGTTCCTCGTCGGCTGGGAGGAAGGACTGTTCCCGTCACAGCGGTCGCTGGACGAGGGCGGCACCAAGAGCCTCGAGGAGGAGCGCCGGCTCGCCTATGTCGCGATCACCCGCGCGCGCCGGCGCGCGGTGATCCTGCACGCCGCGAATCGACGCATCTACGGGCAATGGACGTCGAGCATACCCAGCCGCTTCGTCGGCGAGCTGCCGCCCGAGCATATCGACAGCGACACGACCATGTCGGGCGGCGAGAGCCTGTGGCGGGCGAACTGGAGCGAGCGGGCGGACCCGTTCGCCAATGTCGCGCGCGGTTCCGGCCGCGGCCCGGGCTGGCAGCGTGCCGCCGGATCTGGATCGGGCTTCAGCACCGCGCCGACGCGGGTCGTCGAGAGCCGGTCGAGCGCGGTCAGCATCGGCAACAAGGGGCGCAGCGACCTGTCCGTGGGCCTGCGCGTCTTCCACCAGAAGTTCGGCTATGGCGCGATCGCCGAGATCGAGGGCAACAAGCTGGAGATCGATTTCGAGGCGGCCGGCCGCAAGCGGGTGATGGACAGCTTCGTCACCATCGGCTGACGCCCGCGGCCTTTCCCTCCCGCGTCAGCCCTGACGGCGTGGCCCTGCCGGTCGATGCGGTACGGACGCCGCGACGTCGCGGTGGGGGAAGGCGCTGCGATCGAGCGCCTCGCCGTATATTCTGGCAAGGCCGGCGTGCGCGGCCCGTGCCTCCGGGCATTTCGCCTCGCGCGCCTTGACCAGCGAGACCTGCTCGCGCGACAGCAAATAGTTGATGTCCATCACGGATTCCTCCGAATGTAAGCGAGGGCCCGGCCATGCAGGCCACCATCACGAGATGCTTACGGAACGATCGGGTGATGGGGCGACCATAACAGATTTCCTGCGGGCCGTCCCCCTGCCCTGGCCGGTCGTCCCGTCCTTCGGTGCGACGCCACCGCGGACCGTTCAGGAACCACCAACCTGCCTTCGGTGTATGACCATCGCAGGCCCGACTCAGCGGGCCGCTCCGAGGGTCATTTCAATGTTCAGGTCCCTGTCGCTTTCCGTCGCCGTCGCGGCGCTGCTCTGCGGCGGCGCGCCGGCGGTGGCGCAATCCGCTGCCGACGATGCGCGCTTTGCCGCCGCCCAGCAGCGCTTCGATGCCGAGCTCGCCCGCTATCGCGCGGAGTTCGACCGCTACCGGTCGGGCCGTGGCAGTGCCGGACCGGGCGGCTATCGCCAAGCGCCGGTGCCCAACGCCTATGACGACCCGCGCGATGCCGGCTATGCCGACGAGCGCGACGAGAATGGCTATGACGCGTCGCGCTACTATCGCTCCGGCGCGAATTATCGCGAACGCGTGCTGAGCAACGACGAGCGGGTCTATGCCGGCAATGACGGGCGCTATTATTGCAAACGCGGCGACGGCACCACCGGCCTGATCGTCGGCGGCGCGGCCGGCGGTATCCTGGGTAACGTCATCGACGGCGGGCGCAGCCGCATCGTCGGCACACTGCTAGGCGGCGCGGCGGGCGCCCTCGCCGGCAAGGCGGTCGACCAGAACCAGTCGCAGGTCCGCTGCCGCTGAACGCCGCGGCGCTGGTGACGGTCAGCCCTGCTCGACCGCCATCAGCGTCACGCCCTCGTACTTTTCAGCGGCCGGTTCGAACAGGGTGCTGGGCTTGAAGGCGCGCGCGGTCAACGTGGGATCACCCAGCCCGTCCAGCTTGAACGTGCCGAGTTTCTCCTCGCGCGGCGGTTTGCCGTCGCGTTCGACGGTGATCGCGTCGACGTAGATCTCGCCGTGGCGCGTGTAGAGGATGTGGGGGGCGATCGTCACCGTGCCCTTGTTGTAGGTGGCGGTGACGGCAAGCTGGCGGACGATCGCTTCGAACATCGTCGGCACCGGTCCGGTCGGCGCGACGGTCGCGGCTGGAGTGTCGGTCATGGCGTGCCCCTTAGCGAACCGTGCTGCGTTGCAGCAAGCACCGATTCGTCCGGGAAGCGTATCACATGGTCAGCGGTTCAGCTCGACCAGATGCTCGAACACATCCATTTCAAGCGGTTGCTTGAACTGACAGCCGGCGGAAAAATCGTCCGCCCATTTGACGTCGGCGACGACCGAGCCCGCGCCGGGCAGGGTCAGCCAGATCGTGCTGCCTTTGGCAAGGGCGCAATAGGTCTGGAGCCGGGCGCCGTGGATCGAGATGTCGACCACCTTGCAAAGCGTCCGGACGCCCTTGCCGATATGCGCATCCAACGAAACCGGCGCACGCGCGGAGCGGCGCCGGCCGTTGGTGTCTGCTGGTTCGAATTCCGCGGCGAACATGAGCCAAAGCCTAAATAGCGATGGTTAAGGCCTGGTATACGAACCAGCTCCGGTTCCGGAGTTCCGGACTGGATCAGCCCTTGCGCAGGGTCAGACCACCGCCGAAACGCTTGTTGAAGCGTGCGACCTGGCCACCGGCGTCCAGCAGCTGACCGCGACCACCGGTCCAGGCAGGGTGCGCCAGCGGATCGATGTCGAGCGTCATCGTGTCGCCTTCCTTGCCCCACGTGGAGCGAGTCTCGAACACGGTACCGTCGGTCATCTGGATCTTGATCATGTGGTAGTCGGGATGGGTATCTTTCTTCACGTCACACGCTCCTGAAACGGCTGGTTCCGACCAGCCTGGAAGAGAAGCGGCGCCCCTAACGGAGCGCCGCCGGATTGTCAAAGTCGGCCGCCGGTCACGCCTTGGGCGGGTCGGCGATCATCGCGGTGAAATTCGCCTCGGCCACCACCACGCCGTCGATCTTCGCGACGCCGGCGAACTTGCAGACGCTCGCGCGCTTCTGGACGAAGGTCGCCTCGAGCCGGAGCAGCACGCCGGGTTCGACCGGTTTGCGGAACTTCGCGCCGTCGATCGCCATGAAATAGACGAGCTTGCCCGACCCGGCGAGGCCGAGGCTCTCGACCGCGAGGATACCGGCCGCCTGCGCCAGCGCCTCGACGATTAGCACGCCCGGCATGATCGGCCGGCCGGGGAAATGGCCTTGGAAGAACTGCTCGTTGATCGTCACCGCCTTGATCGCCGCGATCGACCGGTCGAGGATCAACTCCTCGACGCGATCGACCAGCAGCATCGGGTAGCGATGCGGCAAGGCTGCCATGACCCGCCCGATATCGAGCGGGCCGAGAGTCCGTGGTGCGTCGTCGCTCACCCGGATAGCGCCTTAGCGGCCCTGCGGCGTCGCGCGCGGCGTCGCGGCGGGTGCCGCGGCCGGAGCAGCGGGCGTACCGGCAGTAGGTGCGGGCGCGCCGGCCTGCTGCCGGCGGGCGGCGTTCGCGTACACGAGCTGGCGATATTGCTGGAGCAGTTCGACGGTTTGCTGCTGCGGCTGCCAGTTCGCCGGCGGGGCGATCGGCACGCTCGGCGTGGTGCGATCGATCTCGGCGATGATGTCGCGGGTGATGTCGGTCGCCGGTGGCGCGAACTGGATCGCGTTCGGGGCGAGGACGATGCTGATCTTCTTGGCGGCGACGACGGCGCGCAGCGCGGGATCGTACTTGTTCACGATCTGCTCGAGCGCATAGGCCTGTGCCTTGATCGCCGGCCCCTGTGCGGCCTCGATGCCGGGCTGCGCCTTCTGCTGCGCGGCGCGGACCTGGTTGCCGATCGCGCTGTTCGGCGCTTCGGCGGCGGCGGCTTCGGCCTGGCTGACCTGACCGTCCTTGTTGGTGTCGAGCAGCGTGCGCAACTGCGTGTTCAGCGCGGTCTGCGCGGCGGCGGCCTGATCCAGCTGCGCCTTGTAGGTGGTCGAGATCTGCTGGTTGGCGGCATCGAACGCCTTTGCGCTGAAGATCGCCGCATCGGCCTGTGCCGTCGCGATCCCGGCGGTCTGTGCCGATGCCGTGCCGGCGAGCAAAGCGACGGAAGCGACGGCGATCGCCGACGCGCAAGTCTTGGTGATGGTCTTCATTAGAACTGCGTCCCTACGTTGAAGGTAATGAGCTTGGGGTCGTCGCCCTTCTGCTTGACCAGCGCCTTGGCGAGATCGATGCGGAGCGGGCCGAACGGCGAATTCCAGTTGACGCCGACACCGATGCTGACGCGCGGCGTGGCGCTGGAGCCGTAATAGGTTTCTTTGAACGGTGAGATCGGCGTGTCGTAGCCGATGACGTTGGTTGTGTCGCCGGCGCAGGCGCCGCCAGCCGTCGCCGAATAGCCGATCGCGCAGGTCGTCGGCGCACCTGCGTTGGTGGCGGCGTTGGTCGGCACGTAATAGATCTGACGGCCGGACGAATCGGTCAGCAGGCGCTGGATCGGCAGCACGGTGACGTTGCCGGCCGCATCGGTGATCGTCGGGAAGTTGGCGGTCGGACGCGGCCGCGTCAGCGCGAACAGGCTGCCCGCCTGGAGGTAGACCGACGGACGCAGGCCAAGCTCGCGCGCGCCGGCACCCAGCGGAATCTCGAGTTCGGCACGGACGAGGTAATAGGCACGGCCACCGAGCGCATCGTCGACCAGCTGGTCGCGATCGGTGACCAGCACCTGCTTGCCGGTCGTCGGGTCCGCCTGGTAATATTGCCGCTGCACGCGCGGACCGATGCCGCGGATGTCGAAGCCGCGGAACTGCGGCTCGCCGAGGTAGAAACGGTCGGTGATGCGGATCTTGTCGACGCCTTCGGGCCGCGCGCCCTCGAGCGAGTGGATATAGCCCGCCTCGCCGACCAGCGAGCCGATGAAGCCCGAGCCGACGTTGACGAACTTCGACCCCTCCAAACGGGTGCGGATGTACTTCACGTCGCCGCCGAGCCCGGCGAAGTCCTGGCTGAAGCTCAGGCGCTGGCCCGCGGTCGGACGCAGACGGCTGTTGAGGCTGTCGTAGATCAGCGAATAGCCCGCCGACGACGTCCAACGATTGCCGATCGCCTCGCAGAGATAGCGGCCGGCCTTGAGGATGTCGCACTGACCGCCGGTGTAATAGGTGCCCTCGTCGAGCCCGACCTCGTCATAGGACAGGCCGTAGCGGCCGGCGAGCGACCAATATTCGGTCAGCGGCACGCCGGTACGGACCTGGAAGCCGGTCGACACCTGCGAATAGGTGGTGCGGCGGTCGGTGCCGATATAGTTGAAGGAGTTGAAGTCGCGGCGGAACACGTCGACGCCGATCGCGACGTTCTTGTCGAACAGATAGGGCTCGGTGAAACCCAGCTCGATCGACTTCGAATAGGTCGAATAGTTGACACCCGCACGCAGGACCTGGCCCTTGCCGCGGAAATTGTTCTGCGTGATGTTCGCCTGGATGATGAAGCGTTCGAGGCTGGAATAGCCGACCGACAGCTGCAATTCGCCGGTGCTCTTTTCCTCGAGATTGGTTTCGAGGACGATGCGATCGGGAGCGGAACCGGGGTTCTGCTTGATCTCCATTTTGTCCTGGAAGAACCCGAGGCTGTTGATGCGATCCTGCGAACGCTTGACCTGGAAGCTGTTGAACGCGTCGCCCTCGGCGAGACGGATCTCGCGGCGGACGACCTTGTCCTGCGTCTGGGTGTTGCCGTTGATGTCGATCCGCTCGACATAGGTGCGCTGCGCCTGCGCGATGTGGAAATTCATCCCCATCGTCAGCGTCTCGGGATCGCGCTGGAAGTCCGGCGATACGTCGGTGAAGGCATAGCCGAACAGGCCGGCCGATTCGCTCAGCTGGTCGACCGAATCCTCGACCAGCTTGGCGTTGTACCATTCGCCCTTCTTGATCGGCAGCGACGAGGCCAGCTTCTTGTTGTCGAAGTCGCGAATCTCGCTGTCGACGGTGACGTCGCCGAACTTGTAGCGCTTACCCTCCTCGACGACATAGGTGATGATGAAGTCGCGCTTGTCCGGCGTCAGCTCGGCGACCGCGCTGGTGACGCGGAAATCAGCATAGCCCTGCGTCAGGTAGAACTGGCGCAGCTTCTGCTGGTCGTAGTTTAGGCGGTCCTGATCGTAGGAGGTGTTGGACGAGAGCAGGCGGAACCAGCGTGATTCCTTGGTGACCATCTCGCCGCGCAGCTTGCCGTCGTTGAACACCTCGTTGCCGATGATGTTGATCTGACGGACCTTGGACTTCGGCCCCTCGGTGATCTCGAACACCACGTCGACGCGGTTCTGGTCGAGGCTGACCATCTTGGGGCTGATGACCGCGGCGAAGCGGCCCTGGCGGCGGTAGAGTTCGATGATCCGCGACACGTCCTGACGGACCGCGGTGCGCGTGAAGATCTGACGCGGCGCGAGCTTGATCTCCTTGGTGATCTTGTCGCTCTTGAGCGCCTTGTTCCCTTCGAGGATGACGCGGTTGATGATCGGGTTCTCGCGGATGCGCAGCACGATGTCGCCGGTTTCGACGCCGGAGATCGAGAAATCGACGAACAGGTCCGACGCCTGCAGGTCCTTCAGCGCCTGATCGAGCGTTTCCGCGGTATAAGGGATGCCGACACGCAACTTTGTGTAGGACAGAACCGTTTCCGGTTCGATGCGCTGCGACCCTTCGACGCGGAGCGTCTTGATCGTGCGCGCCGGGGCGGGCGTCGCGGCCGGCGCCGCGGGCGTCGGAGTCGCAGCGGGCGCGGGTGCAGGCGCCGTCTGGGCCAGAGCGGGCACGCCCGACAACATGGTGCCGGCGAGCAGCGCGGCGCCCTTCGCCACGAACATGGAACTCTTCATCGCTGTCACTCAACCCACCCCAAATACGTCAGGATACCCAATATGCACCGGGAGACGCAGAAACCTGCCCTGCCCCAACCCGGTCAGCCGATCAACCCGGCCAGCCGCTGCCACAGGCCCACGGCGCTCAAATCGTTGAAGGTCACGACCAGCATCAGCGTCAGCACGAGCGCCAGTCCGCCGCGGAACGCCCATTCCTGCACCCTGGGTTCGAGGGGGCGGCGGCGGATCGCCTCGATCGCATAGAAGAACAAATGACCGCCATCCAGCATGGGTACTGGCAGCAGGTTGATGAACCCCAGATTGATCGACAGCATCGCGACCAGCCAGACGAAGGCGGACAGGCCCAGCGCCATCTGTTCGCCGCTGATCTTGGCGATGCGGATCGGACCGCCGAGTTCATCGATCGAGCGGCGGCCGCTGATGATCTGGCCGAGCGTCTCCAGCGTGCCGGCGATGATCTCGCCGGTCATGCACACGCCGGCAGCAGGGGCGGCGGCGAGGCCGACCGGCGCCAGCACGGGATCGCCGCTGCCGATGCCGATACGGCCGATGCGATAGTCGTTGCCGAAGCGATCGCGCTGGCGGATTACGCCGATCGCGAGCGGGCGATCGCTGGTGACGCCGCCGCGCTCGACGCGCACCGTCGCCTGCTGGCCCGGCCGGATCAGCGCATAGCGCGCGATATCGGAGAAGGTGTCGATCGTACGGCCGTCGATGGCGACGATGCGGTCGCCCGGTTGCAGGCCGGCCTTCTCGCCCGGTCCGCCCGCGATCACCGTGCCGACCACCGCCGGCGTGCGATCGACGCCATAGGTATGCGCGAAGCCGGCGAGGATGAGGACGGCGAGGATCAGGTTGATCGCCGGGCCGGCGCCGACGATGATCGCGCGCTGCCACAGCGGCTTGGCCTGGAAGGTCTGCGCGCGCTCGGCGGCGGGCAGCGCCAGCCATGCCGCGTCGGGCTGGCTCGCCGGGTTCATGTCGCCGGCGAAGCGGACATAGCCGCCCAGCGGTAGCCAGCCGAACTTCCAGCGGGTGCCGCGACGGTCGGTGAAGCCCGCGATCTCGCGGCCGAAGCCGATCGAGAAGGCCTCGGCCTTCACGCCGAACAGCCGGCCGGCGAGATAATGGCCCATTTCATGGATGAAGACGAGCGGGCCGATCGCGCAGAGGAACGCGAGGATCGCCATCGGAACGCCGGGGGACTGGATCAAGCTACGCAATCCTTCACGCGTGGACCTTTACACGCCCCTGAGCACGTCCCTGTACCTGCTCGTCCGCCATTCGTCGTGCCTCCCCGTCGATGAGGAGGACCGCCTCCAGCGTGTCCGGAGCCGGCGGATCGTAACGCTCAAGCGTATCGGCGACGATTGCGGCAATTTCGAGGAAGCCGATCCGCCGCGCGAGAAAGGCCGCGACCGCGACCTCGTTGGCGGCGTTGAGGATCGCCGGACGCGCGCCGCCCGCCTCCAGCGCGGCGCGGGCGAGCGCCAGCGCGGGAAAGCGGACGGGGTCGCAGGCCTCGAAATCGAGCCGGCCGATCCCGACGAGATCGAGCGGCGCCATCGGAGTCGCCATCCGGTCCGGCCAGGCGAGCGTATGCGCGATCGGCACGCGCATGTCCGACGGGCCGAGCTGCGCCAGCATCGAGCCGTCGACGTAATCGACCATCGAATGGATCACCGACTGGCGATGGAGCACGACCTCGATCCGCTCGTGCGCGACCGGGAACAGGCGCGCGGCCTCGATCAGTTCGAGCCCCTTGTTCATCATCGTCGCGCTGTCGATGCTGATCTTCGCGCCCATCGACCAATTGGGATGCGCGACTGCCTGTTCGACGGTGACGTCGGCCATGCGTTCGAGCGACCAGTCGCGGAACGGGCCGCCGCTGGCGGTGAGGATGATGCGACGGACGCCCTCGGGCCGGGCGAAGTCGAAACACTGGTAGATCGCGTTATGCTCGCTGTCGGCGGGCAGCAGCGTCGCGCCCGAGCGGGCGGCGGCGGCGAGAATGACCTCGCCCGCCGACACGAGCGGTTCCTTGTTGGCGATGACGACGGTGCCGCCATGTTCGATCGCCGCCATCACCGGCTTCAGCCCGGCGCATCCGACGATCGCGCCCATCGTCCAGTCGGCGCCGGCGGCGGCATCGCAGATCGCCTGCGCGCCGCCCGTCGCCTGGGTCGACGTGCCGGCGAGCGCCTCGCGCAGCGCGGGCAGGCAGGATTCGTCGGCGACGACGGCGATTTCCGCCCGGGTGCGGATCGCCGCCGCGGCGAGGCTGGCGACGTCGCAATTGGCGGTGAGCGCGCGGACGCGGAACCGGTCGGGCTCGCGCTCGACGAGGTCGAGGGTGGAGGTGCCGACCGATCCGGTCGCGCCCAATATGGTGACGGTCTTCATGTCAGAATGCCAGCGGCACGACGACGAGCAGCGCGGCGAGCGGCAGCACCGGCACGAGCCCGTCGAGCCGGTCGAGGACGCCGCCATGGCCGGGAATGACGCTGCCCGAATCCTTGACGCCGGCGCGACGCTTCAACCAGCTCTCGTACAGGTCGCCGCCCTGCGCGACGATCGCGAGCAGCGGCGTCGCGATGACGAAGCGCAGCGGCAGGAGGTAGAAGGCCTGCATCAGCAGCGCGACGACGGTCGCCATCGCGATGCCGCCGATCAGGCCGGCCCAGGTCTTGTTGGGGCTGATCGTCGGTGCGAGCTTGGGGCCGCCGATGCCGCGGCCGGCGAAATAGGCGCCGATATCCGTCGCCCAGACGATCGCCAGCGCCCAGAGCGCGTTGCGGATACCATCGGGCTCATGCCGGATCAGCAGCAACGCATAGATCGGCAGGCCGCAATAGAGCACGCCGAGGCCGAGCTGCGGCCGGCGGGTGACGATGGTGAGGAAGAAGAAGGCGCCGACCAGCAGGCCGAGCGCGAAGAAATTGGGCCCCGCGGCGATCGGGCACATGATCGCGAGCGGCACGAACAGCACGTACTGGCCGAGCCGCTTGGTCTTGGGTTCGGCGAGGTGGAGTTCGCTCCATTCCGCCATCATGAACACGCCCGCGGTGACCGCGAGCAGCCAGAAGGGGAAGCCGCCGAACGCGAGCGCGACCAGCGCCAGCGCGATGAGGCCGAGGCCGGTCAGCGTGCGGGTCGCAAGCTCCGACGGCCGTTTGGCCGGAGGCGTGTCGCTCACAGGCCGCCGTAGCGCCGCTGGCGCTGGCCGAACGCGGCAAGCGCGTCGGCGAGCGTATCGCCGGTGAAATCGGGCCAGAGCGTGTCGATGAACAGCAATTCGGCATAGGCCGCCTGCCAAAGCAGGAAATTGGACAGCCGCTGTTCCCCCGACGAACGGATGACGAGGTCGAGCGGCGGCAGGTCGGCGGTGTCGAGCTCCGCCTCGATGCTGCCCGCGGTGATCGCGGCGGGGTCGATCTCGCCCGCCGCCGCGCGGGCGGCGAGGCGCTGCGTCGCGGCGACCAGCTCGGCATGCGAACCGTAATTGAGCGCGATCACCAGGATCGGCCCGGTGTTGCCCGCGGTCTTCGCCACCGCATCGTCGACGAGGGCGACGAGATCGGGCGCGAAGCGGCGATAGTCGCCGATCACGCGCAGGCGGACGTTTTCCTCGACCAGTTCGGCAAGGTCGCTGCGGATGAAGAGCCGGAGCAGCCCCATCAGCGCGCCGACCTCATCCTCCGGCCGGCGCCAGTTCTCCGAGGAGAAGGCGTAGAGCGTCAGCGCCTCGACACCCAGCGCGCGCGCAGCGCGGGTGACGCGGCGCACGGCCTCGACGCCGGCCTTGTGACCGGCGACGCGCGGCAGCATCCGCGCCTTCGCCCAGCGCCCGTTGCCGTCCATGATGATGGCGACATGACGCGGCACCGGCCCCGTATCAGGGACCGCGGACAGAATCGGAGCGCTGCTCACCGCGACGCTCTCGCGGGAGTGCCGGGCCGCCCATGCCCCCGGCATGCGCTAAACAGCCCTGGCTGTTTGCCCGTCACTTGCCCAGGATTTCCTTTTCCTTCGCCGCGGCCGCCGCATCGAGATCGGCGACGGTGGCGTCGGTCAGCTTCTGCACCTCGGTTTCGTGGCGCTTGCGCTCGTCCTCGCTGATGACGCCCTTCTTCTCGTCGGTCTTCAGACTGTCCATTCCGTCGCGACGGACGTTGCGGACCGCGATGCGCGAGGCCTCGGCATATTTGCCGGCGAGCTTGGCGAGCTCCTTGCGGCGCTCCTCGGTCAGGTCGGGGATCGGCAGGCGCAGCGTCTGGCCGTCGTTGATCGGGTTGAGGCCGAGCCCCGCCGAGCGGATCGCCTTTTCGACGGGGCCGACGTTCGACTTGTCCCAGACCTGCACCGACAGCATGCGCGGTTCGGGCACCGAGACGGTCGCGACCTGCACCAGCGGCATGTGGCTGCCGTACACCTCGACCGTCACCGGATCGAGCAAGGCGGTGGAGGCGCGGCCGGTGCGCAGGCCGTTGAGGTCGTGCTTCAGCGATTCGACGGCGCCGGCCATGCGGCGTTCGAGGTCGGCCTTGTCATAGGCTGCCATGATCTACTCCTGTTCGCTCTGGACGATCGTCGAGACGCCATCACCGCCGAGGACCGCGGCAAAATTGCCGTGTTCGCGGATGTTGAAGACGACGATCGGAATATTGTTGTCGCGGCACAATGCGATCGCGCTGGCGTCCATGACCTTGAGGTCGTCGGACAGCACGGTCGAATAGCTCACGGTATCGTAACGCGTCGCGGTCGGCACCTTCTTGGGATCGGCATCGTAGACGCCGTCGACCGAGGTGCCCTTGAACAGAGCGTCGCACTTCATCTCGGCGGCGCGGAGCGCGGCACCGGAATCGGTAGTGAAGAACGGGCTGCCGACGCCGGCGGCGAAGATCACCACGCGCCCCTTTTCGAGGTGACGCTCGGCGCGGCGGCGGATGAAGGGTTCGCAGACCGACTGCATCGGGATCGCCGACTGGACGCGGGTGTCGACGCCGATCTGCTCCAGCGCATTCTGCACCGCGAGCGCGTTCATCACGGTCGCGAGCATGCCCATGTAATCGGCGGTCGCGCGCTCGATGCCCTTGGCGGCGGCGGAGAGGCCACGGAAGATGTTGCCGCCACCGACGACGACGCACAGCTCGTAACCCTGGTCGCGTACGCCCGCAATCTCCTGCGCGACGCGCGCGGTGATCTCCGGATCGATGGCGAGGCCGCCCTCTCCCATCAGCACTTCGCCAGAGAGTTTGAGCAGGATACGTTTGAAGCGGGGGCCGGCGGTCATGGGGTCCTGACGGTAAGGGAAAGCGGCGCGGACCTTAGGGTGCGCGCACCGCAGGAGCAACCTCGACTGGACGCGTCGACGCGCGGTGCACGGGAAATTGTCGGGGCATGCATCCCGCATGCACCCGGTGCCGCCCCGGAACCGGTCCGGGACGGCAGGGCCGGGGAGCGGATACGCCCCCCGCCTTACTTCTGGGCGACGCCCGACGCGGCCGCGACTTCGGCGGCGAAGTCCGACGCTTCCTTTTCGATGCCCTCGCCGAGCTGGAAGCGGACATAGTCCACCAGCTTGATCGTGGTGCCGGCGTCCTTGCCCGCCTTGGCGACGACGTCGCTGATCTTGGTCTTGCCGTCCATCACGAACAGCTGGCTGACCAGCGCGTGCTCCTTGCGGTACTTGGCGATGCCGCCCTCGACCATCTTGGCGATGATGTCGGCAGGCTTGCCCGATTCGGACGCCTTTTCGGTCGCGATCGCGCGCTCGCGCTCGATCTCGGCCTCGTCGAGGTCTTCCTCGTTCAGCGCCTTCGGGAAGGCGGCGGCGATGTGCATCGCCAGCTGCTTGCCGAGACCCTGCAGCACCTCGTCCGACGCGTCCGATTCGAGCGCGACGAGCACGCCGATCTTGCCGAGGCCGGGCGACGCCTGGTTGTGGACGTAGGACACGACCGCGCCCTTGCTCACTTCGAGACGCTTGGCACGGCGCAGCGACTGGTTCTCGCCGATCGTCGCGATGTTGTTGGTCAGCACGTCGGCGACGCTGGTGCCCGACGGCATCGTCTCGGCCTTCAGCGCCTCGACGTCGCCACCGGTGGCGAGCGCGATCTGCGTGACTTCACGGACGAACTGCTGGAACTGGTCGTTCTTCGCGACGAAATCGGTTTCCGAGTTCACCTCGACCGCCGCACCCTTCGTGCCCGCGGTGGCGACACCGACGAGGCCCTCGGCCGCGGTGCGGCTGGACTTCTTCTGCGCGGCGGCGAGACCCTTGGTGCGCAACCAGTCCAGCGCGGCGTCCATGTCGCCGGCGGCCTCGTTCAGCGCCTTCTTGCAATCCATCATGCCCGCGCCGCTCTTTTCGCGCAGGTCCTTGACCATCGCTGCAGTCACTTCAGCCATGTGCGTAATCCTTTTACTCGAATGTGATTGCGGGCGAGGAAGGGCATAGCCGCCCTACCCCGCCCGCATGACGTTTCAACGACGGGCGTTACGCGTCGATCTGACGCTCGGTCTCGGCGCCAGCGCCCTCGACGTTGGTCGCGGCCTGCGCTTCGGGCTCGGCGGCCGGGGTCGGCACGGTCAGCGCCTCCTCGACCGGCGCGACGTCCTGCGCACCCAGATCGACGCCACGGCGCGACTGCTGCTCCTGGTTGCCGCGGGTCGCCGCGATGGCGATCGCCTCGCAATACAGGCGGATGGCGCGGCTGGCGTCGTCGTTCGCGGGAACCGGGAAGGCGATGCCGTCCGGCGACACGTTCGAATCGAGGATCGCGACGACGGGGATGCCGAGCGTGTTGGCTTCCTTGATCGCCAGCTCTTCCTTGTTCGCGTCGATCACGAACATGACGTCGGGCACGCCGCCCATGTCGCGGATGCCGCCGAGGCTGAGTTCCAGCTTGTCCTTTTCACGGGTCAGCTGCAGCACTTCCTTCTTGGTCAGGCCGTGCGTGTCGCCCGACAGCTGCTCCTCGAGGCTCTTGAGGCGCTTGATCGAGTTGCTGATCGTCTTCCAGTTGGTGAGCATGCCGCCCAGCCAGCGGTGGTTGACGAAATGCTGGCCCGAACGGCGCGCCGCATCGGCGACGGCGTCCTGCGCCTGGCGCTTGGTGCCGACGAACAGCACCTTGCCGCCACCTGCGACCGACGACGAGACGAACTCGAGCGCGCGGGCGAAGAGAGGAACGGTCTGCGACAGGTCGAGGATGTGGACGCCGTTACGATCGCCGAAGATGTAAGGCTTCATCTTCGGGTTCCAGCGGTGCGTCTGGTGGCCGAAGTGCGCACCAGTCTCGATGAGCTGCTGCATGGTGACGACGGGTGCCGCCATAGGATAATTCCTTCCGGTTGAGCCTCTGGGAAGCGGATGACGTCGCACCTTGCGGAGCGTCGCACCGGGCTATGATGCTTCCCATGCGGGGTTGAGGGGCGCGCCATTAGCCGAACGGACGCGCAAAGGCAAGACTCGGGATCGCGCTTGACAATGAGAACACAGGTGGAACATACAGCGTCCAGACAGTGGACGCGAACGGTCCGGTTCTGGTTAAGACACTGTAAAGTGTCCAAAACGGAAGAATCCGGCGCGGGTGCGGAACTCACTGACAAATCATTGGTTTGGTGAGTTATCCACAGGTTGCTCGCTAACCTGGCCGGGAGTTGGTTCGATGGTTGTAGCGTTCAGTGTTCTGGTGTTCGTCGGTGCGTTCCTTGCCGCCGTAGGAGTGATCGCCGCGACGGTCGCGCCGCAATGGCGGCGGATCGTCAGCCTCGCATCCGGCAATCCCGAACCCGCCTTCGCACCTCTGTCGCAGCTCGCTTCCGCCGAGCGCCGCATCGCCGTCAGGCGCTGGGCGTCGGCTCCGATCCCCGCGGCCGTTCGCCGGTTGCGCGCAGCCGCTTGACCCGTGCGTAGCTGGCCATGCTGAACGGAATGGTGACGAGGTAACCGACGCAGATCGCGCTGAGCGTATGCCACGGTGCCGATACCAGCGCCGCGCCGAGCAGGACGACGCCGGCGATCGCCTCGAACCGGACCGTGCGGCGCAGCTTCAGCGACGTCCATGAGAAGGTGGCGACGCTCGACACCATCAGCAGCGCGATGAACGCGACCCATGGCGCGACCAGCCATGGCGAGGCGAAGAACGGATGGTCGGTCCAGAACCAGAAGTACATCGGCAGCATGGCAAGCCCGGCACCTGCAGGCGCGGGCACGCCGGTCAGGAAGCCGGCGGATTTGTGCGGCTGGTCGGTCTCGTCGATCTTGGCGTTGAAGCGTGCGAGGCGCAGCGCGCAGAAGACGGCGAGGA
The DNA here is from genome assembly GCF_002292295.1 of Sphingomonas sp. UBA978. GTDB lineage: Bacteria > Pseudomonadota > Alphaproteobacteria > Sphingomonadales > Sphingomonadaceae > Sphingomonas. The sequence continues at coordinate 130,756 of NZ_DBBS01000015.1, forward strand.
TCAGGCTGCTGATCCAGCCGAGGCGCGGCAGCGCGGCGAGCGACCACAGATACATGATGAGCGCCGGGGCGACGCCGAAGGAGATGGCGTCGGACAGCGAATCGAGTTCCGCCCCGAAACGGCTCTCGCCATGCAGCAGGCGGGCGATGCGGCCGTCGAGGCCGTCGAGCACGCCGGCGACCATAATCATCGCCACCGCACTCTGCCATTCGCCACCGATCGCGAAGCGGACGCCGCTGAGGCCGGAGCACAAAGCCAATGCGGTGACCGCGTTGGGGGCGACCGCGCGCAACGGCAGACCACGGGGGCGGCGTGGCAGGCGGCGGCGGGGGGAGACGCTCAGGTCGCGCTGATCCATTACTGGGCGATACCGGTGACGGGCACGCCGCCGACGCGGCCGATGACCGTCTCGCCGGCGATCGAGCGCTGGCCCAATGTCACCTGTGGGATGATGTCGTCGGGCAGGAACACGTCGACCCGGCTGCCGAAGCGGATCAGGCCGATGCGCTGGCCGGTCGCGACCATGTCGCCCGGCTTGACGAAGGGCACGATGCGGCGCGCGACGAGGCCGGCGATCTGGGTGAAGCCGATGCGGCGGCCGTCGCGGCCCTCGACGACGATATGCTGGCGCTCGTTCTCGTCGGATGCCTTGTCGAGATCGGCGTTGAGGAACTTGCCGCTGATGTAGACGACCTGGCGGATCGTGCCCGCGATCGGCGTACGGTTGATATGGACGTCGAATACCGACATGAAGATCGAGACGCGGGTCAGCGGCGTATCGCCGAGGTCGCCGACCAGCTCGCGCGGCACCGGCACCTTCTGGATCATCGTGACGAGGCCGTCGGCGGGCGCGATGATGAGGCCATCGCCGACCGGCGTGGTGCGCACGGGATCGCGGAAGAAGGTGAGCACCCAGACGACGACCGCGAGCAGCGGCCAGAACAGCACCTTCGTAATGATCGTCGCGATCAGGGTGATGCCCAGCGCGATGGCCGCATATTTATGGCCTTCGGGGTGGACGGAAGGGAAACGCCACTTGACCGTCGTCGTCGGCAGCGGCGTGTGGGGGGGCTTTTCGAGCGATGGCATAACCACGGGGTGTACCCGTGTCGTTCATGCAACACAACGTTCGCAAGCCACGGACTGTCGCCAGTGGTTGATCCCCTGCCCGCTTGTCCCTAGACGCGTCGCCAAATTCCCCTCCCATAGGACGAGAAAATGGCCAAGATTCAGGTGAAGAACCCGATCGTCGAGATCGATGGCGACGAAATGACGCGGATCATCTGGGAATGGATCCGCGAGCGCCTCATCAAGCCCTATCTCGATATCGAACTCGACTATTACGATCTGGGCATCGAGCATCGCGATGCGACCGAGGACCGCGTGACGGTCGAGGCGGCCAAGGCGACGCAGAAGCATGGCGTCGCGGTGAAGTGCGCGACGATCACCCCCGACGAGCAGCGCGTCGAGGAATTCGGCCTGAAGAAGATGTGGAAGTCGCCGAACGGCACGATCCGCAACATCCTGGGCGGCGTCGTCTTCCGCGAGCCGATCGTCATCAAGAACGTCCCCCGCCTGATCCCGGGCTGGACACACCCGATCGTCGTCGGCCGCCACGCGTTCGGCGACCAGTATAAGGCGACCGATTTCCGCGTCCCGGGCCCGGGCAAGCTGCGCCTCGTGTTCGAGGGCGACGACGGCACGCTGATCGACGAGGAGGTGTTCCAGTTTCCCTCGTCGGGCGTCGCGATGGGCATGTACAACCTCGACGATTCGATCCGCGATTTCGCCCGCGCCTCGATGCACTATGGCCTGAACCTCAAGTGGCCGGTGTATCTCAGCACCAAGAACACGATCCTCAAGGCCTATGACGGCCGCTTCAAGGACCTGTTCGCCGAGGTGTTCGAGGCCGAGTTCAAGGACAAGTTCAAGGAAGCGGGCATCGTCTACGAACACCGCCTGATCGACGACATGGTCGCATCGGCGCTGAAGTGGAACGGCGAGTTCGTGTGGGCGTGCAAGAACTACGATGGCGACGTCCAGTCGGATCAGGTCGCGCAAGGGTTCGGGTCGCTCGGCCTGATGACCTCGGTGCTGCTGACGCCGGACGGCAAGACCGTCGAGGCCGAGGCGGCGCACGGCACCGTCACCCGCCACTTCCGCCAGCACGAGCAGGGCAAGGCGACCAGCACCAATCCGATCGCCTCGATCTTCGCATGGACCGGCGGCCTCAAGTATCGCGGCAAGTTCGACGAGACGCCCGAGGTGGTGAAGTTCGCCGAGACGCTGGAGCGCTGCTGCATCGAGTGCGTCGAGAACGGCCAGATGACCAAGGATCTCGCGATCCTGATCGGCCCGGACCAGCCGTGGATGACCACCGAGCAGTTCTTCGAGGCGGTCCGCGCCAACCTCGAAGGCAAGATGGCGAACTGGGCATAAGCCTTTCGTCACGTTAGAAAGGGGACCCGGGCGCCATGGCTTCCGGGTCCCCTTTTTTATGCTTGCGGCGCGGGCGGCGCATCATGCTGTCGCCGATCGTCCCGCTCCCGTAACATTTCGCACTTGCACAAGGGCATGGGTTCGGTTCAGCTTGCGCGGATGGCCGATGGCGAACCGATCCTGCGTACCGGGGCTGACGAGGCCCGCGCCATCACCCTACCCGCGCGTCCCGAAGCGCTGCGCCTCGACCCTGCAGAAACGGCGGTGGTCGTCATCGACATGCAGAATGCCTATGCGAGCCATGGCGGTTACGTCGATGTTGCCGGGTTCGACATCAGCGGATCGGCAGCAGTGATCGGACGAATCGCGACGGTGCTCGATACCGCGCGCGGGGCGGGCATGCCGGTCGTGTTCCTGCAGAACGGCTGGGACCCCGATTATGTCGAGGCGGGCGGCCCGGGATCGCCCAACTGGCACAAATCCAACGCGCTCAAGACGATGCGCGCGCAGCCCGAACTGCACGGGCAATTGCTGGCGCGCGGCGGCTGGGATTACGAACTGGTCGACGCGCTGACGCCGAAACCCGGGGACATCCGGGTGCACAAGACCCGCTATTCCGCCTTCTTCAATTCGCAGCTCGACAGCGTCCTGCGCGCCCGCGGCATCCGCAACATCGTCTTCGTCGGGATCGCCACCAACGTCTGCGTCGAATCCACACTGCGCGACGGCTTCCACCTCGAATATTTCGGCATCATGCTCGAGGATGCGACGCATCACCTCGGCCCGCCGATGATGCAGGAGGCCAGCGTCTACAATATCGAGAAGTTCTTCGGCTGGGTAAGCGACGTCGCGGCATTCTGCGGCAGCTTCGGCCAGACGCCCCGGGAGTAGCAAATGCCGTTCGACGCGATCAATCCGCCCGAGTTTCCGACGCCGATCGCGCCCTATTCGGCGGGAGCGAAGGCGGGCAACACCGTCTATGTGTCGGGCGTGCTCGCGCTCGGTGAAGGCGGCGTGGTGCTGCACCCCGGCGATGCGGCGGCGCAGACGCGGGTCGTGCTCGACACGATCGCGACGACGCTTGCCGCGGCGGGCGCGCGACTGACCGACGTCGCGATGAACCACATCTTCCTCAAGGACTTCGCCGACTATGCCGCGTTCAACGCGGTCTATGCCGAGTATTTCCCGGGTGCGAAGCCGGCGCGCTATTGCATCCGGGCGGATCTGGTGAAACCCGATTGCCTCGTCGAAATCGCCAGCGTGGCGCATATCGGCTGATGCCCGAGGCTGGGGGGCTTCATTACGAACTGCACGGGCCGGAGGATGCGCCGCCGGTGTTGCTGTCGCCGGGGCTGGGCGGATCGGGGCATTACTGGGCGCCGAACCTCGCCGCGCTCGCCAGGCGGCATCGGGTCATCGCCTACGACCATCGCGGCACCGGGCGATCGGCACGCGAGGTACCGGGCGACCTGACGCTGGAGGGACTCGCACGGGACATGGTCGTGCTGCTCGACGCGCTGGGGATCGATCAGGTGACGCTGATCGGCCATGCGATCGGCGGGATGGCCGGGCTGGCGCTCGCGCTGGCGCAGCCCGAGCGGCTGGCGCGACTGGTCGTCATCAACGGCTGGGCGAAGCTCGATGCCCATAGCGCGCGCTGTTTCGACACGCGCCTCGCCCTGCTGCGCGACAGCGGGCCGCGCGCGTTCCTGCATGCGCAGCCGCTGTTCCTCTATCCGGCGCAGTGGATTTCGGATCACCATGAGGCGCTGCAGGAGGAGGAAGAGCGGTTGCTCGCCCATTTCCCGGGGGCGGAAATGGTGCAGCGGCGCATCGCGGCGGCGCGGCGGTTCGATATCGCCGGACGGCTGGGCGAGGTCCGCGTGCCGACGCTGGTCGTCGTCAGCGAGGACGATATGCTGGTGCCGCCCGCGCAATCCGAACGGCTGGCGGCGGGGATCGCGGATGCGCAGCTCGCGCGGATGGCGACCGGCGGCCACGCCTGCAACGTCACGCGGGCGGATCATTTCAACATGTGGCTGCTCGACTGGCTCGACAGCTGACGAACGGTATCGCGGGGGAGCAGGGGCATGCAGGTCGGCGTTTTCGTACCCATCAACAACAACGGCTGGCTCATCAGCGACACCGCGCCGCAATACAAACCGAGCTTCGACCTCAACAAGGCGATCGCGCTGAAGGCGGAGGAGCACGGACTCGATTTCCTACTGTCGATGATCAAGCTGCGCGGGTTCGGCGGAAAGACCGAATTCTGGGAATATGGCCTCGAGAGCTTCACGCTGATGGCGGGCCTCGCCGCGGTGACCGAGCGGATCAAGATCTATGCGACCTGTCCGACGCTGGTCATCCCGCCAGCCTTCGCGGCGCGGATGTGCAACACGATCGATTCGATCAGCCATGGGCGGTTCGGCCTGAACCTCATCACCGGCTGGCAACCGCCCGAATATACGCAGATGGGAATGTGGCCCGGCGACGAGCATTTCCGTAATCGTTACAAGATGCTGGACGAATATGCGCACATCCTGCGCGAACTGTGGGCGGACGGCGTCTCCGACTTCAAGGGCGATTACTACCGGATGGAGGATTGCCGGGTACGGCCGCAGCCGACCGGCGATATGAAGATCATCTGTGCCGGATCGTCGGACGAGGGCCTCGCCTTCTCGGCGAAATGGGCGGATTATGCCTTCTGCCTCGGCAAGGGGGTGAACACGCCGACCGCCTTTGCGGGCAACAACGACCGGCTTGCGGCGGCGACCGCCAAGACCGGGCGGGACGTGTCGGTGTTCGTGCTGGTGATGATTATCGCCGCCGAAACCGACGAGGAAGCCATGGCGAAGTGGCGGCTCTACAATGACGGCGTCGATCTGGATGCGATCGCCTGGCTCGCCGAACAGGGAGCGAAGGATACGGTCAACGCCAGCACCAACGTCCGCCAGCTCGCCGCGCCCGAGGGGGCGGTCAACATCAACATGGGGACGCTGGTCGGCAGCTATGCGAGCGTCGCCCGGATGCTCGACGAGATGGCGGCGGTGCCGAACACGGGCGGCGTGCTGCTGACCTTCGACGATTTTCTGCAAGGGGTGGAGGATTTCGGGACGCGCATCCAGCCGCTGATGACCAGCCGGCGGTGATCGCGCCGCGCCGCCGGACGCAAAACGGGAGCCGCAAGGGCTCCCGTTTCGTCTGTCCGTAGTGATCTGAGGGGGCGTCAGCGGCGATCGCTATTGCTGGTGTCGTCCCGATCGTTGACGGCGTCCTGACCGCCCTCGCCATGGTTGCCGTAGCCAGCCCCCGATTCGCCGCCGTCGCGGCTGCGATTGGGATCCTGTCCCGCGCCCTGGTCGCGGTTCTGCTGATTCTGCTGGCGATCGATGCCCTGATCGCGATCCTGATCCTGACGATTCAGGTCGCCGTCCCGATCCATGCCGTCTTGCGTGTCCTGCTCTGCCATCATCGTCTCCTGTCGTTCTGCCGAAGCCCCGTCGTCCGCGAGGTACAGGATCAACGCGGAACCGCGGTCGAATATCCTCGCCCGGCACGGAAATTCCTGGAATCAATGACTTGCGTGATTGACCCGGATCAATCTTGCCGCGCGTAGACCGTGACGCCGAGCCGTCTTGCCACGGGGCGGTAGTGATCGGCGATGGCGCGCCGGACGAGCGGGATCGTGCGGTCGTTGCCATCGCGCACGGGATGACCGGTCACGATCACCGGCGGCCTGGCGGTGAGGATACGGGCGACCTCACGTGCCGGATCGACGCCGATCGCGCCGTTTTCGCTCGACTGGATAAGGTGCGAGGGGAAGGGATAGCGGGTCGGCAGGCAAAAATTGCCGGTCGTGTAGAGCGCTGGCGGGCCTGCGAAGACGAAGGGGCAACGGGTGCCGGCGTGCCGGGCGATGACGCCGGCCAGCGCGGCGAGGTCGCGGCGCGCGGCGGCGGTGTCGCCGCGGTGCGGATAGCCGCTCATGAGCAATAGCCCGGCTCCACCGATTCCGGCCAGCAGGCGCATCGGGCCGCGATCGCAGGCGAGACCCGCCGCGACGGCGATCGGCACGAGCAGCGGGAGGGCGTAATGGTTGAAATAGGGCGGGACCAGCACCCAGCCGAGCAGCGCCGAACCCAGCCATGCCGCGACGAACCCGCGCGCCGGCCCCTGCGCCGCCAGCAGCCCGCGGATGGCGACGGCGAGCGGGATCGCCAACACCAGCAATGCTCCGGCGAGGCGGCCTATGATCGGATCATGCGGCGTCACTTGCCGGAGGAAGATCGAATCCACGTTGGCGAACCACCATGCATCGCCATGGCCGATCGCGACATAGATGGCCCAGGCGAGGAGCGTGGGGATAAGCGCGGCAATGCCATAGAGCGCGGCGGCGGCAACGACCCGGACCGGCGCGCGCGTGTGGCGCCAATGGGCCAGCAGCAGCGCAACGCCGAGGAAGGCGCCCTCGAACATAACGGTCGGCTTGATCTGCAACGCGATCCCGACGAGCAGCATCGCCACGGCGCCGGTGCGCCGCCGCTCCGCGATCGCACGCCAGACCAGCGTGGCGGCAGCGACGATCAGCAGATTGTAGAAGACCGGCGACTGCCCGCCCCGTCCGCCGATCAGCTCCAGCCAGACGAGATAGAGCAGCCCGGCGGGCAGCGCGCCGGCGGGGGGGCCGAGGCGGCGGACCAGCCCCGCGATCAGCCCGGCGGTGGCGACCGCCGCGGCCCCGGCGACGAGGTGATAGGCGACGACCGGATCGACCGGCAGCGCCTGCGTCGCCGCATAGATCAGGAACAGGCCGACCGGCTTGCGATCCCAGATATCGACATAGGGGATCGCGCCGTCCCACATCCGCCGGCCGACGAGCAGATACATCTGTTCGTCGAGGTCGACGAGCGGGTTGCCGATATCGGGCAGGCGCAACGCCACCGCGGCGAGCAGCAGGATCAGCCAGATGTGGTACCGGGTCATAGGGGGCCGGGTCATTCGCCGCCGTACATGCCGCAATCTGGTTAGCGTGGCGATACGATCAGAACAATTCGCCCTGCGGCCCGGCGGGTGGACGGAACAGGTCGGTGCGCAGCGGCGCACTGCGCTGCTCGAGGCCGTGTTTGCGGACGGCGATGCGGAAGCGGGTGCGCATCAGATCGGCCCAGGGACCGGCACCCTGCATGCGGGTGAAGAAATTCGGATCATTGTCCCTGCCGCCGCGCAGCGAATGGATCGTCGCCATCACCTTGGCCGCACGATCGGGAAAATGCGTGTCGAGCCAGGCGCGGAACAGCGGCGCGACCTCGTGCGGCAGGCGGACGGGGATGAAGAAACAGGCACGCGCACCCGCTTCGGCAGCGCGCTCGACGAGATGTTCGAGCTCGTGATCGGTGATCGCGGGGATCACCGGCGCGATCGAGACATAGACCGGCACGCCCGCATCGGCGAGCGCGCGCACCGCCTTCAGCCGGCGTTCGGGATGCGGCGCGCGCGGTTCGAGCGTCGCGGCGATCTTCGGGTCGAGCGAGGTGATCGACAATGCGACCCCGGCGAGGCCCTGCGCCGCCATCGGCGCGAGCAGGTCGAGGTCGCGCAGCACGCGGTCGGACTTGGTGGTGATGGTAAGCGGGTGGCGCGTCTCGCCGAGCACCTCGATGATGCTGCGGGTGATCCGCCAGTCGCTTTCGATAGGCTGATAGGGATCGGTGTTGGTGCCGAGCGCGATCGGCGCGACGGCATAGCCGGACTTGCGCAATTCGGCGCGCAGCAGCGCCGCGGCATCGGGCTTGGCGAACAGGCGCGATTCGAAATCGAGCCCGGGCGACAAATCGTGATAGGCATGGGTCGGCCGGGCGAAGCAATAGATGCAGCCATGTTCGCAGCCGCGATACGGGTTTATCGAGCGGTCGAAGCCGATGTCGGGCGAAGCGTTGCGGCTGATGATCGTGCGTGGCTGTTCGACGGTGACGCTGGTGCGCAGCGGCGATGGCGCGCCATCGATCGCGTCGCGCGCGTCCAGCCAGTCGCCGTCCGCCTCGGTTTGGGGCAGGTTGAAACGACGGCTCTCCGCGTTGACGGTGGCGCCGCGGGCCGGGCGTTTGGCGTGAGGCTGGGCCATTGCCTCATGCTATGGCGCGATGTAGAACATAGCAAGAACCAAGGGGTATGGATACGATGGCGCGGTTGAACTATCTCGAATTGCCGGTGACGGACGCGGGCCGGGCGAAGGCGTTCTACGCGGCGGCGTTCGGCTGGGCGTTCAGCGACTTCGGGCCCGACTATGCGGCGACGATGACCGGAGACACCGACATCGGCCTCGATGCCGCGCCGGACCGGGTCGCCAAGCCCCTGCCGGTGATCCAGGTCGACGACCTCGAGGTGGCGCTGGCAGCGATCGAGGCGGCCGATGGCCGGGTGACGGTGCCGATCTTCGCCTTTCCGGGCGGGCGGCGGTTTCACTTCGCCGATCCGGACGGGCATGAGCTGGCGGTGATGCAGGCGGGGTGACGCGCTTCGGGGGGCCGGCTACCCCAAGGCGCCCGCGCGGTGCAGCGCCTCCGCATAGAGGGCGCGATAGCGGGCGATCATCACGCGCTCGTCATATTCGGCGAGGGCCTTCCCCCGGTTCGCCGCGCCGACCCGGGCGCGCAGGTCCGGGTCGAGCACCAGCGCCTGCAAGGCGTCGCGAAGCAGCACCTCGTCGCCGCCGGTGACGAACGGGGCGTTCTCCGCGGCGACCATCCGGGGGACGTCGCCGACCGGGGTGCTGACGACCGGCAGGCCCGCGGCCATGCCCTCGACGACGCTGATCGGGAATTGCTCGCTCTTCGACGACAGCGCGATGATGTCGAAGGCGCCGACGAAGCGATACGGCCGGTCGAGGAAGCCGGGCAGCACCAGCCGGTCGGCGATCCCCATCGCCCGGGCCGCGGCGAGGATCGCGTCGCGCTCCGACCCTTCGCCGACGATCACCAGCCGGAACCTGCCCGACAGGCCACCACAGGCGCGCACGAGCAGCGGCAGGTCCTTGACCGCGCGCAGGCCGGCGAGCGCGCCGATCACCACCTCCTTCGGATCGCGGGCGAGGCCGGGGATCGCACGCGGATCGGGCTTTTGCGCATAGAGCGCGGTGTCGATGCCGTTGGCGATGCGATGGACGCGGGCGGGCGGCTGTTTCCAGGTCTTGCGCGCGATCCCCTCCAGCACCTCGGACGGGACGACCAGCGCATGCGCCGCGCCCAGCGCGATGCGGCGATAGACGTTGCGTTCGACCTTCAGCCCCCCGGCCTCGTCAGCGTTGAAGCCGTCCTCGTGGTGGACCAGCGGGGGGGCGCCCCTGGGGAACACCCGCCGCGCCATCACGCCGTCAATCGCGCCCCAATTGTAGGTGAGCACCAGATCGAAGCGGCGCATGAACGTCGCCAGGGCCTCATAGCGGGCGACGGATGGGCGGCCGGTCAGCGACGGGGCGTCCTGTGCGATCTCGTACCGGATCCCCTTGGCGATCGATGCGCGGGCGCCGAGCTGGTCGGCGACGCCGCTGACGATCGTGTGCCGCGCCGCATCGCCGAAGGCATTCATCAGCCGGACGGCGCGCGCCTCCTTGCCGCCCAGGCTGAAGCTCGAATGGAGGTGGAGGATGTGGATCGGTTGCGGCATGCGCGCGGGTCTAGCGGCGTCGCGGCGGGCAAGGAAGAACGCATCAGCGGAACGGCAGCCGGCGCACCTCGACCAGCGAACGCCACGCCCATTCGACCGGCGCGATCCGGTAGTGACGCAGCCACAGGTTCGCCCCCCATAGCAGCAAGGCGTCGACCGCCAGCGCCAGCGCCATCAGCCACGCCCAGCCGAACGCGCCGTACAGCCCGAGCCCGAAGGGCGAGAAGATCAGCCACGAGACGATGAGCGTCTGCGCGACATAGAGCGTCAGCGCGGTGCGCCCCGCCGCGACGAACGGGGCGAGCAGCCGCGCGCCGACGACCGTCGTCACCGCCAGCGCGATGGCGGCGACATGGCCGCAGGTCATCGCCAGCCGTGCGATATCCTCCCAGATCCAGGCGACCTCGACACGGCCGTCGAACCGCGTCGCCTCCCATGCGCCATAGATGCGGAGCGGCAGGCCGATGCCGTATCCGCCCGCCAGCAGCCAGCGATAGCACCGCCGCGACCAGCCGCCCTGCAACGCGCCCCAGCGGAACAGCGCCGCGCCGACCAGCATCGTCGCCGCCGCCTCCCAGACAAAGACGATTTCGTCGGTCGCCAGCCGCTCCAGCCCGACCCGCCGCTGCCCCGCGACCCACGCCGCGCGGTCGCCATGGCCGAACGCATCCTCGCGAGCGACGGCGGCGGCATCGGCGGCAATGCGCGCGGTTTGCGGCCGGGCCGGGGCGTGGATCGCGACCATGCCGGTGACCAACGTGAAGGCGGCATAGGACAGGCCCACCGCCAGCAAGGCCCGCGCCGGCAGCGTGCGGAACGCGCAGGCGAGCAATGCTGAAAGCGCATAGGTGTGGAGGATATCCCCGGGCCACAGCAGCAGGACCATATGCGCGATGCCGAACGCCCATAGCACGATGTTGCGCCAGCCGTAGCGAAGCGGCACCGCGATCACGGCGTCGGAGGCCGCCGCGATCCGTTCGGTCAGGATCACCATCCCCGCGCCGAACAGCATCTCGAGCAGTGCCCTTGCCGTACCCTCGACCAGCAGGGTCCGCAGCCACCACGCGACCCGGTCCGCGCCGCTCCAGCCGATGTGGCGGATGTCGGACCAGTTGGCGGTCATCGACGCGCCCATCTCGCTGACGTTCATCAGCAGGATGGCGAGGATCGCGACCCCGCGCAGGATGTCGAGCAAGGCGATCCGCGGCGCGCCGTCGGGCTCGGCCGCCGCCGTGCCGCTCACGCCTGCGCGCGCTCCAGCAGGCGATCGATGGGCCCGTGCAGCGCATGCTCCGCCAGCGTCGGCGCATGGCCGACGCCCGGCAGCGTCATCAGCTCCGCCTCGTCCAGCGCCGCCACCATTCGCTCCGCGACCGGCTGCGCCAGCACATCCGATCGCCCGCCGCGCACGACCAGCACCGGCGTGCTGCGCAGGGCGGACAGGGCGGCCCACATGTCGGGCCCCGTCTCGTTCCCGGGCGTGCGGAACGGTTCGGCGATCTTGAGATCATAGTCGAGCACGATCCGGCCGCCGCTGTTGAGGCGATAGACCCGCTTGGCCATCGCCAGCCATTCCTCGATCTGCCAGTCGGGATAGACGTCGCCATGCGCGTCGGCGAGGTTGCGCGCGGCGTGCATCCAGGTCGGGCAGCTGCTGCCCTTGCCGACATAGCCCCTGATCCGGCTGATCCCGGCGGGGTCGATCTCCGGCCCGACGTCGTTGAGCAGCGCCGCCGCGATCCCCGCGCCGGCCTGCGCCAGCAGCATCGTCACGATCCCGCCCAGCGAGGTGCCGATCGCGACGAACCGGGTAATAGCGCGCTCGCCGAGCAACGCCTGCACGTCGGCGACGTAGGTCGCGGGCACATAGGTCATCGGGTCCTTGGCATATTCGCTGCGGCCGCGGCCGCGGAAATCGACCGCGATCACCTGCCGCCGCCCCGCCAGCCGGGCGGCGAGCGCGTCATAGTCGCGCGCATTGCGGGTCAGTCCCGGCAAGCACAGCACCGGCGGCAGCGATGGGTCGCCCGGGTACAGCCGATAATGCAGCTTCAGCCCGTCGGCCGACATCCAATAGCAATTCTCATAGGCGGCCATCGGTCAGATCCTCGGGGTTGCGCCCGGTGGCGGGCGACCTCCATATCCACACATGCCCATCGCCCCGCAAGCATACCGCCCCGCCACCGCCCTGCTCGATCTCGGCCCGACCCTTTGGGACCCGGTCGCGGCGGCGGATTTTCCGCAGACGATCCTGCGCTTCCGCAACGACCGGGCGGCGACCGGGGTCGGGCTCGACGCGCTGACCGATGCCGAATGGACGCAGGCGTTCGGCCGGTTCGCGCCCCTGCCCGGCACCCTGCCCCAACCGCTGGCGCTGCGCTATCACGGCCACCAGTTCCGCCAGTACAATCCCGACATCGGCGACGGCCGCGGCTTCACCTTCGCGCAGATGCGCGACGACAGCGACCGGCTGATGGACCTCGGCACCAAGGGGTCGGGACAGACGCCGTACAGCCGCTTCGGCGACGGCCGGCTGACGCTGAAGGGTGGCGTGCGCGAGATCCTCGCGACCGAGATGCTGGAGGCGCTCAACGTCCCCACCAGCCGCACCCTGTCGCTGATCGAGACGGGCGAGGCGCTGACCCGCGGCGACGAACCCTCCCCCACCCGGTCGGCGGTGATGGTCCGGCTGAGCCACGGCCATATCCGCATCGGCACATTCCAGCGGCTCGCCTATCTGCAGGACGAGGAGGGGATGCGTGCCGCGGTGCGCTACGTCCTCCACAACCTCTACGGCGAGGAATCGGACGATCCGGTGCGGCTGCTCGACCATGTCGTCACCCGCACCGCGACGCTGGCGGCACGCTATATGGCGGCGGGGTTCGTCCATGGCGTGCTCAACAGCGACAATATCAACGTGACCGGCGAAAGCTTCGACTATGGGCCGTGGCGGTTCGCGCCGACCTGGGACCCCGCCTTCACCGCCGCCTATTTCGATCACGCCGGCCTCTACGCATTCGGCCGCCAGCCCGAGGCGATCCACTGGGACGTGATGCAGCTGGCGGCATCGCTGCGGCTGATCGCGGACAGCGACCCGCTGGTGGCGCTGATCGAACAGTTCGGGCCGCGGTATCAGCCGCGGATCACCGACGCGTTGCTCTGGCGGATCGGCGTGCTGCCGCGCGCGCCGGAGGAGGATCGGGCGCTCGTCCAGACGATGGAGCGCGCGTTGCGGACCACCGAAGCGCCGATGGACCATTTCTTCTTCGACGTGTTCGGCGGCGATTTGCCGGCCGATTATGCCCCGGAATGGGACGCTTTCCGTGCCGCGCTGGCGCCCTATGCGCCCCGCAAGGACCGCAGCGACGCCTATTGGCAGGGTGCGCCGTGCAGCATGCTGATCGACGAGGTCGAGGAGATCTGGGCGCCGATCGCCGCGACGGACGACTGGTCGATGCTGCACGCCAAGGTCGATGCGATCCGCGCGATGGGCGAGGCGCTGGCGTAGTTCGCCTGCCCCGCCGCCCCGTCTTGCCGCCATGGCGCCATTCCCCTAACCCTCGCGCCCGGAGGCAGACAGGGCAAGCATGACGGACGCGATCATCTCCTACGAACCCGCGACGGGTGCGGAACTGTGGCGTGCCGAGGCGGGCGATGCCGATGCCGAGGTGGCGGCCGCACGGTCGGGCTGGGCCGCCTGGGCAGCGTTGCCGCTGACCGTGCGGATCGAGACGATGCGCCGCTTCGGCAATGTCGTCCGTCAGCGCCACGAGCCCTTCGCCGACCTGCTCGCGCGGGAAACCGGCAAGCCACTGTGGGAAGCGCGGACCGAGATCGATACGGTGATCGCCAAGGTCGACATCTCGATCACCGCCTATGCGGAACGCACCGCGCAACGCCGGCTCGACGCGCCGATGGGCAGCCGGATGGCGCTGCGCCACAAGCCGCATGGCGTGCTGGCGGTATTGGGGCCGTACAATTTTCCCGCGCACCTGCCCAACGGGCATATCGTCCCCGCATTGCTGGCCGGCAACGCCGTGGTGTTCAAGCCGTCCGAGAAGACGCCCGCGACGGGTGCGTTCCTGGTCGATTGCTACCGCGCCGCGGGCGTGCCGGAGGCGTGCATCCGCGTACTGATCGGCGGCCCGGCCGAGGGCAAGGCGCTCGCCGAGCATCCCGGGATCGACGGCCTGCTGTTCACCGGCTCGGCGCGTACCGGGCTGGCGCTCAACCGCGCCTTCGCCGGCAAGCCCGAGAAGATCCTTGCGCTCGAGATGGGCGGCAACAACCCGATCATCGTCTGGGACACGCCCGACCTGCATTCCGCGGCGGTGCTGGTGATTCAGTCCGCCTTCACCACCGCCGGCCAGCGCTGCACCGCCGCGCGCCGCCTGATCGTCGAGGACCGGCTCTACGATCCGTTGATCGAGACGATCAACACGATGGTCGGCCGACTGATCGTCGGCAGTCCGCACGACGATCCGCAGCCGTTCATGGGGCCGGTGATCGACAATCAGGTCGCCGACCAGCTGACGGAAAGCTTCCTCGCGCTGCTGATGCGTGGCGGCCGGCCGATCCGGCATCTCGAGCGGCTGCAGGACGACCGCCCGTTCCTGATGCCCGCGATCATCGACATGACCAATGCGACCGAGCGCCCGGACATCGAACTGTTCGGCCCGATCCTGCAGGTCTATCGCGAACAGGAATTCGACGCGGCGATCGCCACCGCGAACGACACCCGCTACGGTCTGTCGGCGGCGCTCATCAGCCAGACCCCCTCGCTCTACGACCGGTTCTGGGCTGGCATCCGCGCCGGCATCGTCAATTGGAACCGGCCGACCAACGGCGCATCGTCCTCCGCACCGTTCGGCGGCATCGGCTGGAGCGGCAACCACCGCCCCAGCGCCTATTATGCGGCGGATTATTGCGCCTATCCGGTGGTCAGCAACGAAGCCGAGGCGGCGCGCGCCAATATCGGCATCGGCCTGCGCGACGCCTGACGGCGCACGCGCGGCTGGCACCCGGTCAATAGGCCGCGGTGAAGCGGGAGCGGCTGTGGCGATGCTGCTCCAGTTCGTCGACCATCGCGATGGCATAATCGGCGAAGCTGATCGTGCTTTGCCCCGCCACATCGGTCACCAGCGCGTCCTTGCCGAGGCGATACTGTCCCAGCCGCGGCCCCTCGACGATCAGCGCGGGCGGCGAGAAGAACGTCCAGTCGATCTCGCGCTCGTCGCGCAAGGCGTCGAGGAACGTGATGCCGCCCTGTGCGAACCCTTTCCACTCGGCCGGAAAATCGGGGGCATCGATCACCCGCTGCCCCGGTGCGACCTCGAGACTGCCCGCACCGCCGGTCACCAGCAACCGGCCGACGCCCGCCTGCCGCAGGGCGGTCAGGATCGTGTCCGCCGTGACGTCGAAATGCAGCGCGCTGACGACCGCTTCGGTGCCGCGGACCAGATCCGCGAGCGTCGCGGCATCGGACGCATCGCCGGCGATCGACTCGACCCCGTCGGCGACCGGTATCGCTTCGGGCTTGCGGGCGACGCCGCGGACGCGATGACCGCGCGCCGCCAGTTCGCGCGTGATCTCTGACCCGGCGCGGCCACTGGCGCCCAGAACGGTGACGTGCATCTGCAATTCTCCGGTGGTTTCCAATGGTGACCAGGTCGTCTATGGCTACCCGACATGCAAGACGGCACTTTCACGGCACCTGGTCACTCATGCGTAACCGACCTGCGCGGCGACGCCTTCGCGACGGACTGTCCGACCCGGCAGCTGCTCGATCGCATCGCCGACAAATGGAGCGTGCTGATCCTCTTGCTGCTGGGGGACGGCGACACGCGCTTCAACGCGTTGCGGCGACGGATCGGCGGCATCTCGCAAAAGATGCTCAGCCAGACGCTGCGCTCGCTGGAGCGCGACGGCCTCGTCAGCCGCACGGTGGAGGCGACGATGCCGGTAACCGTCACCTATGCGATCACGCCGCTGGGTAACGAGCTGCTCGCCTCGCTGCGCGCGATGATCGACTGGGCGGAAACGCGCATGGCGCGCGTGGCGGAATGCCAGCAGGCGTTCGACATGCGCGAGGCCGCCTGACCGCCGGAAAAGCTCGTCTAACCCGCGGCAAAGCATCGCTGGCTTGTCCCGCGACCAGCCGGGGGCCATCTCCCGGATCATGGCTACGCTTCTCGATCCAAGCGCCCGCGGGCGCGTCATCCTGGTCGGGGCGGGTCCCGGCGACCCGGGCCTGCTCACCGTCCGCGCCGTCGCCGCGCTGGAAAGCGCCGACGTCGTCGTCCACGACGGGCTGATCGATCCGCGCGTGCTCGATATTGCGCCCGCGACGGCGCAGCGCATTTCGGTCGCCAAGCAGCGCGCTCGCCACACGCTGCCGCAGGAGGCGATCAACGCGCTGATCGTCGCGCATGTGAAGACAGGCGCGATCGTCGTGCGGCTGAAGGGCGGCGATCCGTTCATCTTCGGGCGCGGCGGCGAGGAGGTCGAGGCGGTCCGCGCCGCCGGCCTGCCGGTCGAGGTGATCCCCGGCGTGTCCGCGGCCCTGGGCTGTGCGGCGGAGGCGATGCTGCCGCTGACGCACCGCGACCATTCGAGCGCGGTCAGCTTCGTCGCCGGCCAGTGCAAGGGGCTGAGCGAGCAGGACTGGTCCGGGCTCGCTGGCCAGGGCCGCACGCTGGTCATCTACATGGGCGTCGCCACCGCCACCGACATCGCCGACAAATTGATGGCCGACGGGGTCGCCCCCGACATGCCGGTCGCCGTGCTCGAGCGCGGCACGTTGCAGGGCAGCCGCGCGATCCGCACGCTGCTCGCCGACCTCGGCCCGATGGTGACGCGCGAGGCGGTGCAGAGCCCGGCGATCATCGTCGTCGGCGAGGTCGTCGAACTGTCCGATGCGGAGGACAAGCTCGCCCGCTGGGCGCGGATCGCCGAGGAGACGGCGGCATGAGGCTGTTGACGGGTAACGACCTCCCCACCGGGGACGTCGTCTGGTGGACCGGTTCCAGCTGGTCGCGCCACGTCGAGGATGCGGTGGACGTCGGCAGCGAGGGCGAAGGCATCCTGCGCAGCGAGGAAGGCGCCCGCCGCGTCAACGTGCCCTATCTGATCGATGCGGTGCCGACGGCGGACGGTCCACGACCGGCGCATATCAAGGACCGGATCCGCGCGCTGGGTCCGACGGTACGGCCCGATCTGACCCTGAAACCGGCGGACCCGTCCGCGGGAAGCTGGGTGATATGATGCGCGCGGAGGCGCATATGGCGAAGCCGCCTACGACCTCTGCCGCAGCGGATGCTTTCCGAGCTTTTTTCTTCGCGTCGTCGCGGCTTCGTGGACACGCACTCAAGGCCTGCCAGAATGTATAAATACGACCAGTACGACCAGGCGATCGTCGATGCCCGCGTCGACGAATTCCGCGATCAGGTCGAACGCCGCCTCTCCGGGCAGCTGACCGAGGACCAGTTCAAGCCGCTGCGCCTGATGAACGGCCTGTATCTCCAGCTACACGCCTATATGCTGCGCGTCGCCATTCCATACGGCACGCTCGACAGCCGGCAGATGCGGATGCTGGGCAGCATCGCGCGCGACTACGATCGCGGCTACGGCCATTTCACCACGCGGCAGAACCTGCAGTTCAACTGGATCAAGCTCGCCGACACGCCCGACATCCTCGCCAAGCTGGCGACGGTCGAGATGCATGCGATCCAGACCAGCGGCAATTGCATCCGCAACATTAGCGCCGATCAATATGCCGGGGCCGCCGCGGACGAGGTCGCCGATCCGCGCCCCTGGGCCGAGCTGATCCGCCAGTGGAGCACCTTCCACCCCGAATTCAGCTATCTGCCACGCAAGTTCAAGATCGCGGTCATCGCCGCGGACGAGGACCGCGCCGCGATGCGCCTGCACGACATCGGCATCCAGCTGCTCGAGCGGGACGGCGAGCTGGGCGGGGCGATCTACGTCGGCGGCGGCATGGGCCGCACCCCGATGATAAGCCATCTGATCCGCGACTTCGTCACTGCGGACGACCTGATGAGCTATCTCGAGGCCGCGTTGCGCGTCTACAATCGCTACGGCCGCCGCGACAACATCTACAAGGCGCGGATCAAGATCCTGCTGCACGAGATCGGCCCCGACGAATATCGCCGGCAGGTCGAGGAGGAATTCCTCGCGGTGAAGCAGCTCGGGCTCGATCCGCCGCGCGCCGAGCTGGAGCGGATCACCGCGATGTTCGCGCCCCCGGCCTTCGCGCCGGACGCGGCGGCCGAGCTCGACCGCAGCGATCCCGACTTCGCGGTCTGGCTCGACCAGAATGTCGTCGCGCACAAGCAGGCCGGCTATGCGATCGTCAACATCAGCCTGAAACCCGCGGGCGGCATCCCCGGCGACGCGAGCGCCGACCAGATCGACCTGATGGCCGATCTCGGGGCACGCTATTCGTTCGACGAACTGCGCGTCACCCACGCGCAGAACATCGTGCTGCCGCACGTCGCGATCCGCGACCTCAAGGCGGTGTGGAGCGCGCTGGCGGAGGCGGGGCTGGCGGAGGCGAACCTCGACCTCATCACCGACATCATCGCCTGCCCCGGCCTCGATTATTGCAGCCTCGCCAACGCCCGCTCGATCCCGCTGGCGCAGAAGATCGCGGCGCGCTTCGCCGATCGCGACCGCCAGCGCGATCTCGGCGAGCTGAAGCTCAAGATCAGCGGCTGCATCAACGCCTGCGGCCATCATCATGCCGGGCACATCGGCATCCTCGGCGTCGACAAGAAGGGCACCGAAAACTACCAGCTGTCGCTCGGCGGTTCGGGGGCGGAGGACGTCAGCCTCGCCAAGATCACCGGCCCCGGCTTTTCCGAGGACGGCGTCGTCGACGCGATCGAGCGGGTGACCGACACCTATGTCGCGGTCCGTACCAAGGGCGAGCGCTTCCTCGACACCTATCGCCGGGTCGGCTTCGAACCGTTCAAGGAGGCGATCTATGGTTGATGCCCTGCTGCGCTTCCGCGACGACGAGCCGCATGACGAACCGGCGGTGACGCTCGACGCCTTCCTGGGCCAGAGCAATGCCACCGCCGTCCGTCTGGAGGCGGGAGAGGATGCGCGTGCGCTGCTGCCGCAGCTCGGCCAGCTGGCGCTGGTCGAGGTCAGTTTCCCGACGTTCCGCGACGGTCGCGGCTACAGCGCCGCGCGCGTGCTGCGCGAGGCGGGCTATAGCGGCGAATTGCGCGCGGCGGGCGATGTGCTGGTCGACCAGTTACCGCTGATGCGCCGCTGCGGCTTCGACAGTTTCGCACCCGAAGCCCCGATCGACGGCGCGGCGCTGCAACGCAGCCTCGATCGCTACGATTATCGTTATCAGGCCGCTGCGGACGCGACCGTACCCGTCTGGAAATTACGCCATGGCTAGCCGCGCGCTCGACACGATCGACATCACCCCTCCGTTCACCACCGCCGATGCGGCGGCGATGCAGATCCGCTTCGCCGGCGTCGCCGCGGCGGACATGCTGCGCGAATTGCTCACCGGCGAACTCGCCGGACGCATTGCCTCGGTGTCGTCCTATGGCGCCGAATCGGCTGTGCTGCTGCACATGGTGGCGCAGATCGACAAGGATATTCCGGTCATCTTCACCAATACCCAGAAGATGTTCGGCGAAACACTTGCCTATCGGGACGAGCTGTCCGAGCGGCTGGGGCTGACCGACCTGCGCGTCTTTCGCCCCGACCCGCGCCTGCTGGCGATGAAGGATGCGACCGGCATGCGCTGGTCCTACGATCCCGACGGCTGCTGCGAGATGCGCAAGGTCGAACCGCTCCGCCGCGCGCTGGCGCCGTTCGACGCGTGGATTTCGGGGCGCAAGGGCTTCCAGGCCGGCACCCGCACCGCGCTGCCGCGGTTCGAGGAGGACGAAGGCCGGCTGAAGATCAATCCGCTCGCGGACTGGTCGAAGACGCAGCTCGACGGCTATTTCGAGGAACACGACCTGCCGCGTCATCCGCTGGAGGCGCAGGGCTATCTCTCGATCGGCTGCGCGCCCTGCACCAGCAAGGTCAAACCGGGGGAAGACCCCCGCGCCGGTCGCTGGCGCGGCTGGGACAAGGTGGAATGCGGCATCCACGTCTCGGCCCTGCCCGGGGACGATCCGGTCTTCTGACGCCAACCGGCTGTCCTAGCGCTCGGTCAGGCGCGGCATCAGTTCGACGAAGTTGCAGGGACGGTGCCGGCTGTCGAGCTGGTCCTTGAGGATACCGTCCCAGCCGTCCTTCACCGCCCCGGTCGAGCCGGGCAGCGCGAAGATATAGGTGCCGCGCGCGACGCAGGCGCAGGCGCGGGACTGGACGGTCGAGGTGCCGATCTTGGCATAGCTGAGATAGCGGAACAGCTCGCCGAAGCCGGGGATCATCTTGGTCGCGACGCGCTCGACCGCTTCGGGGGTGACGTCGCGGCCGGTGACGCCGGTGCCGCCGGTGGTGATGATGCAATCCACCGTCTCGTCGTCGATCCAGCGGTGGAGCTGCGCGACGATCGCGTCGGTGTCGTCGCGCAGGATGACGCGATCAGCGAGCATGTGTCCCGCTTCGGTCAGGCGTGCGATCAGCGTGTCGCCGGAACGGTCCTCCGCAAACCCGCGGGTGTCACTCACCGTTAAAACGGCGATGTTGACGGGGCGGAACGACAGATTGGTGTCGATCGGCATAGGGTCAGCCCACCGAGCGCAGTTGCGAGGCGACGCGGTCGAGCGCGACGTCGCTGATGCCGGGGATCGCCTGGATCGTCTCGACCAGCTCCATGTCGAGCAGGAAGTCGCGGCCGAGCAATACCGTCGCCTCGCCGTCGTTGCCGACGGGAATGCGCGCGCGCACCTCGCCACGGGCGCCGCGGTGATGGGCGAGCAGCGCGGACAGCGCCTCGAAGCCGGCGGCATGCGCGACCTTCGCCTCGATCGTGAAGCGGGCGATCGAGGCCAATGATTCGAACGGCTGGATGCGCTTGATCGAGACGCGCGGGGTTTCCTCGCCCGGCCGGCGATCGAGTTCGACGGTGATGAGACCGCAGCCGCCGCAGCGCGCGGCATCCTCCAGCTCGGCCGCGACCGAATCGTCGAAGCAGGTGGCGATGAACTGGCCGCTGGCGTCGGAGACGGTCGCCATCATGTAGCGCTTGCCGCGCGCGGAGGTGCGCCAGCGCGCATCCTCGACCAGCACCGCCATCGTCGCACCGGCGCGCGTGCCGTCCTCAGGGATGCGCAGTTCGGTCAGCGCGGTGAACTGCCGCGCGCCGTGCATCTTGGCGAGATGGGCATGCCGATCGACCGGGTGCGCGGAGAAGTAGAAGCCGAACGCCTCCTTCTCCTGCTCCATCGCGTCGGCCATCGACCAGCGCGCCGACGCCGGCAGCTTGATCGCGTCGCCGGCGACGTCCTCGGCACCGAACAGGCCGTGCTGGCCGCTGGTCTTGCCCTCATGCGTACGGGCGGCGACCGCGAGGATCGTCTCGGCGACGGCGTGGATGCCGGCGCGGTTGGCGTCGAAACAGTCGAAGGTGCCGCTGGCGGCAAGCGTTTCGAGCTGGCGCTTGTTGATGAGCCGCGGATCGACGCGGGTGGCGAGGTCGTCGATATTTTTGAACGGACCGTTGGCGCTGCGTTCGACGACGAGGCGTTCCATCGCCCCCTCGCCGACCGATTTCAGCGCCGCGAGCGCGTAGCGGACCGCGAGCCCGTCCGGCGTTTCCTCGACGTCGAACTCGGCGTCGCTCTTGTTGATGTCGGGGCCGCAGATGGTGACGCCCAGCCGCCGCATGTCGTCGACGAAGATGCAGAGCTTGTCGGTCTGCGCCATATCGTAGCACATCGACGCGGCGTAGAATTCCTCCGGATGATGCGCCTTCAGCCAGGCAGTCTGGTACGCCAGCAGCGCATAGGCGGCGGCGTGGCTCTTGTTGAAGCCGTAGCCGGCGAACTTGTCGATCAAGTCGAACAGCTCGTTGGCCTTCGCCTTGGGGATCTGGTTCACCTTCGCGCAGCCCTCGACGAAGATCGCGCGTTGCGCGTCCATCTCCGCCTTGATCTTCTTGCCCATCGCGCGGCGCAGCAGGTCGGCGCCGCCGAGCGAGAAGCCCGCCAGGATCTGCGCGGCCTGCATCACCTGTTCCTGGTAAACGAAGATGCCGTAGGTTTCGGCGAGGATCGGTTCGAGCGCCGCATGCGGGTAGACGATCGGCTCCGTCCCCTGCTTGCGGCGGCCGAAGCTCGGAATATTGTCCATCGGGCCGGGGCGATAGAGCGAGACGAGCGCGATGATGTCGCCGAAATTGGTCGGACGGACGGCGCTGAGCGTGCGCCTCATCCCCTCCGATTCCAGCTGGAAGACGCCGACGGTGTCGCCCTTCTGGAGCAGTTTGTAGACCGCCTCATCGTCCCACAGCAGCGCATCGAGGTCGACGGAAATCCCCCGCTTCGCAAGCAGTTGCACGGCCTTCTTGAGAACGGACAGCGTCTTCAGGCCGAGGAAGTCGAACTTTACCAGCCCGGCGCCCTCGACATATTTCATGTCGAACTGGGTGACGGGCATGTCCGAGCGCGGGTCGCGATAGAGCGGCACCAGCTGCGCGAGCGGGCGGTCGCCGATCACCACGCCCGCAGCGTGGGTGGACGAATGGCGCGGCAGCCCTTCGAGCTTGGTCGCGAGGTCGAGCAGGCGGCGGACCTGATTGTCGTTGGAATATTCCTTGGCGAGCTCCGGCACGCCGTTCAGCGCGCGCTTGAGGTCCCAGGGATCGGTCGGGTGATTGGGCACCAGCTTCGCAAGGCGATCGACCTGGCCGTAGCTCATCTGCAGCACGCGGCCGGTGTCCTTGAGCACCGCGCGCGCCTTGAGCTTACCGAAGGTGATGATCTGCGCGACCTGATCGCGGCCGTATTTCTCCTGCACGTAGCGAATGACCTCGCCACGCCGGGTTTCGCAGAAATCGATGTCGAAGTCGGGCATCGACACGCGTTCCGGGTTGAGGAAGCGTTCGAACAGCAGGCCGAGCTTGATCGGATCGAGATCGGTGATCGTGAGCGCCCAGGCGACGACCGAGCCGGCGCCCGAACCGCGGCCCGGGCCCACCGGAATGTCGTGATCCTTCGCCCATTTGATGAAGTCGCCGACGATCAGGAAATAGCCGGGGAAGCCCATCTGGACGATGACGTCGACCTCGAACGCAAGGCGCTTGCGATAGACCTCGCGCCAGTCCGGATCGTCCGCCGGCTGCGTGCCGAGCT
Source organism: Sphingomonas sp. UBA978 (assembly GCF_002292295.1). Taxonomy (GTDB): domain Bacteria; phylum Pseudomonadota; class Alphaproteobacteria; order Sphingomonadales; family Sphingomonadaceae; genus Sphingomonas. The sequence continues at coordinate 154,149 of NZ_DBBS01000015.1, forward strand.
GTTCGATCCGGTCGAGCCGTGCCTCCAGCCCGGCCGCCGCCTCGGCGCGCAGCATCGCCGCCTCGCCCTCGCGGTCGCCGGCGAGGCTGGGCAGGATCGGTTTGCGATAGGGCGCCATCACCGCACAGCGCTGCGCGACGACGAGCGTATTCTCGATCGCTTCGGGCAGGTCGGCGAACAGCGCGCGCATCGTCTCGGCGGGCTTGAGCCACGCATCGGGGCAGGAGCGGATACGATCGACGCTTTCGACATAGGTCGAATGCGCGATGCACAGCATGGCGTCATGCGCGTCGAGGAAGGCGCTGTCGGAGAAGCAGCAGGGATTGGTCGCGACCAGCGGCAGATCGCGGGCATAGGCGAAGTCGATCAGCGCCTGTTCGGCGGCCTCCTCGATCGCGTCGCTGCGCCGGGCGAGCTCGATGTAGAGACGGTCGGGGAAGAGCGCCTGCAACCGATCCAGATAGTGCGCGGCACGATCAGGCTGGTCCTCGTGAATCAGCCGCGCGAGTGCGCCCTCCCCCCCTGCGGTGAGGGCGATCAGGCCGTCGGTGCGACCCTCGAGCGCAGCGAAATCGACATGCGCGGCCAGCTCGATCGGGCGATCGAGATGCGCGCGGCTGACCAGCGCGCACAGATTGTCGTAGCCGGTCGCATCCTGCGCATAGAGCGCGATCCAGTCGAGCGGGGCGGCGACGCCGTCGGGCATCCCCGGCCGCGCGACGCAGAGCATCGTGCCGATCACCGGCTGCACGCCGTCCTTCTTCGCCGCGTCCGAGAAGGCCATCGCCGCATAGAGGCCGTTGCGATCGGTCAGCCCGGCGGCGGGAAAGCGCATCGCCCTGGCCTGTTTGGCGATCGCCTTGGGCTCGATCGCCCCGTCGAGCATCGTGTAGGACGAGAAAATGCGGAGCGGCACGAAACCGGAATGAGCCATCCGTGCGTGTTACCGCACATGCAATGATTCGAACAGGGCGGGGGCAGGAACCGGTCGTGGATAACTCCGTTACGGTCGCTCAACGGAGGAGCATGTTCATGGACGACCGCGCATCGATCGATCCCCGCGCCGCGCCGGCGGCGGGCGCCGGATGGGGCTGGATATTGGGCTATGGCGTGTTGTCCGTCGTGCTGGGCGTGCTCGCCTTCCTCAATCCCTTCGCGGCGACCTATGCGGCGACGCTGGTGATCGGCGCCTTCTTCATCGCCGCGGGGCTGGTGTCGATCGCCGCCGGTTTCGCGGGCAAGGGCCATGAGGGACGCAGCTATGCGATCGGCTTCGGCCTGCTGTCGCTGGTGGTCGGACTGCTGATGGCGTTCAACCCGGTATCGGGCGCGCTGTCGCTAACGCTGATGGTCGCGGTGTGGCTGGGTGTGCGCGGCGCGCTGGAGATCGGACTGGGCATGCGCTTCAAGCGCGGACGCGGCCTGATGATCGCGCTGGGCGTGGTGAACCTGCTGCTGGCGATCTACGTGTTCGCGACGCTGCCGGGGTCGGCACTGACACTGCCCGGGTTCATTCTGGGGATCAGCTTCGTCTTCGGCGGGGTGACGTCGGTGGCGGCGGCGCTGAACCACCGGAAGGGCGCAGCGGCCTTTGCCGCGCCGGCCCTGTAGGCAGCTCGCCTATAGCAGCGCCTCGATGTCCGCTGACAATTGCTCGGGTCTGGTCGTCGGGGCGTAGCGGTGGACCACCTTGCCGGCGCGGTTGACGAGGAACTTGGTAAAGTTCCACTTGATCGCCTTCGACCCCAGCACGCCCGGCGCGTCGCTCTTCAGGCGTTCGAAGAGCGGATCGGCCCCTGCCCCGTTGACGTCGACCTTGGCGAAGACGGGGAAGGTCACGTCATAGGTCAGCGAACAGAAATTCGCGATCTCCGCCGCGTCGCCGGGTTCCTGCGCGCCGAACTGGTTGCAGGGGAAGGCCAGCACCGCGAAGCCACGATCGGCATAGCGGCGGTGCAGCCCCTCCAGCCCCTCATATTGCGGGGTAAAGCCGCATTTCGAGGCGGTGTTGACGATCAGCACCACCTGCCCCGCGTAGCGATCGAGCGGCACGGCGGTGCCGTCGGCGCCCCTGACGGTGAAATCGGCGATCATGTGTGCCTCGCGAGCAGGAAGTGCAGATTCTGGCGGACGCCCGGCCATTCGCGGTCGAGGATCGAATAGACGACGCTGTCGCGCAACCGGCCGTCGACGATCTGATGGCCGCGCAGCACGCCGTCCCGCTTCGCGCCGAGGCGTTCGATCGCGGCCTGGCTGCGCCGGTTGAGCGCATCGGTGCGGATCTGGACGCACTGGCAGCCGAGCACGTTGAACGCATGGGTGAGCAGCAGCAGCTTGGCTTCGGTATTGACCCCGGTGCGCTGGACCGCCTTCGCATAGAAGGTGCCGCCCAGTTCGAGCCGGCGATGGCCCTCGCTCATCCGCATGTAGCGGGTGGTGCCGACGACCTGCCCGGCGGGATCGCAGACCGCGAACAGGCGGGCACGGCCATAGTCCTGTTGCTGGAAGGCGGCGTCGAACCAGTGGTCCGCGTCCTTCAGCTGAGAGACGTTGGCATAGAAGGTGTCCCACAGGTCGCCCGCCGACGCGACCGCGACGAGCGCATCCCGGTCGGTGCGCGCCAGCGGGCGGAGCGTGACGTGGCGACCGGTGAGGGTCGGCGTCTCGCCCCAGGCGCTCACGACAGCACGCCTTCGTGGAGGCGCATGACGCGGTCCATCTTCTGCGCCAGCCGTTCGTTATGGGTGGCGATCAGCGCCGCCGAGCCCTCGCCGCGGACGAGGCGGAGGAATTCGGCGAGCACGATGTCGGCGGTATGTTCGTCGAGATTGCCGGTCGGTTCGTCCGCCAGCACCAGCGCGGGCCGGTTGGCGAGCGCGCGGGCGACGGCGACGCGCTGCTGCTCGCCGCCCGACAGCTGGCTCGGCCGGTGGGTCAGGCGATGGCCGAGGCCGAGCGCGGTCAGCAGCGCCACCGCGCGATCGTCGGCGGGCTTGCGCTCGGCGCCATGGACGAGCTGCGGCAGCACGACATTCTCGGTCGCGTTGAAGTCCGGCAGCAGATGGTGGAACTGGTAGACGAAGCCGAGATGGTCGCGGCGCATGATCGTGCGTCCATGCGCGTCGAGCTTCGCCGCTTCGGTGCCGGCGATGCGGATCGAGCCCTGAAAGCCGCCCTCGAGCAGGCCGACCGCCTGGAGCAGCGTCGACTTGCCCGACCCGGACGGGCCGACCAGTGCGACGATCTCGCCCGGTGCGACCGCGAGGTCGACGCCGCGCAGGACGTGGATCGTCTCCCCGCCCTGGGTGAAGCTGCGGGTGAGGCTGGTGGTCTGGAGGACCGCGACCGGGGCGGCGGCGATGTCATTCATAACGCAGCACCTGCACCGGATCGGTGCTCGCCGCCTTCCACGCCGGGTAGAGCGTGGCGAGGAAGCTGAACACCAGCGCCATCAGCGCGATGATGACGATCTCGACCGGGTCGGTCTTCGACGGCAATTCGGTGAGATAGCGGATCGACGGGTCCCACAGATTCTGCCCGGTGATGAGCTGGACGAGGTTCACGACCGCCTGCCGGTAGAAGAGGAAGATGAAGCCGAGCACGAGGCCGGCGAGCGTGCCAAGTGCGCCGATCGTCGTGCCGACGACCATGAAGATGCGCATCAGCCCGCCGCGCGTAGCGCCCATCGTCCGCAGGATCGCGATGTCGCGCGTCTTGGCGCGGACCAGCATGATGAGCGAGGAGAGGATGTTGAACACCGCGACGAGGATGATGATCGACAGCACGGTGAACATCGCGACGCGCTCTACCTCCAGCGCCTGGAACAGCTGCGCGTTCATGCTGCGCCAGTCGGCGATCACGGCATTGCCGCCGAGCGTGTCGGCGAGCGGCGCGAGTATCGGCCCGACCCGGTCGGCATCGGTCGTCTGCAATTCGATCATGCCGACGCTGTCGCCGAGCAGCAGCAGCGTCTGCGCGTCCTGCAACGGCATCAGCACATAGGCCTTGTCGTAATCGTAGAGCCCGATCTCGAAGATCGCGCCGACCTTGTAGCTGACGATGCGCGGCACGGTGCCGAACGGCGTCGTCTGCCCCTGCGGACTGAACAGCGAGACGTCGCTGCCGACCTGCGCGCCGAGCGCCTCCGCCAGCCGCGAGCCGAGCGCGATCTGGCCGTTGCCGGCGCGGATGCCGGAGAGCGATCCCATGATGAGCTTGCCGCCGATCATCCGGCGGACGTCGGCATCGGCGAGGCCGCGGACCAGCACCGCCTCGGCCCGGCCGTTGTAGGTGGCGGCGAGCGGCTGTTCCACCATCGGCACCGCCGAGGTGACGCCGGGCGTGCGCCGCGCCTCCGCGACGATCTCGCGCCAGTCGGGCAGGCGGCCGCCCGCGCTCTGGATGACGGCATGGCCGTTCAGCCCGACGATCTTGTCGAACAGTTCGGCGCGGAAGCCGTTCATCACGCTCATCACGATGACGAGCGCGGCGACGCCGAGCATCACCGCGACGAGGCTGATGGACGCGACCAGGAAGATGAACGCCTCTCCCTTGCCCGGGAGCAGGTAGCGCCGGGCGATCATCCGTTCGTAGCGTGAGAGGATCATGGGCCGAGGCTCTAGGAGAGGCCGGGGCGACACGCAACAAATGTTGCGGATTCGACACAGGGTTCCGCCAATCGAAAACCGCACCCCATATTGACGGTGACAAAGCCGGTGCGGCTGCCTAGCAAACACTCATCTGAGACACAGGCAACGGCCGTGGTTCGGGGAAGAGCGGAACGACAATGCAGCGAAATACGCGCGTGTCGGGATGCGACCTAAGGGGGCTGACGGGTTTCTCGTCACGCAGGCGCCCGGATCGGAAACGGTCCGGGCGTTTGCCGTTCTGGCGGCCCGCAGACTGCCCGCAAAAAGCGCCGGGCAGAGGGAGGGAGCTTCCATTTCGCGCCCGCTGTCCGGCAATTCCGTCTATCGCAGATCAATCCTGAACGGCACGATAACGTGGCGATCGTGTTGCCCCCTCCCGGTCATCCTGCCCAACCGGCAGGGATGACGGGGCGGCGGCGCGGCGTCAGAAGCTCTTCGACAGCGTGATGCCATAGGTGCGCGGATCGCCGACGTTGCCGGCGATCAGGCCGGTGTTGCCGGGGGTCGTCGCCAGCACTTCGTAATATTCGGTGTCGAAGACGTTGCGGACCCAGCCGAAGGCGTTGAACCCTGCGTCGGTGCGGAACCCGAACCGCGCGTTGGTCAGCGTATAGCCGCCGATATCGGTATAGATGGAGCGCGAGGCATTGGACGAGAACTTAGTCCGCGAGCTGGCATCGATGCCGAGATAGACCTCGCCATCCTGCCCGAACACCTTCGTCGGCAGATTGTATTCGCCGCCATAGGAGAAGGCGAATTTCGAGATGCCCGGCATCCACTGGCCCGAGATGTCGCAGACGATCGGGCTGTTGGTGCCCGGCTGGCCCGGCGCGCCGATCGTCGGATTGGCCGCGATCGGCGTGCCGCCGCCCGACAGTTCCGGCGGGCACGGCGCGTTCTTGAAGTCGAGGTAGCGCGCGTCGCTGAACGCACCGTTGGTGTAGAGCGTGAACCGCTCGCTCGGCCGGATCGAGAAGTCGGCCTCGATCCCCCGCACCCGCACCTTGCCCGCATTGGCGAGATAGCCGCGCAGCGTCGAGGTCGAGCTGTTGTTCACCACCGCCTGATAGTCGCGGATCTCGGTCCAATAGGCGGTGACGTTGAGCGTCGCCTTGCGATCCCAGAATTGCGACTTGGCGCCGAGTTCGAAATGGTCGACCTTTTCGGGCGCGATCTGCGCCAGCTGCGTCTGCACGACGCCGTTGACGACCGGCACGCCGTTGAGGTTCAGACCGCCCGATTTGAACGTGTGCGCGTAGGTGGCGTAGACCAGCACGTCGCGGGCCGGCTTGTACGAACCGGTGATGTCGTAGGTAACGTTCCACGCGCGATACGCCTCGTCGTTGAACGCCTGCGGCTGGATCGCGTCGCGCTGCGCCGCCTGCCGCGCGGTGCCGCCGCTATAGGGGACGAGATTGCCCTGCGCGTCGCGGACGATGCTGACGTAGCTGCCGACCTTGTCGTCATAGTTGAGCCGCACGCCCGGCGACAGGGTGAAGCGGTCGTCGATCTTCCAGTTGAGCTTGCCGAACACCGCGCCCGAAAAGTTCTTGAGGCGGATGTCGTTCGCCGCGGTCAGCCCGTCGAGGACCGAGGGATCGTTCGCCAGCAGGGGCGATCCCGGAACGCTCGTGTCGCGGGTCGACGGGTTGATGAGCCAGCGGCTCGCCGCCCTGCCCTGCCGCTGCGTGCCGGTGGTATGGATGTCCTGATAGAAGCCGAACAGGCCGATGACATAGTCGAGCTTGGTCCCGCCGCCGGCATAGCGGAATTCCTGCGTATACTGGCTCTGGTGCGTCGGATTCTGCGACAGCGTCGTGATCGGCAGGCCGGTGAAGTCGCGATCGTTGGCGGGCAGCCAGTCCCAGAAGCGGAAGGCGCTGACCGAGGTCAGCGTGCCCGAGCCGAGCTTGTATTCGCCGCGCAGCGACAGCCCGCCGAGGATGTTGCGCGCGTTGAGCGAGGCGTCGAGGTCGGTCAGCCGGTCGAAGGCGTCGCGGCTGGGCGGTTCGTAATTGAGCGCGCGCGCGAGCGCGTCGAACTGGCGGTTGAGCGGCCGCTGCGTCGCGCCGACGCGGACGAAGATCTGCGCGCAGCACACGGGGTTCTGGCGGCTGTAGTCGCCCGACAGCGTGAAGCTGAGATCGGGCGAGGCATTCCACAGGATCGCGGTGCGCAGACCGATATTGTCCTGACTGTTGACATACTGGCTGGTCGCGACATTGCGGACGGTGCCGCGGCGGCCGGTGGTGGTGAGCCCCAGCCGGATCGCAATATCGTCGGTCAGCGGACCGGACACCGACGCCTTCGCCTGCTTGAATTCGAGATTGCCGAGGCTGACCTCGGCGCGGCCGTCGAAGGTGAAGCTGGGCGGCTTGCTGGTGATGTTGATCGCTCCGGCGACCGTGTTTTTGCCGTACAGCGTCCCCTGCGGCCCGCGCAGCGTCTCGATCTGCTGGACGTCGAGGAAATCGAGCGTCGCGACCGCGACCCGGCTGAGATAGACCTGGTCGATATAGACGCCTACACCCTGGTCGATCCCGTCGTTGGTCAGGCCCAGCGGCGCGCCCAAGCCGCGGATGTTGACCGAGGAATTGCGCGGATTGGTCGAATAGAATTGCAGCGTCGGCTGCAATTGCTGGAGCCGCGCGACGTTGAAGCTGCCGGTGCTGTCGAGCTCCTTCACCCCCACGACCGAGATCGGGATGGGTACGTTCTGCACCGACTCTGCGCGGCGGCGAGCGGTGACGACGATGTCGCCGGCAACCGAACTGCGCTGGATCGCCGCTTCAGGCGGCAGGGGTGCCGGTTCGTCGGCCTGCACCTCGATCGCCTGTGCGGGAACGGCCTGGGCCGGTGACGACGGCAAGGGCGGCGGCGTGGACTGGGCGGCCGATGCCTGACCGGCGAGTAGAAAGGCTAGAGTCCACGACATGCAATGCTCCCTGAGGTTCTTTTGCCGCTAAACTCTACTGTTCCGGGGGATGTTCAATGCGGCCCAAGCTTGGGCGTGGCAAAGCGGGGCTTCGGCACCGTAAAATTCCGCGCCCATGCCTCTTGAAGCCGGATCGGCACCAACCAGATAGGTAAAGCGCGGCGCCGATGACGGGCCGTGCACCGGCATCGCACAGACGTGGATGCCGTCGTTCAACTCGCTTCCTTTGGAGGATTTGACATGCGACTCGACCTGACCCCCTATCGCCGCTCGACCATCGGTTTCGACCGTCTGTTCGACATGCTGGAAAGCAACGCACGCGCCGCGACGGCGGAGAATTACCCGCCCTTCAACCTCGAACGCCTCGCCGAGGATCGCTATCGCATCACGCTGGCGGTGGCCGGCTTCGCGCGCGACGAGATCGAGATCACCGCGCAGCAGAATTTGCTGCTCGTCGCCGGGCGGAAGGACGACAAGGCGACCGGCGCGCAGTTCCTGCACGTCGGCATCGCCAACCGCAGCTTCGAACGCCGGTTCGAGCTCGCCGATTTCGTGTTCGTGCAGGACGCACGGATGAACGACGGCCTGCTGGTGATCGACTTGGTCCGCGAGGTGCCCGAGGCGATGAAGCCCAAGAGCATCGCGATTAAGACCGGCGCGCCGCTGGCCGCGGTCGAGGACAAGGCGGACGTGGCCGAAGCCGCGTAACCCCTTTTCCGAAGCCCTCTCCCCCACCGGGAGAGGGCTTTTATCGTCAGACCAGCCGGCTCTTCGTCAGCGCGGCCTGAATGAAGCTGGCGAACAGCGGGTGCGGGTCGAAAGGCTTGCTCTTGAGTTCCGGATGGAACTGCACCCCCACGAACCAGGGGTGATCGGGCCGTTCGACGATTTCGGGCAGGGTGCCGTCGGGCGACATGCCGCTGAACACCAGACCGCCCTGTTCCAGCGCGTCCTTATAGCCGGTGTTGACCTCGTAGCGGTGGCGGTGACGCTCGTGGATCGTCGTGCCGCCGTAGATCGAGGCGACGACGCTGTTGCCATCGAGCGCGGCTTCATAGGCACCGAGGCGCATCGTACCGCCCATGTCGCCCTGTTCCTCGCGCTTCTCCAGCCCGTCGCGGCCCATCCATTCGGTGATGAGGCCGACGACCGGCTCATCGGTCGGGCCGAATTCGGTGGAGGAGGCGTTGGCGATGCCGGCGAGGTCGCGTGCGCCCTCGACGCAGGCCATCTGCATGCCGAAGCAGATGCCGAAATAGGGGATCTCGCGCTCGCGGGCGAATTTCACCGACTTGATCTTGCCCTCCGCGCCGCGCTCGCCGAACGCGCCCGGGACGAGGATCGCGTCGCAGGGTTCGAGCTGGCTGACGATCTCCGAATCGTCGTTCTCGAAGATTTCGGCGTCGATCCAGCGGACGTTGACCTTCACGCGGTTGGCGATGCCGCCATGGACCAGCGCCTCGTTGAGCGACTTGTAGGCGTCCTGCAGGCCGACGTACTTGCCGACGACGCCGACGGTCACCTCACCCTCCGGATTGGTCAGGCGGTCCATGATGTCGGTCCAGCGCGACAGGTCTGGCGCCGACGACGGGGTGATGCCGAAGGCGCGCAGCACCTCCGAATCGAGGCCCTCGCCGTGATATTGCAGCGGCACCGCATAGATGCTCTTCGCATCGAGCGCCGGGATGACCGCGCTTTCCGGCACGTTGCAGAACAGGGCGATCTTGGCGCGCTCCGACGGCGGCAGCGGATGTTCGCAGCGGCAGACGAGCACGTCGGGCTGCACGCCCAATGCGGCGAGTTCGCGCACCGAATGCTGCGTCGGCTTGGTCTTCAGCTCGCCGGCGGCGGCGATATAGGGGACCAGGGTGACGTGGATGCTGATCGCATTGCCGCGACCGACCTCGTTCTTGAGCTGGCGGATCGCCTCGATGAACGGCAGCGATTCGATGTCGCCGACGGTGCCGCCGATCTCGCACAGCACGAAATCGAGGTCGTCGGTTTCGGCGCGGGCGAAGGCCTTGATCGCGTCGGTGACGTGCGGGATCACCTGCACCGTCGCGCCGAGATAGTCGCCGCGGCGTTCGCGCTCGATGATCGTCTTGTAGATGCGGCCCGAGGTGACGTTGTCCGACTGGCGCGAGGCGACGCCGGTGAACCGCTCGTAATGGCCGAGGTCGAGGTCCGTCTCCGCGCCATCGTCGGTGACGTAGACCTCGCCGTGCTGATACGGGCTCATCGTGCCGGGATCGACGTTGAGATAGGGATCGAACTTGCGAATCCGGACGCGGTAACCGCGTGCCTGAAGCAAAGCTGCGAGAGAGGCCGCCATGAGGCCTTTGCCGAGCGACGAGACCACGCCGCCGGTGATGAAGATGTACCGCGCCATGGGAGAAATCGCCTAGCGTGTTAAAGGGTCGAACGACAAGAGCGCGCGGGGGCTACCCGCGCGCGATTCACGATGAACGGTGGGTCGGCCTAGCGCTGCAGCGGCACCGCGCCGTTGTCGGCGGGGGCGTTCGGCACGGCATCCTGCGCCGGCGCGAGCGGCGCCGCGGCGGGGGCCGCCGGGGGCGTGCGGGCGAGCGAGGTGTCGATCGTCTGCGTCTGGCGGCTCGCCGCGATGAACGCGAGCGCGATCGACATGCAGACGAAGACCGTCGCCAGCACCGAGGTGGCGCGGGTGAGGAAATCCGCCGCGCCGCGGGCCGACATCAGGCCGGACGGGCTGCCGCCCATGCCGAGGCCACCACCCTCCGACCGCTGCATCAGGATCACCGTCACGAGCGCGGCGGCGATGATGGCATGTACGACGAGAAGGAAGGTGAACATCTACGGTCCCGAATTTCGGATGAAGGCGCGCACATAGGCGAGGGATGTCCGGCGATCAACCTTGGCGGGCCGGGGAGCTTCGGACCCGCCCCGTACGCCCGCTGCCGTACTAATTGGCCAAAGCCGTTCATTTGACGGAAACCTGCGGGGTGCGGGGGCGTTATGACCGCGAAACAAAGCCCCGAAATCGGTGCAGAAACGGATATTTGATCGTGGGTACAGCCGCGCAATCGCTTGCGACCTGGATGACCGCGCTGGTCGATTACGTGCGGTCGGGAGAACCCGACCTGACCAATCGCCAGATGGCGCTTCTCCTGCTCGTCTATCTCAATCCCGGCCCGCATACCGTGCGTGGCCTGGCCCGGGCGCTGAACGTCTCGAAGCCCGTCGTCACGCGCGCCTTGAACAGGCTGGGTGCGCTCGGCTATCTGCGCCGGCAACGCGACGACAGCGACAAGCGCAATATCTTCGTCGCGCGTACTTCCGAAGGGGCAGAGTTTCTTGAAGAGTTCGGGCAATTCCTTGGCGAAGGCGACGCACGATCGCACCAGCCAGCCCTCGCGTAGGGCCTTCGCCCTCACCGGCCCCTCGGTCACGCTCGACCCCCGAACGCATGCGGTGCGCGGCGATCTCGCTGACGTTCGCCTTGCGGAACAGGTGTTTGCGCCACATTACGCAGCGCCGCTGAAGGCCAGGGCGTTGCACGCCATATCGCTGTTCTCGGATCGCAATCTCAGCGAGCCGCTGGCCGAGCTGCCGGCGGGCGCCGCCTTCGAGGTGCTCGAACTGGCCGGCCGCCACGCCTGGGGGCTTGCGATCCGCGCCAATCTGGTCGGCTATGTCGACCGGACCGCCCTCGACAAGGTATCGGATTTCGATTCGTGAGCGTCACCATATTCATCGACGGTGCGGTCGGCACCACCGGCATCGATATCCGCGACCGGTTGGCCGGACGCAGCGACCTGACCGTCGTCACGCTCGACGACGACCGGCGCAAGGATACGGCGGCGCGGGCCGAGGCGCTCAACGATGCCGATATCGCGATCCTCTGCCTGCCCGACGATGCCGCACGCGAGGCGGTGGCACTGGTCGAGCGCGGCACCACCCGCATCATCGACGCCTCCTCCGCGCACCGCGTCGCGCCGGGTTGGACCTATGGGTTCCCGGAACTGCGGGCGGGTCAGGCGCAGGCGATCGCCGATGCCCGGTTCGTGTCCAACCCCGGCTGCTATCCCACCGCCTTCCTCGCGCTGGTCGCGCCGCTGGTCCGCGCCGGACTGGTCCCGGCCGACTGGCCGCTGACCTATAACGCCACGTCGGGCTATTCGGGCGGCGGCAAGGCGATGATTGCCGAATTCGAGGGCGGTGGCACCGACACCGCATTTCGCATCTACGCGCTCTCGCTCGCGCACAAGCATCTGCCCGAGATGCGCGCCCATGCCGGTCTGGCGCATCCGCCGATCTTCGCGCCGGCGGTGGCGCGGCTCAATCGCGGCATGCTCGGCGAGGTACCGCTCCCGCTAAAGCAATTGCCGGGCAGCCCGAGTATCGCGCAGGTCGAGGACGTGCTCACCGCCGCCTATGCCGACAGCGCGCTCGTCTCCGTCGCGTCCGGCGGTGCCGCGGCGGTGGAGATCGAGGAGAATGCCGGCACCGACCGGATGACCCTGCGCGTCTGCGGCAACGCCGACAGCGGCCACGTCCGGCTCGTCGCGACGCTCGACAATCTCGGTAAGGGCGCCGGCGGTGCCGCCGTGCAGAACCTCAACATCCTGGCCGGGCTCGATCCGCTCGCCGGCCTCATCCTGTAAACGCAAAGGATCGTCATGCAGCGCAATCCCGTCGGCAAGCTGCTCCTGTTCGGAGCCACAGGTGACCTCGCCAAGCGCATGTTGTTGCCCTCGCTCTACGGCCTCCACGCCGACGGGCTGCTGCCGGAAGGACTGACGATCACCGGGTCGGCGCGCGGCGACATGGACGACGATGGCTATCGCGACGTCGTCAAGAACGCGCTCGACGAGTTCCTGCCCGACGACCGCAAGGACGAGAGCGCGCTCGGCACGTTCATGCAGCGCATCCAGTTCCAGCCGGCCGACCTGTCCGACCCCGACAGCTTCCAGCCGCTGGCCGAGAAGATCGGCGATATTTCGGGCGGCCTCGCCATCTATCTGTCGACCGCGCCGTCGCTGTTCGAATCGGCGGTGCAGGGGCTGGAGAAGGTCGGGCTGACCGGGCCGTCGGTGCGTATCGCGCTCGAAAAGCCGCTCGGCTACGATTTAGCGTCGAGCAAGGAGATCAACGACACGGTGGCCTCCGCTTTCCCCGAGGAGCGGACGTTCCGCATCGACCATTATCTCGGCAAGGAGACGGTGCAGAACATCCTCGCGCTGCGCTTCGGCAATTCGATGTTTGAGCCGATCTGGAACGCGCAGGGGATCGACAACGTCCAGATCACGATCGCCGAGACGGTCGGGCTGGAGGATCGCGCCGGTTATTACGAGGGCGCGGGCGCGCTGCGCGACATGGTCGCCAACCATATGCTCCAGCTGGTCGCGCTGATCGCGATGGAGCCGCCCGCGCTGTACGACGGCACCGCGATCCGCGACGAAAAGGCCAAGGTGTTCCGCAGCCTGCGGACCATCTCTCCCGAGGCGGTGCCGCAATGCACCGTCACCGGCCAGTATGAAGAGGGCGCGGTCGGCGGCAAGGTCGTCAAAGGCTATGACGACGAACTGGGCTATGACAGCGACGTCGAAACGTTCGTCGCGATCAAGGCGCATATCGACAATTGGCGCTGGCAGGGCGTTCCCTTCTACCTGCGCACCGGCAAGCGCATGGCGAAGCGGCGCAGCGAGATCGCGATCCAGTTCAAGCCGGTGCCGCATTCGATGTTCCGCGGCCGCGGCGGGGTGCTCCAGCCGAACACGCTGGTGATCCGGTTGCAACCGGAGGAATATATCCAGCTGCTGGTGATGACCAAGGAGCCCGGGCTCGATCGCGAGGGGCTGCGCCTGCGCGAGGTGCCGCTCAACCTCAGCCTCGATGCCGAATTCGCGGGATCGCGCCGTCGCATCGCCTATGAGCGGCTGCTGCTCGACCTGATCGAGGGCGACCAGACCCTGTTCGTGCGCCGCGACGAGGTCGAGGCGCAATGGACGTGGATCGACGCGATCCGCGCCGGCTGGGACGCGAACCAGACCAAGCCGAAACATTATTCGGCCGGCACATGGGGCCCCGCGGGCGCGATCGCGCTGACCGAGCGCGACGGAGTGACCTGGCAGGACGATTGATCGTCCTGGCCGCCGGCCCCGCAGGGTTCGGCGCACGTTCGCCCGTTTTATCGCACGATTATGTCCCTCATACGTATGCGGGACGACTTACCTTGCGCGCCGCTCCGGGCTATCGGGGGCGCGCCGACCACGAAAAGGCTTTACGATGACCGAGATCGAATGGTGGGAGTATGACGATTCCGCCGAGCTGGCCGATGCGGTCGCCGGCGATATCCAGTTCGTCATCGAAAGCGCGATCGACGCGCGCGGCTCTGCCGTCGTCGCGCTGGCGGGCGGCAAGACCCCCTTCCCCGCCTATGAGAAGCTCGCCAAGGCGAAGCTCGACTGGAAGCGGGTGACGATCGTGCCGGGCGACGAGCGGATCGTGCCGCTGGGCGATCCGCTGTCGAACGTGACGCAGCTCGGCAAATTGTTCATCCCCAAGGGTGCGCGCGTCATTCCGATCGTCCCCAAGCAGACCGAGGATTACAAGTCCGCCGGCCGCTCCGCCGATGCGCTGATGCAGGACCTGCACTGGCCGCTCGACCTCTGCCTGCTCGGCGTCGGCGGTGACGGCCATACCGCCTCGATCTTCCCGGGCCCCGATTTCGACGAGGCGCTGAACGGCCCGAAGGAACGCCGGATGCTGGGCGTGATGCCCGATCCGCTGCCGCCCGAGGCGCCGGTCGCGCGCGTCACGCTGTCGCGGCAGGGCATCGTCACCGCCCGCGCGCTGATGATCGCGGTCACCGGCAAGGACAAGCGCACGGTGATCGAGCAGGCAATCGATCAGGGGCCGTCGTCGCCCTATCCGATCGGCCGCGTGCTCGCCGATGCGGAGCTGCCCGTCGATATCCACTGGGCGCCCTAAGCCGCCCGTCACGCCCCTCCCCAGGACCCGCGCCATGAACTCCGAAGTCTCTGCCGTCACCGACCGTATCATCGCGCGATCGAAGGACAGCCGCGCCGCCTATCTGGCGCTGATCGATCGCGAGCGGGAGAATGGCGCGCGGCGGCCGCAGCTCGGTTGTGCCAATCTCGCGCATGCCTATGCCGGGACCGAGGAGGATCGCGACACGCTGCGTGCCGATACCGGCATGAACATCGGCATCGTCACCGCCTACAATGACATGCTGAGCGCGCATGCCGTCTATTACCGCTATCCCGAGCTGATGAAGGTCTGGGCGCGGGAGGTCGGCGCGACGGCACAGGTCGCGGGCGGCGTGCCGGCGATGTGCGACGGGGTGACGCAGGGCTATCCCGGCATGGAGCTGTCGCTGTTCAGCCGCGACACGATCGCGCTGTCGACCGCCATCGCGCTCAGCCACGGCACGTTCGAGGGCGCGGCGCTGCTCGGCATCTGCGACAAGATCGTGCCGGGCCTGCTGATGGGCGCGCTGCGCTTCGGCCACCTGCCGATGGTGCTGATCCCCGGCGGCCCGATGCCGTCGGGTCTCGCCAACAAGGCGAAGGCCGCGGTGCGCGAGGCCTATGCCGAAGGGAAAGCGGGCCGCGAGGAGCTGCTCGACGCCGAGATCCAGGCCTATCACGGCAAGGGCACCTGCACCTTCTACGGCACCGCCAACACCAACCAGATGATGATGGAGGTGATGGGCCTGCACATGCCCGGCGCGGCCTTCGTCAATCCCGGCACCAAGCTGCGGCAGGAGCTGACGCGCGCGGCGGTGCATCGTCTCGCCGGCATGGGCTGGCGTGGCGAGGACTATCGTCCGATCGGTCATTGCGTCGATGAAAAGGCGATCGTGAATGCCGCGGTCGGCCTGCTCGCCACCGGCGGATCGACCAACCACCTGCTGCACGTCCCCGCCATCGCGCGTGCGGCGGGAATCGTCATCGACTGGGAGGATTTCGATCGCCTCAGCCGCGCGGTGCCGCTGATCGCGCGCGTCTATCCCAACGGATCGGCCGACGTGAACGCGTTCGAGGCGGCGGGCGGCATGCCCTTCGTCGTCCGGGAATTGCTGTCGGCGGGACTGCTGCATGGCGACATCACCACGGTCACCGGCGACAGCCTGTCGGCCTATGCCGACAAGCCGGTGATCGCCGACGACAAGCTGACCTGGGAGCCGGTCGGCGACAGCGGCGACACCAGCATCCTGCGCCCCGTCGCCGAGGCCTTCTCGCCCGATGGCGGCATGCGCATCCTCGCCGGCAATATCGGCCGGTCGTGCATCAAGGTGTCCGCGGTCGACCGCGAGCGCTGGGTGATCGAGGCACCGGCGCGCGTCTTCCACGACCAGCTCGACGTGATCGAGGCGTTCAAGCGCGGCGAGCTGGAACGCGACGTCGTCGTCGTCGTCCGCTTCCAGGGGCCGCGCGCCAACGGCATGCCCGAACTCCACAAGCTGACCCCGCCGCTCGGCGTATTGCAGAACCGCGGGTTCAAGGTGGCCCTGGTCACCGACGGCCGCATGTCGGGCGCGAGCGGCAAGGTGCCGTGCGCGATCCATTGTTCGCCCGAGGCGCTCGGCAACGGCGCGATCGGCAAGATCCGCGACGGCGACATCATCCGCGTCGATGCGCTCAACGGCACGCTGGATGCGCTGGTCGATCCGGCGGAATGGCTGGAACGGCCGCTGTGTGACGCCCCCGGCGCGGCGACCGGCATGGGCCGCGAGCTGTTCGGCATGTTCCGCGGACTGGCGGACGAAGCCGAAAAGGGCGCGTCGGGAATGCTGGCCGCGGCGGGGTTGTAGAAGAGTAACCGTCCTCACCCTTCGCCGCCTGCGGCGTCTTTCCCTCTCCCGTCGGGAGAGGGAGGGAGCGGCAAAGCCGCGGAAGGGTGAGGACGGAGCGAGCCTAGGAGAGAAGAATGCAACTCGTCAGCGTCGACATCGGTGGCACGCATGCCCGCTTCGCGATCGCGGAGGTGGAGGACGGCCACGTCGTCTCGCTCGGCGAGCCGGTGACGCTCAAGACCGCCGAGCACGCCAGCCTGCAGACCGCATGGCAGGCGTTCGCCGCGCGGCACGACGGCCCGCTGCCCAAGGCTGCGGCGATCTCCGTCGCCTCGCCGATCACCGGCGACATCATCCGCCTGACCAACAATCCCTGGGTGATCCGCCCGTCGCTGATCCCCGAACGGCTCGGCGCCGACGTCTATACCGTCATCAACGATTTCGGCGCGGTCGGCCATGCCGTCGCGCAGCTGCCGGCCGAGGATTTCGAGCATCTCTGCGGTCCCGACACGCCGCTGCCGGAGCAGGGCGTCACCACCGTCTGCGGGCCCGGCACCGGCCTCGGCGTCGCGCAGGTGTTCAAGACCGGCAGCGGCTATCACGTCCTGCCGACCGAGGGCGGCCATGTCGATTACGCGCCGCTCGACGGGATCGAGGACGCCTTCGTCAAGCGCCTGCGCCGCACCTACACCCGCGTATCGGCCGAGCGGATCTGCTCCGGCCCCGGGATCATCGCGATCTACGAAACACTGGCGGAAATGGAGGGCCGCGCCGTCCCCAGCCGCGACGACAAGACGATCTGGACCGAGGCGATCGAGGGCACCGATTCGATCGCGCTCGCCGCGCTCGACCGCTTCTGCCTCGCGCTCGGCGCCGTCGCCGGCGACCTTGCGCTGGCGCATGGTGCCAAGGCGGTGGTGATCGCCGGCGGCCTCGGCCTCCGGATCAAGGACAAGCTGATCCGTTCGGGCTTCGACCAGCGTTTCCAGGCCAAGGGCCGCTTCCAGACGCTGATGGCGGGCATTCCCGTCAAGCTCATCACCCATCCGCAGCCCGGCCTGTTCGGCGCCGCGGCCGCTTTCGCCCAAGACCATTCGTAAAGGGACATCCGGCATGACCGATATCGCCACCATCATGCAGACCAGCGCCGTCATCCCGGTGCTGGTGATCGACGACGCCGCCACCGCCCGCCCGCTCGCCGAGGCTTTGGTCGCCGGCGGCCTGAAGGTGCTCGAGGTGACGCTCCGCACCCCCGCCGCGATGGAGGCGATCGCCGAGATGAAGACGGTGCCGGGCGCGATCGTCGGCGCCGGCACCGTCGTCAGCGAGGCGCAGGCACGCGACGTGATCGACGCCGGCGTCGAATTCATCGTCTCGCCGGGCCTGACCGAGCGGCTCGCGCGGCCCATCCTCGACGCGGGCGTCGCCTATCTGCCCGGCACCGCGACCGCCGGCGACATCATGCGCGGCCTCGATCTCGGCCTGACCCATTTCAAATTCTTCCCCGCCGAAACCTCGGGCGGACTGAAGGCGCTGAAGGCGCTCGCCGCCCCCTTCTACCAGTGCCGTTTCTGCCCGACCGGCGGCATCACCGAAGCCTCCGCCCCCGACTGGCTGGCATTCAAGCCGGTGCTGTGCCTCGGCGGCAGCTGGGTAACCGGCGGCACGATGGCGGAGGTCGAGGCCAGGGCGCGGGCGGCTAGCGCGCTGCGCGGATAGGAATGCCCGAGCCGATTCGGTCTACAAGGGACCGAATCGGTTGCACGGCCGGTTGCTTTGCCAGCATGATCGGTCGGATGTTCGATATCCGCCGCGACCCGGTCCGACCGCTGATCCACGTCTCCATGACCGGGTTCTGGTCGACCGATACGGTCGACCGTTACGGCGAAGCGCTGGGTGCCGCCCTCGCCCCGTCGCTGGCACGGGCAGAGCGGATCTGCCTGTTGATCGACGCCACCAGCTATCCGGTCCAGTCGGTGAGCGTCGCCGAACGCTTCACGGCCATGCTGGCGCGGTGGCCGGCACCACAAGACGGACCGGTCGCCGGCGTTGCTATCATCGCGGGATCGATGCTGAACAAATTGCAGGCCGAACACACCTTCGGCGATACCGCCCTGGTGTTCCTCGATCGCGACGCGGCGTCGGAGTGGATCGACGCACGGCTCGGCGTCGACCTCACCGCGTCCTGACCCCTACATCTCGCCGCGTTGCCGGCGGATCGCATACCATTTGCGGACATTGGCATTATGCTGGTCGAGCGTGTCGGCGAAGACATGCCCGCCCGTGCCGTCCGCGACGAAATAGAGCGCGTTCGACTGCGCGGGATCGAGCACCGCATCGATCGAGGCGCGCCCGGGATTGGCGATCGGCCCGACCGGCAGCCCCGCCTCGGCATAGGTGTTGTAGCCGTTCTTCGCCTGCAATTCGGATCGCAGGATGCGGCGACCGAGCGGCCGCCCCCTCGTGATCGGATAGATCACGGTCGGATCGGCCTGCAATGGCATGCCGCGCTTCAGGCGATTGGCGTAGACGGCGGCGACGGTGCGCCGCTCGGACGGCTTGCCGGTTTCCTTCTCGACGATCGAGGCGAGGATGATCGCCTGCTGCGGCGTCGTCACCGCGATACCCGGCTTGCGCTTCGCCCAGGCGGCGGCGAGATAATCGCGCATCGCCTTCTGCATCCGCGCGACCACCGACGCGCGCGTATCGCCGCGCTGGAAGGCATAGCTGTCGGGCAGGACCGACCCTTCCGCCGGCACCGGCACATTGCCGGTCAGCCCGTCCGCCTTCGCCAGCGCGTCGTGGACCAGCACCGACGGATAGCCCTCCGGCACCACGACCAGCCGCTGCAGCACCTTGCCGCCCTGCAGCATCTTGAGGATGTCGGACGGGCTGGTGCGCGGCGGGATACGATATTCGCCCGCCTTGATCGGCTCGCCCGAGCCGAACACGCGCGCGAACAGCCGGAAACGGCTGGCCGAGGTGATCGCCCCCGCGCTTTCCAGCGCGCGTGCCGCCGACGCAAGGCTGCTGCCCTCGGCGACCTGCACGGTCAGCGTGCGCGGCGCCGGGCCGCTGCCGCCCCAGCCGCGCACCACCATAACCGCCGCGACCAGCGCGACGAGGCCGATCAGCAGACCGAGGCAACCGACCTTGCGCACCGGGTCAGAGCGCCTTCATCACCAGGGATGCGTTGGTGCCGCCGAAGCCGAACGAATTGTTCAATACCGCCCGCACCTCGCGCTTCCGGGCGACGTGCGGGACGAGGTCGACGCCCTCGGCGCCTTCGGAGGGGTTGTCGAGGTTGAGCGTCGGCGGCACGATCTGGTCGCGCATCGCGAGGATGCAGAAGATGCTTTCCACCGCGCCGGCACCGCCGAGCAGATGGCCGATCGCCGATTTGGTCGAGCTCATCGACAGGCCGCCGATCGCGTCGCCGAACAGACGCTTGACCGCGCCCAGCTCGATCATGTCCGCCATCGTCGACGTGCCGTGCGCGTTGATATAGTCGATGTCGGACAGTGCGAGGCCGGACCGGCGCATCGCCATCTCCATCGACCGGTAGGCGCCCGATCCCTCGGGTTCCGGCGCGGTGACGTGATAGGCGTCGCCCGACAGGCCGTAACCGACCACCTCGCAATAGATCTTCGCACCGCGGGCCTTGGCGCGCTCATATTCCTCGAGCACGACGACGCCCGCGCCCTCGCCCATGACGAAGCCGTCGCGATCGCGGTCATAGGGGCGGCTGGCCTGTTCGGGCCGGTCGTTGAAGCTGGTGTTGAGCGCGCGCGCCGCGGCGAATCCGGCGATCCCGATCGGGCAGATCGTGCTTTCCGACCCGCCGGCGAGCATGACGTCGGCATCGTCCAGCGCGATCATCCGCGCGGCATCGCCGATCGAATGCGCGCCGGTGGAGCAGGCGGTGACGACCGCATGATTCGGCCCCATCAACCCGTATTTGATCGAAACCTGACCCGAGATCAGGTTAATGAGCCGGCCGTGGACGAAGTGCGGGCTGACCCGCTTCGGCCCCTTTTCGGCGAGGACGAGCGATTCGCTCTCGATCCCCGGCAGACCGCCGATGCCCGAGCCGATCGAACAGCCGGCGCGGAACCGCTCCGCCTCGGTCATCTCGGTGAGGCCCGCATCCTCGAGCGCCTGGCCGGCGGCATCGATGCCATAGACGATGAAGGGATCGACCTGCCGCTGGACCTTGTGGTCGACGCGCTTGTCGGGATCGAAGCCATAAGGGTGATCGGCGGGCTTGACCTCGCAGGCGATCAGGCATTTCTGGTCCGATGCGTCGAACCGCGTGATCGGCCCCGCGCCCGATTTGCCCGCGATCAGGTTGGCCCAGGCCGTCTCGACGTCCGCGCCGAGCGGCGTCACCAGACCCAAACCGGTTACGACAACGCGCCGCATACCCTTCACTCCATCCAGTCCAAACACGTTGCCACCGGCCGCGCCGGGGGCTCTTACGAAAAACGGCCCCCCGCCCTCTAGCAGGGGACGGGGAGCCGTTCAGATCCGGCCCTCAGCGGGCGCGGGCAAGCTGAAAGCTCAGCCCTTATGCTCGTCGATATAGGTGATCGCGTCCTTGACGGTCGTGATCTTCTCGGCGGCATCGTCGGGGATCTCGACCCCGAACTCTTCCTCGAACGCCATGACGAGCTCGACGATGTCGAGGCTGTCGGCACCCAGGTCGTCGATGAAGCTCGCGTCCTCGGTCACCTTGTCGGCTTCGACGCCGAGATGCTCGACGACGATCTTCTTCACGCGGTCGGCGGTCTCGCTCATGGTATAGTCCCTCTTCGCTTTGGGGGTGTTTCGTTGTTCCTGAACGCCCGTAGAACGGGCGGGTTCGGGTGGCAAGCGTCTGTTAAGGGTCCGCCGCGACGGCCACCCTCGGCCCGTTATAGATCGTGTCCCTAGATCATGGCCATGCCGCCGTTGACGTGCAAGGTCTGTCCGGTGACATAACCCGCCTCACGGCTGGCGAGATAGACGACGGCGGCGCCGATGTCCTGCGGCGTGCCGAGGTCGCCCGCGGGGATGCGGCCGAGCAGCGCGCTCTTCTGCGCCTCGGGCAGGACGTCGGTCATCGCCGAACGGATGAAGCCCGGCGCGACGCAATTGACGGTGATGTTGCGGCTGGCGAGTTCCTGCGCCAGCGCCTTGGACATGCCGACCAGCCCCGCCTTGGAGGCGGCATAATTCGCCTGCCCCGGATTGCCGGTCTGCCCGACGACCGAAGTGATCGACACGACGCGGCCGAACCGCTGCTTCATCATCGGCTTGGCCGCGGCGCGGACCAGGCGGAACGCAGCCTCGAGGTTGACGCGGATCACCTGATCCCATTCCTCGTCCTTCATCCGCATCGCAAGGTTGTCGCGGGTGACGCCGGCATTGTTGACGAGGATATCGATCCGCCCGCCGAGCGCCTGCACCGCCTGCGGCACGAGCGCGTCGACCGCGGCCGCATCCGACAGGTCGCAGGGCACCGCGACATGCTCGCCGCCGAGGCCTGCGCGGAACGTCTCCAGCTTGTCGGCATTGGACCCCGACACCGCCAGCCGCGCCCCCTGCCCCGCCAGCGCCTGCGCGATCGCGGACCCGATACCCCCGGACGCCCCGGTCACCAGCGCCGTCATACCTGTGAGATCGAACATTCTCTTCTCCAACCTAGCTATCTTTGGTCGCGCAGAGGCGCGGAGGACGCAGAGGGGCGATGGTTGTTGACGAGCCGGCGCACACCCCCTTGAGCGTCTCGCCCCCGAAGTTGATGAGCAGCCCGACGGGCTGCCCGGTCAACCGCAGATATGTGAGGAGTTGCTTGGCGTGGACTGGCAACAACCGTTCGACGGACTTAATCTCGACGATCAACCTGCCGTCGACCAGCAGGTCCATCTTGAATGCCCCCTGGATACGGACGCCCTCGAAATCGATATCGACAGGCTGTTGACGCGCAACCGTATATCCCAGCTGCGCCAACCGCGCCGCGAGCACGGCCTCGTACACGCTTTCAAGCAGGCCCGGCCCCAGATCGCGATGCAATCGCAAGGCGACGTCCAAAACGTCACCGCTGATGGCATCGATGTCACGCAAGCCCTCTTCTTCCTCCGCGTTCTCTGCGCCTCTGCGCGCAAAACCGATTTCCGCGGCTTCGCGTGAACATCACACCGTCTTAAGCAAATCCGCGATGTCGTCCATCGTCACGACGCTGATCGCCGCGACGTCGGGGGCGATGCGCTTGACCATGGGGGAGAGGACCTTGCCGCCGAATTCGACGAATTGCGTCACCCCCGCGTCCACCATCGCCAGCACCGATTCGCGCCAGCGGACCATGCCCGTCACCTGCTGCACGAGCGCGACGCGGATCGCGCCGGGGTCGGCGATCGCGACCGCATCCACGTTGGCGAAGACCGGGACCAGCGGCGCGGCGATGCGGACGTCGGCGAGCGCGGCGTCCATCGCGTCGGCGGCGGGCTGCATCAGCGGGCAGTGGAACGGTGCCGACACCGGCAGCAGCACCGCGCGCTTGGCGCCCAGCTCTTTCGCCATCGCCACCGCGCGCTCGATCGCAGCGCGGTGGCCGGAGATCACCACCTGAGAGGGATCATTGTCGTTGGCGACGGTGCAGACCAGCGGCTCGCCCCCCTCCGCCAGAATCGAATCGACCGCCGCGCCGGCGATCGTCTGCGCCTTGTCGAGATCGGCACCGAGCAGCGCCGCCATCGCGCCCTCGCCGACCGGCACCGCCGCCTGCATCGCCTGCCCGCGCAGGCGCAGCAGCCGCGCCGTGGTCGCCAGGTCGAACGCGCCAGCCGCGCACAGGGCGCTATATTCGCCGAGGCTGTGGCCGGCGACATAGTCGGCCTTGTCCGCCAGCCGCACGCCGCCCTCGCGCTCCAGCACGCGCAACGTCGCGATCGCATTCGCCATGATCGCCGGCTGGGCGTTCTCGGTCAGCTGCAGGTCTTCCGCCGGCCCTTCGGCCATCAGCCGGAACAGATGCTGGCCCAGCGCCTCGTCGACCTCGCCGAACACCTCGCGCGCGACAGGACTGGCATCGCGCAGCGCCTTGCCCATGCCGACCGCCTGGCTTCCCTGACCGGGAAAGATGAATGCCCGCATCGCGCTCTCCTTATATGACAGGCCGTTATGTCAGGGTCGCGCCCCTAGGACCGACACGGCCCTCGTGCAACCTGAACGAACCCGGCGGAGTTGCGACACCTTGCGACCGTTTAACCGGGTCGGCGGGAGAGGTCTGCGACATGTGCGGCCCATATCTCCCTTCGACGCCGGGCAGACGGCGCCTGTAGACCGAATGGGAGTGTATCATGAAGAAGCTGATCCTGAGCGCCATCGCCGCCACGCTGATCGCCAGCCCGATGGCCATCGCCACCGCCGAGGCCGCACCGCAGCAGCGCGAGCGCACCGTCACCACGGTCAAGCACAACGGCAACGGCCGCACCGTCGTCAAGCAGCGCACCATTGTGCGCAACGATCGCCGCGGGCCGCAGAACTGGCGCGCCGGCCAGCACTTCGATCGCCGCTATGCGACCAACTATCGCGTCGTCCGCGACTATCGCACCTACCGTCTCGCCGCGCCGCCGCGCGGTCATTACTGGGCGCGGTCGGGCAACGACGCGGTGCTGGTCCGCGACAACGGCACCGTGGTCCGCGTGATCCAGCGCTCGTTCCGCTGATCCGCCTATAACCTTGCTATTCGCCGCGAGGCGAGTATGAGGCCCACATCCGGGGTGGAGAGCCAGTCTCTCCGCCCCGGTTCGTATTGCATGAGAAGACAGCCGGAGGGGCGTCGCATGGGGCGGCGTCAGCGATCGGCCAACGAAGGACAAGGCATGGCTCTGTACGAGCACACGTTCCTTGCGCGCCAGGATCTGGCACAGGCGCAGGTGGACGCGCTGGCGGAAACCGCCACCAAGATCATCGAAGACAATGGCGGCAAGGTCGTCAAGACCGAGACGTGGGGCCTGCGCAGCCTCGCCTATCGCATCGCCAAGAACCGCAAGGCGCATTACGTCATGCTCGAGATCGACGCACCGGGCACGGTCGTCGCCGAGCTGGAGCGCCAGACCCAGATCAACGAGGACGTGATCCGCTACATGACCGTCAAGGTCGATGAGCTGGAAGAGGGTCCGACCGTGATGATGCGCAAGCAGGAGCGCGACCGCGAGCGCCGTGGCGACCGCGAAGGCGGCCGTGATGGCGGCCCGCGTGGCGACCGTCCGGACCGTGGCCCCCGTCGTGACCGTGAAGAGGAGGCCGCATAATGGCTCGCCCGTTTTTCCGCCGCCGCAAGTCCTGCCCGTTCTCGGCCAAGGACGCTCCCCGGATCGACTATAAGGACGTCCGGTTGCTGCAGGGCTTCGTGTCCGAGCGTGGCAAGATCGTGCCGTCGCGCATCACCTCGGTGAGCGCGAAGAAGCAGCGCGAACTGGCCCAGGCCATCAAGCGCGCCCGTCATCTGGGCCTGCTGCCCTACGTCGTTAAGTAAGGAGTCCGAAACATGGACGTCATTCTGCTTGAGCGCGTCGAGAAGCTCGGCGCCATCGGCGACGTGGTGAAGGTCAAGGACGGGTTCGCCCGCAACTTCCTGCTGCCGAACAAGAAGGCGCTGCGCGCCAACGAAGCCAACCGCAAGGTGTTCGAGGCTAACCGCGCCCGCATCGAATCGGACAACGCCAACCGTCGCGGCGAGGCCGAGAAGGAAGCGGGTTCGTTCAAGGACGCGTCGGTCACCCTGATCCGTCAGGCGTCGAACACCGGCCAGCTCTACGGTTCGGTCGCGGTCCGCGATCTGGTCGAAGCCCTCGAGGCCGATGGTCACAAGGTCGCCAAGAGCCAGGTCGTGCTCGACAAGCCGATCAAGTCGATCGGCCTGTACGAAGTGCGCGTCGCGCTGCACCCGGAAGTCGTCGTGACGATCAAGGTCAACGTCGCCCGCTCGCCCGAAGAGGCCGAGATGCAGGCGACCGGCGTCGATGTCATGGCATCGATGTTCGAGCGCGACGAAGCCGGCTTCGTCGAGGACTATGATCCGAACGCCGAACCGGGCGCCACTGCCGAAGTGCAGTCGGACGCCGCGGAGCCGGCGCAGGGCTAACCCCCCGCGCCGCTTCGGTGGACACAGAAAAGCCCGCCCGGATCGTCTCCGGGCGGGCTTTTTCGTGTCGATCGTCGTGCGGATTCTATCAGGGGCAGGTCACGCATGCCCCGACGACCGCGGCGAGTGGGATCAGGGCGAGGACGATCGGGAAAATCTGCTTCATGGCGGCGCCTATCTCATCGGGATTTGGCTGCTCAATGCGCGATCCGACAGAAGGTTTCCATTCGATGAACGGCCTGTTGCTTGGCGCCCGCCGCCCGACCGGATTAACGTCTCGGCAAGGTCATGTCGAATATGGACATATACATGTCCGGGACCTTCAGCATCACGACCGATCCTTTACGGCATCTGGTCTTTGTCACCCTCGACGGGTTTTTCGAGCGGGCACGCGTCGAGGCGCTGCGGACGGCCCTGCTCGACGTTCGTGCGGGACTGTCCTGTCCGCCCAACGAACATCTGATGCTGGTCGATTGCTCGGGCATGCACATCCAGAGCCAGGAGATGGTGGCCGCCTTCACCGCGGCGGCGCGCGAGCCGACGCTGCGCTCGCGCCGCGCGGCCGTCGTCGTCGGCAAATCGCTGGTCAACGCGCAGGCGCGCCGCGTCTTCAAGCTCGAACGCGACCACGTTTCCTTCTTCCTCGACCGGCACACCGCCGAAGAATGGCTGATGATACCGCCGGTCAGCGCCGTCCAAACAGCTTCTCGATATCGCCGTGGGCCAGTTTTACCCATGTCGGTCGACCGTGGTTACATTGCCCGGAATGGGGCGTAGCCTCCATCTCGCGGAGGAGGGCGTTCATCTCGGCGACCGACAGGATGCGCCCGGCGCGCACCGATCCGTGGCACGCCATCGTCCCCGCCACCGCATCCAGCCGCTCGCGTAGCGACAGCGCCTGATCGAAGGCGGCGAGTTCGTCGGCGAGGTCGGTGACCAGCCCGGTCGGGTCGGCCTGGCCCAGCAGCGCCGGGGTCGCGCGCACCAGCATCGCCGTCGGGCCGAATCGCTCCATCTCCAGCCCCATCTCGGCGAGTTCGGGCGCGCGCTGTTCCAGCCGGTCGCAGGCGGGCTCGTCCAGTTCGACCACCTCGGGGATCAGCAGCGCCTGCGCCGCCACGCGTCCGCCGGCGAGTGCGGCGCGCATCCGTTCGAGCACCAGCCGTTCGTGCGCGGCATGCTGGTCGACGAGCACGAGCCCGTCCTCCGCCTCGGCGACGATATAGGTCTTGGCGACCTGGCCGCGTGCGACGCCGAGCGGATGCGCGGCGGTCTGCGGCGGCGGCGGCCAGGCCGGCTCCGCCCGCGCGGCCGGCGGCGCGGTGAAGAAGGTCGGGCGGCGGTCGAACAACCGGTGCAGCCCCGCCCCTTCGGAGGCCGGGAGCGCCGCATCAGGACCGGCACCGGCGGGCATGCCCCACACCGGCCCCTCCCCCGACGGGAGATGGCTCGCCGGCGTCTCCGGCTGCCACATCGCGAGCGCCTCCGCGCTCGGCCGCTGCACGCTGCGATGGCCCGCCGCATCCAGCGCGCGGCGCAGGCCCGATACGATCATCCCGCGCACCATCGCCGGGTCGCGGAACCGCACCTCGGTCTTCGCCGGATGGACGTTGACGTCCACCTCGCTTGCCGGGACGTCGAGGAACAGCGCCACCACCGCATGGCGGTCGCGCGGCAGCATCTCCGCATAGGCGCCGCGGATCGCGCCCATCAGCAGCCGGTCGCGCACCGGCCGGCCGTTGACGAACAGATATTGGTGGTCCGCCACGCCGCGATTGTAGGTCGGGATGCTCGCTACCCCGCCGAGCAGGACGCCGTCGCGCTCCAGATCGATCGGGACGGCATTGTCGGCGAGCGCCCGGTCGGTCAGCGCCGCGACCCGCGCCGGCCGGTCGTCCGCCTGCGTCACCGCCAGCGCGCGCCGCCCGTCATGCTCCAGCGTGAAGGCGAGGTCGGGCCGCGCCATCGCCAGCCGGCGCACCACATCGAGGCAGGCGGCATATTCCGCCCGGGCGCTGCGCAGGAACTTGCGCCGCGCCGGCACCCGCCCGAACAGCTCTTCGACGATGACGCGCGTACCGGGCGGCAGCGCCGCCGGCCCCTCGCGCACGACGACGCCATTGTCGACCACCCGCGCCCAGCCCTCCGCCCCGGCGATTCGCGATTCGATCGTCAGCCGCGCGACACTGGCGATCGAGGGCAGCGCCTCGCCGCGAAAGCCGAGAGTCGCAACCATCTCGATCGCCTCGTCGGGCAGTTTCGACGTCGCGTGCCGCTCCAGCGCCAGCGCCATATCGGCCGGCGTCATGCCGCAGCCGTCGTCCGCCACTTCGATGCGCGACAGCCCGCCTTCGGACAGGATAACGGCGATCCGATTCGCCCCGGCGTCGATCGCATTCTCCACCAGCTCCTTCAACGCGCTGGCGGGCCTTTCCACCACTTCACCGGCGGCGATGCGGTTGACGAGATGTTCGGGCAGACGGCGTATTGACACCGCGCAAGCTCTATACCAAGCGAACGCATCCCGCGATGCCTTCCGCACAACGTGACGAACTTCATGGCCGACACGGTCTGCGGCGGATCATGCGGAGCTTTTTGCGTCCCGAACACGGAACCCAGCGCCCGATGGCATTTCCCCGCTTCTTCAAATTCATGTCCCACGACATGGCGATCGATCTCGGCACCGCGAATACGCTGGTCTACGTCCGCGGACGTGGCATCGTGCTCAACGAACCGTCGGTGGTGGCGGTGGAGACGATCAACGGCGTCAAGCGGGTGAAGGCGGTCGGCGACGACGCCAAGCTGATGATGGGCAAGACTCCCGGCTCGATCGAGGCGATCCGGCCGCTGCGCGACGGCGTCATCGCCGACATCGACGTCGCGGAAGAGATGATAAAGCACTTCATCCGCAAGGTGCATGGCCCGCGCAAATTCGCCCGCTGGCCGGAAATCGTCATCTGCGTGCCCTCGGGCTCGACCAAGGTCGAACGCCGCGCGATCCGCGACGCCGCCTCAAACGCCGGCGCGAGCCAGGTCTATCTGATCGAGGAGCCGATGGCCGCGGCGATCGGCGCCGACATGCCCGTCACCGAGCCTATCGGTTCGATGGTCGTCGACATCGGCGGCGGCACGACCGAGGTCGCGGTGCTGTCGCTGCGCGGCCTCGCCTATACCACGAGCGTGCGCGTCGGCGGCGACAAGATGGACGAGGCGATCGTCAGCTACGTCCGCCGCAACCACAATCTGCTGATCGGCGAAGCGACCGCGGAGCGGATCAAGCAGGAGGTCGGCATCGCCCGTCCCCCCGCCGACGGCATCGGCAAGATCATCCACATCAAGGGCCGCGACCTGGTCAACGGCGTGCCCAAGGAAATCCAGATCAACCAGGGCCAGATCGCCGAGGCGCTGAGCGAGCCGGTCGCGACGATCGTCGAGGGCGTCCGCGTCGCGCTGGAGAATACCGCACCCGAACTGGCCGCCGACATCGTCGACCAGGGCATCGTGCTGACCGGCGGCGGCGCGCTGCTCGAGGGGCTGGACGAGGTGCTGCGCGACGAGACCGGCCTGCCCGTCACCGTCGCCGAGGACCCGCTGACCTGCGTCGCGCTCGGCACCGGCCGCGCACTCGAGGATCCGATGTTCCGCGGCGTGCTCCAGACCGGCTGAACCGGATCGTCGCGCGAGGGGCCGGCGCGCGCCGCCCCTCGCCACGCTTCGGCCGACCGGTCCGGATCCGCGGATGGTTTGGAACGAACGCCGGATGCGCTAAGCGGACGGCACATATCTCAAGAGACGGGGGGACCGGCGCATGGCGCCTGCCCGCGACCGTCGCACGGGTTTCTCGCGGCGGCGGCAATATTCGACGTTTCTCGGCTACGTGCTCGCGGTGGCGGGTGCGGTGGTGGGAGCGGTGCTGCTCGTCGTCTCGACCTTCAACCCGCCCGCGTTCAGCGCGCTGCGCATGGGGGTCGCCAGCCTGACCACGCCGGTCGCGACCGGGCTGGACGTCGTCACCGACGCCGTCCTGTCCGTGCCCCGCGCGATCGGCACCTGGTTCCGCGTCCATGGCGAGAATGCGGATCTGCGCGCCGAGGTGAAGCGCACCCGCGCGATCCTGACCACCGCACGGACGGTCGCCTATGACAACCGCCGCCTGCGCGCATTGCTCGCGGTGCGCGAGCGGACGCCGGAGCCGGTGGTGACCGCGCGCCTCGTCGGGTCGACCGCATCGAGCGGCCGCCGCTTCGCGCTGCTCAACGCGGGGCGCCTGCAGGACGTGCTGCCCGGCATGCCGGTGCGCGGCCCCAGCGGGCTCGTCGGCCGGGTTCTCGAAACCGGGCCGATCGCGGCGCGCGTGCTGCTCGTCACCGACCCCGAAAGCCTCGTGCCGGTGCGCCGCACCCGCGACGGCATGCCCGCCATCGCCGCCGGCCGCGGCGATGGCCGCGTCGACATCCGCTCGGTCAACGCCACCAACGTCCGCTTCGCGAAGGGCGACATGTTCGTGACCTCGGGCACCGGCGGCCTCTACGCACCCGGCGTGCCGGTCGCGCAGGTCGAGCGGGCCGGTGCCGACAGCGTCGTCGCCATCCCCTTCGCCGCCCCCGATGCGCTCGATTTCGCGCTGGTCGAACGCCCCTTCATGCCGCTGCCGCCATCACCGCCACCGCGCCCGGCGGCGCCCTGATCCCGTGATCGACCGGGTGACCCGCAACACCATCGACTATCGGCCGTTCGAGCCGCCGCTGCCACCGGGACGGGCGCGCGCGCTGCCATGGGGCAGCGTGCTCGGCGCGTCGGCGCTGACCGCGGTGATCCCGGTCGTCGCCAGCCTGCCGCTGATGCCGCCGCTCGGCCTCATCATGCTGCTGACGTGGCGGCTGCTCGCGCGGTTCGCGCTGCGCCCCTGGGCCGCCGCACCGCTCGGCCTGTTCGACGATCTGGTCAGCGGCCAGCCGCTCGGCTCGGCCGTGCTGCTCTGGTCGATCTGCTTCATCGCGATCGACCTGATCGAACAACGGCTGGTGTTCCGCGATTTCTGGCAGGACTGGCTGATCGCCAGCGGCGCCATCGCCTTCTGCCTCGCGATCGGGCGCTGGATCGCACTGCCCATCGGCGCGCATGTCGATACCGTGCTATTGGCGCAGATCATGGTGTCGGTGATGCTCTTCCCCCTTTCGGCGCGGCTGGTCGCCTGGATCGACCGCAAGCGCGGCCCGGCGCAATGATGCGGCGCTCGCCCAAGATCGTCACCGAGGCGATGCAGGCCTACAGCTTCTCGCGCCGCGCTTGGCTGCTCGGCACCGCGCAGGCGGGCGTCGGCGTGCTGCTGGCGGGCCGAATGGGCTGGCTCGCGATCGCGCAGAACGAAAAATACAATCTTCTGGCGGAGAGCAATCGCGTCAACCTGACGATGATTCCGCCCCGCCGCGGCTGGATCGTCGATCGCCACGGCGCGCCGATCGCAAACAACCGCACCGATTTCCGCGTCGACATCATTCCCGACCGGCTGGAGGAGGAGGACCGCGTCCTCACCCTGCTCGCCCGCCTGCTCGCGCTGCCGCCCGAGGAGGTCGAGCGCATCCGCATCGACCTGAAGGGCGCGGCCGGCTTCCAGCCCGTACAGGTCGCCGAGAACATCAGCTGGGACCGGTTCGCCGCTGTCAGCCTGCGCCAGCCCGAACTGCCCGGCGTCGCGCCGACCCGCGGCTTCGCGCGTGCCTATCCCGCCGGCGCCGCGGTCGCGCATCTCACCGGCTATGTCGGCGCCGCCAACGCCGAACAGTTCAAGGAAACGCACGACCCCCTGCTCGTCACCCCCGGCTTCAAGCTCGGCAAGGACGGCCTCGAAAAGCAGCTCGAAAAGACGCTGCGCGGCACGCCCGGGGCGAAGCGCGTCGAGGTGACCGCGCGCGGCAAGGTCGTCGCCGAACTGCCGACCCGCGCCGACGTGCCGGGCAAGACGCAGCGGCTGACGATCGATGCCGGACTGCAGGAATATGCCGCGCGCCGGCTCGGCACCAATTCGGGCTCTGCGGTGGTGATGGACTGCCGCACCGGCGAGATGCTGGCGATGGTGTCGATGCCCGCCTACGACCCCAACAGCTTTTCGGACGGGATCAGCCATCTCGAATGGAAGATGCTGTCCGACGACGATCACGTGCCGCTGATGAACAAGGTGACGCAGGGCCTCTATCCGCCCGGATCGACGGTGAAGCCGATGAACGGGCTCGCGCTGCTGTCCGCGGGTGTCGGCGCGCACGATCGCATCTTCTGTTCGGGGCAGATGCGGGTCGGCACCGGCGTCTTCCACTGCCACAAGCGCGGCGGCCACGGCCCGCTCGACCTCAAGGGCGCGATCGAGCAGAGCTGCGACATCTATTTCTTCGAAATGGTCCGCCGCCTCGGCTACGACAAGATCGCCCCGACCGCGCGCCTGCTCGGGCTGGGCGAGAAGTTCGACCTGCCGCTCGCCACGCAGCGCTACGGCACCGTCCCCGATTCGGCGTGGAAGCGGCGCAAGTACAAGACCAACTGGACGATCGCCGACGGCATCAACGCCTCGATCGGCCAGGGCTATGTTCTCGCCAATCCGTTGCAGCTGGCGGTGATGGCGGCACGGCTCGCCTCGGGCCGGGCGCTGCAACCCAGCCTGCTGAGCGATCACGTTCACCTCGACGTCCCGGCCCTGCCCTTCGCCTCCGAACATCTCGCGATCGTCCGCGACGCGATGTACGGCGTCGTCAACCAGGGCGGCACCGGCGGCGCGGCGCGACTGCTCATCCCCGGCGTCAGCCTCGCCGCCAAGACCGGCACCGCGCAGGTCCGCCGCATCACCATGGCCGAACGGCGCAGCACCGGCGTGCTCAAGAACGGGCAATTGCCCTTCAAGCTGCGCGACCATGCGCTGTTCGTCTGCTTCGCCCCCGCCGACAATCCGCGCTACGCCGCGGCGGTGGTGCTGGAGCATAACGGCCATACCGTGCGCAACCTCGACACGCCGATGATCGGTCGCGACATCATGACCTGGCTGTTCGACCGCGACCGCGCGATCCGGAGCCTGGCCGAGGTCGAGCCGACCTGGGGCGGCGATATCGCGACGCGGATGACGGCGACGGCGAACGCCTATCGCGCCGCCCAGTCGCCCCCGCCCGCCGCCAACGCCACCAAGACCGACGGCGTCGTCCCGAGCGATTCGGCCGCGGTCGAGGCCGCCACCGCCCTCGCCAACCAGACCCAGGCGGCGCTCGCCCCCGACAGCACGCTCGGCAACAGCGTCGCCGAGGACGGCTCGACCGAACGGACCGAACCATGAACCGCAGCGGCATCATTCCCGACCCGATCGCCCGCCTGCCGTGGCGCGTGCTGGGCCTGGTCGTCGCGATCGGCGTGTTCGGTCAGGTCGTCCTCTATTCGGCCGCGGGCGGCTCGCTCCAGCCCTGGGCGCTGTCGCAGGGCATCCGCTTCTTCGTGCTGCTCGGCGCCGCGCTGGCGCTGTCCTACGTCCCGGTCAGCTTCTGGCGCACCGCCGCGCTGCCGACCTATGTCGTCATCGTCATCGCGCTGGTGCTCGTCGAACTCGTCGGCGCGGTGCGCGGCGGCAGCCAGCGCTGGCTCGACGTCGGCATCCGCCTCCAGCCATCCGAATTCATGAAGCCCGCGATCGTGCTCGCCTGCGCGCGCTTCTACGACATGCTGCCGCCCAACGAGATCCGGCGGTTCGGCGCGATCTGGCCCGCCGCATTGCTGATCGGCATCCCGGCGGCGCTCATCATGAAACAGCCCGACCTCGGCACCGCGCTGATGGTCTGCGGCGGCGGCGTCATCGTCATATTCCTCGCCGGCGTGCCGATGCGGCTGTTCATCGGCGGCGCGCTCGGCCTCGCCATCGCGGTGCCGCTCGCCTTCAACTACGTGCTACACGACTACCAGCGCAACCGGGTGCTGATCTTCCTCGATCCCGAGAGCGACCCGCTCGGCACCGGCTATCACATCAGCCAGTCGAAGATCGCGATCGGATCGGGCGGGCTGTGGGGCAAGGGCTTCCTCAACGGCACGCAGAGCCACCTCGACTATCTGCCCGAGGGCCACACCGACTTCGTCTTCGCGACGATGGCGGAGGAATGGGGGCTGCTCGGCGGCTGCCTGCTCATCGTCGCCTTCCTCATGGTCATCCGTTGGGGCGTCAACGTCGGGCAGCAGGCGACCACCCGCTTCGCCCGCCTGACCGCGGCGGGCCTCGCCACGACGATCTTCTTCTACGTCGCCATCAACCTGTCGATGGTGATGGGCCTCGCCCCCGTCGTCGGCATCCCCCTCCCCCTCGTCAGCTTCGGCAGTTCAGCGCAGATGACGGTGCTGCTGTGCCTCGGCATCCTGATGTCGATCGACCGCCAGAACCGCCGCACCGTGCGCTGGTGACGCAAAAAATTGCCGCGGTGCAAAAAAGGGTTTGCATCATCCGAATCCACTGCTAATTGGCCTCCTCCCGACGGGGCCGGCGCCTCTCCAAAGCGCCATCAGACAGGCCGGTCATGGACGCATAGCTCAGTTGGTAGAGCAGCTGACTCTTAATCAGCGGGTCCTTGGTTCGAGCCCAAGTGCGTCCACCACTTTTCTTAAGCAAATACAGCAACTTGCAGGATCCCGCGGGCGGTCGTTTTGCGCCCCGCTGCGGTCGTGTAAGAGCAGTGTAAGGATGCGGGTTAGCGGCACGCTAGGATGGGCCATGCTAGTGGGGTGTGGTCATCGACGACCAGCTCCGTCGCCGGTGGGGGTACTAGTCAATCGAGCGGGGCCCGTCTGAAGGCATCACC
This sequence comes from Sphingomonas sp. UBA978, assembly GCF_002292295.1. Lineage (GTDB taxonomy): Bacteria > Pseudomonadota > Alphaproteobacteria > Sphingomonadales > Sphingomonadaceae > Sphingomonas. The sequence continues at coordinate 188,479 of NZ_DBBS01000015.1, forward strand.
AGCAATTTAAACACCGCGAAATATGCCGAAAAAACATTCTCCCGAGCTTTCATTTCATAGCTGGATTAACCATGTTGCATCCGGACCGTCGTTGGCGGGGTGCCGCCTATGGGATAAAATGACTCAGGGGAGAACGAGCGTGGCTGATAAGAAAGTGGTTTTCGTAGCGTTCGCAATTGAGGACGAAACTCAACGCGATTTTCTCAAGGGTCAATCGCTTCATCCGCGCGCACCCTTCGAGTTCATCGATATGTCGGTCAAACAAGCGTATGACAGCGATTGGCAGAGCAAAGTCAGGACGCGCATTCGCCGGTCTGACGGTGTGATCGCGCTCATTAGCAAGAACTCGCTAACCTCAACTGGTCAGAAATGGGAAATCCAATGTGCTAAGGACGAGGGAAAGCCGGTCCGGGGCATCTGGGCTTATTCCGACGACCGCACGAACGTGGCTGGCGTCGCCACCACTGTTTGGAGCGATAAAAACGTCAGTGACTTTATCGATTCGCTCTGATCGGAACCGGCAGTGCGGAAAGCTCTTATCGTCGGCATCGACCACTATGACCACATTGGTCCGCTAAGCGGCTGCGTGAACGACGCGCATTCCGTCAGAACGGTGCTTGAGCGGCATGCCGATGGTACTGTCAACTTCGCCACTCCCAAACTTCTGACCGGCACAAGCGCTGTTGATCGTGTCGAAAAGGCTGAACTTAAAGATGCCGTGCGAGAGTTGTTCAAAGACGACTCGGAAATTGCCTTGTTCTACTTTGCGGGACACGGATACATAGAGGACACAGGCGGTTTCCTCTGCGGCACGGAATGCAAGACGGGGGATGACGGGTTGTCCCTCGCCGAGTTAATGTCGCTTGCCCGCGGGTCGCCGGCAAGAAACAAGATAGTCATACTCGACAGCTGCCACAGCGGCATTGCCGGTGAGCGACCGGAGGCACAGGCAATCGCCGAGATCAAAGAGGGAATGACAATCCTCACCGCTTCCGCAGCTAACCAGTATGCTATGGAAGTTCCTGGTGGCGGCGCGGGCGTCTTTACAAATCTCTTTGTTGACGCGTTGGGAGGTGCCGCTGCTAATCTCGTCGGTGATGTGACCCCTGGGAGCGTCTATGCTCACATCGACCAGTCGCTCGGACCGTGGGGTGGTCAACGCCCTATGTTCAAGACGAACGTGAAGACTTTTGTCTCGCTCCGTAAAGCGACGCCACCCATACCCCTCGCGGACCTACAGGCACTCTCGACGCACTTCCCCCGCGCCGATTACGAATTTCCGTTGGATCCCGCCTATGAACCGGAACGGTCAGAGGAACAGAAAGCGGACCTCGCAATCCCGCCCCCCGACCCTCTGAAAACAGCGGTCTTTGCGGTGCTTCAGAAATACGTGAAGGTAAACCTAGTGCGCCCCGTGGGCGAGACACACATGTGGCATGCGGCAATGCACAGCAAATCGTGCGAGTTAACCGTGCTTGGCGAGCATTACCGGAAACTTGTAGCGAGCGGGCTTATCTAGCGAATGGTTGATCCAGCGAAGATTGATACCGTACTCGACGGCTTGTCAGGGAAACTAGCCGCCATCGAACATGAGCGCTGGTCGCACTGGCAAAAGTATATGCATGCGCAGTGTGAAAAGCAGCCGGATGGCTCCTTAAGGATTCCCGCTGCGCTAGTAAGTCGCTGGGAGAAGCAAGCGGCTACGGAATACGGCGCGTTGAGTGAGAAAGAACAGTCGAGCGATCTGGAGCAGGTAAACCGTTACCTTCCCCTCATTGCTGATGCCTTCAAAAATCAGCGGTGGGATTGAAACGCGGGCGCGGCGCAGGCTGAGGGCGCTTCTTACATGGTCCTTACACGCAGTTGTCGACGTGAAGAAAAACAGAAGCAGCGGAATCGTTTGCCGCTCCTGAGCCGCAAATTGGACGTTAGATGCCCGTCTTAGCAGCACCCCACGCCCGAAGGCGCAGGGTGCTGGCAGCGTCAGAGTCGGGAAAGTCGATACCCCCGCTGCTGGCCCCGATGTTAGTCGGCGAGGGGTCGGTGGCCTTAACCCTCATCGCGGAAGCTAAGATGGAAACTTCCGCAACCTCGTCATGAGTATCTGTCTTCGTCGCCTCTGCATCCTTGCGCGCCCGAGCAGAGCCGCAGGCGCAGCACGTCCTCTGAGAAAAATGGACGGCGGCACTTCATGCAGCGGTGCCATCCCACCTTCCTGACCACACGATGCGGGTCGTCCGCGTCCATCACCGGCTCCCGCCGCTTGCACCCGTCGAACGGCCAAGGGTCGGGTTCTATAATCCCGATGGCCGCCGCCTGCCCGCGCATACGGAGCGGCACATGCAACCCGTCCACTGGCTTGAGCGGTCGTGGTGCGGGCGTTGGCGCGGGCCGGGGTTGATCTTGCTGGCGCTGCCACCCTACCAGCCACGCGGGATCACCGTCAGCGCACATGGGCCAGCACCCACACACCGCCCGCGTCCCACTCGCGCAGGATGTCGAGGATCGGCAGGAACTCCCCTGCCAGCGTGCCGGCTTCGACCTCGGCATATGCGGCGTCAGCGAAGGTGTCGAACGTACCGCACATGACCACGATGGGCGACGGTCGCGGCTTCCGAGCTTCCTCTATGCGCCTGACGCGACGTTGGAGCGCCCGGAGCGACATTGTGGTTAGCCCCGAAGCCGATCAGCCAGCGATCGGAACGCAGGGCTGCGCACGTCCATAGCGATCTGCACCGCGTCGATCGCTTGCTGCTCGTCCAGCACCTGAACATGGCGGCGGACGAGAGCAGCGGGTAGCTCCCGGCCTTCGTCTGCCCGCATACGCTGGCGCTCGGACAAGGGAATATCAGCCTTCATCGTGGATCACCTTGAGTTGGCGCAGAACGTCAAAGCATTCGGCGCGGATAGTAGGGTCGTCGCAGTCACGCATGACGGTGGCGCATGTGGTGACCACGACCTGCCGCATGGCTCCGCGCTCCTGATCGGTCATGGCAGCGACGGCATCGCAGATCGGCAGGAACCGCCCCGGCGCGAGCATGTCGTCGCCGTTGAAGGGAACGACGTGGAGCGGGTGCGCCATCTTGTCGGCCATGCTGACCGCCCAATCCACCGCCGCCTGATAGTCGCTGATGGGCTGGTATGGCAGGTGGCGGTGGACGCGGTTGCCCGCCTCGTCGTACCCGATCCACGACACGCGCACGAACACATCGTCGTCGCCAATGGCATGGGCGTGAACGCGGTTCCGCTGTGTGGTTATCGTCGTCATGGCTGACCTTTATCGTGGGGGTATGGGTCGATCTGCGCTGCGCCGGTTCGCATCGCCGACTTTTGCACGCGGCGCGCAAATTGTTCGGTTTTACCCTCGGGCATCGCGGGCCTCCTCAAGAGCCTCGATCCGAGCGGCCAGTTCCTCGGTCGCCCGAACGTCCGCGAGCGATTTGATGCTGTCGATGATGAGCCGCCCCACGTCCGGGGCGACCGCGCCAGCGGCAACGGCATCCAGCACCTGGGCGACCTGATCGCTGATCGGCAGCGACGCATCGAAGTCGAAGCTGACCTTCTCTGCCTGCGCCTTCACCGAGGGGAGGATTTTCGCCAACACGATGCTGGCGGCGTTGGTGTCGCCCTCCAGCGCCTTGCCGACGAGCACGGCGATGATGTTGCGCATCTCGTCGAGCATCTGCTGTGTGGCCAGCAGACGCTTGTCGGGAACGCCAGCCGGTCGCCCTCGCGGGTTCGGTGACGGACAGCCGGGTGTCCACGCGGGGTTGCCGGGACCGCGCGGTTCGGCAGCAATAGGCGAAGGCGCAGGCTTCCAGTCCGTGCCCCAAGGGGGCTGGATTGCGGTCGTCATCGAACTACCTCAATTGATTAGAAGAACGGTCAGACCGGGACGGCGAATGCGGCGTTTGACGCTTTCACCTGTTCGCGCACTTGCGCCGGGGTGATCGTTTTCACGAGGATCGGAGCGCCGTTCACCTTCGACGGCTCGTAGATCTTGATGTCACCGACCGCCTCGGTCACCGCCTTGGTGAGCAGCTTGTATCGGTTGTTCAGCAGGTCAGCCGCCGCCTTCATGGCCCGCAGCTTCTTCGCTTCGACCGGGCGCTGGGCGTTGTGCCAGTCGTGCAGGAACTCGGCGTGCAGGTCTGGTTCGAGGCCGGACAGGTACGGGCGACCGCCGAGCACAGCGGTGACCGTAACAGCATCCCCATTCTCGATGGCCTTGCGAAGCGCGCCCATCCGCTCGCCGTCGGTCTTGAGGCCCTTGAAGTGCGCGCGAATCTCCGACGCCATGCTTTGCGTGGCGCGCTGCTCGACCGGCGCGTTCAGTTCGCCTTCCAGCTTCGTGATATTGGCGTTGAGCGTATCGACCGTGCGCGACCACGAGCCATAGACCTTGTTCATCACCTTGGTCGCGTGGGTATCGAACGCCACAAGCTGGGCGTACTCGTTCAGCGTCGGGTTCTTCGCCGCGCCCGCCTTCGCGTCGTGGATTGATTGCAGCGCCTGATAGGCTTCATGCACTACCGTTTCCGTCGCACCGAGCAATGGACGAGTATCGTCGTCGTAATCGGCAATCTCACCAGCTATTCCAGGGTGCAGCGTTGGCGAAATGCGGGTGTCAATTTGATCGGACATTTGGGCCTCTACTATCGGATGAAAGATACACTGCCCTTACACGCTACCTAACCACGCTTTAGGTCCGCAATATGATCCCAATAAAAACAAGTAGTTCTGCACTTTTGTTGTGCATCGACCGTCTTACTACTGATTTGCGGCTCGGAACTTCATAGGGCTAACCACAAAGGGCGGCGGGCCGCTTTACCCCCGTTTCCCCATAATACCCCGGCCACGCTATATATGTGCGGGAGGGGTGAGAAGGTGCAGAGAAATAGGTAAGGGGAAAGGAAAAGGGGGAAAAGGGTATTAAGCTATTTTACAGTAGCTTATCTGCCGTATGCCTCGGGGGCCAAGATCGGGGGCAAGGGGGAATAAGCGGCGACGCCCGACATCAGGTCGAGTCACTTAATCCCCCGTGTGCGCCTACTCGTCGCCCTGCGGGCCCAAGCTGTAGAGATTGCTAGCTCGCCCACCTGTGGCCACAGTTTCAGAATAGATGCGCGGCGGAGACTCTCGCTCCAGTAGCTCCATCGCGAACTTCACATCTTTCGCAAGCGGCCACGCTTTTTGGTACTTGTTCGTTACCTTGTTTGCCAGATCACTGTGCTTAACTTTGACGCCGCCTAGTGTGGCTATTGCTTGAACAATCTCGTCCTTTAGACCCTTCATCTTGATGGCCTGCTCGTTCTGCTCGCCGTTGGAGAAGACGAATAGCGTGGTGTCCTCCCAATACTGCACCCACGCGAGCGCCGCGTCGAGGTGATCCCGACTGACCACCGCCTGTCGGTTTAGCAGAGCCAAAAGCGCGGCGAAGATCAGGGTGTAGGTGCTCTGGCGCGCCAATAGTGCCGCTATGGCTGGCGGATGGGTCTTTGCTTCGAGGGCGTGGTAAATCTCATCCCAATAGTCGAGCGCGTCTGCATCCATACATACCTGCGCTTGCTTGCTGGCCTCGTAGATCGCCCACGAAAGATGCTCCGCGAAGCGGTCCATTAGTTTCGGATCGGTCGCCTTTGGCATCGACACGATCTTGTCTCGCGTCGAATAGAACATCGGGAAGCGGTTCGCGAGACCGTTCGTTATGTCGGTGCTGGTGAGCGTCTTGACGATCTCCGTTTCCGGGACTGAACCGATAACGACGATATGTGTGTCAGACGCTTCGCAGAATGACGTCTTGGTCGGCGTCACCAGCTTCACCCCGTCGAAGGCGTCGCGCAGTACAGTGCTGATGGTCGCCGCCTCCCGCCGCGCTTGTGCCAGCACCCCGGCGAACTCACTGACATCGAAAAGCAGGCGCTTGTCCTCAACGCCGCCGTCCAGAAGGTTGCCTTCGTGATCGTGTAAGGGATCGCGGACCATGTGAATCAGCCCCTCGCCTGTGGCTAGTGCAGTCAGCTTGCGAAGCGGCACGCCCCCGACCATCCGGGCTTCCATCAAGCGATACATCTCACTTGGCATTTCGGTGCTGGTGCCTTTCCGCCCCTTTGCGGTTGGACCGACGATCAGCGCGTTCATCCGAAGATGCCGCTTCTGATCGCCTATCTGAATGTATGCGGTGCGCCCAATGGTGGCGGCGAAGCGGGCAAGGATGTGGATGGCGACGGTGGGCCTTACCGCTTCGGAGTTGGCGCACGCGGCGTCCACCATGTCTCGGAGGATGCCGAACAGCGCCACGTTATGCAGTTCAGGGCGACTCAGCACATAGTCGCTGAACTCTCCCTCGTCTTCCTGCTGACCCCGGCGCTTGCGCTTGGGCTTGGGAATGTCATCCACGCCCTTTAGCAGCTTCATGCTCGTCAGCAGACCGTCCCATTCATCCGCTGACATAGGTGCATCGCTGCCAGCACCTGGCACCAGTCGTGAGAGGTCAGCCATGATCGCCCTCCCCGCCGAGGGTGGGGGCGGTAGTCAATTTGCACGCGCAGCCATCCGCACTCGGCGAATTTTTACGCGCCGCTGCATTTACTCGCAAAATGTTCGGGCATTGCGGACCTTCGGCGGCCCGTCGCATGGTGTGCATGTCACTGGTCCTTGGACGAGGATGCGGGACTCTCGGATGGGGCGGTCGGGTGAGGACAAGCATCCGGCCGCCCTTCGCGACTGCGCGCCTACGCATCGCCGGGGTGGCTCACGGTCGCGGCGCTGGTGGACGCGAACTTGCGCGCGGCCTTCCATGCCTCGATGTCAGCGGGGTCGTAGCAGACACCCGATTGCTTGGATTCGCCCAGCTTGATGAAGCGCGGCCCCTTCCCCTTGCACCGCCAGAAGCGAAGCGTCGCGGGGGTCACGCCAATCATAGCGGCGGCGTCGTTGTGATTGATAACCTTGGGAGTCATAGCGGTGATTCCACGAGCTAAGTCCCTGCCGCTCGTTGAGCGCCAAGCAGGGGGACAAGCTGTGGTCACCAGCACCAGAGGAACACCCTCCGGCTACGTGTTCGGGGCCTCGGCCAAATGCCTGCGCGTCACCGACTCAGTTGCGTAAACAGTAGATTTGAGTGCCCCGTTTACGGCACTGCGCTGCATTGTTAGCACAGGCTAACTGGCGAATGTTGGATAAAATGCTGGGTCAGCAGTCCCGATCAGGGAGCGCGTTGGGTCGGCAAGCCCGCCGAGATTTTCTCTCTCTAAGCCGAGGTGGGGGCGATTCAGCGGCGGTCGGTCTGATCGGGCGATTTCGGCCGAAAAGGTCGATTTGGACCGGCGGAACCGCCTCTCGGCTGCAGGCCGGCTACAGCCCCGATCACTACCCCGCCCTCCCTAACCCGGCGGCGTGGTGCGATCGGGGATGTGCGCGAGGCTGCGCGGCCCCGCGCGTGCGTCACGCTCGCTGGGCCAGCTGCACCACGTTGCCAGCGGCAGCGATCACCCCCTGTTGCTCGATCCAGTCATTGATTTGCTGAACCTCCGGGTGGAGCCACCCGAGATTTGTAAGGTCGAGGTAGTTGGTAGCGGTCACGTCCTCCTTGCTTGGCTTGTGGCCCGTGAGCAGGTCGGTCCTGAACTTCTCGACACGGCATTCGCGCATGGCGATGTTAGAGAAGGTGCGGCGCAGGTCGTGGAGCGAAAGGTGCTTGCCCGCGACTTCGCTGACCGACTCCATCGCAGCGCGCGCGTCCATGATCCGACCGGCCTTGCTCCACGACGGAAACACAAACGGGCTAGGCTCGGGGTCGTCGTCATTCACCTTCGGCTTGGGCATCCGCAGCCTGAGCAGCGCCGCGGCCTGCGACGACAATGGAAGCCAGATCGGGGTGCCGCGCTTGCGTTCGGTCAGATGCCAGCGCGAATTGGCAGGCTCGTGGTCGTCGATAACCACGCGATCCCATGTCAGCGCGGCAGCTTCGTCGCGACGTGCGCCCGTCAGCAGAAGGAAGATTGTCAGGTCGATACCGGCGAGCGCATCCCGGCTGCGCGGGTCTGCGCGCGCCTCTGTCAGCATGTTCCAAACCTCGCCCACCTTCCGCTTGTCGATGTAGCGTTCGGTGCGATCCCCCGTTGGTGCCCAGTGACGCTTGAGCGCAGCAACCGGGTTGTGCGCGATGAGGGGTTCACCGTCAGGGCGGCGGTACTCGTCCATGGCGAAGTTGATGAGGATGCGAAGCGTCACGAATGCGGCGTTGGCGCTCGCAGGTGCGCCCTTCTTCCCATCCAGCCCATTTTCAACGAGTTCCCGATGTCGCTCCTGCACCATGTCGCGGGTGATGCTGACGATAGGCTTGTCCTTCCAAGCCGCGAACACCTTCTCGACGTGCCGCTTATACTCCGCTGCCGTACTGGCCTTCAGCTTGCCGGGGCGCGAGGTGTAGGCCGTGCAAACGTCCATTAGCGTGACGCGCATCGCCACGTCCTGCTTCTTCACGTCGCGCGGGTCTATGCCGTCCTCGAACTGGTGCTTGTATTGCTCAGCACGGCGGCGTGCATCATCGACCGTCCATGCGCCGTAGGTCCCGATGGTAATGCGGGCTTCCTTGCTCTGCCCCGCAATCATGCCCTGCACGATGAAGCTGGCAGCGCCCGACGCGGTGACGCGCAAGCCGAACCCCTTTGTCTCGGTATCCACATAGATGACCGTGCCCGTGCCAGGCTTCCGCACGCGGTCGATATTCGTTTTGGTGAGCTTGAGCTTCGGCATAGGGCGCCTCGTGTAAGACCAGTGTAAGAGGGTAGAGCAAACTTGCGCTAACTTACACTAGCCGCGGAGCGTCAACAAATAGCTAATTTGCAGAGGCTTATGGGCCTATGCCGCTTTCTGCAAACCTGTGCTAACGCCGGTTGGGCCAAACTCTTAATCAGCGGGTCCTTGGTTCGAGCCCAAGTGCGTCCACCACCCTCCCCCGATCGCCTTATCCCCACCTTGTCGCAACAGACCACCGCCGGGCCTCGCAACGGTCCGAGATCGCCTGATCCGGGATGGCCGAGCGGCCGCGGGCCGGAAGGCCAGTGGCACAGCCGGTCGGCCGGTGCGATGGCTGGAGACGGTCCGCGAGCGGGCCGGGCACTCGCGCGGACCGATCGAGCGGATCGCGGTCATGACGGGCTTCGGCGACCCCGAACGGATGCGCCGCGCCATCGTTCGCGCACTGGGACATCCGCCGCAGGTGATGCGGCGGCCGGGCGGGGCGTGATGCGGCCATGCGCGAACGTCACGCGCGCCGTCGGTCACCCGTCCGCCGTCGGCTCCACGCCGGGACCGTCAGCCGCCCCAGCCGCCGCGTGTGCTCGAGCGTCCACCAAACCCGCCGCGCGACACCACCGAACTGCGCGTCTGGATGCGCGACGTCGTCACCGGCGCGGTGATCGCGCTCGAACCGACCTGATAGCGGTAGTTACGGCCGCCATAACCGCCATTGTACAGCCATGCGCCCGACCCGGTGTACGACCGGTCGTCGCGACGGTCGCGATACAGGCCGCCGTAGCGATAGCCGCCGCCATTGGCGAGCTGGCCGATCAGGAAGCCGGTCAGCAGCGGCGAGAAGAAGCTCTGCCCGCCGTCCGTGCGCGGCTGGCACGATCCGCTGCCGAACTGGTCCTCGCACACGCTCTTGTCGGCGAAGCGCGGCGCCGTGCGATTGTCGTCGTTGGCGGCGGCGCGCTGCCCCGCCTCGCATTGCTGCTGCGTATAGTCGCGGGTGGCGACGCATTCGGCGACCGAACTGAACGCCGCGACCTCGGTGGGCGGGCCGAACTGCTTGCGCGACAGCTCCTCGGGGCTGGGATCGCAGCCGGAGAGCATCGCGGCGGCGCCGACCGCGCTCAGACCGGCGGCCGCGGATCGCATGCGACGGCGTGGCAAGGTGTCCATCGTTCCGCCCCTCAATAGGTCATGCTGGCGGCGTTGAGCAGCCCGACGCCGATCGAGGTCGCCGCCAGATAGGTGCCGCTCGCGACGTTGCCCGCCTCGATCCGGGCGGTCATGTCGCGCACCACGAACCGGCGCACGACCAGCGAGGCGAGCACCTGGACGATGCCGGCGAGGATCGCCCAGGCGACGAACTCGACCGGATCGGCGGTCTGCGTCAGCGCCGATGCGAGCGGCAGCGCGAAACCGACGATCGCCCCGCCCAGCGCGACCGCCGCGGCGACGTTGCCCTGCGCGATCAGTCCCGCTTCGTCATAGGGCGTCGACATCTGGTAGAGGCGCTTGAACACCGCCAGCAACAGGCAGGCGACGCCGAAGGCCAGGACGAAATGTCCCGCCCCGTACAGGAACACGTGGGTGAAATAGTCCATGCTACCCCCTCAGGCAGTGAATTCGGCCGGGCCGAGCGGCAGGCCGATCATGATCTCGTGCGTATAATCGCCGCCCTCGGGCTCCATCGCCAGCGCCAGCAGCAGCTCGGTCCCCGCGGGCTTCACGTCGCGCGCATAGAGCATGCAGGTCTGGCGGATATGGCTGACCGGATCGGCGTCGCGTTCGTAATAGACCGCCTCCCACAGCTGTACCGGCGGCTGGTCCTGATCGTCGCCCTCGTACCAGAAGCGGCGGAACGGCGGCAGGCCGGCCTCCTCCCAATGCGGCCGGGACATGCGCTGCAGGAACGTCTCCTTGCCGGCGCGATCGGCGGGATAGGTGCTCGTCCACGACCGGAACAGCGTGAAATCGTCCGCATCCGATCCGTCCGCCTGCTGGCTCACCGCCTGCAGCATCAGTTCGTCGTCGGTGTAGAAGCGATGGACGTGGCTGCCGTCGTCGAGCCGCACCACGCCCTGCGCGGTGATCTCCAGCGTGTCGCGATCGAGCTGGAACCCGCTGTCCTCCAGCATCCGCCAGGCGAGCGGGTCGAGCCGCACGGTGCGGCCGATCGTGATGTTGCGCACCTCCGCCAGCCGCGCCGTCGCGGGGCGATTTTCGATGCCGAACAAGGACTTCCAGATCATGACGAGAGCCGCTCCCTGGCGACGTAGAACAAACGGTCGCCGGCGGCGATCCGGCGGTCGAGATCGAACCGTGGCGTGTTCCCGTCGCCCGGGCAACTGGCGACGAGGATCGCGCCCCGCGCCCTTAGCCCGCTGGCGACCTCATCGAAAGCCCCGCTCACCGTCGACCGCAGCGCATAGAGCGTCGCCCCCGCGTCGGTATGGCTGGCGAGCTGCGCGAGCAGGCGGCTCGACCCCGGATCGCTCAGCGCCTTGACCACCAGCTCCACCGTCGGCGTCAGCACCACCTCGACCGCGGGGCAATGGGCGAGCAGCAACCGCGCGGTATCGCCGTCGCGCAGAAAGCAGACGATATGCGCGCGGTCGTTGAGCGCGGTGACCGCCAGCGTCGCCGCCAGCGTCTCGGCATCGCTCGGTGCGAAGACGACGATGCGCGCCGCCGCGGCGACGCCGGCCCGCGCGAGATCGGCGGGCGCGGTCAGGCTGGCGGCGCGGATGTAGCGGAAGGCGGGATCGTCGCCCGGCAGATCGTCGGTCGCCACCAACACCACGTCACGCCGGCCGTCCGCCGCCAGTTCGGCGACCATCCGCGCGGTGCGGGCGGGTTCGTGCCCGATCAGGACGACATGGCCCTGCATGCCCTTATAATCCCCCAGGCCCATGCGCCGCCGGCGCCAGCGCTGCGACAGGCCCGCAAAGGCGCGCGCGATCGCGGTCGTGAACAGCGCGATCGCGCCCGGCATGATCCAGCATGCCGCCACAAGCCGGCCGGCATCGCCCTTGGGCGACAGGTCGCCGTAGCCGACCGTCGAGGCGGTCGTCGCATACCAGTAGAGAAAGGCGACCGCGGGCCGCAGCTCCCCCTCGCCCGCCAGCCGCAACGCCGCATAGCTGATCGCCATATGCGCGACGAGCAGGCCGGCGAGGATGCCCGGATGCAACTCGCTGGCGGCGAGGTACAGCCGGCGCAGCACCGCCGTCAGCCGAAACGCCTGTCCCTGCTCCGCCACGCCCGGGCGCTCGACCATCGCCATTGCGGTCCCCCATGTTGCAAGTGCTGCGTGGTCGTGCATGGTGTGTCAAGTTATGGCGATGAAGGAAGATATGTTGGCCGAGACATGGACGATCGAGCCGCTGGCGGAGGCGTTGCGTGCGTTCGGCGACGAATTCGCGGTGGACGCGGTCGCCGGCGATGAACCCGTGCTGCGCGTCACCATGCGCGACCATGGCGACCTCGCCGTGTTCCTGAGTGCGGCGGGCGACCAGATCGTCGTGTCGACGCTGCTCTGGCCGGTCGACGAACAGCAGGACGTCGACGCCTTCAACCGCTTCCTGCTCAAGGCGCAGAAGGTCGTCCCGCTCTCCAATTTCGCGATCACCGAGGTCGACGGGCGCGACTATTACGAGCTGATCGGCGAACTGGCCGCAGCTTCGCCGATCGAGATGGTCGCACTGGAGTTGCGCGTGCTCGCCGACAACGCCATCTCCGCCGCCGGTGACCTGCGCACCGCATTCGCCGCCTGAAGGATTACGTTCGCATGTCCATGTGGAAGCAACTCGTCACTCTCGTCCGAGGAACCGCGCACGAGGCCGGGCAGGCCGCCGTCGACAAGCGCGCGCTGGTGATCCTCGACCAGCAGATCCGTGACGCCCAGACCGCGCAGGGCAAGGCGCGCGACGACCTCGCGACGCTGACCGCGAAGCGGCGGCTGATCGAGAAGGAGCTGGAGGCGCTGACCGCGCAGCGCGACAAATATGAGGCGTCGGCGCGCGCCGCGATGCAGCGCGGCGACATGGACCTCGCCCGCGAGGTCGCGGAGCGGCTCGCCTCGATCGAGACCGAAGGCGCGACCAAGGGACCGCAGATCGCCGACATGCGCAGCGCCGAGGACCGGATCCGCGGCATCATCAAACAGTCGGACGGCAAGATCCAGGCGCTGAGCCGCGAGGTCGAGGTCGTCCGCGCCAACGAAAGCGTCCAGAAGGCGCAGGCGAGCGTCGCGGCGAGCTATGGCGGGACGATCTCGTCGATGGGCTCCGCAGCGGACAGCCTGAAGCGGATCAAGGAACAGCAGGCGATCCGCGACGAGAAGTTCCGCGCCTCCGCCGAGCTGGAGGACATGCGCACCGGCGCCGATCTCGACGCGAAGCTGCGCAACGCCGGACTGCTCGAAGGGTCGAGCACCGCCGACGACATCCTCGCCCGCCTCGCCGCGCCGAAGGACGGCGGCGATGCCACGCGGGTGTCCGGCGGCGATCCGACCCGCGCGCTGCCGCGCGAATAAGGGGCCCCTCGACATGGAGCGCATCGCCGTCGCCGAACGGTCCGACTGGCTGGCGACAGCGGAGCGCATGGGCTTCACCTTCCACCACCTCGATGGCGCGCGCTATTGGGACGAGCGTGCCTATTACCGTTTCTCGCTCGACGAGGTGGAGGAGCGGATCGAGGGGCCAAGCGGCGAATTGCACGCCATGTGCCTCGACCTCGTCAACGAGGCGGCGACCAGCGAGGCGCTGATGCAGCGGCTCGCGATCCCGGACGCCCAGCGCGACGTCATCGCGCGCAGCTGGGCGGCGCGCGCGCCGACGCTGTACGGCCGGTTCGATTTCAGCTATGGCGGCGACGGTCCGGCCAAGCTGCTGGAATACAATGCCGACACGCCGACCAGCATCTTCGAGACGGCGCTGTTTCAATGGCAGTGGCTGGAGGATATGATCGCGTCGGGCGCGCTGCCGGCGGCGGCCGACCAGTTCAACCGGCTGCACGACGCGCTGATCGACCGGATGCGGCAGATCCTCACCCCCGGCAGCCTGCTCCACTTCGCCAGCGACGCCGAGCATCAGGAGGACCGGCAGACGGTCCGCTATCTGGAGGATGTCGCGCGGCAGGCGGGGCTCGATCCGCAGTTCGTCGCGGTCGAGCGGATCGGCGTCGACGGCGACGGCCGCTTCGTCGACGAGGACGGCACGATCATCGCCGCGATCTTCAAGCTCTATCCCTGGGAAGATATGCTGCGCGAACCCTATGCCGCGCATCTGACGACCGCCCGCGCCCTCTTCCTCGAACCGGCGTGGAAGGCGATCCTGTCGAACAAGGCGATGCTGCCGCTGCTGTGGGAGCGGCATCGCGGCCATCCGAATCTGCTCCCCGCGGCCTTCGCCGACGATGCCGCGACGGTGGCGGAGATCGGCCCGCGCTATGCCCGCAAGCCGTTCTTCTCGCGCGAGGGCTGGGACATCGAACTGGTCGACGGCGAACGCGTCGAGCGGGGCCCCGAGGGCGGCTATGGCGAGGAGGGCGCGATCGTCCAGGCGCTGGCGCCCCTGCCCGACTTCGGCGGCCACCGGCCGGTGATCGGATCGTGGATCGTCGGCGACGCCCCGGTCGCGATGTCGATCCGCGAGGACGACGTCGCCATCACCCGCGACCTCGCCCGCTTCATTCCCCACGCGATCGTCTGATCCCCGCACGACCGCGTCCGGCGCGCCATGTTGCAGCACGGCAACATGTCGCGATCAAACGCGCGGGGCGACGTCCCGCGGCTTGCCGGGGGCGGCGAAGGACATAAAGTGTCGCCGACCCACGCGGTAACAAGCCGCTTAGGGACAAGGGGAATATCATGAAGCGTGGAAACTTGCTCGCGGGCGTGTCGCTGCCCGTGGCGATGCTGATGCTGGCGCATGCGGCGACGGCACAGACCATCCAGTCGGCTCCGAGCCAGGAAACCACCGCAGAGGCGCAGGCCGCGCCCGAGGATGATGCGGGCAACCAGATCGTCGTCATCGGCAGCCGCGTCGCCAACCGCACCGTCTCGGACAGCCCGGTCCCGATCGACGTCATCTCCGAAAGCGCGTTGCAGGCGTCCGGCACGGGCGAGCTCAACAAGACGCTTAACCAGCTCGTCCCCTCGTTCAACTTCCCGCAGCCGTCGATCGCCGACGGCTCCGACGTCACCCGCCCGGCGACGCTGCGCGGCCTCAACCCCGACCAGACGCTGGTGCTGCTCAACGGCAAGCGCCGCCACGTCTCGGCGCTGCTCAACATCAACGGCACCGTCGGTCGCGGCGCCGCGGCGGTCGACATGAACATGATCCCCGCGCTCGCGATCCAGCGCATCGAGGTGCTGCGCGACGGCGCCTCGTCGCAATATGGCTCCGACGCGATCGCCGGCGTCATCAACGTCCAGCTCAAGACCGCCTCGTCGGGCGGCCGGGCGCAGGTGAGCTACGGCAAATACGTGACGACGCTTGATGGCGTGTCGGCGTTCGACGGGCTCGTCACCTCGGGTGGCCAGCCGGTGCTCAACACCACCGATCCGCGCTACCTCCAGGCGAACGGCTCGGGTGAGCGCAAGGCGCGCGACGGCATCTACACGACCTTCGGCGTCAACGTCGGCCTGCCGGTCGGCGACGGCGGCTTCTTCAACTTCACCGGCGAATATCGCGACCGCAACTTCACCAATCGCCAGGGCTACGACCTGCGACCCAATTACATCCGCCCGACCGGCACGACGTTCGATCCGCGCGAGGCGACCTTCGACCGGCTCAACTTCCGCTTCGGCGATGCGAAGACGGAGGATTTCAACTTCCTCATCAACTCCTCCGTCCCGCTCGGCGCCGCGGAATTCTACGCCTTCGCCACCTATGGCCATCGCGACGGCCTGTCGGCGGCGAACTTCCGCCAGCAATCGGCCGCGACCAATCGCGACTTTTCCGTGCTGCTGCCCGGCACGGCACCGACCAACGGCAATTTCGTCGGCCTGACGCCGGACGGCTATCTGCCCAAGATCCAGTCGAACATCGACGACATGTCGGTGACCAGCGGCATCCGCGCCGACCTCGCCGGATTCAAGGGCGACTTCTCGCTCGGCTTCGGCCGCAACGAGCTGAACTACCGGACCGAGGACAGCGTCAACGTGTCCTTCGGGCCAACGAGCCAGCGTTCGTTCGACGCCGGCGGCCTCGCCTTCTCCCAGGTGCTCGCCAACGCCGACCTGTCGCGCCAGTTCGACGCCGGCCTCGCCGGGCCGCTATCCTTCGCCTTCGGCGGCGAATATCGCCACGAGATCTACGAGATCACGCCCGGCGACCCCCAGTCCTACCAGACCGGCCCGCTGTTCGTGGCGGCGCGGACCACGCCCGCTGACAACTGCAGAGCGCTCGGCGGCCTGCCCGGCAACAACAACGCCTGCACCTTCCCCGGCCGTGCCGCCGCGGCGGGCGCGCAAGGGTTTGGCGGCCTGCCCGCCTCCGCCCGCACCAACGTCAACCGCGACAGCTTCGCCGGCTATGTCGAATTCGACGCCGATCTGTTCACCGGCCTCACCGCCACCGCCGCGGGCCGCTACGAACATTACAGCGACTTCGGCGACACGGTGAACGGCAAGCTCGCGCTGCGCTACGAATTCGTACAGGGCTTCGCGATCCGCGGTTCGGTGTCGAACGGCTTCCGCGCACCGTCGCTGCACCAGCAATATTTCACCACCACCTCGACCAACTTCCTCGCCGGCGTCCCGGTCGACGTGTCGACGGTGCCGGTCAGCAGCCCGGTCGCCCGCGCGCTCGGCTCGCAGCCGCTCGATCCCGAAAAGTCGCTCAACCTCTCGGGCGGTGCGACGCTCAATCCGTTCCGCGGCTTCAACGTCACGGTCGATTACTTCCACATCAAGATCAAGGACCGCGTCGTCCTGTCCGAAAACCTCGGCGCGGCGGGCGTCGGCACGGCGGCGCAGAACACCGCGGTGCAGGCGGTGCTGGCGGCGAACGGCTTCAGCAACGTCGGCGCGGCACGCTTCTTCATCAACGGCCTCGACACGACGACGCAGGGCGTCGACGCGGTCGCCACCTATCGCGCCAATCTGGGCGGGCTCGGCGCGTGGAATTTCTCGGCGGCGTACAATTACACGAAGAACGAGATCGACAAGCGGCTGAACAACCTCGGCCCGCTCGCGCAGATCCCGGGCCTCGTACTGTTCGGCCGGGTCGAGGGCATCCGCTTCGAACGCGGCCAGCCGCGGACCAAGGTGGTGCTGGCGACCGACGGCAAGATCGCCGGCGTCGGCGTGTCGGCGCGGACGACGCGCTACGGCACGGTGATCTCGCCGGAAACCACCGCGCCGCTCGGCGCCGACGCGACCAGCCTGACCGCGCTCGGGCCGGACGACCAGGTGCTCCGCCCGAAGTGGATCACCGACTTCTCGCTCAGCTACGAACTGCAGGGCGTGCAGCTGACGCTCGGCGTCGACAATGCGTTCGACGTCTATCCCGATCGCCGGCCGTTCGGCCTGCGCCCGACGACCGTCGGCGGCAGCTATCCGGCGACCTATCAGTTCCTGCCCTATAGCGGGTTCTCGCCGTTCGGCTTCAACGGCCGGTTCCTCTACGCACGCGCCGCGATCAACTTCTGATCCGGTCGGGGCCGGGTGTCGCCTTGGCGATACCCGGCCCGGTTCGTTCTGAAAAATTAACGACTTCGCGCGTAATCGGCGACGATGTCCAAGTGGAAATGCGGTGCCGCGCTCGCGGCCTTGATCGCCGTTGCCGGATGCGGCGGCAGCGGAAATTCGGGCGGCGGCAGCGCGGCCGTACCCGTCGTCAGCACGGTGACGCCGACGCCCTCACCGTCGCCCACCGCGACCGCCACGCCGACGCCCGTTCCCGCCGCCTCGCCCACCCCCACGCCGGTCGCGACGCCGACCAGCTGGAGCGCCGCCGCCGCCGCGCTCTACGACGTGCAGCCCGACGCGGCGACATGCCGGGCCGGCACGCTCAAGGCGAGCGTCAAGGCGGACTTCCTCGCCCGCCTCAACGCGATCCGCGCGCTGCACCAATTGCCCGCGGTCACCTATTCCGGTTTCGAGGACACGCAGGAGGCCGAATCGTCGCTGATGATGGCGGTCGCCAAGCGGCTCAGCCATACCCCCTCGGCGGACTGGACCTGCTACACCGCCGGCGGCTCTACCGCGGCGGGATCGAGCAACCTCGTCGGCGGCTGGGGCACCGGGCTCGGCTTCAACAGCGAGGACGATTATCTCGGCCTGTGGCTGACCGAGGGCGGCAGCGCCGCGATCGGCCATCGCCGCTGGATCCTCAATCCCTTCCTCGGCAAGACCTCCTATGGCCGCGTCGCGCTCGTCCTGCCCGACGGCAGCCGCGCCAGCGCCGCGTCCATGCGCGTGTTCAACTTCGCCGCCGGCGGACCGGTGCCGACCGGGCTGCCCGCCTATGTCGCCTATCCGTCGGGCGACTATCCCGCGCGCTATTTCGACCTGTCTGCCTATCTGTCGTTCAGCGTCGTCGCGGGCACGACCGGCACGTTCGGCGCCAATGCCAATGTCGGCTTCGGCCGCGCGACGATCACCGTCACCGGCCCCGCCGGCACGCTGGCGGTGTCGGACGTCAGCAGCGACAATGACGGCTATGGCCTCGCCAACAACGTCCAGTGGCGCGTCGCCGGCCTGCAACGCGGCACCTCCTATACGGTGCGGATCGCCGGCGTCAACGGGGCGCCGCAGACGGACTATAGCTATACGTTCCGGATCGTCGGCTAGGCGCTTGGGTTTGCTCGCATCCTGCGCCTATAACGGCGCATGGTCTGGCGGCATCTCTCGGGCATGGATTACGCCGCCCTCGCGGTCCTCGCGCTGCTGCTGCTCGCGATCGTCCCGGTCTATTACTGGGACCGGCGCCTCCGACGCCGCCATGCCGCCGCCTGGCACGACGCCTATTTCCGCAAGGGCGGCCTCGTCCGCGTGCTGATGAGCCGGTGGCGTGCCGGCCCGCCACGCCTGACCGACCAGCGCCCCCCGCCCGATCGCGACGCCTAGGTCCGACGGGACGGTTCCCGCTTCCCGCCCGCCCCCCGTCGCGCCATAGTGCGGCGACAGGCAGGATATGGGGAACGCAGGATGACGCGGATGTGGCGATGGATGGCGGGAACGCTGGCACTGGCGCTGCCCGCCGCCGCGCAGGCGCAGCAATTGCGCCCCGATCAGGCGAGCTTCCGCGCGCTCTATCAGGAACTCGTCGAAACCGACACCAGCATCACCACCGGCAGCTGCACCGCGCTCGCCGACAAGGTCGCGGTCCGGCTGAAGGCGGCGGGCTATACCGACGCGCAGATCACCCCCTTCGCCACGCCCGAACACCCGAAGGACGGCGGCCTCGTCGTCGCTTTGCCCGGCACGTCGACGACCGCGAAGCCGTTGCTGCTGCTCGGCCATATCGACGTCGTCGCCGCGAAGCGCGAGGACTGGACGCGCGATCCGTATAAAATGGTCGAGGAGAACGGCTATTTCTACGGTCGCGGCACGCAGGACATGAAGGCGATGGACGCGGTCTGGATCGACTCCATGATCCGCTTCAAGCAAAGCGGCTACCGCCCCAAACGGACGATCAAGCTCGCGCTGACCTGCGGCGAGGAGACGAGCACCGCCTTCAACGGCGCGCAATGGCTGGCCAAGAACCGGCCCGAGCTGATCGCCGCCGAATTCGCGCTCAACGAGGGCGGCGGCGGCCGCTCGGACGGCAACGGCCGCCTCGTCATCGCCAACATGCACGTCGGGGAAAAAGCGGCGGTCAATTACCGGGTGGAGGCGACCAATCCCGGCGGGCACAGTTCCGCGCCGGTGCGCGACAATGCGATCTACGAACTGGCCGATGCGCTGGTGAAACTGCGCGACTACGATTTCCCCGTGCAGATGAGCGACACGACCCGCGCCTATTTCCGCATCGCCGGCAAGGCGCGCGGCGACGCCATGGGCCAGGCGATGATGGCCATCGCCGCCGATCCGACGGACAAGGCGGCGGAGGCGACGGTCAACGCCGACAAGAGCTATCATTCCATGCTGCGCACCACCTGCGTCGCGACCCTGCTCGACGGCGGCCACGCCAACAACGCTTTGCCCCAGCGTGCCGGCGTCAACGTCAATTGCCGGATCTTTCCCGGCGTATCCGCTGCGGCGGTGCGCGATACGCTGGCGAAGGTGATCGACGATCCCCGCATGACCGTGACGCAGACCGACGATCGCGGCCCGGCCGCCGTGCCGCCGCCGCTCAACCCGCAGATCCTCGAGCCCGCCGAGACGTTGCTGGCGAAATATTATCCCGGCGTCCCCCTTGCCCCGACCATGTCGACCGGCGCCACCGACGGCATCTATCTCGGCGCGATCGGCATCCCGGTCTACGGCCCGCCCGGCCTCTATGGCGATCCCGACGGCAATGGCACCCACGGCCTCAACGAACGCGCGCTGGTCAAGGCGGTCTACACCGGCCGCGACTATCTCTACGACCTCATCAAGGCCTATGCGGGCTGACGGGTTCCTTCCGAATAATGGTCTGAGCCGGCCATTCCCCTCCCAGTCCCCGTCCCCCTCCCGTCATTGCGAGCGTAGCGAAGCAATCCAGAGCCGCCCGCCCTGCCCTGAATAGCTTCGCTACGCTCGCAATGACGCCCCCCGCCAGCACGGGTTCAAACGAAACGTATCGACGCTCCCTTGCCTCAGCGCGCCGCGCGCTGCGCGGGCATCGCGGTCAGATATTCCAGGATCGCCGGCACGTCCTGCTCGGCGATCGGCGCCTTGTAGACTTCGCGCATCTTGGTGACGGTGGCCTTCCACTGGTCCGCCGACAGCGCCGGCTGGGTCAGTGCCATGCTGGCGGAGTGACAGGCGGTGCAATGGGCGTTGACCGCGTCGGCATGCGGCCCGGCGGGAAAGGTCGCCGCCTCCGCCGGCAGCACGACGCTGGTCGAGGCGAGCGTGAAGCCGTTGGCCGCGACGCTGCCTGGTGCCGCGACCGGCGCCATGGCCGGCGTTGCTGCCGGCCGCGTGCGGCTGCCCGGACTGCCGACCACGACCAGCGCGATCGCGGCGATGCCGATCACGCCGCCTGCGATCCATCCGGCGGATAGGGACTTCATGCCGTTCCTCCTCAGGCCGCGACGATCGTCGTCGTTTCGATGTTGCCGCGCATGAACCCGCCGGGGTTCCAGATCGGCCGCATCGGCTGCGCGACGCCTTTGGTGTTCCAGCAGCGCGTCAGGATCGCATTGGCGCCGCGCCGCACCGGGACACGCCCGTCCCAGCGCCGGAAGCCGTAGCGCCCCTCGTCGGGGCCGAGCGTCGTCCGGTACCACGTCCGTCCGCCGTCGGAGGACACGTCGACCTTGGCGACCCCGCAATCGCCGCCCATCGCGATCCCGCCGACCGGGATCGACGGCTCCAGCGCGACCACCTGCCCCTCCGGCAGGCTCGTCATCCAGCTGCGCGGGATCATCCGGTTGATCGGCTCGGTCGGAAAATCCTTCGCCCCCGGCGTCACGTCGGCATGCGGTGCGGTCGGGATCTTGTATGCCTTCTGCATCCAATAGCCCGCGTCGGCGGCGGGCAGCACCTCGATCGTGTCGAGCATCTTGACCCAATAGGTCGAATACCAGCCCGGCACGACCAGCCGGCAGGGGAAACCGTTGAGCAGCGGCAGCTGTTCGCCGTTCATCCCGAACGCGATCATCACCTCGCCGTCGCGGGCATGGTCGATGGCGAGCGCCTTTTCGAAATCGGGCGCGCCCGGCACCGCCGGCTTGTCCAGCGCGCCGAAGCGGACCTGCACCGCCCCCGCCTTCACCCCGGCGAGATCGAGCACGTCGCGCAGCCGCACGCCCAGCCATTTGGCATTGCCCATCGCGCCATGGCCCCATTGCGCGCCGGGCACGCGCGGCTGGAACAGGCCGCGGCTGTTGCCCGAACACTGGTTAACCGCCGCCAGCTCGACCCGGGGCAGGCGCAGCAGCTGCGCGAGGCTGATCGACAGCGGCCGGTCGACGTGACCGAACACCTTCAGCCGGAATTGCTCGACGTCGATCGTGGTCGGGATGTCCGCCCAGTGCCAGCGCACGAAGAACCGGTCGTTGGGCGTGAACACCGACTGGTCGAACACCGCCATCGGCGTTTCCAGCAGCGGCGGATGCGTGCGCTGCAGGATCATGCTCCCCTTGCCCGGAAAGGCGCCGGTCAACGGCCGTTCGCCGTTGCCGCCGGGCAGGCGCAGGTCGACCAGCTGCTGCGCGATCGCCGGCACCGCCACGCCCGCCGCGGCGGCGGCGCCGAGCAGGCGACGGCGGCTGGTGCGGCTCGCCAGCCAGGCGTTCAGGCTATCCATGCGACTCGTCCCTCCCACGCCTCAGAATAGCATCAATGCCGCGGCGAACGACAGCGCCAGCGCGACCGCCGACGACGCCACGATGACCAGCAGCGGCTTGATCCCGGTGCCGAGCAGCGCCTGCATCGGCGCGCGGATGCCCGTCGCCGCGACCGCGCAGGCGAGGAAGGCGGTCGCCAGCGTCTGCGCCGACCGGCCGATCACCGCGGGCACCGGCACGACCGAATTGACCGCCGCGACCACGAAGAATCCGGTGACGAACCAGGGCACCGACAGCTTGGTCCTCGCGCCGCCAGACGCCGGAAAAAACAGCGTCAGCAGTGCCAGCACCGGCGCCAGCAGCGCGACGCGGGTCAGCTTGATGATCGTCGCCACCTCGCCGGCATGGTCGGAAAAGGAATAGCCCGCGCCGATCGCCTGCGCGACGTCGTGGATCGACGCGCCCAGCATCAACCCCGCCTGCGCATCGGACAGGCCGACCGCATGCGCGATCAACGGATAGAAGAACATCGCCGTCGCGCTCGCGGCCGAGATACCGACGAGCACCAGCGCCAGCTGTGCCTGGTTGACCCGCCGTTCGCCCAATGTCGTCGCCAGCGCCAGCGCCGCCGACGCGCCGCAGATCGCCACCGCCCCGCCCGCCAGCGCCCCGAACGCCGTCGACAGCCCCAGCGCCCGCGCGGCCAGCACCCCCGCCGCCAGCGTCACCAGCAGGATCACCACCACCGCGAACAATGTAAATGGCCACAGCCCCCCAATCTGCGCAATCGTCACCCGCGCCCCGACCAGCACGATCCCCCAGCGCAGCAGCGTCCGCGACGCGAAGCTGAGCCCCGACGCCATCCTTGCCTCGCTGCCGAGGAAGTTGAGTGCCAGCCCGATCAGCAGCGCCATCAGCGTCAGCGGCGCGCTATAATGGTCCGCAACGAACCCCGCCGCCATCGTCGCCAGCGCCGCGACGACCAGCCCGGGCCCGATCTCGGTCCAGCGCTTGGGCGGATCGGGCTCCAGATCGTTGAACAGGTCCGCCGCACGCGGATAATCGATCCTCTCGCTCATCGGACACGGATACCGTCGCCGATCGAGGCGAACAACGCCGCATGCGCGCTACCCGCGCTCCAAATGGCAGTACCGTCGCATCGGCAGCCCCGTCGCCACCGCCCCGCCCATTGAGCAGCTATAGTATTGTGACTTTTGGGATCGGCACGAAGATGGTCGCCGCTAGACCAAGATCTCTGAGCGGCTATAGTGCAGGGCTTCTCGAAGGCCATGGAGGATCGGTTGCCGCTAGACCGCGATCTCTGAGCGGCTATAG